>NZ_JBICSY010000008.1:218368-286681 GCF_043197345.1 Micromonospora sp. NPDC049175 | reverse complement strand
CCGCGGTCTTCGACGTCCTGGACGACTGCACCCGAACCCTCGTCGGCTGTCACGCGACGATCGCGGAGACCGCCGAAGGCGCCCTCACCGCGATCCGGCAGGCGTTCGACGAGTACGGCACCCCCGCCCTCATGCTGTCCGACAACGGCACCGCGTTCACCAGCCGACTGACCAAACCCGGGTCGATCTCCACCTTCGTTCAGTGCCTACTCGACCACGGTATCCGGCCGATCAACTCCAGCCCCTACCACCCGCAGACCTGCGGCAAAGTCGAACGCCACCACCAAACCCTCAAAAAATGGCTGAGCACCCAGCCAACACCGAACACCATTACCGACCTACAGACACTGCTCAACATCTACCGCCGCTACTACAACACCCAACGACGCCACAGCGCCCTACCCGCACGCGCCACCCCCGCCCACACCTGGGCCGTCGCACCCAGCCTCGGCGGACCCCACAGCCCACCCACACAAACCGACGCCACCCTGCACCACTGCCGCGTCAGCCAAACCGGCGCAATCCGCATCGCCGGGCACCGCACCAGCGTCGGCACCACCCACGCCGGCACCACCGTCACCGCCATCCGCGACAGCAACCACGTCACCGTCTACGACCCCCACGGGCAACCCATCGGCCACCTACACCTGCAGCCCGACAAGGACTACATCACCCTCACCCGAACAACATGATCAACAACCCATGACACATCTATCGGGACTTCACCTTGACACATGTCTCGGGACAGCACAGTTACGCCGTAACGGAAACTGTCCAAGATCTCCGGTAATGCACGGCGCACGGGCACGGCGCACGGGCACGGCGCACGGCGCACGGGCACGGCGCACGGGCCGCGGCGCGCGGCGCACGGCGCACGGCGCTCCGGCGAAGCGCGGAGCGGTCAGAAGAGGACCGTGGCGAGGGTGCCGATCGGCTGGAAGCCGCAGCGCTCGTAGACCCGGCGGGCTGGGAGATTGAAGTCGTTGACGTACAGGCTGACGGTGGGGGCGACCCGCAGCAGCGCGTCGCGGACCACGGCTGCCATGGCGGCCGTCGCGATTCCTCGACCCCGCCACTCGGGTGCCACCCAGACGCCCTGGACCTGCGCCGTCCGCTTGGTGACGACGGCCAACTCGGCCTTGAACACGACCTTGCCGTCGACGAAGCGGGCGTACGCCCGACCGGCCCGGACCAGGTCGTTGACCCGTCGGCGGTAACTGCGTCCGGCGTCTTCGGCCAGCGGGGAGACGCCGACCTCCTCGGTGTACATGGCCACCGCGGCGGGGAAGAGTCGATCGACCTCGCCGGAGCGGACCTGGCGTACCTCCGGGTCGGCCGGTACGGGTGGCAGGGTGTCGGTGGCCAGCAGTGGCTGGTTGGGGCGGACGTCCCGCGCTGGCCCCCACGTGTCGGAGAGGCGGTCCCACAGCCCGAGCACCGCATCGGCTCGGCCGACGATCGAGGAGCAGAGCCGCTCCTCGCCGGCGAGGAGGTCGGCGAAGGCGGCTACCGCGGCGTCGGTCGCCAGCACCGGCGTGAGGTTGCCGCCGAGCCAGCACAGTGATTCGAGGTTGCGGCGCGCGCCGTACCCCAGGATTCTGCCCTCGGCCCGCCACCAGGACAGCCCGCGCGCGGCGATCCGCTCGGCGACCTGCGCGCCCGCGAACGGGTCATGGTCGAGTAGACGCTCGACCGCGCGGCGCTCCGATTCCCCCAGTTGGCGTACCGGCACCGTCAGCACGCCTACCAGCCTGCCAGATCGACCCCCCGCTTCGCCGGTCGAGTGGCAAGGCCGGCACCGGCTCGGCCGGCGCGCTTGTCGGCCGGGTCCGCCCGGCCCACCTGACGACCGGGGGCACCAGTGCCCCGAGCAGGAGAAACAGGGCACCGAGCACCAACCAGCCCGGTACGCCCCAGCCGAGCGCGAGGGTGGTCACCACCACCGGCGCGAGCATCTTGCCCAGTTCGTAACCCATGCCGTACGTCCCCTGGTACTGCCCCTGGGCGTCGGCCGGCGCCAGCCCGAAGGAGATGCCCCAGCCGGCGGCGGAGTGCCACAGCTCGCCGGTCACGTGGGCGATCGCCCCGACGCCGAGCAGGCTCACCGCGCCGACGGTGGGCAGTGCGCCGCTGGCGGCGAAGAGTACGCAGGCCAGGGCGATGGCCATACCCGCGCGACGGGCGGCGCGGGCGGCTCCGGGCAGTGTGGTGGCGCCTCGGGCGGCGCGGACCTGGAGGAGCACCACGAGCACCGTGTTGACAAGCGTCAGCGCGGAGATCATCCAGATCGGCGCGTTGGTGTGCCCGGCGATCCACAGCGGCAGCGCGATGGTGAGCAGGCTGAAGTGCATGGACATCAGCCCGTCGACGAGGGTGAAGGCGAGGAACGGGCGGTCCCGCAGGGCGATCAGTCGGGGGCCGTGCGTCGGGGCTGCGATCGGGGCGACGCTGGGCAGGCGGAGGAAGATCGTCGCCGCGGCCAGGGATGCCGCCGCGGCGGTGAGGATCAGCGCGACGTAGCCGGTTCGGGTGTCGGCGGCGATGGCGAAGCCGCCGAGGACCGCGCCGACGGAGATCCCGACGTTCGTGGTGGCACGCAGGTAGGCGCGGGTGCGTACCCGTTGGTCTGCGGGGATCGCTCCGGCGATCAGCGCGCCCCGGGCGCCGCGCTCGATGGCGTCGGCGAGCGCCGTGGCGGCTCCGACGAGCACGAACGTGGGGAACGAGCGTACGGCGATCAGACCTGTGGTCAGGGTGCCGGCGGCGAACAGTGCGCCGACCTGCACGCCGCGGGGGCCGACGCGGTCGGCCAGGTAGCCGCTCGGTGTGCTGGCCAGTACGCCGACGAGGGCCGAGATGGTCAGACCGATGCCCACCTGGGTCGCCGACAGGCCGACCGAGCGGGTGAGGAAGAGCGCGCTCGCGACGAGCCAGAGCCCTCGGCCGACGGTCTTGACCAGGGTGCCGATGGTGAGGACGCGGGCCGGGCCCGGTGGGGGAAGCAGGCGCATGACCGGGACGCTAGCAAGACGTACGTACGGTTTGCAATTAAAGCCTTGTCGCCGATGCGTTGAAGACTTGTCGCCGATGCGTTGCCGATATATCGTTGATGCATCAGCGACAGTACGAAGAGAGGAAGAACCCGATGCGGTTCCACCGACAGCACCACCAGATGCACGAGGCCCGGATGCGCGGATTCGGCTTCCCGCCGATCCCGCCCGGCCCGCACGAGCACGGACCCGGCGGCCCCTGGGGCGGTCGAGGCCGTGGCCGGGGTCGGGGCCGACGCCCCAACGTCCGAGCCGCCGTGCTGGCCCTGCTCACCGAGCGGCCGATGCACGGCTACGAGATGATCCAGGAGATCGACTCCCGCACCGGCGGTGCGTGGCGGCCGAGTCCGGGCTCCATCTACCCCACTCTCCAACTGCTGGAGGACGAGGGCGTGATCGTCGCCAGCACGGAGGAGTCCGGCGGCGGGCGGAAGCGGTTCACGGTCACCGAGGCCGGCCAGGCCGAGGCCACCGAAGCCGCGCAGACCCCGGCGTGGGCGGACGTCGCCCAGGGCACCGTGAGCAGTTGGCACGACATCCGCGACTCCGGCGCGCAGGCGATGAACGCCCTGCGTCAGGTGATGATGAACGGCACCGACGACCAGCGTGAGCGGGCCGCCCAGGTGCTCGACGAGACCCGGCGCAAGCTGTACGCGATCCTCGCCGAATCCGAGTGAACCGAAGCGCACGACAAGCACGACAAGCGCCACCCAAAAGCGAGAAAAGCGGCCGTCTTCCCGAGGGGAGGCGGCCGCTTTCCGCAGGCAGTGGAGATCAGTGCACGGTGACGGTCGGGCCGCTGATCAGCCCGCGCAGTTCCTCGGGAAGCTCGGCGCCCATCTCGTCGGCGATCCGCAGCGCCTCCTCGATGAGCGTCTCCACGATCTGCGCCTCGGGCACCGTCTTGACGACCTTGCCCTTGACGAAGATCTGGCCCTTGCCGTTGCCCGAGGCGACGCCGAGGTCGGCTTCGCGAGCCTCACCCGGACCGTTGACGACGCAGCCCATCACGGCGACCCGCAGCGGCACCGGCAGCCCTTCCAGGCCGGCGGTGACCTCCTCGGCGAGCTTGTAGACGTCCACCTGGGCGCGTCCGCAGGACGGGCAGGAAACGATCTCCAGGCCACGCTCGCGCAGACCCAGCGACTCCAGGATCTGGTTGCCGACCTTGATCTCCTCGACCGGCGGGGCGGACAGCGACACCCGGATGGTGTCGCCGATCCCCTCGGCGAGCAGGGCACCGAAGGCGACCGCCGACTTGATGGTGCCCTGGAAGGACGGGCCGGCCTCGGTGACGCCCAGGTGCAGCGGGTAGTCACACTGCTCGGCGAGCTGCCGGTACGCGCGGATCATCACGACCGGGTCGTTGTGCTTGACCGAGATCTTGATGTCGCGGAAGCCGTGCTCCTCGAACAGCGAGCACTCCCACAGCGCCGACTCGACGAGCGCCTCGGCGGTGGCCTTGCCGTACTTGCTCAGCAGGCGCTTGTCCAGCGACCCGGCGTTGACGCCGATCCGGATCGGCACTCCCGCCGCGCCCGCGGCGCGAGCGATCTCCTTGACCTTGTCGTCGAACTGGCGGATGTTGCCCGGGTTGACCCGGACGGCCGCACAGCCGGCGTCGATCGCCGCGAAGACGTACTTGGGCTGGAAGTGGATGTCGGCGATCACCGGGATCTGGGACTTCTTGGCGATCGCGGGCAGCGCCTCGACGTCGTCCTGCGAGGGCACGGCCACCCGGACGATCTGGCAGCCGGACGCGGTCAGCTCGGCGATCTGCTGGAGCGTGGCGTTGATGTCGGAGGTGAGGGTCGTGGTCATCGACTGCACGGACACCGGCGCGCCGCCGCCGACCGGCACCGAACCCACCATGATCTGGCGGCTGGCCCGACGGGGAGCGAGCGGCGGGGGCGGCACGGCGGGCATACCGAGACTGATAGCTGTCACTTCAGGCACTCACCTTGAGAAGAGCGTGATGGGGTTGACGACGTCCGCGGCGATGGTCAGCAGCGTGAACGCGCCACCGATCAGGATCACCACGTACGTGAAGGGCATCAGTTTGAGGTAGTCCACCCGGCCGGGGTCGGTCCGGCCGATGCGCGCGTAGACCCAGGAGCGGGCCCGTTCGAACCAGGCGATGGCGATGTGGCCGCCGTCCACCGGGAGCAGCGGCAGCAGGTTGAACACGCCGATGAAGAAGTTCAGCGACACGAAGAGCATGAAGAAGACGAGCCAGGCGTTGTTCTCCACCGCCTCGCCGCCGAGCCGGCTGGCGCCGACCACACTGATCGGGGTGTCGGCGTCCCGTTCGCCGCCGGTGAGGGCGGTCCACAGGGCGGGGACCTTCTGCGGGAGGCGTTTGAGCGCCTGGGCGGTGCCGACGGCCAGGTCACCCGTGAAGTCGGCGGTGGCGCCGAAGGCGCCGACCGGGCCGTACGTCACGCGGGTGGGCGTGCTGGGGACGAGCCCGACGCCGAGCGCGGCCACCGGCGCGGCGGCGCCGCTCGGGTTGTCCAGCGGCGGACGCTGGGTCTGCGCGAGCACCGTGCTGGCGCTGCCCGGCTGCCCGTCACGGACGTACTGGATCTGCGCGGTCTCCCCCGGCTTGAGCGTGCGCAGGGTGGTGAGCAGGTCGCCGTAGTTGCCGACCGGGGTGCCGTTGATCGAGGTGATCCGGTCACCGTTGCGCAGTTGCGCCTGGGCCGCCGGGCTGGCCGCGTCGGCGGACGTGCACTCCCGCACCGCGTTCTCCGGCACCACGCACTGGCTGAGCTGGATGACGGCGGGCTCCTGGCGGGCCTGCCCCTCGGTGGTCGGGAAGTCGGGGTTGGGCAGGCCGGCGGAGACGGCGAGGATCCAGATCGTGACCAGGGCGAGGGCGAAGTGGGTGATCGACCCGGCGGCCATCACGATCGTGCGCTTCCACACCGGGTAGCGCCACATCACGCGCGACTCGTCGCCCGGCTCGACGTCGTCGTCCTGCGGCGTCATCCCGACGATCTTGCAGAAGCCGCCGAGGGGGATGCCCTTGAGGCCGTACTCGGTCTCACCCCGCCGGAACGACCAGATGGTGGGGCCGAAGCCGACGAAGTACTTGGTGACCTTCATCCCGAACATCTTGGCGGTCAGCAGGTGCCCCGCCTCGTGCAGACTTACCGAGACGAGGATGGCCAGGGCGAAGAGGACCACCCCGAGCAGGTACGACATCAAGCTCCTTCCACCGAACCCGCGATGATCTCCTGCGCGTGCGCGCGTGCCCACGACTCGGCCGCGAGCACGTCGTCGACGGTACCTGGTTCGTCGAAGTCCGGAGCGTCCTCCAGCACGCGCTCGAGGGTGTCGACGATGCCGAGGAACGGCAGTCGGCCCGCGACGAACGCCGCCACGCACTCCTCGTTCGCCGCGTTGTAGATCGCCGGGCGGCAGCGCCCGGCCTCCCCGGCGGCCTTGGCCAGGGCGACGGCCGGGAACGCGACGTCGTCAAGCGGAGCGAACTCCCAGGTGTGCGCGGCCGTCCAGTCGACGGCGGTGGCGGCCTGGGGCACCCGGTCCGGCCAGCCGATGCCGAGCGCGATGGGCAGCCGCATGTCCGGTGGGCTGGCCTGGGCGATCGTCGACCCGTCGACGAACTCGACCATCGAGTGGATCACCGATTGCGGGTGCACCATCACGGTGATGTCGGCGTACGGCACGTCGAACAACTCGTGCGCCTCGATCACCTCAAGCGCCTTGTTGACCATGGTCGCCGAGTTGATCGTGACGACCGGCCCCATGTTCCACGTCGGGTGGGCGAGCGCCTGCTCCGGTGTGACCTGCGTCAACTCGTCGCGCCCCCGACCCCGGAACGGGCCGCCGCTGGCTGTGACGATCAACCGCCGCACCTCGCCGCGCGTCCCGCTGCGCAGGCACTGGGCCAGCGCCGAGTGCTCCGAGTCGACGGGCACGATCTGCCCCGGCCGCGTCACCGCGGCCTTGACCAGCGGGCCGCCGGCCACGAGCGACTCCTTGTTGGCCAACGCGAGGGTACGACCACCCCGCAGCGCGGCCAGCGTAGGAGCGAGGCCCAGCGAGCCGACCACCCCGTTGAGCACGATCTCGCACGGCCACTGGGCCAGCTCGGTCATGGCGTCCGGCCCGGCCACGATCTTGGGAAGCTTGAAGTCTCCGGTGGCCCAGCCGCGCCGGCTCGCCTCGGCGTAGAACGCGAGTTGCAGATCCTGCGCGGCGGACGCCTTGGCCACCCCGACCGCCTCGACGCCCAGTTCGAGGGCCTGCGCGGCGAGCAGCTCGACGTTGCCGCCACCCGCACCCACCGCGACCACCCGGAACCGGTCCGGGTTGCGCCGGACGATGTCGATGGCCTGCGTGCCGATCGAACCGGTGGACCCGAGCAGAACGAGGTCGCGGGGGGAAGTCACGCGCCCATTCTCCCCCACGGTCACTGAACACCCGCTGGGAGCCTCAACCCTCCCCGCCCACCTGTCCCGCGCCGCGCGCCGCGCGCCGCCCGCCGCCGACCCTTGATCGACTCGCCTTCCAGGAAACCGGGCTATCCCCGGCACCCGGACACCCCAACTTCAACGAAACCGTGTCGATCAAGCGTTGTCGTCGGCCGAGTCGGTGGGCGTCGCATCCGACGCCTCCTCGTCGAGCAGTTCGGCCGGGTCGATGGCGAACTCGAACGGCTCCCGCATGGCGAAGGTGCTTCCCGCCGCAGCGGCGGCCAACGGGCGGTATTCACCGTCGACCAACTCGAACAGGGCGATCGTCGGCACCCGGTTGCGCAGGTCCACCCGGAGAAAGAACGGCACCCCGACGGCCGCGTACTCCCGGGGCCTGTCGATCACGTCCTTACGCCGGTTACCCGGGGAAACGATCTCCCCCAACAGCACCGCCTCGGCGATGGGAACCGTGGTGCGCCCACCGCCCGAGTTACGCAACACAGCGATGTCCGGGATGAAGAGATCACCCCCGGAGATCACGTTGATCTCCGGATAGACCCAGAATCCGGCCTTCCGCGCAGCACGGTGCAGCACGTACGGCAACTCTCGCTCGACCGACTGATGATCGATTCCCGCGTGTGGTGTCCCGATCACGCTTCCGCTCAGGACCTCAACCTTGGGGCCGTTGGTCTCCGGCAACAGGTCGAGGGCGAGCTGCGCGGTCCACGGCTCGTCGTGCCACCGCAGCACGTCGAACGACGGCTCGGTGTGCTGCGGCGCCGGCTCCGGCTCCGGCTCCGGCTCCGGCTCCGGCTCCGGCGCGAACGCGGCCTGGGCCATTCGGGCTCACCCCCTCAGCGGACCATCCTGCTCAGCTCAGCCTAGTCCCGCAGCCCCGCGAAAGCCTGGCCGCACAGCGTGTCCGTCGATGCGCGGGCGACCGACAGTGTCGTCTCACAACTGCCCCTCAGTCGAAGCCGAGCCCGCACTCACGGCGAATTGCCGTATTCGCCAAATGACCGCTGATCCGAGGCAGTGCGGACAGAGCCTTTTCACTCAGCTCAAGGCGCTGGCCGCGGGGTCGGTTCGTTGAAACGAACTCCCCGTTGTCCGTGGAGGCTCACGGGATCATCCGCGAATTCCGCCCGTGGAGCTGCGGGGGCATGGGCTCACCGCCGTTCCACAACATCTCCAGCGCCTCATTGCGCTCCTCGTAGGCTTCGATGAGGTCATATGCCCGCTTAGACGACGACGGCTCCAGCAACCAGAGGTAACCATCGAACCGACCCCCGCGAGTACAGCTCGATTAGCTCTACGTAGTCGGGCGGCAGTTCGGGACCGATCGCCGCGAAGGTCTGCCCGTTGATGATCGACTCGTTGGCGAGCTCGACCGGCTCCCGCATGACGAACCCAGTCCCGGCAGCAGCAGCAGCCGCCGCCGCCGGCCGACACTCCCCCTCGGTCAGCCAATACAGCGCGAGGGTGGAACCCGTTTGCGCAGGGTTGACGCGGAGAAGAACGGCACGGCGACTACGGCGTATTCGCACGGGCGGTCGATGGTGCAAGCAGGTGCAGATTCCATTTCGAAGAGCTTTCGCCGCATCCGGCTATTCGCCAACAACCACTTCGGCGTAGGTCTCGTCGTATTTTCCAGGATCAAGTGCCAAACGGCCGTCCCGGTCAACGAAGAAGGCACCACTCTCGTAGCATGCATTGAATAGCGAAACCATCTGATGAATGCTGGAGAACTCGAGTTCGGTCGGCTCACCAACAAGGACTCCTGCTACCCGAACCCCATCTTCTCCAGGGTTCCAAGCGGCAGCGTAAATGTCCCCGCCGGCCGTGGTCAAGAGTGGGAGGAAGTGCTCACCCAAGACCGGATCCCCGGCATAGGAGGGCACCAGGCGCCCCGCTTCCTCGATCGACAACGGATTGTAGCCGGGGATGACATTCACATCATCTTGCAACTGTCCCGGCCGCTCCTCCACCCCGTTGCACCACCGAAACCACTCGATAACAGTTTCCGGCAATTCTTCAACCCAAGAGAGGCTCAAGGTCCGAGGATCGGTCAGTCCCGGCCGCAGCAACGAGACCACGGATCGCTCGAGGCGACGCAGGTGAGAAACTAGTTGATCAAGTTCAGTAGTCAACATCGCTTACCTAACTCAGCTACTTGACCCGGACGGAGTAAGAGCCCCCGTTACCAACCCCATTATCCCGAAGGAACGGCCACAGCGAATCCCGCCCATGCGAGACGTTCTGCGCCTTGTTAATCAGCCGCAAAGTCGCCCCCGCTCCACCCTCGTTCGTGGATGCGAACGGGAACTCCTCCCAGGAAAGGGCCTGCCCGTCGGCATCCGTGCCGAGATTACCAGGGCGGGGCAAGCCCGATTGAGCGGCGTTGCGGTTTGCACGGATGGCGGATCGAAGTGGCTGCAGAGCGGGAGCGAACGTTCCGGTAGGCGTGGTGATCGATGACGACAGACTCCTCCCCGGAGATCGTCAGGGTGCCGCCCCACCCCCGGCACCACCACGCACGACTGGTTCGTGCAGATCTTGGACAGTTTCCGTTACGGCGTTACGGCGTAACGGAAAGTGTCCAAGATCTGCGGGCGGCGGCCGATCCGGGCGCCCATTCCGGACCCTCCTCAGAGACCGCGGGGTTGCCAACCCGGACCTGCGACAGATCTTGGAGGGAAATCGCCCCTCCCAGGGCCGTTTCCTTCCAAGATCTCTGGTGAACGAGTTCGCCGAGCGTCTCAGCGGCGGTTGTTCAACTGCTTCGCGCGGGTTGACGCGATGAAGGCGGTCCAGGCCGACTCGGTGAAGGTCAACGCCGGACCCTGCCGGTCCTTGCTGTCGCGTACGCCGACCGCGTCGGCGAACCCGGCCACCTCGACGCAGTCACCCTCGCCGCCGGACCGGGTCGACGTGCGCCAGATGCCACTGATGATCGACTCGGGCTCACGGAAGTCGGGGTGTCCGCAGCCCGCGGACACCCCGACTTCTTGGAAAGCGTGTGGATCAGGGAGTGATGACGAACTGGGAGCCCGGCTGGATGACGATGTTGCCGTCGGCCGAGTTGGTGATCGTCACGTTCGTCAGGTTGGCGTTACCGCGTGCGCCGCTCATCGCGAGGATGCCCGCGCCGTTGTTCGACCTGTCGATCTTCACATTGGTGATGGCGAGGTTCGGTATGTTGCCACCGCCGTTCTTGAACTGGATGCCGTCGAACGTGGAGTCGATGATGTCGGTGTCCCGGATGGTGACCCCGACGATGTCCCGGGTGGCCGGGAAGATCGTGATGGCGCCGAACTCCTGGTCCTCGTTCCAGAACGCCCCACCCGTGCGGTAGAGCCCGTTGTTGGCGATAAGCGTCGTGCCGGAGAACGGCAACGGGTCGTGGTCGGTCGCCAGCATGATGCCCGGGTAGTTCGCGGTGTCGTAGATCAGGTTGTTCTCGATCGAGTTGTCGTAGCCGCCGTAGATGGCGATGCCGTTTGCCCGCCAGGGCAACTGGATGGTGTTGTTGACGAAGTGGTTGTCGTGGGCGATGTCGACGCTGCGGTCCTTGACGTACGGGTTGGCCCAGACGGCCAGGGCGTCGTCGCCGGTGGTGCGGAACGACGAGTTGAACACCCGCGAGTTGCGCGTGCCGTTGCTGAAGTTGATGCCGTCGGCGTACGTGTTGCGGATCCGCATCCCGGTGAACTCCAGCCCGTCGGCCGGCCCCCACAGGTCGGGGATGTTGTCGTAGTCACGACCCACCCAGACACCCACGTTGGCGTGCTCGATCCACACGTTGCTGATCTTCGTGCCGGTGCCGAAGCGACCGTTCAGACCGACGCCGCCCTCACCGTTGCCGTCCCCGCCGCGGATGCGGCCCGAGCCGAAGATGGCGATGTCGGAGATCTGGGTGTTCTTGTCGATGTCGAAGCCGAAGTTGCCCTCGTGCGGGTGGTTGATGCCGCCCACCACGTTCTGCGGCTCGGTCAGCGTGTAGAGCTGCGAGTGCCACATGCCGGCGCCCCGGATCGTGACGTTGCTGATGCCGACCTGGTTGTGCGTGCCCCGGTTCTGCGGGTCGTCGGTCAGGATCTTCTGCTCCTGCCGCCACTGCCCGGCGGGGATCCAGACGCAGCCGATGACACCGTTCTGGTCGTCGGTCACCGCCCGCTGGATGGCGGCGGTGTCGTCGAGCCCGTCGTTGGGGACCGCGCCGTACGACGTGATCGAGGTGCAGCCGGCGGGCTGGCTCGCCGCCGGGGCCACCTGCTCCAGGTCGATCGTGTCGATGACGTAGAAGGACGCGGTGTCACCCGAGTCGCGCTGCAACTTGAACCGGGTGCCGGCCGGGTACGACTGCGCCAGCAGCGCGTTCGACTCGTCGAAGAGCCGTCGGGCGTCGGCCTGCGGGGTGTTGGTGAGCGCCTCCGGCCCGTCGGTGTTGCCGTAGAGCCAACTGTGCTTCGACGACAGGGTCAGCTTGCGGGAGAACACGTCGTTGACGTAGAGGCTGATGGTCGCCTCGATGCCACCGCCGCCCGGCGCGTCCGGGATCGAGTTGCGCACCACGATCGAGTTGGCCTGGTTGGCCGAGGTGAACTCGACGAACTGGCCGGTGCTGGTGAGCCGTACCGACTTGCGGCCGGACGACTCGCTGGCGAAGTTGGTGTGGCCGAAGGTGCGCAGCGCGTCGGTTTCCAGCAGCGTGCCCTGGTAACGGCCGGCCTCCGCCTCGTAGGAGACGTACGGGACGGCAGCGCCGCGCCCGACCACTATCGACTGGCTGAACGCGTTGTTGGTCTCGTTGGTCTCGGCTACCACGTTCGTGGCGTCGGCGGTGGCGGTGATGGTGGCGCCGCCGCTGGTGGCGGTCCAGCTACCGCTGACGGCCACGGTGGCCGTCGCGCCGGCCGCGATCGAGGCGGTGGTGGTGTTGAGCGTGGTGCCGCCGGCCACCAACCGGGTGACAGTTGTCGCGCCGGTCGCGGTGGTGCCCCGGTTGCGAACCGTCACGGCGAAGGTGACCGATGCCCCGACGGCCGGGTTCGGCGGGTTCGAGGCGATGCCGAGCACCTGCAGATCCGGCCCCGGGGCCTGCGCCACCACAAGCGGCGACGCCGCCGTCAGGCTGTTGTTGCCGTTGTTCTGCTCGACGATCGTGTTCGTCGGGTCCACCACCGCCGTGACGGCGTAGCTGCCCATCGGGCGGGTGCCCGCGTTCACCGACACGGTGGTCGAGGCACCGGCGGCGAGCGCGCCCACCGTGGCACTGCCGACGACCGCGCCGGCCAGACTGAAGTTGACAGTGGTCGCGCCTGCGGACGCCGAGCCGATGTTCTGCACCACTGCCGAGAGCGTGATCGCACTGACCTCGCTGGGCGACGTCGGCGACCAGGTCACCGAGCCGACCACCAGGTCCGGGTTGGGCGCCGGGGTGCCGCACACCTCGAACTCGGCCACCTGGCCGGACGGTGCGCCGGTGTTGCCGGTGAACCGCAACTGCACGTCCGCCGTGCTCGCGCTGACCGGGATGGTCACCGCGTTGGTGCCCTGGACGAACTGGTAGGCCGCCGCCGACACCAGACTTGTGTACGAGGATGACGCCTGGTCGCGGCCGAGGACCTGGATGGTCTGGGTACGGGTGCCCCAGGCCGAATCCGGGTTGAGCCGCACGGTGACGCCGGAGATCGAGTGGTTGGCGCCGAGCGCCACGGTCAGGTTCTGCGGGTAGCTCGCCGCGCCCTCCCAGTAGGTGCCGAGCTGCCCGTCGTTCGCCTTGTCCGGGGTGAAGCTGAAGGTGGAGCCACTCGCCGTCATGGCCTTGCCCGCTGCCACGTTCGTGCAGGCGGGCGGGTTGCTGCCGGTCCGGGTGACGGTGTTGCTGTTGCCGGACAGGTTGCCAGCTCCGTCGCGGGCGCGGACGTAGTAGGACACGGTGGCGGTCGCCGGCTGGGTGTCCTGGTACGTGAGGACGGTGCCCAGCGTCGCGATCAGGTTGCCGCCCCGGTAGACGTTGTAGCCGGCCAGCCCGCTGCCGCCGGAGTCGGTGGAGGCGCCCCAGGTGAGCGTGATCGTGCTGCCCGACGTGCTCTGCGACAGCGTCCCCGGGGTGCTCGGCGCGGTGGTGTCACCGCTGCCGGTACGGGTCACCGTGTTGCTGTTGCCGGAGAGGTTGCCCGCGGCGTCGCGGGCCCGGACGTAGTACGACACGGTCGCCGTCGCCGGCTGGGTGTCGTTGAAGGTGGTCACGTTCCCGATGGACTGGAGGAACGCGCCGTTGCGGTAGACGTCGTAGCCGGCGATGCCGCTGCCACCCGCGTTGTCGGTGGAGGCGACCCAGGTGAGGCCGATCGTGGTGCCCGACTGGGTGTAGGAGAGGTTGCTCGGCACGCTCGGCGCGGTGGTGTCCGGGGTGGTGCCGCCGCTGCCGTACACCTCCAGCTCGGAGAGCTGTCCGGCCGGCCAGCCGCTGTTGGCGGTGATGGTGATCCGGACGTAGCGGGTGGAGGTTGCACCGAAGTTGATCGTGACCGTGTTGCCGGTCGCCGGGTTGAAGGTGTACGTCTGCGACCCGACCAGGTCGGTGAAGGACGAACCGTTGGTGCTGCCCCGCACGCTCAGCGTCTGCGTCCGGGTGGCCCAACCGGAGGTCGGCAGCTTCAGCACGACCTGGTTGACGCTCTGCGACGAGCCGAGATCGACCTGCACCCACTGCGGGAACGCGTTGTTGAGGCTCTCCCAGTAGCTGCCCGCGTTGCCGTCGACGACCTTCGACGAGTCGTAGACGTCGGTGTGGCCGCTCTCCTGGGTGGGGCGGCCCTGGGCGAGGTTTGTGGCCGCCGCGGCGAACCCGCTGCTCGGTGCGGCCGCGGTGGCGGTCGGGCGGGCGGCGGCCGGGTTCGCGAGAGCTGTCGCTCCGGCCGTGGCGATCAGCGTGGCGGCGGCCGTGGCCGCCACCATCCTGAACAGATTCGTTCGTCTCATCACTGTCCTTGTCGTCGGGGGACGGTTGCCGCGCGGTGGCGGGACCACGGGGTGGGGGTGCGGCGGTGCGGCGCCGGCAGATGCGAGGCCGGTGTCGAGGGAGACGCGGGTGGCACGGGCGGCGCGGGGGTGCCGCTCGACCTGCAAAACCGGGCCCCCCATGGAGGCCCGTTGAATCTTCCGAGGACATGCACAGAACCGTGCATGCGATTGTCGAAATCTTGCGTTACTTTGGCCAAAGGTTACTGATGTGCTACGGGAGCGTCAACACTTCGACCACCGTGACTATTGATGGGCTTGCCTGCCCTGCGGGCCACTGCCCGCGCTGACCTGCGCACACGTCGGGGAAGGTGCCGCCTCCCGACGACTGGAGGCCACACCTTCCCCTAGGCTGCTCGGATCTTGCGTCAGGTCGTACGGGAACGATCAGGCGTCTGTAGACCTCCGAACGAAGGTCTCCAGCAGCTCCCCGCCGTACCAGTCGGACCGCTCGCCCACGTGTGTCATGCCCAGCCTCCGGGCGACGGCCATCGACGGCTCGTTGCCCGGCGACACGAGCGCGTAGATCTCCGAGGTGCCGGTGGCGAACTCCCGCGCCAGGAGCGCCCGGGCCGCCTCGGTGGCGTAGCCGTGACCCCACGAGTCCGGGTGCAGGTGCCAGCCCGTCTCGATGTCCTCGGTGAGCTCCGTCTCGGGCGTACCCGGCAGCGGCTTGAGCAACACCGTGCCCGCCACCAGCCCGGTCTCGCGTACCTCGATCGCCCAGGTGCCGTACCGGCCGCCGTCGTCGGCGTGCCGGTCGCGCCAGAACCGCAACCGCTCGACGGCCTGGGCCGGGTCGGTCATCGGCAGGTCCGGCGACACGGCCAGCCACCGGGTGATCTCGGGACGGGAGTAGATGTCGTAGATCCGGGCCAGGTCGGCCGGATCGTCGGTCCAGTCGCGCAGGATGAGACGGTCGGTGGTGAGAACAGTCATGACAGGCGATCTTAGGAGTGGCGGACCCGACGAGGGGGAAAAGGATCACGATGGGCAGCGGTTGGCAGCGGGCGAAGCGGATCACCAGCGCCGCGTTCCGTCCGATGCGTGGACGGGACCTGTCGCTGCACGCCGCCGCGATCACGTTCTACGGCGCGATCGCGGTGGTGCCGGTCGCCCTGCTGGCGATCTGGCTCACCGCGCTCGTGGCCGGGGCCGATCGGGTACGCCGGCTCACCTCGTACGCCGTGGAAGCCCTGCCCACCGCGATCGGCGCACCGCGGGCGGTGGACGCGCTCGTCGGCGCCGGGGTGGAGCTGACCCCACTGCTGGCACTGGCCTCCCTGTTGCCCGCGTCGCTGTACGGCGAGGGTCTGCGCCGGGCGTTCGTCTCGGTTGCCGCACCCCGCTCCGACGAGCACCTGATCGGCTGGCGGGGTCGGCTGCTGCTGCTGCCCCTGCTCGCGCCGGCCCCCGCCCTGCTGCTGTCGATCCTGCTCGCGCTGCCGCTGACCACCCGTCTCGTCCGCCAGGGCGGCTGGCTCGGCGTGCTCGGTGTGGTGCTGTCGTTCCTGGCCGTCTGGCTGGTGCTCACGCCGGTGCTGGTGTGGGTGTTCCGGGTGGTCGGCCCGGCATCGCCGGACTGGCTCTCCACACTCGCGGTCGGGTCGTTCACCGCGGCGAACCTCTCCGGCTTCCTGCACGGCTTCGTGCTCTTCGCCTCCCTCCCACTGGACCTGGGCGTGCCGTTCGGCGGCTTCGACGAGATCGGCGCCGGCGTGGCCGTACTCCTCTGGCTCTACCTGTTCCACGTGATCGTCCTGGCCGGCTACTCCGCCACCCTGGCCCTCTCCCGCTGGCGGGGGAGGGCGGGGGCGGGGTTAGGAGGACGTGAGGGCTTCGGTGGGGGTTAGGCGGGCGGCTCGGATGGACGGGTAGACGCCGGCGACCACGCCGACCAGGAGCGCGCCGGCGATTCCGCCCAGCACCGCTGTCGCCGGGATCGTGGGCGGCCAGCCCTGATAGCTGGCGTAGCCGATTGTCGCGAGCAGCCCGAGGGCCGCCCCGGCCGTGCCGCCGAGCGCACTGAGCAGCACCGACTCGGTGAGGAACTGCACCCGGATCTGGCCACGGTTCGCGCCGAGCGCCCGGCGCAGGCCGATCTCCCGACGGCGCTCCAGCACCGAGATGACCATCGTGTTGGCCACGCCGATCCCGCCGACCAGCAGGGCAACCGCCGCCAACCCGAGGAACAGCGCGGAGAAGCTGTTCTCCGTGGCCCGTTTCGCGGCGAGCGCGTCGGAGGGGCGGCTGACCTGCACCAGCCCGGGAAGCTGCGGGTTGAGGGTGGCCGGCAGCACCGCGCGGACGTCCTCCAACGCGTCCTCCCGGGCCCGCAGGTAGACGACAGTGGGGTGACCGTCGAAGCCGAGCATGGCCGTGGCGGCGTCCCACCCGACAAGCACCGAGCGGTCGAGATCCGGGGAGAGCGGCAACGGGTCCAGGATGCCGATCACGGTGAACCAGCGCTCGCCGATGAACACCTGGGGTGGTTGCCGGGGGTCCACGCTGTCGAATCCGAGCCGGCTCGCCGCGACGTACCCGAGGACGGCCGTCGGCAGCCCGGCCGTTCCCGCGTCGAGGGGCCGGCCGCTGCGGACCCGGCCGTTCACCGTCTCCAACAGGCCGGGCCGGGACGCGAGCACGCTGAGCCCGGAGGTGTCGTACCTGTCCACCAGATCGTTGCGGCGTACCACCGTGTGGGTGTTCGCGACAGCGCTCGCGGTCAGGACCGGGCCGATCCGCTTCGCCATGGCGTCGGCGTCCCCGGGCAGCAGCACCTGCGGGTTCTGGTCCGGCACCGGCTCCGCGCGCAGCAGGTTGGTGCCGAGGGCGGAGAGTTGATCCATCAGGTCACGGTGGCTGGACGCAGGGATACCCACCACGACGACGAGCGTGGCGATGCCGATGGAGATGCCCAGGGCGGAGAGGACCGCCCGCATCCGGCGGGTGGTGATCCCGAGCAGACCAAGCCGGAGTACGTCGACAGGGGCGAGCCGGGTCGGCCGACCACCACCCGGCGTGGCGTTCACTCCCGGCTCCCGGCACCGGTGTCGGCGACTATCCGGCCGTCGCGGATCTCCACCTGTCGAGGCGTACGGGCGGCGAGATCGCGATCGTGGGTGATCACGGCGATTGTGGTTCCCTCCGCGTTCAGATCCGTGAGCAGGGACAGGACCGCCTCACCGGTGACCGTGTCGAGGGCGCCGGTCGGCTCGTCGGCCAGCACCAACGCCGGTTCGTTGACGAGTGCGCGGGCTATCGCCACCCGCTGCCGCTCGCCGCCGGAGAGCTGGTTCGGCAGATGGCCGACCCGGTGCGCCAGACCCACCCGGCCCAACGCCTCGACGGCGGTACGACGGCGGCGACGGCGGGGCACCCCGGCGTACAGCAGACCGGTGGCGACGTTCTCGGCGGCGTCCAAACCGTCGGTGAGGTGGAACTGCTGGAAGACGAAGCCGAGCCACCGACCCCGCAACGCGGAGAGCCGGCGGTCGGACAGCGCGGTGACCTCCTGCCCGGCGATCCGGACGCGACCGCTGCTCGGCAGGTCGAGGGTGCCCATGATGTTCAGCAGGGTGGACTTGCCGGACCCCGACGGCCCGACGATGGCGAGCATCTCCCCGGCGCGGACGGTCAGGGAGACGTCGTCCAGGGCGGTCACCCCGCCCGGGTACGTCCGGCTCACCCGCTCGACGCTCAGCACCGGCTCCGCGATCATGACGCCGTCACCACGTCGAGGCCCTCGGTCACACCCGCGCCGGTGATCTCGACCAGGCCCCGGGCGAACATCCCGGTCTCCACGGCCACCAGCCGACCGTCGGGCAGTTGGAGCGCGTGGCCGCCCTCGCGAAGCGCCACGAGTGCGCCGACCGGCACCGTGAGCACGTTCTTGTGGACGGCGGTGGTGAACCGGACCTGGACTGCCGCCGCGTCCAGCTTGGCCACGTCCGCCGCCCGGACCGGCGCGACGAGGACGTCCACCGTCGGCGGGCTGTTCTGCCCCGTCCCATCGTCCGACCCTCCGCCCCGCACCGTGTGCGAGACGGAGGCGACCTTGGCCGGGATCTCGGAGCCGTCGGGCAGGGCGACGGACACCGTCGCGCCCACCGCGATGGCGCCCACCTCGGTGGCCCCGACCGGCACGGTGACCAGCTTGACCTTCTCGGTGACCGACAGCAGCGCGCCGGCGACCGGGTCACCGGGCAGCGCCTGCACCGCGCTGACCCGGACCGGCCCGGTCAACACGGCCACCTGCCCGACCCCGATGGTGCCTGTCGGTTCCAGACCGACGGACTGCTGCCACTTCTTGATCGAGGCGATCAGGCTCTCCGTGAGCACGGCCTGGCCCGCGCCGATCTTCGTGCCGTCCTTACCCCGCGACGGCTGCGCGCCGGTGTGGAAGCCCAACGCCTTCAGGTTGTCCCCGACGATTCGTACGTCGCTGCCCACCAGGCCGGGCTTGTCGAGCGTGCGGAACAGCGGAGTCCCGCCGAACAGCACCGGCACCGGTCGGTCGTTGACCCAGTAGAGCGGTTTGCCCCGCGCCACCGTGTCGCCCACCTTCGGCAGCCGGGTGACGACGCCCTCCCCGGCCCCCTTCACCAGCCGCTCCGGACCGAAGCCGAGCGCCCCGCCGAGCGAGCGGCTGTCCGACAGGTCGGCGCGGGTCACAGTCGTCGTGGTCAGCGTCGGTGCGGCGGTCGCGGCGTCACCGCGAGGTTCGTGGCGAAGGGCCAACACCCCGACGCCGACGGCGACCACGAGTGTCACCGTCGCCACGACGAGCGCGGTACGCCTGGTCGTCCGCGGACCGCGTCCGTCGGTCGGGCTACCTGTGGGCACCGAAGACCTCCATCGTGCATTCCTTGTCGACCTTGGCCAGCGCGGGACCGTCAAGACCGTTCGACGGGTTGGCGACACCGTCGTCGTAGGTCCACCCGGAGCCGTCCGGCAGCGAGTGGATCTTCATCCCGCGCCCGCGCAGGCACTGCACGTAGTCGTTCCACTGGCTCACGTAGTTCGGGTTCTTGTCCCGGTCCAGCTCCGGCGGCTGGAGTGGCAGCTTGTTGGCGCAGGCCACGTACGCCGCCTTCGGCTCCCCGCTCTGGTCCAGGGAGAGCCCCGGGCCGTCGCCCACCGCACCGGCCGACCGTCCCTTGTTCTCCTGCACCCCGTGGTCTCGCAGACAGACGTTGTAGGTCATCCAGAACTGCTGCTCCTCCTCCTCGGTCGTGTCCAGGCGGAGCTGCGGCCGACCGTTGGCGGCACCCCCGGTGGGGGTCCCGCTCGTCGGGGCGGACGGGGTGGTGAGGGAGGCCACGTCGCCCGCACCACTGGCGGTGCCCTGGTCGGCGTCGGACGCCCCGCCGCAGCCGGTCAGGGCGGCGAGCAGGGTCACCGCGGCGAGTCCGGCCGCGACTCGATTGGTTGCCTTCGTCATGACAGGCAGCCTCACGCGTACCTGTCAGAGACCTGTCAAGATCCGGTCGTGATCCGGTAGTCCCAGCTCAGCGGCACCGGAGGAGGCCACCACTGTCACGTACAGTCGCTGCCGTGTGCGCGTACGTGCTGGTAGCCGAGGACGACCAGAAGCAGGCGGAGTTGGCTCGCCGCTACCTGGAACGCGAGGGGCACGAGGTGCTCGTGGTGGGCGACGGGCGGGCCGCGCTGGAGCAGATCCGGCAACGGCCGCCGGCACTGCTGGTCCTGGACGTGATGATGCCGAAGGTCGACGGGCTGGACGTCTGTCGCATCCTGCGCCGGGAGTCCGACCTGCCGGTGCTCATGGTGACCGCCCGATCGACCGAGGACGACCTGCTGCTCGGCCTCGACCTGGGCGCCGACGACTACCTGACGAAGCCGTACAGCCCGCGTGAGCTGGTCGCGCGGGCCCGCAGCCTGCTGCGCCGGACCCAGCGGACGATGCGGCAGACCGACCCGGTGCTGCGGGTCGGCGCCCTGCACGTCGACCCGGTCCGCCACGAGGTACGCAGCGACGGACACGTCGTCGACTGCACCCCGGGCGAGTTCCAACTGCTCCAGGCGATGGCCGCCCAGCCCGCCCGGGCGTTCACCAGGGATCAGCTGCTGGGCTACCTGCACGGGTTCGACAGGTACATCACCAACCGGACCGTCGACATGCACGTGATGAACCTCCGCCGGAAGATCGAGCCCAATCCGCGTAAGCCGACCCGCCTGGTGACCGTGTACGGCGTCGGCTACAAGCTGGTCGAGGAGCCACACCGTGGCGCGTGAGGTGCCGTTACGCCGCAGCCTGCTGCTCCGGCTGCTGGCCCTGGCCGTCCTCATCGCGGTCGGGTCGATCGCGGCCACCGCCTGGCTGGCCGTCCGGACCACCACCGGGGCGATCCGCCAGGAGCAGGGCCAGGCCCTCGCCGACGACGCCCGCGTCTACGACACGCTGCTCGCGTACGCGGCCACCCACCCCAGCTGGGACGGGGTCGAGGAGACCCTTCGACCGCTCGCGCAGTCCGTCGACCGGCGAATCGCCCTGACCACCGAGGCCGGCGCGCCGATCGCCGACTCGGCGCCCGGGGCGGGCCCGCTCCCGACGACGTCCTCCGCGACCGTCGACGCGCTCGCCGTCGACACCACCCTGATGCCCGGCACCACCCCCGCGACCGGAGCGGACGGCGGCACCAGCCGGATCGACCCGCGCACCACAGGCCCGTACCTGCTCCGGCCCGAGGAGCGCGCCGCGCTGCGCGCCAGGGCGGCCGAGGCGGTCCAGTGCCTGCGCCTGCGGGCGCAGATCGACGCCACAGTCGTGGACGGGCCCACCGGCCGCCCCCGCATCGACACCCCCGGCACCGACCTCGCCGACAGTGCGGCCTGCGTGCAGCAAAGGGATGATCTCGCGAGCCGTACGGCCACCGAGGGCAAGGCGCTCGCCCAGCTCAACGCACTTGTCAACACCTGCCTGGCGCGGCGGCGCCTGCCCCCCGTACAGGTGGACCTGAACTGGACCTGGACGAGGCAGCCGGCGGCCAGCGCCGCCGACGACTCCCGTGGCGCGGCCGAGGTCGACCAGGAGCACAACCTCGCGGTCAGCGCCTGTGTCGGCACCAGTCGCCGGGAGCAGTTGCTCCCCTACGTGGCCCCGGCGGCAACCCTCTTCGTCACCAACCCGGGTGGCGCCCCGTCGACCACCTTCGACCTGTCCCGCGCCAACCAGGCCCGCATCGTCGCGGTCGCCGGTCTGGTCCTGCTGGTGGCGGTCGGCTGCACAGTCCTCGCCGGCATCCGGTTGACCCGGCCGCTGCACGCCCTGACCGGGGCGGCCCAGCGGATGCGCGACGGCGACGGTTCCGCCCGGGTCCGGGTCACCGGCCGCGACGAGATCGCCCGGCTCGCCGAGGTCTTCAACGACATGGCCGAACGGCGCGAGCGGCTGGAGCAGCTACGCCGGGCGATGGTGAGCGACATCGCCCACGAGATGCGGACCCCGGTGAGCAACATCCGCGGCTGGCTGGAAGCGGTCGAGGACGGCGTCGCGGCCCCCGACCGCCGACTGCTCTCCTCACTGTTGGAGGAGGCCACCCTCCTCCAACATGTGATCACCGACCTTCAGGACCTGGCCCAGGCCGACGCCGGCGCGCTGCGGCTGCACCGCGAGCAGGTCTACCTCGCCGACCTGCTGGCCCAGGTGGCCGACGCGTCCCGGGTCCAGGCGGACCGGGCCGGCGTCACCCTGCTGCTGCGGACCGACGCCGACCCGCAGGTGGACGCCGACCCGGTGCGGCTGCGCCAGGCCGTCGGCAACCTGGTCGGCAACGCGGTACGACACACCCCGCCGGGCGGGCGCGTGACGATAGGCGCCGACGCGACGGACGCCGAGGTCGTCATCACCGTCACCGACACCGGCAGTGGAATCAGCGCCGAGGACCTGCCCCGGGTGTTCGACCGCTTCTGGCGGGCGGAGAAGTCCCGGAGCCGGCAGACCGGCGGCAGCGGCCTGGGCCTCGCCATCGTGCGCAAACTCGTCGAGGCCCACGGCGGCACGATCACTGCCACCAGCGCCCCCACCCGAGGCTCCACCTTCACCCTCCGCCTCCCCACTACTCCTGAAGGTTCACGGCCTGTTTCGTAAGAACTGGCCGGCCTGCGGAGGGGTGACCGGGACCGGTGGCCCGGACTAGGCTGCGGCGGCATGAGCAGTGCGATTCCGGCCCGCGCCGACGTGGTGATCATCGGTGCCGGGCACAACGGTCTGGTCTCCGCCGTGCTGCTGGCCCGCGCCGGCCTGGACGTGCTCGTGGTGGAGGCCGCCGACGTGCTCGGCGGCGCGACCCGCACCGAGAACCCGTTCCCGAAGGTGCCCGCGCTGCGGCACTCCACCGGCTCGTACCTGCTCGGGCTGATGCCCCCGGAGCTGCTCGCCACGCTCGACGTCCGGATCCCGGTGCTGCGCCGCGACCCGCACTACTTCCTGCCCACCCCGGGTGGCCTCGGCTCGCCGTACCTGCTCTTCGGCCGCGACACCGCCGCCACCCGGGCGCAGCTCGCCGAGTTCTTCTCCCCCGCCGACGTGGCCGCCGACGACGCCATGCAGGCCGAGCTGGCCGCGCTGCGCGACGACCTCGCCCCGGCCTGGCTGGCCGAACCGCTGAGCGTCGAGGAGACCGCCGAGCGGCACGTCCGCCCGGCGCTGCGGCAGGTCTTCGTCGACCTCGTGCGGGGCTCGGTCGCCGACTACCTGGCCCGGTTCGAGTTCCGCTCCGAGCTGCTGGTCAGCATGTACGCGGTCACCGACGGCCTGTCCGGGCTCAACGCCGGCCCGGACGACAGCGGCACCGGCCACAACTTCCTCGTGCACAACATGTGCCGGCTGCCCGGCTCCGGCGGCACCTGGATGATCGCCGAGGGCGGGATGGGCACGGTCTCCCGGACGTTCGCCGAGGCCGCGCGCGCCGCCGGTGCGACGATCCTGACCGGTACGCCGGTGAGCGCGGTGACGCTTGACGGCGGCGCGGCCAGCGGAGTGGTGCTGGCCGACGGTCGGCAGGTCGCCGCGCGTGTGGTGCTCGGCGCGTGTGACCCGTACCGGCTGATCGACCTGTTGCCCGACGGCGCGCTGCCGGCGCCGCTCGGCCAACGGATGGCGGCGGTCCGCCGCCCCGGCACCACACTGAAACTCAACCTGGCGCTCAGCGGGCTGCCACGGTTCTCCTGCCTGCCGGCCGGCGCGCCGAGCCCGTTCGGCTCGACCATCCACCTGCTGCCCGGCTCGGCCTCGCTGGTCGGCGGGGACGCCACCTCGCCGATGACCGCGCTGCGCGACATGTGGGCGGACGTGCGCGCCGGGCGGCTGCCGGCGGAGCCGACAATCGAGTGGTACCTGCACACCACAGTCGACCCGTCGCTCTCCGACCCCGCCGGGCACCACTCGTCGGCGCTCTTCGTCCAGTCGGTCCCCTACGAGCTGGCCGACACCACCTGGGACGCGGCGCTGCCCGGCTACGTCGACCGGCTCATCGGGATCGTCGAACGGTACGCCCCCGGCACCGGTGACCTGATCGCCGACGCGGTGCCGCTCCCCCCGCCCGGCATCGAGGCGCACTTCGGCATCACCGGCGGGCACATCCACCACGTCGACAACACCGTCTCGTTCACCGACCGGATGCCCTACGCGACAGGCATCGACGGCGTGTACGCGGGCAGCGCCGGCTGCCACCCGGCCGGCAGCGTCATCGGCGCAGCCGGCCACAACGCCGCCCGCCGAATCCTCTCCGACCTAACGCCCTAACCCCACCCCCACCCCGACCCCCGCCCCCGCCCCCGCCCGAGGCGGTTGATCATGAGGTTATTGTCACGACACGCCGCTGCGGTCGGCGATAACTCCATGATCAACGGGGCAAAGTGAGGCTGGGCGCGGGGCAGGGTGGGGGTTAAATTGCCGCTTCGCCGGCGGGGGCTGGGGTTTCCGCGTCGACGCGGTGGGCTCGCACCTTGTGGCCGACGCTCGTCAGGCAGCGGCCGGAGGGCAGGTCGAACTTCCAGCCGTGCAACTGGCAGGTGAGCTGGTCACCCTCGACGATGCCGAAGCGGGTCAGGTCCGCCTTCAGGTGCGGGCAGCGCCGCTGCACCACCCAGTCGCCCAGCGTGATGTCCTCGGCGTCGGTGCTGCGCTCGTGCTCGTCGTACCAGCCCTCGGCGTACTGGAGTCGCTCCTCGGAGAGGCACTTGAAGAACGCGTAGACGAACTCGTTGTACTGGCCGATCCGGGCCGCCGAGAAGCGGCAGGACAGGAAGAGCGAGTTGACCCAGTCCACCTCGTCGATGAAGAGCAGGTGCTCGATCAGCGACCGCTCGGTACGGAACCGGTAGCGGACCTTCTCGTCGGCGTACGGCCGGACCTCCTTGCCCGGGAAGTCCACCACGATCGACTCGACGCTCTCGCCGTCGTAGCCGACCAGGTCGAAGCGAACCGGACCGCCCACGCCCTTGGCCAGGTAGATCGACTCGTCGAGCAGCGGCTCGATCCGACGCTTCATCTCACCCAGGACGTCCACCTCGGGGTGCCGCCAGGACGCCTTCTCCGCCTCGATGACCGGGCGCTTGCGCTCCCGCATCTCCTCCAGGTGGGCAACCTTGTTCGCGAAGAACTCCTCGACCGGCACCGGGTGCGTGGTGCTCGCGCCCTCGGTGGTGACCTCGGCGACGCTGCCCGGCAGCAGCACGATGCCGTTGGTGCCGCCGACCTTCGCGTACTCGGACAGGAAGACGGACTGGTCGGGGAAGATGTTGCCCTCGTCGCCGTGGATGTCGTTGAACTGCCACAGCGCGTCGTCGAGGAAGCACGGCGGGCCGGCGATCGGGAAGACGTGGTCGGCCTTCAGGTCGTCGATGTAGCGCCAGGTCCGGTCGAACTGCCGGTCGCGCTTCTGCTTGCCGAACGCGGTCTTCGCCGCCTGCGGCAGCTCGTAGACCATCGGGTACCAGATCGCCCCGGAGAACTGAAGCAGGTGCGCGTGCACGTGCCCCAACTCGGCGAAGACGCTCAGGTCCGTCGGGCGGGCGTCGTTCTGGTTGAGCAGCCGCACCCCGTCGTACTCGACCCAGAGCGACGAGTCACCGATCGGTCCGTCGGTCGGGCTGGTCAACGCCTGAATCATGATCTTCAGACCGCCGGGCAGCTCCACCACCTGCTCGTTGGGGGTCTTCAGGAACTTCGTGAAGCCCAGCGCCCGGAACTCGTCCTCCATCTCGGAGGTGGGGAACTCCGGGAGCAGGACGGTGGCGTCCTTGGAGACGAAATCTCGCAGGTGCTTCGCGTCGAAGTGGTCCCGGTGCAGGTGGGAGACGTACAGGTAGTCGACCTGGCCCAGGGTGCCCCAGTCGAGCAGGGAATTGTCCGGGAAGGGAAACCACGACGCGAAGTAGGCCGGGTTGACCCACGGGTCGCACAGGATGCTGCCCGCGGCCGTGTCGATCCGCATGCTGGCGTGCCCGGTTCCGGTCACTCGCACCGCACAGTCCCCCTCAAACAGACAATCAGGTGTACGCCAAACGCTACCGGAGTGGCTCTGACCGCCACCCCGCGACGCCGGTAGTGCCGTTCGACCAGCCAGGAAGAGGCGGAGACAGCGGGCGCACCGCCCGTCCGGACACGGCCGGCGACGTCCTGCCCCGCCGCGCCGACGCGGGCCGCGCACCACCCGTTCAGGAGCGGGGGGTTCTTCTGGTCGGACCCTGCGCCGGGGCCGGCACGAGGCGTGCCAGACTAACCAAAGATCCGATCGCGAGGGAAGGACCAACGGTGGCAGGAAGCGAGCCGGTAACGTCGCCAGACCAGCACAAGCCCGGGCACCGCAAGGCCGGGCAGATCGGCGCCGTGCTCTCCGCACTGGCGCTGCTGGCGATGATCTGCGGCAACCACGAGGGCAAGGTCGAGGACATCTGGCTGATCGGCCTGGCCGCGCTGCTGCTGATCATCGTGATCGGCGACATCGTGCTGCGGCGCAACGGTCTGCGCTCCTGACCCGACCCACACCCGGACGACAACGCCGAGGGCCCGCCCCCACCCGGGGGACGGGCCCTCGTCCGTACGCGTCGGGGTCAGCGCCCGAAGAGGATGTCCTGCACGTCCTTGAGCGCGGCGTCGACCTCGGCCTCGAAGTAGCCACCGGGCACCAGGCCGAACCGGAGCGTGTCCAGGTCCTTCGGGTCGACGGGCATCGGGTTGCGGCGCTGCATGCCGCCGAGCAGGGTGTCGAAGAACCGGTCCACCTGGTCGGGGTCGTACCCGCTGCCGAAGCGGCGCACCTGGAAGCTCCGGCGGATCTGGTCGACCCGGTAGAGATCGCTGCCGGGCGGGCCAGCCATCGGAGGGCCACCCATCGGCGGACCGCCCACCGGGGGGCCACCCATCGGCGGACCGGCGACGGCGGGCGGACCGGCCATCGGCGGCCCACCGATGCCCTGCTGCGGGAGCGCGGGCGGGCCGGCGGGGCCACGGCGCATGTCGCGCAGGTCCCGCTCCGGCATCCGGATCTCCGCGGTCATGTCGCTGCGGCCGTGCCGCCCGGCCTCGAAGCCGTCGAAGCGCGGCTCCTCCGGGGGGTAGCCGCCGGGGGAACGCTTGTCGTCCGGGCCGTACCCGCCGGGCGCGCGCTGGTCGTCCGGGCCGTACCCACCGGGAGAGCGGTGATCGTCCAGGCCGTAGCCGCCGGGCGCGCGCTGGTCGTCCGGGCCGTACCCACCGGGAGAGCGCTTGTCGTCCGGGCCGTACCCACCGGGAGAGCGCTGGTCGTCGAGGCCGTAACCGCTGGGGCCGGCGGGCAGGCCGCGCGGCGGAGCGCCGTGGCCCGCCATCGGGCCGGGACCCATCGGGCCGCCGGGACCCATCGGGCCGGGGCCGGCCGGGCCTCGCGGCGCGTCGTAGCCGCCCCGGGGGGCGTCGTACCCACCGGTGAAGGCACCGGTCGGCTCGTCGTAGCGGCCGTAGCGATCGGCGGGCGGGCCGGCCTGCGCGGGCATCGGCCGGGGCGGCATCGGCTGCGGGACCATGCCCCGGTCATCGCGCATCGGTGGCCCCATGCGGTCCGGCGGGCCCATCCGGTCACCCATCCGGGGGTCGCCACCGCGACCGGCGCTGGTGCGCTCCTCAAGCTCGGCCAACTGCCGCTCGACCCGGTCCAGGTGCAGGTCGACCTGCCACTCGTCGTAGCCGTTGAAGCGGACCCGGAAGACGACGTCGTGGACCTCCTGGGAGGCCACCGGCGCGCCGACCTGGCGGCCGTCGAGCGTCGCCTCGACCCGGTCGAGGAAGGCATCCACCTCGTCGACCTTGTATCCCCGGCGGAGCGCCTTGCGCCGGAAACGCTGACCCTGACTCGCCACTATGTCTCCTGGTCTCGTTCGCCACGCCCGGTCACGCCGGTGCCTCTCCGGCGCGGTCGGTGTTTGTGTCGTTGTCCTCGGCGGCGGCGAGCTGACCACACGCGCCGTCGATCTCGCGACCTCGGGTGTCCCGTACGGTGGTGGACACCCCGGCGTCGCGCAACCGACGGACGAACTCCCGCTCAACCGGCTTCGGGCTCGCGTCCCAGCGGCTGCCCGGCGTCGGATTGAGTGGGATGAGGTTCACGTGGGCCAGTTTGCCGGCCAGCAGCCGCCCGAGCAGGTCGGCTCGCCACGGCTGGTCGTTCACGTCCTTGATCATCGCGTACTCGATCGACACGCGACGGCCCGTCCGGGCGGCGTAGTCCCACGCTGCGTCCAGCACCTCAGCTACCTTCCAGCGCTGGTTTACCGGCACGAGTTCGTCGCGCAGATCATCATCGGGGGCGTGCAACGACAGCGCAAGGGTCACTGAGAGGTCTTCGCTGGCCAGTCGGTGGATGGCCGGAACCAGGCCCACCGTGGAAACGGTGATGTGCCGCTGGGACAGACCGAGCCCCTCCGGAGCTGGGCTGACCAGGCGACGGATGGCCGCGACGACCCGGTTGTAGTTGGCCAGCGGCTCACCCATGCCCATGAACACGACGTGTGACAGCCGCGGCGGGGAGCCGGACACCGCGCCGGAGGCCGCCACACCGGCCAGATAGACCGCCTGGTCGACGATCTCGGCGGTGGACAGATTGCGAGTCAGCCCGGCCTGGCCGGTCGCGCAGAACGGACAGGCCATGCCACAGCCCGCCTGGCTGGAGATGCAGACCGTCACCCGGTCCGGATAGCCCATCAGCACGCTCTCCACGAGCGCGCCGTCGTGCAGCTTCCAGAGCGCCTTGCGGGTCGCGCCGTCGTCGCAGGCCAACTCGCGCACCGGATTGAGCAGCGTGGGCAGCAACTGCTCGGACAACCGTTGCCGGGTCGCCGCGGGCAGGTCGGTCATGGCCTGCGGGTCGCGGACCAGCCGCCCGAAGTAGTGGTTCGACATCTGCTTGGCGCGGAATGCCGGCTCACCCAACTCGGTCACCAGCGCCTGGCGGCCGGCCAGGTCCAGATCGGCGAGGTGTCGGGGCGGCATGGAGGCCCGGCGCGCGGCGGGGGCGTCCGAGAGGGCGGGGATCAACGGCAGGCTCGTCATGGCTGGTCCAGTGTGTCACGCCCTCGGCGGCAGCCGCCGGTGCGGAGGTGTCGGGCGGGCCGCGGCAGCCGGAGCCGGATGACCAGGACGCCGTGATTCATACCTCAGTTCACCACCGGCACGAAGATCGCCAGCAGCAGGTAGGCGGTCGGCACGGCGAACAGGATCGAGTCCAGTCGGTCCATCAGGCCACCGTGGCCGGGCAGCAGGTTGCTCATGTCCTTGACACCGAGATCCCGCTTGATCATCGACTCGGCCAGGTCGCCGAGGACCGCGGCGCACGAGATGGCCACCCCGAACAGGGCACCCCACCAGGGCGCCAGCTCGAACATCAGCCACAGCAGCAACGCGCTGCCCACGGCCGCGGCCGTGACCGAACCGGCGAAGCCCTCCCAGGACTTCTTCGGGCTGATCGACGGCGCCATCGGGTGCCGACCGAACGAGACGCCGGCCGCGTACCCGCCGGTGTCGGAGAGGACCACCGCGATCAGGGTGGCCAGGATCCGCATCCAACCGTCGTCGGGGGCCGCCGCGAGCAGCGCCGCGAAGCCGGCGAGGAACGGCACGTAGACGGCGATCAGCGTGGCCGCGGTGACATCCCGCTGGAAGCCGGCCGGACCGTCACCCAGCCGCCAGACCATGGTGCCGAGCACCGTGACCAGCAGTCCCAGACTGAGCGCGTCGGGGCCGGCGAACCAGGCCAGACCCACGGTCAGCACCCCGCCGGCGAGCAACGGCACCAGCGGCGGGTGCGCGCCGCTGCGGCGGACCGCCCGCGCCATCTCCCAACTACCGACGGCGACGGCGGCGGCGATCACCGGCAGGAACGCCAACGGGTAGAAGATCAGCGGCACCACGATCAGCGCGCCGAGGCCGAGCCCCACGCCGATCGCCGCCGGCAGGTTGCGACCGGCCCGCCCGTTGCCCACCTGCTGGGTGGCCGGTCGGTCGACGCTGGCCCGGCGTCGGCCCTTCGGCCGTCGGCCGCCCGGCGGCTCCGGCTCGGTCACCGGCGGCAGGTCCGGCGCCACCTCGGCCCCGATGGGCGCGAGCTGCGCGGTCGGGTAACCGGCGTCCTCGTCGAAGCGGACCGGACCGTCGAACGGCTGCGGGCCGTCGAACGGCTGCGGGCCGTCGTAACGGCCGGGCTCGTCGTGCCGCTGCGGGCCGCCGGGGCGGGGCGGGACGCCCTCCGGGGCCGCGGGCGGACGATCACCGTACCGGCCGGCGCGACCCCGATCGTCGTACCTGTCGGGTTGGTTCCGGTCGTCCTCGTAGCGGTCGCGGTCGTCGAAGCGGTCGTCCGGGCGGGGGGCGCGGCCACGCTCGTCGTACCTGTCCGACGGCTGCGGGTCGACGTGCGGCCGGGGGTGCGGGTCGGCGTACAGCTCAGGGCCGGCGGTGGGACGGCGGTGCCACTGGCCGGCGTCCAGGTCCTGCTCGGGCCAGGGCAGTGCCACCGGGTGCTCCGGGCGGTCCCAGCCGCGAGGCTCGCCGCCGTAGGGGTCGGGGTGGGACATCACGCACCGCGACGGGGCGCGAGAACCACCACATGACGCAAGACCACAAGCATCCCCTACACGTGCGATGTTCCTCCGATTGACCGCCCCGACGGTCGGTCGATTCCCGGTGTTCACCACCCGGTGGCCGGGAATCCTGCCGAGCCTACTGCACCCGCCGCCGGGGCGAGGCGGACGATGGCGCCCCTGCCCGTCGGGCCCTCTGCGGGGGTCGCGGTGGGCGGGATACGGCGAGTCGCCGCGCTGGCCGGGGCGGGTGTGGCCCGCCGGCATCCGGAGAATCACGCCCGCCGCCCGCACGAGCGCCGACGGCGCACCGACGCCTATCCGACCGTGCATCCGGGCGAACAGGGGATGACCCGCACTGCCCATCGATGGTCGGCTGTCGGTGTGCCGGCGTCCGCCGGAGCTTTCCAGCATGACAGCGGAGAAGGAGCGTTCGTGCGCAGAATCAGCCTGGCGGTGTTGACGATGGTCGCCCTCGTCCTGACGGCGGCCACACCGGCCACCGCGGCGACGCGGAACGCCAGCATCAGGATCGACCACCGCACCAGCGAGATCTACCTGTACGACGGGAGCCCCGACGGAACCGGGCCGGCGTTCCCGGCCACGATCGCCCGGGGGGAGGTGCGCAACTGCCCGGTCGGCGTGTACTTCCTGTCGGCGTCACTGACCCAGGACGGCCTACCGACCTCCTGGGCCACCAGCGGCCTCGGCGCCGGCGAGATCGTCTGCGACGGCGGCACCGCCAGCATCTCGATGGGTTTCTACCGGAGTGGCCCGGTGGTGCACCCGGGTCGGGCGACCGTGCGCTTCGAGCTGCACGACGCGTACGTCGGAACGACCCTGACCGAGACGACCCGTACCGTCCGGATCCCCCGCTGACGCTCGAACAGCACGAGGCCCGTCCCCGAATCGGGGGCGGGCCTCACGTCGGCTGCTGTCCCGGCGGACGCCGGGTGGGGCCTCAGACCTCCAGCAGCTCGGTTTCCTTGTGCTTGACCAGGTCGTCGACGGTGGCCACGTAGCGCTGGGTCAGGTCGTCGAGTTCCTTCTCGGCGCGGCGGCCGTCGTCCTCGCCGGCCTCGCCGTCCTTGACGATCCGGTCCAGCTCTTCCTTGCCACGGCGGCGGACGTTACGGATCGCCACCTTGGCCTCCTCGCCCTTGTGCCGGGCCACCTTGATCATGTCGCGGCGGCGCTCCTCGGTCATCTGCGGGAGCAGGATGCGCAACTGGTTGCCCTCGTTGTTCGGGTTCACCCCGAGGTCCGAGTCGCGGATCGCCTTCTCCATCGCATTGATCTGCGAGTTGTCGTACGGCTTGATGATGGCCATCCGCGGCTCGGGAACCGCGATGGACGCCATCTGGGTGAGCGGCGTGGGCGTGCCGTAGTAGTCGATGATGACCTTGCCGAACATGGCGGCGTTGGCGCGACCGGTACGGATGGCGCCGAACTCCTCCTTGGCGTGCTCAACCGCACGATCCATCTTTTCCTCGGCCTCGAGGAGGGTGTCGTCGATCACCGGTCTCCTCGCCTCCTTCTGTGCTCGTGGTGGGCTCTGCTGAAAGTCGTCAGGACCGCCGTCGCCGTCGCCGTCGGCGGGGCTCAGGCGGTGATCAGGGTGCCGATCTTGTCGCCACCCACCGCGCGGATGATGGTGTCGTCACCCTGCGCGCCGAAGACCAACATCGGCAGGCCGTTCTCCATGCAGAGGCTGAACGCCGCCGCGTCGGCCACCCGCAGGTTGCGGCGCAGAGCCTCGGAGAAGGTGATCGAGTCGAGCTTGCTGGCGGTGGGATCGATCCGGGGATCGGCGGTGTAGACGCCGTCCACGCCGTTCTTGCTCATCAGCACCACGTCGGCCCGGATCTCCAGAGCCCGCTGGGCGGCCACCGTGTCGGTGGAGAAGTACGGCATGCCCGCGCCCGCGCCGAAGATGACCACACGGCCCTTCTCCAGGTGCCGGATCGCCCGCAGCGGAATGTACGGCTCGGCGACCTGGGCCATGGTGATGGCGCTCTGGACCCGGGTCTCGATGCCTTCCTTCTCCAGGAAGTCCTGTAGGGCGAGGCAGTTCATCACGGTGCCGAGCATGCCCATGTAGTCGGCGCGGGCCCGGTCCATCCCGCGCTTCTGCAGCTCCGCACCGCGGAAGAAGTTGCCGCCGCCGACCACCACGGAGACCTGCACGCCGCGGCGCACCACCGTGGCGATCTGCCGGGCGATCGCCTGGACGACGTCCGGGTCGACGCCGATCGCGCCGCCGCCGAACACCTCACCGGAGAGCTTCAGCACCACCCGGCGGGCCCGCCCCGGCGGCGGTGCCGTCGGATCGTCCACCGCCAGCGTCCGGTCACTCACAACCTGCGTCATCCGCCCCGCCCTTCCCCACGCGCACGCCCCGTGCGGCGCGTACCGCGAACCTGCCGCTGCCGACCCTATGTGACGAGGAGGCCGCGGTGCCTGTCACGTACACCGGCGGCCTCCTCGTTGACGTCTTCTGCCCACGGGCGCACGCGGCGCCCGGTGGCGGCTCAGGCCTGGCCGACCTCGAACCGCACGAAGCGGGTGACCTCGATGCCGGCCTCGGCCAGCAGCTGCTTCACCGACTTCTTGTTGTCGGCGACGGACGCCTGCTCGATCAGGACGAAGTCCTTGAAGAAGGAGTTCACCCGACCCTCGATGATCTTCGGCAGGGCCGCCTCGGGCTTGTTCTCCTCGCGGGCGGTCTGCTCGGCGATGCGCCGCTCGGACTCGACGACCTCGGCCGGAACCTCGTCCCGGGTGAGGTACTTCGGCCGCATCGCGGCGATCTGCATGGCCACACCACGGGCGTCGGCGTCGCCGGCCTCGTCGCTCTTGCCGGTGTACGACACCAGCACACCAACGGCCGGCGGCAGGTCCTGGGCCTTGCGGTGCAGGTAGACGGCGGTGGTGCCCTCGACCCGGGCGAACCGGTTGAGGACCAGCTTCTCGCCGATCTTGGCGGACTGCTCCTGGATCAGGTCCGCGACGACCTTGCCGTCGAGCTCGGTGGCGAGCAGCTCCTCGGCGCTGTTCACGCCGGCGCGCTCGCCGTGCTCGACCAGCTGCTGGGCCAGCGCGATGAACGACTCGGTCTTGGCGACGAAGTCGGTCTCGCAGTTGAGCTCGAGCAGCGCCTTGCCGGAGTGGGCGACCAGGCCGTTGGCGGCCGTACGGCCGGCCCGCTTGCCGACGTCCTTGGCGCCCTTGACGCGCAGGATCTCGACGGCCTTGTCGAAGTCGCCCTCGGCCTCGGTCAGCGCCTTCTTGCTGTCCATCATGCCGGCGCCGGTGAGGTCGCGGAGCTTCTTGACGTCCGCGGCGGTGATTTGGGACATGGCTCTCTCTTCGGTGTTGAGACGGCGTGTGGATGGTCAGAGGTGCCGGTTACCCGGATCCGGGCGGATCGTGCCCGGCGTACCGCCGCTGTCCCACCGTCTGCGAAAACGGACGGTGGGACAGCGACGGTGCGATCACTCCGCGGTGGCGGCCGCCGGCTGCTCGGTGGCGGCCTGCGCCGGCTGCTCCGGGCTGGCGGGCTGCTCGGCGGCGGCAGCGGCGGGCTGCTCGGTCGCCTCGGCGGCCGGCTGCTCGGCCGGGGCGGCCGACTCGTCGGCCTTCTTCGGCTCCAGCAGCTCGCGCTCCCACTCGGTCAGCGGCTCGTCGCTCGCGACACCCTCGGGCTTCTCGTCGTTGCCCCGGCGACGGCCGGAACGCGCGATCAGACCATCCGCGACGGCGGCGGCGACGACCTTGGTCAGCAGCTCGGCCGAGCGGATCGCGTCGTCGTTGCCCGGGATCGGGAAGTCGACCTCGTCCGGGTCACAGTTGGTGTCCAGCACCGCGATCACCGGGATGCCCAGCTTGCGGGCCTCGTCGACGGCGATGTGCTCCTTCTTGGTGTCGACGATCCAGACCGCGGCGGGAAGCTTCTGCATGTCCCGCAGACCACCGAGGGTGCGGGTCAGCTTGATCTTCTCGCGGGAGAGCTGCAGGGTCTCCTTCTTGGTGTAACCGGCGGCGGTGCCGCTGAGGTCACCCAGGCCCTCCAGCTCCTTCATCCGCTGGAGCCGCTTGTACACCGTCTGGAAGTTGGTCAGCATGCCACCGAGCCAGCGGTGGTTGACGTACGGCTGGCCGACCCGGGTCGCCTGCTCGGCGATCGCTTCCTGGGCCTGCTTCTTGGTGCCGACGAACAGGATGCTGCCACCCTCGGCGACGGTCCCACGCACGAACTCGTACGCCTTCTCGATGTACTCGAGGGTCTGGCGCAGGTCGATGATGTAGATGCCGTTGCGCTCGGTCATGATGAAGCGCTTCATCTTCGGGTTCCAGCGCCGGGTCTGGTGCCCGAAGTGGACACCGCTCTCCAGCAGCTGGCGCATGGTCACGACGGCCATGGTTGGGGTACTCCTCAAGATCCCTGGTTGTCACGCCCGGCCGGTGGCCGGGCGTCCTGGCGCCTGGTCGCCGACCCATGGTGGACCCGATCAAGATCGGGACCAGGGAGGCCGTCGCTCCACGACGATTCGTGAAGAGGGCGCGCGAGGTCGACCGCACGAGGCGGTCGCCAGTTGGCCAGTGTACGCCCCTCACCCGTCCAGCCGCCCCGGGGTGCGCGGGTACGCGCAGGCCCGTCGGGGGCGCACCCTCAGCGCGGCGTCCGGCGCAGCGCGACCTCCGACCCAGCGCGACGTCCGGCACCGACGCCGCTCGGCGCGGCATCGCGCCATGATCGACTCGGATTCCTGGAAATCGGCGCGTCCACCCGATCCGGACACCGCGACATTATGGAAACCGAGTCGGTCATGGCGCTGGGGCGGCACACCCGGCGCGGGACGCACGAGAAGGCCTGGCCGCGACGGTGGTGGCGGAGACGGTAGCCGGCTGCGCGCCAGGGTCAGCCGGCGGCGAGCGCGGCGGCCACGAAGAGCACCAGGCCGACGGTCAGGTAGGCCGTCGGTGGGCGCAGCCAGGCCCGACCACCGTCGGCGAGCGCCAGACCTCCGGTTCGCAGCCCGTACAGCCCGGTCGCGAAGATCGGCAGTCCGGCGACCAGGGCGATACCCACCACCACGTTCCCGGCGTCCACCGGATCACCGGTCACGCCGGCCAGCAGCACGCGCAGCGCGGGGATCTCGAAGATCAACACCAACACCGCGAAGAGTACGGCCAGCACCGGTCGACGGGTCCGATAGACACCGTCGGCAGGCGGCGGATACACCGGCGGGTCGGCTACGGGCAGGTCCGGACGAGGACCGATCCCCGGCATCGGACCGGTCGGCATCTCCAGCGGGTGCGGCGCGTCGCCGCCCCGGGTCGGTTCGATGATCGGGTACCCAGCGAGCGGAGCGGGACGAACCTGATCAGCGAGCACACCGGCCGGCGCGACAGCCGCCGTGGTGTCGCGGGCGGTCTCCGGCGCGGCGCCGGTCAGCGGGGACCCGGCTGCGGTCGTCTCGCGGGCGGCCCGGCGTCCGGGCAGCTCACCGGAGGTCTCCGAGGGGTCCCGGTCCGCCCGCCGCGACCGGGTGGCCCGATAACCGTCCGCCTCCGGCCGTGTGGCACCCAACGGGTCGACCGCGCCGAAACGCCCTGAGTCAGCCTCACTTGCCCCGAACCGACCGGTCTGGTCGTCCAAGGCGCCGAAGCGGCCCGAGTCCGACTCCGGCGTACCGAAGCGACCCGAGTCCACCGCACTCAACCGACCCGAGTCGGACTCCGGCGCAGCGCCGAAGCGGCTCGCGTCGACGGCACCGAAGCGTCCCGAGTCCGGCTCGCGGCGGCGGCGAACGCCGGTGTCCTCGACGGAGCGGGCGTCTTCGGCGCCACGCTGCTCGGGGATCTCGCTGTCCCGGTACCGCGATTCGCCCGCGCCGCGCCACTCCGACTCGTCGTAACCGCGACCCCGCTCGTCGGGGTACCAGCGCGACTCCTGATCTTCCGGAAAGCTCCGTCGTCCGTCCACGTCAGGCACCGTATGCGACCGGCCACGCCCGCGCCATTTCAGTCCCGTCGCGCCACGCGCCACCGGTCCCCGCCAGCGCGGGGCAGGAGTGGCGTCGAGGTGGCGCCGACGCGGGCCGGCACCGTGATCAGGTGATGAAAAGTAGGTCGACGGCGGTCCGGACACCTACTTCTCATCACCTGATCATGGCGGCCCCGCCCGGGAGCGCGGCTGGCCTCGGGTGGGGAGGCCCAACGCCGCTAGCACACCGTGGGCATGATCGGTCGACTGTCCACAGGGACCCCGTTGTCCACAGTTCGGCAACCGTTGGAGTAGCCACGATGGCGCCGGGCGGGCACGGTTCCGGCCATGACGAAGCGGAACCAGGCGGTCGGCGCGTACGGCGAGCGGTGCGCCGCCCAGCACCTGACCGAGGCGGGACTGCGCCCGATCGCCCGAAACTGGCGCTGCCCCGCCGGGGAGATCGACATCATCGCGTGGGACGGGCCGGTGCTCGCCTTCTGCGAGGTGAAGACCCGCCGGGGCGACGACTTCGGCACCCCGGCCGAGGCGGTCGTGCCGGCCAAGGCCCGTCGGCTGCGAGGGCTCGCCGCGCGCTGGCTCACCGAGACCGGCACGACCGCCGACGAGGTGCGTTTCGACGTGCTGTCGGTGCGGCTGCCCGACGCCGGTCCAGCGCAGGTCGACCACCTCAAGGGCGCGTTCTGAGATGCGCGACCCGAGGGATCGGTGACGCGGCCGTGAGCTACGCGAAGGTGCTCTGCGTCGGGCTGGTCGGGGTCACCGGCCACCTGGTCGAGGTGGAGGCCGACCTGGCCGCCGGCCTGCCCGCGGTGGTGATCTCCGGTCTGCCGGACACCGCCCTGCACGAGGCCCGCGACCGCGTCCGCGCGGCCGTGGTCAACTCCGGCCAGCGCTGGCCCAACCGGCGGATCACTCTCAACCTGCTGCCCGCGACGCTGCCGAAATCCGGTTCGGCCTTCGATCTGGCCATCGCCGCGGCTCTCCTGGGCGGCTCGGGTGAGCTGCCGCTGCTCCCACTGGAGGGGGTGGTGGTCCTCGGCGAGTTGGGGTTGGACGGCACCGTCCGGCCGGTGCGCGGCGTACTCCCGATGGTCGCCGCCGCGGCCCAGGCCGGCATCGCGCGGGTGATCGTCCCGGTCGGCAACGCCGCCGAGGCCGCGGTCATCCCCGGGGTACGGGTGCGAGCGGTGGACTCCCTGCACCGGCTGGTGGCATTCGTTCGCGACGGCGCCCCACTGATCGAGCCGCCGGAGGCCACCTCGGCGCCGGCCGTCGACGGGCCGGATCTCGCCGAGGTCGCCGGGCAGCAGTTCGGCCGCCGCGCACTGGAGGTCGCCGCGGCCGGCGGGCATCACGTGGCGCTGCTCGGGCCGCCGGGCGCCGGCAAGACGATGCTCGCCGAGCGGCTGCCGTCGATCCTGCCCGAGCTGGACGACGACGCGGCACTGGAGGTCACCGCGCTGCACTCGGTCGCCGGGCTGCTGCCGCCGGGTGGCCGGCTGGTGCGTCGCCCACCATTCCAGGCGCCGCACCACACCGCGTCCGTGCCGTCGCTCGTCGGTGGTGGCTCGGGGCTGGCCCGACCCGGCGCGGTGTCGCTGGCACATCGCGGCGTGCTGTTCCTCGACGAGGCCCCCGAGTTCAGCAAGGGCGCGTTGGAGGCGCTGCGCCAACCGCTCGAAGACGGCCGCGTTCGGCTCACCCGCAGCGGGGGCGGCACGGTCTATCCGGCCCGAACCCAGTTGGTGCTGGCCGCCAACCCGTGCCCGTGTGCCAAGCCAGCGGGCGACGCGCACTGTGAGTGCAGCCCGCTGGCCCGCCGCCGCTACCTCGGCCGGCTCTCCGGGCCGCTGCTCGACCGGATCGACGTACAGGTGCAGTTGCGGCCGGTGCGGGCGGCGGAGTTGCTGGCAGCCGACGGCGGCGTCGAGTCCTCGGCGACGGTCGCCGCCCGGGTAGCGGCGGCCCGGCAGGCGGCGGCCACCCGCTGGGCCGGCCTCGGCCGGCGGCTCAACGCCGAGGTGGAAGGCCCGCACCTGCGCCGACCGCCGTGGCGGCTGCCCGCCCGGGTCACCGCCGAGTTGCGCGGCCGGCTCGACTCCGGCTCGCTGTCGGCCCGCGGCTTCGACCGGGTGATCCGGATGTCCTGGACCATCGCCGACCTGGACGGCCGGGACCGACCAGACCTGGACGACGTCCGGGAGGCGCTTCAACTACGGACGGGAGAGGCGACGTGAGCGCCGATGACGAACGCAGGATGGCCCGGGTCGCACTGACCTGGCTGGCCGAGCCGGGCACCCGCGTGGTGCACCAACTCGTCGAACGGCTCGGTCCGGCGGCGACCCTGGACCTGCTGCTCGACGGCGGCAGCCCGGACAGCCGGCTACAGACCGCGGTGGCCGCCCGATCGGCGGCCGGCGACGCCCGTGCGGTGGCGGCCGAGGCGCTGGAGCGGGCGGACCGGCTCGGTGCCCGCCTGGTCACACCTGACGACGAGGAGTGGCCGGCGCGGGTGGCCGGCCTGTCCGCGCTGCGCCTGCCGGACGTCAGCCGCCGGGTGGACGGCGAGACCGCCCCACCGCTCTGCTTCTGGGTACGCGGGGCCTGGCCGCTGGGTGAGGCGCTGGACCGCTCGGTGGCAGTGGTCGGGGCGCGGGCGGCCACCGGCTACGGCCAGCACGTCGCGACCGAGCTGGGATACGGACTTGCCGAACGGGACTGGACTGTCGTCTCCGGTGGCGCGTTCGGCATCGACGCCGCCGCCCACCGGGGCGCCCTCACGGCGGACGGTCTGACCGTCGCGGTGCTCGCGTGTGGGCTCGACCGTCCGTACCCGATGGGCAACGCCGCGCTCTTCGACCGGATCGCTGACACCGGGCTGCTGGTCAGTGAGTGGCCGCCGGGGGCCGAACCGCTGCGGCCCCGGTTTCTGATCCGCAACCGGGTGATCGCCGCCGGCACTCTCGGCACCGTCGTGGTGGAGGCGTCGGCGCGCAGTGGCGCGACGCAGACCGCTCGGCGGGCCATCCACACCCATCGGGTGGCAATGGTGGTGCCGGGGCCGGTGACCTCGGCGATGTCCGTCGGCGCACACGAGTTGCTCCGCGAGTACCCCGACAAGGCCCGGCTGGTCACCGGGGTGGCACACGTGCTGGAGGAGGTGGGTCGGATCGGCGCCGACCTGGCCCCGCTGGCGCGTGGACCACAGCGGGCCACCGACGCGCTGGACGACGACACGCGGTCGCTGCTGGAGGCGCTACCCCGCCGAGGCGCGATGGGTGTGGACCGGCTCGCCGCCCGCGCCGGTGTCGACGTACGGACCGCGTTGCGCAAGCTGTCCCTGTTGGAGGAGCTGTCCATGGTGGTCCGTCGAGACAACGGCTACACCCTCGCCCCACCTGCGATCAAGGCGCAGGCTCGATGACACTCATCTTGCTGACGTCGCTGAACGGACTTCGGTACGACACGCACGTGCTCCCGGGGGTCATCGACGATAGGCTCACGGGTACGCGATGACGTGCGCACAGCCGCTATAGCCGCTCTTGACTGCTGCGGAGGTCGCGGATCCGGTCGGCCCACTGTCGGAGGCGCCGACCGATGTGCGACCGACAGGGACCGAAGAATGGCTGACCCGGATACCACCCGTCTCGATCACGGTGCCCCCTCCGACGAGGACGGCAGCACGGCTGACCGCCGGTTGGCCCGTCGGTCTTGGATCACCCTCGTCGCCGGGTACGGCGCACTCGTTGGGTTGGTGGCTGCGGCGATCGGGATCGGGGTCACGCGTGTCATGGTTGGTTCGGACGGCGGCACCGCCGCGCTGACGGTGTTCCTCGTCGCGGTCGGTGCCACGGCCGCCGCGGCCGCAGTCGCCGGAGGCCCGCTACTGCTCCGACTGGAGTCCGGCTCCGGTCGGCCAGCCACACCGTCAGCGAGTCGGGCGTATCAACCTCGCCGTTGACCGCGACTCCGACCTTGTTGGCCACGACCTTGCCGCCCGCCGCGAGGAGCCGCTCGCTGTGCCCGCCGCTGCCGGTGGCGCCGCAGCGCGCGGGCTCCGGCCGCCGCGCCAGTCGCACCAGCGGTGCCGGCAAGAAGCGCGCCGGTCATCGTCACGACGCCTGGGATGCTCGCCAAGAAGTATGCGACGACCGCCAGCACCGCGAGCATCATGGCCACTGCCACGCCGGCGGCGAGGATGATGCGGGAGAGGTTCTGGCTCCGCTCGGTGTCCAAGTCCTTCCACATCCTGGCGATAAGCCACACCACGCCGCCTTGGGAAGGTAAGTCGCCCTCCGAGGACGACTGCGAGGAAGCTGCCTGCCGTGCCTCCGTCAGCGGCCGGTCCAGGGGACCAACGTCAGGCAGCCGGTTCACTGTGCTCGACGTTGGCGCGCTGGCCTGCGCGGGCAGGACATCATCCGGCACGAGTGGGGCCTCGGGTGTCTGGCCCGCAGGCCGCGTCTGCGTCGACCGTCGTTGGCGGCCGACGGCACGCCCCTGTCGAGGGGGTTGACCGGCCGGAACGGCATCGCGGCCTCCGCCGTGACCAGTCGAACGGTCGTTGTTCGTCGTCACGGCCGACTCCTGCGGTGAAGGGAAGAGGCATAGGCGGCGTAGGCGTCAACAGAGGTTCGTCGTGGTTCCTGTCGACGAGCAGCGCGGGCCATGGCCCGCCGAAGGTAGAAGTCGCGATCGGCCCCGAAGCTCTCGCGCTGGTCCGGCGGGCGTTCGGCGAGGCGCGGCTCCTGCCCGTCCAGTCGGGAAGCGGCCCAACTGTCGCCGGCGGCGGCTCGGGCCCTGAGCTCCTCGAATTCGCCCCGCTCGGCCAGTAGCCAGGCCAGTTGCCCGGCCGCGATCGGTAGGCCGCTATCGGCTAGGGCACGCAGGTCATCGATCCGACCTTCGACGGCCAGCAGTTCGGCGACCCGGCTCACAGCGGCTGCGTCACCGGCGTGGAAATGAGGTGCCAGAATCCGGGCCACCTCATCGAAGCGACCCGAGTAGAGCGAGTCGTCCGCAATTGCCACCGCCGCAGAGGGGTAGAACTCCGCGAACTCGCGAAGCCACTCGCCCACTTCACCAGCGTGCCCGCGGTGCACCAAGACGTCGACCATGCGGGAAGCCGCGATGGTGTCGCCAGCTTCGACCCTGCCGCTCAGGGCCTCGATCGCACCCGCGACCAGGCCGCCTTGGATCAGAGATTCGACCAGGTGTACTGCTGCGGCCGGGTCAGCGGCCTCGACTCGCGCCTGCAGGTCGGCAGGATGTGCGAGGGGGCCGACCAGCCGAGTAGGGCGGGTCTGCGGCACCTGCGCCCCGAAGCATCGGGCCAACCTGTCCCGCTCGCCTACACGTCCCTGAAGGTGCAGGATCTCGACGAGACAGGCGGCCGCTTGGTGCAACCCCTGCGCCAGGGCTGCCGTGTACAGGGCCTCAGCATGCCGCAGTCTCATCCGCTTCCGAGCGGCATGACCGACGGAGAGCAGGTCATGCGCGTCCGTCAGGTGGCGACGGAACGCCCTCCAGACAACCTCTGGGACGGCCACGGCGTACGCCGCGGCCTCTCCCACCAGCGCATCGGCAACACGGTACCCGGTTACGGCACCCATTTCCTCTGCTACGGGTACCAGTAGCCCCGGGCCAGCGGAGACGTGTGCGCTGGCGTAGTCGAGAGCGGCATCGAGCCAGTCGGACGGAGCAGCAGCCCTGTCCTCCAGGGTGAGGTAGCCCGGTGCGGCGGCGGCGAGCAGCGTGCGATTGACCGGACCCTGAACCCCAAGGCGGTGTGCCTCCACCAACGTTAAGATCACCGCCCTTGCGTACGAGTTGGCGTGCCTCCAACGGTTGATGATCTGCGGCAGATGGGCGAGTTCCTGGACCAGATTGGTCTCGCCGCTGCGCAGTGCGGCCCGGATTCGGTGGTCGCGTGCCGCGATCACCTCTGCCCCCTCTACCTCCCGAGCCGTGAGGTGCGCGGGCACGTCGACCACCGACGCGAGGCCCAGGAGTTGCCGGTCCGCGGTATACAGGTCATCCCAGCCTGACCGCGGAACGACGAGTCGTCGGGCGTACTGCTCAGCCCGCATCGTGCCCACGACCACGGTGCCCCGATGGACCAGTTTTCGGATGGCACCGGGTATGGCGGGAGGGCCGAGAAAACGGTCGAGATCGTCGAGCCAGACCACTGTGCGCATGGTTCGGTGCTCAACCAGCGCAGCGAGTTCGTCGGAGTCGGCGGGATGGATCAACCACCATTCGGGCAGTTCGGTATGCACCGCCTCGTACAACGACCGGCTCTTGCCCGCGGCCGCCGGTCCGACCAGCAGGACTAGGCCACCTTGCTCACTGCTTCGGCGCAGTAGATCGCGGACGTCCTGGTCGAACTTTCGCCCGACGTACTCGGGTAGCGTTTCGCCCGACATTGCGAGGTGCACACCGAGCTGATGGGGCCACGCCTCGCGCACGCGCAAGGCTCCAGACGACTGGGTGGGCTGAACAGAGGAAGCACGTTCCCACGCGTCCAACCACGGCGCCGTCTCGGCTGCTCCGGCGACCCCGCAAGCCGCCAGAAACGTCAGCAGCCTCTCTTTGGTGGGCAGCCGAATGCCTGTGACCATCTCACCGACGGTGCTCTTACTCAGGTGCGCACCTCGCGTCCCCGGCTTGGTGGCAGCCTTCTCGACCGATTTATACGACAGACTCAGGCGGCGACGGAGCGTCTCCAGTGCGGCGGCCAGTTCCGCTGGCGTCTGCACTGCTCTTACATCCACGGCGGCGGCCGATGTTTGCGGGGAAGGGACGCTGGCGTCCCGCCGGACACCGGTGAACCGAACGGATTCGGTTTCGCGGTGACCGGCGTCGACCGGCGAGGTCCTTGTCAGGTCCCGCAAGCGCTCCCACCGGGACCGCCACTCCACAGACGGCTCGCCGCAGGCACGAAGGTATGCCTCGACCGTCTCCCAGGCGGGGAGGTGATCACCACCAGCGGCCTCGGCGAGGGCCGTCCTCGATCGCCCGGTTGCCTTGGCCATCTGTAGGTACGTTGGATTTTGTGCTTTCGCCCGCACCTGACGTAGTTGATGGGCGAACGCCGCGAGTGGTCCCCCACGCGGATCGATCGGCCGTTCGGGGCGGGGCATGATCAGCTCCCGTTCCGACTCGAGAACCGGGCCTCGTCAGCGCGCGGCGCGTCGCCGGCTGGGCAGCCGGGGGCGACGGTGGATCCCGGCTTGACCCGATCGGGCCTTCCCGCGGACCGTGTGTGTACCTGAGTGAACAGCGAAGCCGGGCATAACGCCCTCCTTGGTCTTGTGGCCAGACGCTCCACGCTCCGCGAAAGTCGCTCATGACACGCGGCCGTTGGCGCGGCCGCATCCCTCTTCTGCCGAACGTGGGGTCCATGGTGCACTAACGCTGTAACCCCAACACCTTGGGGGTGACCTAGTGCCACCATCCGGGCACTCGCACGCCTCGATCGACTGTTCGAAGTTTGCTGGTTGTCCGGCGTAGACACCGGTCAACCGACGGCGGACAACCTCGTTTTCTGAGCTAAAGCAGGTCTCGTATGACTTGCTTCGTCCGAAACAGTCCGAGGGAGTTGCAGGGCCGTCAGGTGCCGGCCCAAGATTGCGCCATCGAGATGGGGCTTCCCCGTCTCCGTCGAAGCAGTGTCTGTGGCCAGACCGCTCGACTTTGGAGGGGTCTCCCGTTGGCGCGGGAGACCTTCTTCGTATATCTGCCCGCGCTCGCGCACGGAGCTGCACGACCCCCAGGCACCCGATGACGACGGTACTGTGCGCGGCCATGGGTGCTATCAAGCCGTGGCATATCGCGGTCCTGCTGTGTCTCGTCACGTCCACCGCACTCATCGGTGGCTTGATCGCGCTCCTGCTCAAGAGGGGCAACCGCAGGTGATCCGGGCCGATGATCACCGGCACCGACGGAGCCGGTGATCCACGACGCTGGGCCGTAGGCTGGTGCCGTGCCAGCTGTCCGTGCAGGAGCCTGGGCCGGTGGACCGGTCCGCAGACTGGCGCGGCCACGATGAGCCGGCCCGACCGAGGCACCCGGGCCATGCACCAGGCGCTGCCGCCCGAGCTGCGCAACGCCGTCGACGACTTCGCCGAGCACCTGTCCCGGGTGCGTAACCGCTCGGCGCACACCGTCCGCGCGTACGTCACCGATCTCGTCTCGCTGCTCGACCACGCCGTACGGATGGGCTGCGTCGACCTGGCCGAGCTGGACCTGTCGGTGCTGCGCAGTTGGTTGGCGAAGCAGCGCACCACAGGTGCGGCCCGCACGTCGTTGGCCCGGCGGGCCGCGTCGGCACGGGCGTTCAGCGCCTGGGCGCACCGGGCCGGGCTGCTCCCCGCCGACGTGGGGGCCGCGCTGGCCAGCCCTCGGGCGCACCGGGAGCTGCCCTCCGTGCTGCGCGCCGACCAGACCGCCGCCCTGGTCGAGGCACCGGCCCGGCCTGGTGTCCCGCTCACGGCCGCGCCGCGATCGGGCGCGGCGGCCGAGGCCGAGGCGGTGTCGCTGCGCGACCGGGTGCTCCTGGAGTTGCTCTACGCGACCGGGGTACGGGTCAGCGAGGTCTGCGGGTTGGACGTCGGCGACGTCGACCATGGCAGGCGGGTGATCCGGGTTTTCGGAAAGGGTGGGCGGGAGCGCTCGGTGCCGTACGGGGTGCCCGCCCAACGGGCGCTTGACGACTGGCTGCGCCGGGGCCGCCCGGCGCTTGTGGTTGCCCGCTCCGGCGACGCGCTGCTGTTGGGTGCCCGCGGCGGACGGCTCAACCCGACGACCGCGCGTCAGATCGTCGGCGGCTACGCCGAGGCCGTCGGCCTGCCCCGGACCAGCCCGCACGGTCTGCGCCACTCCGCGGCCACCCACCTGCTGGAGGGTGGTGCGGACCTACGCGCCGTGCAGGAGTTGCTGGGCCACTCGTCGCTGGCCAGCACGCAGATCTACACGCACGTCTCGGTGGAGCGCCTGCGCGCCGCCTACCGACAGGCGCACCCACGCGCCTGACGTCCAACGGGGTGCGTGCCGCCTACCGACAGGCGCACCCGATCAAGCACCGGGTCCGAGCACGCCCGGCGGTTACGATCATCGAGTGAGCGTCCCGCAGCCCCCTGAGCCGATCCCGGGCGCCCGCCTGCTCTTCTCGCTGGACCCGGCGGTCAGCCATCTCAACCACGGCTCGTTCGGCGCGGTCCCGATCGCCGTGCAGCGAGCCCAGCAGCGGCTGCGCGACGAGATGGAGGCGAACCCGCTGCGCTTCTTCACCCAGGGCCTGGTCGACCGGATCGCGCACACCCGCCGGCACCTCGCCGGGTTCCTCGGCGCGGACCCGGACGGCAGCGCCCTGGTCGGCAACACCACCACAGGCGTCGCCGTGGTCCTCCAGTCACTGGGCCTGCAACCCGGCGACGAGGTGCTCAGCACCGACCACGGGTACGGGGCGGTGAGCCTGGCCGTTCAGCGCGAGTGTCGCCGTACCGGGGCGGTCGGCCAGGTCCTGCCGATCCCGCTGGCCGCCACCGACGAGCAGATCGTGCAGATCATCCGCGCCGGCCTGCGCCCCGGACGGACCCGGCTGCTCGTCGTCGACCAGCTCACCTCGGCCACGGCCAGGCTGTTCCCGACGGCCGCCATCGTCGGGGTAGCCCGCGAACACGGCGTACCGGTCCTGGTCGACGCCGCGCACGCCCCCGGAATGCTGGCCACCCCGGTGAGCGACATCGGCGCTGACTTCTGGGTGGGCAACCTGCACAAGTGGGCGTACGCCCCGCGCGGGACCGCCCTGCTGACCGTGGCGCCGCGCTGGCGGGAACGGATCGAACCGCTTGTGGTCTCCTGGGAGCAGGAGTCGGGTTTCCCGGCCCGGATCGAGTGGCAGGCAACCCTCGACTACACGTCCTGGCTGGCCGCCCCGGCGGGACTGTTCACGTTGCGCAGTCTCGGTGTCGACCGGGTGCGGGCGCACAACGCCGCGCTCGCCGCGTACGGCCAGCGGGTGGTGGGGGACGCGCTCGGGGTGGCTCCCGCCGACCTGCCCGACCCCGGCGGGCCGGGGGTGTCCCTGCGCCTCATCCCGTTGCCGGCCGGCATGGCCGCCACCATCGACGCGGCGCGGGCGTTGCAGACGCGGGTCGGCGAGCGGATCGCCACCGAGGTCGCGGTGATGAGCTGGAACGGCCGTGGGTGGTTGCGGCTCACGGGTCAGGTCTACAACACCGCCGACGAGTACGAGCGGCTGGCCGCGCGGCTGCCGGCGCTGCTCGCCCAGCGCTGACCGGACCGACCGGCAGCAGTCGCACCGGGCCGAGGCCGAGCAGTGCCAGCGGGTCGAGGTATTCCTCGCCCCGGCGCAGGCCCCAGTGCAGGCATGCCGCGGCCGGGCAACCCGGATGGCCGGGCAGCAGCTCGCCCAGCGGCGTGCCGGCGGTGACCTGCTGGCCGGGACGTACCGCCGGTTGCACCGGCTCGTGGGTGGTGCGGAGCCCGGCGGCGTGCCCCACCGTGATCACCGGTCGGCCGGCCACCAGGCCAGCGAAGAGCACGGTGCCGGATCCGGCGCTGCGGACCACCGCGCCGGTCGGGGCGGCCAGGTCGACGCCCCGGTGCCCGGGCAGCCACGGTCGGGGCGGCGGATCGAACCGGCGCACCGGACGGGGTGACCCGTCGATCGGCCAACGAAACCGCTCGGCGGGCGCCGGGGCGGACGCCGTGACGGTCGCCAGGGCCGCGACCGGCAGCGGTGCACGGCGGGGCTCCGCCGTGACGAGCACGACCAGCCCGCAGAGCTGGACGATCAGCGCCAGGGCAAGCGCGGCGTGAGGCGGCAGGGCGCGGCGGGAGGCGGGAGGCTGTCGCATGCTGGCAGCCTTCCGCCGAGGCGGGACGGTCCGCCAGCCCGGCCGACGCGGCTGTGGACAACCGGGCGTGCTGTGGACGACCACCCACCGCCCTTGATGATCTGCTATGCCAGGGCGAGTGCGCGTCTTCGCTGCTGAGGCGCTCGACCGTCGCGGTATCGGCCAGCGCGGCGGGGCCGTTCTCCTGTGCTGACCGAGGGCCTAGGCTGGGCCGCGTACGGCGGGTGACGCCGTGTGGACCGGGGAGGCCCAGGCATGACCACTGTCGATGACCGGACGCCACCACCAACCGGGCCGACGGTGGCCGACGTGAGCGGTCCGTCCCGGCTCGCGGCGCCCGACGAGGCGATCAGCGCCGAGGAGTTGCAGCTCGCCGCCCGCAACCACGGCATCCCGTTGGAGGCGCTGCGCTACGACGTCACCCCTGCCGGGCTGCACTACCTGCTGATCCACTACGACATTCCGGAGCTGGACCCGGCGACGCACACGCTGACCATCGGCGGCGCGGTGGACCGGCCGTTGGCGGTCACGCTCGCCGAGCTGCGCGAGCGACCGCGGGTCACCCACCAGGTGACGCTCGAGTGCGCCGGCAATGGCCGGGCCCTGCTGCACCCTCGGCCGGTCAGCCAGCCGTGGCTGGTCGAGGCGGTCGGCAACGCCGAGTGGACCGGCACCCCCCTCGCTCCGCTGCTGCGGGAGGCGGGGCTCGGGCCGGACGCGGTGGACGTGGTCTTCACCGGCGCCGACCACGGTGTCGAGCGCGGGATCGAGCAGGACTACCAGCGGGCGCTGCCGGTCGCCGACGCGCTGCGCGAGGAGGTGCTGCTGGCGTACGAGATGAACGGCGCTCCTCTGCTGCCGCAGCACGGCGCGCCGCTGCGGTTGATCGTGCCGGGCTGGTACGGCATGGCGCACGTGAAGTGGGTCCAGTCCGTCGAGGTCCGGACCGAGCCGTTCGAGGGTTATCAGAACGCGGTCGCCTACCGGGTGCGTACCGACGCCGATGACCCCGGCGTGCCGGTGACCCGGATCGAGCCGCGTGCGCTGGTCCGACCGCCCGGCTTTCCCGACTTCATGTCCCGCCGCCGGGTGCTGCGGGCCGGGCCGTGCACGGTGGACGGTCGGGCCTGGTCGGGGCACGCGCCGGTGGTCGCCGTGGAGGTCACCACCGACGGTGGGCAGAGTTGGGAGTCGGCCGAGCTGGACCCGGCGGACGGGGGCGACTTCGCCTGGCGGCGCTGGCGGTACGAGTGGACGGCGACTCCGGGCCGGTACGTGCTCGGCGCGCGGGCGACGGACGCGTCCGGGCGGACCCAGCCGGTCGAGCAGCCGTGGAACCGTGGCGGCTTCGCCAACAACCTGGTGCAGCGGGTCGAGGTCGTGGTGCCGGCCGAGTGACCGGTTGGCGTCACGCCGCGGGTGGGGGCCCGCGGTGCGGCCGAGCGGCAGGGCCGCGGTCAGCCGCCGAAGGGCAGGGCTGCGGTCAGCCGCCGAAGGGCAGGGCTGCGGTCAGCCGCCGAAGCCGGAGTCGGCGGGCAACGAGATGTCGGGCTTCTCCAGCTCTTCGACGTTGACGTCCTTGAAGGTCATCACCCGGACGTTCTTGACGAAACGGGCAGGACGGTACATGTCCCACACCCAGGCGTCGTGCATCTCGACCTCGAAGTAGACCTCGCCGTCGGAGTTGCGCACGTGCAGGTCGACCTGGTTGGCCAGGTAGAACCGACGCTCCGTCTCCACCACGTACGAGAACTGGCGGACAATGTCGCGGTACTCCCGGTAGAGCTGCAGCTCCATCTCGGTCTCGTACTTCTCGAGATCTTCCGCGCTCATCGCACTCCGCCTTCCATGGCCACATCTTCCCCCACCGGCGTCTGAGGCCGAGGCTGCTCGCCCAACGCCACGCCGACGGTACCCCCTGACGCCCCGGAGCGCTCCATCGGCTCTTGCCGGCCGGGGCCGCCGGGACGTCTGGCGCGCGGCGGCCGTCCGTCGCGGCCGGAGACCGCTGCGACATTGACGTACGAGAACCGGTGCTCCCGGCACGGACCGTGCTCGCGCAGCGCCGCCGAGTGCTCCGGGGTGATGTAACCCTTGTGCTCGGCGAAGCCGTACGCCGGGAACACCCCGTCCAGCTCCACCATCATCCGGTCCCGGGTGACCTTGGCGAGCACGCTTGCCGCCGCGACGCACGCCGCCACCCGGTCACCCTTCCACACCGCGAGCCCCGGCACGCCCAGGCCGTCCACGCCGAAGCCGTCGGTCAGCACGTACTCGGGCCGGGTGCTGAGCGAGGCGAGCGCCCGGCGCATGGCGGCCAGGTTGCACACGTGCAACCCCCGGGCGTCGACCTCCTCGGCGGGGATGACCACCACGGCGTACGCGAGGGCCCGATCCACCACCTCGGCGTACACCCGTTCCCGGCTGGCCGGGGTGAGCAGCTTCGAGTCGGCCAGGCCCTCGATCTCGCCGCGCCGACCTTCGGGCAACACGGCGGCGGCGGCGACGAGCGGACCGGCACAGGCGCCCCGGCCCGCCTCGTCGGCGCCGGCGACGTGTCGGAAGCCGCGCCGTTGCAGCGCCCGTTCCAGGGCGTACAGGCCCGCCTCGCGGCGCACGACGGTGCGCGGTGGGGTCAGCACGACGCCTCGTTCCGGTCGGTGGCGGTCGACCGCGCCAATCGGCTCAGCAGGGCGGGCAGCTCGGCGGGGTAGAAGCGGTCACCGCTGGCCGCCAGATCGTCGGGGAGCCACCAGCGGTGGCCGGCGATGCTGCGCTGCTCGATGTCGTTGAAGCCGGCGGTGTCCACCTGCCAGGACGCCACCCGGAGGAGGAAGAAATCCTGCGCCTGGCGGTACCACACCCCGTCGAACGTGAACTCCGTCGTGTCGGACCAGACCGGCTCGCCCAGCTCGGCCGGGTCGAGCCGCAGCCCGGTCTCCTCGGCCAGCTCGCGGGCAGCGCCCACTGCCGGCGACTCCCCCGGATCGAGCCCACCGCCCGGGGTGAACCAGTAGCGGTGCCCTGGTCGGGCCGGATCGAAGCCCTCGAAGAGCAGGACCCGGCCAGCCGCGTCGACGAGCAGCACCCGGGCCGCGCGTCGAGGGGTGTAGACGGTCACCGCACCAGCCTGCCAGACCGACGGCGGATCGCCCACGCCCCGTCGGCCTACGGCTTGGGAATGCCGTCGAACCCGTCGGGCACCGTCAGCCAGGTGGCCCGGTTGACCGGCCAGAAGACGGTGAACGCCCGCCCGACCACGTCGTCCTCGCGGATGGTGGCCTCGGTGATGTTCTGCCCGGACTGCTGCCAGTGCTCCAGCGAGTCACCGGACGCCGAGCGGTGGTCACCCATGACCCACAGCCGACCCTTCGGCACGGTGATGTCGAACTCCTGGTCGGCCGCCTTGTCGCGGACGCCGTCCAGGGAGAAGATGTACGGCTCGTCCAGCGACTTGCCGTTGATCATCAGCCGTTCCTGCGGGTCGCAGCAGACCACGTGGTCACCGGGGATGCCGATCACCCGCTTGATGAAGTCCTCGCCGTCGGGGTTGCCGCTCCACTCGATCGGCGCCTTGAAAACGACCACCTCACCGCGGTGCGGCGACCGGAAGTCGTAGACCAGCTTGTTGACCAACACCCGGTCATCGATCTTGAGAGTGTTCTCCATGGACGGGGAGGGGATGAAGAAGGTCTGCAGCACGAAGGCGCGGACCAGCACCGCGACCAGGATCGCCACACCCAGCAGGATCGGCAGCTCCTTCCAGAAGGAGCTGCGCGGCTTGTCGGTCTGCTCGTCAATCACGCCAAGGAGCCTACGTTGCCGAACTGGACGTCACCGACCGGAACGCGCGGGAAGCACGCAGCGCGGCCGCCAACGGGAGGATCAGCAGCACACCGCCCTGCGGGCTCGGTCGCGCCGGGGGTGCGCCCGAGGAGGCCACGCCCGGCCCGGGCACGTCGTCGAACGTCGCCGGCACCGGCAGCGGGTTCCATCGCGACGAGGGCCAGACCACCATGAAGGCCCTGCCGACCACGTTGTCGATCGGCACCGGGCCCTGGCAGCGCGCGTCCTGGGAGACCTCACGGTGGTCGCCCATCACGAAGATCTGACCGGGCGGTACGACGACCTCGTCGAAGCGTCGGGAGCGGCACTCCGACGGATTGGGCGGCAGGTCCAGCGGGGAGTCCCGCAGGACGTACGGCTCGTCGAGCGGCATGCCGTTGACCGTCACCCGCCCCTGACTGTCGCAGCACTTGACCCGGTCGCCGGGGACGCCGATCACCCGCTTGATGAAGTCCTTCTCACCGGGGCGGCTCACGCCGATCAGGTCGCCGACGGTGCGGGTCAGCTTGCCGACGAAGCCCGGCTCCGGCTGGTCGTCGACCTGCGGCGCCCAGCGGTCGGTGCCCCGGAAGACCACCACCTCGCCGCGGGCCGGGTCACGGACGTCGTAGACGACCTTGTTGACCAGCACCCGGTCATCGACGAGAAGCGTGTCCTCCATCGAGCCGGACGGGATGTAGAACGCCTGGAGCAGGAAGGTGCGGATCAGCACCGCGAGGCAGAACGCCACCACCAGCAGCAGCGGGAGCTCCTGCCACAGCGGCATCTGCCGGCGGCCACGGCGCGCGCGCCGGCGCCACGGATCGACGGTGCCGTCCTCGTCAAGCGTCTGCACCACGCCACTCCCCGGTCCGCAGAAACACCACCGCCCGGGAGCCTCGTCGAGGCTCCACGGGCGGCAGTGGACAGCTACCCGCCCACGTGGGCGGGCTCGCCGCCGTGCTGCGCCCGTGACGACCAGGGTAGTGCGGTCTGGTCGTTACGGCATACGCGCAGCTCGGGCGGCGTGGCGAGCGGGAAGTCAGCTGGGCTGCTTCTCCCGCTTCTCCTTGATCTTGGCCTTCTTGCCGCGCAGCTCGCGCAGGTAGTACAGCTTGGCGCGACGCACGTCACCGCGGGTCACGACCTCGATCCGGTCGATGCCCGGGCCGTTGATCGGGTAGGTCCGCTCGACGCCGACGCCGAAGCTGACCTTGCGGACCGAGAAGGTCTCGCGCAGACCGTCACCCTGGCGGCGGATCACGACGCCCTGGAAGATCTGGACACGGGACCGGTTGCCCTCGACGACGCGGGCGTGCACCTTGACGGTGTCACCGGCCCGGAAGTCGGGAAGGTCGGTCCGCTTCGACTGGGCGTCAAGGGCGTCCAGGATGTTCATCGCTGCGTCCTCGTAAGGCTCACGGCGCACCGTCACTCGGTGCGCGGGTGGGTGATTCTGATCCCCGGGTGGTGGTCGGCGGACCGACCCCGGTCGGTGATCCTCGCAGCCGCCCGCGGGCGCGGACGGATGCGGCAACCCCCCTACTTTGCCACATCCCCCGGTGGCAGCTGAAATCCGGCCCGGTCCAGGGCCGCGATGTCCCGTTTGTCGAGCCGATCTCCGGGCAGCGCGGCGAGCAGATCCGGGCGGCGGGCCGCGGTTCGCAGCAGACCCTCCTCGCGCCGCCAGCGGGCGATCTTGCCGTGGTCACCGGAGCGGAGCACCTCCGGCACGTCGTGCCCGCGCCAACTCGGCGGCTTGGTGTAGATCGGCGCCTCCAGCAGCCCGTGCGCGTGCGACTCCTCGTCCAGCGAGCCCGCGTTGCCCAGCACCCCCGGCAGCAGCCGGGTCACCGCCTCCAGCATCACCAGGACCGCGACCTCGCCGCCGAAGAGCACGTAGTCACCGAGCGACACCTCGGTGACCGGCATCCGGGTGGCGGCGTGCGCCAACACCCGCTGGTCGATGCCCTCGTACCGGCCGCAGGCGAAGAGCAGGTGCGACTCGGCCGCCAGCTCGTACGCCATGGCCTGCGTGAACGGGGCGCCGGCCGGCGACGGCACCAGCAGCCGGGGCGGCGGGGCCTCGGCCGGCGCGAGCGCGTCCAGCGCCTCCCCCCACGGCTCCGGACGCATCACCATCCCCGGCCCACCGCCGTAGGGGGTGTCGTCGACAGTGCGGTGCACGTCGTGGGTCCAGGTCCGCAGGTCGTGCACGGCGAGCTGGAGTACGCCGTTGGCCCGCGCCCGCCCGATCAGCGACAGGTCCAGCGGGGCGAAGTACTCCGGAAAGATCGACACGACGTCGACGCGCATGGGGGTGGTCCTAAAGATCGAGCAGTCCGGCCGGCGGGTCGACGATCACACGTCCACCGGCCAGGTCGACCTCCGGAACGATCGCCCGGACGAACGGGATCAACGCGGTACGCCCCTCGGGGCGTCGCAGCACCAGCAGGTCCGAGGAGGGCGCGTGGTCGATGCGGACGACCTCGCCCAGCGGTTCGCCGGCCGGGTTCACCACGGCCAACCCGACCAGCTGGTGGTCGTGGAACTCCTCCGGGTCGTCCGGCGGGTCCACGTCGGCGCTGTCCACCACGAGCAGCGTCCCGCGCAGCGCCTCGGCGGTGTTGCGGTCCGGGATGCCCTCGAACGCGATGAGCACCCGACCCTGGTGGAAGCGGGCTTCCTCGATGGTCAGCTCCGCCGGAACGCGGAACGGCACGCCCGGACCGGTCGCCGGCGCGGGCGGCGGAACCGTCCCGGGCTCGGTGCGCAGCACCGAACCCGGGACGAACCGTGCTTCAGGCTCGTCGGTCCGCACTTCCACGGTGACCTCACCGCGGACGCCGTGCGGCTTGCCGATCCTTCCGATGACGAGCTGCATCAGTACGAGTCGACGATGTCGACGCGTACCCCGCGCCCGCCGATGGAGCCGATCACCTGGCGCAGCGCCTTGGCGGTCCGACCGGACCGCCCGATCACCGTGCCGAGGTCCTCGGGGTGCACGCGGACTTCGAGCCGCTTGCCCCGACGGGAATCGACCATCCGCACCCGGACGTCGTCCGGGTGGTCGACGATGCCCTTGACCAGGTGCTCCAACGCCGGACGCAGAGGCATGTCAGGCCTGCTCACCGGCGTCGGCAGTGGCGGCGGGAGCCTCGGCCGGGGCCTCGGTCTTCGGCGCCTCGGCCGCAGCCTCGGTCTTCGGGGCCTCGGCCGCAGCCTCGGTCTTCGGGGCCTCGGCAGCCTTGGCGGCCTTCTTGGCCGGCTTGGCCGGGGTCTCCGGGGCCAGCCCGGCGGCGGCCTTCGCCTCAACCTCGTACGCGGCCTTGCGGTCGGCCCGCTCGGGGGCGACCAGGAGCGGCGGCGGGGCCGGCAGGCCCTTGTACTTCTGCCAGTCACCGGTCAGCTCCAGCAGACGCTGCACCGCCTCGCTCGGCTGAGCGCCGACGGACAGCCAGTACTGGACCCGCTCCGACTTGACCTCGATGATCGAGGGGTCTTCCTTGGGCTGGTAAATCCCGACGAACTCGATCGCCCGACCGTCACGCTTGGTGCGCGAGTCAGCGATGACGATGCGGTACTGCGGGTTGCGGATCTTGCCCATCCGCAGGAGCCGGATCTTTACGGCCACAGTTGTTTCGCTCCTGTTGCGATCTCACCGGCCCGTGTGGGCGGTGTGCATGGGTGAGCGCCGACCGGACCCGTGGGGTTGGGCCGGAGACTACTCGGTGGACTAGCGACGTGCCCGGGTTAGAGGGCGCCGGACGCGCGCCGGATACCAGCGACCCATTCTGCCAGATCGGCCGCCGATCACTCGCACCGGAGCCCCAGACGTGCCCGTCGAACGCCACTACGTGACCGACATCACTCTGCCGTCGGGGTCCACGGCACCCGGCAGCCCGGGGTGGCCAGCCGAGCCAGCAGCTCGCGGGCCGGGCCGGCAGGCACCAACCGCAGCGCCTCGCGCGCCCGTTGGGCATGCTCGGCCACCAGGCCGAGCAACGCGGCGACCCGAGGGTCGTCGCGCGCGGCCGCCCCAGGCTGTGCCGACCCACCCCACCGGGACGCCCCGACCAGGTCCCGAAGCTGCTCGCCGAGGGTATGGGCCGCGCCGATCTCGCGACCGTACGCGGCCAACGCGTTCACCACCGGAACCCGGGCGCCGCCGAGCCGACCGCCGAGCCGACACGGCAACTCGAAAGCGATGGCGGCCCGCCCGGCGAGGACGGCACCACCGGCGCCCCCGCCGGGCGACGGGTCGTCACGCAGTTCCAGAGCCCGACCCTCACAGGCCACCGTCAGTGCCTCGGCGAACTCGGCGACGACCGGGCCACCGCCCTGCGCGGCGAACTCGTACGCCCGGGCCAGCAGGAAGTCCGCGACCAGCACCGCGAACCGGTTGCCCCACGGCGTCGGCCGAGGCCCGGTCGACCGGGCCTCCTCCCGGGCGCTCTCCACCGCCAAGCCGGCGAGCAGACCCAGGTCCACCGCCGCGGCGAGGGCGTGCCGCAGCGGGTGTTCCCGGCCCCCGACCGCCGCGGCGACAAGCAGCAGCACCGCCGGACGCAGCGAGAGGGTCGACAGGTCCTCGTCCACCCCGGCGAGCCGGACGAACATCGGCCAGTCCTCCCGCACACAACCGGCCAGCAGTTCGCCCACCGCGAGGAGATCGCGCCGCAGGTCGCGGGCGAGTTCCGGAGTTGGCTGGGGCAGCGGGTCCAGCAGGACACCGGCCCGCGCCCCGTCCGGGAAGAGCGCCAGCCGGCGGCAGAGGGCGAAGAGCGGGCGGTCGTCGTCGAAGGTGGCGTCGAGCACCCGCCAGGCGAGCAGGTACCGGCGCACCGAGTACCGGCCGGTCTCGAAATAGCCGGACTGCCGGGCGGCCAACTGCCGGGCGTACGGAGCTGGATCCACAGGTCCCGCCCCGGCGCGACGAAGCGCCGTGTCGATCCGGTCCGCGGCGAGCAGACCCGACTCCAGGGCGAAGCTGATGCCCTCACCGGTGAACGGGCTGACCAGACCCGCCGCGTCGCCGACCAGCAGCAACCCGGGCACACCGCACCGGGACGGGTCGAAGTCCAGCCGCAGCGGCGCCCCGGTCATCGGTCCGACCGGACGGGCCGCCCGGAACCGGTGGTCGGTCGTTGCCAGCTCGGCAACGAAACGCTCGTACAGCAACCGCACGTTCTCCCGGTGGGTCGGGTCGAAGAGGCCCACGCCGACGTTCGCCGTCCCGTCGCCGACCGGAAACACCCAGCCGTAGGAGGGCAGCACCCGCCGGTCCGTGACGTCCGCCAGCGGGAGGTGGATCTCCAGCAGCTCGTCGAGGTCGGCCACCTCGGTGAAGTAGCCCCGGGCGGCGAACCCGGTCCACTCCCGGTCCGGACTCCGCAACCCGGCCTGGTGAGCCAGCCGCGAGGAGGCCCCGTCCGCGGCGACCACAGCCGGGGTGCGCAGCGCGAACCGGCGGCCCTCGTACTCGACCTGCACACCGTGGACCCCGGCGGCACCGCCCAGCAGTCGGGTGGCACGGGCTCCGGTCCAGAGCACCGCGCCAGCACGCACCGCCCGCCGGCACAGCACCGCGTCCAGCTCCAGCCGGGGCACCACCATGCCGTACCCGGTGCCGTCGGGCTCCTCGTAGTGGAAGTCGCGACTGCCTCGCCCACGCATCCGGATCCGCACCCCACCCACCCGCTGGGCACCCGTCAGCTCGTCGAGCACCCCCATCTCGGCGAGCAGACGCACGGCGCTGCGGGTCAGGCCGTCGCCGCAGCACTTGTCGCGGGGGAACTCGCGCCTGTCGATCAGCAGAACCCGGCGGCCCAGGACCGCCAGCCGGTACGCCGCGGCCGCACCGCCCGGCCCGGCGCCCACCACCACCGCGTCGAAGCCGTCGAGCCGCTCCGGAACCAGCGTCGGGGCCGGCGTGACCACCTCAGCCCGCCCGGGTGACGGCGAAGTCGGCGAGCCGGACCAGCGAGTCCCGGGCCGGGCCGGGCGGTAGCGAATCCAGCCGCCGGGCGGCCTGTGCGGCCCTGCTCCGGGCCTCGGCGAGGACCTCGTCCACCACGCCCGAGGCGACCACCAGCTCCGCCACCTCGGCCAGCTCCGCCGGGGTGGGCTCGCGTACCGCCAGGAGGTCGCGCACCCGGCCGGCCGCCGGTGTGTCGCGGGCCAGCAACCGCAGTACCGACATGGTGTAGACCCCTTCCCGGACGTCCGTCAGCGGCCGCTTGCCGAGAGCCGCGTAGCTGCCGCGCACGTCGAGCGCGTCGTCGGTGAGCTGGAAGGCGACTCCGAGGTCGTGGCCGTACCCGGCCAGCGCCTCGACGGTCGCCGGCTGCGCCCCGGCGAGCAGCGCGCCCAACCGGCAGGGCAACTCGAACAGGGTCGCCGTCTTGCCAGCGACGATCTCCAGGTGCTCGGCCTCGGTCAGGCCGGTGTAGAACGCGTTCTCCGTCTCGCGGAGCTGGCCCGTGCAGAGCGCGACAAGCGCGGCGGCCGCCTCCCGGCCGTACCGGTCGTCGAAGACGGCGAGCAGGGCGATGGCCCGGGCGACCAGGAAGGTCCCGGCGACCACGGCCGCCGGCTCGCCCCATTCGGCGTTGACGCTGGGGCCGTGCCGCCGAGTGACGGCCCGGTCCATCACGTCGTCGTGGTAGAGCGAGGCGAGGTGCAGCAACTCCAACGCCGCGGCGGCGTCGAGCAGGTGTGCCGGTCGGACGGTGCCGAATTCGGCCGCGACCAGCAGCAGCGCGGGACGGATCCGCTTGCCGCCCCGGCGTTGCAGTGCCGTCGCCATCGCCCACAGCACCGGGTCGGACGCGGCGACGGCCTCCCGCATCCGCCGGTCCAGGCCGGCCAGCGCCTCCCGGGCACGGGCGCTGGCCAGCCAGTCCGGGTCGGTGGCGTTGCTCACCGTCACCGCTTCCGCTTTGGCTTGGGCTTCGGCTTGGTGGGTTTCTCGGCAGCCGGCTGGGCGGCGTCACCGCCACTCCCACCGCCACCGCAGCCACAGCCACCGTCGCCGCGCCGCCCACTGCCGGGAGCACACAGGGTGGGCACCCGCTCGACCAACTCCTGCGCCTTGTGCAGCAGCTGCTCGTCGTCGAGCATCCGCAGGATCTCCACCGGGGTACGACCGACAGCGTCGTTCGCCAGCGCCAGCACCTCCTCGGCGGCGGAGATCTCCTCGGCGGTCAACCGGTCCGCGAAGCGGCGCAGCGTCTTGCGGGCCTCGTCGAGGTGCTCGGTGGTGAGCGTCGCCTCGGAACGCTGCGGCTGGAGCAGTGCCGCACGGGCCGTCTCGGCGTAGGTGTCGTAGAGCTTCTGCAGGTGCCGCCGGTCGGCGTCGGAGAGCTTCGTCGCCCGGACCCGGGCCACCAGCCCGTCCTCGTTGGCGAAGTAGGTGTCGACAGCGAACCGGCCGACCCTGGTCTGCTGCAGGTAGCGCTGCCGGAACTCCTTCTCGACCGCCACGTCGAGGTCGACGTCCCGGTCCAGGACCCGGCGGGCGGTGCTGCTGGAGGCGCAACCGCAGGCGCTCTCGTTGCCACCCTCGCCGCCCAGGTAGACCACCGACCCGGAGTCGCCACCCTCGGACAGGTGGGCGGTGGCGATCTGGCCCTCGAAGGTGGCCACGCCGACGCCGGGACCGTAGTCGATGCTCGCGCTGACATCCAGCTCGGTCACCGTGGAGGTGGTGTACTCCGTGGTCCGGCCGACCTTCTCCACGTTGCTGCCGATGTCGACGCCGGCGATGGCGCCCGCGCCGCTCAGGAACGTCACGTCGAGTTGGCGCAGCACCTCGTCGATGGGGTTGATCAGGGTCCGGTTGCACGAGCCGGCGAAGAGCAGACCGATCGCCGGATGGTTGCCGTTGGCCACCGGGTAGATGTTGTCCTTGACCTGGTCGATCACGTCGTTGGACTGGGAGACCTGGCCGATCGCGCAGTCCACCCGGTTGCCGGCCGGGTTGATCATCACGAACCGCTTGAGCGTGGCGATGGTGTCGGCCGGCGCGGTGCCACCGTCGTACGCGCCGGGCTGCACGATCGCGTCGCCGATCGCCCCGGCGTTGGAATTCGCCAGCACGTGGTTGTTGCTCAGGACGCAGAGCGAACCGTCGGTGTTGTCGGTGACCAGCGCGCCGAGCGTGCCGGCCGTGACGTTGATGTGCGCGATGCTCACCCCGTTGGGCGCCGGACGTTCCCGGGCGGTGAACTCCTGGGCGAAGAACGGGCCGGTCTCCACCACGTCGACCTCGACGAAGTCCGGTCCGAAGTAGACCCTCCGCGGCAGCAGCCGGGTGGTGGGGAGGAACTGCCTCGGCACCTTGCGCACCACGTACACGACCAGGGCCGGCTCGTCCGTGCGGCGCCCGCTGACCTCCCGCCGCCCGTAGGCGAGCCCGCTGACGTTCGGGTCGCCGAGCAACCCGGCAAGTGGTCCCTGCCGGGCCGCCCGAGCCAACGCACGGGCCTTGACGTAGCTGTCGTTCGGATTGGACATGGCCGCCTCCTGCCGGTGCAACAAGGTGATGGATCAGGTTCGGCGGGCCTCGAACGGCCCGGTGAGCACGAAGCGCAGCGCGACACCGTCGACGCGCTCGCTGGTGAGGGCCACCAACACGGGATCGGTGACGTAGACGGTGATGACGTACGGGCCGGACGGGTCGGGCCGGCCGATGCCGGTGCCGACGGCGGCGAACCGCCTGGTGAGGTCGGCCCGGTGCGCGGCCAGCACGGCACGGACGGCGTCGAGCGAGTCGGGTTCAGCCACAGCAGCCGCCACGAATCGGCGGGTCGGGCCGGCGCGTCGGACCGGTGGCACCGGGGTCGATCGGAACCGGGTGCGACGTGGGGTCGCCATGTTCGTCGTCCGGCCCGCTGTCGTCCGGCCCGCTGTCGTCCGGCCCGCTGTCGTCGGGCCCGCTGTCGTCGGCGTACTCGGCGCAGAGCCGGACCAGCAGCCCTTCCGCCGAGCGACCGACGATCCGGACGGAGACGACGCCGGGACCGGCGAGCGTCACCGTCGCCGGGCCCGGTGGTGAGTTCGCCGGCACGTCGACGCGGTCGAGTGACGCACCGTCGTCGTCGAACGCGGTCAGCTCGACCGGTTTGCCGCCCTGGTTGGCCAGGGCGACGACGACCCGGTCCGCCGGGTGGGGCAGTACGACCCGGACGCCGGCGCCGAGTTGGAGGGCCGCGCCGCCGGTGGGCAGGCCGACCGCGACGACCACCCGGCCGGCGCCGTCCAGGGAACGGATGAGGAAGTCGCCGTCCGGCCACTCCGCCGGGTACTGCGTACCGGGCTGACGACCGGCGAAGTCGAGGCAGTCGCGCGGCCGTGGCGGCGGGGGCTCCGTGGGGCAGTACGGCTGCGCGGCCAACAGGTCCACGTCGTCGAACCACACCCGTCCGCCGTCCCTTCGGGGTTCGGCCCCGTCGGCAGCGGCCTCCAGGAAGACGGTCACCGCGACGGCCTGGGCGGCGACGCGTACCGTCAGCGGGCTCCACCGCTGGGCGCTCGTGCCGTCGCTCCAGACGACGGCGGCGGAGGTCGGATCGGTGCCGCCGGTGGGGTCGACGCCGAGCCGCGCGGTCGCGGGTTCGGCCTGGTCGAGGTCGTACCAGGCGGTGAGCTGGTAGGCCCAGCCGGGATTTGCCCCGATCTGCTGCCGGACGCCGACCCGCTGCCGTGGGCCGGGCACGAGCCCCTGGGAACGGCGGCCACCGTGCACCACGAAGTTGCTCGCGGCGTGCTGGCCGGTGCCGCCGGCCGCCGAGCCGGCCAGCACGTACGGCTCCCAGCCGTTGGCGACCTGTCCGGTGGTGCGCTGGGCGAACCCGTCCTCGAAGTGCCTGTTGACCACGTCGACGGCCCGAACCACCACCTCGTCGACACCGGTCCCGCCGTCGTCGTCGGTCACCGTGCACCGGGCCAGGAACGTGCCGCAGTCCGGGTAACGGTGGGACACCACGGCGGTCCCCCGGCCGGCCGGCGGCTCGTGCGTCTCGGTGACCACGGCCGGCAGCGGCGGGGTGCAGTCGCCGAAATCCCAGACGGCGGTGTGCGTGTCACACCAACCGGGATCGGTGAACCGGGCGGTGAGGGTGAGGACCGTGCAGGGATAGGTGAACAGATCGGGGCCGGCGTCGACCACCGGCGGGACGTTGCGCACCGTCACGGTCCGGGTGTCGGTCGCCATCCCACCGTTCTGGTCCCGGACCCGCAGGGTCACCTCGTACACACCGTTGTCGCACCAGGCGTGCTGGACGGTGCTGGTGCCCTCGGCCCACGGCGGGGTGTTGGTCTCCACGACCGTGCCCGGCTCGGTGGGTTGGGCGTCGCCGAAGTTCCAGGTGGTCTCGTGGGTGTCGACGTACTCGACGTCGCTGAAACGGCCGACGAGGGTGACCATCTCACCCTCGTCGACGGTCAGGTCCGGGCCGGCGTCGACGGTGGGCGGCACGTTGGCGACGTACACCAACGCGAAGTGGCGGCTGGTGGCGCCGCCGGGCTGGTTGATCGTCAACGAGTGCGCCGCCAGGTAGGTGCCGCTGGCGGCGTAGACGTGGTTGACGTCCGCGGTGGCGGCCGGCAGCGCGCCGTCGCCGGTCAGCCAGGTGTAGCCGGCCGCGGCGCTGGTGTGCCCGGCGGCCAGCAGCAGGGCCGACTGGGCCGTCCCGGTGTACGGTCCGCTGCTGCGGGCGGCGAGCACCTCGGTGCTCTCACAGGGGCTGAGCACCTCCAGGTCACCGGCGAGGACGAGCCCGTCGGCGTTGATCACGACCGGGTCGAAGAAGACGGCCCTGACCCGCCCGATCCGGGCCAGCTCGGGCGGCCAGCCGGTGATGCCGCTGACCGCTCCGGTGATCGGGTCGACAAGGCGCGACCCGCCGATGTTGTTGACCACGGCCGTGATCACCGCGGCGACCACGATGATGATGATCCCGATCAGGATGCTCCCGGCGCCGAAGCTGATGATCGCCAGGATGATGGCGATGACCCAGAACAGGACCGACTCCTCGGGGTCGACGTCCGGGTCGCCGATCAGGTGGTTGTCCATCCGCTGGACGCCGTCGGAGTTGAGATCGCCGTTCGGGGTCCAGTGCAGGCCCACGTCGGCCCGGAAGCTGGCGTCGACGTCGATGCTGCCGAGGATCGCGTCGATGACCGTCAACTCCCCGGTCATCCGGATCGACCCGTCGCGGAGTTCGACGTCCAACTCCCGGACGTCCGCCTTGTCGTCGCCCTGGTCGACGCGGCGCGGCAGGTCGCTGTCCGCCCAACCGTTGCTGACCCGGGCGGAGTCGATGTTCTGCTGCACGATCGTCCCGTCGAGCAGGATGGCGAAGTCCCGCCCGGCCGGTACGACGTTCGTCACCGCCCCGATGTCGGCGCCCTCGCCGGCGTTGATCGCGATCACCAGGAGGTCGGCGAAGACCCGGCTGGCGACGTTGTCGGCCTCGAACACATCGCCACCGACCTCCGGCGTCCACAGGGCGAGGAAGCCCCGCCCGGTCAGGTCGTCGAAGAGCAGGTCACCGATGGCCGTCTCGATCTGCGCCACCGTGGGCACCACGATGCTCTGTGACCCGAAGCCGTGCACAAGCGTTGCCCCCTGCTGGTTGAGCTGGGCCTGCAGCGCGTTGTCGAGGAAACCGAAGAGGGTGGCGTTGTTGGTGGTGAAGTGGGTGCCCTCGATGCCGGGCGCCGGGCTGATCGGCCCCGCCGCAACTGTCGCGGTGTCGAAGCGCAACGTGTACGCGCCCGGTGGGGTCTCCAACGGCACGGTGATGGCGAGCCGGGTTTCCACAGCCATCGGGTCGGCCAGCGAGGGCGCCGCGCCACTGCCCACGATGTGGAACATCCGCAGGTAGATCGGCATGCTGATGAGGACGTGCGTCGGATCGGGCCGACTGACGTCGATCCGGTGGGCGGGGTCGGCCTGGTCGTCGTAGATCTCCAGGTGGGTGTCGAGGGTGTAACTGCCGACGCCGAGGCCCAACACCACCCCGGTGTCGTCCTGCTCGTGCGGGATCGCCGGGATACCGGGATGCAGCACGCCCCCGAGGCCACCGTTCTCGTAGGCGAAGTGGATGTATTCGCCGAGGATCTGAACGAGCTTCGGGGCGAGAGGGTCGCCGCTGGTCAGGGTGGCGGTGACCGCGCTGCGGGGCAGGCCGTCGAAGCGCAGCCCCACGTTCTTCGAGTCGGGCAGCACCCCGATCGGCACGGCGGCGTGCGCGATGGCGGTGAGATCCAGCAGTTGCGCGGACGGCACCGGCGGGTCGGCGACGGTCACCTGGATGACCAGGCCGAAGGTGAGTTCACAGCCGTCGATGTCGGGTCGTGGGGTGGCGTCGAGTTGGTCGCGGGGGATCTCCACCTGGCCGCCGGCCGTGGTGAAACCGCCGATCCCGAGGCCGGCCGGGACCGGCAGGAATTGCGGGATGCGTCCCTCGTCGGTGCTCGTGTCGCCGCACTCGGCGGACTTCCAGGCGCCCTGCAGCGCCTTGCGGAGAACGGGCGAAGTCGCCTCGACGACGACCTCGAAGCCATGGGTGTCGGCCATTGGTCCCCCTTCGGGGCCGGTGTGGTGGAGGCCGGAGAGTGTGGACGGCCGGATGCCGGGCCGGACGTCAGGAGTTGCCTGGGCCGTCGCCGCGATGGGCAGCCCGTTTGGTCAGCGGGGGTGGGTGTCGGGTGCCGGGTCCGGCGACTGGAGCCGGCCACTCACGGCCGTCAACGGCGTGGTCACCGCACCGCTGAGAATCGCGGCGAAGGCGCGCGGGGGCGCGAACCTCGGCCGGCGGGCGGAAATCCGCCGGTACTCCAGCAGCGGGCCCAGCACCGGGTGCCGGTCCCGGAGCGGTTCCAGCGGGTCGGCACCGGCGCCGCCGGGCTGCCAGCGCGGCGGGTCGGTGTCCGGTTCATCGCCGTCGGAGCACGGGAGCACGCCCAGGTCGGTCAGGAGCCGGCGGACCGCAGGGCCGTCGTCGGGGTCGACCTGGCGATCGACAAGCCGGGCGATCGTCGTACGCAGGTCGGCGAGTTTCTCGGCGGCCGTGGGTCCCAGCCGGATGCGGTCACCGATGCCGGTACGGGTGTCGGGGTTGAACTGGTAGCCGAGGTGCTCGACGGCCAGCAGCGGATTCGTGGCTGCCGCGATCGCGACGGCGGGATCGGCATTCAGCCGGGCGAGGATCACGCCGGCGCGAGCCTGGAGGTCGGAGAAGGTGTTGATCTGGTCGGCCATCGGGCCTCCCACCACTGGTGGTGTCGTTGCCTGAACCCTAGGCCGCCACACCGCTTCCACCACACTCTATGTCCGCAGGATGACACAGAGTAATCGGCGCAGGTCAGCGGACTGGTGGACGGTCCCAGCCGGCCGGCAGCCCCGCCGGTACGTCCCATTCCGCGGGCGGGGTGAAGTCGCACCAGGTGCCGTCGAACGGGAACTCACCGGCCTCGGCGATCGCGATCACCCGCTCCCCCTCGGCGCGGACCGCCTTCTCGTCGGTCACCCAGTAGTCGGCGCCGAAGGCGAGCCGCTCGACGAACTCGTCCTCGTCCTTCCAGTCCCAGTCGAGGTCCGGGCGCACCACCACGTCGAGATCCTGGTCCACCACGTCGACACCGGCCACCGGGCCGTCGTCCCAGCGGACACCGGGCTCCTCCAGGTTGACGTACCAGTGGGTGAACCGGCCCTGCGCGTCGCGGAACCACCAGACGGAGTGCGCCGCCCCGGTGGGCAGGAACTTCAGCAGCGGTGGCCCGTTCCAGCGCCCGTGCGCCATCCGGTAGTCCGAGGCGACCCACTGGGCGAACGGCACCGCACGCATGGTGAGCCCGGCCTCGGTCACCTCGTGGGCCACCGGCGAGTCCCGGGCGATCCACACCAGCAGACCGCGCTCGTCGTCGCTGACCACCCGGCCCGGCCGGACCCAACCGAGCCGGCCGTGCCGCACGTTGCGGTGCAGGATCAGCCGACCCGGCTGGAACCGGTCGACGAGCACCTCAGTAGGCGCGGGCGAGGATGGCGACCAGGTCGGGCTCGTCCTCCGAGTCCGGCACCGAGCCGTCGGCGCGCAGCAGGCACCGCACCGTGACGCCCTGCCCGTTCGCCTCGGCCTCGCCGGCCACGCCGACCGCCGACCACGGCACCCGGGCCCAGCCGGCCGCGGCGGCCTCGATCGCCTCGGCCAGGGTCGCCACCTCCACCGTGCGCGACTCGCGGTTGGCCAGAGCCTGGTCGTGCAGCACCTGCTGGTCGGTCTCCAGCGCGGCCAGCACCGCGGCGACCACGTCCGCCACCGGCGTCGGGGTCTTCGACCCGTCGGTCCGGCGCACCACGGTCGCGTTGCCGACGGCCAGATCACGCGGGCCGACCTCGACGCGTACCGGATAACCACGAAGCTCCGCGTCGACGGCCCGGCGGCCGAACGGGGTGTCGGTGCGGTCGTCGAGCGCCACCCGGACACCGGCGTCGCGCAGGCCGTCGCGCAGCTTGGCCGCCGCCTCGCCCACACCGTCGCCGTCCTTGACGACCATGACGTACGCCTGGATCGGCGCCAGCCTCGGCGGCACGCGCAGACCGTTGTCGTCGCCGTGCGCCATGATCAGGCCGCCGAGCATCCGGGTCGACGTGCCCCAGGAGGTGGTCCAGGCGTGCTCCCGGCCGCCCTCCTTCGAGGAGTAGCTGATGTCGAACGCCTTGGCGAAGTTCTGGCCCAGCTCGTGGCTGGTGCCCAGCTGGAGGGCCTTGCCGTCACCCATCATGCCTTCGCAGGTGTACGTGGCCGTCGCGCCGGCGAACCGCTCCCGCGTCGTCTTCAGGCCCACCACGACCGGGATGCCGATCACGTTGACCATCAGGTCCTCGTACGCCTCGTGCAGGATCCGCCGCGCGTACGCCCGGGCGTCCTCGCGGGTGGCGTGCGCGGTGTGCCCCTCCTGCCAGAGGAACTCGCTGGTACGCAGGAAGATCCGCGGGCGCAGCTCCCACCGGACCACGTTCGCCCACTGGTTGAGCAGCAGGGGCAGGTCCCGGTACGAGTCGATCCACTTGGCCATGAACTCGCCGATCACCGTCTCGCTGGTGGGACGTACCACCACCGGCTCGGCGAGGGGCTTGCCGCCACCGTGCGTGACGACCGCCAGCTCCGGCGAGAAGCCCTCGACGTGCTGGGCCTCCCGCTTGAGGTAGCTCTCCGGGATGAAGAGCGGGAAGTACGCGTTCTCCGCACCCGCCGCCTTGATCCGGGCGTCCATCTCGGCCTGCATACGCTCCCAGATGGCGTAGCCGGCCGGTCGGATGACCATGGTGCCGCGAACCGGGCCGTTGTCGGCCAGCTTCGCCTTGGCGATCAGGTCCTGGTACCAGCGGGGGAAATCCTCCGCACGGGGAGTGAGCACGCGTGCCATGACCGCATATCCTATGCGCCGCTCGTCGGGGCAGTGCGCTCGGGCGCGGCATCGTCATCATCCGCCGTCACGACCTTGCTCAATCCGCACCGCGGAGCCGAGATCGAGGCGCACCGAGCCGACCTACACTTCGACCAGAATGATTGAGCAGAGGGACCCCACCCCGGTACGGACCGGCATCGTCGACGCGGCCCGCGCGCTCACCGTCGCGACCGGATGGGACGGCGTCCGGATGGGTACCGTCGCCGACGCCGCCGGGGTGAGCCGGCAGACCGTGTACAACGAGTTCGGCAGCAAGGCAGGGCTGGCCGAGGCGCTCGCCCGCGCCGAGGTGGACCGCTTCGTCGGCGCCGTCCGGACCGCCCTGCTCGCCCACGACACCGACGTACGGGCCGGCGCCTACGCGGCCATCGCGCACACCCTCACCACGGCGGCGGAAAACCCCCTGGTCAAGGCCATCCTGACAAGCGCCCGAGGCGGCTCGGACGAGCTACTGCCGTACCTCACCACCCGGGCCGGGATGGTGCTCACCGAGGCGTCCGGCGCGCTTGTCGACTGGGCCGGCGACCACCTGCCCGGAGCGGACCCGGCCGCGCTGGCCTTCGCCGCCGACACCATCGTCCGCCTGGTGGTCAGTCACATCGTGCTCCCCCGCGAACCGATCGAGCAGACCGCCACGGTCCTCGCCGACCTCGCCGTAACCCTCTTCAGCGCCGCCGCCCGCCCAGCCCCCTGACCCCGCGCACCCGCCCACCGACCGACGCGCGCCCGCCCGCGCGCGCCCGCGTGCCCCGCACCGCGCGCGCCCGCGTGCCCCGCACCGCGTGCGCCCGCGTGCCCCGCACCGCGTGCGCCCGCGTGCCCCGCACCGTGGGCGCACGCCCGTGCCGCGCCCGCACGTCCGTGCCCCGCACCGTGGGCGCACGCCCGTGCCGTGCCCGCACGTCCGTGCCGGCCCTGTTGGCGCACGCCCGTGCCGGCCCCGTTGACGCACGCCCGCCCCGTGCCCGCGCGCCCCGCGCCCGCACGTCCGCGCCCGCACGCCCCGTGCCCGCTCGCCCCGTGCCCGCACGCCCCGCACCCGCACGTCCCTGCCGGCCCCGCACCCGCACGTCCCTGCCGGCCCCGTGCCCGCACGCTGGTGCGCCCGTGCGCCCGCCCCGTGGGCAAACGCCCGCCGGGCGCCCGCATTACCTCCCGCACCCCGCACCCCGCACCCCGCACCCCGCACCCCGCACCAAGATCCGAGCAACATCAGGGATGTTGCTGCCTGCTGCGCGCCTGAGGCAGCAACATCCCTGATGTTGCGGTGGGATCTTCGTCTTGGGTGTGCCCTGATCTCGCCGCACGCCAAGATCGCGCTCAATCCAGGATGTAGTGGCATCCCCCCAACGCCGAGGCCACTACATCCTGGTTCGAGCGCGATCTTGCGACGCACACGGCGCAGCCCAGCCGACGCGGCGCAGCCCAGCCGACGCGGCGCAGCCCAGCCGACGCGGCGCAGCCCAGCCGACGCGGCGCAGCCCAGCCGACGCGGCGCAGCCCAGCCGACG
>NZ_JBICSY010000008.1:0-218268 GCF_043197345.1 Micromonospora sp. NPDC049175 | reverse complement strand
CGACCCGACGCGACGCGACGCGACCCGACCCGACCCGACGCGACGCGACCCGACCCGACGCGACCCGACGCGACCCGACGCGACCCGACGCGACGCGACGCGACCCGACCCGACGCGACCCGACCCGACCCGACGCGACGCGACGCGACGCGACGCGACGCGACGCGACCCGACCCGACCCGACCCGACCCGACGCGACCCGACGCGACCCGACCCGACGCGACCCGACGCGACCCGACCCGACGCAACCCGACGCGACGCGACGCGACCCGACGCGACCCGACGCGACGCGGCCCACCCCACCCCGGCCCGACCCAGCCCACCCCGGCCCAGCCCGACCCAGCCCACCCCGGCCCGGCCGGCCCACCCCGACCCGACCCAGCCCACCCCGGCCCGGCCCGGCCCGGCCGGCCCGGCCCGGCCCGGCGACGCTTGGGGGGTCAGCGGATGACGCGGCCGCGGAGGATCGTGCGGGATGGTGCGCGGACCACCCGAAGGTCGCGGCGGGGGTCTTCGGGGTAGACGGTCAGGTCGGCGAGGCCGCCCTCGACCAGGCCGGGGAAGCCGAGCCACTGCCGGGCGCCCCAGGAGGCGGCGGCGAGTACGTCGATGGGTGCCAGGCCGGCCTGTTCGTGCAGCAGCAGCATTTCCTCGGCGGCCAGCCCGTGGTCGATGCCGCCGCCGGCGTCGGTGCCCACGTAGATCGGCACTCCGGCCTCGTGCGCGGCACGCACCACCTCGGGGAAGTTGTCGCGCAGCGCGAGCATGTGGTCGGCGTACCCGGGGAACTTGCCCCGCGCCTGCTCGGCGATGCCCCCGAAGGTGGCGATGTTGATCATTGTGGGGACGAGCGCGGTGCCCTGGCGGGCCATCTCGTCGATCAGGTCGAGGCTCAGGCCGGTGCCGTGCTCCACCGAGTCGACCCCGGCACGCACCATGATCTCGACGGCCGACTCGGAGAAGGTGTGCACTGCGGCGCGTACCCCGGCGTCGTGTGCGGCCCGCACGGCGGCGGTGAGGGTGTCCGCGTCCCAGGCCGGCGCGAGGTCGCCCACGCCCCGGTCGATCCAGTCGCCGACCAGCTTGACCCAGCCGTTGCCGGCCTTCGCCTGCGCGGCGACCGCGGCGGCCACGTCGGTGGCGTCGACCTCCACGCCGATGTCGCGCAGGTAGCGCTTCGGCGGGGCGACGTGCCGGCCGGCGCGGGCCAGTCGCGGCAGGCCCGGCTCGTCGTCCAGTTCGGGGTACGGGTACGGCGAGCCGGCGTCGCGGATCGCCAGCACACCGGCGTCGCGGTCGATGTGGGCCAGCTCGCGGGCCTGGTCGAGCGAGGTGATCGGGGCGCCACCTCGGGCGATGCCGATGTGGCAGTGCGCGTCGACAAGCCCCGGCAGCACGAAACCGCCGTCGACGACCGTCTGCGCGCCGGGCACCGGGGTGAAGGTCACCCGGTCGCCGACCAGCCAGAGATCCCGGACCTCGTCGTCGGGGAGCAGCACACCGCGCACATGAAGAGCCATGCGCACAGTCCTACCCGATCACTCCTGGTCGGGGGCAAGCAGGTCGTTCTTCCGGGAGGTCAGCGCCGGCAGGTCCACGGAGACCTTCCACGGCCGCTCGGTGACGAACAGGTCCTCGGTGTGGGCGACCTGCTCATACTCGCGGTTGGCACCGAGGGTGTACTCGGTGAGCGTGACGCGTTCCTGGAGCGGGTCCACCACCCAGTAGGACCGGATGCCGGCGTGCGCGTAGACCTTCGCCTTGTCGTACATGTCGCGGAAGGTGGAGGTCGGCGAGATGACCTCCACGGCGAGCAGGGCGTCCTCGACCGGTACGGGTGACTGGCCAGCGTGCTTACGCCGGATGACCACCACGTCGGGGCGTGGCTCGTTGCGCCGGTCGACCCGCATCGACAGGTCGAAGCTGACCAGGTGTTCCGGCGGGCAGTTGACTTCGACAGCAAGCAGCAGACGGACACAGAGGTCCTGATGCACGGCAGTGGGCGACGGCACGATCAACCTTCCGTTGATCAGTTCGTACGGAAGGTCCTTCGGCAGTTCGCCGAGGTCGTCGACCGTCCACTCGTGCCGTTCGGGCAGGATCGGGGCCGCGGTCATGACATCTCCTTCCAGGGGGCGACATCACCCTAGGCAAGGATGACGTCGCCCGCCGTCACCGACACGCGTCAGCGCGGGCCCTTGTCGCCGCCCTTGCCGAGCTTGTTGAAGTCGATCTTCGGAAGCTTGAAGCCGGGCGGAAGGCCCTGGCCGCCGGCGAGATCGTTCGGGTCCATTCCCGGCGGGAGCTGCGGCATGCCACCCGGGAAGCCGGCCGGCATCCCGGCGCCGGCGCCGGTCCGCGGACGACCGCCACCCTTGGTGCCCTTGCGCTTGTTCTTCGGGCTCTTGGTCGCCTTGCGCCGGCCGCCGCCGGGCAGGCCCATCATGCCGCCCATCTGCTTCATCATCTTCTGCGCGTCGGCGAAGCGGTTGAGCAGCTGGTTGACGTCCATCACGGTGACCCCGGAGCCGTTGGCGATGCGCGCCCGGCGGGAACCGTTGATGATCTTCGGGTTGGTGCGCTCGCCCGGGGTCATCGACCGGATGATCGCGGTGACCCGGTCGAAGTGGCTGTCGTCCAGCTCGGCGAGCTGGTCCTTCATCTGCCCCATGCCCGGCATCATGGCCAGCACGTTGGCGATCGGGCCCATCCGCCGCACCGCGATGAGCTGGTCGAGGAAGTCGTCGAGCGTGAACTGCTCGCCGCCCATCAGCTTGGCGGTCATCTTCTCCTTCTGATCGGAGTCGAAGGCCTGCTCGGCCTGCTCGATCAGAGTGAGGACGTCGCCCATGCCGAGGATCCGGCTGGCCATCCGGTCGGGGTGGAAGACGTCGAAGTCCTCCAACTTCTCACCGGTGGAGGCGAACAGGATCGGCTGCCCGGTCACCTCGCGCACGGAGAGCGCGGCACCACCACGGGCGTCGCCGTCGAGCTTGGAGAGCACCACACCGGTGATGCCGACGCCGTCGCGGAACGCCTCGGCGGTGCGGACGGCGTCCTGACCGACCATCGCGTCGATGACGAAGATGACCTCGTCCGGCGAGACGGCGTCGCGGATGTCGGCGGCCTGCTGCATCATCTCGGCGTCGATGCCGAGCCGGCCGGCGGTGTCGACGATGACGATGTCGCGGGCGGCGCGCTTCGCGTGCTCGATCGAGGCGCGCGCCACCTGCACCGGGTCGCCGGTGCCGTTGCCGGGCTCCGGGGCGTACACCTCGACGCCGGCCCGACCGCCGAGCACCTGGAGCTGCCCGACGGCGTTGGGGCGCTGGAGGTCGGCGGCGACGAGCAGCGGCTGGTGGCCTTGGGCCTTGAGCCAGCGGGCCAGCTTGCCGGCCAGGGTCGTCTTACCGGAACCCTGGAGGCCGGCCAGCATGATCACGGTCGGCGGCTGCTTGGCGAACTGGAGCCGCCGACCCTCGCCGCCGAGCACGGTGATCAGCTCTTCGTTGACGATCTTGATGATCTGCTGGGCCGGGTTGAGCGCCTGGGAGACCTCGGAGCTGCGGGCCCGCTCCTTGACGGCCGCGATGAAGCCCTTGACGACCGGCAGCGCGACGTCCGCCTCCAGCAGCGCGAGGCGGATCTCGCGCGCGGTGGCGTCGATGTCGGCGTCGGTGAGCCGTCCCTTGCCGCGGAGCTTGGTGAAGATCCCGGACAGGCGGTCACTCAAGGTGTCAAACACGCGAACATCCCGTTTGTCAGTGTTCCGGCGGGCACAACGCGGCCGGCACTGCGGAGTCCGGCCACCGCTAGGGTAGCCGCCCGGCCGCAAGGCCGCTGTCGCCCGGCCCGGGCCTCACCCCGACACCAAACCCGACTGGTACGCGAACACGACGAGCTGGGCCCGGTCCCGGGCTCCCAGCTTGCCCATCGCCCGGCTGACGTGCGTGCGCGCGGTCGCCGGGCTGAGCACCAGCCGGGCGGCGATCTCCTCGTTGTTCAACCCCTCGCCGACCAGGCCGACCACCTGGCGCTCCCGGTCGGTAAGCGTGTCCAGCCGAGGGTGCGGGCGGGGCACCCGGGACGGTCGGGTGGCGAACTCCCGCACCACCCGACGGGTCACCGACGGCGACAGCAACGCCTCCCCCTCGGCGACCAGCCGGATCGCGCGCAGCAGCTCGGTCGGTCGGGTGTCCTTGGTGAGGAACCCGCTCGCGCCGTGCCGCAGCGCGTCGAAGACGTATTCGTCCAGCTCGAAGGTGGTCAGCACCACCACCCGCGTACCTGTCAGTTCGGGGTCGGCGACGATGCGCCGGGTCGCCTCGATGCCGTCGATGCCGGGCATCCGGATGTCCATCAGCACCACGTCGGGCCGCTCCCGGCGCGCCAGCTCGACCGCCCGCAGCCCGTCGGCCGCCTCGCCGGCCAGCGCCAGGTCGTCCTCGCTCTCCACGAGCGCGCACAGACCGAGGCGGACGAGATCCTGGTCGTCGGCGATCAGCACCCGGATCACGGTGCCGGCTCCGTGGGCAGCCGGGCGTACACCCGGAAGCCGCCACCGGCGTGCGGCCCGGCGCTCAACCATCCGCCCAGCGCCGCGACCCGCTCCCGCATCCCGGCCAGACCGTGCCCGCGCTGCTCGTCGGCCGGGTCGGTTCCGGCGGCCCCGGCACCCCGGTCGGTGACCTCGACCGTCACCTCGTCGGCGCGGTAGTCCACGGTCACCCGCGCGTTCGCCACGCCGGCATGGCGCAGCACGTTCGTCAACGCCTCCTGCGCCACCCGGTACGCGGCCAGGTCCAGCGCGGCCGGCAGCTCCCGGGGGGCGCCGACCACGCGGACGTCGACGGCGAGCCCGGCTCCGGCGAGCCGGTCCCGTAGTGCCGGTAGGCGGGCCAGCCCGGGTATCGGCTCGCGCTCCGCACCCTGGCGCACCGCGCCCAGCGTGACCCGGAGTTCGTCGAGCGCCTCACGGCTGGTCCGGCTGATCGCGGTCAGGGCGGTCTCCGCCTGCTCGGGTCGTTTCGGCAGCAGGTGCAGGGCGATCTCCGCCTGCATGCTGATCGCGGCCAGCCCGTGTCCCACCACGTCGTGCACCTCCTGCGCGATCCGCAACCGCTCCTCGTCAGCCCGCCGCCGGGCCTCCTCGGCGCGACCGCGGGCCTCCTCGGCCCGGCTGCGCGCCGCCACCTCGCGGTTGACCCGCACCACGACCCCCACCGCGAACGGTACGGCCACCCAGGCCGACGCGGGCAGCACTCCGGTCCAGCCCGGCGCGGGCCCCCGGCTGAAGAAGACGTGCGCCAACAACAGGACGAACGCCCCACCGGTGGCGAGCGCCGCCGGGCGCACCGGCAGTCGCACGGTCACGGTGTACACCGCCACCAGGAACGTGAGCAGGATCGGCCCGTACGGATAGCCGAGCACCAGGTACGTCGCGGTTGCCGCGGTGACCAGGGCGAGGGTGGCGACCGGGGCGCGCCGCCGGGCCAGCAGGGCGAGCGCGGCGACCGCGATCAGCACCCGGCAGACCGCGTCCACGGGCCTCGACCCGGGCTGGTTGTCCCCGGCCAGAGCGGTGGCAAGCAGCCCGAACGCGAGCAACGCCAGGGCGAGCACGACATCCGCCGCCTCGCCTCGCCTCGCCCGCTGCCCGTCCCATCGCATGGCGTCATTCTGCCCGCGCCGACGCCCCCCGACGTGCGCCCAGGAGCGACACCGCCCCTACGCCCCCGAACGTACCCAGCCCACCCCGCCCCGCGATCTTGCACTTTGTGTTGCCGTAATGCACTTTTCGCGAGGTATGCGGGGACAGGAATTGCAAGATCGACGGAAGTGGGGGCTAGACCGCGGCGAGGACCGCTTGCTCCAGGCGCGTTCGGGCCTCGTCGTCCGGCCAACCGCCGACCAGGTAGAAGGCGTCCACCACGTCGGCGCCGAGAGTGGAGATGCGCGCCGCGCGGACCAGGGCGCCCGCCTCGTCGAGCGCGCAGGTGACCCGGTAGAGCAGGCCGGCCGCGTCGGCCGCGCGCAACTCCAGCAGCACGGCGTCGGTGGCCGCCTCGCGGTGCCAGACAACCCGGGGAGCGGCACCGCTGCCACGGGCGGCCAGCGCCCGGCCGCGCAGTCGCTGGGTGACCGACACGTCGCCGCCGACCGCCCGGCGCAGGTCGGCGCGCAGCGGCACCGGGTCCGGCGGCAGGCCGTAGCGGGGTTGCACCCGGCACTCGACGAGTGCCCGCCCGTCGACCACGGAGGCGTCCGCGGAGATCACTTCCAGCCGGTGCAGGGCCAGGCAGCCGGCAACCGTGGCGAGCAGGCCCCGCCGGTCGGCCGCGGCGACCGACACCCGGTCCCCGGTCAGGTGGACGACCGGCAGAGGCCCGGCCAGCAGTGCCGGGTCCGGTGCCGGCGGCTCGGGCAGCACGCCGGTGTCGAGCGCGGTGCGGACCCGGGCGACCAGCTCGGCGACGAGTCGTCCCTTCCAGTCCGACCAGGCCGCCGGCCCGGTCGCCGCCGCGTCGGCCCGGACCAGCGCGTGCAGCAGGTCGAGGGTGCCGGTGTCACCGACCGCCTCGGCCACCGAGGCGATGGTGACCGGGTCGGACAGGTCCCGGCGGGTGGCCACGTCGGGCAGCAGCAGGTGTAGGCGGACAAGCGTGCCGATCAGCTCGACCTCGCCGGGAGGCAGACCGATCCGGGCCGCCGCCGCCTGAGCCACCGGCACACCGACGGTGCTGTGATCACCGGGGAGGCCCTTGCCGATGTCGTGCAGGAGAGCACCGAGGAGCAGCAGGTCGGGGCGTTCCACCTCGCGGGCGTGCCGGCTGGCCTCGTGCGCGGTCTGCACGAGGTGCCGGTCGAGGGTGTAGCGGTGCACCGGGTTGTGCTGGGGCAGGCTGCGCAGTCGGGTCCACTCGGGCAGCCAGCCGTCGACAAGCCCGTACCTGTCGCAGGTCTCCCAGGCGGGCACCAGGCCGGGCCCGGCGCCGAGCAGTGTGGTCAGCGCGGCCCGGGCCTCGGCCGGCCAGGGCGCGGGCAGCGGCGGGCAGTAGGCCGCCAGCCACTCGCAGGTGGCCCGTGCGATCGGCAGGCGGGTCGTGGCCGCCGCGGCGGCCACCCGCAGCGAGAGGCTCGGGTCGGGTCGTGCCCCGATCGCCGTCCGGGCCAGCACCAACTCACCGTCGTGCTCGACCACGTCACGGGCCACCGGGCGACGCGCCGACCGGCCGTTGCCGCCTCGGGACCGGCCGGAGCGCAGTCGGTCGGCGGCGCGGAAGGCGTCATCCAGGGCGTGGCTGACCGTGCGGGCGTCACCGGCGACCCGGCGCAGGAGGGCGTCACCGTCCTCCAGACCGAGCAGGGCGGCCACCCCGTCGCGTTCCTGGGCGACCAACCTGTCGACCCGGCGGCCGACCTGCTGGTGCAGGGCGTCGCGGGTGTCCAGCAGGCGAAGGTGGGCGGCGCGTACGGCGGGACGCAGCGCGTCGGTGATGCCGGCGGCGGCGATCGCCCTCAGCAGGCCCACGTCGCGCAGGCCCCCGGCGGCCTCCTTGAGGTCGCCCTCCAGCAGGAACGCCAGCTCACCGTGGGCCTGCCAGCGCGCGGTGGTGACCTCCCGCAGGCCGGGCAGGTGTCGTACGGCGGTACGCCGCCAGTGGTCGGCGGCGGTCCGGCTCAGCGCGTCGGCAAGCGTCTGGTCACCCACCACCAGACGGGCGTCGAGCAGCCCGAGGGCGACCTTGACGTCGTCCTGGGCAACCGAGAGCGCCTCGGCGACGGTGCGTACCGAATGGTCGAGCCGCAGGCCCGCGTCCCAGATCGGATACCAGATCGAGGAGGCCAACTCGTTCGTGCCGGGCACCCCGGCGTGCAGCAACACCAGGTCGAGGTCGCTGTACGGAGCACACTGCCGCCGACCCAGCCCCCCGACGGCAAGCAGTGCCACTCCGTCCCGCCCTGGCAGCAAACCGCGCAGAAACGTGTCGTAGGAGGCCGCCCGGGCCAGCCGGGCGGCCTCCCCGATCCCCCCCGGAACGCCGACGACCTCGTTGATCAAGAGGTGCGCGTCACCGTCACCGGCGTTGCCTGACGCGTCCTTCTTGATCAACGAGGTCATGTCGGTCGTGGTCTCCAGATCAGAGAGCGTCGAGGCCGCGTTCGCCGGTACGCACCCGGACGACCTCTTCGACACCGGTGACCCAGACCTTGCCGTCACCGATCTTGCCCGTGCGGGCCGCCCCGACGATGGCGTCCACCACCTTGTCGACGTCGATCTCGTCGGTGAGCACCTCTACCCGGATCTTGGGCAGGAACTCGACCGTGTACTCGGCACCCCGGTAGACCTCGGTGTGCCCCTTCTGCCGCCCGTACCCCTGAACCTCGCTGACGGTCAGCCCGGCCACGCCGAGGGCGTGCAGGGCCTCCTTCACCGCGTCCAGCTGGTACGGCTTGATGACCGCGGTCACCAGCTTCATGTCCAACCCCTCCATCCCTGGAACGTTAACCGGCGACCTTTTCGCTTACCGGCTCGGCGGGCTCCGCCTCCGGCTTGGCGCCACTCGTCGTGCCGCCACCGGGGGTGCCGATGCCGGCCATCGCGAACGCGCTGCCCGTGCCGCCACCGGCCGGGGACAGGTCGTAGCTGCTCTCGGCGTGCTCGCCGATGTCGATGCCCTCGACCTCGGCCTCGGCCTTCACCCGGAACCCGATCGTCTTCTCGATGACGAAGGCGAGCACCCAGGCGATGCCGAACGACCAGGCGGTGACGATCAGGCCGGCGAGGGCCTGCCGTCCGAGCTGGGTGACGCCGCCGCCGTAGAAGAGACCGTCGGAGGCGCCCACCACGTCGGTGATCGCGGCGTTCACCGAGTTGGTGGCGAAGAGACCGAGCCAGAGCGAGCCGATCCAGCCACCGACGAAGTGCACGCCGACCACGTCGAGCGAGTCGTCGTAGCCGAGCTTGTACTTGAGGCTGACGGCGAGAGCGCACACCACGCCGGCGACGATGCCGAGCAGGACGGACGCCCACGGTGCGACGAAACCACAGGCCGGGGTGATGGCGACCAGGCCGGCGACGGCGCCGGACGAGGCACCGACCATCGTCGGCTTGCGGTCCTTGACCCACTCGACCGCGATCCAGCCGAGCACCGCGGCCGCCGTGGCGAGCTGGGTGTTGATGAAGGCGAGGCCGGCGACCGAGTCGACGGTCAACTCCGAACCGGCGTTGAACCCGAACCAACCGAACCACAGCAGACCCGCACCGAGCGCGACGAGCGGGATGTTGTGCGGCTTCATGCCCTCGCGCGGCCAACCGAGCCGCTTACCGAGCACCAGCGCCACGGCCAGGGCCGCCGCACCGGCGTTGATGTGCACCGCGGTGCCACCGGCGAAGTCCAGCGCGTGGATGTCACCGCCGATGATGCCGCCGCCCCACACCCAGTGCGCGACCGGGAAGTAGACCAGCGTGGCCCAACCGAAGGCGAACAGCAGCCAGCCGGCGAACTTGGCCCGGTCGGCGATGGCGCCACTGATCAGCGCGACGGTGATCACCGCGAAGACCATCTGGAAGGCCATGAACACGTAGAGCGGGACCCCGATGCCGCTGGGGTTCTCCGCCGTGGCGCCCCACAGGTCGGTCTCGGCGAGGAAGGTCTTGGTGCCGAGGTACGCGCCCGGGTCGCCCCAGAAGCCGTTCACGTCGGTCCCGAAGGCGACGCTGAAACCGTAGAACCACCACAGAATAGAGATGAGCCCGATGGCGGAGAAGCTCATCATCATCATGTTGAGTACGCCCTTGGCCCGGTTGAGGCCGCCGTAGAACAGCGCCAATCCGGGGGTCATGAGCAGCACGAGCGCGGTCGAAACCAGCAGCCACGTAGTATTGGCGCCGTCGATCGTCGGTGCTTCAGGCACGCTGGCCTCCTAAAGGTGAAGTCCTCCTTCGCGGCTTTCCGGGGCAGCGTCGCCCGTAGGCCGGTTGCGCGGAAGCTTCGCGGCCGGCTGTTTCACCCACGGTCCCGTGCGGGTTTCCGGTTCGTGACCAGTTGTTTCGTACGTGTCACGAAGTCCGCACAGTCAGCGGCATGGACAATGGTGGATCGTTCGGACGGCGCACGTCGATGGCTGACCGGCCAGGCGCATCGACCGGTCCGCTTGACGGGACCGGCCGAGCATCGCCCGCTCCGCGCTCAGCGGAGGGCGTTTTCCAGGGCGTGCCGCTCGTAGTCGAGCAGCCGCAGATCCCGCATCGGCCGGCGCAGGTGGCCCTTGTGCACGATCCGGACGAACGCCGGCTCACCGGCGGCGGCCATCCGGCGGATCCCCTCGACGTGGTCCACGATCCGTTTGCGGATGGTCCGGATCAGCCGGTGCCGGTCGCGCGGGATCAACCCGTACGCGTCGGCGAAGAGCCGGAGCCGGCGCGGCCGGTCCGGGTGCTTCCAGCCCAGCGTGATCGAGTCCCGGTCCGCGAAGATCGGCACCCAGGTCCAGGCCGCGTACGCCACGTCGTAGATCCGCGCCCCGGGCGAGGCGAGGTCGAAGTCGATCAGCCCGAGGGTGCCGTCCGGCCGCCAGATCACGTTGTGCGGCGCGGCGTCGTGGTGGCAGATCACCTCGGTGTCCGGCGGTGGGGGCCCGAACGAGCGCCAGACCGCCTGCGGCGGCGGGGTGAACCCGTACTGCGCGTCGTGGAACATCCGCAGCATGGTGGCGACGGTGACCAGCGCCTCGTCGGTCACCCAGTGCGGGGCGAGTGGGTATTCGCCGCACTCCCCCTCCAGGTATGACAGCACCTCACGGTTGCGCTCGTCCATCCCGAGGGCCCGGGGCGCGCCGGTGAAACCCACGTACTCCAGGTGGCGCAGCAGGGCGTGCACGGACGGCGTCCACGGCCCGGCGTTGCGGCGGACCGTGTCACCGACGCGGACGACGGTGCTGACGTTGCCGCCGTGCAGCGGGATCTCCTGCGAAGTCACGTACGGTCTCCCGAGGCGCTGCGAGGGGTGGCCGGGCTCGCGCCAGCCCGCGTACGCGCGATCGTCGGTGGTCACCCGAGACTACGCGTCCCGTCCGGTGGCCTCGGTCCCCAGCAACGCGTCCACGAACTGCGCCGGGTCGAACGGGGCCAGATCGTCCTTGCCTTCGCCGAGGCCGACCAGCTTCACGGGGATGCCGAGCTTGCGCTGCACGGCGATCACGATGCCACCCTTGGCGGTGCCGTCGAGCTTGGTCAACACCACCCCTGTCACGTTCACCACCTCGGTGAAGACCCGGGCCTGTTCCAGGCCGTTCTGACCGGTCGTGGCGTCCAGGATGAGCAGTGTCTCGTCGATCGGGCCCTGCTTCTCCACCACGCGCTTGACCTTGCCCAGCTCGTCCATCAGGCCGACCTTGTTCTGCAGGCGGCCGGCGGTGTCGATGAGCACGGTGTCCACGCCGGTGTCGATGCCGCGCCTGACCGCGTCGAAGGCGACGCTGGCCGGGTCGGCGGCCTCGGGCCCACGGACGGTCTCCGCGCCGACGCGCGAGCCCCAGGTCTCCAGTTGGTCGGCGGCGGCGGCCCGGAAGGTGTCCGCGGCGCCGAGCAGCACGGTCCGGCCGTCGGCCACCAGCACCCGGGCGATCTTGCCGCAGGTGGTGGTCTTGCCGGCGCCGTTGACGCCGACGACCAGGACCACCGCCGGTACGCCGTCCTTCGGGGCGGTCCGCAGCGACCGGTCCAGGCTCGGGTCGAGCGCGTTCACCAGTTCGGCGGCGAGCAGCGCGCGCAGCTCGGAGGCCGAGCGGGTGCCGAGCACCCGGGTGCGCTCGCGGAGCCGGTCGACGATGTCGCGGGTGGAGTCGACGCCGACGTCGGCGGTGATCAGGCTGTCCTCGATCTCCTCCCAGACGTCCTCGTCGAGGTGGTCGCGGGCGAGCAGGCCGAGCAGGCCCTTGCCGAAGACGTTCTGCGAGCGGGACAGCCGCGAGCGAAGCCGGACCAGCCGTCCGGCGGTCGGCTCGGGCACCTCCACCGGGGCGGGCGCCTCGATGACCGGCGGCGGCTCGACAAGGACGCCGGTGGACAGATCGGACTCCGGTGCCTCCACCGGCGGGCCGGCGAGATCCTCCTCGGCTCTGGTGTCGACCTCGGTGCGGGGAAGCGGGGGCTCGGGCCGCCGCCGCAGTCGCGGCACGACCAGCCCGACCGTGCCGGCGATCAGCACACCGAGCAGGACCAGAGCGAGGACGAGATATTCGGCCATGCCGGAATCCTGTCAGATGGCAGCGGCGGCGTCCCAGCCACCGCACCCCGGGCGGTGCCCGGAGTGTCAGCCACCGCACCCGTGAGCGGTGCCCGGAGTGTCAGCCACCGCACCCGTGAGCGTCGCCGGGAGTCGCCCGCCACCGCCCCGCGAGCGGTGCCCGGGGTCTCACCACCGCACGCGGCCGGCGCCCGCAACCGGCGGTAGGCTCGGCCGCATGTCCGCCGCACACCTCCTCATCGGCCCCCTCCTGCGGCGAGTCGTCGACACCCGCGCGACCATCTGGGTGGAGACGGCGGGGCCCGCCGTGGTCACCGTCCGCACCGCCAGTGGCGCCACCGGCACCGCGCCCACCTTCTCGGCGTACGAGCACCACTACGCGTTGGTGGTGGTGGAGGGGCTCACCCCGGACAGCGAGACCAGCTACGAGGTGCTCGTCGACGACGAGGTGGTCTGGCCGGTGCCCAGCAGCGGCTTCCCGCCGAGCGTGATCCGCACCCGGGCCGCCGACGACCTGGACCAGCCGGTCAACCTGATCTTCGGCTCGTGCCGGGAGACCACCCAGCACGCCACCACCCGGAAGCTGCCGCCGGACGCGCTGGACGCGTACGCCCGGCGGTTGATGGCCGACCCGGAGTCGCATCCGCTGCCCGACCTGTTGGTGCTGCTCGGTGACCAGGTCTACGCCGATGTCACCTCGCCCACGGTGCGCCGGCTGCTGCGTCGGCGGCGGCGGCGGCCGAAGGGCGCCCCGGCCGACCAGGTGGTGAGCTTCGACGAGTACACCAAGCTCTACCTGGAGTCCTGGCGCGATCCGGAGATCCGTTGGCTGCTCTCCACCGTGCCGAGCGTGATGATCTTCGACGACCACGAGATCATCGACGACTGGAACACCTCGGCGGCCTGGCGTGCCGAGGTGCGCGAGCAGCCGTGGTGGCAGGAGCGGATCGGCAGCGGGCTCGCCTCGTACTGGGTCTACCAGCACCTGGGCAACCTGTCCCCCGACGAGATCGCCGCCGACCCGGTCTTCGCCAAGGTCGCCGCCGCCGAGGACGCCACGGGCGTGCTGCGCGAGTTCGGGCACCGGGTGGACCAGGAGTCGGACGTGGCGCACGACACCGAGCGCTGGCGCGCGGTGCAGTACCAGTGGAGTTACGCGCTGGACCTGGGCCGGACCCGGCTGGTCATGCTCGACAACAGGTGCAGCCGGGTGCTCGACCCGGGCAGTCGGGCCATGCTGCCGCCGGGCGAGTGGTCCTGGTTCCTCGACCAGGCGCACGGCGTCTACGACCACCTGGTGGTCGGCGCGTCGCTGCCCTGGCTGCTCCCGCAGGGCATCCACCACATCGAGGCGTGGAACGAGAAGCTCGCCGACTCGCATCGCCCCTGGGTGGCACGCGGTGCGGAGAAGCTGCGCCGCGCCCTGGACCTGGAGCACTGGGCGGCGTTCCGGCGCTCGTTCGAGGCGCTCGCGGAGACCTTCGCCCGGATCGGCACCGGCACCCCGGGGCAGTCCGGCGCGCGGGTCGGCGCCGGTCCGGCGTACGCCCCACCGGCGTCGATAAGCGTGCTCTCCGGGGACGTGCACCACTCGTACGTGGCTCGGGCCCGGTTCTTCGACCCGGCGGTGGTCACGCCCGTGCACCAGCTCACCTGCTCGCCGATCCACAACCAGGTGCCGGCCGGCATCCGTCCGCTGATGCGGTTGGGCTGGTCGTCGGGCCCGGCCGGGGCCACCCGGGCGTTGGCGCGTTCGGCGGGCGCACGGCGGCCGGGTGTGCGCTGGCGCAAGCTGGCCGGTCCCTACTTCGGCAACGCGGTCGCCACGCTCACCCACCAGGGGCGTGGTGCGGACGTGGTCATCGAGGGCACCACGAAGGACGGGCACCTACGCCCCGTGATGCGGCGTCGACTCTCCGGCGGCGGTGAGTCGACCGCGCCGTAGTCTCTACGCCGTGGATGAGCACCTGCCGGAGCCGATCCGGGCGGTCGAGCACGAGTTGACCGCTCTGCTGCGTCGTGGACGGGCGGTTTCCTGGGAGATCGCCCGGGAGGTGCACCCGAATCTGGAACCGAACACCTACGGGCTGCTGCTCTGGTTGCGGCGCAGTGGGTCGATCCGGTTGACCGAGTTGGCGTCGCGGCTCGGTGTGGGAAAGGGCACGCTGAGCCGGCAGATCAACGCGCTGGAGGCCCTGGGGCTGGTCCATCGCGACCCCGATCCGAGCGACCGGCGGGCGGCACAGATCCGCCTCACCGAGGAGGGTCAGCGCCGGTTCGACGTGGCCCGTGCGGCCCGGTTGGGTGAGTTCCTGCGCGCGCTGGACGGCTGGCCGAGCCGGGACGTCGAGGAGTTCGCCCGGCTGCTGGGCCGGTTCAACGACTCCTGGCAGTAGTGCCCCTGGGTGGGGGAATAGGACGCCGGTCCGCCAAGTTGTTGCTTCAGGCAACCAAGGCATACGGTTGCTTCAGGCAACTCTCAGGCGGCCCGTGCGTACCAGCCCGCCGCCGTTCCACCTCGACTCCACTCGGAGGCACCAACGATGAGCCAGGCGACAGCGCCACCCCAGGCGACCGCCGTGACGATGACCCACCGGCAGATCCTGGAGGCGCTCTCCGGCCTGCTGCTGGGCCTGTTCGTCGCGATCCTCTCCTCCACGGTCATCTCGAACGCGCTGCCGCGGATCATCACCGAACTGCACGGCGGTCAGTCCGCGTACACCTGGGTGGTGACCTCGGCCCTGCTCGCGACCACCGCGACCACCCCGATCTGGGGCAAAATGGCCGATCTGACCAGCAAGAAGACCCTCGTGCAACTGGCCCTGGGGATCTACGTGCTGGGTTCGGTGCTCGCCGGCCTCGCGCAGGGCACCGGAGAGCTGATCGCCTGCCGGGTGCTCCAGGGCGTCGGCGCCGGCGGCCTCACCGCGCTGGCCCAGGTGATCATGGCCACGATGATCGCGCCCCGCGAGCGGGGCCGCTACAGCGGCTACCTCGGCGCGGTGATGGCCGTCGGCACCATCGGCGGCCCGCTGATCGGCGGCGTGATCGTCGACACCTCCTGGCTCGGCTGGCGCTGGTGCTTCTACGTCGGCGTGCCGTTCGCCATCGTCGCCCTGATCGTGCTCCAGAAGACCCTGCACCTGCCGGTGGTCAAGCGGAAGGCGCAGATCGACTGGTGGGGCGCCACCCTGATCACCGCGGCCGTCTCGGTCCTGCTGATCTGGGTCTCGCTCGCCGGCGACCAGTTCGCCTGGGCCTCCTGGCAGACCGCCGTCATGGTCGTCGGCGCGCTGGCCCTCGGTGCCCTCGCCATCCGGGTGGAGACCCGGGCCGCCGAGCCGATGATCCCGCCGCGGCTGTTCCGCAACCGCACCATCACCCTCGCCGTCGTCGCCAGCATCGCGGTCGGTGTCGGCATGTTCGGCGCGTCGATCTTCCTCGGCCAGTACTTCCAGATCAGCCGCGGGCAGAGCCCCACCATGTCCGGCCTGATGACCCTGCCGATGATCCTCGGCCTGCTCGTCGCCTCCACAGTCATCGGGCGGGTCATCACCAAGACCGGCCGCTGGAAGCGGTACCTGGTGATCGGCTCGGCGCTGCTCACCATCGGCTTCGCGCTGATGGGCACGCTCCGCGCGGACACCAACTTCACGCTGCTCAGCGTCTACATGCTGCTGATCGGCGTCGGCCTGGGCATGACCATGCAGAACCTGGTCCTCGCCGTGCAGAACACCGTCGGACCGCACGAGCTCGGCGCGGCAAGCTCGGTGGTGGCGTTCTTCCGCAGCCTCGGTGGCGCGATCGGCGTCTCCGCCCTCGGCGCGGTGCTCGCCCACAAGGTCAAGGACTACACCGCCGACGGGCTGGCCCAACTCGGCATCCCCGCGTCCAGCTCCGGCAGCGGTGGCACCCTGCCCGACGTGCACACCCTGCCCGGTCCGCTGCGCGCGGTCGTGGAGGGCGCGTACGGCCACGGCGCCGGTGACATCTTCCTGGCCGCCGCACCCTTCGCGCTCGTCGCGCTGATCGCGGTGATCTTCATCAAGGAGGTGCCGCTGCGCCAGCACAACGGCAACTCGGTTTCCGGCGAGGTCGAGCGGGAATCGTCAGTCGCAGCCGGCGCGGGCGCGGCCGTGGTCCGCACCGGCGAGCAGAGGTGAGGTAGAGCGATGAGCGTGGGAGCACCGGACCGCGAGGAGTACGGCCCCCGGACCCGACCACTGCCGTTCGAGCGCGGCACGGACGGCCCCCGGGTGGTCATGGTGGGCGTCGACGGCACCCGCACCTCCGAGCGGGCCGGTGCCTACGCCGCCGGCCTGGCCCGCCGGCAGGGCGCCGCCCTGGTGGTGGTCTTCGTCAGCTCGGCGAGCGGGCTGACCGCGCTGGTGCCCGGCATGGACGCCGGCGCGGTCCAGCGCTCCCACGATGAGCTGGCCGACGAGCTGCGCCGGGAGTGCCGGCGGGCGGCCGAGCAGTGGGGGATCCCGGTGACCTTCCTGTTCCGGCGCGGCGACGCGTACGGCGAGTTGTGCGCGGCGGCCGACGAGTTCCAGGCCGACATGGTGGTGGTGGGCACCTCCGAGCAGGCCGGACACCGGCTCGTCGGCTCGGTCGCCACCCGTCTGGTCCGCACCGGCCGCTGGCCCGTCGTCGTGGTGCCCTGAAAACCTGTCGCGACTGTCGTACCCGAGCCCCAGGATGGCCCGATGACGACATGGACGGCACCGGAGATCGACCGCACCCACGAGCCCCTCGTCGCTGACGAGCGCACCATGCTGGAGGGCTGGCTCGACTACCACCGCGACACCCTGCTGCACAAGTGCGCCGGCCTGACCGCCGACCAGCTACGCACGGCGAGTGTCGAACCGTCCGCCCTGAGCCTGCTCGGGTTGGTCCTGCACATGACCGACGTCGAGCGGTCCTGGTTCCGCCAGCGTTTCGCCGGCCAGGACCTGCCCGACCTCTACGACTTCGACACCGACAACGACGCCGACTTCCACGCCGCGGCCGACGCCGACCCGGAGGCCGCCTTCGCCGCCTTCCGCGCCGAGGTCGACGCGGCCCGGGCGGCGACCGCCGGCCGGTCACTGGACGAGACGTTCACCCCGACCCGCAGCGACGGCACCCGCACCCGCACCTTCAGCCTGCGCTGGGCGTACGTGCACATGATCGAGGAGTACGCCCGGCACAACGGCCACGCCGACCTGATCCGGGAACGCATCGACGGCGTCACCGGCGACTGACCCGCTGATTCCGACCGTCCGGCCAACCCGATAATCCTTCGCAATCTGTCCGGGGTGCCGGGCAGGATGCGCGGCATGACCTGGATCGCGCCGGAGATGACCCGGACCCCCGAACCGCACGTCGGCGACGAGCGCACCATGCTCGACGGCTGGCTCGACTACCACCGGCAGACGCTGCTGCTCAAGTGCGCCGGTCTGACCGAGGAGCAGTTGCGCACGCCGAGCGTGCAGCCGTCCGGGCTGACGCTGCTCGGTCTGGTCCGGCACCTGGCCGAGGTCGAGGCCTGGTGGTTCCGGGAGAACTTCGCCGGCGAGCCTGTCGACTACCCGTACTTCACCCCGGAGAACCCGGACGCCGACCACGACGTCAGCGACGCCGACGCCGAGGCCGACTTCGCCGTCTTCCACCGCGAGGTGGCGCTGGCCCGCGAGGCCGCCGCCGGCCACTCGCTCGACGAGACGTTCGTCGAGGTCGGCGCGAAGAAGCGCACCTTCAACCTGCGCTGGGTGTACGTGCACATGATCGAGGAGTACGCCCGGCACAACGGTCACGCCGACCTGATCCGGGAACGCATCGACGGCGTCACCGGCGAGTGACCGACGCTCAGTGGGCCAGGGCCGCCCGCAGGTAACGCAGGTCGGCGTGGCCGCCCCAGCGGTGCGCCGACAGCCCGGCGGAGCGGGCGCCCCGGACGGCCCAGTCCTCGTCGTCGACGAAGAGGACCCGGGCCGGCGGGGTGGCCAGCGCCTGGCAGGCGGCCTGGAAATACTCCGGGGCCGGCTTGTGCACGCCGATCGTGGAGGAGTTGACCACCACGTCCAGCTCGCCGACCAGGCCGAGCGCGGCCAGGTCGGCGTCGAGCAGGTCGGTGGCGTTGGTGCCCAGCCCGACCCGGACGCCCGCCGCCCGGACCTCCCGGACGAACGCCAGCACCTCCTGGTCGACCTCGCCCCGGTAGCCCTGCCACTGCTCGACGGCGGCGCGGGCCCGTTCCGGGCTGCCCACCGATTCGGTCAGGGCGTCCGCCACGCTGCTCATCCACTCGGCGTGGCTGACCTGGCCGGTGAGCACCGGCTGGAGCCGCCCCCACTGCATGGCGATCTCACCGAGCACCCCCTCGGAGAGGCCGTACTCCCGCTCGACGACGGCGGCCACCGCCGGGTCCCACCGGCGCAGTACGCCGTCGAAGTCCAGCAGGAGCGCCGTCGCGCGTTCCCGAGCCACTACCCGTTCTCCTCGCCGCGGCGGTGCCGCTTGTCGTCCTCGTCGGCCCGGTTGAGCCGTTGGCTGATCACCTGGGTGACCCCGCTGCGCATGGTCACGCCGTAGAGCGCGTCGGCGATCTCCATCGTCCGCTTCTGGTGCGTGATGACGATCAGCTGACTCTTCTCCCGCAACTGTGCCAGCAACGTGATCAACCGGCCGAGGTTCACGTCGTCCAGGGCCGCTTCCACCTCGTCCATGATGTAGAACGGGCTGGGTCGGGCGCGGAAGATCGCCACCAGCATGGCGACCGCGGTCAACGACCGCTCGCCGCCGGAGAGCAGCGACAGTCGCTTGATCTTCTTGCCCGGCGGGCGGGCCTCCACCTCGACGCCAGTGGTGAGCAGGTCGTCGGGGTCGGTGAGGATCAGTCGGCCCTCACCACCGGGGAAGAGCACTGTGAACACCTGCTCGAACTCCCGGGCGGTGTCGGCGAAGGCGCTGGCGAAGACCTCCAGGATCCGCTCGTCCACGTCCTTGACCACGGTGAGCAGGTCCCGGCGGGTGGCCTTGAGGTCCTCCAACTGCTCGGAGAGGAACTTGAAGCGCTCCTCCAGCGCGGCGAACTCCTCGAGCGCGAGCGGGTTGACCTTGCCGAGCAGGGCCAGCTCGCGTTCCGCCTTGGCGGCCCGCTTCTCCTGCACCGGCCGCTCGTAGCGCACCGGCTCGGGCACCGGCAGGCCGTCGCGTTCGGCCGCCGCGACGTCGACAGCCGTCGGCGGGACGGGCTGCGCCGGGCCGTACTCGGCGACAAGCGTCTCCACGTCCAACCCGAAGTCCTCGGCGGCCTTCGCCTCCAACTGCTCGATGCGCAGCCGCTGCTCCGCGCGGGCCACCTCGTCGCGGTGCACCTGGCTGGTCAGCCGTTCCAGCTCCGCGCCGAGCCGCTTGGCCGCCCCGCGTACCTCCTGCAGCTCGGCCTCCCGGGCGGCGCGTTCCCGGGCGACCGCGTCGCGGTGCTCCTCGGCCGTCGCGATCGAGGTGGTGAGCCGGGTGAGCGCCTCCCGGGCGCCGCCGGCGACGGCACGGGCGATGCCCGCGCCCCGGGTGCGCGCGGCTCGCCGGGCCGCGGCGCGTTCCCGCGCGGCCCGTTCCGCGGTGGCCTGCCGGGTCAGCGAGTCGGCCCGGCCGGCGATCGAGGAGACCCGCTCCTCGGCGGTACGCACCGCGAGCCGGACCTCCATCTCGTTCTGCCGGGCCTGCGGCACCATGGCGGCGAGCTGGTCGCGGTCCTCGCTCGACGGCTCGGCGTCGACAGGGGTCTCCTCGGCCAGCCGCAGCCGCTCCTCCAGCTCGGCGAGCGCGGTGAGGTCCCGCTGCCGGGCCGCCTCGGCACGGGAGCGGGAGTCGCCGAGCCGGTCGGTCTCCGCCTTCGCGGACCGGGCCGCCGCGCCCAGCTCGGCCAACCGGCGGGCGGCGGCGTTGCGGTGGCTCTCCGCCTCGCGCTTCTCGGCGGCGGCGTGCTGCACGGCCTCCTTGGCGGCGGCCACCTCGGCGCGCGCCTCGACGAGCTGGTCACGCAGTTCCGCGCCGGCGCGCTCGGCGGTGAGCCGGTTGCCGCGGGCCTCCTCGACGGCCGCCTGCACCTCGATGTAGCTGGGGGCCTTGGCCGACCCACCGGCCGCCGCGTACGCCCCGACCACGTCACCGTCCGGGGTGACCGCCCGCAGTTCGGGGTTGCTGGCGACCAGCTCGGCCGCGGCGGCGAGATCGTCCACGAGCGCCACGTCCCGCAGTGCACGGTGCACCGCCGGGCGCAGCTCGGGGCCGCACTCCACCAGGTCGGGGGCCCACCTGGCCGCATCGGGCAGCTTCGGGCGCAGCGCGTCGGCGGAGCCGGTCATGCCGGGCCCCGCCGGGCTGCCCACGAGCAGGCCGGCCCGGCCGGCGTCGGAGATCTTCAGCAGCCGCATCGCCTCGACGGCCTCGTCCACCCCGCTCACGGCGACCGCGTCGGCGAGACCGCCGAGGGCGGCGGCCAGCGCGGCCTCGTGGCCGGGCGCGACGGTGAGCAGCCCGGCGAGGCTGCCGAGCAGGCCGGGTACGTCGCCGGCGCGGGCGAGCAGCGCCCCGGCGCCGTCCTTGCGCCGCAGCCCCAGGGCGAGCGCCTCCTCCCGGGCCTTCCAGGTGGCGGCGTCCTTCTCCGCCGTCCGCTCGGCGTCGGAGAGCGACCGCACGGTGGCCTGCGCCCGCTCCTGCACGGCGACCGCTTCGGCGTGCCGGGCGTCCAGGTCCGCGTTGTCCCGATCGGCCTCGGTGGACTGGGCCGCCACCGCGTCCAGGTCGGCCTGCGCCTGCTCGGCGCGGCCCAGCGCGTCGGCGTGCGCGACGGCGAGCCGGTCGATCTCCTCACCGGCGCTCGTCGTCCGGGCTCGGGCCGAGTTGACCTGACCGGTGAGCCGGGCCATTCCCTCGCGCCGGTCGGCGATGGCCTTGGCCGCGGCGACCAGTTCCCGCTCGGCGGCGGTGAGCTGCCGTTCCAGCTCCTGGCGGTGCTCGACCGCCTCGGCCAGCCGGATCTGGTCGTCGGTCAGCGCCGCGCGCAGCTCCTCCTCCTGCTCGCGGACGCGTTCCGCCTCGGCCTCCAACTGGTCCGGGTCGCGGCCGGGCCGTTCGTCGTCGCCGCCGGCGCTGAGGTGCCGCAGCCGTTCCCGGGCCAACTGCTCGATCGAGCGGAAGCGTTCCTGGAGGGCGGACAGCTTGTACCAGGTGTCCTGGGCGGCCGCGAGCAGCGGAGCGTCCTCCGCCAGGGCCGCCTCCAACTCGCCGAGCCGGCCCTGCACCTCGACGTGCTCGCCCTCGATCTGCTCACGCCGCTCCCGCAGCGCCGTCTCGTCGGCGATCTCCCGGTCCAGGGTGGTCCGCAGGGTGGCCAGGTCGTCGGCGAGCAGGCGCAGTCGGGCGTCGCGCAGGTTGGCCTGGATGGCCGCCGCCCGGCGGGCCACCTCGGCCTGCCGGCCCAGCGGCTTGAGCTGGCGACGCAGCTCGGCGGTGAGGTCGGTGAGCCGGTTGAGGTTCGTCTGCATCGCGTCGAGCTTGCGCAGCGCCTTTTCCTTGCGCTTGCGGTGCTTGAGGACGCCTGCCGCCTCCTCGATGAACGACCGACGGTCCTCCGGCTTGGCGTGCAGCATGCCGTCGAGTCGGCCCTGCCCGACGATGATGTGCATCTCCCGGCCGATGCCGGAGTCGGACAGCAGCTCCTGGATGTCGAGCAGCCGGCAGGTGTTGCCGTTGATCTCGTACTCGCTCTCGCCGGAGCGGAACATCCGGCGGGTGATGGAGACCTCGGTGTACTCGATGGGCAGCGCGCCGTCGGTGTTGTCGATGGTGAGGGTGACCTCGGCACGGCCCAGCGGCGCGCGACCGGCGGTGCCGGCGAAGATGACGTCCTCCATCTTGCCGCCGCGCAGCGCCTTGGCGCCCTGCTCGCCGAGCACCCAGGCGATGGCGTCGACGACGTTGGACTTGCCGGAGCCGTTCGGGCCCACCACGCAGGTGATCCCGGGCTCCAGCTTCAACGTCGTGGCGGAGGCGAAGGATTTGAAGCCCTTCACCGTCAGGCTCTTGAGATACACCTTCTCGATCCTCGTCCGGTGGCCGCCGTACCGTCGCCGGCTGTGGGGACCTGGGTGAACTCGCAGACTAGGGTCTGTGTCAAGGCCCTCGGTCGAGCCGAGGCGGAGTCCAGACGGCGATCCGGCAAGGCGAAGATTCGTCCGGATACCGGTGTTGTACCCGGACGAATCTCCAACGCGGCCGGTCGTCGTCTGGGCCCGCCGCAGGCCGGCCAGGGGCTTTGACACAGACCCTAACCCGGTGGTGGAAGCGGGCGGGCACGCGACCCGCCCCGGGCCGCGTGCGGCGCGGGCGCGAGCCGCGAGCGCGCTGTTGTTCCGGCGATCACGACAGGGACGAGAGCCGTTCATGATCGGCTTATCGCTCGGCGTGCTATTCGGATACCGGGGACGCGGTAAGGGCGGGACCGACCACAAGATCATAAATCGTCGGCACCGAAAGGGGCCGGACAGTGTTGCGCGCCGGCACACAGGTGTCGGCGCGCATTTTGCGAAGTGCGATTCAGTTTTGCGACACAGAGATCAGGTCAGTGCCGGCTCGGCCAGACGGAGCAGATCGTCTGCCTCCGCGGCGGCCGCCGCGAGCCGATCATTGTCGGCACGCAACCGGGTGATCTCGAACTCCAGTGCCTGAACCCTGGAACGCAGTCGGGTGACCTCGTCGAGCAGACGCCGGTCGGGCGCTGCACCTACGTGGCCGTAGAGGGCCTTCGCCATGCTGACTCCTTGATATGCGCTGCCGGAAAGGCCGGACCAACGCGCGCCCATTTGTACGCGGCTGTCATTCCAGGCTGTATCTGGGCATGACCGGGCGCGACTGGCGACACCTATATATTGAGCCGCAAACCCCTCCTTCGTCAAGTTCTCGCAGGCCGTAGATCATCTCTACGTCGACCTGTCCACTTGTCGGGGGGGCTGCCGCAATGGCACGGACACGCTCTGTCCGGACGCCTTTACTGTACGCCCGGATCCGGGGAATTCCGCACCCGGGCGTCCGAGTTCCCCTTAACTCTTCCTTAGCCACGTTGCCGCAGGTCGCAGGCGCGCCGTAGCGTCACCCCGGCCCGCAACCGACCCGTGGAGGCATAGGCGTGTACGGCTGGACCGACCCGATGGACCCGAACGGCGCCTCCCGGCGCGCCGAGCGGCCGACCGACGAGCCGACCTGGCTGCACGACCGTCCGGAGCCCCGCTCGGCCTACCTGTTCGGTGACGACGACCCGAACCAGCCCGGCGACGAGTGGCAGCGGGAGCAGCCCCCGACCGGCTGGCAGCCGGACCCGGCTGCCCCCGGCGGGCCGGTCGACGCGCGGACCGCCGCCTGGCCGGACCAGCGCCCGGAGCACGAGCCGACCGAGGGCTGGCACGACGGCCGCCCGGCCGGACCGCCCACCGGCGCGTGGCACGGCAGCAGCCCGGCCAAGCCGACCACGGACGGGTGGCACGGCAGTGGCCCGGGCGAGCCGACCACCGACGGGTGGCACGGCAGTGGCTCCGCCGGGCCGGCCACCGGCGGCTGGCACACCGAACCCAGGCCGGAGACGACAGGTGGTTGGCGGCCCGACCCCGGCCCGGAGACGACTGCTGACTTTCCCGCCGACGCCGACCGGGCCGGCGAGGGGCGACACCGCTCCCGCCCCCGTTGGCGACGTCCGCTGATGATCGGTGGGGCCGCCGCGGCGGCCACCCTCGTGGTGAGCCTCGGCGTCGGCGCGCTCGGGCTACCCGGCGGTGACGACGGGGCCGGCCAGCCGACGGCCGTCGACGACACCTTCGCGGCGTCGGCGGCGCCGACCGAGGAGCCGACCCTCGACACCCTCGCCGCGCCGTCCCCGACGAGCACGCCCAGTGCGACCCCGCCGAGCCCGACACCGAGCAGAGCCGTCAAGCCCACCCCGGAGGCGTCGCGTACCACCGCCGCGTCGCGGCGCGGCACGCCGCGCACAAGCGCCCCGGCCACGAGCAGCGGCTCGAACGGTTCCACCGGTTCCACCGGTTCCAGCGGCACCGTCAGCGCCCAGGCCCGTGAGGTGGTGGACCTGGTCAACGCCGAGCGGGCCAAGGCCGGCTGCGGGGCGCTGAGCATCGACGACAAGCTGATGACGGCCGCCCAGAAGCACAGCCAGGACCAGGCCGACCACAAGAACATGTCGCACACCGGCAGCGACGGCAGCAACGCCGGCGTCCGGTTGGACCGGGTCGGCTACGCCTGGCGCACGTACGGCGAGAACGTGGCCTGGAACCAGCAGACCCCGGCCGCGGTGATGGACGCCTGGATGAACAGCTCCGGCCACCGGGCCAACATCCTGAACTGCGCGTTCACCGAGATCGGCGTCGGGATCGCCACCAGCAACGGGCCGTACTGGACCCAGGTCTTCGCGGCGCCGCGCTGACCGCGCGTCGTTCGCGCCCCCGCGCTCGTTTGACCCGGTGAGGTACGCCGGGCCGGAGCGTGGGGGCGGCGTACCGGCAAGGGCGGCGACGGGCCGTCCGGGACCCGGGAGCTGCCGATGCGGATCCGGCCGCGGCGACGCGTCGCCGTACGCCCACTGCGCCGCGTCCTGTCGGCCGGCGTCGCGCTCGCCCTGGTGGTGCCGGCGTACGGATGCCGACCCGAGTTGACCCCGCCCGGCGCGCCCACCCAGTGGCCGGCCGCGCAGGCCCGCCAGTGGCAGTGGCAGTGGCAGCTCAGCGGCCCGCTCGACCCGGCGGTGGAAGCCGACGTCTTCCTGCTCGACCCGGTGGACACCACCGCCGCGCAGACCGCCGAGCTGCGTTCCCGGGACCGCCGGCTGATCTGCCAGGTGCACGTCGGCTCGGTCCGCTCCGCCGACCCGGACGCCAGCCGGCTCCCGGACGCCGTGCGGGGCGCGGCCGCCCGCCGACCGGACAGCCGTTGGCTGGACGTCCGCAGTTGGGACGCGCTGGAGCCGGTGCTGGCCGACAGGTTCCGGCTGTGCCGGGGCAAGGGCTTCGGGGCGGTGGCGTTCGCCGACGCCGACGGGTACGCGTCCCGCACCGGCTTTCCCCTCGACTTCGACGACCAACTGCTGTTCAACCGCCGACTCGCCCAGCTGGCCCGCACTCTGAGCCTCTCCCCCGGGTTGGTCAACGACGTGCCGCAGCTCGCCGCGCTGGCCCCGGACTTCGACTTCGCGGTGAACGAGGAGTGCGTCCGGCTGGGCCAGTGCGCCAAGCTGTTGCCGTTCGCCGACGCGGGCAAGCCGGTCTTCCACGTGGAGTACGCCGCCGAGGTAGAGGACTTCTGTGTCACCACGGTCGGCTACGGCTTCGCCTCGATCCGCAAGGACCGCAACCTGGACGCGTGGCGCGAACCCTGCCCCCTGCCCTAACCCCCACCCGCCCCGCCTCGCCTCGCCTCGCCCCGCCTCGCCCCGCCCCGCCCTGCCCTCGCCCCGCCCCGCCCCGCCCCGCCCGCGATCTTGCACTTTCGGTTGTGGATTCGCGGTTTTTGTTTGGGTTCGTCGCGACAGAAAGTGCAAGATCGGCGCAGCGGGAGCGGGCGGGAGCGAGGACGGAGCGAGGGCGGGGCGGGGCGGGAGCGGGGTGGTTAGGGGACGGGCACCAGCTCCGGGGTCGGGGCCGGCGGGTCGGCCGGGGCGACCTCGGGGCGCGGGCGCAGGAAGCGTGGGGCCCACCAGTTGGCATCGCCGAGCATGGTCATCAACGCGGGCAGCACCACTCCCCGGATGATCGTGGCGTCCAGCAGGATCGCCGCCGCCAGGCCGATGCCGAGTTGCTTCATGTCGATCGTGCTCAACGTGGCGAAGATCGAGAACACGCCGACCATCACGATCGCCGCGCTCGTCACCACGCCGGCCGACGAGGTGATCCCGTACGACACGGCGTCCCGGTTGGGCATGCCGGCCCGGACTCCCTCACGGATCCGACTGACCACGAAGACGTGGTAGTCCATCGAGAGGCCGAAGAGCACCACGAAGAGGAACAGCGGCAGCCAGGACACGATCGCGCCCATCGAGGTGAAGCCGAGCAGCCCCTCCGCCCACTCCCCCTGGAAGATCAGCACCAGCAGCCCGTACGCGGCGCCGGCGGAGAGCAGGTTCAGCGCGATCGAGCTGGCCGCGACCACCACCGACCGGAAGGTGAACGTCATCACCAGGAAGGTGAGCACGAGCACGAAGCCCATCACCAGGGGCAGCTTGTCCCGGACGTGGGCGGCGTAGTCCACGTTCTCGGCCACGCCGCCGCCGACCGCGTACTCGACGCCGGGGATGCCTCGCAGCTCGGCCGGGACCAGGTCCCCGCGCAGCTTCTCCAGCGACCGCACCGACCGGTCGTCCCGACTGGTGTACGGGGTGGCGACGTCGAGCACCGACACCCGGCGATCGGCCGACACCTCGATCTTCGGGCCGTCCGCCTCGGCCGGGACGAACAGCGGGTCACCGGCGGCCCTGCCGGCCAGGTCGGTCAGCGCGGCCCGGACCCGGTCGGCTTGCTCGGCCGGCGCCCGCACGGCCACCACGTGATTGATGCCGGTGCTCGGGTACGCGGCGGTGAGCCGGTCGTACGCCTGCATGGCCGGCGTGGTGCGCGGCAGGTCCTCCGAGCCGGGGAACTTCAGCTTCATGCCGAGCGCCGGCGCGGCCAACGCGAGCAGCAGGCCGACCGAGATGACAAGCGTCGCCACCGGAGCGCGCAACGCCGGCCGGAGCAACGCCGGCCAGAGCCGGGGTTTGCGGGGCTCGCCGTGCCGGCCGGTGCGCGGGGCGGTCAGCCGCCAGAGCAGCGGCACCCGGGGCCGGTCGACCCAGCGGCCGAGCCTGGCCAGCAGGGCGGGCAGCACGGTCAGCGAGCCGGTCACGGCGACGGCGACCACCAGGATCGAGCCGACGGCCAGGGACGAGAAGACCACGTCACCGGCGAGCAGCAGCCCGGCCATCGCGATGATCACGGCAATGCCGGAGACCACCACGGCGTGCCCGGAGGTCTCCGCGGCGATCTCCACAGCGTCCAGGCCGGAGCGGCCCTTGGCGCGTTCCTCCCGCTCCCGGCGGATGTAGAACAGTGAGTAGTCGACCCCCACCGCCATGCCGATCAGCAGGATCACCGGCGCCGTGGTGTCGGTGGCCGGCACCAGGTGCGAGGCGAGCGTGGACAGGCCCATCGCGGCGGCGACCGAGGAGAGCGCCAGCAGCACCGGGACGCTGGCCGCGATCAACGCGCCGAACGCGATGATCAGGATGGCCAGGGTGACCGGCAGGCTGAGCAGCTCGGCACGCTTGAAGTCCTTGCCCAGCGTGTCGTCGAGCGCCTGCTCGATCGACGGCCCGCCGACCTGCTCCACACGCAACTGCGGGTGCGCGGTCTGCACGGCGGCGGTGGCGTCGCGCAGCGGCTGCACCCGCTCCGAGGCGGTCTCCGGGTCACCGGACATGGTGATCGGCAACAGCAGCGCCGAGCCGTCCCGGGCGGTGACCGGCTGGCCCACCTCGGCGACCCCGGTGACCGTGCGCAGCCGGGCCGCGGCGTCGTCGGCCGCCGCCTTCGCCGCCGCCGGGTCCAGCGCGCCGCTGCGCGCGGTGATGAGCACGTTGTCCACGGCCGGATCGTCGAAGTTGCCGGCGTCCACGATCAGGCCGGCCCGCCCCACCTCGCCGATCTGCTCGTCGGCGCTTGTGGCCTCGTTGAGGCCGGCGGCGCTGCCACCGACGAAGCACACCGCCACGAACACGACCCACAGTGCGATCGCCCGCCACGGGTGCTCGGCGCTCCACCGCGCCAGCCGCACCGTCACCGGTCTTCTGCCCATCTCGGGTCCCCCTGTCACGTCAACCCCCTGTCAACGGTGCTGACGTTAGGTGCGTGACGAGGCGGTCACATCGGGGAACGGCCCTGGCCCGCCCCGGAACCGGTACACCGGGGGCGGCGGGGCCGCCGGATGGACATCAGCCCGCGATTCGGGCGTACGCCGGGGTGCGACCCGGAGCGTCCGGCCGCGACCCGCCGGTGCCGACCCGGAGCCGACTCGGGGTCATCCCCGAAGGGACACCCGCGGTCGTGGCTGGCAGCGCGGGCAACTGTACGAGGAGCGGTTCATGAACGCCTCGCGGCGGATCGGCGCGCCACACCGCCGGCACGGCTCGCCCTCGCGCCCGTAGGCGTTGAGCGCCCGGTCGAAGTAGCCGCTCTCGCCGTTGACGTTCACGTAGAGGGCGTCGAAGCTGGTGCCGCCCACGCTTATCGCCTCGGCGAGCACGTCACGGACGTGGCCGAGCAGGCGCTGCGCGGCCGGCCCGGTGAGCGCGTCGGTGGGCCGGCCGCCGTGCAGCCCGGCACGCCAGAGCGCCTCGTCGGCGTAGATGTTGCCCACCCCGGAGATCAGGGTCTGGTCGAGCAGCGCCCGCTTCACCTCGGTGTGCCGGCGGCGCAGCGCGGCGACGAACGCCGCGTCGGAGAACTCCGGATCCATCGGGTCGCGGGCGATGTGCGCGATCTCGTCGGGCAACTCGGCGCCACCCTCGCTCACCGACAGCCCGCCGAACGTGCGCTGGTCGACGAAGCGCAGCTCCGGCCCGTCGTCGGCGAACCGGAACCGGACCCGCAGGTGGGCCTCGTCCGCGGTGCCGGGTGGCTGGAGCAGCAGCTGACCGGACATCCCGAGGTGCCCGATGATCGCGTCGCCGCTGTCCAGTGGCAGCCACAGGTACTTGCCGCGACGGCGGACGTCCAGCACGGTCCGGCCGGCGAGCACGTCGGCGAAGTGCACGCCGCCCGGGACGTGCCGGCGCACGGCGCGCGGGTGACGGACCTCGACCGAGGTGATCCGGCGGCCGATGACCCACTGGGACAGCCCCTGCCGGACGGTCTCGACCTCGGGTAGCTCAGGCACGCCGCAGCCCCGTCTCGTGTCCGTCGGCACCCCCGGCCGGCAGGGCCTGCGCCAGATGGTCGGCCTGCTCGGCCTGGGCCGCCCGTCCGGCGCGTTCCAGCGGCCCGAACGGCTCGTCCCGGTCGGCCGAGCCGTCCGGGTCGATCAGCTGGCCCCGGCCGTCGCCGCCGGTCTGGCCGTCGTCGCCGACCCGACCGTCCCGGCCACCCTCGCCGGCCCTGCCGTCCTGGCCGTCGTCGCCCGCCTGGCCGTTCTGCTCGGCGAGCGTTCGCCACGCGGCCTCGGCGGCCCGCTGCTCGGCCTCCTTCTTGCTGCGCCCCTCGGCGCCGCCGTACCGGTTGCCGGCCACCACCACCCAGGCGGTGAACGTCTTGAGGTGATCCGGGCCGGTGCCCTCGATCCGGTACTCCGGGACGCCGAGCCCGAGCGCCGCCGTCAGCTCCTGGAGGCTCGTCTTCCAGTCCAGTGCGGCGCCCCGACCGGCCGACTCGGCCATCAGCGGGTCGAAGAGCCGGTGGATGACGATCCCGGTGGTGTCCAACCCGTACTGCAGGTAGATCGCCCCGAGCAGCGCTTCGAGCGTGTCGGCGAGGATGCTCGCCTTGTCCCGGCCGCCGGTGGTCTCCTCGCCCTTTCCGAGCAGCAGGTACGCGCCGAGGCCGTCCGGGCCCAGGCCACGGGCCACGTCGGCGAGCGCCCGCATGTTGACAACGCTGGCCCGCAGCTTGGCCAACTGCCCCTCGGGCAGGTCCGGGTGGTTGTGGAACAGCGCGGTGGTGATCACCACGCCGAGCACCGAGTCGCCGAGGAACTCCAGCCGCTCGTTTGTGGGCAGCCCGCCGTTCTCGTACGCGTACGAGCGGTGGGTCAGGGCGCGCTGTAGCAGCTCGGGTTCCAGGCTCACGCCGAACGCGGCTTCCAGGTGACCGACGGACGCCCGCCGCCGCTTGTCGTTGCTCATGATGTGCGTACCTCGGTGTCGGTGGAGCGGTCGGTGCGGTCCATCGCGGCGTCGCCGTCGAGCAACGCCGAGACCAGATCGGTGGCGCGCCGCCGCCACAGGTGAGCGGCGAGGGCGATGCCGGAGGCGACATCGTCGGCGCGAGCGGAACCGTGGCAGACGACAACGGTCCCCGCGACGCCCAGCAGGGCGGCCGCGCGGGGCGCGCCGCCTTCGGCGGGTGGGCCACCGGCCATCGCGTACGCGCCTTCGATGGCCTTGAGCAGCACGTTACCGGTGAAGCCGTCGGTGACGACCACATCGACGCGCGCGCCGAGGGTCACGTCGTACCCCTCGACCAGGCCGACGTAGCGCGCCCCGCCGGGCAGCGGCTCGACGGCGAGCAACGGGTCGGTGGCCCGACGGACCCGGTCGCCCTTGCCGGCCTCGGTGCCGACCGACAGCAGCCCGACCCGCGGTGCGGCGATCGAGTGCGCCACCGCGGCGTACGCGGCGCCGAGCACGGCGTGGCGGGCGAGGGTGGCAGGGCGGGGTTCCAGCGAGCCGCCGACGTCGAGGAGTACGACAGGACCGGCCACGGTGGGCAGGGTGGCGGCAAGCGCGGGTTGGCGGATCTCCGGCCAGCGGCCGAGGCCGAGCACGGCGGCGGTGACTGTGGCGCCTGTGGCGCCGGCGGAGACCAGGGCGTCGGCGGTCCCGTCACGAACGGCGGTGACCGCGGCGCGGACCGTGCTCTCGGCACGGGCGGCGCTGGGATGGTCGGCCATGCCGACGACATCACGGACGGGCCGCACCGTGATCCGCGTACGTTGCGGCGGATCGAGGGCAGCAATCAGCTCGTCGGCGACCTCGGCCGGGCCGACGAGGAGCAGGTGCAGGTCAGGGTCAGCGCGCACGGCCCGCAGAGCGCCGTCAACCACGACGGCGGGAGCGTCGTCCCCGCCGAGGAGGTCAACGGCGATCCGCGCGGTGCCCGGCTCCATCGGAACGCCGGCCGGAGTGTGCCGGCCGGCATCGGAGGAAGCCGGGGCACCGGGCGAATGCCAGGGTGCGCGCGCCGCCCGACCTGGGGTCGGGGGCGTCACTCGGCGTCCAGGTCAGACCTCGAGAACCTGGCGGCCGTTGTAGGTGCCGCAGACGGAGCAGGCGGCGTGCGGCAGCTTCGGGGACTTGCACTGCGGGCACGCGATGGTCGCGACCACCGTCGCCTTCCAGTTCGCCCGGCGGGACCGGGTGTTGCTGCGCGACATCTTGCGCTTCGGGACGGCCACGGTTCTTACTCCTCTGTAACGGTCAGTTGCGACAGGCCCGCCCAACGCGGGTCGATCTGCTGGTGACTGTGGTCGGCCGGCAGATCGTCCCAGTGTGTCCCGCATTCGGGGCACAACCCTGGGCAGTCCTCCCGGCAGAGCGGGTTGGTCGGCAGCGTGAGCACCAACGCGTCCCGCAGCGCCGGCTCCAGGTCGATCAGATCGCCCTGCATCCGGCCCACCTCGTCCTCGTCGGTCGTGGCGTCCGTGGTGCTGTCCTCGTACGCGTACAGCTCCTGGATCGTCACGCCCATCGAGTCGTTGATCTCGCGCAGGCAACGGCCGCACTCGCCCCGGACGGGACCGGTGATGGTCCCGGAGACGAGCACGCCCTCGGACACCGACTGCAACCTCAGATCGAGGTCGAGGTCTGCGCCCTCCGGCACGCCGATCAACTCCACACCGAGGTCCGCCGGTGCCGGCACGACCCGCTGGACCTCACGCAACGCGCCAGGGCGGCGCGGCAGGTCCCTCGTGTCGAGGACCAGCGGCGACCTGGGGTTGAGTGTCGATGGCGAGTGCTTGGGCATAGTCAGACTCCGGCCGGTGAGAGGCCGACAAAAAAGGTTACCTGGGTGACCACCGGACCGTCGAACCGGGGGCGACACCCGGGTGAGAATGTCGGCTGGTGAGGTGCCGCTCAGAAGGGTAGCGGGCGTTCCGCCTCATCCCCACCGAAGGTGCCGATCTCCCGTAGTGCGTGCATCTTGTCCCGGCCACGCTCTATCGAGGCCAGCGCCCGGGTGAGGAACTGCTCGAAGTTGGCCAGCGCGGTGTCGACGTAGTCGTCGACCTCCTCACGCAGGCGCTGGGCCTCGGCGCGGGCCTCGGCGATGATCCGGGCGCCCTCGTGCTCTGCCGACACGGTGATCTCGTTCACCGAGACCAGGCGGGCGTGTTCTGCCTCACCCTCGCTGATGATCCGGTCCGCCTCGCGCTTGCCGGCTTCCATGATCTTGTCGCGCTCCTCCAGGAGCGCGGCGGCGCGACGCAGGTCGGCGGGGAGATCGGCACGCATCTCGTCGAGGGCAGCGATCATCTCACCCCGGTCGACCATGCAGTTGTTGCGCGACATCGGGACGGAGCGGGCCTGCTCCACCATGGCGATCAGTTCGTCGATGCGATCGAGCGGGTCCACCGGTACCTCACTCCTGTCGTTCCTCGGCCGACCTCCATGATGCGGGCTACGGCCGTTCCCCGCGTCACCAATCATGTCGTGCTCGCCCCACACGAGCCCCATCCGCCCCAATCCGGCGCGTCGCGACATCGCCGCCCAGGCCCTCGCCCCGCCGATCTTGCACTTTCGGTTGCCCCAAACAGCCACGAAAGGGGTGGTTCGGGCACCACAAGTGCAAGATCGCGGGACGGAGGCGGGGTTGGGGGTTTGGTCAGGGGTTTGGGCGCAGGCGGGTTTGTAGGGCCTCGCGGACCGGGTCGGGTACGTGGGCGGAGATGTCGCCGCCCCACTTCGCCACGTCCTTCACCAGACTGGAGGAGAGGAACGAGTAGAGCGGGTTGGTCGGCATGAAGAGCGTCTCGACGCCGGCCAGCCCGATGTTCATCTGCGCCATCTGCAACTCGTAGTCGAAGTCGCTGACCGCCCGCAGACCCTTGATCAGCACACTCGCCTGCTGCGCCCGGCAGAAGTCCACCAGAAGCCCGCGGAACGACTCGACCCGCACGTTGCCGTACGACGAGGTCACCTCGCGGAGCATCTCGATCCGCTCCTCGACGGTGAACAGACCGCTCTTGGACTGGTTCATCAGAACGCCAACGATCACCTCGTCGAAGAGCCGACTGGCCCGCCCGATGATGTCGAGGTGTCCGTTGGTGACCGGATCGAACGAACCGGGGCACACCGCACGTCTCATGATCGGCGACCGTACCAAAGGGTGGTCTCGCCGTACCGGCGACTGCGCTCGGGGGTGATCCCCTCCACCCAGTCGAACTGCCTGGTCCGGCTGGACCGCTCCACGACCACCAGAGCGCCGGGCACCAGCCAGCCACCATCGACGAGCGTCGTCAACAGTGCGGTGATCTCCGCGTCCGGCACCGCGTACGGCGGATCGGCGAAGACCACGTCGTACGGCCCGCCGTCCGGGCCGGCGGCCAGCACGGTCGCCACCTTGCCGGCGACCAGGCGGACGGCCGGACCGGCGCGCAGGGTCGCCACGTTCTCCCGGATCACCCGGGCCGCCCGGGGGTCGGACTCCACGAGCAGCACGTGCCGGGCGCCCCGGGACAGCGCCTCCAGCCCGACCGCGCCGGAGCCCGCGTACAGGTCGGCGAAGCGGGTGCCGTCGAGGTCGACGTCGGCCTCGACGGCACTGAACAGCGCCTCCCGGACCCGGTCGGACGTGGGTCGGGTGCCGGCGCCGGGAGGTGCGGCGATCCGCCGCCCGCCGAGCGTTCCGGCCACGATCCGGGTCACCGTCTCCTCCTGCTCATGCCCGCGACGCTACGCGAGTCGACGCCGACCACGACCGACACCGCCGGGTATCGCCGGGTCGGGCGGCGTCCACGTGGGGTCTTGACGTCGTCCACCGCGCCGGGAACGCCCGTGACCTCCCCCGCTGTCGATCGGTCCACTGCGGAGCCCTCCACCGACGGGTCGACACCGCTCGTCCTCAGTGATCACTCGGCCACCTTCCGTACATCAAAGATCACGAATCAACTACATTGCCCAATGGCAATGATGAGAACTCCCCTCATTCATGACTCGTCAGTACAGTCACCCTCTGTCCCCGCTTATGGCGGGGAGCACCCCCGCGTCGCGCGACGTCCCGGTGAGCAGACGACCCACCGGTCGCCCCGTCTCCCGACCTCCCGCGCGCGATCCGTACCCCTCACCAGGAGCAGGCGTTGAACCTCCCCAAGTCTCCGATGCGGCGCGTCGCGGCCATCGCCGCAGGCGCGCTGATCGGCCTCACCGGCGCGGCGACGTTCGCCGGGCCGGCGTCCGCGCACCACACCACCATCAGCGGCACCGCCTGCGTGACCCCGAACGGCGCGCACCGCGTCGAGTGGAAGGTGGTGAACAGCGAGCGTGACCTCCAAGCCACCATCAAGGAGGTGTGGACCCCCTCCGGCACCACCATCGACGGCATCGCCGTGGGCACCACGATTACGGCCGACGGCAAGGTTTCCGGCACCCAGCTCACCACCAAGGGCAAGCCGCTCGAGCTGAAGGTCAAGGCCGAGTGGACGCGCAACGGCACCCTGATCACCCACATCGCCTCCGGCACCGCGAAGCTGAGCAGGCACTGCACCACGCCGCCGAAGCCGACGCCGACCCCGACGAAGCCCACGCCCACGCCGACCGTGACGCCGAGCGCCACGCCGTCCGCGACGCCGAGCGCGACCCCGTCGGTGACGCCGTCCGCGACGCCGTCCACCACGCCGACCACTGCGGTCCCGACCAGCCCGGTGCCGACCACGCAGCCGAGCGAGCCGACCGGCCCGCTGGTGCCGGAGGAGCCCAACGCTCCGGTGTTCGAGATCGTCTTCGACTGTGACGAGCTTGTCATCACCGCCGACAACCCGGCCGACGGCGTCACCGAGACCGTCGTGCTGACCTCGGAGAAGAACGTCGTCAAAAAGCTCGAGCTGGTCCCGGGCAAGAAGACCGAGGTCACCTTCGAGGCGTACGAGGGTCTGACCGTCACCCCCAGCGTCGATGGTGAGCAGGCCGACCCGGCCGACGCCGTCAAGTGGGTCAAGCCGGCCAACTGCACCCCGGGCCAGGGTGGCGGCGACAAGGACGAGCCGGCGCTGCCGCTGACCGGTGCCGCGACCGGTGGCATCATCGCCGGCGCCGCGGTGCTGCTCGCCGTTGGTGCTGGTCTGTTCGTGATGGCGCGTCGTCGTCGGGTCCGCTTCACCGCCTGAGACAACCCGCTCTGACCAACAACTGAGGGCGCGTCGACCATCCGGTCGACGCGCCCTCAGCCATTGTTGGCGGTACCCGAGTAGAGCCAGCGCCTTGCGCGAGCCGAGTAGGGAGTTCGGGGCCCCGTCGGTGGACGCGGGGTGGGCGCCACTCGCCGCCCCGCGTCACCCTCAGCCCGTGCCGGTCGACCAAGGTGGCGCTATCCGAGATAGGGGGCCTGGCGGTTCTCGGCGTGGTGGTGAAGGCGGAGGCGAACGGTGTCGTGGATAGGGATGTGGCCGAAGTCGGTGGGGTGGATGAAGCGGACCTCGGTGGACTCCTCGCTGACGGTCAGCGTGCCGCCGGTCACCCGGGCGAGGTAGGTCACGGTGAACTCCTGCCGCACCTCACCGTCGGGGTACGCCACGACGTGCGCGGGGTCGGTGTAGATGCCGAGCAGGCCGGTGATCTCGATGTCGAGGCCGGTCTCCTCTTTGACCTCGCGGACGGCGCACTGTTGAAGATTTTCGCCGATGTCCATGGCGCCGCCGGGTGGTGCCCAGTTGCCGGAGTCGGTGCGCCGTTGCAGCAGCACGCGGCCGTGGTCATCGGTGACGATGGCGGCGGCGCCGGGGACGAGGCTGTTGGCGGTGGGGGCGTCCGGGTCGTGGTAGTAGTCGCGCCGGCCGGTCACCGGGTCTCCTTGGGGTAGGCGGTGGTGGTTTGCCAGATCTGTTCGAATTGGCGCAGGCGTCCGAGCCCTGAGCCTGGACGGTGCTGGCTCCGCTAGGAGAAAGAACGGCGGACGCCTCAGCCCTTTTCCAGGTATTCGGCGCGCTCCTCGTCGACCAACGCGGCGACCGAGGCGGCCAGCGCCGGGTTGCTGCTCAGATCCGGGTCCTCCTCGATCAGGGTGATCGCCTCGGCGCGGGCGTCGCGGATCAGGTCCGCGTCGCGGCGCAGCGACAGCAGTCGCAGGTGGGAGCGGTGCCCGGACTGGGTCGCACCCAGCACGTCGCCCTCGCGGCGCTGCTCCAGATCCAACTCGGCGAGCGTGAAGCCGTCGCTCGTGGACGCCACCGCGTCCAGCCGTTCGCGTGCCGACGAGCCCTCGGCGGCCTCGCTGACGAGCAGGCAGAGCCCGGCGGCGGCACCCCGGCCGACCCGGCCCCGCAGCTGGTGCAGTTGGGAGACACCGAAGCGGTCGGCGTCCAGCACGATCATCACGGTGGCGTTCGGCACGTCCACGCCGACCTCGATCACCGTGGTCGCCACCAGCACGTCCAGGTCGCCGGCGGCGAAGGACCGCATCACCGCGTCCTTCTCGTCGGCCGGCAGGCGACCGTGCAGCACCCCGATCCGCAGCCCCTGCAGTGGGCCCTCGGCCAGCAGCGGAGCCACCTCGGTCACCGCCAGCGGCGGACGCCGACCGTTGTCGTCCTCGGGTGGCGGCTCCTCGTCGGACACCGGACCGTCACCGATCCGCGGACACACCACGTACGCCTGGTGGCCGGCGGCCACCTCCTCGCGCAGCCGACGCCAGGCCCGGTCCAGATAGGCCGGTTTCTCCGCGGCCGGCACCACGTGCGAGGCGATCGGCGACCGCCCCCGGGGCAACTGGGAGAGGGTGGAGACCTCCAGGTCGCCGTAGACGGTCATCGCCACCGTGCGCGGGATCGGGGTGGCCGTCATCACCAGCACGTGCGGCGGCTGGTCGGCCTTGGCCCGCAGCGCGTCGCGTTGCTCCACGCCGAAGCGGTGCTGCTCGTCGACGACGACCAGGCCGAGATCGGCGAAGTCGACGCCCTCGTAGAGCAGGGCGTGGGTGCCGAGCACGATGCCGGCGGCGCCACTGGCCACCTCGCCGAGCGCCCGCCGCCGGGCCGCCGCGCCCAGTGAGCCGGTGACCAGCTCGACCCGGGTGGCGTGCTCGGCGGACCCCAGCTCGCCGGCCCGCCCGAGCGGCCCGAGCAGGTCGAGCATGCCGCGGTGGTGCTGGGCGGCCAGCACCTCCGTGGGTGCCAGCAGCGCGGCCTGCCCGCCCGCGTCGACCACCTGGAGCATCGCCCGCAACGCCACCACCGTCTTGCCCGAGCCCACCTCACCCTGCAACAACCTGTGCATCGGGTGCGGGGTGGCGAGATCTCCCGCGATCTCCACGCCGACGTCACGCTGACCGGCCGTCAGCTCGTACGGGAGTCGGGCGTCGAAGGCGTCCAGCAGCCCGCCGGTGCGCGCCGGGCGGGGTCGGGCCGGCCAGTCGGCCGCCCGGTGCTTGCGCTGCACAAGCGTCAACTGGACGGCGAACGCCTCGTCCCACTTGAGCCGCCGCCGCGCCCGGTAGAGCGCCTCCTTGCTGGTCGGCCGGTGGATCTCGGTCAACGCGGCGCCCAACCCGACCAGCTTGCGGCTGGCGCGCACCTCGCCCGGCAGGGGATCGTCAGGTGGGGTGAACGTGTCGAGCACGACCCGTACGCACCGCGCGATCACCCAGGTCGGCACGGCCGCGGCGGCCGGGTAGACGGGGATCAGCGCACCGGCGAACTCCTCGATCTCGTCGCTGGCCGCCGCCTCGCCGTCACCGCCCTCACCGAGCAGGACGTACTCCGGGCCGTTGAGCTGCCGCTTGCTCCGGAACTCGGTGACCTTGCCGGCGAACAGCCCCCACCGGCCGGGGCGCAGCTCGCGCTCACGCCACGCCTGGTTGCCGAAGAAGGTCAACGTCAGCAGCCCACCGGAGCCGTCACCGACGGTCACCTCCAGCAGGTTGCCCCGTCGCTGCCGCATCGGGCGTACGGCGGTGCGCTGCACCTGGGCCAGCACAGTGACCTGCTCGCCGACGTCCAGCGAGCGGATGTCGGTGTGCTCGCCCCGCTCGTCGTAGCGACGCGGGAAGTGGTAGACCAGGTCACCCGCCGTGTGCAGGTCGAGGTGCGCGGCCAGCGCCTTGGCGGTCTTGTCCCCGACCAGCTTCTTCAGCGGAGTGTCGACGGTGGCTGGTTCGCTCATTCGATCCCTACCAGGAGCGGATAAAACGGTTGGCCGCCCGGGTACGCGTGCACCTCGACGAACGGCCACCGTCGCGCGACGTGCGCGCGGACGGCATCGATGAGCCCGGCCGGGGCGTCCACTCCGGACAGCAGGGTGACCATCTCGCCCCCGCCGCCCAGCATCCGGTCGACCACGGCGGCGCAGGTGTCGGTGAGGTCGGTGCCGATCAGGTGCACCTCCCCCTCGACAAGCGCCAGCACGTCGCCCGGACGGCACGGGCCGGCCATGGTCAGCGCCTCGCGGCTGGCGTGGCAGACCTCGGCGTAACGGCAGGCCCCGGCGGCCTCGGCCATCGCGATCACGTCGTCCTCGAAGCGGCGGTCGGCGTCGCGGACCGCGAGGGCGGCCAGCGCCTGCACCGGCGAGCGGGTCGGCACCACGCTCACCCTGATGCCGTGCCGGCGGGCCGCACGGGCCGCGGCGCTCGCCACCGCCTCCGTGTTGGGGTCGTTGGGCAACACCACCACCCGGGCCGCGCCGGTGCCCCGGACCGCGTCCAGCAGCTCGCCCGTGGACGGGTTGCCCGCCACCACCGTGGCGCCCTCCGCGGCGAACAGGTCGGCGATGCCGCCGCCGGTGGCCACCACCACCGCGGCCCGGCCGTCCGACACCTGGCCGCGGGGCGGCTCCGGCTGGTCGGCGAACCGGGTCACCGAGATCCGGTACGGGCGGCCGGCCGCGACGCCCGCCTCGACCGCCGCGCCCACGTCGTTGACGTGCACGTGCACGTTCCAGGTGCCCTCCGGCTCACGCCCGTCGCCGACGACGACGAGCGAATCCCCGAGCGCGTCCAGCGCCCGGCGCATCCCGGCCACCGCCTCGGCGTGGGCGTCGAGCAGGAACTGCACCTCGTACGCGTACTCGTCGGAGCCGGTCTCCCGCGCGACGGTGGCCGCCGGACGGGCGGAGCGGGTCGTCGGCGTCGGCTGGTCGACGCTCTTCCCCGTCAGCACCTCGACCAGCGCGTCGAGCAGCACGCAGAGCCCCCGGCCACCCGCGTCGACCACGCCCGCGCGGGCCAGCGCCGGTAGCTGCTCCGGGGTCCGGGCGAGCGCCTCGGCCGCCGCCCGGGCCGCGAGGCGGGCCACCGCCGGCAGGTCGTCGCTGTCCGCGCGTTCGGCCGCGGCGGCGGCCGCCGCGACCACGGTGAGCAGGGTGCCCTCGACCGGTCGGGCGACGGCGGTGTACGCGGCGGTGGTGCCGGACCGCAGGGCGGCGGCGAACTCCCGGCCACGCACCGTCGGCGCCACGGCGACCTGGTCGGCGAAACCCCGCAGGATCTGCGACAGGATCACCCCGGAGTTGCCCCGCGCGCCGAGCAGCGCGCCCTGGGCCATCAACCGCAGCGCGTGCCCGTGCGCGGTCGGCCCGCTGTCGGGGAGGGTGTCCAGGTCCATCGCGAGGGCCTGCTGGGCGGAGGTGAGGGTGAGCACCAGGTTGGTGCCGGTGTCGCCGTCCGGCACCGGGTAGACGTTGAGCTGGTCGATCTCGCCCTGGTGACGCTTCAGCGCGGCCAGCCCACCCGCGCACCAACGGCGCACCGCGGCGGCGTCGAGGGTGTCCAGCACGGCCAGAAGCCTACTGGCGCGCACCGACACGCGCCGGGCTCGTCCGGCGTGTCCGGTTGCCCCGCATGGGGTACGCCCTTCCCCCTGGCCCGGACGGACGGGATCCGCCCTCCAGGTACAGTTGCCGCCGGAACCACCCCCCGTCACCCCGGCGGGCCGACCACCGCCCACCGGCGGAGGGGCGGCTGATCACCGGGCCAGGGCGGTTGGTCACCTCGGCGGGACATCGGGTAGGCTGACGCGGTTGCCCGTGCAGCACCTCTGCCGGCAACCTCATGAACGTTTCAATCCCAGGAGTATCCCGTGGCTAGCGTGTGCGACGTCTGTGGCAAGGGGCCGGGCTTCGGCCACAACGTGCCCTGGTCCAAGAAGAAGACCAACCGCCGCTGGAACCCGAACATCCAGTCGGTGCGCACCCCGGCCGGTGGCGGCAACACCAAGAAGCTGCAGGTCTGCACCTCGTGCATCAAGGCCGGCAAGGTCACCCGCGCCTGACGCGGCGGCACCCACCTTCTCGTACGGCTCAGCCGGCGGACCTCCGGGTCCGCCGGCTCTGTCGTGCGCGCGCCGATCCGTCGCCGAAGACCGTCGGTCAGAGCGTGCGGCCGAACGAGACGCAGCCCTCCTCGTCCTTGTAGAAGCCGAAGTTCGGGATCCGCTCGTAACCGGCGGAGGCGTACATGGCGATCGCCTCGGGCTGCTTGTCGCCGCACTCCAGGACCACCCGCTTGCGGCCGTGCTCGCGGGCCGAACGCTCGACGGCCGCCAGCACGGCGCGGGCCACGCCCCGCCCACGCGCCGTCGGGGCGGTGTACATCCGCTTCACCTCCGCGCAGTCCGTGCCGTGGCTGCGCCAACCACCGCAGCCGACCGGCTCACCGGCCAGATAGGCGACGAGGAACGCCCCATCGGGCGGCTCGAACTCGGTCGCGTCGACGGGGGTGTCATCACCGTTGCCGCCGTAGCGGACAGCGAGGTCGGTCAGCGCGGCATGGATCAACTGCTGCGCCACAGGTGCGTCGAAACGCACGGCCCGGATCTCAATCTCACTCACAGTGCCCAGAATACGACCGCTGGCGGGCCTCACCGGAAGTGGTCCCAGCCGGCCGGGCCGTCGTGCGGCGCGCCGTCGACAGTCACCCCGGCACCGTCCGTGACCACCCCGATCGGCAGCCAGTCCGGCGGCAACACCACCCCCGGCGGGAAGGTCGCGGCCAGCGCGTGGTCGTCGCCACCGGCGAGGATCCAGGTGTACGGGTCGACGCCGAGCGCCCGCGCCGCGTCGGCCATCTGCCGGGGCACCTCGAACGCGTCGCGGCGCACGTCGATAGCGACCCCGCTGGCCGCCGACACGTGCCCGAGGTCGGCGAGCAGCCCGTCCGACACGTCGATCATCGAGGTGGCGCCGAGCCGGGCGGCCTGGGGGCCGGCCGGATAGGGCACCTGCGGCCGCCGGTACGCCTCGACCAGCAGCCGGGGAGTGCGGAAGCCCCGGGTGAGCACGGTCAGCCCGGCCGCCGCGTGCCCGGTGCGCCCGGCCAGGGCGAGCACGTCCCCGGGGCGGGCGCCGGAGCGCAGCACGGGCGGGCGGCCCGCCAGGTCGCCCAGCGCGGTGACCGCGACGGTCAGGGTGGGGCTGGCCGACATGTCGCCGCCGACGACGCTCGCGCCGACGGTGGCCGCCTCGGCGGAGAGGCCGTCGGCCAACTCCTCGGCCCAGCCGGTGTCCAGGTCCGCCGGCATGCAGAGGGCGACAAGCAGGGCGGTCGGCGTGGCCCCCATGGCCACGATGTCGGCGAGGTTGGCCGCCGCCGCCCGGTGCCCGACGTCGCGGGCGGAGGACCAGTCCCGCCGGAAGTGCCGCCCGTCGACAAGGACGTCGGTGGAGGCCGCCACCCGTCCGTCCGGCGCGGCCACCACCGCCGCGTCGTCACCCGGGCCGAGCAGGGTCGTCGGTCCGTACGTCAGCCGGGCGGTGATCTTTCCGATCAGCCCGAACTCCCCGATTCCGGACACGCTGGCACCGCCGCCGGTGTTCCGCCCGTACTGCCCGGCTCCGCCGTGCTCGCTCACCGCTGCTCCTTGACCACCGATAGGGATCAGACCTGGTCCGTAAGGTAGTTTCACCCTTCGGGCCGCTCCCGGGCGGCGACGGACGGAGGTCTAGTCGTGGTACAGGCGTACATCCTCATCCAGACCGAGGTGGGCCGGGCACGTGACGTGGCGGGTCTCATCGCGGACCTCGCCGGCGTGGTGCGCGTCGACGCCGTCACCGGGCCGTACGACGTGGTCGTCCTCACCGAGGCGAACACCGTCGACGAGCTCGGCAAACTCATTGTCAGCAAGGTGCAGATGGTGCCTGGCATCACCCGCACCCTCACGTGTTCGGTGGTGCGGCTGTAAGTGGACGAGATGACGAACTCCTCCGCTGCTCTGGACGACGGCGCGCGCGACGCGTCCGACGGGACACCCGAGCCGGCTGACGGTATCGGTGCGTCGGCCGACCCGGCCGCCGCCGCGCCGGCCGGGCGGGACCGGACCATTCGTGGCGCCGCTCTGCTGGCCACGCTGATCGCGTTGCCGATCACGCTGCTGGTGGCCGTGTTCGCCTTCACCAAGCTCACCCCGGACGCACCGGCCGCCGCGCCGTCCCCGTCCGCGACAAGCCCTCGGGCGCAGTCCACCGCCCCGGTGGAGATGGCCGCACCGGCCCTGGCCGCCCGCCCGGCCACGGTCTGCCGGGCCCTGCTCTCCCAGTTGCCGACGAGCATCCGCGACCTGGCCCAGCGGCCGGTCACCGCCGGCCCGGAGCAGAACGCGGCGTACGGCGACCCCGCGCTCACCGTGGCCTGCGGCGGCGCCGAGCCGACCTTCCCCGCCACCGACGAGGTCTGGACCGTCAACCGGGTCTGCTGGCACCTGGCCGAGCAGGGCGAGCAGACCGTGCTCACCACCGTCGACCGGGAGACGTCGATCGAGGTGCGCGTCCCGCGTTCGTACGAGCAGCCGTTGCAGTGGGTGCCGTCGATTTCCAGCACGATCGTGGCGAGCGTGCCCTCCGGCGGCGCCATCCCCTCCGGCTGCCAGCGCTGAGCTGGCCCCCCGCGCCGACCGAGCCGGGCGGGGGGACCGGGTTGCTCAGTGCAGACCGACGCCGCGCCGTTGGGCGGTACGGATCAGCCGGTTGACAAGCTTCGGGTACTCCAGGCCGGAGGCCGCCCACATCCGCGGGAACATCGACGTCGGGGTGAACCCGGGCATCGTGTTGATCTCGTTGAGATAGACGTCCAGCTCGGGGGTGACGAAGAAGTCGGCCCGGGCCAGACCGGCGCAGTCCAGCGCGGTGAACGCGCGGACCGCGTACTCCTGCACCTGGCGGGTGACCCGCTCCGGCAGGTCGGCCGGGATGTCGTACTCGCAGGAGTCGTCGAGGTACTTCGCCTCGAAGTCGTAGAAGTCGTGGTCCGCGACGACCCGCACCTCGGCCAGGACGGACGCCTCGGGTGTGCCCCCGGCCTCGCCCTCCAGCACGCCACACTCGATCTCGCGGCCGACGATCGCGGCCTCGATGATGACCTTCGGGTCGAACTGCCGGGCGGCGGCGACCGCGGTGTCCAGGTCCGCCCAGTCGGTGACCTTGCTGACTCCGAAGGACGATCCGGCCCGGGACGGCTTGACGAAGACCGGCAGGCCGAGCCGCTCCTTGTCCTGCTCGCTGAGTGTCATCCCGTTGCGCAGCACGGCGTACGTGCCGACCGGGATGCCCTCGACGGCGCAGAGCTTCTTGGTGAACTCCTTGTCCATGGCGGCCGCGGAGGCGAAGACGTTCGCCCCGACGTAGGGGATGCCGGCCATCTCCAGCATGCCCTGGATGGTGCCGTCCTCGCCGTACGCGCCGTGCAGCACCGGGAAGACCACGTCGACGTCGGCGAGCACCCGGGGGCCTTCGGTCGGGTCGAGCACCATCAGGCCGTTGCCGGTCGGGTCGGCGCGCAGCACGATGTCGTCCCCGGAATCGGCGGTGATCTCCGGCAACCGACGGGCTTCGATGGCGAACTGGGCGGGGTCTCCGTTGGTCAGCACCCACTGGCCGGCTCGGGTGATGCCGACGGGCACCACCTCGAACTCGTCCGGGTCGAGCGCGCCGAACACGCTGCCGGCGCTGACGCAGGAGATGCCGTGCTCCGGGCTGCGGCCGCCGAAGACGATCGCCACGCGGGTTTTGCCTGGGGTGGTCACTCCGGTCACCTCTTCGTACGCGACTGCGGCTGGTCGTGCTCGCCGGTGGCGCTCACTCGGTTGACCTTACTGTGCGTGGCGATGGGACGAGGCGATACCCGGCGAGCCACGGCGCGACACGGCGATCGGTCATCACGGGATATACGGTGCGTGATGGGACGATTGCCATCCGGTGGAGGTTCGGCCGGGGCCTGGTCAGTCGTGGGCGTGCCGGCGGCCGACCGCGATGACCTTCACCCGCTGCCGGCCGGCGCGCACCATGCCCAGCGCCATGAACGCTCCGGCGATCCGGTCGGCGGCCTCCCGACTGCTGGCGCCGACCACCTGCCGTCGCCGCTCGGGCACGGTCCGCTCGTCGCGGTCGACGCCGTCGACCGGACGCACGTCGGTGAGCACCACCAGGAAGCGGGTCATCGGGGACCGACCTGGCGTAAGTGGCAGAACTCCGGAACGGCACGCACGTCGTCGTCTCCTTCCGGCGGGCCGGGATGGCGCGGCACGCGACGATCGGGCACGGGGGAGAAACCCGATCGCCGCGCGCCCCATCCCTCCGGTCGCTCACCACCACCGTCGCCACGACAACCGGCGGTGAGGACGCGCTAACAGATTGACACGTTCACCGCCGTGAATGCAACTCTCATCGAGACGATCCCATGCAGACGTTCCCAAGGATGTGTGCGACCATCGATGCATGGCCCCGAAGACAGCCCGTGCCCGCCGGCTCGGCATCGCCCTGCGCCACCACCGGGAAGCCGCCGGCCTGACGCTGGAAACCGCCGCGGATGAGATCAACAGCACCCGCAGCACCCTCTCCCGGTACGAGAACGCCCAGTCCCTGATCACCCCGGCCACCGTGCGCGCGCTGCTCACGTCGTACGGGGTGGGTGCCGAGGAGGTGGCCGCGGCGGTGCAGCTCGCCAAGGACGCCCGCAAGCCGGGCTGGTGGGTCTCGTACTCCTACCTGCTGGATCCGCGCACCATCGACTTCATCGCGCTGGAGGCCGAGGCGACCGCGATCGCCAACTTCGAGCCCTCCGTGGTGCCCGGCCTGCTCCAGACGGCCGACTACATCCGTGGCGTGATGCGCGGTGGTCCGCACACCCTCACCGACGACCTGGTGGAGCAGCGGGTCAAGGTCCGACTCGACCGGCAGCAACGGCTCACCGGCGACGATCCGCCCATCCTCGACGCGATCATCGACGAGGGCGCACTGCTGCGCCCGGTCGGCGACCAGTCGGGGATGGACGGCCAACTGCGGCACCTGGTCAAGATGGCCGAGTTGCCGAACATCACCGTGCAGGTGATCCCGCTCTCCGCCGGCTACCACCGGGGCACCCGCGGCTCCCTGCACATCCTCGAGTTCGCCGATCCGGAGGATCCGATCATCGCCTCGGTGGAAACCGTCGCCGGTCAGATGATCCTCGACCGAGCCGGCGAGACGCGGACCTGCACCAAGATCATGGAGCACCTCCGAAGCGTGGCGCTCAGCCCGGCCGACAGCCGCGGAATGCTCCTGACAGCCCTGAAGGGACGGTAAGACCAATGACACCGACGATCACAGCGGCCATGGCCGCGGCGGCGTGGCGCAAGAGCAGCCGCAGCGGCGACGAGGGCGCCTGCGTGGAGGTGGCCGCGATCCCGCGGCTGGTGGCCGTCCGCGACTCCAAGGACCCGTCCGGGCCCGCGCTGCTGTTCCCGCCGGCCGCCTGGGCCGCCTTCGCCCAGGCACCTCCCCTGCAGTGACCGGGAGGCCGAGGCACTGATTCGACAAACCGCACCACCACCCGCCGCCCCGGCCGCCGTACCGCCGACCACTCGGCGCGGCGACCGGGGCGGACCGGACTGAGGCGACACACGGCCGACGAGGCCGGACTGAGGCGACACACGGCCGGCGGGGCCGGACTCAGGCGCCCAGCGGCCGGTCGGGGCCGGCGTCAGCCGACGAAACGCCGGACTCAGGCGACGAGCGGCCGGGGCTCCGGGACGGCACGCAGCGCCTCCAACGCGGCGATCGCCACGCCCCGGGCACCGGCCATGTCCCGGTCCGGCACCAGCGCGAAGGTGGCCACCGCCGCCTGCTCCTCGCGAAGCACGGTGTGCTCACGGACCGTCGCCAGGAACCAGTCGCGGAACTCGGGGGCCGCCTCCACCACCCCACCACCGACGAAGTACGCGTGCGGATCGGTGAAGTTCGCCGCGACGGTGAACAGCCGGCCCAGCGCCATCGCCTGCTGGGTGAAGAGGTCCCGCGCGAGGGCGTCCCCCCGCTCGCCGTACCCCCGGACCAACTTCGCCGCCCGGGCCACCGGCTCGGCGGTGAGCGGGTGGTCGGGATAGCGGGTCAACCAGTACGGCAGGAGGTTACGTTCGATGCCGGTCAGCGAGGCGATGCTCTCCACGTCCCCGGTGAAGCCGCAGGCGCAGGTGGGCTCCGACTGCCCCGGGCCGAGCAACCCGCCCAGCGGAATGTGCACGTGCCCAAGCTCCCCGGCCATCCCGGCGGCGCCGGCGATCACCCGGCCGCTCTCGACCACACCGCCGCCGAGGCCGGTGCCGACGATCGCGGAGACCGACGAGCGGTTCATCGCGTCCTCGCCGAAGTACACGTGGTGGGCGTAGAGGGCGGCCGCGTTGCCGTCGTTGTGGTAGATCACCGGAAGGCCGAGCCGTCGCTCCAGCGCGCCCCGCACGTCGAAGCCCCGCCACGCGGGCTGGGAGAAGTTCGTGGAACCCCGCGACGAGATGACGCCGTCGGCGCTGGCCGGGCCGGGAGTGTCGAGCCCCACCGCCCGGACCAGCTCACGGGGCACGCCGGTCTGTGCCAGGGCGCCGTCCAGCGCCCTGGCCAGGGCCTCGATCGCCGCCTCCGGCCCGGACCGCACCTCGCTGGGGATCTCCAACAGTCCGTCCACCAGGAAGCGGCCGTCCACCGTCAGCACGGTGGCGTTGTTGCTGGTGCCGCCGTTGTCCAGTCCGACGACCACCGGCACCCCTGTGCTGCCCACCGAAAACCGCCTCCCGCCCGTAAGAGTGTGAGCCGAGGCTAGTGCCAACCCCTCTCCCCCGCCACGCCCGGCCACCCGCCGGCTGGCAGAGGCGCCGCCATGCGTCACCGCACGTCCCGTTTGACCAGAAGGTCCGTCTCACGGTCGGCGCGGTCAGCTCGACGGTGCCGTGGCGTCGCCGCCGGGCCTCGCCCCCCTGCCCTCCTCTTTCCCCTTTGCTCTGCACCCGCCCACGCGCCAGTTACGGACCGTTAGTGGTGCGTGGGCGGGTGCAGAGCAAAGGGCGCGCAAGGGGGTCCCGGCCAGGTTCTGCCCGCCACCGGGCCGACGCGGTGTCAACCGCGACGCGGTGTCAACCGCGACGCGGGTTCAGTCGGGGCGCGAGTTCGGTCGGGGCGCGGGTTCAGTCGGGGCGTCGGGCGGTGACCGCGGTGCCGTCCAGGTCCTCGTCCTGCCGCACGCCGGGCACCAGGCCGGCTGCCTCGAACGCCGCGCAGAGCGCGTCCACCTGCGTGACGCCGGCCTCGACGACCAGGTGCCCGCCGGGCGTCAACCAGTCGGCCGCCCCAACACCCACCCGGCGCAGCACGGAGAGCCCGTCCGGCCCGCCGTCGAGCGCCACCGGGGCCTCGTGCAGCCGCGCCTCCGGCGGCATCAGCGCCACCGCGTCGGTCGGCACGTACGGGGCGTTTGCCACCACCAGGTCCAGCCGGCCCCGCCATCGCGCGGGCAGGGGCGCGAACAGGTCACCCTCGTACACCTCGGCGCTCAGGCCGGTGAGGTTGCGGCGCGCGCACGCCACGGCCGCCGGGTCGATGTCGGCGGCGGCCAGCCAACGCGGCGCGAGCCGATGCGCCAACGCGACGGTGGTGGCACCTGAGCCGCAGCACAGGTCGACCACCGCCGGAGCCGGGCCGGTCAACCCGGCCGCCACCTCGACCAGCAGGGCCGTCCGACCACGGGGCACGAAGACACCCGCGTCCACGGCGATTCGCAGGCCGCAGAACTCCGCCCAGCCGAGCAGGTACTCCAGCGGCTCGCCGGCCACCCGACGGTCGGTCAGGTCGGCCAACGTCGCCGGCGAGTCGGCGGCGGCCAGCAGCAGATCGGCCTCGTCCTCGGCGTAGACGCAACCGGCGGCACGCAGCCGGCGTATCAGGGCGGGCCGATCGGTGAGTGTCACAGGCCTCCGGAGCGTGGTCCGGCCGCGTCCAGGGCGGCGGCGATGTCGGCCACCAGGTCGGGGGTGTCCTCCACACCGCAGGACAGCCGGACGAAGCCGGGGGCGGTGTCGTCACCCCACTGCGCCCGGCGGTCCGCGGTGGTGTGCAACCCGCCGAAGGAGGTCGCCGCCGCCACCAACCGGGCGGCCGCGACGAATCGGCCCACCCGGTCGGCGGTGCCCAGGTCGAAGGAGAGCACCCCGGGCATCCGGCGCATCTGCGCCGAGGCCACCGGGTACGCCGGGTCGTCCGGCCGCCCCGGCCAGCGCAGCCCGGTCACGTCCGGCCGGCCGGCGAGCAGGTCGCTGACGGCGGCGGCGTTCGCGCTCTGCCGGGCCAGCCGCAGGTCGAGGGTGGCCAGCGACCGGTGCGCCAACCAGGCGTCGAACGCGCCCGGGACCGAGCCGGTGCCGGTACGCCACCGCGTGACCGCTTCGATCAGCTCGGCGGACCGGCTGGCCAGGTAGCCCAGCAGCAGGTCGGAGTGGCCGGTGAGCGCCTTGGTGCCGGAGGCGGCCACCAGGTCGGCGCCGAGGTCCAGCGGGCGCTGACCGAGCGGGGTGGCGGTGGTGTTGTCCACCGCGAGCAGCGCACCGGCGGCGTGGGCCCGCTCGGCCAGGGCGGCGACGTCGACCACGTCCAGACCCGGATTGGCCGGGGTCTCCACGAGCACCAGCCGGACGCCCTCGAAGGACGGGTACGGCCCCACGGTCGGCACGAAGAGCACCCGCACGCCGATCGTCTCCAGCACGGCGGTGGCGAACGCCCGGACCGGGAAGTAGCCGTCGGAGGGCAGTACCACTGTGTCGCCCGGTCGCAGCAGGGTGAGCAGCGTCCCGGTGATGGCCGCCTGACCGCTGGCGAAGACCCGACAGTCACCGCCTTCCAACTCGCCCACGGCCGCTTCCAGCAGCCGTCGGGTCGGGTTGTCCGGGCGGCCGTAGCCGTTCGGCGACGTGCCCTGGCCCTGCCACGGGTCGAGGTGGTACGGCGCGGCGAAGACCGGCCCGGGCAGGAACGGATCCCCCGGTGCCGGTTCGGGCAGGCCGGCGCGTACGCAGCGGGTGCCGTCACCCAGTTCGCTCATCGGTTCCTCACTCGTACGACTCGGGTTTGGCGGTCCGGCTCATCAGGGTCTGCACGGCGAGGCGCGGGTCCATCCCCTCGTGGCAGATCCGCTCGACGTGCTCGGTGATCGGCATCTCCACACCGTGTGCCCGGGCCAGGTCTCGGATCGCCAGGCAGCTCTTCACGCCCTCGGCGGTCTGCCGGGTGGCGGCCTGGGCCTGCTCCAACGTCTCGCCCCGGCCGAGATGCTCGCCGAAGGTGCGGTTGCGGGCCAGCGGGGACGAGCAGGAGGCGACCAGGTCGCCCATGCCGGCGAGGCCGGCGAAGGTGATCGGGTCCGCGCCGAGTGCCACGCCCAACCGGGCCGTCTCGGCCAGCCCCCGGGTCATCAGCATGGCCCGGGTGTTGTCGCCGAAGCCCATCGCGGTGGCGATGCCGTACGACAGGGCGATCACGTTCTTGACCGCCCCGCCCAGCTCACAGCCGATCACGTCGTCGTTCGTGTACGGGCGCAGGTAGGGCGTCCGGATCGACGCCTGCACGAGCACGGTGCGGTGGCTGTTCGTCCCGGCGACGACTGTCGCGGCGGGCTGCTCGGCGGCGATCTCCGGAGCCAGGTTCGGGCCGGAGACCACCACCACCCGGTCCGCGGCGACCCCGGCGGTCTCCACGATGACCTCGCTCATCCGCTTGGTGGTGCCGAGTTCGATGCCCTTCATCAGCGACACGAGTGTCGAGTCGGGGTGCAGGTGCCCGGCCCACTCGGCGAGGTTGCCGCGCAGGGTCTGCGACGGTACGGCCAGCACCACCACCTCGGCGCCGGTGATCGCCTCGGCCGCGTCGCGGGTGGCGGTGACCCGGGACGGCAGCAGCACACCGGGCAGGTACTCCGGGTTGCAGCGCTCGGTCCGGATGCTCTCCGCGACCGGCGCACGACGGGCCCACACCGTCACGTCCCGCCCCGCGTCCGCGAGGATCTTGGCGAACGCCGTGCCCCAGGAACCCGCACCGAGCACCGCGACGTGGCCGGTCACGCGACCGCTCCCGAGCGCGTCGGGATGGCCGGAACGGCCCCGGCGCGGGAGTTGACGCCCCGCCCGTTCACGCCGCCTCACCCTGCTGCTCGCGCCCGGCGGAGGACCGGGCCGGTCGCTCCCACAGCGGCGGCGGGGTGCCGCCGCGGACCTCGCCGAGCATGTCCCGCAGCCGCAACATGATGGTGTCCGTCATCTCCTCGAGGGTGGCCCGGGTCGGCTGGGCGTCGGCCCACCCGCTCAGGTCGATCGGTGCCCCGGCGACAACTGTCACCGGGATCCGGGGGCGCGGGTTGACACGGCTGGTCCGGGGGTCGAAGAGCCGCTCCGGCCCCCACATCACCACCGGTACGACGGGAGCGCCGGTGGCCAGGGCCAGCCGAGCGGCACCGGTCTTGGCCTTCATCGGCCACAGCTCCGGCTGCCGGGTGGTGGTGCCCTCCGGGTAGATCACCACGGCGCCACCGTGGTCGAGCGCGGCGACCAGGGAGTCCAGGGAGCGGACCGCGTCGACGCTGCCCCGGTCGACCGGGATCTGCCGGCACCGGTGCAGGATCCAGCCGATCACCGGCACCCGGAACACGCTGGCCTTGCCCAGGTACTGCGGCCAGCGCCCGGAATCGTAGATGAAGTGCGCGGAGACCAGCGGGTCGGCGTGCGAGATGTGGTTCGCCACGATGATGATGCCGCCGTCGCGGCGAAGGTGCTCCTGGCCACGCCAGGTCCGCCGGGTCCACACGGTCATCACCGGCTTCACCAGCCCCACGGCGAACCGTTGCCAGAACCCCAGCCTCCGCCGTGCCACTCTGCCTCCTCGTCGCGCCCCAACCCGCCGCGAGACCCCGCCCGCGACACCCGCAGCGGAAATCATGCCTGCTCGCCCCCGGTACGGCCAGCGAGGGTCCCGCCGTCCTGCTGGCAGGATTGCGGGCGTGAGTCAGCCGAGGTGGGCCGTTGTGGTGCCGGTGAAGCATCTGGCCGCGGCCAAGAGTCGGCTGCGGGGCGCTCTGCCGGGCGTACCGCACGAGGAGCTGGCACTGGCCCTGGCGGCCGACACGCTCCGCGCGGTGCTGGCCTGCCCGGCGGTCGCCGAGGCCCTGGTGGTGACCGACGACGCTCGGGTGGCGGGGGCGGCGCGGGCCGCCGGCGCGCGGGTGCTGCCCGACGAGCCGGCCGCCGGACTGAACGCCGCGTTCCGGCACGGCGCGTCCGCGACGACCGCCGGGTGGGTGGCCGGGCTCACGGCGGACCTGCCGGCGCTGCGCCCGGCCGAGCTGGCCAGCGCGCTGCTCGCGGCGCAGAACGGACGACCCGCGGTACGCCGTTTCGTGCCCGACGCGCCGGGCAGCGGCACCGTGCTGCTCACCGCGCCGCCGGGTGTGCCGCTGGACCCTCGCTTCGGGGTGGGCTCGGCGGTCGCGCACGCGGCGAGTGGAGCGCTGCCGCTCAGCGGCGACTGGCCCAGCCTGCGCCGGGACGTGGACACCGCCGCGGACCTGACCGCCGCCGCCCGGCTCGGGCTGGGGCCGCGCACCGCCGCGCTCGTCACCGCCGGCCGCCCGGCCCGCTCGGCGGGCTGACCCGCCCGGCCCGCTCGGCGGGCTGACCGCCGGGTGTACGGTGCCAGCATGCAGGGCACGGTGGCCAGCTACGACGCGGCGACGCGCAGCGGTGTCCTGCTGCTCGACGACGGCACCGAGATGCGTTTTCCCGCCCGGGCCTTCGACGCCTCCGGGCTGCGGCTGCTCCGGCTCGGCCAGCGGGTTCGCATCGACACCGATCCCGACGGAGAGGTCGTCCGAGTGACATTGCCGACGATGATCTGAGCCGGCGAGCCCAAGTTCATTTTGCGTTTACCGTAATCGGGTGATTATGAGCGGGTGAGCACCCCTCGCGAGCACCCGGCCCGCCCGACCACCACCGACCTCCGCAACGGCTCCCGTACGCGCGGCACCGACGGTCGCTTCCGCCCGTCCCGCGCCGAGCGGGCCGGCGCCGCCCGCGCCGACACCCTCGCCGACGATCCCGGGGCCGCCTCCTCCGGCCTGGACGAGGTCCTCGACCCCCCGGCGACCGTCGAGGCGGACGGTCCGGCCGCCGGCGCGGTCCACCCGGTCCTGCCGAGCGACCTGCCGACAGGCGACGAGGAGGACGACGACGAGCCGCCGGCGGCCCCGCCGCTGCCGGAGGACCGTTTCCTCAACCGGGAGCTCTCCTGGCTCGACTTCAACGCCCGAGTGCTCACCCTGGCCGAGGACCAGCGCACCCCACTGCTGGAACGGGCCAAGTTCCTGGCGATCTTCGCCAGCAACCTGGACGAGTTCTACATGGTGCGCATCGCCGGGCTGAAGCGGCGGCTCTCCGCCGGCCTGCCGGTGCGTGGCGGGGACCGGCTGCCGCTGCGTACCCAGTTGGAGATGATCGCCGAGCGGACCGCCGAGCTGGGCGCCCGGCACGCCGCCTGCTTCGTCGACGACGTGCTGCCCAAACTGGCCGACGAGGGCATCCGCATCCTGCGTTGGGGCGAGCTGGGCGACCCCGAGCGGGAGCGGCTGCGCACCTACTTCCGGGAGCACATCTTCCCGGTGCTGACCCCGCTCGCGGTGGACCCGGCGCACCCGTTCCCGTACATCTCCGGGCGGTCGCTGAACCTGGCGGTGGCGGTTCGCGACCCCGATGGCGGTTCGGAGCTGTTCGCCCGGGTGAAGGTGCCCAACAACGTCCCCCGCTTCGTGCGGGTGGACCGGGACCAGCCGGGCGTACGGATGCTGCCGGTGGAGGACCTGATCTCGGTGCACCTGGGCCAGCTGTTCAGCGGCATGCAGGTGGTCGAGTGCCACCTGTTCCGGGTCACCCGCAACGCCGAGGTGGAGGTCGACGAGGACCGCGACGAGGACCTGCTCCAGGCGCTGGAACGGGAGCTGGCCCGGCGCCGGTTCGGTCCGCCGGTACGCCTGGAGGCCGCCGCGTCCATCTCCGACCACATGTTGGAGTTGCTCGTCCGCGAGCTGGACATGAACGAGCAGGACGTGCTGCGGGTGCCCGGCCTGCTGGACCTGTCCGCGTTGTGGCAGGTCTACGGGGAGGCCGACCGGCCGGACCTCAAGGACCCGCCGTTCGTGCCGGCCACCCACCCCCGGCTCGCCGAGGGCGAGGTGCCGCGCAGCGTCTTCGCCACCCTGCGCGACGGGGACATCCTGGTGCATCACCCGTACCACTCGTTCGCCACGAGCGTGCAGCGCTTCATCGAGCAGGCCGCCGCCGACCCGAACGTGCTGGCCATCAAGCAGACCCTCTACCGCACCAGCGGCGACTCCCCGATCGTCGACGCGCTTGTCGACGCGGCCGCCGCCGGCAAGCAGGTGGTGGTGCTCGTGGAGGTGAAGGCCCGGTTCGACGAGGTGGCGAACATCGGTTGGGCGCGCACGCTGGAACGGGCCGGCTGCCACGTGGTGTACGGCCTGGTCGGCCTCAAGACGCACTGCAAGACCGCGCTCGTGGTCCGTCAGGAGGGCAACCAGATCCGCCGCTACTGCCACATCGGCACCGGCAACTACCACCCGAAGACCGCCCGGATGTACGAGGACTTCGGCATGCTGACCGCCGACCCGGAGATCGGCGCGGACCTGACCGACCTGTTCAACGTGCTCACCGGGTACAGCCGACAGACCGCGTACCGGCGGTTGCTCGTCGCCCCGCAGGGCATTCGCAGCGGGCTCATCGAGCGGATCGAGCGGGAGATCTCGCACGTCCGGCTGGGCATGCCCGGCCTGGTCCAGTTCAAGGTCAACTCGCTGGTCGACGAGGGGGTGACCGACGCGCTGTACCGGGCCTCCCAGGCCGGTGTGCACGTCGACCTGCTCATCCGGGGCATGTGCACGCTGCGGCCGGGGGTGCCGGGGCTGTCGGAGAACATTCGCGTCCGCTCGATCCTCGGTCGGTTCCTGGAGCACTCCCGGGTCTTCCGGTTCGGCAACAACGGCGAGGCCGAGTTCTGGATGGGCTCCGCCGACCTGATGCACCGCAACCTCGACCGTCGGGTGGAGGCGCTGGTGCGGGTGAGCGACCCGATCGCCCGCGCCGAGCTGGACCAGGTGCTGGTCGCCGCGATGAGCCCCGACGTGGACGCGTTCGAGTTGGCCGGCGACGGCACCTGGACCAGGCGTACCGGCGAAGACGCAAAAGCGCGGGCTCACCTGCAGGAACTACTGCTGCGCCGGGTCGGTGGCACGGCCAGTTGACCGATCAGCGCCTAGGCTGAACTGATGGTCGAGGAGGAGCAGAAGTACGAGGTGGACGACGCCTATGTGCTGCCGGACCTGGCCGCCACGGCCCCGGCCGGCGGTCGGATCCGCGCCCTGCCACCGGTGACACTCGTGGCCCGCTACCTCGACACGGTCGACCTACGGCTGGCCCGGGCCGGTGCCTCGTTGCGCCACCGCCGGGGCGACGAGCTGCCCTGGACGGTGAAGCTGCCGACCGGGACGCCGGGCGTCCGGCACGAGATCTCCCGCCCTGGTCCGAAGGGCCAGCCGCCGCCGGACCTTGTCGAGTTGGTCACCGTCCTGCACCGGGGCGCCCCGCTGGCCCCGGTGACAGTGGTGCGGACGGTCCGGCACGCGTACGAGGTGTGCGACAAGGCCGGCGCGGTGCTCGCCGAGGTGGTGGACGACCGGGTGACGGTGCTCGACGACGCCGGCGCCACCACCGACACGTTCCGCGAGCTGGAGGTGGAGCGCAAGGCCGGCGACCGGGCATTGCTCGATCGGATCGGGGCGGTGCTGCGCGAGGCGGGCGCCCAGGGCGGCACGTTCACCCCGAAGCACGTACGGGCGTTGGGCGCGTCGGCGCAGGCCGACCCGGACCTGGTCGCGCCGGCCGGGCTGACCGGGGAGCCGAGCGCCGGCGACGTGGTGACCGAGTCGATCCGCAAGGAGATCCGCCGGCTGTTGGCGCACGACCCGCTGGTCCGGCTGCGCGCCTCGGCGGGCGGTGGCGACTCCGCCGTGCACCAGATGCGGGTGGGCTGCCGACGTCTGCGCAGTGATCTGCGTACCTTCAAGCCGTTGATCCGCAAGACCTGGTCCCGTCCGCTGCGCGACGAGCTGCGCTGGCTGGCCGGTGTCCTCGGCGCGGCCCGCGACGCCGAGGTGCTGCGCGGGCGGTTGCGCGACACCGCGAGCGCCGATCCGCTCAGCCCGCTCGACCAGGGCGCGGTGGACCGGCTGGACGAGGTGCTCGCCCAACGGCAGCGGCAGGCGCTCGTCGCCATCGACGAGGCGTTGCGCTCCCCGCGCTACCTGGCCCTGGTGGACGCCCTGGTGCTGGCCGCCCGCGCGCCCCGGCTCACCCGTGCGGCGGCTGCCCCGGCGGCGGAGGCGTTGCCCGCGCTCGTGGCCCGGCCCTGGCGGCGGCTGTCCGGGCCGGACGGTGTCGACGGGCTCGACGCCCAGTCGCCGGACGAGCGCTGGCACGCCGTTCGCAAGGAGGGCAAACAGGCCCGGTACGCGGTGAACGCGGTGGCGTCGACCGTCGGCAAGGGCGCGCGCCGGCTGTCCCGCGCCCTTGCCGTCGTCCAGGACGTGCTCGGCGAGCACCAGGACGCGGCAGTGGCGGCGGACACCTGGCTGGAGATCGCCGCCGAACGGCCGGACGACCACGAGCTGGCGGTAACCGCCGGGCGGCTGGCCGAGCGGGAACGCCTGTCGGTACGCCGGATGCGGGACCTCTTCCCGGCCGCCTGGCACCGGGCCACCCGACGGCGGCGGACCGGTTGGCTGCCGTGACCGGCATCCGGGCTGCGGGTGGGGTGGCCTGGCGGCCGACCGCCGACGGCGTACGCGTCTGTGTGGTGCACCGCCCCCGCTACGGCGACTGGACGCTGCCCAAGGGCAAGCTGGAACGGGGTGAGCACCCGCTGGCCGCCGCGGTGCGCGAAGTCGCCGAGGAGGCCGACGTCCGGGGCGTGCCGCAGGTCCGGCTGCCGTCGGTGCGGTACCGCAGCGAGGGGCAGGACAAGCTTGTCGACTACTGGTCGATGCTCGCGGCTGCCCAGGGCGGTTTCCAACCGAACACCGAGGTGGACGACATCCGCTGGCTCGCGGTGGACGACGCGATCCATTTGGTCAGCTACCCGCACGACGCCGAGGTGCTGGCGGCGTTCGCCGCGCTGCCGGCGGTCACCGCGACTGTCGCGCTGGTCCGCCACGCGCACGCCGGTAAGCGGGCCACCTGGTCCGGCCCGGATGTCGGCCGGCCCCTGGACGCCGAGGGATGGGCCCAGGCGGCCGCGCTGGCCGACCTGGTCGCCCTGATCCGACCGGCCCGGCTGGTGTCGGCGTCACCGCGACGCTGCGTGCAGACACTGGACCCGGCCGCCGCGCTGCTCGACCTGCCGATCGAGATCTGCGGCGACCTGGACGAGCCACAGGCCGGCCAGCAGGCCGACGAGCAGATCCTCGCCACCGCCGCCACGGTGCTGGAGTTGGCCACCGCCGGTGGGCAGGTGGCGGTGTGCAGCCAGGGCAAGGTGCTGCCCGGTGCCCTGCAACGGTTGACCGGCCGCACCGACGAGGACTTCACCACCCCCAAGGGCGGCGGGTGGCTGCTCGCCTTCGGTGGCGACCGTCTGCTCGCCGCCGACCGCCTGTAACGCGCCGCTCGGTCAGCGGGGTGGCAGGGTCAGGGTCACCGCCACCGGCAGGTGGTCGCTGGCCGTGCCGCGCGGCGCGACCGGATCGGTCGCGGTGAGGCCGGGCGAGACGAAGATGTGGTCGATCTGCTGGCGCGGATCGTCGGCGGGGCTCGTCGCCAGTGGTCGGGCGGTGGCCAACGCGTCGACCAGACCGGCCGCGGTGAACTGTCCGAACGCCTCGTCGCCGGGCTCGGTGTTCAGGTCACCCGCCACCACGAGCGGCCGGCCGGCCGCGTACCCGGTGGCGAAGTCGGCGACCGCACGGGCCTGGACCACTGGACCCCGCCCGGGCGGAGGTTGCAGGTGGGTGCTCACCACGGCGGTACGGACGCCGTCGCCGAGATCCAGCGTGACGGCGAGCGCCTGCGCGCCGGTGGGCGCCCCGACGGCCGGCAGGGCAAGGGTCCGCGGATCGGTGACCGGCCAACGGCTGAGCACCGCGTCGCCCCACACCGGGTCCGCGGCCGGCCCGAAGACGTACTGCATGTCGAGCCGATCGGCCAGCAGGTCCAGGGTGTCGTGCCCACCGTTGAGCAGCCAGGCCCGGTCCACCTCGCTGAGCAACACCACGTCCGGTCGTTGCCTGTCGACGACCTCGGTGAGCCCGTTCAGGTCGAACCGACCGTCCAGCCCGAAACCCATCCGGATGTTGTACGCCACCACGGTCAGCCGCTCCGGTGGACCCTCGCGGTTGCTGGCCACCTGCACCTCGTCGGCGAGCACCGGCGCCAGCAGGGCCAGCGCGGCGACCGCCCCCGCGGCCCGGAGCGGCGGAAACGGCCCGGGGGTGGGGTGAGCCAGGGGGCGGGCCGTGAACGCCACCACGGCGACCAGCAGGGCCACCAGCACGGGCACCGGAGCGTTGGGGTAGCCGAGGTCGTAGGCGGAGTAGTACCCGACGGCACCGAGCGCGAAGACGAGCATGCCGGCGGCGACCGCGTACCCCCGCCGGGCCGCTGACCGCGCGTCGACCGCCTCGTCGACCGACTCACCGCCGGCGGCGACCGCCTGATCCCCGGCAGCGTCCGCCTCGTCCCCGGCAGCGACCGCCGGACCGGCAGCGACCGCTGGACCGGCAGCGGTGCCGCTCCTCGGGCTGGTGGCGTCGTCGGTGCGGGCGAGGCAGGCGCCGAGACCGAGGGCGGCGAGCAGGACGGCGGGGAGGAGCAGGTCACCCTGGCCGAGGGCGAACAGCACGGCACCGACCACCACCGCCACCGGCCCGTACGCTCGGCCCCACCGCTCGGACGGTCGGGTCAGCGCGGTGTACAGGAACGCCGCGACCGCCACCGGCACCGGCGCCATGCCGAGCAGCGGCGAGCGCGCCACACCGCCGCCGACTTGCAGGTACGACATTCCGGTCTGGGCCAGCGCCGGGGAGAGCGCCACCATGCCAGCCAGCAGCAGCGCCGGCCCCGCCAGCAGCCAGGCCCGAACCCCACCAACGCCCGCCCGGCTCCCGGAACCCGCCGCTCCCACCCCGCTGCCAGAGCCCGCCGTACCGGCGGCGCTGCCGGAACCCGCCGTACCGGCGGCGCTGCCAGAGCGTGCTATGCCGAACAGGAACAGGGCCACCGTCACGGAGCTGAGCAGCCAGGCCACCCAGTCGCCCCGCCAGACCAGGTCGACGGTGTCCAGCGCCGCGTGCAGGGCCGCGTTGACCGCGAACCCCAACGCCAGCCCCGGGACCGGTCGGTCGGTGTCGGCGGCGACGCCGACCAACCAGACGAGCCCGGCGAGCAGCCCGGCGGTGGCCAGCCAGAGCTGCGTACGCCCTCCGGGCGCGACGGTGAGCGCGAGCCGGGCGACGGCGAGCAGGACGGCGGCGGCGACCGTGACCGGGCGGGCGCCGACCCGGCGAACCACAGCGGGTGCGCCCAGGGCGAGCACGAACCAGCCGAGGGCGAACGCGCCCATCAGCTCGGCCGGGGTGGACGCCGCCTGGCCGAAGATGGTGATGATGCCGGGCAGCCAGACGCGCAGCACGTCGATGAGCAGGAGTACGCCCAGCGCGAGTGTCCCGGCGGTGACCTGGCGGTAGCGCACCGGTGCCCCATTTCGGTGTCGGCGGACCGGCGGAGGGGGGCCGGCACGGCGATTCTGCGCGAGCGCGCCGAACGGGTCAACGGTCCCCATACGCCGAAAGGGCGTCCACCAACGGGTGGACGCCCTTTCGGTGCTGGTCGGTCAGCGCTTGCTGGCCGCCTTCTTGGCCGGAGCCTTCTTCGCCGGCGCCTTCTTGGCCGCCGTGCTCTTGCTCGCCGTCGCGGTGGTCTTCTTCGCCGCGGTCGACTTGGTCGCCGCGGTGGTCTTCTTCGCCGCGGTGGTCTTCTTGCTGGCGGCCGTCTTGGTCGCCGTGGTGGTCTTGCTCGCCTTGGCCGGGGCGGTCTTCTTGCTGGCGACCGTCTTGGTCGCCGTGGTGGTCTTGCTCGCCTTGGCCGGGGCGGTCTTCTTACTGGCCGCCTTGGCCGCGGTTGCCTTGGTGCCCGCGGCCTTGGCGCCTGTCGCCTTGGTGCCCGCCGCCTTGGTGCCGGCCGTCTTGGCCGTGGCGGTGGTGGTGGCGGCCTTCTTCGTCGCCACCGTGGCCTTCGGCACCTTGCCGCTGGCCACCATCTCCTTGAATCCGGCGCCGGGGCGGAAGGTCGGGACGGATGTCTTCTTGACCTTCACCGCCTCGCCGGTACGCGGGTTGCGCGCTGTTCGTGCACCACGCACACGCTTTTCGAACGCTCCGAATCCGGTGATCGCCACCTTCTCGCCCTTGGTGACCGCCGCCTGGACCTCGGTGAGGACCGCCTCGAGGGCGTTCGTCGCCGTCTTCCGGTCCCCCAGGCGAACAGCGAGCGCCTCGATGAGCTCGGCCTTGTTCACGACTTCCTCCCGATTGTGCAACTGACTCGTCGCGAGCCATTCTGCGCGCACGTTATGCCCTGCGCTGCCGGGACACAAACATTCGGTAGAAAAAAGCCCTTGTGTCGTAACGGATTCACCCCCACCGGTGGGACCGATGGGGGTGGAATCCGCTGTGCGGCCGAGCGTACGGCTATGCCACGGAGGGCAGGAACGGCAGTCGGCGGGCCTCGTAGGAGTCGATGTCGGCGACGTTGCGGAGGGTGAGTCCAATGTCGTCGAGGCCCTCCAGCAGCCGCCAACGACTGAAGTCGTCAAGCGGGAACGACCAGTTGGCGTCCCCGGCCCGGAGCTGGCGGGCGGTCAGGTCGACGGTCACCGGGGTGGTCGGATCCGCCTCGACCAGATCCCACAACTCTTCGACGGCTTTCAATTCCAGCTCGACCGGCAACAGACCTTCCTTGAGGGCGTTGCCGCGGAAGATGTCGCCGAAGCGGGGCGCCACCACCGCGCGGAAGCCCCAGTCCCGCAGAGCCCAGACCGCGTGCTCCCGGGAGGAGCCGGTGCCGAACTCCGGACCGGCGATCAGGATCGACGCGCCGGAATAGCGTTCATCGTTGAGGACGAATGTCGGCTCTTCCCGCCACGCGCTGAACAACCCGTCGGCGAAGCCGGTCCGCGTCACCCGCTTGAGGTACACGGCGGGGATGATCTGATCGGTGTCCACGTTGGACCGCCGCAGCGGCACGGCCGTGCCGGTGTGGGTGGTGAACTTGTCCATCTCCTGGCGTCCCTTCTACAGGTCGGCGGGGGCGGCCAGCCGGCCGACCACGGCGGTGGCGGCGGCGACCGGCGGGGAGACCAGGTGGGTACGCCCACCCCGGCCCTGACGGCCCTCGAAGTTGCGGTTCGAGGTGGAGGCCGAGCGCTCACCCGGCTTCAGCGTGTCGGGGTTCATCCCGAGGCACATGGAGCAGCCGGCGAACCGCCACTCGGCACCGGCGTCCGCGAAGACCTTGTCCAGCCCCTCGGCCTCGGCGGCCTCCCGGACGGCGGCGGAACCGGGCACGACGAGCATCCGGACCCCGTCGGCGACCCGGTGGCCCCGCAGCACGTCGGCGGCGGCCCGCAGGTCCTCCAGGCGGCCGTTGGTGCAGGAACCCACGAAGACCACGTCGATGGGCAGCTCCCGCAGTGGGGTGCCGGGGCGCAGGTCCATGTATTCCAGGGCGCGGCGGGCGGCGGTGCGCTCCGAGTCGGTGACGAAGTCCTCCGGGTCCGGCACCGGAGCGCTCAGCGGCGCCCCCTGCCCCGGGTTGGTGCCCCAGGTGACGAACGGGGTGATCCGGCTGGCGTCCAGGGTCACCTCGGCGTCGTAGCGCGCGCCCTCGTCGGTGGGCAGCGTCCGCCACCACTCCAGCGCCGCGTCCCAGTCCGCGCCCTGGGGCGCGTTCGGCCGACCCTTGAGGTACGCGAAGGTGGTCTCGTCCGGCGCGATCATGCCGGCCTTGGCGCCCCACTCGATGGACATGTTGGCGATTGTCATCCGCCCCTCCATGGAGAGGGCCTCGATCGCCTCGCCCCGGTACTCGACGATGTGCCCGCGCCCCCCGCCGGTGCCGACCTGGGTGATCAGCGCGAGCACCAGGTCCTTGGCGGTGACGCCCGGGGCCAGCCGGCCGGTGACGTTCACGGCCATCGTCTTCGGCCGGCTCTGCGGCAGCGTCTGGGTGGCCAACACGTGCTCCACCTCGCTGGTGCCGATGCCGAAGGCGAGCGCCCCGAACGCGCCGTGGGTGGCGGTGTGCGAGTCGCCGCAGACGATCGTCATGCCCGGCTGGGTGACACCGAGCTGCGGGCCGATCACGTGCACGATGCCCTGGTTCTCGTCGCCGAGCGGGTGCAGCCGCACCCCGAACTCGGCGCAGTTACGCCGCAACGTCTCGATCTGCGTACGCGACGTCGGGTCCTCGATGGTGAGCAGGTCACCACGGCGCAGGCGGAACGCCGGGTCGGCGTACCCGGTCGGGGTGTTGTGGTCCTCGGTCGCGAGGGTCAGGTCGGTACGACGCACCCGGCGGCCGGCGAGCCGCAGCCCGTCGAACGCCTGCGGGCTGGTCACCTCGTGCAGCAGGTGCAGGTCGATGAAGAGCAGATCCGGCTCACCAGCGGCGGACCGTACGACGTGCGCGTCCCAGACCTTCTCGGCCAGGGTCCTCGGCTCAGGAGTGACTCCCACCATCTGGACATCCTAAATTCTGGGAGGTAAGTTTCGGCTTGTGGGACACAGTATGAGCGGTGTCGGCGTTCTCGACAAGGCGGTGGTCATCCTGGCCGCCTGCGTCGACGGCGCCAGCCTGGCCGAACTCGTTGATCGCACCAAGCTGCCCCGAGCCACCGCACATCGGCTGGCCCAGGCCCTGGAGATACACCGGATGCTGGTGCGGGACACCCAGGGCAGATGGCGCCCCGGGCCCCGCCTCGGCGAGCTGGCCAACGCCGCGCCGGACGTCCTGCTGACCGCCGCCGAGCCGTTGCTGGCCGCGCTGCGCGACGCCACCGGCGAGAGCGCCCAGCTCTACCTGCGCCGCGCCGACGAGCGGATCTGCGTGGCCGCCGCGGAACGCGCCAGCGGCCTGCGGGACACCGTTCCGGTCGGCTCGGTGCTGCCGATGACCGCCGGCTCGGCGGCGCAGATCCTGCTCGCCTGGGAGCCGCCGGAGGCGGTGATGCCGCTGCTGCCGCGCAGCAAGTTCACCGGCCGCACCCTGGCCGAGGTACGCCGCCGCGGCTGGGCGCAGAGCGTTGCCGAGCGGGAGGCCGGTGTGGCGAGCGTCTCCGCCCCGATCCGCGACCGCACCGGCAGAGTGATCGCCTCGGTGAGCATCTCCGGCCCCATCGAGCGCCTGGGCCGCCGCCCCGGCGAACGCCACGCCATGGCCGTAGTAAGAGCCGGCCAACGCCTCTCCGGCCTCTAACCAGTCCCCCACCCCTCCCCACCCGGCCCCTCCCCCACCCTTTCCCGCGTTGATCATGGGGTTAGCGTGGCGCGCGACGGCGTGTCGCGCCCGCAAACCTCATGATCACCGGGGCCAGGGGGCGGGGCGGGGACGGACGGGGGCAGGGCAGGGGGCAGGGGGCGGGGACGAGAAAGGCTCATCTCGCGGAGCGAGATGAGCCTTCTGGTTGTAGCCCCGACCGGATTCGAACCGGCGCTACCGCCTTGAGAGGGCGGCGTCCTGGGCCGCTAGACGACGGGGCCAGAACTTTCCTGTTCACCGCCCTCGCGAGCGGTGCGGCTGTAGTCTAGCGGCACCGTACCCGGACACAAGCGCGGGGTGCGGGGTCGCACGCGGGGTCTTGCGGGCGGACACGAAACAGCCCGCCTCACCTGGTGAGACGGGCTGTGCACGATGTAGCCCCGACCGGATTCGAACCGGCGCTACCGCCTTGAGAGGGCGGCGTCCTGGGCCGCTAGACGACGGGGCCAGAACCACTTGTCGCTCCCCCACCCTCACGGGCGGAGGAGCTGCACTCTACCGAAGATCACTCTCCGCCCCCGGAGGGGCGGAGACGAACTCCGTCAGAATCCAGCGTCCGGCATTCTCGCGAATGACCGGTAGCGCTGGGGTACCAGGACTCGAACCTAGACTAACTGAACCAGAATCAGTCGGGCTGCCAATTACCCCATACCCCATTGGCCCCTTGCGGTGCCGGGAGTGAACTTTACCCTCCCGGTGCCGGCAGGCCAAATCGGATCCCCCCGAAACGCCTGTGAGCTGCGGAAACGGGGGCATCCAACGGATCAGACGACAGGCACCACCGGGTTGGTGAGCTCGCCGATGCCCTCGATCCGCACGGTGACCGTATCCCCCTCGACGAGCGGGCTAACCCCGGCCGGAGTGCCGGTGAGAACGACGTCGCCGGGCAGCAGAGTCATCACGTGCGAGATGTACGACACCAGGCCCACCACGTCGAAGACCATGTCCTTCGTGCGGCCGAGCTGGCGTACCTCCATCTCGTCCGGATTGCGGCCGACCTCACACCGGATCTCCAGGTCGGAGACGTCCAGACCGGTGGTGATCCACGGGCCGATCGGGCAGAACGAGTCGAAGCCCTTGGCCCGGGTCCACTGCCCGTCGGAGCGCTGGAGGTCCCGAGCGGTGACATCGTTGGCGCAGGTGTAGCCGAAGATGGCGCGTTCGGCGGCGGCCCGGTCGGCGCGGCGCGCCCCCGGCGCCCCGATCACGACCGCCAACTCCGCCTCGTGCTCGACCTGCTTCGAGAAGATCGGCAGTCGGATGGCGTCCCGGGGGCCGATCACCGAGGTGGACGGCTTGAGGAAGAGCAGCGGCTCCTTGGGCACGTCGTTGCCGAGTTCGGCGGCGTGGTCGGCGTAGTTGCGACCGACGCAGACGACCTTGCTGGGCAGGATCGGCGAGAGGAGTCGGACGTCGGAGAGGGCCCAGCGGGCCCCGCTGAAGGTGAGGTTGCCGAACGGGTGGCCCTCGATCTCGGCGATGGTCAGGCCCTGCGGCCCGGCCTCCGGTTCGCCTTCGACGGCTCCGAACGACATTCCCTTGGCATGGGCGAAACGAGCGATACGCACCCGGCCAATCTAGCCCCGCCGACCCCTCCACCGGCCAGGACCGGCCGTCAGGTGTGCGCAACCCGTCAGCGCGCGGCACCCTACCGGAGCAGGAGGTGACCGGGGCGGGGTTCCCGACTTCGTACCCGCCCGGAGGCGGCTCGCCCCTAGCGTCGGCTCCGGAGGTTCGTTCGTATGCCTGCATCGACACGACACCACAGAGCCCTCGCAGTGTTCGTCCACTGCCTCGGCATCCTCGCCGCCGTGCCAGCCCTGCCGGCAGCGGCGCCGGAGGCGTCGGCGGCGCCGCGGCCACCGGCCGCGACCGCCACCTCGCGACCACCGGCCGAGGCGACCCGACCGCCGGATGCCACACCACGACCCCGGGGCGCCGCGACCCGACCGGGCGTCGCGGCGACCGGGGTGCCGGGACAGACGGCGCACCCACCGGTCGCGGTGGTCGCGCGGGTGTCCGCCGAGCCCACCCCACCGTCGGCGCCACCGGCGGTGGCGCCACCGTCGCGGGCACCGGCGTCGGCGCCCCCGCAGCAGGTCACGGTGGCGGTCGCGCCGGAGACCAGCCCCGCACCGAGGTACCGGATCCAGGTGCGCAACGTGGGCAACGCCCCGGTGGACACCACCGTGCGGCAGGAGCTGCCGCCCGGGTCGTCGCCGACCGCGATCAGCGCCGGCGGCCGGTCCACCCAGGCGGGCGGGTCCACCACCGAGGTGACGTGGCGGTTGCGACTGCCGGCACACAGCAGCACCACGCTGGGCACCGCGCTCGCCACGACCGCGCCCGGCCAGCCGCTGACCGCGCCGGCCTGCGCGTTCACGAGTGACGGCACCCGGCCGTACGACTGCGCCACGGCCACCTGGAACGCGGCGGCGGCACCGGCGGCCGAGATCGGTCAGGCGCCGCCCTGGCGTCGGTACCCGGTGCTGCTCGCCGGACTGGCGGTCCTGCTGCTGATCAGCGCGGCCCTGGTGTGGGTGTGGCGACGTCGGCGCGCGGGCCGGGTCACCGCCAGCGCGCTCGCCAGCCGGGGCGGACCCGACGGTGGTCGCGGAACGATCTATCCGCGCCCGGCAGCCCCGGGTACGACGGGGCGTCGGCGTACCCCGCCGGTCTGGTTGGTGGTGGGCGCGGCCGTGGCGGTCCTCGCCGGCATCGTCGCCACCGCCGGCTGGACGGCGACCCGGCGGGTCTCGGCGATCGACACGCAGAAGCAGCCCACCAGCGGCGCGTGGACGGGCACCGGTGTCACCGGACCGGTGGGGGTGCCCCTTCGCGAGTCGGCGTTCGAGTTCACCGTGTACCGGATGTCGTGCGGCGCGCCCGGGACGGCCGACGGCGGGGGTGCCGCACCGGCCAACGGTCGGCGCTGCCAGGCCACCGTGGGTGTGCGCAACGTCACCGGCGACCACCAACCCTGGCACGGCCAACTGCAACGGGCGTACCTGCCCGGAGGGCGCTGGGTGAGCACCGACGAGTCGGCCACCCGGGCGGCCAACCTGGGTCGGGACGTCTTCGCCGACCCGATGGCCGCGGGCAGTCGGACGGTGCTGCCGCTTGTCTTCACCGTCGACGGGCGCGACCCACCGCAGCAGCTGGAGCTGCGCAGCGGGGTGTTCTCCGCGGGTGTGCGGGTGCACATGCCCTGACCGGGCGCGCGGGCGGCGGTCGTACCCTGGGGTGCGTGACCGCCGCCCTCGCCCCCGCCGTGCTCGACGTGGCGCGGTGGCAGGCCCGCCGGCGCGCCCACGAGGAGCGGGTGGACGTCTGGTTGACCCCGCACCTGGCCCGCCGGCGGCGCGGCGAGCGGCACCCGGTGGCCGACTTCCTGTTCACCTACTACTCGCACCGCCCGGCCCAGCTCCGCCGCTGGCATCCCGGGGCCGGCGTCGAGCTGCGCGACGCCGACCCGGACGAGTTCGGCCGGGACTACCGCGCCACCACCGCCGGGGTCACTCTCGACACCGATGCGGTACGCGCGCGGCGCGGCGAGTCGATCGCCTGGATCCGTTCCCTGCTGACGGCGACCGCCGGGCGGGCGCCGCACCTCGGCTGCTTCGGGATGCACGAGTGGGCGATGGTCTACCGGCAGACCCGCGAGGAGTTGCGGCACAACGCCTGGCCGTTGCGGCTGAGCCCGGAGCGGACCGCCGCCGTCGTCGAGGAGCGGGGCGTGCGGTGCAGCCACTTCGACGCGTTCCGGTTCTTCACCCCGCCGGCTCGGCCGTTGAACCTGCTCACCCCGACCCGGGAGACGCAGCACGCGCACGAGCAGCCGGGCTGCCTGCACGCCAACATGGACCTGTACAAGTGGGCGTACAAGTTGTCGCCGCTGGTGCCGTCCGAGCTGGTGGCCGACACGTTCGAGCTGGCCCGGGAGATCCGCACGCTGGACATGCGGGCCAGCCCGTACGACCTCGCGGCGCTGGGCTATCCGCCGGTGCGGGTGGAGACTCCGGACGGTCGGGCGGAGTACGCGGCGGCGCAGCGGGCGTTCGCCGACCGGGCCGCGGCGCTGCGTGACCGGCTGCTCGCCGCCGTCCCGGCCTGACCTGACGGCGGCGGCCTACTCGCCGTCGGCGCGGCGGTCGCGTTTGCGCTGGGACTGGCGCTTCTTCTCGGCCAGCCGGCGTTCCTTCGCGCCGCGCGACGGGCGGGTCGCCCGGCGGGGCGGCGGTGGAGGGGCGGCGGCCTCCCGCAGCAGCGCGGTCATGCGTTCGCGGGCCGCCTCCCGATTGGCCAACTGGGCCCGGTGCTCGCTGGCGGCGATCGTCAGCACCCCGTCGACCAGGCGGTTGGCCAGCCGGTCCAGGGCCCGCGACCGCAGCCACTCGGGCACGGCCGGCGAGTTGGCCACGTCGTAGCTCAGCTCGACCCGGGAGTCCGCGGTGTTCACACCCTGCCCACCCGGCCCCGACGAGCGGGAGAAACGCTCCCGCAGCTCCCCGGCGGGAACGATCCACCGATCGGTCACCCGCAGTCCGTCGTCCACGCCCCGAGGCTAACCCGAGACGACCCGCCGGGGGTCATCGGTGCGGAGTCCTGCTCTGCGTCGGCGACTGACTGGGCGCCGGCCCGGCGGTTTCCTCGTCGGACCCGACCGCCGCGTACGCCACCGCGCCGAAGAGCAGCAGCGCGATCACCCCGGCCTTCACTGCGGCCCCACGGATCAGCGACCAGGCGCCTCGACGGGCGCCCGGCACCGACTTCCGGACCGTCTGGTAGTCGTTCCACCCGCGTCGTGCCCGGGCGTACGCCGACCCCACCGCACATCCGATGACCAGGCCCACCAGCAGGAGGACCGCGAGAAGAGGACGCTCCACCTCCGCCAGTATCCATACCGACAGTAATATTTCCATGGCCCGATGCCGTCCGGCCGGATATCCGACACACTGCCCGGCAGTCGGCCGTCCGCGCAGGTCAGCCGCCCTTGCCGATGATCGTGTCGGCGGTCTGCTGCACCTGGTCGATCGGGATGGCGAACCCGATGCCGATCGAGCCGCTCCCGTCGATGGTGGCGATGGCGGTGTTGACCCCGACCACCTCCCCACGGGCGTTGACGAGTGGCCCACCCGAGTTGCCGGGGTTGATGGACGCGTCGGTCTGCACCGCGCGGTGCCGGTTGTTGCCCAGCCGCACCTCGCGGTCCAACGCGCTGACGATTCCCGCGGTGACGGTTCCGGCCAGACCGAGTGGCGAGCCCACCGCGAGCACCGGTTCGCCGACACGTGTCGCACCCGGCTTGGCCATGGGCAACGGGGTGAGTCCGGCCGCCGCCGGCACCTTCAGCACCGCCAAGTCGCTGCGCGGCTCCCGGCCCACCACCTCGGCGGCGAACCGGCGGCCGTCGGGCAGCTCGACGGTGACCGGCCCGCCACCGCCCTTGGTCAGGATGTGATCGTTGGTGATCAGGTGCTGCTGGTCGTCCACCGCGAAGCCCGAGCCGGTCGCGGACCCGGCCGACGTGCTGCCGGCCAGCACCGACACCACCCCGGGTACGGTCCGCTCGGCCGCGGTGACCAGTTCGGCCGGCACCGGGGCTGCGGACGCGGCAGCGGGGCCGGGAGTCCCGTCCCGGGCGGCCACCACGCCACCGGCGACGGCGCCCGAGACGGTGGAGAGCGCCACCACGGCCAGCGCGGCGAGCAGCCGTCGAGGCCTGCGCCCGCCCGGGTCACGCTCGGGCGTGTCCCACCACCCGCGCCCGTCCCGGTCGAGTTCCGGTGAGATGAACCAGGGACCGCGCGGTTCGCCCAGTCCGGTCTGTACTGCCATGCGTACTCCTCACGGTCGACGACTGTGGTGCGCGGCGGTCAGGGCAGGCGGGAGAACCAGCGCAGCGAGCCGGCGGCGGCGCCCATCGCGAAGACAAGTCCCAGGCCGATGAACCGTGCCGAGACGTCCTGCCGCTCCGTGCGGTAACCGACCGAGCTGCCGATGTCGTCGTAGACGGCCTTCAGCTCGTCGGTGGTGCTGGCCTCGTGGAACATCCCGCCGGTCTCCTCGGCGACCGCCTTGAGGGTCTGCCCGTCGACCGGCACCTGGATGGGCCGTCCGCCGCGGTCGACGAACCCGGACGGGGTCCCGAAGGAGATGGCGTGCACCGGCACCTCCGCCGTCACCGCCTCGGCCGCCGCTTCCATCGGGTCCATTCCGGAGGTGTTGGCGCCGTCGGAGAGCAGGATGATCCGGGCCGGTGGCGTCTCCTTCGCGGCCTCGCTGTCCAGGCTCTTGACCGCGCCGAGGGACGTGTTGATGGCCTCGCCGATCGCGGTGCCCTGCACGCCGGTGATCCCCTCGGCGAGCCGGCCGATCCCCTCGTCGAGGGCGTCCCGGTCGGTGCCCGGCGGCACCAGCACGGCCGCGCTGCCGGCGAACGCGACGAGACCCACGTTGAACTCGTCGGGCAGGCCCTCGACGAACCGTCGGGCCGCCTGCTTCGCGGCGGCCAGCCGGTCCGGTTCCACGTCGGTGGCGAGCATCGACGTGGACACGTCCACCGCGACCATCACCGTGGCCCGCTCCCGGGGCACCTGGACCTCGGCGCTGGGGCGGGCGAACCCGACGACCAGCAGGGCGAGCATGGCCAGGAAGAGCCCGGCCGGTACGTGCCGACGCCAGGCGGGCCGCTCCGGCGCCACCCGGTCCAGCAGCCGCAGGTTCGTGAAGCGGACCGCGTAGCGGCTGCGCCCGCGCTGCATCAGCAGGTACGCGCCGACGAGGGCGAGCACTCCGAGCAGCAGCCAGAGTCGCAGCGGCGACTGCCAGGTCACGCGATACCTCCCCGTGCGGGGCCGACCGGCGCGGCGGCCAGTCGACGTTGGGCGTGCACGTGCCGGACGATGTCGGCGCTCCAGTCCCCGTCGGTGCGCAGGGGCAGGTGGGTGGCCCCGCTGCGGCGCAACGACTCGTGGATCTGATCGCGCTGGATGGCGGCCGCCTCGGCGTAGCGTTCGCGCAGCCGGCGGTCCGATGTGCACACCTCGCGGCGACGGCCGGTCTCCGGGTCGACGAGCGTGATCAGCCCGACGTCCGGTAGCTCCAGCTCACGCGGGTCGGTGACCTCGATCGCCAGCACCTGGTGCCGGACGGCCAGTCGGCGCAGTGTGCGTTCCCAGGGCGCCGGCTGGCCAGGGTCGTCGGGCAGGCCGTCGAGGAAGTCGGAGACCACCACGACCAGGCCCCGTCGGTTGGCGATCCGGTGCAGCGCGTCGAGACCGTCGGCCAGATCCGGCGGCCTCCACCCCGGTCCGCCGCCGGGCGGGGTGGGACGCGGGGCGGCGAGCAGCGTGCGAAGCAGGGCGAGCAGATGGGTACGTCCGCTGCGGGCCGGGAAGCGGCGTACCCCGTCGGCACGCAGCACCTGGGCGCCGAGGCGGTTGCCGACGCCCGCGGTCAGGAAGCCGACCGCCGCGACCGCGGCCACGGCCAGCTCCCGCTTGTCCAGCTCGGCGGTGCCGAACTCCATGCTGGCGCTGCCGTCGACGAGCAGCCAGGTGGTCAGTTCCCGGTCGGAGTCGACCTGGCGGACGTGCGGCACGGCGGTGCGGGCCGTGACCGCCCAGTCCATCCGGCGGACCTCGTCCTCGCCCGGCCGGTACTCGCGGCTGCCGGCGGGTTCACTGCCCGGTCCGGGCAGCAGGCCGCGGTACTGGCCGTGCAGCAACCCGTTGAGCCGGCGCGTGACGGTCAGCTCCAGGCGACGGATCCGCTGGTCCGGGGACAACTCGGCCAGGCCCGGGTCAGCCGGCGCGATGGTCGCTCGTCTCATGCCGCCGCCAGGTCCGGCGTCTGCTGTGGGTGACCGGTGGCCAGCCGGGGTGGTGGCACCGCCTCGACCAGCCGGCGCACCAGGCTCTCGGCCGACACCCCGTCGGCCACCGCGTCGAAGGAGAGCACCAGCCGGTGGGCGAGGACGTCGACGGCCAGGTCACGGACGTCCTCGGGCAGCACGTACTCCCGCCCCCGCAGCAGGGCCTGGGCCCGAGCGGCGGCGACCAGACCGAGGGTGGCCCGCGGGCTGGCGCCGTACGCCAACAGCGGGGCGATCTCCGGCAACCCGAAGCGGCCGGGGTCACGGGTGGCGAGGATCAGCCGCACCACGTACTCGGCCAACGCGTGGTGGACGAACACCCTCTCGGCGTGGGCCTGGAGGGCCCGCAGTCGTTGCGCGTCGAGCACCGGACGCGGGGTCGGCCGGTCGGTGCTCATCCGGTAGAGGATCGCCAGTTCGTCGGCGTCGCTGGGATAGTCGACGACCACCTTCATCAGGAACCGGTCGCGCTGCGCCTCCGGGAGTTGGTAGACACCCTCGGACTCGATCGGGTTCTGGGTGGCCAGCACCAGGAACGGTTGCGGGACCGGCCAACTGCGCCCGCCGATGGAGACCTGCCGTTCGGCCATCGCCTCCAGCAGCGCCGACTGCACCTTGGCCGGGGCGCGGTTGATCTCGTCGGCCAGCACCAGGTTGGCCATGATCGGGCCCAGTTCGATGTCGAAGGTCTCCTTGGAGGCCCGGTAGATCCGGGTGCCGACGATGTCGGAGGGGACCAGGTCCGGGGTGAACTGGATCCGGGAGAAGGTGCCCCCGACGACCGTCGCGAGGGTCTGCGCGGCCAGGGTCTTGGCCACCCCGGGTACGCCCTCCAGGAGGCAGTGCCCGTTGGCGATCAATGCGGTGAGCAGGCGTTGGACGAGCCGATCCTGCCCGACGATCACGCGTTTGACCTCGAAGAGGGTCTGTTCCAGCTCGACGCCGGTCGGCTCGGGATCGACCGAGGTGGGCATGCTGGCCAGGGTGTCCGAGATGTCCGTCACGGTGCTTGCTTCCCGGGCCGGGGCCTCGGCAAACGTCGGATTGTGCGGCCCGGACCGGCCCGGAGGGGCCGGAACGGGGATGAGTCGCACGCAAGCATGACGATCGGCGCGAGGCGCGGCGAGAACGCCTGATCGACTCGATTTTCCGGAAACCGGGCCGTCCACCTACCCAGGACACGCCGACTTCCCGGACGTCGAGTCGATCAGGCCCAAGCACGGCGGCGAGCCGCCCACCGCGGCCGGGCGGTGCGCGGGTTGGACAGCACGCGACCCCCGCGCACCTGGCGCGGGGGTCGGGCGTCGGTTCGGTCAGGGTGTGTGGGTGAGCAGGGTGAAGCCCCGGTCGGTCGGCACTCCCGCCGAGTTGCGGGTCTCGATGTAGACCCCGTTGGGTGTGCTCAGTCGCGGTGCTACCCCGACCTCACCACCCGGAGGGATGCAGCAGGAGTCGTGTCGGGAGATGGTGGCCAGGAAGGCGCCCGCCGACACGTTGTAGCCGAACTGCACCTCGTACTGGCCGGGGCCGTACTTGATCACGGTGCCGGTGCCGCGCGCCTTGGTGCCGTTGGCGTTGACGACTGTGAACCAGGTGGCGGCGGCCATCGTGGTGACCCCGCCGGCCTTCAGCGCGGCCTTCGCCGAGCGTGCGGACTCGGCGGTCACCGGCGGCTGGCTGTTCGTTTCACGTGCCGCCGGCTTGACGGCCTCCTGCGGCGCCTTCGCCGACGGCTGGGCGACGGCGATCCCCCCACCGACCAGGGTGAGCGCCAGGACAGCGAACGTGACAGCTGCCGCCTTGCGTCGGAAGGATGTTTCCATGACAGGTCCCCCTTGTGTGACCGTGCGAATTCGGCCGACCCGCGGGGCGGGACGGATGACTGCCCATGAATAGGCGGACGACGACACTGGGGTGCCGGGAAACCTCACTCACTGACAATTGGTGAGATTGATTTCGGAACGATCTACATCCCGTCTGAGCTGGGATTACTACTCAGAGTTGCGTCGCTTAAGTCAGATGGAACGTAGCATCGGAAAAAGCCTAACGTCAATAGTTGATCTCACTTTGTCGACTTGTCAGTCAGCCGTCAGATAATAGTGAAATATGAACGCATCGCCATTCACGAAACGGTTTCGGCGTACCCACTAGGATCACCGTCATGATCGTCGACGGGCCGCCCGCGCCCACGCCCGCAGCACGGTGGTACCGCTCGGCTCGGCACGGCACGGTGCTCTGCTGGCTGACGGTCGCGCCGACCGCCCTCTGGGCCGCCGTCCGGCTTGTCGGCCTGGACCGAGGGCCGTTGGTGCAGGCACTCGCCTTCACGCCGTACGTCGCGGGATTCAGCGTGCTGCCGTTGGCCCTCGCACTCGCCCTGCGGCGCTGGTGGCCGGCGGCGGTCGCGGCCCTGACAGCGGTGGCGTTGCTCGGCGTGGTCGCGCCTCGGGCGCTGGACGCCCCGCAGCCCGCGGCGGCCGGGCCGACGGTGCGGCTGCTCACCGCCAACCTGCTCGCCGGTTCCGGCGACGCGGGGACGCTTGTCGAGCTGGTCCGGCGGCACGGGGTGGACGTGCTCACCGTGCAGGAGTTCACGCCCGCGGCGCAGACCGCGCTGGATCAGGCAGGCCTCGACCGGCTGCTGCCACACCGGCAGCTCAACCCGGCGATCGGCACGCCCGGCTCCGGGGTCTACTCGCGGTGGCCGCTGAGCGACGTCGGCCTCCGGCACAACCTCAACGGCTGGGGCTTCACCCAGGCGTACGCGACGGTGGCCGTCCCCGGCGCACCCCCGGTACGGGTCGAGTCGGCCCATCCCTCGGCCCCGTACGCGCTGGACCAGGTCGGCAACTGGCGCGCCGACCTGACCGCGCAACCTCCGGCCACCCCGGACGGTGGCCTGCAGATCCTCGCCGGGGACTTCAACGCCACTCTCGACCACGGTCCGCTACGCGCCCTGCTGCGCACCGGCTACGTGGACGCCGCCGACGCCACCGGCGAGGGCCTGACCGGCACCTGGGGCCCGTACGACGGTGACCTCATCCCACCTGTCACCATCGACCACGTCCTGGTGGACCACCGCATCGCGGTCCGCGCGGTACAGGTGCTCGCCCTACCCGGCAGCGACCACCGCCCCGTCCTGGCCACCCTGACCCTCCCCCGCCCTCGCGATCTTGCACTTTCTGTCCCGGCGTAAGTGGCAAAAGCCGCATATCGACAACACAAAGTGCAAGATCGCGAGGGTGTTGGGGTGGGGATGGGGTTAGACCGTGGTGGGGGCCAGGCCGTAGGTGAGGGCGTCGATCAGGGCGTGCCAGCTGGCCTCGACCACGTTGGGGTGCACGCCCACAGTCGTCCAGTCGCGGCCGGTGCCGTCGGCCGTCTCCAGCAGCACCCGGGTCACCGCGCCGGTGCCGTGGCTGCCCTCCAGGATGCGCACCTTGTAGTCGGCCAGCTCGAAGCTGCGCAGTTGCGGATAGTGCCGGGCCAGCCCCACCCGCAGCGCCTCGTCGAGCGCGTTGACCGGGCCGTTGCCCTCGGCGGTGGCGATCACCCGCTCCCCGCGTACCCGGATCTTGACGGTCGCCTCGGAGACCACCGAGCCGTCCTCGCGATGCTCGACGAGCACCCGGTACGACTCCAGAGTGAACGGTCGAGCCGGGCTGCCCTCCGGCAACTCGGAGCGGACCAGCAGCTCGAAGGAGGCGTCCGCGGCCTCGAAGGACCAGCCGCCGGCCTCCAACTCCTTGACCCGCTTGGTGACCCGGGTCAGCGCCTCCGGACTGTCGGCCAGGTCCAGGCCGAGCTCACGACTCTTCAGCTCGACACTGGCCCGGCCGGCCATCTCGGTCACCAGGATCCGCATGTCGTTGCCCACCACCGACGGGTCCACGTGGTTGTAGAGCAACGGGTCGACCTTTATCGCGCTCGCGTGCAGCCCCGCCTTGTGGGCGAAGGCGGCGGCCCCGGCGTACGCCTGGTGGGTGTCGGGGGCGATGTTGGCGATCTCGGCGATGGCGTGCGAGACCCGCACCATCTGCGCCAGGCAGCCCTCCGGTAGGACCGGCATGCCCAGCTTGAGTTGGAGGTTGGCGACGACCGCGAAGATGTCGGCGTTGCCGGGGCGTTCGCCGTACCCGTTGGCGGTGCCCTGGACGTGGCGGACACCCGCCTCCACGGCGGCGATCGTGTTCGCCACCGCGCAGGAGGTGTCGTTCTGCGCGTGCATGCCGAGCAGCCCGGCGTCGATCCCCAGCTTGTCGGTCAGATCACCGATCACGGCGGTCACCTGGGACGGCAGCATGCCGCCGTTGGTGTCGCAGAGCACCATCCGCTCGGCGCCGGCCGCCAGCGCGGTCTGCACCACGGCGGCGCCGTACGCGGGGTCGTGCCGGTAGCCGTCGAAGAAGTGCTCGCCGTCGACGAAGACCCGCCGGCCCTCGCGGACCAGGTGGCTGACGGTGTCGTGGATCATCGCCAGGTTCTCCGCGCCGGTGGTGCGCAGCGCCCGCACGACGTGCCGGGTGTCGGCCTTGGCGACAAGCGCCACCGCCGGGGTCTGCGCGTCCAGCAGGGCGCGCACCTGGGGGTCGTCGGCGACCGCGACACCTGCCTTGCGGGTGGCGCCGAACGCGACGAGCACGGCGTGTCGCAGGTCCAACTCGGTACGCGCCCGACGGAAGAACTCGGTGTCCTTGGGCACCGCGCCCGGCCAGCCGCCCTCGATGAAGCCGACGCCGAACTCGTCGAGCAGCCGGGCCACCGCCAGCTTGTCGATCACCGAGTAGGTGAGCCCCTCGCGCTGGGCGCCGTCGCGCAAGGTCGTGTCGTAGACCTGGAACGTCATCAGGATCCTTTCTCGGAGCAACAAAAAGACCTCCCGCGGGTGCGGGAGGTCTGCGCGCTCGGCGGAGGGGAGGGCCGGCGCGCTAGGTCGCAATAATCAGGAAGGTGTTGCTCACGGTCGCCACTCTGCCACTCACCGCCGAATGTGGGAAGAACAATCCATATATCGGGACCACTACGGAGGGTGTCGCATGCTTGCCACCCTGCGGGCTCGGCCCGGATCCGGCGCCGGTGATCGGCTTCACACGCTCCCAGGCCGCCCACCGGCCACAACAGTGATGCGGAAGTATCTGGAACGGATCAAGTTACGGCCACCGTGCCGCCGAGAAGGAGGACCTGTGCTCACTGTCGGTGACCGCTTCCCCGAGTACGAACTCACCGCCTGCGTGTCTCTGGACGCCAACAAGGCGTTCGACACGATCAGCCACAAGTCCCACGAGGGCAAGTGGCGGGTGGTCTTCTTCTGGCCGAAGGACTTCACCTTCATCTGCCCGACGGAGATCGCGGAGTTCGGTCGACTCAACGGCGAGTTCGCCGACCGGGACGCACAGGTCCTCGGGGCGTCCGTGGACAACGAGTTCGTCCACTACGCGTGGCGCAAGGACCACCCGGACCTTCGGGAGCTGCCGTTCCCGATGCTCAGCGACATCAAGCGCGAGCTGTCCGCCGCCTGCGGCGTGCTCGGCGAGGACGGCGTGGCCCAGCGGGCGACCTTCATCGTCGACCCGAACAACGAGATCCAGTTCGCCATGGTCACCGCGGGCTCGGTCGGCCGCAACGTCTCCGAGGTGCTGCGGGTGCTCGACGCGCTGCAGACCGACGAGCTGTGCCCGTGCAACTGGAACAAGGGCGGCGACACCCTCGACGCCAACGCCCTCCTCGCCGCCGCCGGGGTCTGAGCATGGGTCTGGACGCGGTCAAGGCGGCCCTGCCCGAGTACGCGAAGGACATCAGGCTCAACCTGGGCTCCACGGTCGGCACCTCGACGCTGACCCCGGTGCAGACCTGGGGCACCGCGCTGGCCTGCGCGGTCGCCGCTCGTAACCAGGTGGTGCTGCGGGAGATCGCGGCCGAGGCGCTCGGGCACCTCGGGCCGGAGGGTGTCGAGGCGGCCAAGGGCGCCGCCGCGATCATGGCGATGAACAACATCTACTACCGGGCCAAGCACCTCATCGGCGACGAGCAGTACGCCTCGATGCCCGCCCGTCTGCGGATGCAGATCATCGCGCGGCCCGGCGTGGACAAAGGCGACTTCGAGCTCTGGTGCCTCGCCGTGTCGGCGATCACCGGCTGCGGTGTGTGCCTGGAGTCGCACGAAAAGACGCTGCGTGCCAGCGGCTTCACCCGCGAGCAGGTGCACGAGGCCCTGCGGATCTCGGCAGTGGTGCACGCCGCGGCGGTCACCCTGGACGCCGAGGCCGCCCTGGCCTGAGCAGGCACGCCCCGACGGGCCGGCACCGCACCTCGCGGCGTCGGCCCGTCGCCGCACCCGCGGCCCGTCGCGGCACCCGCGGCCCGTCGCCGCACCCGCGGCCCGTCGCCGCACCCGCGGCCCGTCGCCGCACCCGCGGCCCGTCGCCGCACCCGCGGCCCTCGGCCGCTCGCCGTTTCCGGTCCCCGATGGCCGGGTAGCTCCTGCGGGGACGACGAACCCGCCTACGCCGAGACGATCGGCGACAGTCAGGAGTGAACGGCATGGACAGGATCGATCCACACGCCACGCACGCCGGGCCGGACCCGCTGCGCGGCGGTGACCAGGGCGTTGTGGCCGGGGGCGCGCCAGCCGGCACGTTCGACCCCTGGCGGTACCGGGATCAGACCGGGGTGGCCGACGTCGACCTGGTCGGCTACAAGGTCGAGGCCAGCGACGGTGGAGTCGGCAAGATCGACAGTGCCAGCCACGAGGTGGGCGGCAGCTACCTGGTGGTGGACACCGGCACCTGGATCTTCGGCAAGAAGGTGATGCTGCCGGCCGGCACCGTCAACCAGGTGGACCACGACCAGCGCATCGTCTCCGTCGACCGCACCCGGGACCAGATCAAGGCCGCCCCCGAGTACGACGAGAGCAGCCACAGCGACCCGAGCTACCGGGATCAGCTGGGCGGCTACTACGACGAGACGTACGGGGCTCTTCCGCCGGGCACGGCCCGGTGACTGTTCGACCCGACGGCCGGTGGGGTGTTTTCCCCACCGGCCGTTACCGTGTGACCGTGGACGCCATCGACGACAATCACCAGACCACACTGCCCGCCACCTTCAACTTCCGCGACGTCGGTGGCTGTCTCGGCCACGGCGACCGACCCGTACGCCGGGGCCGGCTGTTCCGGTCCGACTCGCTGCACCGCCTCACCGAGCAGGACCGGGACGCGTTCGCCGCGATCGGGATCCGCACCGTCATCGACCTGCGCCGCCCCACCGAGGTGCAGCGGGACGGGCGGGTGCCGGCATATCAGGGGCTCACCTACCGCAACATCCACCCGGAGCACGCCGACTGGGCGAACGTGCCGCACGAGGAGGGTGCCAGCCTGGCCCGCTACCTCGCGGACCGGTACGCCGACCTGGCCCAGACCGGCACCGCCGGGCTGGCCGAGGCGGTCGGGCTGATCGCCGACTCCGCGACCGCCCCGGTGGTGGTGCACTGCGTCGCCGGCAAGGACCGCACCGGCATCGTCTGTGCGCTGACCCTCGCCGTGCTCGGCGTCGACGACGCGGACATCACGGCGGACTATGCGCTCAGCAGCGAGGCGTCGGCCCGCTACAGTGCCTGGCTGGCCTCGATCAACCCGGAGGGCGTGGACGTGCCGGCGCCGTTCCTGGCCTCGCCCGCCGAGGCGATGCAGCTCTTCCTCGACGAGCTACGCGAGGGGCACGGCTCGGTCGAGGCGTACCTGCGGCACGCCGGGGTGACCGACGAGCAGCTCGCCGCCCTCCGCGACCGCCTGCTCGACGAGCCGACCGAGGCGTAGGGCCCGGTCGGGGCCGACCACGTGGGTTCGGCCGCGCCGGCCCGTCCGGTCGGGACGGGCCGGCGTGGCCACGAGGCTCAGAGGACCCGCTGCACCCAGCCGTGTTCGTCGGCCGCGTTGCCGCGCTGGATGTCCACCAACTGCTCGCGCAGGCTCATGGTGACCCGGCCGGGCTCGCCGCCACCGATCAGGAATTCGCCGTCCGGGAAGCGGACCCCACCGATCGGGGTGATCACCGCGGCGGTGCCGCAGGCGAACACCTCCCGGAGGCGGCCGCTCGCCGCGTCAGCCTGCCAGTCGGCGAAGCTGACCGGCCGCTCCTCGATCCGGTGCCCGGCCGCCCCGGCCAGCGTGAGGATCGCGTCGCGGGTGATGCCCGGCAGGATCGTGCCGGTCAGCGGCGGGGTGACGATCGAGTCGTCGTCGTAAACGAAGAAGACGTTCATGCCGCCCAGCTCGTCCACGAACCGGCGCTCCACCGCGTCCAGGAAGACGACCTGGTCGCAGCCCGCCTCGATCGCCTCGGCCTGGGCGGCCAGCGACGTCGCGTAGTTGCCGCCGCACTTGGCCGCGCCGGTGCCGCCGGGCGCGGCCCGGGTGTAGTCCGGCGAGACCCAGACGGTGACCGGCTTGACCCCGCCGGTGAAGTACGCGCCGACGGGTGAGGCGATCACCATGTAGAGGTATTCGTTGGCCGGGCGGACGCCGAGGAAGACCTCGCTGGCGAACATGAACGGCCGCAGGTAGAGGCTGCCGTCCGGGCCGGTGGGGATCCACTCCTGGTCGATCTCGATGAGCTTGTGCAGCGAGTCGACGAAGACCTCCGGCGGCAGCGCCGGCATCGCCATCCGCTGCGCCGAAGCGACGAACCGGGCCGCGTTGGCGTCCGGCCGGAACATCGTCACGCCACCGTCGGCCGTCCGGTAGGCCTTCAATCCCTCGAAGATCTCCTGCGCGTAGTGCAGCACCGCGCTGGCCGGGTCCATCGGGATCGGGCCCCGCGCCTCCACCCGTGCGTCGTACCAACCCTTGCCCTCGGCGTACCGGATGGTGACCATGTGGTCGGTGAAGACGCGGCCGAACCCGGGGTTGGCCAGCAGCGAGGCCCGGTCGGCGGCGGATACCGGCGCGGGATTCGGACGGATCTCGAAGTCGAGCATGTCACCACCGCTCATCGCGCTGACCTCCCTGCGGGACAACGGCATGCGGGACCGCACACCGAATTGGCTGTGCCAGAAACTTACCCGAACGGCCGTTCAGCGGGTAGCGCCGCTCGGGCGAGACCGTGCGACCCGGCCGAGCCGAGGCTGGGCCGGTCGCTGATGGGGCCGGGGCGGTCAGGCTACGGCGTGGGCGGCGAGACGATCGCCGACCTCTTCGGTACGCAGCGTCACGCCCGGAGTGCGGCTGGCCAGCTCGGCGGCGACCGCCGCGTTGACCCGGGCCGCGGACTCGGTGTGCCCGAGTTGCTCGAGCAGCAGTGCGGCGGAGAGCACGGCGGCGACCGGGTCGGCGATGCCCCGCCCGGCGATGTCCGGCGCGGAGCCGTGTACCGGCTCGAACATCGAGGGGTACGCCCCCTCGGGGTTGATGCAGCCGCTGGCCGCCAGCCCGATCCCACCGGTGACGGCGGCGGCGATGTCGGTGAGGATGTCGCCGAAGAGGTTGTCGGTGACCACCACGTCGTAGCGCTGCGGCTGGGTGACCAGGAACATCGCGGCGGCGTCGACGTGCTGGTATTCGGTGGCGATGTCCGGGTGCTCGGCGGCGACCACGTCGAAGGTGCGGGACCAGAGCGACCCGGCGTGGGTGAGCACGTTCGTCTTGTGCACCAGGGTGACCTTGCGCCGCTCCCGGCGCGCGGCGCGGGCGAACGCGTCCCGGATCACCCGTTCCACGCCGTGCCGGGTGTTCAGGCTCTCCTCCGTGGCGACCTCGGCGGGGGTGTCCCGGTGCAGCGAGCCACCGGCCCCGGCGTAGAGGCCCTCGGTGCCCTCGCGGACGACCACGAGGTCGACCTCGCCCGGCTTGACGTTGCCCAGCGGGCCGGCGACCCCGGGCCAGAGCCGGGACGGGCGCAGGTTGACGTACTGGTCGAACGCGAACCGGAGCTTGAGCAGCAGCCCTCGCTCCAGCACACCCGGCGGAACCGTCGGGTCGCCGACCGCGCCGAGCAGGATCGCGTCGTGCCCGGCCAACTCGGTGAGCACCGAGTCGGGCAGCACCTCTCCGGTACGGTGCCAGCGGGCCGCGCCGAGGTCGTACTCGGTGGCCTGCACGTCCGGCAGCACCGCGTCGAGGACCTTGCGGGCCTGCGCGACCACCTCGGGCCCGATGCCGTCTCCGGCCACCACCGCGATCCGCGCCACGACCGCACTCCTCTGCTCAACGGTTCCGTCTCGGCAACGGTACGTCGCTGTCCCGCCTCCCGGTACGCGACGTCCAAAATGTGAGAAAACAGGATGCACAGCAGCCTCTCAGCTGGGACTCATGAGCCGGTCATGTCCGCTGCCTACGGTGTGCTCAGTGGGTCACGGCGACCTGCTGACAGGTGGGTCGCGACGACGCGGCGCCGAGTGCGAGGGGGCAGATGCGATGCGCATCGACGAGCAGCCGCGGACCCGCTGGCCGGATCCGTCGGCGTTCCGCAACCGTCGTCCGGACCTCCGACTCGGCAGCCGCCGGAACCGGATCGATCCGGCCGGCGCCACCGAGGGCCGGATCGCGGTGCAGCACACCGTGCGCACCGCGACCGCCGAATACACACTTCTCCTCAACGCGCCCGAGTGGCTCGGCCGCCGGGGCGTGGGCGAGGCGTTGCGGGACAGCGTCGCCGAGCTGCGCGCCATCGACCTCACCTACGGTCCCAACCGGCCGGAGAGCCTGGTCTCCCGGCTGCGTCGGGGTGAGATCAGCCCCGACTCGTACGCGCCGCTCGCCGACCTGGTGGACCGCTGCGCGGCCATGCGCGCGGCCACCGACGGATGGTTCGACGCCTGGGCGGTGCCCGGCGGCTTCGATCCCGGGGGCCTGCTCAACGGCTGGGCGGTGGAACGGGCCGCCGAGCGGCTACGCGCCGCCGGCATCCACGACTACGCCGTACTCGCCGGAGCCGACCTCGTCGTCCGCGGCCGCGCGCCGCACGGTGGGCCCTGGCGGGTCGCGGTGCACCACCCCACCGCACCCGAGCGCGCACCGCTGGTGCTGGAGATGACCACCGGCGCGGTCGGCACCTCCGGGGTGACCGGGCGGCAGGGGCACGTGGTGGACCCGCACACCGGTGAGCCCGCGGATCAGCTCGTCGCCGCCACGGTCGTGGGCCCCGACCTGACGATCGCCGACGCCTACGCCACCGCGTTGTACGCCGCCGGCCCCACCGGCCTGGCGTGGTTTCGCGGCAACTCCCACTATCGGGCGCTCTTCGCCCACCGGCGCTGACTGTTGCGATCGGCCCCCACGCTCTCGGCAACGACCGTGGGGGCCGATCAGCGACGAGTGCGCGTGGCTCGCACAATCGAGGGGTGCGGACCGGTCGCGCCGGATGCCGACCGCGCCACCCGAAGACGGGCCGGCGCCTCGAACTCGGCCAGTGACCGCAGTACGTACGCTAGCGAATCGACGCAACTCGCCGCAAGAGTCTCTACACCGGACCGTCGTGACGGGAGACTCCGGGCCCACTTGTTGACCGGCGGCGAGGCAGTTTCGACATGGTGAACGGCGGATGGCACGCTATCCGCCGTGAGTTTCGATCTGAGCGTGTGGGCCCTGGAGGACGGGGCGACGCCCGAGGACGTGCGGACAGCGGTGAACGGTTGCCGGCAGGGGCGACACGTGGACCGTTACCCGGACCCGCGGGTGGTCAGCTTCTACCGGGCGATCACCGCCTCCTATCCGGACCGTCACCCGGGCGCGAACAGCCCGTGGGCGGTGGCACCGCTGCACGCCGCCCACGACCATGTCGAGCTGAACCTGCACCCGACCTGTGCGGACCAGGTGCTGCTGGACATCGAGCGGTTGGCCGGGGAGCACGGGCTGATGCTCTTCGACCCGCAGGACGGCTCGGTCTACCCGCCGCCGGCCCGCCTGCCCGGCTGACCCGCCGGCGGCACGCACGGAAATGACGAGGGGCCCGGCGAATCGCCAGGCCCCCCACGGTGTTTGTCGGCTGTTACTCGTCGCGCAGGTCGGCGGCGCTGGCCGCGGTGGCGCCGATCGACTCGGCGGCCGAGGTGAGCAGGTCGGCGCCGAGCGCCTGGTCGACGGTGAGCGTCATCAGCGTCTCGCCGCCCGCCTCACGCCGGGCCACCTGCATGGCGGCGATGTTGATGCCCGACTCGCCGAGCAGGGTGCCGACCGTGCCGACGACACCGGGCCGGTCGGCGTAGCGCAGGAAGAGCAGGATGCCCTCCGCGCCGATCTCCACGTCGAAGCCGTCCACCTCGGTCAGCTTGAGCACGTCACGAGCACCCGAGTGGGTGACAGTGCCGGAGACACTCACCGTCCGGCCGTCCGGCAGCGCGCCGCGTACGGTGACGAGCGTGGGCTGCTCGGCCGTCTCGGCCAGGGTCGCCAGGGTGACCTCGACGCCCCGCTCCGCGGCCAGGTGCGGCGCGTTGACGTAGGTGACCTGCTCCTCGACAACCGAGCTGAACAGGCCCTTCGTCGCGGCGAGCTTGAGCACCGACACGTCGTGCGCGACGATCTCGCCGCGAACCTCGACGGTGACGCTCGCGGCGATGCCGCCGGCGACAGCGGTGAACGCCCGGCCGAGCTTCTCGGCCAGCGGCAGCAGCGGCCGCACGTCCTCGGCGACCACGCCGCCGGCCTGCACGTTCACCGCGTCCGGCACGAACTCGCCCTGCAACGCGAGCTTGACGCTCTTCGCCACGGCGAGACCGGCCTTGTCCTGCGCCTCGTTCGTGGAGGCGCCCAGGTGCGGGGTGGCCACCACGTTGTCGAAGGCGAACAGCGGCGAGGAGGTGCACGGCTCCTTGCTGTACACGTCGACACCGGCACCCGCGACCCGGCCCTCGGCGATGGCGTTCGCGAGCGCCTGCTCGTCGACGAGGCCACCACGGGCGGCGTTGACGATGCGGACGCCGGGCTTGACGATCGCCAGCTCCTTCTCACCGATCAGGCCCACCGTCTCCGGCGTCTTCGGCAGGTGGATGGAGATGAAGTCGCTCTCCCGCAGCAGCTCCTCCAACCCGACCAGGCGTACGCCGAGCTGCGCCGCACGGGCCGGCTGGATGTACGGGTCGTACGCGATCAGCCGGGTGCCGAACGCGGCGATGCGCTGCGCGAAGAGCACCCCGATGCGACCGAGCCCGACCACGCCGACGGTCTTGCCCTGCACCTCGACGCCCGTGTACTTGGACCGCTTCCACTCCCCCGCCTTGAGCGCGGCACTGGCGCTGGCGGTGTTGCGGGCGACGGCGAGCAACAGCGCGACGGCCTGCTCGGCGGCGGAGACGATGTTGGAGGTGGGCGCGTTGACGACCATCACGCCGCGCGCGGTGGCGGCGGCCACCTCGACGTTGTCCAGCCCGACGCCCGCCCGGGCGACCACCTTGAGTCGCGGCGCGGCGGCGACCGCCTCCGCGTCGATCTGGGTCGCGCTGCGCACGATGACGGCATCGGCCTCGGAGAGCGCCGAGAGCAGGGCCGGACGGTCGGTGCCGTCGACGTGCCGGACGTCGAAGTCGTGGGCGAGCACCTCGATGGCGGCGGGGGCGAGTTCTTCGGCGATCAGTACGACAGGAGTCATCGGTCCTCGTAGAGGTCGTGTTTGCGATCGGCGCGGGCGGCCGGGCGCCGCACTGCGCCCTGCGCTGATCCGTGCCGTGGCCGTCAGGTGCCGGCTGCTGCACCTACCCGCGATCGTAGGGGCCCGGCTGGGCGGCGTGTTCCGGTCTGCGGGGTGAGGGCCCTCACACGCCCGGTCGAGCGACGGACATCGGCCGTTCACCGCACCGACACGGTTGCTCGCGCCCGCTACCACCGGGTGCACAGCCCTCCGGGAGGAGCCGCTCTTGTCGCTCGCCGTGCGCGTCACGCTGCTCCGACGGCTGACCCGCGTCGATCCCGCGCGGTTCGGTCCGAGGCTGGCCGAGGCGTTGGTCACCCGGTCCCAACAGGTGAACATCCGGCGCGGCGTCGTGTCCCGACGCACCGCCGCCGCGGACCAGGCGATCGCGCTCTACCGGCGGATCGAAGACCGCTGACGCGGAGCGCCACGGCCAGCGGCCGGCGACCCGCGCCGGGGAGAGCGCGGGATCGCCGGCCGCTGGTGGACCGTTGTGGGTCGTACGGGTCAGGCGGTCTCGGTGATCGGGCGGTCGACCCAGCTCATCATGCCGCGCAGCTTCTTGCCGGTCTCCTCGATCGGGTGCGCCGCGCCCTCGGCCTGCCACTTGGTGAAGTTGGGCCGGCCAGCCTCGTCCTCGGCGACCCACTCGCGGGCGAACTCACCGGACTGGATCTCACCCAGGATCTTGCGCATCTCGTCCTTGACCCGGGAGTCGATGATCCGCGAGCCACGGGAGAGGTCGCCGTACTCGGCGGTGTCGGAGATGCTGTAGCGCATCTTCGCGATGCCGCCCTCGTACATGAGGTCGACGATCAGCTTCAGCTCGTGCAGGCACTCGAAGTAGGCGACCTCGGGGGCGTAGCCCGCCTCGGTGAGCACCTCGAAACCGGTCTGCACCAGCGCCGAGGCGCCGCCGCAGAGCACCGCCTGCTCGCCGAAGAGGTCGGTCTCGGTCTCCTCGGTGAAGGTGGTCTTGATCGCGCCGGCGCGGGTGCCGCCGATCCCCTTGGCGTACGCGAGGGCGAGGGCGAAAGCGTTGCCGGTGGCGTCCTGCTCGACGGCGACGAGACAGGGCACGCCCTTGCCGTCGGCGTACTGGCGGCGGACCAGGTGGCCGGGGCCCTTCGGCGCGACCATCGCCACGTCCACCTCGGCCGGCGGCTTGATCAGGTCGTACCGGATGTTGAAGCCGTGGCCGAAGAAGATCGCCTTACCCGGGGCGAGGTTCGGGGCGATCGACTCCGCGTAGATGGAACGCTGGGCGGTGTCCGGTGCGAGCACCATGATCACGTCGGCCTCGGCGGAGGCCTGCGCCGGCGTGAGAACCCGGAACCCCTGCTCCTCGGCCTTGGGGCGGCTCTTCGAACCCTCCGGCAGACCGATCACCACGTCGACGCCGGAGTCACGCAGCGACAGCGCGTGGGCGTGGCCCTGGCTGCCGTAGCCGATGACCGCGACCTTCTTGGCCTGGATCAGGCCGAGGTCGGCATCGTCGTCGTAGTACACCTCAACGCTCATGAGAACTTCCCTTTCGTACGACGGCCGGGGCGGCCCGTCGTGGTCTGTGCGGATTATTTCGGGTACGGCCCGGCCGGGCCGACCGGTGGCGGTCAGGCAGCCCGGAGCGCGGGCCCGGCGGTGATCGAACGCGAGCCGCGCCCGATCGCCACAAGCCCGGACTGGACCATCTCCTTGATGCCGAAGGACTCGAGGTCACGCAGGAGCGCGTCGAGCTTGTCCGGGGTGCCGGTGGCCTCGATGGTCAGCGTGTCCGGTGCGACGTCGACCACCCGGGCGCGGAACAGGTTGACGGTCTCCAGCACCTGGGACCGGGCGTTCCGGTCGGCGCGGACCTTCACCAGCAGCAACTCCCGGGCGACCGAGACCTGCGGATCCAGCTCAACGATCTTGAGCACGTTGACCAGCTTGTTGAGCTGCTTGGTGACCTGCTCCAACGGAGAGGACTCGGCGTTGACCACGATGGTGATCCGGGAGACGTCCGGGTTCTCGGTCTCACCCACGGCGAGGCTGTCGATGTTGAACCCGCGCCGGGAGAACAGGCCGGAGACCCGGGCGAGCACGCCGGGCTTGTTCTCCACGAGCACGGACAGAGTGTGCATGGTCATGCCACGGCCTCGCTTCGCTCGGTCGTGCCACGACCGTTGGCAGGGCTGAGCCTGCTGATTCGTTCGCTGTGCTCACTCATGCCACGGCCTCGCTTCGCTCGGTCGTGCCACGACCGTTGGCAGGGCTGAGCCTGCTGATTCGTTCGCTGTGCTCACTCATGTCAGATGTCATCCTCGTCGAAGGTCGGGCGGACGCCGCGGGCGAACATGATCTCGTCGTTGCTGGTGCCGGCGGCGACCATCGGCCAGACCATCGCGTCCTTGCCGACCACGAAGTCGACCACGACCGGAGCGTCGTTGATCTCCATGGCGGCGGCGATCGTCTTGTCCACGTCGGCGGCGTTCTCGCAGCGCAGCCCGATGCAGCCCAGTGCCTCGGCGAGCTTGACGAAGTCGGGGATGCGGTGCTTGTGGGTGCCGAGCTCGGTGTTGGAGTAGCGCTCGTTGTAGAACAGCGTCTGCCACTGCCGGACCATGCCGAGATTGCCGTTGTTGATCACGGCGATCTTGACCGGGATGCCCTCCAACGCGCAGGTGGCCAACTCCTGGTTTGTCATCTGGAAGCAGCCGTCACCGTCCACCGCCCAGACCACCGTGTCCGGCTTGCCGACCTTGGCGCCCATCGCCGCCGGCACCGCGTAACCCATCGTGCCGAGACCGCCGGAATTCAACCAGGTGTTCGGCTTCTCGTAGGAGATGAACTGGGACGCCCACATCTGGTGCTGGCCCACCCCGGCCACGAAGATCGCGTCCGGGCCGACGATCTCGCCCAGCCGCTTGATCACGTACTGCGGGGAGAGCGTGCCGTCCGCCGGCTCGTCGTAGCCCAGGGGGTAGCGGTTGCGCAGGTCGTCCAACTGGGTCCACCAGTCGCCCAGATCGGTGCTCCGCCCCGCCGACCGCTCGACGGTCACCGCGGCGATCAGCTCGTCGATGACGTGCTTGGCGTCCCCGACGATCGGCACTTCCACGTGCCGGTTCTTGCCGATCTCCGCGGGGTCGATGTCCGCGTGCACCACCGTCGCGTCCGGGGCGAACGAGTCCAGCTTGCCGGTGACCCGGTCGTCGAACCGCGCGCCGAGCGCGACGATCAGATCCGCCTTCTGCAGGCCGTAGACCGCGGCGACCGTGCCGTGCATGCCGGGCATGCCCAGGTGCTGCTGGTGCGAGTCGGGGAACGCGCCGAGCGCCATCAGCGTGGTGACGACCGGGATGCCGGTCAGCTCGGCCAGCCGGCGCAGCCCGTCCGTGGCGCCGGCCTTGAGGACACCGCCGCCGACGTAGAGCACCGGCCGGCGGGCGGCGGCCATCAGCCGCGCCGCCTCCCGGATCTGCTTGCCGTGCGGGTGCAGGGTCGGCCGGTAGCCGGGCAGGTCGAGGGTGGGCGGCCAGGCGAAGGTGGTCTGCGCCTGGAGCACGTCCTTGGGGATGTCGACGAGCACCGGGCCGGGCCGGCCGCTGCTGGCCAGGTGGAACGCCTCGGCCAGCACCTGCGGGATCTCCTCGGCGTTCTGCACGAGGAAGTTGTGCTTGGTGATCGGCAGGGTGATGCCCTGGATGTCCGCCTCCTGGAAGGCGTCGGTGCCGATCGACGGGCGGGCCACCTGCCCGGTGATCGCCACCATCGCCACCGAGTCCATGTACGCGTCCGCGATCGGGGTGACCAGGTTCGTCGCACCCGGGCCGGAGGTGGCGATGCACACGCCGACCTTGCCGGTGGCCTGCGCGTACCCGGTCGCCGCGTGCCCCGCACCCTGCTCGTGCCGCACCAGGATGTGCCGGACGGTGGAGTCGTAGAGCGGGTCGTACGCCGGCAGGATCGCGCCGCCCGGAATGCCGAAGACGACGTCGACGTCGAGCGCCTCAAGGGACCGCACGAGCGAGCCGGCCCCGGTGACCTGGGCCGGTGCGGATGGCCGTACCGCCGGGACGGCCGGGGTGGCCGGGGTGGCCGCGGGGCGTGCGACGGCCGGGTCGACCTCGACGGTCGGGTCAGCGGCCGCACGGGCCCTGCGGGCGGAGTGGGCGAGGGTCTCGGGCGTGGGTCTCGTCATGACGGTTCTGGCCTTCGGCTGGAGTGGCTGGTGGCTAGTCAAGCGATGCGACACGGGCGGGGCCCGCCTCGCCAGGTTCCGATGGCAATAAAAACGGCCCTCGTGCAGATGCACGGGGCCAGCGCACTCTCGATGAGGGAGAGTGCGCTCAGGTAAGTACTCGCAGCGACCGGTACGACGACATGCGGCTAAGCCTGACGCATCTCACGCGATGAGTCAACTGCTCCCACATGTTGGTCAACGGACGTCGGCGAGTCGCCCGGCGACTCGCCATCGGCAGACGGGTTGACCTGCTTGTACCCGCCCGGAACACGGCGTGGCGCGGGCGGCGGCGCGGACCGCGCGCCAGGTGAGGTGGCCGCCTCCAGCATCGCCTCCAGGTGCTCGGCCGGCACCCCCCAGCCGAAGAGCGCGCCCTGGCCGAAGCGGCAGCCGGCGGCCACCACCGCGGCCAACTCGGTAGGTGTGGTCACCCCCTCGGCGATCACCTCCAGCCCCAACTGGTGGCCCAGGCGCATGACGATGTCGACCATCGGGGCGAACGCCGGACCGTCCTGGCCGACCGGCCGGACCGGCTCGTGCTCGGCCACCAGACTGTGGTCGATCTTCAGAATGTCGATCGGCAGCCGGCGCAACTGCCCCAGCGACGAGTAGCCGGCCCCGAAGTCGTCGAGCGCGATCCGGACCCCGGTCAACCGCAGCGCGGTCAGCCGCCGGATCAGCTCGTCCAGGTCGGTGGCGACCGCGTGCTCGGTGACCTCCAGCACCAGCCGCTGCGGCGGCACGTGGTGGGCGCGCAGCGCCTCGGCGACCTGGACCACGTACTCCGGGGCGTGCAACTCACGCGGGGAGACGTTGACCGACACCCAGACGTCGTGGCCGTCGGCCAGCCAACGGGAGAGCTGGTAGCAGGCCTGGTGCAGCACCCAGGCCCCCAGCGGGGCGATCATCCCGCACTCCTCGGCGAGCGGGATGAACTCGTCCGGGCCGATGTTGCCCAGCTCGGGGTGGTGCCAGCGCAGCAGCGCCTCGGCGCCGACCGGCCGCACCGACGGCAGCGACGCCACCGGCTGGAAAGCCAACCGCAGCTCGTCGCGATCGATGGCGCCGCGCAGCTCGTGCTCCACAGTCGTCCGCCGGCGCAGCAGCTTGTCGTACGCGGCGTCGTAGCGCTCGATCCGGTTCTTGCCGCGCTGCTTGGCGTAGCGCAGCGCCAGGTCGGCGTGGCGCAGCAGCAGCTCCACGTTCGGCTGGCCGGCCCACCCCGCCACCCCGATGCTGACCGAGAGGAAGACCGGCCCCTCCGGCTCGTCGTACGGCCGGTTGAGCACCCCCAGCAACCGCTCGGCGACGCGGTCCGCCTCGGCAGTGCGGCCCTGCATCAGGACGGCGAACTCGTCGCCGCCCAGCCGGGCGGCCGCGTCGCCGGGGCGCAGGTTGCTCCGCAACCGCCGGCCGACCTCGGCCAACACGGCGTCACCCACGTCGTGGCCACGGATGTCGTTGACGTTCTTGAAGCCGTCCAGATCGAGACCGAGCAGCACGCAGGGAGTGCCCGCCTCGGCCCTGTCCCGCAGTGCGCGCAGCAGCCCGCGCCGGTTGGCCAACGACGTCAGCGGGTCGGTGTGCGCCAGCTCGCGAAAGTGCGCCTCGCGCTCGGCCAGGCGGCCCGCGTAGTCCCGGACGTCGCGCAGGGTGAGGTGTTGCCGTGCCACCAGGGCGAAGCCCTCCACGCTGCTGGCCACGACGCCCGCCACCGTGAAGCGGCCGTCCTGGGCGAGGTGGTACATCGCCGAGGCGGCCATCGCGACCATCGGGGCGATCGCGTACTCGCCGTCGCGACCGATCAGATCCACCTCGATCTGCCCCGGCCGGTCGGCCCCGTGCACGGCGAGCGCGACTGTCAACAGACCGGCGGCGAGCACCGCCGCACCGGTCAACGCCATTGTCGGCCCGGTCTGGCAGAGCCCGGCACTGAGACCCATCCCGCCGCAGCTGACCGCTCCGATGCCGACGCCCAGCGCGGCGAGCCGTCGACGTGGGGTGGCAGCCCGGAAGATGACGATCACCGCGAGCCCGGCACCGAGCGCGGCACTCACCGTGACCACCAGGATCGCCGGGCAGGCCGTCGGGGTGGCGGCGCCGAGCAACCGGGTGGGCTCGGAGAGGAGCACCCAGCCGACGAACCACAGCGCCGCCGCCATCACCAGCCCGTCCAGGGCGAGCCGGGCCGTGCCCGCCGCGGTCGCGGCCACCCCCGGCAGCCGGAGCAGACCGCCGGCGAAGGCCAGCCCACTCACCGCCGTGCCGATCGCCACCGCGATCGCCCAGCCGGTGCGCTGCCCCTGCTCGTGGGTCCAGTGGTGGTTCGCGCTGAGCACGGAGACCACCCCGGCCAGCAGGCTGAGCAGGGCCACCCCGGCCGCCGCCGCGAGCAGCACGTGTGCCTGCCGGCGCGGCCCGGTGCGCCGCCGGGCGACCTGGGTCAGCAGCACGGCGGCCACAGCGGCGACAAGCCCGCTGAGCCCCGCGACAGCGACCATGCCCGGGGGGAGTTGCACGCCTTAAAGAGTGCCGGATCGACGCTCCCCGTGGGGGGCTGGGTGTGCATCTGTTGGGACACGGCGCATACGCGGGACGGTCGGCGTGGCGACGGTGTCATGCTGGTACGTATGCCTGAGCTGCGGTCGAGGACCTCCACACACGGTCGGACGATGGCCGGCGCCCGGGCCCTCTGGCGGGCCACCGGGATGACCGACGACGATTTCGGTAAGCCGATCGTCGCCATCGCCAACAGTTTCACCCAGTTCGTGCCTGGTCACGTACACCTCAAGGACATGGGCGGCCTGGTCGCCGACGCGGTCGCCGAGGCCGGCGGGGTGGGCCGGGAGTTCAACACCATCGCTGTCGACGACGGCATCGCCATGGGCCACGGCGGCATGCTCTACTCGCTGCCCAGCCGGGAGTTGATCGCCGACGCGGTGGAGTACATGGTCAACGCGCACTGCGCGGACGCCCTGGTCTGCATCTCCAACTGCGACAAGATCACTCCCGGGATGCTGCTCGCCGCGCTGCGGCTCAACATCCCGACCGTCTTCGTCTCCGGTGGGCCCATGGAGGCCGGCAAGACGATGGCGATCGAGGGCGTCGTGCACAGCAAGATCGACCTGATCGACGCGATGATCGCCTCCTCGAACGAGTCGGTCACCGACGAGCAGCTCGGCGAGATCGAGCGCTCCGCCTGCCCGACCTGCGGCTCGTGCTCCGGCATGTTCACCGCCAACTCGATGAACTGTCTCACCGAGGCGATCGGGCTGGCACTGCCCGGCAACGGCTCGACGCTCGCCACCCACGCCGCGCGCCGGTCCCTCTTCGTCGAGGCCGGCCGCACCGTCGTGGAGATCTCCAAGCGGTGGTACGACGGCGACGACGACTCGGTGCTGCCGCGCACGGTCGCCTCCAAGGCCGCCTTCGAGAACGCGGTCGCCCTGGACGTGGCGATGGGCGGCTCCACGAACACGGTGCTGCACCTGCTCGCCGCCGCCCGGGAGGCGGAGCTGGACTTCGGCGTCGCCGACATCGACGCCATCTCCCGGCGGGTGCCCTGCCTGGCGAAGGTCGCGCCGAACTCGCCGAACTACCACATGGAGGACGTGCACCGGGCCGGTGGCATCCCCGCGATCCTCGGCGAGTTGGACCGGGCCGGGCAGCTCAACCGGGACGTGCACGCCGTGCACTCCCCCTCGCTGGCCCAGTGGCTGACCGACTGGGACGTGCGCGGCGGCTCCCCGACCCCGACGGCTGTCGAGCTGTTCCACGCGGCGCCCGGCGGCGTGCGTACCGTCGAGCCGTTCTCCACCACCAACAGGTGGTCGTCGCTGGACACCGACGCGGCCGGTGGCTGCATCCGGGACCGCGAGCACGCCTACTCCGCCGACGGTGGCCTGGCCATCCTGCACGGCAACCTGGCCCCGGACGGCTGCGTGGTGAAGACCGCCGGAGTGCCGGACGACTGCCTGACCTTCCGTGGGCCGGCGAAGGTCTACGAGTCGCAGGACGACGCGGTGACCGCGATCCTCGCCAAGGAGATCGTCGCGGGCGACGTCGTGGTGATCCGGTACGAGGGCCCCCGGGGCGGGCCGGGCATGCAGGAAATGCTCTACCCCACCTCGTTCCTCAAGGGTCGTGGGCTGGGCCGGTCCTGCGCGCTGCTCACCGACGGCCGCTTCTCCGGCGGCACCTCCGGGCTCTCCATCGGCCACGCCTCCCCCGAGGCCGCCTCCGGCGGGTTGATCGCCCTGGTCCGCGAGGGCGACGAGATCGTCATCGACATCCCGGGCCGCTCCATCGAGCTGAACGTGCCGGCCGACGAGTTGGAGGCACGACGGGTGGCCGAGGAGAAGCGCGACAAGCCGTACACCCCGACCGACCGGCAGCGGCCGGTGTCGGCGGCGCTGCGCGCGTACGCCTCGATGGCCACCTCGGCCAGCGACGGCGCCTACCGCCGCGTCCCGGAGTAGGACGCGCGTCTATCTGATCGACACGAGATCAGCGATATCGGGGTATCCGGCCGGGCCGGATACCCCGATATCCGCGATCTCGTGTCGATCGGTCGCGACACATCCTCCGCACGCCCGCGCCGGCCAGCGAAAAGCCGGTCCCCCTGGGTGGACCGCATGGGCTAGCGTGGCGTCCGTCTATCTGGGAGGACCCAGGTTCCTACGGGGGGAAAAGCTGTGCACGTGGCACTGTGGAAGAAGACCGCCGTGGTGGCGGTCGCGGCGCTCACCGCGCTCGCCGGCACCGCCTGCGGCCCGCAGCCCGGGTCGACCGAGGCGCCCGAGAAGCAGTCCGGCGTCCTGGAGTTGCTGGCCAGTGATCTCAAGGGGTCGCTGCAGAAGACGGTGGATACCACCACCAAGACCGACTCGGTGACCGTGAAGATGGTCGGCACCATGGGCGGTCAGAAGATCTCGGTGCAGGGTGTCCTGGACCTGGGTGACACGCCCAAGGCCGAGATGAAGATGACCGACCCGGAGGGCACCACGGTCAGCGTCCGGATGATCGGCGTGGTGTTCTTCGTCGAGGTTGCCGAAGAGGACCGCGCGAGTACGGGCGGAAAGCGCTGGGTGAAGATGGATCTGAGCGCGGTGGCCGGCAACAAGGCGGGTGCGGAACTGGGCAAGCAGTTCGACGACATGGACCCGGTCAAGCAGGTCAAGACACTGCTCGCCATCGAGGGCACGACCGTGGTGGGGCAGGAGACGGTGAACGGGACGCAGACCGTCCACTACACCGTCACCACGCCGGTGGACACCTACCTCGCGCAGATCGACTCCAAGCGGCGGACCGAGACCGAGCAGGCGCTCGCCGCGCAGGGCGTCAAGGAGCTCAAGATCGACCTGTGGGTCGACGAGCAGTACCGGCCGCGTCGGGCCGGCCTGGGCATGGGCAAGATGGGCGACATGCTCATCGACTACACCGACTACGGCAAGGCGGTGACCATCGAGGCCCCGCCGGCGGCGGAGACCGCCGACCTGGCCGAGATGCTGAAGGGCCTGAGCACCGGCGCCTGACCTGACCCGGATCGCTGCCCGGCCCGTGCGGAGGACGCATCGGCCGGGCAGCGCTGTCTCTGTTGTCGCTCCGGAAATCGTCGGCTCAGGACGCGGCCCACGGGCCGCTGATGAACGTGCCGTTTTCGGTGAACGGACTGACGTTGGGCAGGCACCCGCCCAGGTCGATCGTCTGGGTCATCATGACCGGACCCGGCTTGCCCGGCGCGCCGCACTTCATGTGCGCGAAGCCGAGGAAGTGGCCGAACTCGTGGTTGATGACGCCGGCGTGGTACTCGTCGATGCTGACCGGGTAGCCCGGCGAGCCCTGGAGCCACCGCCGCAGATTGATCATGATGGTCTTGCCGTACTTGCAGGAGTAGACCCCTTCGGTGTCAACGCCGCTCGCACCGCACAGCCTGTCCACAGTCCTCGGCGTGGCGAGCCGGACATCGACGTCGATGCGTGCGGTGCTGACCCGCTGGAAGGACCACGATGCCCGGGTCAGATTCACCGCCTCGTTGGTGACCGGGTGCTGCGCCGAATCGGCCCACCCGTTCGGCGCCGCCAACACCTGCTCGATGCTTTCGGCGAACCGGTCCGGCTTCCAGGCCGGGATGTCACCCCAGGCGATGCCCTTCTCCACCGAAACGCTGTAGCGCACCCGCTTCTTGCCCTTACCGATCACGCGACCGTTGCCGGCGGCGGTGGAGAAGGTGCCGGCTGCCCTGGTGGGAATCTCCGCGTCGGTCGGGATCTCCGGAGTCGGGCTGGAGGTCGGCGCATCGCTGAGCAGCGGCTCACTCGAATCCCAGCGCGGGGTGTCGGCGCCCCCGGAAGCCGGCGCGGACGCCAGACCACAGGCGGCGGTCGCCAGCGCCATCGCCAACGAGATCGGCACGAGCAGCCGTCCGTTGATCCGCACGTTGCAACCTCCAGGATTGATCACGGTCAGGTGAGGAACACCGGAAGGCTATGTGACTAGGGGTAAGGAAAATGTCAGGACGGCAGGCATCGATACCCCGGCATTACGTGACGCAGCGGGCACGTCACCGTACGTTCCGTCGTCGTCGCAGAATTGCCGGACCGTTTGCGTGATGATCGTGCTTGCACATGGTTGTGGTGGCCTCCCTGTGGGGCGAGGCCACCACAACCTGGATCAAGCCTGACCTTGGAGCGTCAGGCGATGGTGATGTCGTTGACGCAGCGCAGCACCGGGCGGGCGGTCAGCGCAGCAGGGTCCAGCGGCCCGGACACCCGCACGGTGAAGGTCGCCGACTCGCCCGGCAGCAGCGTGACAAGTGCCGCGTCCGCGGTGGCGGAGGCGTCCAGCCGATCCGGGAACAGCGTCAGGTCGCGCAGCACCGTCCCGGCCGTGACCCGGACCCGCTGCCCGCCATCGAACGGCTCGACCGCCGCCTCCCAGGCCGCCGAGGGCCACTCCACGTCCCGGTCCTCGGCGAAGAACCACAGCGCCCGCTCGGCGGTCTCCCCCGCCTCGGCGATCACCAGCTCCCGCCGGGCGTCGTCGGGCCGGACCAGGTACGTCGGCAGCGCCAGCAGCACCGATGAGTACGCCGGGACGTCGAGGTCGACCGAGATCTTCGCCCGGGGCTCCCCGTCGAGGGTCAGCCGGGTCACCGAGGCCGACGCCTGCCAGGTGGTGCCGCCGTCGTTGACCGCGACCAGGGCCAGCCCGCCGTCGCGGGGCTGCACGGTCAACAGCCGGTCGGCGTACGCGTGGCGCAGCGCGTACCACAGGGGTTTGCGACGGCCGTCGCCGTCGACGGCGGACCAGGAGGTCACCGGCCAGCAGTCGTTGAGCTGCCAGACGATGGTGCCCGCGCAGATGCCCCGGTGGGAGCGGAAGTGCTCGACGCCGAGCTGGATCGCGCGGGCCTGGTTGAGCTGCGTCAGGTAGTGCCAGTCGTCGAAGTCCACCGGGGTGGGCAGGTGCGCGTCCAGGCCGCGCTGGAGTTTGCCGTCGCCGCCGGCGGCCTTCTGGTGGTGCGCCATCCCGGGTGAGTCATGCGCCAGCGGCTCGTCGGAGATCGCCCGGCGCAGGGTCGCGTACGCCGGTGGGGCCTGATAGCCGAACTCGGCGACGAAGCGGGGCACGTACTCCCGGTATCTCGTGTAGTCGTGGGTGTTCCACACGTCCCAGATGTGGGTGGTGCCGTGTGCCGGGTCGTTCGGGTGGATCGCCTCGGTGCCCGACCAGGGGCTGCCCGGCCAGTACGGGCGGGTGGGGTCCAGCGCGCCGACGATCCGGGGCAGCTCGTCGAGGTAGTAACCACGTCCCCAGGTGCGCCCGGCGAGGGCCGGCTGCCAGTCCCAGTCGTGCCAGCCCCAGATGTTCTCGTTGTTGCCGGTCCACAGCACCAGCGAGGGGTACGGCGCGAGCCGGGTCACCTGCTCGGCGGCCTCGGCGGCCACCTCGCTGGCGAACGGCTCCTCCTCCGGGTATGCGGCGCAGGCGAAGAGGAAGTCCTGCTGGACGAGGAGCCCGCGCTCGTCGGCGAGGTCGTAGAAGTCCGCCGACTCGTACCGGCCGCCGCCCCAGACGCGCAGCAGGTTGACGTTGGCCTCGACGGCCTGGTCGAAGCGTTCGGCGAGGCGGTCCCGGGTGATCCGGGTGGGGAACACGTCGTCGGGGATCCAGTTGACCCCGCGGACGAAGACCGGGACGTCGTTCACCGACAGCGCGAACGGGGTGCCGTGTGCGTCGGGGGTGGTGTCCAGTCGTACCGAGCGGAAGCCGATGCGGTGCGACCAGGTGTCCAGGGTCTCGCCGTGCGCGTGCAGGGTCACCTCGATCGGGTGACGGGTCTGGTCGCCGTACCCCCGGGGCCACCAGAGCGCGGGCTCGCGGACGGTGAGGGTCAGCACGGCCGTGCGCTGCCCGGCCGGGACGACCGTCTCGGCGTGGGCGCCGGCGACGACCGCCCGGACGGTCAGCGCGACGTCCGCGACCCGCTCGATGTCGATGTGCAGCTCGACCCGGCCGTCGCGTCCGTCCATCGTGACGAGTGGACGGACGCCGGCCAGCCGGGCGGTGGACCAGGCGTGCAGGCTGATCTCCTGCCAGATGCCCGCGGTGACCAGGGTCGGCCCCCAGTCCCACCCGAAGTTGCAGGCCATCTTGCGGATGAAGTGGAACGGCTCCGGGTACGCGTTGGGCCGGTCGCCGAGCCGTTCCCGCTGCGCCTCGGCGTAGCGGTACGCGGACTCGAACGCCACAGCCAGGTCGTTGTCGCCGTCGCGGAGCAGGGCACGGACGTCGAATCGGTAGCCACGGTGCATGTTCGCGGTGCGGCCGACCTCGACGCCGTTGACGGTGAGCGTGGCGACGGTGTCCAGGCCGGCGCAGACCAGGTCCACCCGGTCGTGGTCGCCGGCCAGGTGTCGGAAGCTCGTGCGGTAGTGCCAGTCGGTGCGCCCGATCCAGGCCAGGGCCAACTCGTTGTCGTCGAGGTAGGGGTCTGGAATCAACCCGGCGTCGAGCAGGTCGGTGTGCACGCAGCCGGGCACTGTCGCCGGCACGGCCCGCCCGGCGATGTCGGCGGGCACCCGCGCTCCGGATGCCGCCCGCAGGGTCCAACCGTCGTAGAGTGCCTGTCGGCTCAACTCCGCACCGCACCTTCTGCATCGAAAGACGCCTACTGAACCGGATAAGCTGAGCACCGTACGGTTCGGAATTCGGACTGTCAACGGCCAGAGAGCTAAGGGAGCACGCCGGTGAAGCGGCCGACAATCGCCGACGTCGCCCGGCACGCCGGGGTGTCCAAGGGCGCCGTGTCGTACGCGCTGAACGGGCAGCCCGGTGTCTCCGAGGCCACCCGGCAGCGCATCCTGGCCATCGCCACGGAGATCGGGTTCAGTCCGAGCAGCGCCGCCCGCGCCCTCTCCGCCGCCACCGCCGGGGCGGTCGGCCTGGCCCTGTGCCGACCGGCCCGGATCCTCGGCGTCGAGCCGTTCTTCATGGCGCTGATCAGTGGCGTCGAGGCCGAACTGTCCGCCCGCTCGTACGCGCTGACGCTCCAGGTGGTGGCCGACCCGGACGCCGAGATCGCGGTCTACCGGCGCTGGTGGGGCGAACGTCGGGTGGACGGCGTGCTCGTCTGCGACCTGCGCACCGACGACCGCCGCATCGCCGCGCTGGAGCAGCTCCAACTGCCCGCGGTGGTGATCGGCGGACCCGGCGGCACCGGGGCGTTGGCCAGCCTCTGGTCCGACGACGCGGCGGCGTTGACCGAGACGGTGGAATACCTGGTCGCGCTCGGGCACCGGCGGATCGCCCGGGTCGCCGGCCTGCCCGACCTGCGGCACACCGAGATCCGCACCGACGCGTTCGCGGCGGTGTGTCAACGGCTCGACCTGGTCGACGCGGTCACCGTCTGGTCCGACTACACCGGCGAGGAGGGCGGGCGGGCCACCCGCCGCCTGCTCAGCTCCGCCCAGCGGCCCTCGGCGATCATCTACGACAACGACGTGATGGCCATCGCCGGGCTCTCCGTCGCCCAGGAGATGGGGCTCACCGTTCCCGGCGATCTGTCCATCGTGGCCTGGGACGACTCGCCGCTGTGCCGGCTGGTGCACCCGCCGCTGACCGCGCTGGGCAGGGACATCCCGGCGTACGGCGCGCACGCCGCCCGGCAACTGCTCGCCGTGATCGGTGGGGAGCCGGTGAGCCGGGTGCAGGACGAGACGCCGCAGCTGACCCCCCGGGGCAGCACCGCGCCTCCGCGCGGAAGATGAACCGGTTCAGCGAGATGCGGACGGGAACTCCTCGAAGTACGCCTCGACCCGTTCGGCCGTCGCCGGGCGGGCCAGCGCGAACCCCTGCCCGTACCGGCAGCCGCCACGGCGGGCCACCTCCACCTGCGTCGACGACTCCAACTCCTCGGCGACGATCTCGACGCCCAGTCGCTCACCGACGTTTACCACCACGTCGATAAGCGGCGGCTGCCCGTCCGGCCGGGCGCCCACCAACTCCGGGCCCACCTTGAGCAGGTCGATCGGCAGCCGGCGGAGCTGGGCCAGCGAGGCGTGCTCGGCCCGGAAGTCGTCCAACGCGGTGCGGACCCCAAGCGACCGCAGACCGGCCAACCGGGCCACCACCGTCGACAGGTCACCCGCCACCTTCGGCTCGCTCACCTCCACCACCAGCCGCTCCGGTGGCACCCCGTACGCGGCCAGCACGGCCGCCGCCCGCTGCACGAAGTCGGGCGTCGTCAGCTCCCGGGTCGTGACGTTCACCGCCATCCACAACTCCCGAACGCCCACCGACCAGTCGGACAACTGCCGGCAGGCCCGGTCCAGCACCCACCACTCCAACTCACCGACCAGGTCCAGATCCTCGGCGACCGGCAGCAGCTCGGCCGGGAGCACCGTGCCGAGCACCGGGCTGCGCCACCGCAGCAGTGCCTCCGCACCCACCGGTTGCCCGTCGGCCAGGTCGACGACCGGCTGGTAGACGAGGTCCAACTCGCCGCGGGCCACCGCACCGGGCAGTTCGCGTTCCAGGTCGAGGCGGCGTACCAACTGCTCCTCCAGGAACGCGTCATACCACTCGACCCGGTCCCGGCCCAGTTGCACGGCCCGCCGCCGGGCCAGCTCGGCCTGCCGGAGCACGTCCGCGGGCCGGTCACCGCTCACCTCGGCCAGGCCGATGCTTGTCTGCGCCCGCACCACCGCACCGGCAACCTGGTAGGGCGGGGCGAGCGCGCCCAGCAGCCGGGTGCCCAGCGCGTACGCCAGCACCGGGCCGGCGGCGGTGACCACCGCGAAGCCGGCGCCCGTGCAGCCGGTGACCACGTCGTCGAAAGCGATGACGGCGCGGACCCGGTGCACCGCCTCGGCCAGCACGTCCTCCCGGGCGGTCGGGCCGATCCCGTCGGTGACGTGCAGGTCGACGAGCAGCAGCGCGCCGGACGGGGCCGGCACGTCGCCGATCGCGGCGAGGGCGTCCAGCAGGGCTGCCCGGTCACCGGGCGGACCATTTCCCGCCGGAACGGGCCGCCGGCTCAGCGCCGACCAGCCGGCGGCGTCCTCCGCCGGCCAGGTCGAGCCGGCGCCGTACCTGGTCAGCGGGCCAGCCGAATCGCGCTGGTCGTGCGGGTCGTGCACGGGGGCCGTCGATGGAAGATCACCGAGCCAGCGCGGCGGGACCGCGTGGCGGTGCCGCACCGGGCCGGCGGCGGGTCGGCGGTGCGCGGCGGGTCGGGCCGAGACGGGTGCGTCACGGCCGCGCAGCAGCTCGCGCAGCACCAGGGGCGGCACGGCCGCCAGCGCCAGCACCACGCTCGTCCGATCCGGCGCGTGACCGGAGCCCAGGTGCGGCGCCGCCGCCAGCAGCAGCACCGCGGCGGGGAGCACCGACCGGGGCCAGGCCGACGCGACCGGTTCCGCCGGCGCGGTGTCGCCCGCGTCCGCCGCGTCGACCGCACCGACCGCGACGAGCAGCAAACCGAGCACCAGCGGGGGTACGACCAGCAGGGTCACCCGCCCGGTCGGCGCGGACGGCAGCGCGGCCAGCAGTATCAGCCCGCCCACGGTGAGCAGAACACCGCCGCGGCAGACCGCCGTCGGAGAACGTCGCCGCGGCCCGGCGAACGCGGTGAGCGCGGCCATGCCCAGCCCACCGAGCGCCAACGCGGCCACCAGCCGGACCGGCACCGGCGGGCCGACAGGGGGCAGCAGCAGCCAGCCGGCGAGGGCCAACCCGACGGCCGGGCCGGTCGACTCGACGAGCCCGCGCAGCCGGACCCCGGCGGTCGGGCGCGTCCGGCCGGGAAGCCGGCACAACCCCGCCCCGGCGAGGGCCGCCACGAGCAGTGCCCCCACCAGCGCGGCAACGGTGCGCCAGCCGCCGCCCAGCGGCAGTGCGACGGCGGTCAGACCGGCCGTCACCACCGCCGCGTCGAGCAGCACGCCCGCCGTCCGCGGCGCCGGGTCGACGCGGCGCGAGACGGCCAGCCGGGAGAGCCGCACCCCGGCGAGGGTGGCGCCGGCGCCGACCGACAGGGCGATCACCACCGGAGTCGGCACCAGGCCGAGGGCACCGGCGAAGAGGAGCAGCGCCACGGCCGTGGACGTGGCGGTCTCCGGTGTTCGGCGGGGGACGAGGACGCGGAACGGGTACGCGAGGAGCACGGCGGTCGCCTTCGTGAGGGGGCACGGGGCGGTACGACGGTGCGGGACATCGAACATTCCTGGTCCGCTGTCCAACAACTGTGAACGATCGGCGGCCACATCGGTTACGTGTCGGTCACCCAGAGGAGGCAACGACAGATGTCACTGTACGACGTACCACCCCTCGGCACCGCCCGCCGCGAGCCGCAACGGCCGGGAGTGGGATCATCGGAGGGTGAGTAAGCCCGACACGGTCCGCTTCCGATACAACCAAGCCATCCTGGTCGCCTCGGTGATCGCCTTCATCGGTGCCCTGCCGCTGGCGAACGCCCGGACCTACCTGCTGCCGGTGCTGCTCGTCCCGCTCGCCGTGGGGGTGTGGGCCTGGCGGGCCGGCACCGAAGCCGACGCGCGGGAGCTACGGCTACGGGCGTTGGTCGGGCAACGCCGCCTCACCTGGGACCGGGTCGTCGAGCTGACCGCCGACCGGCGCGGGCGGGCGGTCGCCCGGCTCGACGACGGCCAGCAGGTCACCCTGCCGGCCGTCCGTGGCGAGGACCTGCCCCGGCTGGTCGCGGCCACCGGTCAGTCGCTCCCCCACGCCGGCTGAGTGCCGGGTCAGTAGCCGTCGACGACCGCGTTGATCAGCGGCTGCCCGGCGGCGAACCGGCGAACCTGGTCACCGACCAGTCGGTAGGCCCGCGGCAGCAGGCCTCGCACCGACCCGGCCACGTGCGGGGTGAGCAGCACGTTCGGCATCGCCCAGAGCGGCGAGTCGGCGGGCAGCGGCTCCGGGTCGGTGACGTCCAGCGCGGCCGAGATCCGGCCGGTGCCCAGCTCGGCGACGAGTGCCTCGGTGTGTGCCACCGGCCCTCGGGCGGCGTTCACCAGCAGCGCCCCGTCCGGCATCGCGGCCAGGAAGTCCTTGTCGATCAGGCCACGCGTCTGGTCGGTGAGCGGCACCAGCACCACCACCACGTCCGCCTCGGGCAGCAGTCGGGGCAACTCCTCGACCGCGTGCACCCCCTGCTCCGGGCGGGCCGTCCTGGCGACCAGGGTGAAGCTCACCTCGAACGGGGCGAGCCGGTCGCGCACCGCGGAGCCGATCGAACCGGCCCCGATGATGAGCACCCGCTTGCCGGTCAGCTCGTCGGTCGGGGCGTTCCCCTGGTACGCCCAGCGCCTGTCGGCCTGGGCACGGACGAACGCCGGGAACGCCCGTAGCTGGGCGAGGATCGCGGTGACGACCCACTCGGCGGTGGACGGGTCGTGCACGCCCCGGGCATCGCAGAGGGTGACACCCGGTGGGGTCCGGCCGGCCCAGGCGTCCGCCCCGGCGGAGAGCAACTGCACCACCGCCAGGTCGGGCAGCTCACGCAGCAGCGCCGTCGCGTCGGTGCCGGTCAGGAACGGCGGCACCCAGACGCGGACGTCGGCCACCTCCGAGGGCAGCCGGTCGGCGTGCTCCAGGACCTCCACCGTCACGTCCGGGGGCAGCTCGCCCATCAGGTTCAGGCCGGCCTGGTTCGGAATCCATACCTTCACGTCAGCCGACGATAGTCCCCGCCACCGCGGCCGGCGCGGTGCGGGCGCGAACCGGCGTCCCGGGGGATGGCGCGCGGGGCTGGGGCGGGCGAGACTCAGCACACCGATGTTCGACCCGGCCCTGGACGAGGTATAACGAAGGGTCGGAGGTCCGGTCGGCCTCCGCCCCAGCAGACAGGTGCTCGATGACCGACGGCTCCCCCGGCACCGCCCGGCGTCCAACCGCCTCACCTGCGGCGCTCGGCGACCCGGAGCGGCTCCGCGCGCTCGCCGACACCGGGCTCGACGCCGCCCCGGACGAGGCGTTCGACAGGTTCGCCCGACTGGTCAGCGACCTGCTGGACGTGCCGGTCGCGCTTGTCTCCCTGGTCTCCGCCGACCGGCAGTTCTTCCCCGGCGCGTTCGGGTTGCCGGAGCCCTGGTCGGAGCGCCGGCAGACCCCGTTGAGCCACTCGTTCTGCCAGCACGTGGTGGACATCGAGGTGCCGATGGTGCTGCCGGACGCCCGGCTCTACCCCCGCGTCCGGGACAATCTGGCCATCGACGACCTCGGCGTCGTCGCGTACGCCGGGATGCCGCTGACCGACCTCTCCGGGCGGGTGCTCGGTTCGCTGTGCGCCATCGACAGCAAACCGCGCGCGTGGACGAGCGCGCAGCTACGGACCCTGGCCGACCTGGCTGCCGCCTGCTCGTCCGAGCTGCGACTGCGCATCGCGCTGGACGGCGCGCAGGAGGCACGGCGGCGGGTCGTGCAGGCACACGAGCGGCTGGAGCTGCTGGCCGGGGTGAGTGAGACCCTCGCCGGCACCCTGGACGTGGGCACCGCGCTGCGCCGACTCGCCGCCGCCATGGTGCCGCTGCTCGCCGACTGGTGCCTGCTCACCCTGATCGGCCCGACCGGCCTGCCGCGCGAGGTGGTCTCGGTCCACCGCGACCCGGCCCGGACGGCGGACATCGACCGCTTCGGTGAGTTGCTGCGCACCGGGCTGAGCCCGGACTCGTCGATCCGCGCGGTGCTGCGGACCGGCCAGCCCCGGCTCGGCAGCATCGCGTCGCTGGCCGACGTGACGAGGGGCACCACCCACCCGGAGATGGCGCCGATCGCCGCCCGCCTGGGCATCGCGTCCTACCTGAGCGTTCCGGTGCGGGGCGTCGGCGGCACCGTGCTGGGCGCGATCACCCTGGTCAACGGCACCGGACGACAGCAGTTCGACGACCGCGACCTGCTCACCGCCGTCGAGATCGGCCGCAGGGCCGGCCAGGCCGTCGGCAACAGCTCGATGTACGGCGAGCAGCGACACGTCGCCGAGGTCCTGCAACACAGCATGCTGCCGCACCTGCCGGTCGTCCAGGAGCTGGAGCTGGCGGCCCGCTACCAGCCGGCGGCCGACCGGGTGGAGGTGGGCGGTGACTGGTACGACGCGTTCATCCAGCCCGACGGCGATCTGATCGCGGCGATCGGGGACGTTGCCGGGCACGACATCGAGGCCGCCGCGACCATGGGTCAGCTACGCAACCTGGTGCGGGGCAACGCCTTCGGCCGGCCGGACACGGTCGGGGAGCTGCTGAGCAACCTGGACGGCGCGATCCGTGGGCTGCGGCTGCCCATCGCCGCCACCGCGACGCTGGTCCGGATCTGCCCCCAGGACGCCGGTGTCCACGAGGTGACCTGGTCCAACGCCGGGCACCCGCCGGCCCTGGTGGTCCGCGTCGGCGGGACTGTCGAGATGCTCGACGCGACACCGGAGCCGCTGCTCGGCCTGGCCCGAGCGTCGTCGCGGACCAGCCAGTCGACGAGCCTGGCCACCGGCGACACCCTGCTGCTCTACACCGACGGGCTGATCGAGCGGCGGGACCGATCCATCGACGAGGGACTTGCCGAGCTGGTGGTCCGGCTGACCGGCGCCGACACACTGCCCCTCGACGAGCTGTGCGACCTGCTGCTCGCCTCGATCCGCCACCGCGAGGACGACACCGCGCTGCTGGCCGTACGGGCACGGTGAACCGTGCACCGGCCGGGGTCGCCGGCACCCATCGGACTCGACCGGGCCGTCCGGCGGGCTACCCTGGGCCGGGTGAGAGCCCGTCCCCCGTACCCTCGCGTCCGTAGCCTTCGGGTGGCCCTCGCGGCGTCCTGCGCGGCAGTGCTGCTCAGCGCGGGTTGCAGCTTCGGCGAACCGGAGCCCGACCCGGCCGGCGAGCCGCCCAACCTGCCGACCCCGTCCGCCTCGGCGAGCCCCGGCGGCGCCGGCCAGCAGGCGGTGGCGACAGTCCTCGCGAAGGGTCTGCGGGTGCCCTGGGCCATCGCCTTCCTGCCCGACGGGGCCGCGCTCGTCACCGAACGGGACAGCGGCCGGATCGTCCAGGTCGGCCCCGAGTCCGGGCCGGACGGTCTGCGGATCCGCCCGGTGCAGACGATCGCCGACGTGGCCGCGGCCGGCGAGGGCGGCCTGCTCGGCATCGCCGTCTCCCCCGACTACGCCCGCGACCGGACGGTCTTCGTCTACTACACCGCCGAGCGGGACAACCGCGTCGCGCGGCTGCAACTCGGCGGGCAGCCCACCCCGATCCTCACCGGCATCCCGAAGGCCAACGTGCACAACGGTGGCGGGTTGGGTTTCGGCCCGGACGGGCAGCTCTACGTCAGCACCGGCGACGCCGGCCAGCGCCCCCTCTCGCAGGACGTGAAGAGCCTCGGCGGCAAGATCCTCCGGATCACCCGGGACGGCAAGCCCGCGCCGGGCAACCCGTACGCCGGCTCGCCGGTCTGGTCCCAGGGTCACCGCAACGTGCAGGGCTTCGCCTGGGACGGCGCCAAGCGGATGTACGCCGTCGAGTTCGGCCAGAACACCTGGGACGAGATCAACCAGATCACCAAGGGCGGCAACTACGGCTGGCCGGAGGTCGAGGGGCGATCCGGTGACCGGCGGTTCACCGACCCCGTCACGCAGTGGGCGACCGAGGACGCGTCCTGCTCGGGTCTGGCCGCCACGGACCGGCTGCTGGTCACCGGCTGCCTCCGCGGCAAACGCCTCTGGGTGATGGAGCTGACCGACACCGGCACGCTGCTCGGCCAGCCCAGTGAGCTGCTCACCAACCGGTACGGCCGACTGCGCGCGGTGGCCGCCGCGCCGGACGGTTCGCTCTGGGTGAGCACGTCCAACCACGACGGGCGGGGCAACCCGGGCGGCGACGACGACCGACTCCTGCGGGTGGTCTTCGCGGGCGGCGACGGCGGACGCAGCTGACGTTCGTCACCATCCGTTCAGGTTTACCAAGATCTTCCGACGGGCAGGTCAGAATTTCAGCATGGACGGGCAGCGCGACGAGCAGCACGACGACGCCGGGGACCGGGACACCCCGGTGACCGACGGCGATCCGCCACGCCCCACGCGTTCGCTCGTCGGCCCCGGCGGCCCGCTGCGCCGCGTCGGGCTGATCGTCGCCGTCCTCGCCGTGGCCCTGGCCGGGGCGGTGCTCGGGGTGCTGGCCGGCGGTCAGGTCGACACCGACATCGGGCCGTTCCGGGCCAACCTCAGCATCTCCCCCGCCCGCGACGGCGGCACCACCGTCGACATCCCGCCACTCGGCGCGTTGCTGCTCGACAGCCACGACGGGCCGACCCACCTCACCGTGCGGCTGGGCGCACTCGACCAGGGACGCACCGAGGCGCTGATCGACGACCCGGCCAGCATCAGCCGGGCCAGCCAGAGCGCCGTGGAGGACGTCCGCTCCGGTGTGATGCGGCTCGGCCTGCGGGCCCTCGGCGCGTCGGTGCTCGTCACCCTGATCCTGGCCGGGCTGATCTTCCGCAACGTCCGGCGGACCGCCTGGGCGGGTGGCCTCGCGCTGCTTGTCACCGCCGGGAGCCTCGGCACGGCGGCGGCCACCGTCCGTCCCCAGGCGATCGAGGAGCCACGCTACGAGGGGCTGCTCGTCAACGCGCCGGCCATCGTCGGCGACGCGCGCCGGATCGCCAACGACTACACCAAGTACGCCGAGCAGCTGCAACGTCTGGTCGGCAACGTCAGCCAGCTCTACACCACCGTCTCGGCGCTTCCGCTGCTGGAGCCGACTCCGGGCACCACGCGGGTGCTGCACGTCTCCGACATGCACCTCAACCCGACCGGCTGGCAACTGATCCGGACGGTGGTGGAGCAGTTCGGCATCGACGTGGTGATCGACACCGGTGACATCACCGACTGGGGCAGCGAGCCGGAGGCGTCCTTCGTCGGCTCGATCGGCCTGCTCAAGAAGCCGTACGTGTTCATCCGGGGCAACCACGACTCCGGCAAGACCGCCGCCGCCGTCGCCCGTCAGCCGAACGCGATCGTGTTGAACAACTCGACGACCACGGTCGGCGGGCTGACCATCGCCGGCATCGGCGACCCCCGCTTCACCCCGGACAAGAACACCTCACCCGCCGGCAGCGGCCTGACCCCCCAGGTCGCCGACCAGGTGATCGACGCGGGCGAGCAGCTCGCGACCACGGTGCGCCGCTCGCCCCAGCCGGTGAACATCGCGCTGGTGCACGACCCGGCGTCGGCCGGGCCGCTCGCCGGCACCTGCCCGCTGGTGCTGGCCGGGCACACCCACGCGCGGCAGGTGTCCCGGTTGCCCCAGGCGCCCGGCCAGCAGCCCACCGCGCTGATGGTCGAGGGCTCCACCGGCGGCGCCGGCCTGCGCGGCCTGGAGGGCGAGAAACCGACTCCGCTGACGATGACGGTTCTCTACTTCGACCAGCAGAAGATGCTCCAGGCGTACGACGACATCACCGTGGGCGGCACCGGTCAGTCCCAGGTCAACCTGGAACGGCACGTGGTGGCCGATCCGGCGCAGGGTACGCAGGCGTCGGTCACCCCGACGCCGACCGGTGGCGCGCCGGAGTCACCCAACCCGCTGCAAAGCCCGACCCCGAGCCCGACCAGCTGATCCTGGCCCCACGCCGCCGGCATGGCACCACTGCGCCGGCGCGGCCGGGTCAGCGCAGGGCGATGGCGGCCAGAGCGGCGTTGACGATGCTCCCGGGCAGCAGGTCGTGCAGGTCGTACAGCTCGGCGACGGTGCCGGACTGGCCGAACTCGTCCACGCCGAGCGGCACCGCCGGCGCGCCGACGGCCGAACCGAGCCAGGCCATCGCGTGCGACGCCGCGTCGTGCACTGTCACCACCGGCACCCGATCCGCGAACGCGGACCGCAGCGCGCCCGGCACGCTGGGCACGGTGGCCGTCCGTACGCCCTGGCGCAGGGTGCGCTGCCAGGCCCGGTAGAGCCGGTCGAGGCTGGTCACGTCGACCACGTGCGCGGCGATGCCCTCGTCGGCCAGCTCCGCGGCGGCGGCCAGCACCTCGGGCAGCACCGCGCCGGACGCGGCCAGTTGCACCACCGGGGCGTCGACCAGATGCGGGTACGCCTGGTGCGCGTCGACAAGCCGGTACGCCCCGGCGACCACCTGTCGACGCAGCACCGCGTCACCGAGCCGGGTCCGGGCCGCCTCGAACGGCGCCTGGTCCAGCGGTCGCGTGCTCAACCGGAAGTAGTACGCGCCGTCCTCGGCGGGCGCGGCGGTGGCCGCCGGTGTCGACCCACCGGCGATCTGCCCCAGCGCGTCGCAGAGCAGCCAGTCCAGGCTGGTCGCGTACGCCGGCTCGACGAAGGTCACCCCGGGCAGCTCCAGGCCCACCGACGCGGTGATCGTGGACTGGTGGGCGCCGCCCTCCGGGGCCAGGGTGATGCCGGACGGGGTGCCGGCCACCACGAACCGGGAGCCGGAGTAGGTGCCGTACAGGAACGCGTCCAGGCCGCGCAGCACGAACGGGTCGTAGACGGTGCCCACCGGCAGCAGCGGCTGCCCGGACAGGTCCCAGGACAGGCCGAGCTGACCGAGCAGCAGGAACAGGTTCATCTCCGAGATGCCCAGCTCGATGTGCTGTCCGGCGGGGCTCTCGGTCCAGCGCAGCATCCGGTCCTCGGTCCAGGAACGCTGCTCGGTGGGTGCGAACACCCCGGTCTTGTTGATGAACCCGGCCAGGTTCGTGGAGGTGGCCACGTCCGGGGCGGTGGTGACCAGGTAGCGGCCCACCTCCCGGTGTCGCGCCAGGTCGACCAGCACCCGACCGAAGACCTCCTGCGTGGAGATCGACTTGGTTGCGCGTACTCCCGTGCTTTCCGGGACGGTGACCCCCAGCGCGCGCTCGCGGGGCGCGCGGGACAGCGCCTCCCGGCGGGCGCCGGCCCGGATCCCGGCCGGTGACGCCGGGTCCAGGCGGTCCCACTCGGTCTCGGCGGTCAACCCCTGCGCGGCCCGCAGCGCGTCGACCTGTTCCGAGCTGAGCAGCGCGGAATGGTTGCGCGGGTTGCCGGCGATGGGCAACCCCCAACCCTTCACCGTGTACGCGAAGACGACGCTGGGCCGGTCGGTGACCGCGTCGCACTGGGCGTACGCGTCGAGCATCGCGGACAGGTCGTGCCCGCCCAGGTCGGTGACGAGCGGGCTCAGCTCCTCGTCGCTGACGTGGGCGATCAGCTCGTCGATGCCGGCCGGGGCACCGTCCAGGAACTGCTTGCGCAGCACCGGGCCGGTCAACCCGAACAGCGACTGGTACTGCTCGTTGGGCATCGCGTCGATCCAGTCGCGCAGCGCCTCGCCACCCGGCCGGGCGTACGCCTCGGCGAGCCGACGGCCGTACTTGACCTCCACGACGTGCCAGCCGGCCGCCTCGAACTGGCCGCGCCACTGGTTGATCCGGATGCCGGGAACCACCCGGTCCAGCGACTGCCGGTTGAAGTCGACGAGCCACATGACGTTGCCCAGCCCGGTGGTCGCCGGGTCGGCCACCGCCTCCCAGATGTTGCCCTCGTCCAGCTCGGCGTCGCCGATCAGCGCCACGAACCGGGAGTGCGGTCGGGCACCGAAGTGCGCGTCGACGTACCGCCGGGTGGCGGCGGCGAAGAGCGGGGCCGCCGCGCCCAGGCCGACCGAGCCGGTGGAGAAGTCCACCTCGTCGGGGTCCTTGGTGCGCGACGGGTACGACTGGAGGCCGCCGCGGGCCCGCAGCCGGGGCAGGTAGGAGCGGTCCAGGTTGCCGAGCAGGTACTGGATGGCGTGGAACACCGGGGACGCGTGCGGCTTGACGGCGACCCGGTCCTCGGCGTCCAGGTGCGCGAACCACAGCGCGGTCATCGCCGTGACCAGGGAGGCGCTGGACGCCTGGTGGCCGCCGACCTTCACGCCGTCGCCGGTGGCCCGGTCATGGTTGGCGGCGTCCACGATCCGGGTGGCGAGCCAGAGCACCCGCCGCTGGATCTCGTCGAGGACATCGAGGTCGTGCTGGGTCACGGTGGCTCCATTCGGGCGTCGCCGTTGACGCCCTCGTGCGGGGTGGCCGCAGATGCGGACCGGGGGTGGCGGCAGGCCGCCGGGCGGCCTGTTTCGGGTGTGCCGGTCAGCCCTGGACGCCGAGGCGCTCCAGGATCAGCTCACGCAGGGTCTTCGCGTCGGCCTGACCCCGGGTGGTCTTCATGACCGCGCCGACGAGCGCGCCGACCGCCGCGACCTTGCCACTGCGGATCTTGTCGGCGATGCCGGGGTTGGCGGCGATCGCCTCGTCCACGGCGGCGGTCAGCGCGCCGGTGTCCGACACGACCTCCAGGCCCCGGCTGGTCATGATCTCGGTGGGCGAGCCCTCACCGTCGACCACGCCCTCCAGCACCGTACGGGCCATCTTGTCGTTGAGCTTGCCGGCGTCGACAAGCCCCTGCAGCTCGGCGACCTGGGCGGGGGTGGCCCCGATCTCGGCCAGCTCCACGCCGCTCTCGTTGGCCCGGCGGGACAACTCACCCAGCCACCACTTGCGAGCCGCCGCCGGGGTAGTGCCCGCCGCCACGGTCGCCTCGATCAGCTCGACCGCGCCGGCGTTCAACACCGACTGCATGTCCAGGTCGGAGAGGCCCCACTGCTCCTGGAGCCGACGCCTGTGCACCCGCGGCAGCTCCGGCAGGGCGGCCTTCAGCTCGGCGACCCAGGCCCGGTCCGGTGCGATCGGCACCAGGTCGGGCTCCGGGAAGTACCTGTAGTCGGTGGCCGTCTCCTTCGAGCGCCCCGGGGTGGTGTCACCGGTGTCCTCGTGGAAGTGGCGCGTCTCCTGGGTGATCCGGCCGCCCGCGTCGAGCACCGACGCCTGGCGCAGCATCTCCGAGCGGACCGCCCGCTCCACCGACCGCAGCGAGTTGACGTTCTTCGTCTCGGTACGGGTGCCCCACTCCGCGCCCGGCAGGTTGAGTGAGGTGTTCACGTCGCAGCGCAGCGAACCCTCTTCCATCCGCACGTCGGAGACGCCGAGGGTACGGATCACGTCGCGCAGCTCGGCGACGTACGCCTTGGCCACGTCGGGGGCGAGCGCACCGGTGCCCGTGATCGGCTTGGTGACGATCTCGACGAGCGGGATGCCGGCCCGGTTGTAGTCGACGAGCGACTCGGTCGCGCCGTGGATGCGGCCGGTGGCGCCGCCGACGTGCAGCGTCTTGCCGGTGTCCTCCTCGAGGTGCACCCGCTCGATCTCGATCCGCACCGTCTCGCCGCCCACCTCGACGTCCAGGTAACCGTCGACACAGATCGGCTCGTCGTACTGGCTGATCTGGAAGTTCTTCGGCATGTCCGGGTAGAAGTAGTTCTTCCGGGCGAACCGGCACCACTCGGCGATCGAGCAGTTCAACGCCAGGCCGATCCGGATGATCGCCTCGATGGCCGCCTTGTTGGCCACCGGCAGCGAACCGGGCAGGCCCAGGCACACCGGGCAGACCCGGGTGTTCGGCTCGCCACCGAAATCGGTCGGGCAACCACAGAACATCTTGGTGTTCGTGCCCAGCTCGACGTGGGTCTCCAGGCCGATCACCGGTTCGAAGCGCGCGACGACCTCGTCGTACGCGGGCAGTGTCGTGGTCATGAGACGCTCCAGGCGCGATCCGGACAGAACCGGTCCAGCCTAGTGGGGTTGTCCGATCACGGTTCGCCCGGGTTTACCGACCCACCGGCGATCGCCAAAGGCCGGGTGTGTCCGCGGCGGCACCTGGGTATCCGTCGACCATGACGAATACGGGGAACGATCGATCCATCAACCAGGCCGCGCCGGGGCGTCGGCCCAAGACCATGGTGTTCCTGCTGGCGGTGCTGGCCGCGTGGGTGGTGACGCTCGTCCTCTGGCGTGCCGCCGGCGGTGAGCGGACGCCGGGAGACCTTCTGTTCCTGGTGCTCATGCTCGCCATCCCGATCCTGGTGTGGCCCGCGGCGAGGGCGGCGGGCAGGTGGGCGGACTCGCGCAGCCGCAGCCGGGACAGGTCGTGAGGCCGGCCCGCGGGGCGTCCGCCCGGCCGGTGATCCTCGCGGTGGTCGCGGTGTGGGCGGTGGCCGTCGTGGTCACCCTGATCACCTGGTTCGCCGCCGGAGAGGACCGGAACCCGGACTCGCCGGTCGCGTTGGTGCTCGGCATGGCACTGCCCGGGGTGCTGGCGGTGGCGATCGGGTACGCCGTGGTGCACCTGCTCAACCGGCGGCATGCGGATCGGGGGCGGCGGTGACCACCGAGGAACGGACAGCCCCGGACGAGCCGGTCACGCAGGGGCCGGACCGCCGCAGCACCTACGCGGTCGCCGCGCTCGTCGTGGTCGGCGCCAGCGTGCTGGGCGCCGCCGCGCTTGTCGGCGACGGCCGGATGGACGCCGACAATCTGCTCGCGGCGTTCGCGATGATTCTGATCCCGTCGCTTGTCGGCGCGGTCGTCGCCCTCGTCTTCGGCCGCCGGCTGCTCAGCCGGCTGCCCCGGACGGCCGGTGCCGATCCGACGACGAGGCGGCGGATCGCGCAGGCGCTACGCGATGGCTCCACCGACGATCCCCGCCTGGACGCGCTGGCGCGCAGGGAGGCCCGAACCCGGGTCAGTCAACGCTGGCTGCTGTGGCTGTTCGCGGTGGGCGTCCTCACCCAACTACTGGCCCTGGTGAGCGCGGACCGCCCGTTCACCCGCGTCCTGGCCGTACTGCTGATCCTGCTCTGGGGTGGTTCCGCCTGGTATCGCTGGCGTGGTCTGCGGGAGGCCCGCCGCTACCTCGCCGAGCCGCCGAACCAGCCCTGATCGGCACCCCACCTACCCGAACGCGCGATCGGCGCCGAGGGACACGTCCCCCGGCGCCGATGCGGTGACACCCGTCCTACAGCGCCGGCGGCGTGAACGTGCCGACGGCGGACTCCAACGCGGCGGCGACCCGGTACATCCGGTCGTCGGCCATCGTCGGGGCCATCACCTGCAGGCCGACCGGCAACCCCTCGGAGAGGCCACAGGGCACCGAGATGCCCGGCCCGCCGTACAGGTTGGTCGGGATCGTGTACAGGTCGGCCAGGTACATCTGGTACGGGTCGGCGGTGCGCGCGCCGATCGGGAACGCCACCGACGGGGTGGTCGGCGAGATCAACGCGTCGACCCGCTCGAACGCGGCGGTGAAGTCGCGGGTGATGAGCGTCCGGACCTTCTGCGCCTGCCCGTAGTACGCGTCGTAGTAACCCGACGACAGCGCGTACGTGCCGACCATGATGCGGCGCTTGACCTCCGGGCCGAAACCGGCCTCCCGGGTCAACGACATGACCTCCTCCAGCGACCGGTTGCCGTCGTCGCCGACCCGCAGGCCGAACCGGACGCCGTCGAACCGGGCCAGGTTGGAGGAGCACTCGCTCGGGGCGATCAGGTAGTACGCCGGCAGCGCGTACGCGAACGTCGGGCAGGAAATCTCCACGACCTCGGCGCCCATCTTGGTCAACGCGTCCACCGACTCGCGGAACGCGGCCATCACACCCGGCTCGGCGCCCTCGCCGACGAACTCGCTCACGATGCCGAGTCGCACGCCGGTCAGGTCGCCGGTCGCCCCGAGCTTCGCCGCCGCCACCACGTCCGGCACCGGCTGCGGGATCGAGGTGGAGTCCCGCGGGTCGTGCCCACCGATCACCTGGTGCAACAGGGCCGCGTCGAGCACCGTACGGGCACACGGGCCGGGGGTGTCCAGCGACGAGGAGAAGGCGACGAGCCCGTAACGGGAGGTGCCGCCGTAGGTGGGCTTCGCGCCCACGGTGCCGGTGACCGCGCCAGGCTGGCGGATCGAGCCGCCGGTGTCCGAGCCGATCGCCAGCGGCGCCTCGTACGCGGCCAGCGCGGCGGCGCTGCCGCCACCCGAACCACCCGGGATCCGGTCCAGGTCCCACGGGTTGTGCGTCGGCCCGTACGCCGAGTATTCGGTGGAGGAGCCCATCGCGAACTCGTCCATGTTGGTCTTGCCGAGCATCACCGTGCCGGCGGCACGCAGCCGCTGCACGATCGTCGCGTCGTACGGCGGACGCCAGCCCTCCAGGATCTTGGAGCCGACGGTGGTCGGCACACCCCGGGTGGCGAGCACGTCCTTCACCGCGACCGGCACACCCGCGAGAGGGCCCAACTCCTCGCCGGCGGCCCGGCGCTCGTCCACCGCGCGGGCCGCGGCGAGCGCGCCGTCACTGTCGACGTGCAGGAAGGCGTGCACCCGGTCGTCGACCGCGGCGATCCGGTCCAGGTGCGCCTGCGTCACCTCGACGGCGGAGGTCTCACCGCCGGCGACAAGCGTGGCGATCTCCGTCGCCGTCATTCTGGTCAGATCGCTCATGAGGCCACATCCTCGGTCAGGATCCGCGGCACGCGGAACCGCTGGTCCTCGGCATCGGGCGCGCCCGACAGCGCCTCCTGCGGGGTCAGGCACGGCGTGACCACGTCCTCGCGGAAGATGTTCGTCAACGGCACCGAGTGCGAGGTCGGCGGAATGTCCGCGGCGGCGACCTCGCCGACCTGGGCGACCGCCTGGAGGATCACGTCGAGCTGACCGGCGAACGTGTCCAGCTCCTCCTCGGTGACGGCGAGCCGCGACAGGCGCGCCAGGTGCGCGACCTCCTCGCGGGAGATGGCGGCCATCCGTGCCCCCTTCTGATGTCCTGCTGGTCGGGCGGTGTGCCGGCCGCGCGACGACTGGAGCGTGACGCGCGGTGACCGGAGCGAGTCTATTGTTCCGCTCCGGTGCCGCGTCCCCGGACTCCCCCTCGGGTCAGCGGGTGGGGCGGCGCGCGCTCTCCGGCTGCGGGTGCCCACCGGTGGGGCGCACCGGCCGGTACCGGGCCAGCCAGGTGACCAGCTCCGCGGCGGGCATGGGTCGGGCGTAGAACCAACCCTGCGCCGCGTCGCACCCGGCGGCGTGCAGCATCCGCCAGGTCCGCTCGTCCTCGACGCCCTCGGCCACCACCCGCAACCCCAGAGCGCCGGCCAACTCGATCATCGACCGGACGATCGCCGCGTCGTCGGCGTCGTCGGCCATGCCGAGTACGAACGACCGGTCCACCTTCACCTCGGACAGCGGCAGTCTGCGCAGGTGCTGCAATGACGAGTAGCCGGTGCCGAAGTCGTCGAGCGCGATGCCCACCCCGATCCGGTGCAACTGGGAGATGGTCGCCAGCACCCGGCGCGGGTCGGCCATCAACGCGCCCTCGGTGATCTCCACCTGTAGCCGCTCGGCCGGCACCCCGGACCGGGCCAACCGGTCGGCGATCTGGTCGGCGATCTCGCCGGTGTGCAGATCCCGCACACTGACGTTGAGCGCCGCGCGCAGGCCGATGCCGGCCGCCGACCACCTGGCGAGTTGCCCGACCACGTCGTCGACCACCCGCCGGGTGAGCAGCCGCATGACGGCGCTCTGCTCGGCGACCCGGATGAGTTCCTCCGGGTCGACCATGCCCCGCCGCGGGTGTCGCCACCGCAGCAGGGCCTCGACACCGACCACCTCGCCGGTCGCGATGGCGATCTGCGGCTGGTAATACATGGTGATTTCCCCGGCGTCGTCGGCCGGCCCGTCGTCCGCGTGCGCCCACCCCGTTGCTTCGAGCGGTCGCCCCGGTGCGTCCGACCCGATGCCCCGCCGTGGCCCGAGGTCACCGTTGCCCAGCGCGGTGACCGCCCCTCCGTTCGGCGACCGACGGCCGTTTCCGAGCCCGGCGCGTCGCTCCCGACCCCGACCCGGCCGGGCTCCGGTGACCGCGGCACGGGTGTTGCGGCCCCGGATCGGGTCGGCACCGGTGGCGATCTGGTTGATCAGCTCGTCGGCGTGCAGCAGCGCGGCGTCGTCGCGCCGACGGCGTCCCCACCACCGGCCACCGGACCGGGGCGCCGTCGCGATCGCCGGCGCCGGGTCCGCGTGTGGCGCGGCCTCGGCCGCCGCCCCGGTGGGCAGCGCCGCCCCGTCACCACCGCGCACCTCGGCCGCCGCGTCGAGGGGTACGCCGACCACCCGCTCCGTACCGGCCACCTCACCCGGCACGCCGTCCCGACCCCGCCCGTCTCCCCGGTCGGCCCGGTCGGCGTGGGCGGCGCGGTCTTCCTGGTCCGGCGATCCCCCGAGGTGGCTGTGACCGGCCCGCTCGGCGTCGAACAACCCGTCGATCGGCGGGCCGGATTCCAGCACCCGACGCAGGTCGGCGAGGAGGCCGAGGCGCTCGGCGGAGTTGTGGTCGGACTCGGGGGCGTAGACGGCCACCGTGTCGTTGCGGTGCTTGGCGTCGTACATCGCGACGTCGGCGTGGCGCATCAGAGTGGCGAAGTCCTCGCCATGCTCGGGGAAGAGGGCGATCCCGATCGACCCGCCCACGTCCAACGGAAGCCCGTCGAGCGGCACCGGCTCGGCCAGCGCCTCGACCACCTGGTCGGCCAACTCCCGCGCCTGACCGACGTCGGTCAGCCCGGTCATCACGATGGCGAACTCGTCGCCGCCGAGCCGGGCGATCATCTTCGGTCGGGGCCGTACGTCGGTGAGCCGCGCGCTCACCTCGACCAGCAGCCGGTCGCCCACGGCGTGCCCGAGGGCGTCGTTCACGTTCTTGAAGCGGTCCAGGTCGATCAACAGCAGCGCCAACTGACCGTCGGGTTCGCCCCGAGCCGTCCGGTCGGCATGCACGTGTACCTGCTCGGCCACCTCGGTCAGCAGGGCCTTGCGGTTGGGCAGGCCGGTGAGCGGGTCGGCGGCGGCGAGGTGCTGCTGTTCGACGGTCAGCCGCGCCATCCGGTAGACGGCGAACAGCGGCACCAGCACCAGCGGAATCAGCGCCGCGCTGACCCGCGCCGCCGCGACCAGCACCGGGGCGAGCAGCAGTAGCGAGCCGGTGGAGAGCAACTCGAAGCCGAGCCCCTGCCGCAGGGTGGGCCACCACCGGTCGCCGAAGCGCAGTCGCACCGCCCAGCTGACCAGCCCGTAGTTGACGACGAACCACGCCAGCGTCGCCCCGGCGACGGCGGCCACGTCGGTCCAGTGCAACCGCCCGCCGGAGAAGATGGTGCCCGGCCCGAGCAGGATCACGCCGTACGCGGCGGCGAGGGCACACGCGTACTGCCCGACGTTGAACGCCGTCCGCCACGGCGCGTGCCGCATCCGCCAACCCGAGACGACCACCCCCACCGCCTGCACCAGCACCGCCGGGCCGAGGCCCCAACCGAGCAGGATCGCGAAGGTGAAGCAGGTGGAGGGGAACACCGCCGAGGTCTGCCGGCGCCCCGGCGGGACGAACGGGCGGGCGTCGCAGATCACGGCGAGCGTGGCCATCGTCCAGAACGCCACCGGCAGCCGGGACACCTCGTCGGGAAGCGTCGCGAGTGGAACGGCGGCGGTCGCCGTGGCCACCACCAGGATGCCGACGACGAAGGCAGCGAACGGTGCCACCCGTCCCGGGGGCAGCGAGTTGCGTGGGTCGGCGACCTCCACCACACCTCCCGACCGACCGTCGACGTGCCGGTGCGCACGCCGTGACCCAATGAAACGCCCTCGGGCCCCGGTTTCCCGGTAGGACAGTCACGAATCGGTCGTAGTCGTAATTAAGTTGGTATACGTGACCAGTCGTCGCGCGGCACCGCCCACCCGGTCAGCCGCCCGGTTGAGCGACCTCCCGTGCGGCGTCCGGGCCGGCGTCCAGCAGGAGTTGGAACCCGGCCTCGTCGAGCACCGGCACCTTGAGGCTGACCGCCTTGTCGGCCTTGGACCCCGGGTTGTCCCCCACCACCACGAAGCTCGTCTTCTTGGAGACCGACCCGCTGACCTTGCCGCCCCGGCTCTGGACGGCCTCGGCGGCCTGGTCCCGGGAGAAACCGGCGAGCGTGCCGGTCACCACCACGGTCAACCCCTCCAACGGGCGCGGCCCTTCGTCGCCGGCCTCCTCCGCCATCCGTACGCCGGCGTCGGCCCACTTGCGGACGACCTCGCGATGCCAGTCCACCGCGAACCACTCCCGGAGGCTCGCCGCGATGGTCGGCCCGACCCCGTCGACCGAGGACAGCTCCTCCTCGGTGGCCGCGTCGATGGCGTCCATCGAGCGGAAGTGCCGGGCGAGCGCCTGGGCCGCGGTCGGACCGACGTGCCGGATGGAGAGCGCCACCAGCACCCGCCACAGGTCCCGTTCCCTGGCGACCGCCAGATTGTCCAGCAACTTGCTGGCGTTGCTGCCCAGGCTGCCGTCCTTGTTGACGAAGAACGGAGACCGGGACAGCTGCTCGGCATCGAGCTGGAACAGATCCCCCTCGTCCGCGATGACCTCCGCGTCCAGCAGGGCCGCCGCCCCCTTGTAGCCGAGCGCCTCGATGTCGAAGGCGCCGCGGCCGGCAAGGTGGAACACCCGCTCGCGTAGCTGGGCCGGGCAGCTGCGGGTGTTGGGGCAACGGATGTCGATGTCGCCCTCCTTCGACGGCGCGAGCGGGGTGCCGCAGGCCGGGCAGGTGGTCGGCATGACGAACGGCCGGGCGTCGGCGGGACGCATGTCGACCACCGGGCCCAGAACCTCGGGAATCACGTCACCGGCCTTGCGCAGCACCACCGTGTCACCGATCAGCACGCCCTTGCGCTCGACCTCACGCGCGTTGTGCAGGGTCGCGAGCGCGACGGTGGAGCCGGCCACCCGCACCGGCTCCAGCACGGCGAACGGGGTGACCCGCCCGGTCCGCCCCACGTTGACGTCGATGTCGAGAAGCTTGGTGGTGACCTCCTCCGGCGGGTACTTGAAGGCGATCGCCCACCGGGGCGCACGGCTGGTCGAGCCCAGCCGGCCCTGGATGGAGACCGGGTCGACCTTGACCACCACCCCGTCGATCTCGTGCTCGACGTCGTGCCGGTGCTCGGCGTAGTAGCCGATGTATTCCACGACGCCGGCCAGGTCGGGGACGACCCGCCAGCGGTCGCTGGTCGGCAACCCCCAGGACCTGAGCGCAGCGTACGACTCGGACTGTGCGGTGGGCTGGAACCCCCGGCGGGCGCCGATGCCGTGCACCACCAAGCGCAGCGGCCGGGAGGCGGTGACCCGCGGATCCTTCTGCCGAAGGCTGCCCGCCGCGGCGTTGCGGGGGTTGGCGAAGGGAGCGCGGCCCTGCTCCACCAGGCCGGCGTTGAGATCGGCGAACGCGGCGACCGGGAAGTAGATCTCGCCCCGAATCTCGACCAGCTCGGGAATGTCCGGGAATTCGGCGGACGGGGTGAGCTGGCCGGGCACGCCCCGGATGCTGCGCACGTTGGCGGTGACGTCCTCACCGGTGCGGCCGTCGCCCCGGGTGGCGGCCCGGACCAGCCTGCCCTTCTCGTAGGTCAGGTTGATAGCCAACCCGTCGACCTTCAGCTCGCACAGGTAGGGCGCCGGGCCGCCCGCGTCCCGCTCGACCCGCTCGGCCCAGGCGGCCAACTCCTCGTCGGCGAAGGCGTTGTCGAGCGAGAGCATCCGTTCGGCGTGGGTGACCGGGGTGAAGTCGGTGGAGAACGTGCCGCCCACACGTTGGGTGGGTGAATCGGGCGTCCGCAACGCCGGGAACTCCGCCTCCAGTGCCTCCAGCTCGCGCAACTGCCGGTCGAAGTCGGCGTCGGGAATCGTCGGCGTGTCCAGCACGTAGTAGCGGTACTGATGCTCGGTCAACTCCTGACTGAGCGTGGCATGCCGCTCCCGGGCCTGCGGCGTCGGCTCAGCCCCGGCCGCCGCCTCCTGCGCCGGGCTGACCTGCTGACCGATCTGCTCCTCGGACACACCGCCACCTTCGGACACGCCTGCGACCTCCCCTGATCACGCTACTCCGGCACGGTATCGGGCCGGTGGGACAATCCGTCGCCCGCCCGCCCGCCCGCCCGCCGCGCTCGCCCGCGCTCGCTCGCCCGCCCGCGCTCGCCGCGACGTTCCTCTCCGCCGCGATCCATGATCACTTAATGCTCAGCAGTTCTCGACAGGCCGATCCAACTACTCAGCATCAGATGATCAAGTGGTGCAGCGGGGCGGTCGGTCGGGCAGCCGGGCGGTCGGTCGGGCAGCCGGGCGGTCGGTCGGGCAGCCGGGCAGTCGGTCGGGCAGCCGGGCAGTCGGACAGCCGGGCAGTCGGGCAGTCGGGTGGTCGGTCGGGCAGCCGGGCAGCCGGGCAGTCGGACAGCCGGGCAGTCGGGCAGTCGGGCAGTCGGGTGGTCGGTCGGGCAGCCGGGCGGTCGGGCGGCCGGGCAGCCGGGCAGTCGGGTGGTCGGTCGGGCAGTCGGGCGGGCTGGTGGTGGGGCGGTTGCGGTGTGGTTGGCGGGCGGCCCGGGCGGCGACGTGCGAGGATCGCCGGACGGTGCGGCCGGTGGGCCGCGGTGAGGGCGGAAATACGTCCGCTGACAGGCACGTGGCGGAGAAACTCCGCCGACAGGCACGAGGCGGGAGTACCCGCCGGTGGGCAGGCGGCGGGGATGCGTCCGTCGGTGGGCAGGAGGTAACGCGATGCGCGAGGCACTGCTCTGGGCAGCGGCGATCCTGCTGGCAGTTGCCGCGGGTTGGGCATGGAACAGCTGGCGGCACCGGGTCTCGACCCGCCCCTCGGGCACCCGAGGGGACCGCGGCGCCACGGCCCGCACCGGTGGTCGTCGTCCCGCGCCGCCCCGACCGCGCGGCACCGACCGGCCGGCAACCAAGAGCCGCTCACGCGATACCGACCGGCACGACACCCCGGCACCCGGAGAGATCTGGTGGGCAGACGTGCCGTACGCCGACGGCAGTGGCTCGAAGGTGCGGCCCTGCCTGGTGCTGCGGACGGACTCCCGGGGCGCGGACGTCCTGAAGATCACCAGTCAGGACAAGAGTGACCGGGACGACCACGTACGGATCCCCACCCTGGACTGGGACCCCGGCGCGGAGCACGACAGCTATCTCAGCCTGACCGAGCCGATCCGACTCAGCTCGGCCGCCTTCGCCGACCACGCCGGCCGCTGCGACGCCGACCTGTGGCGCAAGGTCCGCAGCCTGCGTCACCTACCCACCCCCTGACCCTGGTCGGACCGGGCGCCGACCGTACCGGCCCTCGTCGGGGCCGCGCCGGGCGCTGATCCACTCGGGTCCCCGGAAACCGCGGCATCCCAGCCCCTCGGACACCCCAGCTTCCAGGAAGCCGAGTCGATCATGCCGGCGGGCCGGACCAGCCCAGGCCAGCCCAGGCCAGGCCAGCCCAGGCCAGCCCAGGCCAGGCCAGCCCAGGCCAGGCCAGCCCAGGCCAGGCCAGCCCAGGCCAGCCCAGGCCAGCCCAGGCCAGGGCGGGCCGGGCGGGGAGGGCGGGGAGGGCGGGGAGGGCGGGCGCCGGGCGGGGAGGGCGGTTAGTCCCAGGCGGCGCCGAGGGTGGCGAGTTGGTCGGCGTACTCGATGCGGTCGATCCACCCGGTCGGCCAGGCGGCCATGCCGGCGGCCGCGCCCACGAAAGCGCCGGCCAGGGCTGCGATCGAGTCGGAGTCGCCGGCGGTGGTCGCGCCCCGGGACAGGGCCGCCACCGGGTCGTCGGCGTGCCGTACGGCGCAGAGCAGCGCGGTGGCCAGCGCCTCCTCGGCAATCCAGCCCTCCCCGGTGGCCCGGCACGGGTCGCCGCCGTCGTCCGGCAGGCGCAGAGCATCCGTCAGTCGGCCCAGCACCGCCAGGCACTCGTCCCAGCCTCGGGCGATGAACTCCTCCGGCGTCCCGACCCCCGGGCGCTGCCAAAGATCACCCAGCCACTGCTCCCGGTAGACCAGGCGCTGGGACCGCGCGCGCTCGGTGAGGATCGCGGGTAGCTCGGGCAACGTGGCGTCGGCGCGTAGCGCGAAGACCGCGTACGCGGTCAGCTCGCTGGCGGCCAGCCCGGTCGGGTGGCCGTGGGTCATCCCGGCCTGCAACTGCGCCAACCCGGCCATCGTGTCCGGGTCCACGTTGAGCAGGCCAACAGGGGTGACCCGCATGTTGGCACCGCACCCCTTCGACCCGGCCACGGTCGCCTCCTGCCAGCGCAGCCCACGGCTCAACTCCGCGCAGGCACGCAGGCAGGTCATGCCCGGGGCGCGGTTGTTGTCCGGGCTGACCGCCCAGGCCAGGAAGCGCCGCCGCAGCAGCGGCTCCACCACCTCCGGGGTGAGTGCGGGCGCGTCGTGCAGCGCCCAGCCCACCGCGAGTGCCATCTGGGTGTCGTCGGTGACAAGCGCCGGCTCGCCGGACAGCTCACGTGGGCCGGTCGGGCCGTACCGGTGTTCGATCTCGGCGACGGTCAGGAACTCGGTGGGCTTGCCGAGGGCGTCACCGTAGGCGAGGCCGAAGAGCGAACCGGAGGCGCGCAGCGCGGGGATGGGCATCACGGCGGCCATGATGCCCGGCCGCCGCAACCCCCGTCCGACTCAGTCCCAGCAGAGACAGAACGGATGGCCGGCCGGGTCGGCGTAGACCCGGAAACCCTCGCCCTCGCCCGGCAGCCGCCGCGCACCGAGCGCGAGTGCCGCCTTCTCCGCGCTCTCGATGTCGTCCACCGTCACGTCCAGGTGGAACTGCTGAGGGCGCTCCGGATCCGGCCAGACCGGAGGGCGCAGGTTGAGCGCCTGCTGGAAGGCGAGACGAGGTTGGTGACCGGGCGGACCGCCCAGCACCACCCAGTCGTCTTCCGTCTCACCCTCGGCGAGAGGCACCCCGAGCAACTCGGCGTAGAACGTCGCCAGCGCCCGCGGATCCGGGCAGTCGATCACCACTGAACGCAGCTGTCCAATCATGACCGTCATCCTGCCCACCGGGTACGACAGGAAACCTCACACCTCGGCGAGCCGCCGGCCGGCGTCCCGGCACGCGGCGAGCACCGCCCTTGCGTACTCCGGGGTGGCACCGGCGAGCCCGCAGGCCGGGGTGACCACCACCTGCTCGGCGAGCTGCCGACGGGGAAAGCCCAGACGGTCCCAGACCTGGCGTACCCGATCGGCGATCTGCGCGGAGGTCGGCGCGCCACCGGCCGACGGTGGTCGGGTCGGCGCGGCCCCGGCCAACAACCCGAGGCCGGCGTCGAGCGCCTCGCCGAGCGGGTCCAGCTTGGTGACCAGGTCCAGGTCGAGGGCGACCGCGACGGCGCCGGTGGAGCGGATCAGCTCCAGCGGCACGTCCGGGGCGCAGCAGTGCACAAGCGTCGGTACGCCCACCGCGTCGACGATCGTGCGCAGCAGCGCGGCCGCGTCCACCGAGTCGACAGCCCGGTACGCGCCCAGCCCGCTCTCGGTCGGCACTCGCCCGGCCAGCACGGTCGGCAGCGACGGCTCGTCGAGTTGGAGCAGCACCGACGCCCGGGGCAGCCGCCGGGTCACCGCCGCGACGTGGGCGCGCAGCCCTTCGGCGAGGGAGCCGGTCAGATCACGGACCGCGCCGGGGTCACGCAACAGACGGCCGCCGATCGGCAACTCCACGGACGCGGCAAGCGTCAGTGGACCGGCGGCCTGCACCTTGATCGGCCCGGCGTACCCCTCGGCCTGCTCGGCGAGCTGGTCCAGGTCACGTTCCATCAGGTCACGGGCTCGACGCAGGTCGCGACCCGGGCGCGGGGCGACCCGCCACCGTCCGGCGTACACCTCGACGGGCAGCTCGACAAGCAGCCCGGCGGACCGGCCGATCAGGTCCGCGCCGGGACCACGGGCCGGCAGCTCGGGCAGATGGGGCAGCTCGGGAAGCTCACCGAGGACCACCCGCTGGGCCTCGCCGATGTCGGTGCCGGGCAGCGAACCAATTCCGGTTGCCGCGCCGGCCGGCCAGGGCCACGCCTGATCTGTCACGGCCGAAGGCTATCCCGCGGACACCCAGGCCGTGCGGTCAGCCGGTGATGGTGGCGGAGCCGAGGACCACGTCGCCGGCCGGATCCGCCCGGTACGCGACCACTGCCTGACCGGCGGCGACACCGCGTACCGGCCGGCGCAGCTCGGCGTGCAGCAGGTCGCCGTCGAGGGCGACGGTCGCCGGCACCACGTCGCCGTGTGCACGCAGTTGCACCTCGCACTCGACAGGCGCCTCCGGGCGTGCGCCGCCGGTCCAGACCGGACGAACGGCGCGGACCTCGGACACCTCCAGCGCCTCGGCGGGGCCGACGGTCACCGTGTTGGTCTTCGGCGTGATGGAGAGCACGTAACGCGGGCGGCCGTCCGGGGCCGGCCGGTCCAGGTGCAGCCCGCGTCGCTGCCCCACCGTGTACGCGTACGCGCCGCTGTGACTGCCGACCACCGCGCCGGTGCTGGCGTCCACCACGTCGCCGGGCGCCTCGCCGAGCCGGCCGGCCAGGAAGCCCCGGGTGTCGCCGTCGGCGATGAAGCAGATGTCGTGCGAGTCCGGCTTGTCGGCCACGGCCAGGCCACGCTCGGCGGCCTCGGCGCGCACCTGCGCCTTCGTCGAGTCGCCCAACGGGAAGATCGACCGGTCCAGTTGCTCGCGGGTGAGCACGGCCAGCACGTACGACTGGTCCTTGGCGATGTCGACACTGCGCCGCAGCAGCCCGTCCGCGCCGAGCCGGGCGTGGTGCCCGGTGACCACCGCGTCGAAGCCCAGGGCCACCGCCCGGTCCAGCACCGCCGCGAACTTGATCTTCTCGTTGCAGCGCAGGCAGGGGTTCGGCGTGCGCCCGGCGGCGTACTCGGCGACGAAGTCGTCCACCACGTCCTCGTGGAAGCGGTCGGCCATGTCCCACACGTAGAACGGGATGCCGATCACGTCGGCGGCCCGCCGTGCGTCCCGGGAGTCTTCCAGCGTGCAGCAGCCGCGCGCCCCGGTCCGATAGGTCTGTGGATTTCGGGCCAGCGCCAGGTGTACACCCGTCACGTCGTGCCCGGCCGCCACCGCCCGCGCCGCCGCCACGGCCGAGTCAACCCCGCCCGACATAGCCGCCAGAACCTTCACCAGCGAACCCCCTTCCCACCCCAGTTCCCCACGACAACCCTATCCACCACCCCCGAAAACCCCGGAACCCACGCCCACCCACCCACCCCACCCACGCGATCTTGCACTTTCTGCGGTGACATATGCCGCACAAGACGCGAACCGCCAACCGAAAGTGCAAGATCGCCGGAAGGAAGGGGCGGAGCCCGGGACAGGGGTGGGGGTGGGGTGGGGCGAGGGCGAGAGCGGGGGTGGGGGCGGTTAGCGGGGGGTGCGGAGGGCTGCGGCTCGGCGGGCTCGGTCGACGGCTGCCGGGAGGGCCGCGATGAGGGCGTCGACGTCGGCCTGGGTGCTCGTGTGGCCGAGGGAGAAGCGCAGCGAGGAGCGGGCGCGGTCGTCGTCGGCGCCCATCGCCAGCAGCACGTGGGAGGGCTGGGCCACCCCCGCGGAGCAGGCCGACCCCGTCGAGCAGGCGATGCCCTGGGCGTCGAGCAACAGCAGCAGGGCGTCGCCCTCGCAGCCGGGGAAGGAAAAGTGCGCGTTGCCGGGCAGCCGGTCGGTCGGGTCACCGTTGTAGATCACCTCGGGCACCGCCCGACGAACCCGCTCGATCAGGTCGTCGCGGAGCGCGGCCACCCGGGCCGCGTACTCCTGCTGGCCCTTGACCGCCGTCTCGACGGCGACCGCGAAGGCCACGATGCCGGCCGTGTCCAGGGTGCCGGAACGGATGTCACGTTCCTGGCCGCCCCCGTGCAGCAGTGGCGTGGCCGGCACGTCCCGGGCGAGCAGCAGCGCGCCCACCCCGGTCGGGCCGCCCAACTTGTGCCCGGTGACGGTCAGCGCGGCGACGCCGCTGGCGCCGAAGTCGACGGGCACCTGACCGACCGCCTGGATGGCGTCGGTGTGGAACGGCACACCGTGCTCGGCCGCGACGGCGGCCAGCTCGGCGACCGGCTGGATGGTGCCCACCTCGTTGTTTGCCCACATCGCGGTGACCACGGCCACCCGGCCGGCGTGCTGGGCCAGCTCGGCGCGCAGGTCCTCCGGGTCGAACCGACCGGCGGCGTCCACCGGCAGCCAGCCGACCTCGGCCCCCTCGTGCTCGACGAGCCAGTCGACAGCGTCGAGCACCGCGTGGTGCTCGACGGCGCTGGAGACCACCCGACGGCGGTCCGGGGCGGCTCCCCGGCGGGCCCAGAAGATGCCCTTGACCGCGAGGTTGTCGCTCTCCGTGCCGCCACCCGTGAAGATCACCTCGGACGGCCGGGCGCCCAGCACCGCGGCGACCTTCTCGCGGGACTCCTCGACCCGGCGGCGGGCACGACGACCCGCCGCGTGCAGGGAGGACGCGTTGCCGACCTCGCGGGCGGTAGCGACGTACGCCTCCAGTGCCTCGTCGAGCATCGGAGTCGTCGCCGCGTGATCCAGGTAAGCCATCGCCGTTCAGCCTACGGCCGACACCGCGGCGCCCGGATGGCGGAGGGACCCGGCACCGGGGCCGGGGTGGGATTTCCCACCCCGGCCCTGGCGGCGGCCCAGGTCAGGCGGGCACCGCTGTGACAACGATGTTGTCGCGGTACTTGCGCGCCTTGGCGTCGAACGGCCCGCCACACGTGATCAGGGTCAGCCGCGGTTTGCCGTCCCGGGCGAAGTACCGGTCCAACGGAATCCTGGTCTTCGCGTACTCCTCCCGGGCGACGACCCGGTACCGCCGCGCCGTGCCGTCGCTGCCGGTCGCGGTCAGGGTGTCGCCCTTGTCGAGTTGGCGGAGTCGGAAGAACGCCCCCCTGCCCTGCGTGGCGCTGTCCACATGACCGGCGATGACCACCGAGCCGGCGGTTGCCTCCAGGCCGGGCCCGTAGCGGTACCACCCGATCTGGTCGACGCTGGGCGGCACCTCGAACTCGTTCGTCCGCTCGTTGATGCCCACCGCGTTGACGGTGGCGGTGACGTCGATGTCCGGGATCACCAGCCGTACCGGCGGGACGACCCCCGCGTCGGCCGGCAGCTCACCGACGGTGACCGGCACCGACGGCGCGCTGGCGTCCGCCGGTGGGTTGCTGGCCAGGGTGGTCGCCTCCTCGGCACCCACGTTCCCCGCCGGTTGGGAACCGCACGCCACCACGGCGGCGACGGTGAGCGCGGCAACGCCGGCGGCCAGGGCCGCCAGCGCGCCGCGGTTGCGCACCGTCACTTGCGACCGGTCCGCGCGGTCGCCATCCGCACACCGCCGCCCAGCAGCAGGAGTACGCCGGCACCGGTGAGCACGTACCACCAGGTGTCCACGCCCGTGCCGGCCTGACCGCCGTCACCGCTCGGCACGCCGCCCGGGGCGGAGTGCAGGCCGGTGATGGTCTGCGCCACCACGTCGAGGGTCTTGCCCTCGGCGGAGCCGATCGCGTAGACGATCGTGGCGGTGCCCTCCTTGAGGTTGAGGTCGGCCGGGCCGATGGCCACGGTGTCGGTGCCGGCGAGCACCACGTCGGCCTTGACGCTGCCCGCGTCGACGTCGCCCTTGGCCTCGTTCGGGTTGGTGAGGCCCTTGAAGACCGGGGTGCCGCCGGCGCGTACGTCCACCGCCGGTGCGGCCGCGGTGTGCCGGACGATCAGCCGGGCCTTGCCGGCGTCGACCTTCGAGACGTCGTTCACGAACGGGGTGATCTTCGGCTGGCCGGCGGCGTCGAGGTGGGCCGCGATGCTGATGTTCGCGCCGCCCGGAACGGCCGCGTCGTCGACCTTGAGAATCGCGCTGCCGATCGGCTCGCCCGGCTTGGTGAGCGCGATGTCGTAGTCGCCCTCCTCCAGGTTGAGCGGGCCGGCCACGTCACCGGGCTTGAAGTTCTCAAGCGTCTTCTTGCCGTTGACGTAGACGTCGACAGGGGTGTCCGGGATGCCGTGCACGACGGAAACCTTCGACGTGGCGGCGTACGCGGGGGTGGCGGTGAGTGCGCCGACTCCGGCGAAGGCCAGCGCGGCGACCGCGCCGCCCGCCGCGACCCGACGCAGGTACGAGAACTGCATGTCTGCCTCCTGGTGATTGGTGCTGATTCGTCAGGCCTGGCTTGCAGAACGGGTTACGCCGCCGTTCCGACGCGCGGATGCGGGCCGGAGGCACTTTTCTTTTTCGGCCCCACCCGCATCCGAACCGGGGTCGCGAGACGAAGAGCTGCTGAGATGACATCGACCGGGAGAGTGGGGCGGAGACTGTGGCAGCTACAGTCGGGCATGCCCCATCGAAGGCGAGCCGCCCGATGACGGCCCTGCACGAGGAACCGGACCCCCCGGTGGACGACCTCGACCCGCGCTTCCGCGCCGGTGACGACGCGGCGCTGCGCGAGGCGTACGACAGGTACGGTCGGGCCGTGTTCCACCTGGCCACCTCCATGCTGGCCAACCGCGCCGACGCCGAGGACGTCACCCAGGCGACGTTCGTCGCCGCCTGGCTGGGCCGGGACACCTTCGACCCGGCCAAGGGATCGCTCATCGGCTGGCTGCTCGGCATCGGCCGGCGCAAGGTGATCGACCGGATGCGCGCCTCGGCGCGGGAGACCCGGGTGGTGGAGACGGTCCGGCAACTGCCGGAGCCGGCACCCGCCGACCCGGACCCGGACCGCGTGGTGGACCGGTTGGTGATCGCCGACGAGTTGGCTCGTCTCCCGGACGACCAGCGACGGATGCTGGAGCTGGCCTTCTACGACGACCTGACACACCAGCAGATAGCCACGGTGACAGGCGTGCCGTTGGGCACCGTGAAGAGCCACATCCGGCGCGGCATGGCGAGCTTGAAACGCAGATGGGAGGTGGACGGTGCAGCACCTGGACCACGAGCGGCTGGTCTTTCTGGCGCTCGGTGAGAGCGAGTCGGACAACGGGGAGAGCACCCACCTCGGCACCTGCGCGCTCTGCCGCGCGGAGGTGGCGACCCTGCGGCAGGTGGCCGGCCTCGGCACCGAGACGCAGGGTCTGGCCGACCTGCCCGACCCGCCGGAGCACGTCTGGCAGGGCATCACCGCCCAGGTCAGGGCGGCGGAGCCGTCGCCGGCCGAGATCCGTCCGCGGCACCTCCCCGGGCAGGCCGCCGGCACCCGGGCCGAGCAGACAAACGACCTGACGACCGCCCAGGCCACCTACCCGACCGCCCAGGCCATGGACCCGACAGCCCAGGCCACCGACCCGACCGCACGGTCCACCGGCCCGACCGCACCGGCCACCGGCACGACTGCGGAGTCCGGCGGCACGACGGGCGGGCCGGCCACCGGTTCGGTGGCCGAGCCGACTGTCACCCGGCTGGATTCGGCGCGCCGGTCCCGTCGGAGCGCCGGCTGGTCGCGCTGGGCGGCCACCGCGGTGACCGCGGCAGCCGCCGCGGCGGTCGGTGTGCTGGGTACGGTCTCCGTGCTGCGGCCGGACGACCCGGCCCCCGCTCCGACGCCTGTGGTGGTGGCGAGCGCGCCGCTGGCGGCGTACGGGTCGACGCCTCCGGCGGCCAAGGGCGACGCCCGGGTTCTGCGGGACGGCCAACTACATCTGCACGTGGCGAATCTCCCGCGCGTCCCGGGGTACTACGAGGTCTGGCTGATCAATCCGACGACGATGGAGATGTTCTCGGTGGGCACCCTGGGTGGCGCTTCGGACGCGCTGCTGCCCCTGCCCCCGAATGTCGACCTCACCAGCTATTCGGTGGTCGACGTCTCCGCCGAGCGGTACGACAACAACACCCGCCACTCCGGCGACAGCCTGTTGAGGGGCACCCTGACGGGCTGATCGGCGGGCCGGTTCAGCTCCCCGGCCCGCCGATCAGCTCCCCACGAAAAAGAAGTGGCCGCCCCGATCGGGGGCGGCCACTGTCGTGTCGCAGGGTCACTTGCGCTTGCGGATCTCCTCGGCGGCCTGCGGGACGATCTTGAACAGGTCGCCCACCACGCCGAAGTCGGCCAGCTCGAAGATCGGCGCCTCGCCGTCCTTGTTGACCGCGACGATGGTCTTCGACGTCTGCATGCCGGCCCGGTGCTGGATGGCACCGGAGATGCCGAGCGCGACGTAGAGCTGCGGGGAGACCGTCTTGCCGGTCTGGCCCACCTGGAACTGGTGCGGGTAGAAGCCGGAGTCGACGGCCGCGCGGGACGCGCCGACAGCCCCGCCGAGCAGGTCGGCCAGCTCCTCGACCAGCTTGAAGTTGTCGGCGTTGCCGACGCCGCGACCACCGGAGACGACCACGCCGGCTTCGGTCAGCTCGGGCCGGGAGCCCTTCTGCTCGGCGACCCGCTCGACGACCCTGGCCAGCTTGTCGGCGTCGGTGACCGACACGGTGAGCTGCTCGATCGTCGGGGTGGCCGCCGCCGGGGTGGGGGTGACCGAGTTGGGCCGGACGGTGACCAACGGCAGGCCCTTGGTGACCTTGGACTTGACGATGGCGGAGCCGGCGAAGGCGATCTGGGTCGCGGTGCCGTCGGCGTCCAGGCCGACCACGTCGGTCAGGATGCCGTTGTCCAGCTTGACGGCGAGCCGGGCGGCGATCTCCTTGCCTTCCTGGGCGGAGGCCAGCAGGACGGCGACCGGCTGCACCCGCCGGACCAGCTCGGCCAGCACGGTGGCCTTGGGGGCCACCAGGTAGCCGTCGATCTCGTCACCCTCGGCGGCGTAGATCTTCTCCGCGCCGTACTCGCCCAGCTTGCCGCTCAGCGCCTCGGCGGCGCCAGTCCCGCCGAGCACCACCGCGCTGGGCGTGCCCAGCTCACGGGCGAGGGTGAGCATTTCCAGGGTGACCTTCTTGACGCCGAATTCCTTCGTGGCTTCGACGACGACGAGAACCTCAGACATGTCAGACCCCCCTCTCACACGAAATTCTCGGTGGCGAGGAACTCGACGAGCTTGACGCCGCCCTCGCCCTCATCAGTGATCTTGGCGCCGCCGGAGCGCGGAGGGCGCTTGCTGTGCTCGACGACGGCGCTCGTGGCGCCGTCGAAGCCCACCTCGGTGGGCGCGACGCCCAGGTCGGCCAGGGAGAACGTCTGCACCGGCTTCTTCTTGGCGGCCATGATGCCCTTGAAGGAGGGGTAGCGCGGCTCGTTGATGGTGTCCCAGACGGAGACCACGGCCGGGGTGGCGGCGGTGACGACCTCGTAGCCCTCCTCGGTCTGCCGCTCGACGGTGAGCGTGCTGCCGTCGACGGTGAGCTTGCGGGCGCCGGTGAGCGCCGCGACGCCCAGCCGCTCGGCGATCATGTGCGGCATGACCTGGACCCGGCCGTCGGTGGACTCCGCGCCGCAGATGACCAGGTCGGCGTTGAGCTGACCGAGGGCGGCGGCGAGCACCTTCGAGGTGGCGACGGCACAGGAACCGTGCAGGGCGTCGTCCAGCACGTGCACGGCCTTGTCCGGGCCCATGGAGAGCGCCTTGCGGATCGACTCGGTCGCCCGGTCCGGACCCATGGTCAGGATGGTGACCTCGCCGCCGTGCGCCTCCTTGATCTTCAGCGCCTCCTCGATGGCGTACTCGTCCATCTCGTTGATCACGTTGTTCGCCGAACCGCGGTCGACGGTGTTGTCGTCATTGCGCAGGTTGCGGTCCGCGCCCGAATCAGGCACCTGCTTGACGAGTACGACGATATTCATCGCGCTTCGACGACCCTCCTGTGTGGTGATGCGATTCGCTCGCCCGGTCTGGGGCGCAGCGTCGCGCGTCGGTCGACGCCAGGTCAACCGCGGGCTGCTGTGCAGTTGCCCACGACGCAATGTTACCTGCCGGTAGCTTGCGCTCCCCGGGGCACTCAGAGTGACACAGCTCACCGACGGGCAGACGGTCAGGCCGGGTCGGCCAACGCACCCCGGATCTGGTCGATGGCCGCCGCCTCGGCGGGCGCCACCCCGGCGTGCGCCCGGGCCACCCGGTCCGCCGCACCCAACACCACCGAGCGGTACGCGTCCACGTCCCCCGGTGACTTGTCCCGCAGGATCCGCACCGCGTGCCGCAGCGCCGGCAACACCACCGACTCGATCTCCAACTGCGAGTCCCGGGGAAGCCGCGGCAGCGGACCGGTGGTGAGCGCTTCCTTGACCGTCCCGCTGGCGTCGGAGAGCGCGTTGGACGCGGCGAGGCTCTCCCGGATCACCCCCAGCACCCCCGGGTCGGCGTTGGAGACGAGGAAGACGGCACCGAAGGCACCGGTCTTGAGCGTCAACCGCTCCTCGTCCGTCAACCGCTGTTCCATGATCACGGAGTGTAGACGTACGGGGTGGTGGTGGTGACCGCGACGAGGCCGAGCCGCTGGAGGATCGGCCGGCTGTCCTCGGAACAGTCGACCTGCATGAGCGTCCGGCCTCGCTGGTCGGCCAGCCGCGCCCGGTAGTTGACGAGCGCCCGGTAGATGCCCCGATGCCGCCACTGCGGCAGGGTCGAGCCGCCCCACAGGGTGGCGAAGCCGGTGTTCGCCGGGAACCGCACCCAGCCGGCGCTCACCACCGTCTCGTCCGTCTCGGCCACCACGACGGTGATCGAGTTCGGGTCGGCGTCGATCTCCTTGGCCAGGCCCGTGACGAGATGCGAGCGGTCCTCCTGCCAGACCTCCGCCTCCATGGCGGCGATCCGCTCCAGGTCCGCGCGCGAGGTCACCTCACGCAGGCGTACCCCCTCGGGGGTGACCGGCAGCGCGGCGGCCAGCGGGGCGACCGGCCCGACCACGACGGTCTCCCGGTCCTCCGGCACGAAGCCGGCGGCGCGCAGCCGGTCCGCCAGGTCCGCCGGTTCGTCGTGCTCGTTGAGCTTCCACTCGACCGACTGGCCGCGCTCGCGGAACAGGGCCACCTGCCGGGCGATCAGCTCGTCCAGCGCGTCCCCGGTGAGTCCACCCAGGTCGCGGTAGGTGAGGAAGCCGCCGGCGTCGAGCCCGACGATGCGCACCAACGGCCCGTCCCGCTCCACCGTCACGCCGGCCGGGACCGGGTCGGGGATCTCCGGGCGGAGTTGGTTGTCGTAGGCGGCGCGCAGCGTCATTACGTCGAGATCAGTCACCGAGTCAGGCTAAGCGGGATGGGAAGCGGATAATCTCCGACCGTGTGGGCGGCGATCAGGCGATGGTTCGACCCGGCGGAGCTGGGCACGGTCGGTGAGCAGCCCGACTACCGCTTCTCGCTGGCCAACGAACGGACCTTCCTCGCCTGGCTGCGCACCGGGTTGGCGCTGGTCGGCGGCGGGTTGGCCGCCGCGCAGTTCCTGCCGCCCCTGCCGATGAGCCACCTGCGGGAGGCGATCGCCGTCGCGCTGCTCCTGCTCGGCGGTGCCGTCGCGATCCGGGCCGTGGACCACTGGGCGCGTACCGAGCGGGCCATCCGGCTCGGTGAGGGGCTGCCCGCGTCCCGGTTTCCCGCCATCCTGGCCCTGGCCGTGGGCGCCGGCGCGGTGCTGCTGGTGATCGCCGTGCTGCTCCGAGCGGTCGGCGGGCGGTGAACACCGGACACGACGCCGGGCTGCAACCGGAACGCACCCGGCTGGCCTGGCGACGCACCCTGCTCACGCTGACCGTGGTGACCGCGCTCGCCGTCCGGCTGGCGTCGAGTGGCGGCCCGTTCGGAGCAGTGGTCGCCGGTGCGGCCGTCCTGGTCTGGGGCGGCGTGCTCGTGCTCTGCTGGCCCCGGAGCACCGGCACCGGGGCGGCCCGCACCGGCGGCCGGACGTTGCCGCTTGTCGCGTTGGCCACCGTCGGGCTCGCGTTGCTCGGCGTGTTGGTGACCGTTCGCGGACTGTGGTGACGCGACGCGGTGCGCCATGATGGGTGCATGGCCCGGCTGTACGTTCTCCTCTTCCTGGTGCAGATTGTCCTCGCCGTCTGCGCGCTGATCAGTTGCCTCTCCGCCGAGGAGGGTCAGATCCGCGCTCTGCCCCGGATCGCCTGGGTGCTGATCATCCTGTTCTTCCCCCTGGTCGGGTCGATCGCCTGGTTCGTCGCCGGACGGGAGCCCGCGGCCCGCGGGGCGCGGCCCGTCGGCGGTGGTTCCACGGAACGGCAGCCGCGTCGCCCGCTCGCTCCCGACGACGACCCGGAGTTCCTCCGCTCGGTGCAGGACCGCTCCCGCCAGCAGGACCAGGAAATCTTCCGCCGCTGGGAGGAGGACCTGCGCCGGCGTGAGGACGACCTGCGCCGCCGCGACGGTGAGCCACCCCGTGAGGGTGACCGGCCGGAGGTGTGAACACCAGCCCGGCCGCGCCGGTGCCGGCGGGCGGCACAATCGGCGGAGTGCAGATCAGCCTGCTCGGCCCGTTGCAGGTACAGGTCGATCCGACGACGACGATCGAGATCCACGGGGCGCGGCTGCGCCGGCTGCTGATCCTGCTCGCCCTGGTGCCCGGCCGGGTGGTCAGCGTCGCGCACCTGGTCGACGCCCTCTGGGAGGACGACCCGCCGGCCGCCGCGGGTAACGCGCTCCAGGCGCTTGTCTCCCGGCTCCGCCGGGCCGTGCCGGGGCTCGGGGTCGACGCGCGTCCCGGTGGCTACCAGCTCACCCTCGACCCGCAGGCCGTCGACCTCCACCGGTTCGAGGCCACCGTGCTCGCCGGCCGGGCACTGCTGCCCGCCGACCCGGAAGCCGCCCGCAAGCTGCTCGACGAGGCGCTCGCGCTGTGGCGCGGGTCAGCGCTGGCCGACGTGGCCGACGCCTCGTTCGCCCGCGCCCCGCTGGCCCGGCTGGACGAGCTGCGGCTCACCGCCACCGAGGAGCTGATCGAGGCCCGTTCGGCGCTTGAGGAACCCGCACACCTGGTGCCCTGGCTGCGGGAGCTGGTCATTGCGTACCCGCTGCGGGAGCGGTTGGCCGGCCAGCTGATCCGCACCCTGCACCGGGCCGGCCGCTCCTCCGAGGCGCTCGCCGCGTACGAGCGGCTGCGCACCGACCTGGCCGAGACGCTCGGCGCCGACCCCGGGCCGGAACTGGCGGCCCTGCACCTGGCGGTGCTGCGCGGTGAGCGGGCCGACCCCGCAGCGTCCGACGTCGAGGCGGCGCCCCGCCCTGCGCCGTCGGCGGCGGCTCGCGCCCGGGGTGCCCTGCCGACGGCGTTGACCAGCTTCGTCGGCCGGGAAGCGGCCGTCGACCGGGTCGGGGCCCTGCTCGACCGGGCTCGGCTGGTCACCCTCACCGGGCCCGGGGGCGCCGGCAAGACCCGGCTCGCGATCGAGTCCGCCCGCGAGGTGGCGGCGCGGTTCCCGGACGGGGTCTGGCTCGTCGAGCTGGCCCCGGTGACCGACCCGGCCGAGGTGCCGCAGGCGCTGCTGGGCCCGCTCGGCCTTCGGGAGCAGGCGTTCTTCGCCGGCAGCCGGTCCCGGATCCCACCCGGGGAGGCCACCGAGCCGACCGTACGGGCCATCGACGCGTTGGCCAGCCGACGAGCGCTGCTGGTCCTGGACAACTGCGAACACCTGCTGGACGCCGCCGCCGAGTTGGCCGACCGCCTGCTCGCCGCCTGCCCGGACGTACGGGTGCTGGTCACCAGCCGGGAGCCGCTGGGCATCACCGGCGAGGCGCTGCACCCCGTCGAGTCACTGGAGCAGCCGCCCGTGGGCGCAGACCCGGTCACCGCGATGACGTACGCGTCGGTGCGGCTTTTCGCCGACCGGGCCGCCGCGGTGCGACAGGACTTCCAGGTGGACGACCGCACGGTCGGGCCGGTGGTGGGCATCTGCCGGTCGCTGGACGGCATGCCGCTCGCCATCGAGCTGGCCGCCGCCCGGCTGCGCGCCATGACGGCCGAGCAGGTCGCGACCCGGCTCGACGACAGGTTCCGGCTGCTCACCGGCGGCAGCCGGACGGCGTTGCCCCGCCACCAGACGCTGCGCGCGGTGGTGGACTGGAGCTGGGACCTGCTCGACGATGCCGACCGGGCGCTGTGGCGGCGACTTGCCGTCTTCACCGGCGGCGCGACGGCGGACGCCGTGGAGCGGGTCTGCGGCGGCGGCGAACTGGCCGCGCCCGAGGTCCTCGACCGGCTCTTCGCCCTGGTGGAGAAGTCACTGGTGATCGTCAGCGATGCCGGCGAACCGCGCTACCAGATGCTGGAGACGATCCGGGAGTACGGGCTCGACCGACTGGGCGAGGCGGGTGAGGAGCAGCGGGTCCGGCGGGCGCACGCCGACGAGTTCCTCCAGCTCGCCGAGCGGGCCGACCGGGAGCTGCGCGGTCGGGACCAGTTGCGCTGGGTCCGGTCGCTGCGCGCGGAGCACGACAATCTGCACGGTGCCCTGCGCTGGGCGATCGGAGCCGACGAGGTCACCCGGGCGGTCCGGTTGACAGGTGCGCTCGGGTGGTACTGGTGGTCGCGCGGCAACCGACTGGAGGGCGCGGACCTCGCCCGGGAGGTGCTGGCGTTGGCCGAAGGGTCCGTCGGGCGGCCGGGCGGGGACGACGGTGCACCGACCGCGACCGCGTTGGCGACCGCGTACCTCGCCGGGGCGTTGAACACCCTCAGTGCCCACGCCGACTTCGACACGGCCCAGGTCTGGATGCGCCGGGTGGTGGCGCTGGTCGACGGCGGCGCCGATTCTCCCCTGCTGCGCATGGCCGGAGCGATGACCCTGATGTTCGATCCGGCCACGCAGGTGCAGGGGCTGGCCGCGTTGCGGCGGCTCTTCACCGACGAGGACCCGTGGGTGGCCGGGGCGGCCCGCATGATGCACGGGCACACCCGGCTCAATCTGGGCACGCCGGCCGAGGGCGCGGCCGACGACTTCCGGGCCGCGTTGGAGCTGTTCAGCGGCGTCGGGGACCGGTGGGGTCTGTCCACCACGCGCTTCTCGCTGGCCGAGCTGGCCGGTCGAACCGGTGATCGGGACTTCGCCATCGACCAGCTCCGCGCCGCCCTGGGCGACATCGAGGAGTTGGGCGCCGCCGAGGATGTGCCGCAGATGCGGTCCCGGCTGGCGCAGTTGTACTGGCAGGTGGGCGAGCACGAGCTGGCCCGCACGCTGCTCACCGAGGCGCAGCAGGAGGCCGAACGGCTGGGCGCGGACGAACCGCGGGCCGGCGTCGCCGCCGTCTGGGCGGAGCTGCTGCGCGACTGCGGCGACTGGGAGCAGGCGGCCCGCTGGGCGGATCGGGCGGCGGACCTGGTCCGGCGGCGGAGCATCGCGCCGCAGTGGAGTGCCATGCTGGCCACCTCGCTCGGGCACGTCGCCGCCGCGCAGGGGGAGCTGGCGGTCGCCCGTACCCACCTCGATGAGGCCCTGGAGCTGGCGCTCGCCTCCGGCGACGCGCCGGTGGTCGCGATCACGCTTGTCGGTTACGCCGACCTCGCCCTGCGCAGCGGGCGGGCGGGCGTGGCGGCCACCGTGCTCGGCGCGGCCGACGGGGTACGCGGCGGCGACGACCACGGCGCGCTGGACGCGATCCGGGTGGCGCTGGCCGCCCGCTCGGCGCTCGGCGAGTCGGAGTTCGCCGAGGCGTACGCGGGCGGCCGGCGCATCCGGTCGGACGGGGTGCCGGAGCTGCTGCGGGTCACACTCGACCCTTGAGACCGCGCACCGCCAACGGCGCGAAGATCACCGCGATGCCGGCACCCCAGAGCAGCGTCTGGAGGACCGGACCGGCCACCGGGCCGCTGACCAGGAGCCCGCGCAGCGCGTCGGCCACCACCGTCACCGGGTTGACCTCCACCCAGCTCTGCAACCAACCCGGCATCCGGTCGGTGGGTACGAAGATGTTGCTGGTGAACGTCAGCGGGAAGATCACCATGAAGCCGAAGATCTGCACCTTGTCCGGCTCGCTCACCAGCACGCCGACCAGCACCGAGATCCACGACGCGGCCAGCGTGAACGCCAGCAGCAGCGCGAACGCCCCGACCACCCCGAGCAGCCCGTTGCCGACCCGGAAACCCAGGATCGACCCGACGCCCAGCAGCAGCGCGATCGACCAGGCCTGCTTGACGGTGTCGGCGAGGATCCGGCCGGCCAGTGGCGCCCACCGGGCGATGGGCAACGCCCGGAGACGGTCGAACACGCCCTTGGTGAGGTCGTTGTTCAACCCGAACCCGGTCGTCATCGTGGCGAACAGCGCGTTCTGCACCATGATGCCGGGCAGCATGAAGGTCAGGTACTCACCTGACGATCCGGCGATGGCGGTGCCGAACACGTAGGTGAACAGCAGCACGAACATCACCGGCTGGATGCTGAGGTCGAGCAGCTCCATCGGGTTGTGCTTGATCTGCACCAGGCTGCGCCACGCCAGCGTGAGGGTGTGGCGCAGCCCCGCGGCCGGGCTGAGCCGGCGAGCCGGCGCCAGCGGGGCGGGGAGGGTGGCGGCGGTCATGCCGGGGTCCTTTCCAGGTCGGTGTCGGCCGGCGAGTCCTCGGCCCGGTGGCCGGTGAGCGAGAGGAAGACCTCGTCCAGGCTGGCGCCGCGCAGCGCCAGCTCGGCGACCGCGATCTCGGCGGCGTCGAGGCGGCTGACCACCGCGGGCAGCACGCCCGGATCGTTCACGGCGACGGTGACCGCGCTCTGGGCCACCTCGGGGACCGCACCGGACACCTCGCCGACGATCGCGGTCACGATGCCCAGGTCGGTGCTGTCGGCCGGCCGCACGGTGAGGGTCTGACCGCCGGTCTTGGACTTCAGCTCCTCCGGCGTGCCCTGGGCGATCACCCGGCCGTGGTCGACGACGGCGATCTCACCCGCGAGCTGATCGGCCTCCTCCAGGTACTGGGTGGTGAGCAGCACCGTCACGCCGTCGGAGACCAGGGTGCGGACGATGTCCCACAGGTCGTTGCGGCTGCGCGGGTCCAGGCCGGTGGTCGGCTCGTCCAGGAAGAGCACCTGTGGCCGGCCGACCAGACTGGCGGCGAGGTCCAGCCGGCGGCGCATGCCACCGGAGAAGGTCTTGGCGGCCCGGTCGGCGGCGTCGCTGAGGTCGAAGTCGGCGAGGAGTTGGCGGGCGCGCTGTCGGGCGTCGGCCCTGCTCAGACCGAGCAGCCGACCGATCAGCAGCAGGTTCTCCGCGCCGGTCAGGGTCTCGTCGACCGAGGCGTACTGGCCGGTCAGACCGATCAACTGGCGCACCTGGTGCGCGTCGCGCACGACGTCGAAGCCACCCACCGTGGCGTGCCCCTCGTCGGCGGCCAGCAGGGTGGCGAGCACCCGCACGGCTGTGGTCTTGCCGGCGCCGTTGGGCCCGAGCAGACCGAAGACGGTCCCGGTCGGGACCTCCAGATCAACTCCGGCGAGGGCGGTGGTGGCGCCGAAACGGCGTACCAGTCCCTCCGCGCGGATCGCGTGGTCCATCGCAACTCCTGTCGTCGTCAGTGGTGACACCACTGTGGGCGACAGGGCTGACATCCCGCCGATCCCGCGCTGACGTTACGACGACGGGAGCCGATTTTCCGCTGATTTAGCTGCGGGAATACGCCGCGCCGCCGCCCGCGGACGGGCGACGGCGGCGGCGGGTGCGACTCAGGCCAGGTTCGACGACCGGGGGTACGCGTCGGTCGGGTCGGTGAGAACGTTCACCAGGTACGGCACTCCGGCGTCGAACGCCCGTTGCAGGGCCGGGCCCAGGTCGGCCGCCTTGGCGACCGTCTCCCCCGCCCCACCGAGCGCGCTGACCACCGTGTCGTAGCGCAACTCCGGTTGGAGGTCGGCGGCCACGTCGTAGCCGTACATGGCCTGCATCGGGTGCTTCTCCAGCCCCCAGATGCCGTTGTTGCCGACGACGATCACCACCGGCAGCTTCTGTCGGACCAGCGACTCGACGTCCATCAGCGAGAAGCCGGCGGCGCCGTCACCCATCAGCACGCAGATCTGCCGGTCCGGGTGGCTGACCCGGGCACCCATCGCGTAGCCCATGCCGGTGCCCAGGCAGCCGTACGGGCCCGGGTCCAGCCAGGTGCCGGGCTGGGCGGGCTCCAGGTAACGCCCGGCGTACGACACGAAGTCGCCGCCGTCGCCGATGGTGATCGCGTCCGGGTCCAGCACCCGACGCAACTCGCCGTAGATCCGGGCGGGGCGGATCGGGTCGGTCTCGGCGGCCATCTCGGCGGCGTCCCGGGCCTTCGCCGCGTCCTCGGCCACGCGCAGGTCGGCGATCCAGTCGGTGTGGTCGGCCCGGTCACCGGAGTGGTCGGCCAGCGCCGACAGGATCAGGCGCAGGTCACCGGCGGGGGCGACGGCCGGCTGCACGTGCGTCGCCCGCTGGCTGGGCGCGTCGACGATGTGCACCACCTTGGCGTCGCCGAAGTCGCCGAAGCTGAGCCGGAAGTCCAGTGGGGTGCCGACCACCACGACCACGTCGGCACCGGAGAGCGCGGCCCGACGGGCCTTGGCGAACGCGAGCGGGTGCGTCGGCGGGAGGGAGCCGCGGCCCATGCCGTTCGTGAAGACCGGCACCTGCAACGCCTCGGCCGCCTCGCGCAGCGCGGCGACCGCGTCGCCCGCGTACACGTCGGAGCCGGCGATGATGACGGGTCGCTGCGCACCGGCGATGAGCAGCGCGGCGCGGCCGACCTCCTCCGGGTCCGGCACGACCGGGTCGACGCCGGCGACGCCGGGCAGGTCGACCTCGGCGACCGAGAAGACCGTCTCCAGCGGGAAGTCGAGGAAGGCCGGGCCACGGTGCGGGGTGAGCGCGGCGGTGAGCGCGGCGCCCACCGCACGCGGGATGTCGTCGGTGCTGAACACCGTCTCGGCGTGCTTGGTGACCGGGGTGACGAGCGGCAGGTGGTCCATCTCCTGGAGGCTGCCGGAGCCCCAGCGGAACGCGGGCGCGCGCCCGCCGAGCACCAGCACCGGGGAGGCGTTGAAGAACGCGCTCGTCATGCCGGAGATGCCGTTCGTGACACCGGGGCCGGCGGTGAGCACCGCGAGACCGGGCCGGCGCTGCAACTTGGCCACCGCCTCGGCGGCGAACACAGCGGACTGCTCGTGCCGGACGTCGTAGATCGGGAAGTCGGTCTTGTACGCGGCATCGTAGAGCGGGAAGACGTGCCCGCCGGAGAGTGTGAACATCTCCCGTACGCCGTGCGCGCGTAGGGCCGCGAGCGCCAACTCGCCGCCGTGACCCTCGATCCGCTCCGTCATGTCGCTCCCATCGTCCGTGGCCGGGATCACAGGTTACCGGCCAGTCACTTGACCGTCCGACGGTGGTCCCGGCCGGTGGACGCTACCGAGGTCAGGGGCAGTTGGAGGGTGGACCGGCGGGTCAGCGACCGGTGAAGTCCGGCTTGCGCTTCTCGACGAACGCCGTCATGCCCTCGCGCCTGTCGTCGGTGGCGAACAGCGCCGCGAAGAGTTGACTCTCCCAGGCCAGACCCGAGTTCAGGTCCATGTCCAGACCGCCGTCGACCGCCAGCTTCGCCGCGCGCAGCGCCTGCGCCGGCCCGGTCAGGTACGGAGTGATCAGTTCCACGGCCGTGTCGTACACGTCGGCGGCCGGGACGACCCGGTCGGCCAGGCCGATCCGCAGCGCCTCCGGCGCGTCCACCATCCGCCCCGACATGATCAGATCCTTGGCTCGGGCCGGGCCGATCAGGCGGGCCAGTCGTTGGGTGCCGCCCGCGCCGGGGATGATGCCCAGCCTGATCTCAGGCTGGCCGAGCTTGGCGTCCTCGGCGACCACCCGCCAGTCGCAGGCCAACGCCAGCTCACAGCCGCCACCGAGGGCGTACCCGGTGATCGCGGCGACCACCGGCTTGGGGATCCGGGCGATCGCGCCGAGCGCGCTGGACAGGTTCGCGGCCCGATCAGCCATGTCCACGTAGGACATCTCGGCCATCTGCTTGATGTCGGCGCCGGCGGCGAAGACCTTCTCGCCGCCGTACACGATGACGGCGCGGACCTCGGGGTCGGCGCCGGCCGCCGTGGCGGCGGCGCGCAACTCCTCCTGCACCTGGGTGTTGAGCGCGTTCATCGGCGGCCGCTCCAGCCGGATCGTGCCGATGCCGTCCCTGGTCTCCAGCCGAACGAACTCGCCCACGCTGCCCTCACTTCCTCGTCGAAGTCGCGTGCCAACCTTACGACCCGGCTCGTTTGGGTAAGTAGTGTGGTGTCAGCCCCGCGGGCGGGAGTCCAGCCATGACGACGTATTACGACGACAGGTCGGTGCAGGTCACCTCCACCACCTTCCGAGCCGACGGTCGCAGCTACGCGCTCGCCGACATCACCATGATCTGGCACCGCCGCGGCAGCCGTTCCTGGCGCGTCCTGGTGGGGCGCGGCGCGATCGGCGCCGCCCTGGCCGGTCCGCTGATCGCGGCGGTGCTCGGCATCGGCGTGGCCGTGTGGCTGCACCGCTCACCCACCGTGACGATCGCGATCGTCGGCGCGTCGGTGCTGATCGGGCTGGCCGTCGGGCCGGTCGCCGACTTCCTCTTCGAGCACCTGGACCGCTCGTACGCCCGGGGCAGCCGTCAACTGGAGATCTGGGCCCGCTGGCGCGGCCAGCCGGTGCGGTTGCTGCGCACCGGCGACGCGTTGCGCTTCGGTCAGATCTACCGGGCGGTGCAGCGGGCGGTCGAACACAGCCAACCGGCCCGCCCCGCCAGCCGTCGATAGGGCCCCCGCTCAGAACCGGTTCGACGCGGACGGCGAGTGCCCAAGATCTGAGCGAACCTCACGCACCGGAGGCGGATGTTGCCTGTCGGTGGTTAGGCTTAGTGATGACCCTCTATTACCGGGACGACGCGGTGCAGGTGACCTCCGAGTCGATCCGGGCGGGTGGTCACGTGATCGCCCTGCCCGACGTGACGTTCGTCTGGCACGCGCGGGGGCAGAAGACCCTCGCCGTCCGGGGCCGTGTGCTGGGGCGCGGTGTCCTGGTGCTGCTGCTCTCGCTGCCGCCGTTGGTCGCCGTGGTCTGCGTGCTGTCACTGGCGTGGTCCGCTCAGGACCGGGGCAACTGGCAGCTGGCGCTGATCATCCTCGCCGCCTGCGCGGTCGGGGCGCTGGTGGCGCTGCCGTTCCTGGAGATCCCCCTCGGCTGGCTGGACCGCTCCTACGAACGGGGCAGTCACGTGCACGAGCTGTGGGTGCAGCACCACGGCCGGGAGGACCTGCTGGTGCGCACCCCGGACGCGCTACGGTTCGGGCAGATCTACCGGGCCGTGCAGCGCGCCGTCGAACAGCAGGGGGACCATCGATGACCACCCGCCGCGGTGAGGCCGTCGCCCTGGCCGGCCTGCTCGCCGCGGCCGGCGTCACCCACCTGGTACGCCCCGGCGTCTACGACCCGATCGTGCCGCGCGCGTTGCCCGGCCCGGCCCGGTTCTGGACGTACGCCAGCGGAGTGGCCGAACTCGCGGTGGCGGCGGCGGTCGCGAACCCGGCCACCCGTCGGGCCGGCGGTCGGGCCGCCGCCGCGCTCTTCGTCGCCGTCCTGCCGGCGAACGTGAAGATGGCAGTGGACTGGCGGCGCCGACGCCCGACGAAGCGGGCCATCGCGTACGGCCGGGTGCCGTTGCAGGCGCCGCTGATCTGGTGGGCGCTGCGGGTGGCCCGCGCCGACACCGCCGCCCGGCACTCACGCTGACCGGCGCCGTCGGGCGGTTGTGGCACGGCCGACGCACACTTGACCCCATGGCGATCCCCCTCCCCACCCCGGCCGCCGTCGTCGGTCTGACCCGCTCCGCTCTCGACCAGGCGCTCGGCTCGGCCGCCTCGATGGCCGCCGTGCCCACCCGCGCGTTCGCGGTGCTGGACGGGGTGGAGGCGCTGCTGGCCCGGATCAACGGCGTGGTGGACCGGATCGAGACGACCCTGGACCGCACCGATCAGGTGCTCACCGACGCCGAGGCGGCTGTCCGCGAGGTGGCCGTCATCAGCGCCGCCGCGACCACCGCCATCGACACCGCCACCGAGGTGGCCGCTGCCGCCGCCGTGGTGGTCGCCGAGGCCGACCGGGTGTCCCGATCGGCCGACACGGTGGTCGCCGAGGCCGACCGGGTGGCCGGCCGGGCCGCCGCCACCGTGGGCACCGCTGCGGAGGCCGCCGCCACGGCGGCCGAGCTGCTGGCGGCGTACGAGCCGGCGCTGCGCCGGGCCGCGCCGATGACCGCGAAGTTCGTCGAGGAGCTGAGCCACGAGGAGATCACCGCGGCGATCCACCTGATCGACGAGCTGCCCAAGCTCAGGGAGCACCTGACGGCCGACATCCTGCCGATCCTGGCCACCCTGGACCGGGTCGGGCCCGACCTGCACGACCTGCTCGACGTGACCCGCGACCTCAAGCTCGCCGTGGCCGGCATTCCCGGGCTGGGCATGCTGCGTCGGCGCGGCGAGAAGCTCGCCGACGAGCCGGCCGGCTGAGCCCACACCCGCGCCCGTGCGGAGGATCAACAGTCGCAGGTGATCGTCGCGGTTGGCGCGGTCAGGTCGTCGACCGGACGTCGGGTCAACCCGGTCTCCGTCACCACCGGCAGCCCTTCCCGCACCCAGTACTCGAACCCGCCGAGCATCTCCTTCACCGGATGACCGAGCCGGGCGAACTCCAGCGCCGCCCGGGTCGCGCCGTTGCAGCCCGGTCCCCAGCAATACGTCACCACCGCCGAGCCTGGCGGGATCAGGCCCGCTGCCCGGCTCGCGATCTCGGCGGTGGGCAGGTGCACCGCGCCGGGGAGGTGCCCCTGCGCCCAGGCGGCCGCGCCCCGGGAGTCGACCACCACCAGGCCCGGGGTACGGGCCGACAGGTCGGCGTGCACATCACTGACGTCGGTCTCGACGCTGAGCCGATTGTGGAAGTAGGCGGCGGCGGTGGCCGGATCGGCCGGCGAAACGGCGAAGGTGAAGGTCATGCACCGATCCTGGCGGTCGGTCCATCGCCAGACGAGTGGCGGAAAAGACGTTCTGCGCTAACATCCCGCCATGCCGATCCCGGCCACGACAACCGGCCCGCGCCCGCTACCAGCGCCCCGACGACAGGCGGCCGCCCACCGCGTCGCCGTGCTCGCGTACCCGGGGATGTCGGTGTTCGAGACCGGCATCGTCACCGAGGTGTTCGGGTTGCCCCGACCCGAATTCGACGTCGACTGGTACGACCTGGTGCTCTGCGCCGAGCAGCCGGGGCCGGTGCCGGTGGTCGGCGGGGCCAGCCTGCACACCCCGTACGGGTTGGCCGAGCTGGCGGCGGCGCGGACGGTGATCGTGCCCGGCGTACCGGACGTGACCGCTGACCCGTCGCCTGAACTGATCACCGCGCTCCGCCAGGCGCACCGGCGCGGTGCCCGGCTCATGTCGATCTGCTCGGGCGCGTTTGCCCTGGCCGGGGCGGGGCTGCTGGACGGTAGGCGGGCCACCACCCACTGGCGGTATGCGGAGCTGCTCGCACGTCGTTATCCGCGGGTCGAGGTGGACCCAGACGTGCTCTACCTCGATGACGGTGACCTGCTCACCAGTGCCGGCAGCGCGGCTGGGCTGGACCTCTGTGTGCACGTGATCCGGCGCGACCATGGCGCGACGATCGCCAACGCGGTCGCCCGACGGCTGGTGATCCCCCCGCACCGCGACGGCGGGCAGGCCCAGTTCGTCGAGGCACCGGTACCCGCCGACCCGGACGACGACCGCATCGCGGGCAGCATCGACTGGGCCCTCGCCCATCTCGCCGAGCCGCTGAGCGTGGCCCAGCTCGCCGGGCGGGCGCACATGTCGTCCCGCACCTACCTGCGACACTTCGCCCGGGCCACCGGGACCAGCCCGATCCGTTGGCTGATCGACAAACGGGTCCGCGCGAGCCTGACCCTGCTGGAGGAAACGGACGCCCCGGTCGAACAGGTCGCCCGCGCGGTGGGCTTCGACTCGCCGGTCACCTACCGCCACCACTTCGGCCGGGTCATGCTGACCTCGCCGTCGGCGTACCGGCGGGCCTTCCGCACGGGCGCGGATCAGCGGACGTAACCGCCGACACGCTCAGGCCGTCGCGGTCAGGCCGGCGCGTACAGCTCGTCGATCTCGGCGCGTTGCGGTAGCGCCACCGAGGCACCGAGCTTGCGGACGCAGGCCGCGCCCGCCGCCGACGCCCAGCGCACCGCGTCGACCAGGTCGCGTCCCTCGCCCCAGCCGACGGCCAGCGCGGCGGTGAACGCGTCGCCCGCGGCGGTGGAGTCGACCACGTCGACACGTACCGCCGGCACGTGCACGTCGGTGCCGTCCCGGTCGACGTACCGGGCGCCCTCGCCGCCGAGAGTGAGCACGGCCCGGGGGGTCAGGCCGAGCAGCGCCCGGGGGTCCTCCCGGCCTCGGCCGGTGAGCGTCTGCGCCTCGCCCTCGTTGACGACCAGGACGTCCACGGCGGCGAGCAGCTCGGGTGGGAGGTCCCGGGCCGGGGCGGCGTTCAGGATGACCCGGGTGCCGGCGGCGCGGGCGGCCACCGCGGCGGCCGTCACGGTCTGCACCGGGATCTCCAGTTGGGCGATCAGGACGTCCGCCGCGCGTACCGTGGCCAGCTCTCCTCGGTGAGGCCGACAAGCGCGTCGTTGGCGCCGGGAGTCACCATGATGGCGTTCTCACCCTGCGCGTTGACCATGACCAGCGCGACCCCCGAGGTGCCGTAGACCACGCGCAGTTGGCTGGTGTCCACCCCGGCGGCGGTGATCCGGGCCCGCAGGGTGACACCGAAGGCGTCCGAGCCGATCGCGCCGAGGAAGGCGCAGGAGGCGCCGGCCCGGACCGCGGCGACGGCCTGGTTGGCGCCCTTGCCGCCGGGCACCATCACGAAGTCGGTGCCGAGCGTGGTCTCACCCACCCGCGGCAGCGCGGGCGCCATCGCGACCAGGTCCATGTTGGCGCTGCCCACCACGGCAACCCGGGTCTGCGGCACTGTCGTCTCCGCCCTGTCGTGGCGCTCAGGCGGCCCGCGCGGTGTAACGGTCGCCCGACCGCTCGACCACGAGCGGCAGACCGAACGTCTTGGAGAGGTTGTCACCCGTCAACGTCTCGGCGAGCAGACCCTGGGCGACCACCCCGCCCTCGCGCAGCAGCAACGCGTGGGTGAACCCCGGTGGAATCTCCTCCACGTGGTGGGTGACAAGCACCATCGCCGGGGCATCCGGGTCGTACGCCAGCTCGGCCAGTCGGGCGACCAGGTCCTCCCGACCGCCCAGGTCGAGCCCGGCGGCGGGCTCGTCGAGCAGCAGCAGCTCCGGGTCGGTCATCAGGGCACGGGCGATCTGCACCCGCTTGCGCTCACCCTCGGAGAGGGTGCCGTAGCGGCGCTCGGCGAGGCCACCGACGCCGAGCTGGCTCAGTAGTGCCCGCGCCCGCGCCTCGTCGGCCGGGTCGTAGTTCTCCCGCCAGCGGCCGACCACCGACCAGGCGGCGGTCACCACCACATCGGTGACCCGCTCGTCGGCGGGCAGCCGTTCGGCGAGCGCGGCGGTGGTGAGCCCGATCCGGGTACGCAGCTCGTTGACGTCGGTGCGACCGATCCGTTCGCCGAGCACGTGCGCGACACCCGTGGTGGGGTGCAGCCGGCCCGAGGCGAGGTTGAGCAGGGTCGTCTTGCCCGCGCCGTTGGAGCCGAGCACCACCCACCGCTCGTCCAACTCGACACGCCAGGTCAGGTCCTGCAGGAGGGCGGTGCCGGACCGGCGTACCCCGACGCCGTCCAGGCTGACCACCAGATCCGGGTCCACAGGCGCGGCGCCGGCAGCGCCATGGATCAGGTCACCAGTCACCACACCATCCAACCACGCAGCGCCGGGGCGCCCCCCACGGGCGGCGCCTCGGTCATAGGGTGAAGCGCCGTGTCGTTGATCACCAAACCCGGAGGACGGCTGATGTTCCGTCAAGATTCGGAGCCGCGCGGATGAGCGCGGTCATCGAGATCGAGGGTCTGCGCAAGGCCTTCCGCAGCCTGCGTAACGGCCGGCGGGTGGCGGTGGACGGGTTCGATCTGCTGGTCGAGGCCGGCCAGGTCCATGGGTTCCTGGGCCCCAACGGCTCCGGCAAGACCACCACCCTGCGGGCCCTGCTCGGGCTGGTACGCGCCGACGGTGGGCGGATGACAGTGCTCGGTCAACCGTCGCCGGAGCTGCTGCCCCGGGTGGCGGGGCAGGTCGGCGCGATCGTCGAGAGCCCGCAGTTCTTCGGCAACTTCACCGGGTACCGCACGCTGCGCCTGTTGGCTCGTGCCGGTGGGGTGCCGGTCTCGCGGGTGGACGAGGCGCTGGAGATGGTGGGTCTGCGCGACCGGGGCGACGAGCGGGTGAAGGGCTACTCGCTGGGCATGAAGCAGCGCCTCGCGGTGGCGTCCGCGCTGTTGAAGGATCCGCGGTTGCTGATCCTGGACGAGCCGGCGAACGGGCTGGACCCGGCGGGCATCCGGGAGATGCGGGACCTGATGCGGTCGCTGGCGGCCAACGGGGTGACAGTGCTGGTGTCCAGTCACATCCTGGGCGAGATCCAGTTGATCTGCGACCACGTCACGATCATTTCGCGGGGGAAGCGGGTGGCGGCGGGCCGGGTGGACGAGGTGCTGGCGGGCCACGACCGGCACGAGTTCCTGGTGCGGGTGGCCGAGCGGGAGCGCGCTGTCGAGCTGCTGCACGCGGCCCGGTTGACGGCGGTCGTCGACGGCGAGGCGCTCGTGGTGAGTGGCGTGAGTGACCCGACGGTGGTCAGCCGGGTGCTCGGCGAGCAGGGGCTGTGGGTGGGCGAGTTGACGCCGCTTCGGCCGGATCTGGAGAGCGTCTTCCTGGAGCTGACGGGGGCGTACGCGCACGCGTCGGTCCCCCGGCAGGTCGACGGCTCGGCGCTCCCGGACGGCTCGGCGCTGCCGGACGGCCAGCGGGGCGAAGCTGTGATTGATCTCGATCGGGGAGTGGACGCGTGAACCTGGTTCGTGCCGAGTTGGAGCGGCTGACCGGTCGCCGCTTCGTGCAGCTCATGGTCGTCCTGTTGGCGTTGGCGTTCGCCGTGACGGCGGCGACCACTCTGGCCGGGTCGCACAAGCCGAGCGCGACCGAGCTGGACTCGGCGCGGGCGCAGGCCGCCGAGCAGCGGCAGAGCATGGAGGTCGCGTTCCAGGAGTGCCTGGCCCGCAGGGGCGCCATGGTCCCGACGGAGGACGACGGGTTCTATCTCCCCGCCGACTGCTCCGAGTTCGATCCGGCCCTGCGGGAGCAGCTGCCGATCGCCGCCGACTTCCTGCCGGGGGTGTTCAGCTTCGGCCAACAGGCGCGGCCGCTGCTCTACTTCCTCATCGCGTTCCTGGTGCTGTTCGGTTTCCTGGTCGGCGCCTCCTACATCGGCGCTGACCTGAACTCCGGCGGGGTGGTGAACCTGCTGCTCTGGCGGCCACGCCGGTTGACGGTGCTCGGGGCCAAGTTGGGCACCCTGCTCGGCACGGTGCTGGTGCTGAGCGTGCTGGCGTCGGTGGCCTACCTCGCCGCGTTCTGGGTGATCGGGCAGACCGCCGGGTTGCCCGGTCGGTTGAGCAACGACTTCTGGAGTGAGCTCGGCGCGGTGCACGGCCGTGGTCTGGTGCTGGTGTTGCTGGCCGCCGCGCTGGGCTTCTCGATCGCCACGCTGGGTCGGCACACGTCGGCGGCGCTGGGGGCGGCGGCCGCGTACCTGGTGGTGTGGGAGTTGGGGGCCCGGCTGGTCTTGGAGATCGTCGACTTCCGCCGGTCGGACCGGTTGATGCTCTCCAGTCACATCGGGGCGTGGCTCACCGGCGAGGCGCGGTTCTGGGATGCCCAGCGGTGTTCCGGCACCGCCTACTGCGATGGCTACTACAGCCTGACCTGGGGTTCCTCGCTGCTGGTCCTGCTCGTGCTGACCGGCGGACTGACCGCCGCGGCGTTCGCCGTGTTCCGTCGCCGCGACCTGCTCTGAGTCGCGGTCCGCCGGGTCGCACGCGTGATCGCGGGCGACCCGGCGGCACCGGTCGCAACTCGGCAAGAGCTTGCAACCCGCCAAGCTGCGGTGAAATATTCCTCCACATGACCGGCGCAGCGGGCTCAGCCGACCGTGGAGCCGAAGACCTCGTCGCGTACGGCGTCCAGGGCGGTGCGCAGCGCGCCGTGCAGGATCGGCTCCTCGGTCAGCCCGGTCGGCACCACCCGCGGTCGGACCAGGGTGATCGCCGCGACCTCGTGCTGCACCCGCTCGGCGAGGGCGGCGCCGCCGGCCTGGCCCACCTCGCCGGCGAGCACGACCAGGGGCGGATCGAGCACCACGCAGGTGCTGGCCACGCCCAGCGCGAGCCGGCGGGCCAGCTCGTCGAGCATCGGGCCACCGTCGTCGCCGGCCGCGACGGCCGCGCGCACCGCCTCGGCGGCGTCGGTGTCCGGGTAGCCGTGCTCGCGAGCCACCGCGCGGACCGAATCCGCACCGATCAGCTGCTGGAAGGCGGGCTTGGCGCGGCGGGAGACGTCGCGTGGGATGGGCGCGCCGGGCACCGGCAGGTAGCCGATCTCACCTGCCGCTCCACTGCTGCCGTGGTGCAACCGCCCACCCAGCATGATCGCCAGGCCCACGCCGGCGCCCACCCAGACCAGCACGAAGTCCGCGAGCCCCTGCGCGGCGCCGGACTGCGCCTCGGCCACCGCGGCCAGGTTGACGTCGTTCTCGAAGACCACCGGGGTGTGCAGGTCGTCGCGCAGGGCGGCGAGCAGACCGCTGTGCCAGCGCGGCAGGTTGAAGGCGAACGTGATGTCGCCGGTGCCGGGGTCGACCAGGCCCGGCGTGCCGAGCACGATCCGCCGTACGCTGCTGAGCTGCGCGTGGGCGCTGCTGGCCGCCTGCACCACGGCGTTGTGCACGACTCCCACCGGGTCGTCGGTGTCCCGGGTCGACTGCTCCACCCGGCCGATGACCGCACCGGTGATGTCGGCACACGCGGCCACCACCCGGTCCGGTCCGACGTCCACGCCGACCACGTGCGCGCTGCCGGGGCTGACCGCGTAGAGCTGTGCGTTCGGCCCCCGCCCGCCGGCCTGCTCGCCGACCCGCGTGACGAGACCGCGCTCCTCCAACCGCTCGACAAGTTGGGACGCGGTGACCTTCGACAGCCCGGTCAGCTCGCCGAGTCGGGCCCTGGTCAGCGGGCCGCGTTCGAGGAGCAACTCCAGTGCCGCACGGTCGTTGAGCGCCCGCAACAGACGGGGGGTGCCGGGCAGCCGGGTCGCACTCATGACACGTCCTCTAGTTTTAGTAAACTTTGCTAACTGTAAACCGACCTGCGAACGGGTAGCCGTAGCGTAACGGCCACCCGACAGTGGGACGCTCCGCCGATTCGGCAGGGCCAGGACCACCACCGGTATGACGTTTCGTACCCGGTGGGGCACCGAAGGGGGAAGATCACGTGGGGTTGGACGCAGGACTGCGCCGGCTGGCACTGGGCACGCTGCTCGCCGCGTACCCGGGGCCCGTTCCACCCGACTGGGCGGGCGAGCTGCTGGCCGACGGGTTGGCCGGGCACACCCTGTTCGGCACCAACGTGCACGACCCCGCCCAGGTGGCGGCGAGTACCGCCGCCCTGCGCTCCGGTCGGCCGGACGCGCTCGTCGCCATCGACGAGGAGGGCGGTGACGTGACCCGGCTAGCACATGCCACCGGGAGCCCGTACCCCGGAAACGCCGCCCTCGGCGCGATCGGCGACGTGGCCCTCACCCGGCGGGTCTACCAGTCGATCGGCGCCGAACTGGCGGCGCTCGGCATCACCGTCAACCTCGCCCCGACTGTCGACGTCAACACCGCCGACGAGAACCCGGTGATCGGCACCCGGTCGTTCGGCGCGGACCCGGTGCGGGTGGCCGCGCACTCGGCCGCCGCCGTGACGGGGTTGCAGGCCGCCGGCGTGGCCGCCTGCGCGAAGCACTTCCCCGGGCACGGCGCCACGGTCGCCGACTCCCACCACGAGCTGCCCACAGTGGACGCTCCACCGAGCCTGCTGCGCCAACGGGACCTGCCGCCGTTCGGGGCGGTCATCGCCGCCGGTGCCCGCGCCGTGATGACCGCGCACATCCGGGTGCCGGCGCTGACCGGCGCCGATCCGGCCACCTTCAGTCGGGCCGTCCTTGTCGACCTGCTCCGCACCGACCTCGGCTTCACCGGCGCCGTCATCACCGACGCGCTGGAGATGAAGGGGGCCGCGGTCGCCGCCGGCGGGGTCGGGCCGGCCGCGGTCCGCGCCCTGGCGGCCGGCGCCGACCTGCTCTGCATCGGCGCGCGGGTCGACGCCGCACTTGTCGAGCGGGTGGCCGCCGAGATCGTCGACGCCCTCACCGACGGCCGGTTGGCGACCGCCCGGGTCGAGCAGGCCGCCGGCCGCGCCGCCGAACTCGCCGCCTGGACCCGGACCGCCGCCCGGTCGACGACGGCCGGCGACACCGAGCTGGGGTACGCGGCAGCGCGTCGCGCCATCCGGGTGGACGGCGTGCTCACCGGGCTGGACCGGCCGCTCGTGGTGCAGTTGCACACCGAGTCGACGATCGCCGAGGGCCGGGTGCCGTGGGGGCTCGGCCCGCACCTCGACGGGGTGCCGGAGATGCGCGTGATCGCCACCGAGACCGATCCGGCGACGCTGCGCGGGTTGGCCGGTGACCGACCCATCGTGCTTGTGGGGCGGCACCTGCACCGGCTGCCCGGCGGCCCGGAGCTGGTCGCCGGGCTGGCCGCCGAACATCCGGTGACAGTGGTGGAGATGGGGTGGCCGGCACAGTGGCGCCCCGCGGGCGTACGCGCCTTCGTCACCACGTACGGCGCGAGCCACGCCAACGGTCGCGCGGCGGCCGAGGCCCTCGGTCTGGCCGGCTGAGCCACGGCATTTCCGGCCGGGCCCCCCGGGCTCGGCCGGATCGGCGCTCCAGCGCCGCAGCACGGTGTCCACAGTCACCTGTCACCCCTTCTTGAACATGTTCAACATTCGCCCTAGGCTGACGACGTCGGTAGTTGAACACGTTCAAGAAGGGCGTCCACATGGACACCAAGGTCTGGATGTACGTGATCTACCTCGCGGTCAGCGTCAGCCTGACCATCTGGGTGGCGCGGGCACTGTCGCGCAACGGGCTGGTCTTCCTGGAGGAGGTGTTCGCCGAGGAACGACTCGCCCGAGCGGTCAACAGCCTCCTGGTCGTCGGGTTCTACCTGCTCAACCTCGGCTACGTCACGGTGGCGATGAGGCACTCCGACGCGGTGGTGTCGACAAGCCAGGCCATGGAGGAACTGTCCCTCAAGGTCGGCCTGGTGCTGCTGGTGCTGGGCGCGCTGCACTTCTTCAACGTCTTCGCCCTGGGCCGCTACCGCCGAACCCGCCTCCGCCAGCTCGCCACCCATCCCCCGATCGCCCCGATCGGCCGACTTCCCATGCAGCCCGCCCCGGTCGGACCGCAGTTGGTCGGCGCGTACCCGACCGGACCGCAGCCGACCGGCGCATACCCGGCCGGACCCCAGCCCGTCGGTCCGCACCCGGCCGGTCCGCACCCCGCCGGTCCGCACCCGGCCGGTCCGCACCCGGCCGGTCCGCACCCGGCCGGTCCGCACCCGGCTGGACCGCAGCCCGGCGCCGGGCCGGCGAACAACCCTCCGACCCGATGACCGTGCCACCGACCGACGGCGTCGGTCGGCTCCCGGATCCCGCCGCGCACTCCGACGGCGGGATCCGGGGGTTCACCGTGCTGTTCGACGCGGCCTGCCCGCTCTGCCGCGCCGCCCGCCGGTGGTTGACCTCCCGCGCCCAGCTCGTACCCCTGGAGTTCGTGCCGGCCGGGTCCGCCGAGGCCCGGTGGCGCTTCCCCGGCCTGGACCACGACGCGACGCTGCGCGACCTCACCGTGATCGCCGACACCGGTGAGGTGTACACGGGCGACGGCGCCTGGTTCGCCTGCCTGTGGGCGTTGGCCGACCACCGGTCCATGGCCGAGCGACTGGCCCGACCGCACCTGCTGCCCCTCGCCCGACAGGCGGTGGCCGCCGCCTCGGCGATCCGGGAGCGGGTCCGCGACCCGTCTGACGAGCCGACAAACGACCTGGCGGGATACGGTGGCCTCGATGACCGAGCAGCCTGCGCAGACGACCACTGCGGGTGACCCAGCCACCGCCCGAGGCGAGCAGACCCGGCAGCTCATCCGGGACACCGCGATGCGGCTGTTCAACGAACGCGGTTACGCCCAGACCACCATGCGGGCGATCGCGCAGGAAGCCGGCGTGGCGGTCGGCAACGCCTACTACTACTTCGGTTCCAAGGACCACCTGATCCAGGAGTTCTACGCCCAGTTTCAGGTAAAACACCGGGCGGCCGCCCAGCCCGTGCTCGATCGGGAGGAGGCGTTCGCCGCCCGGCTGGCCGGAGTGCTGCACGCGGGGATCGACGTGCTGACGCCGTCGCACGGGTTCGCGGCGACCTTCTTCAAGACGGCGGCCGAGCCCACCTCGCCGCTGAGCCCCTTCTCCGCGGAGTCCTCCGCCCCCCGACAGGCGGCCATCGAGCTCTTCGGCGAGGTGTTGACGGGCTCGACGGCAAAGGTCGACGCCGAGCTTCGTCCACAACTGCCCGAACTGCTCTGGCTCGCGTACATGGGCGTGATCCTCTACTGGGTGCACGATCGATCGCCGGGCCAGGCCAAGACCCGTCAGCTCATCGACGGGGCCGTACCCCTTGTCGACCGGCTCGTGGCGCTGTCCCGGCTCCGGGTTCTCCGGCCGGTGACCCGACAGGTGCTCGACCTGATTCGCACGCTCCGTCACTGACCCGGCCGGCACCTAGCGATCAGCGAAGAAGCAGGTCAAGTCCGCTTTTCGACACTCCGAACCGACAGCTCACACCTTGCCCCACGCCTATTCGATACGTAGCGTGATCGACGCGTACCGACCCGACGCGGTCGGTACGTCCGGAACCGGGGCCTGGGGGGAGGTTGCGGACCGTGGATCCGGCCCGGGATCCACGGTCCGCGAGCGCCCCACGCCACTCAGCGCGGATAGACCCCGTACGCCCGCCAGCCCCGATCCGGGAAACCGGCCGCGTCGGCGACCCGGGCCGAGGCGAGATTGTCCCGCTCGTGCAGGTAGGTCGGCACCGCCCCCTCGTCGAGGACCCGCCGCGCCGCCTGTGCCACGAGTCGGCGGGCGAGGCCGTGACCCCGGGCGACCGGCGCGGTGCCGATGGCCAACTCGTGCCCGTACGCGTCGTGCCGTTTGATCCCGGCGCCGGCCAGGTAGCCACCGTCCGGGTCGCGGACCACGAGCACCGGCCGGTCGAAGAGCCGCAGCCAGGGCGGCAGCCCGGGAGCCGTCGGCGGGGTCCACTCCCCCACGTCGGGTAGCGGCGCGGGGGACACGCTCCACCGGAAGGGGCCGTCGTGCACACACCACTCGGGCAGCCCCACGGCCTGCGGCAACGCGGCGAGAAACCGGTCCGGGGTACGCCGGATCAGCGAGCGGATCGCCGCCACCCGGTCCGGCGCGACGGAGAGCACGCCACTGCGCCCGGTGTCCACGGCGAGCGCGGGGCGCAGCCGGCCGTCCCAGGCCGGTGCGGCCCGTCGGTGCGAGGCGACCACGTGCAGCCCCGCCCCGGCCGGCCACTGGCCCAGCCAGGTGGCCAGGTGCAGTTGGACCCGCCGGTCGAGCATGTCCACCTCCCCGTCGGTCCACCCGTCGTGGATCACCGTACGCCGGGCTGGGCCGGCCGGGCTGCGATCCGGCAGGGCCGGGCGGGGCGCGGTGACCGCACACAGCGATCGACCGTCATATGTTTGTCCTTATCTGGACACCTTTGTTTGCAACGGTAGGGCCATGCCGAATGAGCAGTACCCCCACTACCAGCAGGACCCGGAGCGACTCTGGCGCGCGACGGAGGGCACCGCTGGCATCCCGCCGCAGCCGCGCTACTGGCATCCCCGAGCGCTCGGCGGGGGCGCCCTGTCGTGGGCGGGGCTGAACAAGCTGCCCGCCGGCAGTTCGAGTCAGCACCGCCTGAACACGCTCTGACGCACCAAACCTCACTCGAATTTGGTGCCTCGGCAGGGCCCAATCTGGTGTATCTTCACGCCATGACTCGCATCACCGTGGACGTGAACGACGAGTGGCTGGACGCCGCGAAGGAGGTGCTCGGCACCGACACCAAGGTGGCCACCATCAATGCAGCCCTGCACGCGTTCGCCGTACGCCGACAGGCTCGCGAGGTTGTTGCCGCCTTCGATCAGGTGGAGATGGACTTCTCCGGGTCCGTGGACGCCTGGCGCTACGGTGGCGGTCGCGACCTGGACTCGCTCGCCGAGCAGGCACGCAACGCCGAGGCAGCTTGATGGCTGGTCAGATCTATCTTGCGGACACCTCGGTCTATGTTCTGCAGGGGCGTCACGCGTCGGTCCGGCGGCGCTTCGAGTCGCTTCTGGCCGAGGGGCGGCTCGCCGCCTGCCACATGACCAGCCTGGAATACCTCAACAACGCACCCCACCCGAAGGGGTACGAGATCCTCTGGCAGGCACTGCGTGGAGGGCGGTGGATGGACGTGTCGACAGCGGCGATGGACCGTGCCATGGCGGTTCATCGCCTACTCGCGGCCGAGAGCCAGCACCGCAACTTCCGGCTGCCCGACCTGATCATCGCGGCGACCGCCGAGGAACACGGCGCGACCGTCCTGCACTACGACGCCGACTACGACCGCATCACCGCTGTCACCGGTCAACCCAGCGAGTGGGTGGCACCGAAGGGCAGCCTCTGACCTTCGCCCGAGGCGACACACCGGGGAGGTCCAGCGCGGGCTTTCGCACACCTGTCGGGTAATTTCTTGTGGTCCGGCATCCGGCCTACGACAGGAGAAGCTCCGCGCATGGGCAAGAAGACGATCCACGTCTCCGACTTCACCGGCACGGTTCTGCGGCAGGAGGACGAGGTGGTCCGCGTCGTCGTGCTGGAGCACCCGGACCTGGTCGCCGGGCCCGTGCAGTTGGACGCCACCCCGGGCGAGGTGGAAAACATCGACGACGCCGCCCTGGACGTGGCGGTGGTGGAGATCCACGACCGGCACGGTGGCGGCGAGCCGCGTCGGGTGGTGTTGACGGCCAGCGAGTTCGACGCGATGGCCACCGACGTGCCGATGGCGCAACTGTTGCGGACGGCCGAGCGGGTCCGCCCACCGAAGGCCCGCAAGAGCGCCGAGAAGATCGACTACAGCACGCTCGAGCACGCCGGCAAGCCACACCGGGGCCGGGTCACCGAGGAGGAGGCCCGGCTGGTGCGCGAGCAGCTCGACGAGGTCAACAAGCGCCTCGCCGACGCGGGCGTGCGCCAGATCGATCCGGCCGATCCGGAGCACGCCCTGCGTTACGGCTTCCCCGAGGCGCCCTGACGCCGGGTCGTCACTTCGGTGCCGTGAACGCGGCGAGCGCGGCGGCCAGGTCGGCCTCGACAGTCGCCTTCGCCAGGCCGAGATCGGTGAGCACGCCGGTGCCGTCCTCCTGCTCCAGCAGGGCCAGCAGGATGTGTTCGGTGCCGATGTAGTTGTGCCCGAGGCGCAGCGCCTCCCGGAAGGTCAGCTCCAACGCCTTCCTGCCGCGCGCGTCGTACGGGATGAGGTCCGGGACCTGCTCGGCGGGTGGCGGGAGGAGGGCGGCGACCTTCTCCCGCACCACCTCGGCAGTGGCGCCCCGGCCGGCCATCACCTTGGCGGCCAGCCCTTCCGGCTCGGCAAGCAGGCCCAGCACCAGGTGCTCGGGGCGGATCTCGGGGCTTCCGCTGGCGCGGGCCTCCTCCTGGGAGGACATCACCACGTTGCGGGCCCGGGGGGTGAACCGGCCGAAGGATTCGTTCGGGTCGAGGGGCGACCCGTCGGTGGCCTTCGGCACGAAGCGCTTCTGGGCGGCCTGCTTGGTGACACCCATGCTGCGGCCGATGTCGGTCCAGGAGGCGCCCGAGCGGCGCGCCTGGTCGACGAAGTGCCCGATCAGGTGATCGGCGACCTCACCGAGGTGGTCGGCGGCGATGACCGCGTCGGTGAGCTGGTCGAGCGCGTCGGTGTGCGCCTTCTTGATGGCCTGGATCAGGTCGTCCAGCTTGACGGTGTTGCTCATCTGGAGAGGATCTGTCATGCGTCAACCATAAGTTGACGATCCGTCTCCGTCAACCTCAAGTTGACGATGCACTGCGGATGGGAGGCGAGGCGCCCCGATACGGTGGGCTCCGGTCGAAGCACGGGTCACCGGCGGAGAGGGCGGGCATGCGTCTGCACGTGGGGTGCGCGATGTGGAGCCACAGGTCGTGGCCGGGACACCAACTGCCACCCGCCGAGCGCCTGCGGCACTACGCCGGCTGGTGTGACGCCGTGGAGGGCAACACGACGTTCTACGCGACCCCGGCCCGGGACACCGTCGCGTCGTGGGCGGCGCAGACGGACCCCGACTTCCGGTTCGTTCTCAAGCTCCCGAAGGTCATCACCCACGAACGCCGGCTCACCGTCGTCGGCGAACCGCTGCGCGCGTTCCTGGACGCGATCGAGCCGCTCGGCCCGCGCGTACACGCCCTCTGGATCCAACTGCCCGGCTCCTTCGCCCCCGCCGACGTCCCGACCCTGCGCCGCTTCCTGGGTCAACTCCCGCCGTCGCACCGGTACGCCGTGGAGGTCCGCCATCCCGCGTTCTTCACCGACGCCGACGCGGCCCGGCTGCTGGAGACGACCCTCGCCGGCGCGTCCGCCGAGTGGATCCCCTTCGACACGACGGCCTTCTTCGCGAGCCCACCCAGCAGCGACGCCGAGCGGGACGCCTGGACCAAGAAACCGCGCGTGCCGCTCCGGTCGCTCGCGCTGACCGACCGGCCGATCGTCCGCTACCTCGGCCGGGACGACCCGACCCGCACGGTCGAGGGGTGGCAGCGCTGGATCGACGTCACGGTGGCCTGGCTGCGGGAGGGGCGCTCGCCGACCATGTTCCTGCACACCCCGGACAACGCCGACGCGCCCGTGCTCGCCCGCCGGTTCCACGACGAGGTACGGGCCCGCGTACCCGAGCTGGACCCGCTGCCCGAGCCGACACCCGTGGAGCCGCTGACGCTGTTCTGACCGAACGGGTCAGCACTGCTCCCTGTCGAGCAGGTCGTCGAGATGGGTGGCCGTGCTGATCAGCGAGAGATGGCTGAACGCCTGCGGGAAGTTGCCGATCTGCTCACCGGTCGGGGCGATCTCCTCCGAGTACAGGCCGAGCGGGCTGGCGTAGGTGAGCATCTTCTCGAACGTCAGCCGGGCGTCGTCGACCCGACCGGCCAACGCCAGCGCCTGTACGTACCAGAAGGTGCACATGTTGAAGGTGCCCTCGGTGCCGGCGAGGCCGTCCGGTGAGGCCTTCGGGTCGTAGCGGTAGACCAGGCTGTCGGAGACCAGGCTGTCGTCCATCGCCCGCAGCGTCGACTCCCACATCGGGTCGGTCGGCGAGATGAAGTTCAGGCCGGGCATCGCCAGGAGCGAGGCGTCCAGGATGTCCGAGCCGTAGTGCTGCACGAACGCGCCACATCCCGGATCGAACCCGCGGGCCATGACCTGCTCGTAGATGGCGTCCCGTTCGGCGGCCCACCGGGCGGTGTCGCCGGGGCGCCCGCGGCGGTGCGCGATGCGGATGGCACGGTCGAGCGCGACCCAGGACAGCACCCGCCCGTAGGTGAAGTCCTGCCGGCCGGACCGGGTCTCCCAGATGCCGTCCTCGGGTTGGTTCCAGTGCTCGCAGAGCCAGTCCATCATCCCTGCCGTCTTGCGCCACCCCTGGTACGGCGCGATCAGCCCGCTCCGGTCCGCCAGTTCCAACGAGACGAGCGCCTCGCCGTAGATGTCGAGCTGCAGTTGGCCGGCCGCGCCGTTCCCGATCCGCACCGGCGCGGAGCCCCGGTAGCCCTCCAGGTGACCCAACACCTCTTCGGCGAGGTCGGGTGAACCGTCGATCCGGTACATGACCTGCAGCGGCAGGTTGTCGTCGCGGGCCTCGCGGATGCGATCGTTGAGCCAGAACAGATATCCCTGGGCCTCGTCGGTGAAGCCCAGGCGCAGCAACGCGTGCACCGAGAAGGACGCGTCCCGGATCCAGGTGTAGCGGTAGTCCCAGTTGCGCGGCCCGCCGATCTGCTCCGGCAGCCCGGCGGTGGGTGCGGCGACAAGTGCGCCCGTCGGCGCGTACGTCATCAGCTTGAGCGTCATCGCCGACCGCTCGACCACCTCCCGCCAGCGACCCTTGTAGCGGGAGCGGCCCACCCACCGCCGCCAGTGGTCGCGGGTCTGGGCGAGCAGGTCGCACGCCTCCTCGGTGCTCATCGCCCGGGGCGCGTGCGGGCAGGCCGTCTCCAGGACGACCCCGCCGATGTCGCCCGCGTGCAGGGTGAACGACGCGGACACCCCCTCGGCGTCGCGTCGGATTCCCCGCGCGTCGAATTTCCGTTCCGAGTCTCGGAACGGGGTGAGGGTCAGGGTGAGGGTCGGGCTCCGGAAGACGTCACCCTCGGGGTGCACCTCGATCTCGTACGAGTCGCGCCCGTAGTTGAACCGTGGGCGGCAGTCGAAGCGGAACCGCATGCTCCCCCGGACCATCCGCACCAGCCGGATCAACCGGTGCCGGTCGGTGGCACGTTCGCCGGTGACGGGCATGAAGTCCAACAACTCCCCCACGCCGTCGGCGCTGTGGAAGCGGGTGATCAGGATCGGCGTACCGGGCAGGTAGAGCTGTTTGCTCGTGTAGTCGACGCCGTCGGGCGTGAGCCGGAAATGGCCGCCCCGGTCGTGGTCGAGCAGCGCGCCGAAGACGCTCGGTGAGTCGAAGCGGGGCGCACAGAACCAGTCGACCGAGCCGTCGGCGCTGATCAGTGCGGCGGTCTGCAGGTCACCGATCAGACCGTGCGCCTCGATCGCCGGATACCTCGCTTCCACGCTGACCCCCGCCGCTCGTGATGGCAACGGCGGCGACTACCCGGCCAAGGGGAGGGCTACACGCGACTTCTGCGAACACGCCGACTATTGCGGAAGCAGAGCTTCCGCGATCGCCGATAGCGTCATCTCGAAGACATCGACGGAAGGAATTTCTGATGAGTCTACGGGGATTTGCCACACTCAACATCTGGGCCGACGACGTGGAGGCGGCAACCGCCTGGTACGCCGACTTCCTCGGCGTCGAGGCGTACTTCTCGCGCCCCGGGCCGGACGGACGCCCGGCCTACACCGAGTTCCGGATCGGCGACTACCAGGCGGAGTTGGGCATCATCGACCGCAGGTTCGCGCCGCCCGGGGCCGCGACGGGGCCCGGTGGCGTGGTCATGCACTGGTACGTCGACGACCTCGACGCCACCGTCGACCGACTGCTGGCGCTGGGCGCCACCGAGTACCAGCCGATCACCCCGCACGGTGACGAGGGGTTCATCACCGCGGCGGTCGTCGACCCGTTCGGCAACGTGCTGGGCGTCATGAAGAACCCGCACTACGAAGAGATCCTGGCCTCGCTGAAGCCGGCCTGACCCGGACGGCTCACGCCCGAGCGCCGTGTTCCGGCCAATCCCACCCGCCCCGGTCCGCCGTCCGCCGCACCAGCGCTGCCGCCTCGTCGGTGTCCAACCCACTGGCGATGAGCAGGTCGTGGGCGGCCGTGCGGAACTCACCCGCGGCGATCATTCCCGAGTACCCCAACCGGTGGGTGTGCGGGCGGGTGGGATCCGGCGTGGCCTCGCACTGCGCCTCTCCGACCAGCTCGACAGCGGTCAGGATCTGCCGGCGCGCCTCCCGCGGGTCCGCCCGCTCGGGGGTGGTGGTGCGTCTCAGCGTCTGCACGCTGGTGGCCAGCAGGTCGATGGCCGCCGCGAACTCAGCCGGTATCGGCTCGTCGTCCCGGAGCGCCTTGGTAAGTCTCCGTGCGACGGCCCGGCAGCCGTAGAGGCTGCGTTCAAGATGGTGGACGGCCTGGGTGTAGCGGGCCAGAGACCTGCGTTCGCGCCACCGCAGTGGCGCCAGTCGCACCACCTCCTGGGCCGCCGCGAGCCCCTCGTCAAGCGCGGTCATCCGTGATCCGAGAGCCCGCAAATCGTTCAGACTCTGCTCGGTGCCGCCAAGGTCTCGACGACGCAGCGCCGCGGCCAGGTCGTGCAGGGCGGCGATGGCCGGATCGAGGACCGGTTCGGCCAGCCGCTGCACCGTCCGCTGCGGGTGGATGGGCACCAACAACAGGCCGACCGCCAGACCGATGAGCCCACCGACCGCGGCGTCGACGAAGCGGGGGACGGACAGCTCACGCACGGGCGGTTCCAGGGTGGCGATGAGCACCGCGGTGCCGCCGGCCTGGGTGAGCAGGGATCCACCGCCCTTGAGCAGCACGGCGACGATGATTGCCAGCACGACCACCACGCCGGTCTGCCAGGCTCCGATGCCGAACAGCGGCATGAGCGCGTCACCGACGGCGAGGCCGAGGACCACCCCGACCAGCAGCTCGATGGTGCGGCGCAGGCGTGTGCCCATCGAGGCGGCCACGATGCCGACCGCGGTGGTGGGCGCGAGGACCGGGGCCGGATTGTCCAGCAACTGGGCTCCCACGAACCAGGCGAGCGACGCCGCGACGCCGGCCTGCACGGCGAGCAGACCAAAGAGGCGGAACCGCCAGACGCGGGCACCTACCGCGTGTCGTAGCCGCGCGCGCAGGCCGGCCACCACCCGGTCGGTCCGGGATGCCCCGCCCGGTACCGGGTCGGAATGATCTGCCGGCTCCTGTTTCGCGGGCATTCGCGCCGCTTACCCGCCGAAGCCGAACCTATCCGGTGGTAGCGCCACACTTGGTGGGTTGCCTCAGTGGGCGGGGTTCGGCGTGTGCGGGAGTTTGCCGAGCTGACGCCAGTTGGTCTCGGCGACCTCGACGCCGTAGTGCTTGGCGGCGGCGAGGATGTTCTGGAAGGCCAGGTCCCGGTCCTCGTCGGTGACGCCCTGCACCTGATCGAACCGGGCGATGGCGTTGCGGACGTGACCCGCGTCGGTCATCGGTTCCTTGCGTTCACGGGGGAACGCGAAGACGGTCTCCGGCAGTTCGCGCTTGTCCTTGCTCGACAGCCCGCCGTGCTTCTCGTGGGGCTTCCAGGTCGACTTCATCACCCCGCATTACCCGCACGCTGTCCGCCAGCACCTCTCCGGCCGACATTTTCCGACCCCGCCAGAGCGGGCGGGGCACCCACCGTCGACCTCGACGGCGGGTGCCCCGCGACCTGGGGTGCGGATCAGCTCAGCGAGCTGCTGCCCCCGGGCTGCACCACACCGTTCACGGTGAGCTGGTACGGCGCGTACTGCCGCACCTGCTCGGTCGGCTCGTCGTACGCCACCACGGCGACGACCTTCGGGAAGGCGTCCAGCACGGCCAGCTCAAGCTTGCCGATGGTCACCTCGGAGCGGCCGTTGGACTCGAACTGCCAGGCGATCGAGTGCTTCTCGTCGATGCCGACGAGCCGCAGGTTCCAGTTGCCGACCGGGGTCGGCCGGATCTCCGTCGGCGAGTCGAACGGCGCCAGGCTGGTGCCGTCGCTGAGCAGCTTCCCGCCGACGGTGATGTCGTCGAGCAGCAGGCCACCCTCGTTGGTGCCACCATCGCTGACGTACTCGAAGCCGAGCAGCACGGTCTTCCCGGCGTACGCCGACAGGTCGTACGAGCGTGCCTCGAAGCCGCTCGTCGTGCCGTTGAGAGCCGGACCGCGCGGCCCGTCGACGGTCTTGTCACCGGGGATCGCCGTGTACGTGGCGCCGCCGTCCGTCGACACGGTGACGTAGCCGTAGTCGTAGCCGAGCTCGGCCCCGTACTTGGCCTCAAACCGCAGCGTCGGGTCGGTGGTCGGCACGGCGACCGAGGTGACCGCCGCCGAGTCGAGGCTGTTCGCGTTGCCGGAGAAGAGCACCGCGTTGCCCGGCCGGTCCGGGTCCTGGGTGGTGGTCGTCCACGACAGCGGGAGCGCGGGCAGGGTCTTCGCGCCCTGGAACTTCACCGACCGCAGGTCGCGACCGCTGAGCACCTTGCCCTTGGCCGTGCCCAGCGGCACGTAGTCGGCTCCGTTCGGGGCAGCGCCCGGCGTACCGTTGGCCGTCGTGCTGGCCAGGTTGACCGTGGAGCGCAGGCTCGGCGTGGTGACCCGGCTCTTGGCGACGCCGAGGGTGATGCCGAACTTCGACTCGCCGACGAGCTTGTCGAGCAGCGTCATCGACTGGAAGTCGTGGATGACCTGGTAGACGTCGTGGACCCCGACCGTCTCCAGCTCGGCGTCCAGGCTCGCCAGGCCCTGCCGGGCACCGTCGCGGTGCAGCCGGGACATGAAGGCGGCGCCGTAGCGGTCGTACAGGAAGAGCATGAACGAGTACGCGCTGCCGTAGTCGGCGAGGACCGCGTTCGGGTTGGGGCTCTCGTCCCACAGGGTGAGGGAGTTCTCCGGTCCGCCGCAGTCGCGCGGGTTGGTGTTGTACGGCGTCTGGACCGTGCCGAACCCCTGGTAGCAGTAGAGGTGACTGTCGGCGCCGCGGTCGAAGACCGTGGCCTTCGAGTCGCTGTACCGGGTCAACGACATGGCGAAGTCGGAGAGACCCTCGTTGATCCAGTTACCCTCGAACGGGTCCGCGTAGTAGTGCGCGAGGTGCTGCCACTCGTGCGCGAACGTGCCCTCGTAGCTGTTCGGCCGGGCACCCCGGCTGGTGCACAGGTCGCTCGTCGGCTCGTCCGGCGGGTTCGGCGTCATGCGGTGCAGCCAGTCGAACGCGTCGACGGTCATCACGTTGCGGTCGAGCAACTCGTTGAACTGCGCGGAGAAGAACCCGGCGATGTACGTCGGCGCGGCCGGGAACGTGTAGTAGTTGTCGTCCCGCACGTTGTCCACGAGCGTGACGGTCTTGTTGCCGGCACCGGTGTAGACCCCGCCGTCGCCGTTGGCGTCCGGCCCGATCTGGGCGTTGGTGCCGTCCCGGTCCGGTGGGGTGCTGAAGGCGTTCGTCTCCTTCGGGTACATGTTCGTGTCGAACTCGTCGACCAGGTGCTTCACCTGCGCGTCGGTGATCTGCGTCGACGACGGCACCTGCGCCCGGCAGTCACCGGCCGGGAACGCCAGGTCGTTGGCGACCCAGACCTCGATGTGCTCACCGACGGCCCGCAGCGTGTAGTCCTTGCGGTAGACCGAGCCCTGGACGTCGTCGAGGCCGAGCCACTGGCGGACGGTGCCGACCGCCGGCGTCTCGACCGACTGCGCCTGCCGCCGCGCGCCGGTGCGCGGCTGGTACCGCGCGGGCGTCTCGATCGGCCGCCCGTCCAGCGTGAAGTCCTTCCGGGTGAGCTCACGCATGTCACTCGGCGGGGCGGCCTTTTGCGCGACGGCTTCCGCCGACGCCGGTGACGTCACGGCCACGACGGTGAGAGCCGGTAGGACGAGGACAGCGGCGAACGCCCCAACCATGCGGGTGCGAGCCATGGAACCTCCTTCGGGTGTGCAACCCGGTTCCCGTGAGTCCGGTCGGGTGTCGACCGCTCACGTTGATCACTTGAACCGGGGACACGGTAGCCCGAGGCAACCTTCGCCTTCGACGGGTTGGGAAAGCGATACATATCACCCCGGGGAACGGTAATCCACGACTTTCGGCTGTGCTGCGGCCGTGGCCAGGGGCGACGCACCGACCTGTGTGGACACCGAGGCAACCGTACTTTAAGGAAGGTTTAAGGAACTGTCGAGTACGGGCGGCGGGCACCTACCATTCGGCGGCCGTGGCCGTTCGGGTCAGCCTCATGTCGGCTCGTTGGGAGTGACAGGTGTCGTACGAGAGCCCGCCGCCGTCACGTCATCGCCTGCCGGGGTGGCCGGCCCGCACCAAACTCGGCGTGGCCGCCGGAGCGGCGGTGCTGCTCGTCGTCGCCGCCGGGGGCGTGTACCTGGGCAACGGCGGGGTGCCGCCCGAGCCGTCGAACGCGGCCAACGCCGTGGATTACCCGTCTCCGTCGGCCCGACCCACCGAGTCCCCTGCGGCAGCGTCGGCCGTCGCGACGCCGTTGGCCTCCACGACCCCGTCGATCGCCGCGACCCCGTCCACCGCCGTCGCGCCGAAGATCCCCACTACCGGTTGGATTCCCGTCGACCGCGCGGCCTGGACGGCGCAGGCCGACGCATACCAGGCGTTGACGATCGACCCGGTCCCGGCCGGTGTGGGCAACCTGCCGGAGTTTCGTGCGGACTGCCAGTACAGCCACCGGTTGCCGGATGACCCGATCGTCGCTCCCGGCCTACCGGGCGCCTCACACATGCACTCCTTCGTCGGCAACAAGGCAGTCGACGCGAACACCGTCGCCGGTGACCTGACGACGTTCACGGCCACCTCCTGCAAGCCGGCGCAGGACCACTCCGCCTACTGGGTGCCCACGCTCTACGACAACGCGACGGGCAAGCCGGTCGAGACCACGGGCTTCCGGGTCTACTACCGATCGCTCGCCAAGAACTCGACAGGCCAGATGCCGCTGCCCAACGGCCTCCGCATGATCTCCGGCGACGCCAAGAAGAAGAAGCCGACACCGCGCGGCGCGACCGGGCAGTTCTACTGCGCCTTCTACGGCCCGGGGGATCTCGACGGCGTGGCCCGCAGCACCAACGGCAACTGGCCCATCTGCGGAGGGGACGCGACGCTGCACTTCATGATGCAGTTCCCCGACTGCTGGGACGGCAAGCACCTGGACAGCCCCAACCACAAGGACCATGTGGCGTACGGCAGCGGCGACGCCTGCCCGCCCAGCCATCCGGTCCGGATTCCGGCGATCACCTTCGACATCCAGTACCCGGCGAAGGGCACCCCGGCGGGCTACTACCTCTCCTCCGACAAGGAGGGCAAGAGCGCCTCGTCGATGCACGGCGACGCGTTCGTGATGTGGGACGTCGCCACCATGAACAAGCGCACCAAGAACTGCGTCCTCGGCCGCCGGACCTGCGACAACTACGGCTACCAGAAGTGACGTACCCGTGGTGTGCGTGACGCCGGAGCAGACGTCCTCTCAGATCCAGCCGTTTGATCTGGCGCGGTGCGCTGCCTCGATGCGGTTGCGGGTGTTCGTCTTGCCGATCGCGGCGGAGAGATAGTTGCGGACCGTGTTTTCGGACAGGTGCAGGCGGGCGGCGATGTCCGCGACCGTGGCGCCTTCCACAGCGGAGTGCAGGACGTCGCGTTCGCGGTCGCTGAGCGGGTTGGGGCCGACGGACAGGGCCGCCGCCGCCAGCGCCGGGTCGATGACCTTCTCGCCGGCAAGCACGCGGCGGATCGCTGCGGCCAACTGCTCGACCGGGCCGTCCTTGACCAGGAAACCGTTGGCCCCGGCTTCCATGGCCCGACGCAGGTAGCCGGGCCGGCCGAAGGTGGTGAGGATCAGCACGCGGCAGCCGGGCAGCTTGTCACGCAGCGTTGCCGCAGTGTCGAGGCCGCTGCCGTCGGGCATCTCGATGTCGAGCAGTGCGATGTCGGGGTGAAGGCGCAGGGCGGCGTCGAGGGCTTCGGCGGTGGTGCCGGTTTCGGCAACCACATCGATGTCGGGTTCGAGGTTCAGCAGCAGAGCGAGGGCGCTTCGCATCATGCCCTGGTCCTCGGCGAGCAGCAGCCGGATCATCCGTGCACCGCTTCCAGCCGGGTGGCGGGGATGCGGGCGGTGAGTTGCAGGCCGCCGTCGGGTGCGGCGCCGATGTGCAGGGTGCCGCCGGTCCGTTCGAGTCGTTCGGTGAGACCGCGCAGGCCGGTGCCGGGGCTCGGGTCGCCACCCACGCCGTTGTCGCTGATGGTCAATGCCGATCCGCTCACGTCCGTGCTGACCGTAATGTCGCAGCGGGTAGCGTGGCTGTGACGCAGGACGTTTGTCACCGCTTCGCGGAGCACCCAGCGGAATGCGTTGTCGGCTTCGACGCCGAGCGGGTGTCCGCTCTCGGTCACCGCGACGTCGATGCCGACGTCGGCCAGGACGGTGCGGGCGTTTGTCAGCTCACGGCTGAAGTTGTGACCGCGGTAGCCGGTGACGGCTTCGCGGACCTCGGCGAGGGCGGTGCGGCCGATGCGTTCGATGTCGGCGGCCTCAGCGGCGGCCCGCCGCGGGTCGGTCGGAGTGAGCCGGCGTACGACCTCGGCTTTCACCACGATCAACGACAGGGTGTGGCCGAGCAGGTCGTGCAGGTCCTGGGCGAAGCGGAGCCGTTCGCCTTCCACGACTGTCCTGGCGAGTTGACGCTGGGTTTCGCGAAGTTCCTCGACCAGCCTGACGACGTGCACGAACGCGATGGCCGAGGCGCCGGCAAGAGCCGTGATCAGCGCGGTGGAGATGACGTCGCCGGCGGGTAACCGATGGGCGGCACCGATCAGCAGGACGGCGGCGACGTTGCCTGCGGCCCAGGCGAACGCCTGGGTCGGTCGGGTGATGCCTACCGAGCCGGCGGCGCACACGTACAGCAGCAGGGTCAGCCAGCCGTCGGAGTCCGCGGCGTAGCCGGCGGCGAGGCCGATGCCGAGCAGGGCGAGCAGGGCCAGCCCGGCGTGGTGCGGCGCCGGCGGGACGGGCAGCTTCGCGACGGGTACGGCCACGAGCGTGAGGTAGAGCAGCACGAAGACGGTGAGCCCGGCGGCGGCGGGCAGCGCCGGGTGCACCCGGCCGTCCGCGATCGCAACGGCGGCCGGCAGTAGGAGCCACAGCCATGCGGCGTGGGCGGCCAGGAGCACGAATCCGCGGCGTCGCCTGCTGCGGTGGACGGGCTCAGGGAGCGAACCGGGCACGATCGCCACTGTATTCGACTGTCAGCGGCGCGCGGTGGAGCGCCGGTAGGCCCAGGCCGCGACCGCGGCGAACAGCAGGGTCCATGCCGCGAGGACGGCCAGCCCGGCCGGGGTGGGCAGGTGTCCTGCGGCGGAGCGCCAGCCGAGTTCGGCGTACCGGTAGGTCGGCAGCGCGTGTGCCAGGTGTCGCAGGGCGTCGGGGAAGTAGGTGGCGGGCGCGAGCAGGCCGCCGAGCACCGACAGGGCCAGGAAGATCAGGAAGTTGACCGGGACGGCGGCCTGCGGGGACAGGCCGTAGCCGATGGCGAGCCCGAGCAGGGCGAACGGCACGGTGCCGATCCACATCAGTAGCAGCAGCGCGATCCACCGGCTGGGGCTGAGCTCGACGTGGTGCTGGATCGCCGCGGCGATGCCTACCGCGATCACCGGTGGGATGGCCGTCGTCGAGCCGAGCAGAGCTTTCACGGCGACGACCTGCGCGGGTGGCAACGGGGTGACGCGCAACTGGTGCAACCAGCCGGCGGCGCGCTCCTGGGAGACCGCCGATCCGACCATGAGCACGCCGGCCACGGCGCCGTACCCGGCCAGGCCGATCATGATGGCGACCGGCGCGGCGAGGCCTTCGAGGCGGTCGCCGGCGGACCAACCCGAGAAGATCAGGTACGTGGCGACGGGTCCGATGACGGAGAAGAACATCAGCCGGGGGTCGCGGACCAGACGGCGTAGTTCGAATCGCAGGTAGGCGCGCATCAGTGCTCCGTCTCGGTGGTCGTGGTCGCCGGCCCAGCAGTGGCCGGGCGGTCGGCGGTCAGGGCGAGGAACGCGGCATCCAACCTGGCCGACGTGTCGACGCCGGCCAGCGCCCGGATCTGTGCGGGCGTGCCGTCGGCGACGATGCGGCCGGCGGCGAGCACCACGATGCGGTCGGCGACGTCGTCCGCCTCGTGCAACTGGTGGGTGCTGAACAGCACCGTGTGGCCGTCGGCCGCGTAGGCGCGGATGGCGGTCCAGAACTGCTGTCGGGCGGCGACGTCCATGGCCGTGGTGGGCTCGTCCAGCACGAGCAGGTCGGGGTTACCGGCGAGCGCGAACGTGACCCGGGCGCGTTGCGTCTCACCGGCGGAGAGCCGGTCGACGCGCCGGTTCGCGAGGTCGGCCATGCCGGCTGTCGCGAGGATCCGGTCGGTGTCGAGCGGGTGCGGGTACAGGGCGCGAGCCAGTTCGACCACGTCGCGGACGGTGGCACCGGGCACAAATCCGGCGTCCTGCAGCATCGCGGCGACCCGCCCGGCGCGGACGGCGTCGGCGGCCGGCTCGCCGAACAGGGTCACGGTGCCCGTGTCGGGCGGGGCCAGACCCAGCATGATCGAGATGGTGGTGGTCTTGCCGGCGCCGTTGGGGCCGAGCAGGGCGACGACGGTACCTGCCTCGATCGTGAGGTCGAGGTCGTCGACGGCGCGGACGGCACCGAAGCGCCGGGTGATTCCGGACAGACGTACCGCGAGGGCTTCCATGCCGTCCACGCTAGAAACGCGGGGCGGATGCGAGTAGAGCCGCCGATACGCGGTCGGCAGTGACAAAAGTCCTGCGGACCATCCCGCGCGGGGCCAGAAATAGCCCGGGGCCAGGCCCGTGTCGGCCTGGCCCCGGGGTCTGGTCGGTCAGCTACGCAGCGTCCACCGCTGGTTCGCGCCGCCGTTGCACGACCAGAGGATCACCTTGGTGCCATTGGCGGTGGCGGCGCCGTTGGCATCGAGGCAGAGCCCGGACTGGGCGTTCGTGATGGTGCCGTTGCTGTTGACGTTCCACTGCTGGTTCGTGCCGCCGTGGCAGTCCCAGATGATGACCGCGGTGCCGTTGGCCGTGCCGGCCCCGGACGCGTCCAGGCACTTGTTGCCGTACACGGTCAGCTGCTTGCTGGCGGTCTGGGTCCAGCGCTGGTTGGCGCCGGTGGAGCAGTCCCAGAGTTGTGTCTGGGTGCCGTTCGTGGTCGAGGAGTTGGGCACCTCGACACAGCGGCCGGACTGGCCACCCACGAGCTGCCCGGCCCCCGTGCCGCCGCCACCCTGCTGTTGCCGGACGAGGAACGTCGACTCCGCCGACCGGTTGCCCTGTGCGTCGACGACGTAGAGCCGGTACTCGCCCTGGGTCGTCGGCACGGCGATGGACGTGGCGTTGCCGGCCGCCCTGGTCATCGTCGCCCCGGCGGTGAAGGTGGTCGTGCCGGACGGTGCCAGCCAGACCGACCTGGTGGCGTCGCCGGTGCTCCGGATCGGGATCGACGCCGTGGCGCCTGCGACGAACGTGCTGGCCGGCAGCACGTAGTTCGGCGCGGAGAAGGTGCTCGCCGGGACGATGTCCCGGTACGCGTCCTCAAGGCCGGAGTTCGCGGCGATGCTGTACGCCGCAGCCGGCCAGACATAGTCGGAGGAGACGAGGATGTCGGCGACGGTGCTGTTCGGCAGGTTCTTGTTCGAGACCTTGTTGATCGGGCCGTAGATCTGCGTGATGCTCAGATCGTGTTTCCGGCCGAAGTCGTCCGAGTTGATCATCCATGTGACGTTCTTGTCGATGCTCAGGACGTTGTCGCGGAACGTGATGAACGCCGATCCCTCGTCCGGGTGCAGCCCGTACTTGTGTCCCGACGGCACGCCCTGGAGATAGTTGTTGGTGATCATCGTCCCCGGCTGACTGCCGAGCGTGTAGATGGGGGCCGTGTCACTGAGGCGCTGCACCGTGTCGATGATGTGGTTGTAGCTGATGTTGTTGTTTCGGGCCGTCGTGGTGGGTCGGTTGGGCACGATCGAGCCCGATGACCCGTCGAAGTTCCACCAGCCCCAGCCGAGGGTGATGCCCGACCACGGAGTCTTCTCGATCCGGTTGTGCTGGATGGTGAGGGTGTCCGCGAAGTAGGCCGAGATGGCGCTGTGCCCGTTGAACAGGACGGCACTGTCGTACAGATAGTTGTTCTTGATGTCGATGTTCTTCGGCAGCCCCTCGACCTGCGCGGAGTACTTCTCGCGGTTCGTCGACGTGCCGTCACCGATGTAGACGTGCTGGGGATGGCCCACCAGGATCGCGGAGCCCGCGATGTCGTTGGTGGAGTTGCCGATCAACTGCGAGCCCTGCACGTCGTTGACCATGCTGATCCCGTCGGCACCGGTGTGCTGGATCCGGTTGCGTTGCAGGAGGATCCCGTCGGCGTTCTGCACCTGGAGAATGCCGGGAGTGACGTCCACGTTGCGGTAGTAGTAGACGTGGAAGTTGCCCTTCGCGTACACCTGGGCACCGAGGTTGCCCTGCTGCGCCTGCTTGAAGGACGAGCCGGCGACGTTGAACAGGTTCCAGTCGGAGTGCTGCACCGTCAGCCCGGAGAACGTGATGTTGCGCGCGTGGCTGCTGGTCGAGGTGCCGGCGACCCGCAGCACGGTGGTGAGGTTGTTGGGCGCGTAGACCGACGCGGTCGACATGTTCTCGGCACTGGCCTTGTAGTAGTAGACCGTCTTGGTGCCCTTGTCGAAGAAGAACTCGCCCGGTGCGTCCAGGAACTCGTAGGCGTTCATGAGCTTGTGGGTGCCACCCACCTGGGCGTTGCCGTTGAACGAGCCCTGGGCGATCGCCGCACCCGGCTGCTGGAACAGGGCGACCCGGTTCGCGCCGTCGGAACTCGTGGTCACCTGGCGGACGCCCACGATGGCCGTGGTCCAGGTCGTGCCCGTCTCGATCTCGATGTCGTCCTGGTTGCGGGCGACGGCGGGGAAATCATTCAGGTTGTATTTGGCGCCGTCGCACTGCGATCCCGACTCCCAGGCCCACGCGGCCTGGTTGGCCGTGATGTTGTACGTCCCGTAACAGCCCCCCGAGCTGATGGTCTTCGACGCCATGAAGGCACGCTTGTCGTTGACATACAGCGCACGCAGCTTGTTGGCGCGGTCCAGCGGCGCCTTCCAGATATTGCCGCTGTGCTGGGTCCACCCGGTCACCTGGACACCACCGTCGAGGACCGGCTTCTCACCGGGGTAGGCGCCGTAGCTGATCCGGAATCCGTTGGTGCCCGAATCGCTGGTGCCGAATTCGACGGTGCTGCTGATCGGATAACTCCCACCGCGCAGCAACACGTCGATGTCGCCGGTCATGTTCGTATTCACCGTGCGGACGACATCCCGCGCGTGTTGCAGGGTCTTGAATGGGGATTCGATCGTCCCCGCGTTGGAGTCGTTGCCGTCCGGGGCGACATAGTAGGTCGCCTGGACCGCCGCCGCGGCCGGCTGCTGATTTGTCAGCACGACCGGCACTGCGGCGGACACGAAGACCGCGAGCGCCAAAAATGACGTTCGAGCGGTGGATATGGCTGATTTCACGTGCTGTTCCTTCCACTTGCCGTCGACGGGATGCCGAATGCGGGTATCGAGCGACGAGCACGGAACAGCGACGCCACAAAGGACTGGCGGAGGGCTGCTGTTGCCCGACCGCACTCATTTTCCAATCGCTACGAAGCTCTCCCAGGGACTGTATGTCGAACGTGTGACGACTGCAACAGCCAATTAAGAGTGGTCAATGCGCAAAGACGCTCGTACCGGGCAGAACGCCCGACTCCCGTCGCACGCCCCAGTGGCATCGTCCGATGAATCCGCGCGGCGGGACCGACCCGCCCAGCAGGCTGAGTACGGGCACTCATCCGGTCGCTGCCGCCGCCGGGCAGGCTCGACGCCATGGCTGATCCGCATCGGACCACCTCGGACGACGTACACCAGGGCCCGGTGGCGCCCCGGACGCGGACGGGCGGATGGCGGCGGTCAACGCCGCGACCGCCTGCCGGCACCCGTCGTCGCTCCGGCTCTCCGTCGCTGGCCTGCGCGGTGCTGGCGCTCTGCCTGCTGACGGCCGGGTGCGCGGAGTACGGCGACGGCGACTCGATGGCCCGGGATCAGGCCGCGGCCGAGGCGGAGCACCTCAAAGAGCAGCTCGGTGGTCGCGATCGGGTGCGGGACGCCGAGTACATCGCCGCGACCGAGATCCTCGAACCGGCCACCGACGGCACGTCGGGAACCCACCGTGAACCGCTGGCCTGGTCGGGGCGCGTCTTCGCCGACGAGCAGGCCACCATCGACGTCCGGTTCACGGTGGCGGTGCCGGAGAGCTACGGAAACTTCGGCGCCCCCGGCCACTCCGCCGGTGAGGCCACCCGGTGCTACCGCTACCGGCTGAAGCTCTATCGCAACACGAGATCCGAGGAGATCGGCTGCCCGCCGGTGGCGACCCCCCCGGTGCCCAGGGCGAAGCCGTACCCGGCAATGCCCGTGGACGCGGTCGCCCGGCTCACCGCGGCACTGCGGACCGCCACGCCCGACACCCTCGCGGCCACGGTGCGGGCCGCCTTTCCGGAGAAGCACGTCACCGTCGACACGGCCACCCACCAGAACGCCCTGGTCGCCGTGTTGGCCGTGCCCGCCGAGCGAGACTGCCTCCTCCTGGTCCGCAAACCCGACGGAGCCATCACCGCACCGGGGTACGACCGGGAGTGGCTGCAGCCGGGCGAGACGGGATGCAACACCGGGTTGTACGTCTCGCCGCCGCGTTAACCGAAAGCGCTGTCGGACGCGAGCCCGTCGCGTCCGCGACCGGCTCAGCCGTGAGCTGCCTCGGTGAGGAAGTCGCTGACGATGGCGGCCAACTCCGCTGGGCGTTCGGCGACCATCGCGTGGCTGGCGCCGGCCAGCTCCAGCACCCGCAGGCGCGGGTTGTCCACGGCGTCGAGTCGCTCCCTGACGGCCCGGCGGTAGGCCGCGTACACCTCGGAAAACGGTGCCTGCTCGGGCAGGTCCTCGGTGGCGAGGACGAGCAGCAGAGGGCATCGGGCGTCCCGATAGGCGGGGACCAGGTCGAGAGACCCCATCGCCTCCCGCAACCGCACGGTCAGCTCCGGATCGGGGCGCAGCAGGTTACGGCCGTCGTCGCACGGCACGAGGTTCCGTTCGAAGGCCGCCACCCAGTCCGCCGGATCGGCACCGTACCGCCGGGCCGTCGCCCGCTGCCCGGCCAGCGCCGCGGCCAGCCGTTCGGCGGTGAGCGGCTCGGCCATCCCCGCGGCCATCCCGTCGAAGACGGCCCGCAGCTCGGCGAGCGCCGTCGCCGCCTGCCCCGGGTCCATCCCGGCGAGCTGCTCCGGGCGGCTCGGCGGAGGGTTTCCGTCCAGGCTGACCGCGCCGGGACACTCCGGGTGACGCTGCGCCCAGAGCGCGGCCAGCATCCCACCGAGGGAGACCCCGACCACCGCGGGGCGGTCGAGACCGAGGGCGTCGGCGACGACGGCCAGGTCGTCCAACACCTCGTCCCACCGCCACGGGCCGTCGCCGGACCGCCCGTGGCCGCGCAGGTCGACGGCGACCACCCGGTACGCCTGCCGCAACTCCTCGGCCAGCGTCGTCAACTGGGCGAGGTTGCCGCCCGCACCGTGCAGCAGCAACAGCGAGGGGGCCGATCCACCGAAGTCGCGGTACGCGATCGGCACGCGGCCGGAGCTGACGAGGGGATCAGGCACGTCGGGTTCCTTCCCGGAGCAGTCGGTCGCGGACGGCGGCGGACCGCACGCCACCCTCGGGATGGCGGGCGAGCTTGCCACGGGAGGCCAGGTCGTGAACTCCCTGGCGGGTGATGCCGAGCATGGCGCCGGCCACCGCGTACGACACCGATTCGGCGGTGGGGTGGCCCACCCGTCGCGCGACGATCTGGCCCAGCGGCGTGCGCCACCAGTCGAGGGGCGGGTTGAACGGGCCGTCGCCGGGACAGAGCGTCGAGATGGCCCGGACGATCACGCCGTACGCGGCCTGCTCGTCGCCACCGACCAGCGTGGCGGCCCAGGAGCGCGCCCGCTCACGTACGACAACACGCAGCGAGTCGACTGCCGGGTGACCGTCGACCAGGATCTCGAGCGGATCGAGCAGCCGAACGTCGATCAATCTGACGAGCTGTGCGACAAGTTCCTCGTCCTCCGGTGGCACACCAACCCCCCCTTCGCTTGACACCCATCGTCAAGCGCTTGACGGTTGGTGTCAAGCGTGAGCGGTTGTCGTCCCGAATGCCGACCGAGCGTTGTCCGAACCCGAACAGCCAAGCCGCTGGCGTATGCGGCCAAGCCGGCTAGACTAATTGCTTAGCTAAGCAAGGGGGTCACGCCATGTCGACTGAGGCCGTGCACTACAACATGCATGACGCCAAGACCCATCTGTCTCGCATCATCGAACGGGTGGAACACGGCGAGGAGATCATCATCGACCGGGCGGGCACCCCGGTGGCGAAGGTCGTACCGCTGGTCCGGCGGGCCAATCGCACCGCAGTAGGCTCCCTCGCCGGCCAACTGGACCTGTCCGGCGACTGGGATTCACCACGGACCAACGCCGAGATCGCCACCGACTTCGGCATCGGCGCATGACCCTGCTGCTGGACACCCACGTCGCGCTCTGGGCCATCACCGGCGACCCGACCCTCGGCACCGAATTCCTCGACCGACTGCGACACGAGCCGGACATTTTCCTCTCCCCGGTCACCCTGTGGGAGATCACCATCAAACAGAGCGCGGGGAAACTCGGCGGACCCCCTGACCTTGCGGCGCGGGTAAGAGACATGGGCTTCCGGGAACTCCCGGTGACCTACACCCACGCCATCGCCGCCGGTCGTCTGCCATCACATCACCGCGATCCCTTCGACCGCATGCTGGTGGCCCAAGCAATCACCGAAAATCTGACCTTGGCCTCCCGCGACGCGTCGATAGCGCTGTACGACGTGGACGTCCTCAAGGTGTGATCGGACAGGCTCGGGTCTACGGAACGACCGGGAGGATGTCGTCTTCACGGCCGGTCTGGGGCAGTCCCGCGGCCGCGGCGATGGCCTGAACGGCCTCCTCCAGCCCGGTGCTCTCCGGCAGGACCAGCTCGTCGGACCAGCCCAGAACGTCGTGCCCGGCGTACCAACCGCTCATCTGCTCGGCACTGAACTCACTCACCTGCGGACGCGTGAGGTGCCGCCGCAGCGTCTCCGGCAGGGAAACGTCGAGGTAGCAGAACAGCGACCGCCCCCGGTGACCGTCCCGCAGGCCCGTCAGCATGCTCCGATAGCGATCGGCGTGCATGATGCCGTCCAGCACCACGTGGTAGCCATGGTCGAGCGCGAACCTGACGGTCTGCCCGATCAGCTCCGGTGCCGCGCCGCCCGGTCTGTCCCGCTCCCGGAGCACGATGCGGCGCAGGTAGTCCTGCTCGACAAGCGCACAGCCCCGGCCGTGCCGACGCCGTAGCTCGCGAGCGATGCTGCTCTTACCCGAGCCGGAGTTACCCCGGACGCAGACGAGGATCGTCTCCGGGCTGCCGGTCGGGACGGCGTCAGCGACCACGGTGCTCCCTCGCAGACAGTCGGCGCGCACGCTCGGGCCAAGACCGAGAGGCCAACTCGATGAGGTCAGGCACCTGACCCTCCGCGAGGGTAACGCCGGACAGGTCGCCGACCTCGCCGCCGCCCGACAGTTGCGCCCCTGGCCGGCAACGGCCATCTGGATCGACATGTTCCCGCCCACTTCGAGGCCGATTGATACGACGCCATAGAGTCGCCAGAGGCGTTGCGGCTGCGTGACACGGAGGTTCTCGATGGCGTTGCTTGCCCGACTCGCAGGTCAGCTCGGAGCGCTGCGGGAGACGGTGGCGACGGATGCTCTTGGGCACCTGCTGTCGGACCCGAATGCGGCGGCTGCCCTCACGGCGGCGATCGGATCGGGTGTCGCCGAGTTGCCCCGGCCGCTGCGCTACCTCACCCAGGCTGCGGACGGCGACAGTCGGCCGGATGTCGTCGGGCGGGATGAGTATCGCGAAGTCGTCCACGTCGAGGGCAAATTCTGGGCTGGGCTGACCGATGCGCAGGCGAACGACCGATACCTTCAGCGCCTGCTGGACCAGCACAGGACCCGCGGCACCGCCAACCCGTGCCGGGGTGTTCTGGTGTGGGTGTGCCCGCAGCGACGCGTGGAGTCGCTGTGGCGCGAGGTCTGCCACACCTCGGAGGCCGACCCGCGCCCCGTCGCTGGTCGGTGGCGGTTCGCCGACACCCGGTCCGGTCAGGTGGTCGCCCTGACCGATTGGGTCGCCGTGTGCGACGTCCTCGAACAGGCAGGTGGAAAGAACCTCGCCGAGGACGTCCGCCAGTTCCGCGCCCTGATCGCGGAGGTCGACCGGCACGGCTTCGTCCCGTGGTCGGTGGGCGACGTGACCGATCAGCATGCCGCGCGGCAGTGGGTCGCGATCTACGACGTCGCGATGACGATCAGGTCGGTGGCGCAGAAACATGGCGTGGCCACGCGCGCGACCGCCACGAGGAATTCGAAGGCCTCCGGGGCGATGTGGGGCGGGCCCGCGATGCGCCTGTCGAACATCTACACCGGACTGGTCGTGTCACTGCCACTGTTCGCCGAGCACGGCACCAGCCCGCTCTGGCTGCGGTGGTGGAACGGCCCAGCGGAAGTCGCCCGCCGGGCATTCCCTGGTCAGACCGTCGAGCGCCGCAACGGCTGCGCCCTGCCGGTGCCCTTCGCCCCTGGTCGCCTCGAGTCCGAGGTGGTGGAGGACGCGGTCGCGTTCCTCGCGGAGTGCGCCGAGCGACTCGCCGCCGCCGTTCGCCCGACCGACTCGCTCGACTTCCTGGAGGACGAGGGGCCTCCGGTGGACAGCGACGCCGAGTTGCCGGAACAGCGTTGACACGCTTCTTTTGTTGGTGCGCCGCCAGGGACTCGAACCCCGAACCCGCGGATTAAGAGTCCGCTGCTCTGCCAGTTGAGCTAGCGGCGCTCGCCGGCAACGGGAAGAGACGTTAACACCGCCCCGGGCGGACGCGTCGGCGACCCCACGTCTGACCGCCCGACCCGAGCGCGAAGTTGCAACTCGCCAGCGTCGGCCCCCTGCCCCCCTGCCCCCCTGCCCCCCTGCCCCCCTGCCCCCCCGCCTCACCGAACGCGCCAACGGCCGAGCCCTGGTTGATCATGAGGTTAGCGGCGCGACACGCCGGGGCGAGTGTCTATAACCCCATGATCGACGCGGGCGTTCGCCGGGCCGGGCCGGGTGGGGCGGCGGGGGCCGGGCCGGGCCGGGACGACTGTCGTCCCGGCCCGGGTTCCGGTCACCTGATGGAGAACTCGGCCAGCCGCAGCGGGGAGTCGAACACCAGGTACACGTCGTGGGTGCCGGCGGCGCGGGCCAACTCGGCGGTGACGCTGACGTACCGGTAGTCGTCGCCGGTGCTGGGCACGGTGGCCGTGCCGAGCAGCCGACCGGTGGGCGAGCCCAGGCGAACCTGGATCGTGCCGGCGTCCGCGCCGGCCTTGGCGACGGTCGCGGTGAAGGTGTCGGCGCCCGGACGCAGCGCCGAGCCGGCGAACGAGATCCACTGGCCCGCCGCGGTCGCGCCGACGGCCGTACCCTTGGCCTTCGTCTCGTCGACGAGCCGGACCCCGGCGTACCTGTCGAAGTTCTCCGCCCGGGTGGTCCGGGACAGGTCCCGGGCCGGGACCGTCTCACCGCGTACCCGAATCGCGGAGCGGGCCCGGATGTCCTCGGCGGACGCCCCCACCATCAGCTCGTAGGTGGACGACTCGACCACCCACCGGCTCCGGGTCACGTCCCAGTGCGCCAGGTCGGCGGCGGGCAGGCGCAACGTCACGGTCCGGGTCTGCCCGGGTGGGAGGTTCACCCGCTGGAACGCCTTGAGCGCACGGATCGGGGTCTTGACCCGCGAGGTGCGCTGGTGGGTGTAGAGCTGGACCACCTCGGACCCGGCCCGGCTGCCGGTGTTCGTCACGTCGACGCTCACCGTGATGGTGCCGTCGGCCGCGACCGACCGGTCGCCGGTGCGCGCCGGGCCGTAGTGGAACCGCGAGTACGACAACCCGTGGCCGAACGGGTAGAGCGGCTTCGCGTTGCTGTACAGGTAGGTCTGCCCGGACGAGATGATGTCGTACTCCAGCAGGTCCGGTGGTAGTTGCCCGTCCGAGCGGTACCAGGTCTGGGTGAGCCGGCCGGACGGGTTGCGGTCGCCGAACAGGACGTCGGCCACGGCGTGCCCGGTCTCGGCGCCCGCGTGGGTGGTCCACACGATCGCCGGGACGTGCTCCTGCTCCCAGGTCATGGTGACCGGGTAGCTGGTCTGGAGCACCAGGACGGTACGCGGGTTGGCCCGGACGACGGCCTTGACGAGTGCCTCCTGGCCGGCGCTCAGAGCCGTGGAGGAGCGGTCGTGCGCCTCGCGTCCGTTGATGAACGGGTTGCTGCCCACCACCAGCACGGCGGTGTCGGCCGCCTTGGCCGCCGCCACCGCCCGGTCGATTCCGCTGCTGATCACCTCGCGGCTGAAGTGCGTCGCCGCGGCCGGGGTGGACGCGCCGAGCTTGAGCGCGCCGTCGTCGCCGACCGTGACGTACTTCTCGGCGGCGAACCAGCTCTCCTTGGTCTCGTAGCCGGCGTAGCGCAGCACCACCGTGCCGTCGTCCTGCGGCTCCAGCTTGAACTGCTGCTGGACGTACCAGCCGTTCGGCTGCTCGTCGCGGGTGATGAACGGCCCCCAGTTGTAGCCGAGGTAACGGCCGTTGGCGGCGTTGCGCAGCGTCACCACGTCCTGGCCCCAGTCCACCACGTCGAACTGGGCGGCGGGCGTCGCCGTGGCGCCGGTGGCGGCGACCGGGTCGGCGTCGGTGGTGCCGGTGGCCGTGACGTACCGGCCGGTCGCCGCGTCCTTCAGGGCGATCCGGTCCGCCCCGTCGAGCCCGTCGACGCTCGCGGAGTTGCCCAGCCGCTCGCGGATGCCGTCGAGCGCGGTCACCTGGTACGGCAGGTCACCGCCGTACCAGTCGGAGTAGAGGGTGTCGGCCAGCGGACCGAGCACGGCCACCTTGCGGGTGCGGGCCGGGTCCAGCGGAAGAGCCTGCCGGGAGTTCTTCAGCAGCACCATCGCCTCGCCGGCGGCCTGCCGGGCCAGCCGCTGGTGTTCCGGGCTGTTGATGACGTCCGGGGTGATGCCGCCGTGGCGACCCCCGCCCGGGTCGAACTCGCCCAGCCGGAACCGCACGTTCAGGATCTCCCGGATCCGGGCGTCGATGTCCGCCTCGGTCAGCAGACCTGTCGCGAGCGCCTGCTTGATGGCCGTGACCGTCGGTTGGGCGTTCGTGTCGTCGGTGATGAAGCTGTTGAGGCCGGCCTTGACGATCGCGGCGTTCGCCTCGGGCTGGGTGGCGTAGTAGCCCTGGGACGCGACGAGGTTGTTCGGCGCCCAGGCGTCGGTGACGTTCATCAGCGGCTGGTCCGTCCAGCCGCGGACCACGGTGGCCAGGTCCGGATCCACGGTGGCGGGCCGTCCGTTGATCAGGTTGTACGCGGCCATCACGCCGGTCGCCGCGTCGGCCGCGATGGCCGGCTCGAACGCCGCGCGCTCGTACTCGTTGAGCACCCGAGGCGGCACGTTCGACGAGGTCACGTCACGCCGGATCTCGTTGTTGTAGGCCAGGTAGTGCTTCAGGGTCGGTGCGCTCTTCAGGTGGTCGGGATCGCCGCCGGTCATCCCCGAGCCGTACGCGGTCGACATCGCGGCGGTGAGCAGCGGGTCCTCGGAGTAGCCCTCCTCGTTGCGGCCCCAGCGGGGGTCGCGCAGCAGGTTGACCACCGGCGCCCAGAGGTTGAGACCCCACACCCGGGGGTTCTGCGCGTGATAGCCGCGCGCCTCGTCGCCGACGGCCGAGCCGACCCGGTTGATCAGGTCGGTGTTCCAGGTGCTCGCCATGCCCACCGGCTGGGGGAATGTCGTGCCGCGGGCCTTGACGACGGCGCCGTTGTTGTCGATGTCGGTCGACCAGGCCACCCCGTGCAGGGCTTCGGTGCCGGTCTTGAACAGGCCGATGCCCAGCCGGGGAACGGCCGGCTGGTACTGGTGCAGCCAGGAGATCTTCTCGTCCAGGGTGAGCCGGCCGAGCAGGTCGTCGACCCGGGCCTGCACCGGTAGGTGCGGGTCGCGGAACGGGTAGGTGGGTTCGGCGAGGGCGGTGCCGGGAACGGCCGGTAGGGCCAGCAGGACGAGCGCGAGCACGGCGATTCCGCGCCGAAGGCGCTTGTTCCCCATTTGCTTCTCCTCATGTCGTACGACAGACGCCCAAAGGACGCCCCGACCGGCGTGGCCAGGCTCGACACCCGGCTGACGGGCCTGGACGACGGATCGTCGAAGCGCTTCGACAATCCGGCCGCAATCACCACGGCCATGATTGTTGTGATCCGCGCAACTATAGATGCGCGCCAATGAGGCGGGCAACACCCGGACCGGTCCGGTCACGGCGGAGGGCGGTCCGCGGGGTCGAAGAACGCGTCCGCTGGCTACGGTGAGCCGTGCCAGGCGGCCAGGCCAGCCGACGCCGACTCCGAGCCGACCGCGACGGCACGTGACGACGGCCGGTCCAACAGGTGTTCGTCGCGCAGGATCGCCTGATGCAACTGCTGCGCCTCGGTGCTCGGCCGAAGACCGAGTTCGTCGTCCAGGGTGCGATCGAGATCCCGGAAGGCCTCGAGCGCGTCGGCACGCCGGCCGGAACGGAAGAGTGCCAGCATCAGGTGTAGGCGAAGCTGCTCACGCAGGGGGTGGACGGCGACAAGCGTCTCGATCACCGGGGTGAGCCGGGCGTGCTGCCCGCAGATCAACTCGGCTTCTATCCAGGCCTCCATCGCGGACAGCCGGCATCCCTCCAGCCGGCTGGCCTCCGCGCTGGTGGCCGGGGTGTCGGGGACGTCGGCCAGCGCCGGCCCGCGCCACAACACCAGCGCCCGGCGCAGGATATCGGCGGCGGTCTCGGCATCGCCGTCGGCAAGCGCGCGCTGTCCGCGGGCCGCGAGGTCGGTGAATCGGTCCCCGTCCAGGTCGTCCCGGTCGGCGGTGAGCAGGTAGCCCGGCGCGCGCGTGCACAACTGGCGCCCGTCCGGGTCGCCCAGGACCCGGCGTACCTGGTGAACGTACTGCTGGATCAACTTCACCGCGGTGCGCGGCGCGGCGCGCGGCCAGAGCTGCTGGCGGAGTGTGTCAGTCGAGACGACCTGGTTGGCGTTCACCAGCAGGACGGCGAGCACCGCCCGACACTTGGCCTGCGGCAGTGGGATCCAGCCGCCGGAGCTGCGGACCTCGACCGGACCGAGCATCCGGTACCGCAGTGGAGGGTCGTCATGGGCTGGTCCATGCGGCGCGTAGCCGTTGGCTCGCGGCGCCCAGTTGAGATCAAGGGTGCGGTCGTCACGCACTGCTTCCTCCCCGTTGCATGGCCCCGCCGGTCGGCGGCACCGGGTCCAGTCCAATCAGCCCTCACTCGACACCGAAAAGCCGATTGGCATCCGAGCCGTGCCAATTACCGTGATCCCGGGGTTCGATATCGTCCGGAGACCAGAGCCGAAACCGGTGAGACCCCCCACCACGCCGAAGTTATGACGGCAGACTCGACCCCGGCAAGCTGGGAAGTGTTTGCGAATGTTCGGGAGTGTGCGAGATTCACCTGACCTGCTGTTACCGCGTCGACGGCACGCTGTCATCGACCGGGTGGCAGGGGTGGGCGACGGCGGGATCGCCTGTGCGCCAAGGGTTCGAGCAACGAGCAGCGGTCGGCGGCGGCCACCTCGGCGCTCTCCTGGCTCAAGATTTCAGCAAGCCTCGCGGCTCCTTGTTGACGATTTCAATATTTTTCCGAAGCTTGGTCAGAAAGCGCGTCGCGACACGGCCACACGGTGGCAGCGGGTGCGCTGAGTCGATAATTCGGGGAAGATCAGCATATGGAGTCCGACCTTTACGGTAGTCCACCGGCACCCGAAGGCGCGGCCACACCAATGGAGTTCGTCGGCGCGCTGCGACAGTTGCGCCTCTGGTCAGGCCTCACCTACCGACAACTCGCGGCAAATGCGGCGGCCTCCGGGGAGATCCTCCCGTTCGGCACCATCGCTTCCGTGCTGAGCCGGACCAGCCTGCCGAGGCGGGAGTTCGTGGCGTCGTTCGTCCGGGCCTGCGGCCTGGACGAAGCGTCGATCGCCCGATGGGTACGGGAGCGCAACGCGCTCGTGGTCGACACCGCACAGGCGGGTCCCGGTGCCGTTCGGGACGAGGGGTCCGACGTGCTGCCCGGCGAACCGGCCTGGCCGGCGCCGGCCATGCTTCCACCGGACATCGCCGATTTCACCGGACGCGCCGTCGAGGTGCGGACGCTTGTCGACCGACTGACCGCCGAGCACGCCGACGGCTGCGCCCCTGCCGCGCTGCCGGTGACCACCATCGCGGGAATGGGCGGGGTGGGTAAGACCGCACTCGCGACGCACGTCGCGCACCTGGTCCGGGCGTCGTACCCCGATGGTCAACTCTGGGTCAACCTGACGAACGCGGATGCCAGCCCGGTGGACCCGGCAGAGGTGTTGGGTCGGTTTCTGCGGGCGCTCGGCATGCCGTACCGCGCCATCCCGGCCAGCCCGGCGGAACGCGCCGAGGCGTACCGGACCCGGACGGCCGACCGCCGGATGTTGGTGGTGCTGGACAACGCGGTCTCCGAGGAACAGGTCCGGTCCCTGCTGCCCGGTGCGGCCCCGTGTGCCGTGCTGATCACCGGGCGGGCTCGGTTGACCGGGATCGAGGGCATCCGGCGGATCGACCTCGACGTGTTCCCGCCCACCGAGGCGGTCGAGTTCCTGACCCGGCTCGCCGACGACGAGCGGGTGGTGGGGCAGGAGACGGCGGCGGCCGACCTGGTGGAGCTGTGCGGGTATCTACCCCTCGCGGTACGGATCGCCGGGGCACGCCTGGCCGCGCGGCCCACCCTGCAACTCGCGCATCTCGTCGGACTGCTCGGCGACGAACAGCGGCGCCTGGACTGGCTGGTGACCGGAGACCTGGCGGTACGGGCCTCCCTGACCTCCAGCTACCGGGCGCTGGCACCGGAGTCCCGCCGGCTGTTCCGACTGCTCGGCCTCTTCGAGGTACCGGACTTTGCCGCGACACTGGCCGCCGCGGTCCTCGGATGTTCCCTGGAACAGGCGATCGAGCACATCGAAACCCTCGTCGACGCCCAACTCCTCGCCGTGGACACACTCGACGTCTGCGGGCAGACCCGGTACCGATTCCACGACCTGACGCGACTCTTCGCCGCCAGGTGCGCCGAGTTGGAGGAGGAGCCGGGCGAACGGGCACAGGCGGTGCAGCGAGGGCTGGGCGGCTGGCTGGCACTGGCACGACGGATGGCCCGGTGGATCCCCGGCCCCTGCTATGCGGCCATCGGTGGCCCCGCACCGCACACGACGCTCGACTGGGCCGACGATTACACCGAGCGCGTCTCGCCCGAGGACTGGTTCGACGCCGAGTGCGCCGCGCTCCAGGCGGGAGTCCGCCATGCGTGCCGGCTCGGCCTTGACGACCTGGCGTTCGACCTGGCGGGCAGTTTGGAGAAGTACTTCGATCTGCGCGGCAGGTATACCGAGTGGACAAACCTCAACACCGAGGTGTTGGCGGTCTGCCGCGCCGCCGGCAACCGGTTGGGTGAGGCGGTCATGCTCCGCGGTCTGCTCGACGTGAGCACCTGGATCACCGATGACCGGGACGGTGACGTGATGGCACGTTCGAGCATCGAGGCCCGCCGCCTGTTGGAGATGTTCACCGCCCTGAAGCACGATGCCGGCGCCTCCGACGCCGCCGTCATGTACTCGTGGGCACTGAGCGCCGGCGGCGCCTACGCGGAGGCGGTGGCGGTGGCGACCCGCGCGCTGACCCTGGCCGAACGGTCGGATCACCTCGGCGGCCAGGCGCGGAGCAACCTCGCGCTGGCCATGGCCTACTACGAGCAGCAGCACGTCGACCTCGCCATCGGCCACGGTGTCGCCGCACTGGAGAACGCGCGTGCGTTGGGCAACATGCGCTGGGTCGCCACCGGTTTGCAGTACCTCGGGATCGCCTACCGGCAACTCGGTGACCACGACACCAGCGAGCGGATGCTCAACGAGTCGCTGGCCATCTCCCGCGCGCACCGCGATCACTACCCGGAGGTGCTCACCGTCCTCGCACTGGCGCGCCTGCACCTGGAACGCGGCGACAGCGCGGCGCGCGAGGCGGCCGAGACCGCCCTGCTGCTCAGCCGCAAGTACCACATGCGGCACCATCTCGCCGAGGCGTACGCGATCCTCGGTGAGATCGAGCTGCGGGACGGCCGTTCCGTCCGCGCGATCCGGCATCTCGAGGCTTCCGTCGCCATCTGGCGGACCCGGGGATGGCACTCCTTCCAGGCGGCTTCGCTGACGACCCTGGGCAAGGCGTACCTCGGCATCGACGCGCGTGCGGCTCGACAGGCCTTCGTCGACGCCGAGGCCCTCTACGCCCAGCTCGGCTACACCGACAAGGTCACCGAGCTGAAAGTGCTTGTCGAGAGCACAATGGATCGCCAGGGACCGGCGCTGCGTCTCACGTGAGGCGGCTCCGGGCCGAGCGTCGCGGGGGCCCCGGTTCCTGCGCCAGGACGGACGGCACCCGGTGCGGCGCGAGCAGTCGCAGCATGCCGTAGCCGATACCGGCGAGGCCGGTGAGCAGACCGGGTATCTCGACGTCGTCGTGCAGACCGCTGCGCCACCCCCGTTCGTCGATCGTGTCGAGCATCGTCGTGGCCTGGCACCGCACTCGCCGGAGCAGGACCGGATCCGCGGTCCGATCCGCGGCGAGTTGGAGGAAGTCCAGGCTGCCCGCGTCCCCGTGGCAGAGGGAGTGACCGTTGCCGAAGCCTTCGCGCACCGTGTCCTCGATCGCCGCGGCCAGGTCGACTGCCACGTCCAGCTGGGCTCCGGCGCGGAGTCGGGCGATCCCGATGCCGGCGGACCCATGGCACCAGGCGACCGGCCGTTCGAAGCGGACGCCCGGACCTCCGTCGAAGTCGATCTGGATCTCGTCTTCGGCATTGCTGACGTCGCGCAGGTCCTGCCAGTAACCGCCGTCGGCGTCGAAGAGGCCTCGCTCGTAGTCGAACCCACGCCGGGCGGCATCCAGGTAGGAGTTCTCCCCCAGCAGGTCCGCCGCCGTCGACAGGGCTGCGCTGATCCCGGCGGTGCCGTGGCCGAAGCCGGCCAGCGGGCGGGCGGCGACGCCGGAGGTCACCGCCCGGGAGGGCAGCCAACTGGCGCCGCACCCGTACGCCCGTTGGGTCGAGACCAGGTGGTCGGCGGTGGTTCTGAGCAGGTCGAGCACCCGCCCGGACGGCCGCGCCCGATACCGGGCGAGCAGACCGAGCAGCGCCCCCGCCGCGCCCTCCATGACCTCGTACTGCACATCGTCGGCGACGAGGGCGCCGATCTCCTCGGCGACCCTGGTCGCCTCGTCGAGCAACGCCTGGTCCGTCCAGAGAACGCCGAGATGACTCAGGGCGTACACCACGCCGCCTCGACCGGCGAACCCGATCAGGCTGCCGGGAAGGCCTCGGCGTAGCTGGGCGATGGCCGTGCGGGTCGTGTCCCGTGCCAGCTTCCTGATCTTGTCGTCGCCGACCAGTTCGGCGTGGTGGGCGAGGAAGAGTGCCATTCCCAGCAGTCCGTCGTACAGATTCGGGCCGAGCACACCGACGGCGCAGGCACGGTGCGACCCGAAGTGCGGCCCGATCCAGGTCGCCCCGCCGTCCGCACGGATCGCGAGGGCGGCCAGCCGGTCCGCGACCGCCGCCGACGCGTCGACGAGCCGGGTGTCCGAGGCGGGCTGGTCCGCCGGGCCCGTGGCGTGGCGCGTGAACGAGAACCGCCCCTCACGGCGAACGCCGTTCATCGTGATGCTGCCGTGGATCAGCCAGCTCTGCCGGGCCAGGTCTTCCTCACCCAGCCGGTCGACGAGCTCTCCGGTCACCTCCAACCCCGAGCGCACCGTCACCCCGGGCACCGCCCGCCCGCGACTGTCGCGCAGCGGCCCACCTGACACCGTCGTGGTGAAGATCGGGATGTCGCCGCACCAGAGATCCCGCCGTTCCGCCTCGGTGACCGCCGAGATGCCCGGACGGCGGACTGCGTCACTCCACAGCCGGTCGAAGTGCTGATCCCGGTCCAACCCGTCGACGAGCAGACTCGGATGGAAGGACGTGCTGAGCAGCAGGGCGTACGCCGCCGTGTCCCGGACCAGGACCCGGACCTCGTCCCCGGCGAACGGCGCCAGCGGGCCACTGCTCGCGGTGAGCGCCTCGCGGTGTGCCATCAGCAACCGGTAGACCTCGCGGAAGCCGTCCAGGACGTACCGCACCTGGTCGGCGGGCCGAACCGGGCTCTGCGCCGGAGGTCCGACCGCATCCGCCTCGGGCTGCGCCAGGCGGATCCGCATCTGGTCGGTCGCGGGACTGACGATCGTCGCCACCCGTACCGTCGGCTCCGCCCGAGCCCTCTCGGCGGTGCGCAGACCGGAGATGTCCCCGCCCCAGGGGGTCGGCCGGACCGGCAGGAAGCCGGCACGCATCACCGAACCCGACGCCAGCTCCGCCGCCCGGCGTTCCGCCTCCGACTCGCCGGCCGGCCGCAGCGAGGGCAGCTCGGGCTGGAACAGGGTTTCCAGGTCGACGAGCACGGGCTGTTCACCGGCGACGATCACGTTGTCGGCGTGGAAGTCCCCGGCGTGCACCAGGTACAGCAGCGCCAGCAGGCGGCCCTGCCGCCGGTACAACCGTTGCGTGGCGGCCCGGTCGGCCGGCTCGGCCGACTCGACGTACTCCATCCAGCCGTAGTCGCCCCGGTCCAGGCAGCGCAGCACCCGGAGTTGGAGGCCTGGGGTCCGGTCGTTCACCCACCTGAGCAGATCCTGGAAGTGCACGTCGACGGCCGCCGACCGTGGCTTGTACATGATCCGCAGCCCGGAGGCGAACCGCACCATCGACACGGTCTGCGCGCCCCGGTGCGGATCTCCCAGCTCGGCGACGATGTCGACAACGGGACCGGGGTCCGTGTGCGGTGAGAAGGTTCTCCGCAACTCGGGCAGATCGGCCGCCAGCCGCTCGACGAACACGCCGGACTGTCGCACCCAGGCGCGGCCCGTCACGACGAGTTGCCGGGCCAGGACCGGGTACCGCGTCAGCAGGCGCCACCGCTCGGCGGGCTCGTCCAACCGCCCACGGAAGGAGAGGAAGCGTTCCTCCGCCGTGTCCCCGGCCAGGACCCCGTCCCGGCGGCAGGCCGCCAACTCCAGGAGACAGGTCCGCTGGACCATCCCGTGCAGCCGCGGCGCGAGCCGGTGCAGCATCAGCTCGGCGACCACGGCGGCCGGGGGAAGGTGATCCTCCCGCACCGACCCGGTCGCCGCGGTCAGTCGTTGGTGCAGCCACCGCAGCAGCGGCTCGACCAACCCGAGGAACGGCAGGTCGACGTCGCCCGTCGGGTCCGCCGACGCCGGCCGCGTGCCCGCGCCGTCGCCCGTGGCCCGCCTATAGGCCGAGGCGAGATCCGCTGCCCATTCCGGCTGCGGGCCACAATCGCCGGCGAGGATGTCCAGCAGGCGGGTCTCGCTCAACCCCGCCGCGGCCAGTCGCCGTTGCCACAGCACGCCACCGGTCGGAGCGTCCGCAGCGCCGTTCGGCGGAGCCAGGCCGAACGGCGCTGCCTGACGCCAAAGCGCCCTCCGCTGCTGGGCTTGGCGAAGCCGCCCGCTCTCCACCCGCGTGGCCGGCGCGGCGACCCGCTCGACCAACGGAGCGGCTTGCCAAAGACCCAGCACCGACCGAGGTAGGTCGGTGACCGGGAGAACTGGCACCTTGGACATCGGTCGGATCGCCTGGGGCTAGAGGCAGCAGATTCGAACGGCCGAGAACCAGGTCCAGAGCGCGTCGGGCTCCTGCGGGGCAAGGGCACCGTCGAGCTCGCGCATCTCGGCCTCGAGATCCCCGGCCGGGTGGTCCAGAACCCGATCCATCTCCAGTACGTCGGTACTACTCATTCTCACTCCTCCTGCCTCTGCGGACGACCTGTGCCTGCACGAGGCTAGGTAGGACTGGTTCAGCGCCGGTAGGTCAGCGGTATGGCCGCAGGCGGCGCCTACCGACCGGGCCTTCGGCCAGATTGCTGCTCAAGTCCGCGTCACCAGCGCGCGCTCCCGCGCGTCGGCACTACTGCAGCGGTACGAGGTGTGGGCGGACCAGATGACCACCGGGCTGCACCGCGAACGGGTGCCCTGGATGAACGACACGATCATGGGGCTGCGCGTCACCACACGCCTGACCCACGCCAACTGAGACGAGCGGTGCCGGCGGCGGGCGGGCGTCGGCACCGCGCTCGCTCGCCGACGGCGGGAACACAGCAAGGCGCTGCGAATACTTGTCTATTCTGCCAAGCCCCTGCGGCGTCGAGCGACTGCACGCCGAGCAGGTCAGTGGCTTGCTGGGTCGTCAGCTTCAGCGTCCGTGGAGCCGCGATGCCTCCTCGACGTCAGTTGTTGCGGATGGTGAGGCCGAGGGCGACGACGGCCAGCTGGGTGAGGTCAGGAAGTTGGTCCTCGCCGAGGGTGACGCCGCGCAGGTTGTCCAGCGGCGTCTTGAGGCCCTGGAGTCGGCTGCCCCGCAGGTCGGCGCCGTCGAGGTGGCAGGAGTCCAATTCCAGTCCGGCGAGGTTACATGTCCCCAGCGCGATGCGAGGTAGTCGGCAGGAGGACCACGTGCCGTTGGTGAGAGTGCAGTCGGTGAACGCGACCGAACCGGTGGCGGTGACGCGTTGGAAGGTGGCGTAGTCGAAGCGGCAGCCGTCGAAGAGGACGTCCTTGAGGCGTACGTCGGTGAGTCTGGTGCCGGTGAACCGGGAGCCGGTGATCGCGCAGCGTTCGATGGTGACGCCGGTCAGGGTCGCGCCGGAGAAGTCGGTGCGGGTGATCTCGCAACCGTAGAGGCTCCCGGCTTCCCAGGTGCTTTCGCTCAGATCCACGCCGGTGATCAGGCTGCTGCGGATGCGGGCGTCCTCAAGGTGCGAGCCGTGCCACGCGGCGCCCTCTACGAGGGCCTCGGTGAGACCGTTGGCCAGGCCCGTCGTGATGTCGAGGTCGTCCGGTTCGAGGTCCGGCAACAGGACCTTCACGTCGCCGATCGTGGTGGTGCGCATGTGTCCTCAACTGTGTGGGCGCAGGGGTGGGCACGCCACCCTGCGCGTCCCTTGGCGGGTGCTACCTCTTTTTGTTCCAGTTGTCCCAGCCGGGTCGGCTGTCGAACTTACCCTTGTTATCCCAGGCGGGGCGGTTGTCGAATTTCGCCGCGTCGATCGACGCTACCGAGCGCTGCGGGTCGACGCCGAGGCGAGCGAGTTGCTCGGGCGCGGCGTTGACGAGGATCGCGAGAGCGTTGGTCATGGTGCTTCTCCGTGAGGGGTGAGGTGGTCTGCGGCGGCGCGGACGAGGGCCTGTCGGGTGGTCCGGCAGTAGGCGGTTTCACGGGCGGTGAACGTCGCGTGCTCGAAGTAGCGGTTGCCGGCCTGGGCGCCGCGGCAGAAGTCGTAGAAGGCGCAGTGGTCGGCGCAGTCGTTGAGTGCCGTAATGAACTCGGCGACGTAGCCCAGGTCGCCGGCGCCGGCAAGCATGGCGGTGATGGGCTGATGAAGGACGTTGCCGGCGATGAAGTCGCCGTATCGCGGCTCCGTGATGCCGAGCAGTTCCGGTGACAGCAGCACCACCTGCCCATCCCAGGAGACGGTCGGGATCGGGTCGTACGGCGCGTGGTCGACCTGTCTGGCGCGAGTGGCGGCGAGATAGTCGGCCAGCCGGTCCACGTCACGGATCCGCAGCGGGCTGCCGGCCACGCGACGTGCGATGAGGCGCTGCCAGAACCGGTACGCGGCGTCCTCCGACACCGGCGCCCGGTCGGCGCCCTCTTGCTCTTCGATGTTGAAGCCCACCGACTCGCAGCCGCGCAGGCCGGTGAAGAAGTCGATGAGGGCTTCCGCGTGGTCGACGGTTTCCGGGGTGACCACACAGATCACCGAGTACCTCAGCCCTGCGTCGGCCAGGGTCTGTATGCCACGCAGAGTGCGGGCGTCTGTTGACGTGCCGGCCCGGTCGAGGCGGTTCCGGTTCAGCGCGCCCGGTCCGTCGATGCTGGCCCCGACCTCGAACCCATAAGCGGTGAAGAGCTCGCACCACTGTCGGTTGATCAACGTCGCGTTCGTTTGGATCTCGTGACGCACCATCCCCGCGCGCCGAAGCTCCTCGAACGGGGCCAGCAGGTCCCGGAACAGCCCGATGGGAGTGGCGGTGGGTTCGCCCCCGTGCCACACGACGCTCACTTGGTGACCGCTGTCTTGCTGGGCGATCGACTCGGCGCAAGCCTGCGCGACCGCGCCGCTCATCAGGCGGAGGGATCTCCGGTCGGGCAGGTAGCAGTAGGTGCAGTCGAGGTTGCAGAAGCTCGTCGGCTGCACGACCAGGGTGTGGAAGCTGCCGGCGACCGCCGGCTGGCCGGTAGCGTTGATGAGGCCGATGTCGTTCACGAGGAGGCCTCTTCGATGCTGGCGGCCGTGGTGGTACTGACGCGGTAGGCGTGGGTGTGGCGTGCGGGCCAGCCGAGGAACCGGTCGAACATGTCGGCGGCGCTGCCCGTGACGCTCGGGTTGAGCCGATGCAGGTCGTCGATCGCGTCGTGCAGGCAGCCGGCCAGGTAGAGGAACAGGCTCACCGGCTCTTCCCAGTACTCGGCGAGGAGCGCGAGCTTCGCCGCGCCGCAGGGCCACGGCTGCCCGCACCGGCGGCACAGCCACAGCGGGCGCATCGCCAGATGTTCCACCTCCGCTGGCGCGAGCCGAGCCGCCACCAGACGGCGCTGCTGTCCCGTCATTCGGCCATCCCCACCAGCAAAGATGAGCGGCGGGCTCGCCGGGGGAATGGCGAGCCCGCCGCCGCATCACGGCGGCTGGGAGCAGGCCGCCGATCACCCACCCACGCAGCCCTCATGGCGGTACGCAGGCGGGGAGAACGCCGAGACAGTTCGTTCCAGGACGGGCCGAGCCAGCGGACCACGCCCTGGTGTGGTGCGCCGCCCATCGATCCCTCCATCTGCAGCTCCCTGTTAGTCATCCCCGACACCGGCATCGACACCGCCGGTGATCTGGGGTCAACTGAACGTAGGGGCGGTCCGTACGGAGGACCGGGAAAATCCGTACCGGGTCCGGCGGCCTTCAGCGGGCAGGGTGATGGTGTGCGAGGGATGACGGAAGACATGACCATCGGCCAGCGCGTCGCCTTCTACCGACGTCGACGAGGCCTCTCCCAAGAGGTGCTAGCCGGTCTGGTCGGCAAGACCCAGGAGTGGTTACGCAAGGTCGAGACGAACCGGGCCGACCTCGACCGGCTGTCAGTCATACGCGCGATCGCCAAAGCCCTCGACGTGTCCCTCGGCGACCTGATCGGTACACCGAGCCTGTTCGAGTGGTCGGACGACTCAGGGCGCGAGACCATCCCGGCCTTGCGGGCCGCGCTTCACGACTATCGTCACCTCGCCCCGACGCTGGCCAGCACGGGGGACGTCGAAGCGCCCGCCCTGCGCGAGATCGAGAACGACGTCGCCGAGATCTGGACCGCCTACCAGCACTCGCGATACGGCACCCTCGCCCGCCGGCTGCCCTACCTCATCCACGACTGCCTCACCGCCACCGAGGCGTACGACGGAGACGATGGCCAGCGAGCGCACACCATGACCGCCTACGCCCACCAGCTCGCCGCGTTGTTCCTCACCAAGCTCGGCGAAGGTGACCTCGCGTGGACCGCCGCCAGCCGCGGACTGGCCGCCGCCAATGCCAGTCACGACCACGTCGTCATCGGCTCGCTCAGCCGCTCCGCCGCGCACTCGCTGGCGTCCATCGGCGAATATGCGCAGGCTCGTGGCCTCGCCGCCACGGCGGCGCAGTTCCTGGAACCACGGCTCGCCAAACCCACTCCGCAGCTGCTGTCGGTCTACGGAAGTCTGCACCTCGTCTGCGCGCTGGCCGCCGCTCGAGACGACGACCGCGCCTCCGCCGACACCCACATCGCCGAGGCCGATGCCGCGGCACAGCGGCTCGGTGCCGATGGCAACCACGTCTGGACCGCCTTCGGGCCGACCAACGTGTCGATCCACAAGACGACCGTGGCGATGGAACTCGGCGACGTGCAGCGCGCCATCGCCATCGGCGCCACACTCGACACCGGCGCCGTGCCCGTCGAGCGGCAGGTTCGGCACGCCATCGAAACCGCCCGTGCCCTTGCCCGGTGGAACCGCATCGACGACGCGCTCGCGGCGCTCCTGGAGGCCGAGGTCATCGGCCCTGACCAGGTGCGCTACCACCAGCTCTCCCGCGACCTCGTCCGGGACATCCTCATCCGCCCCCGGCCGCCCCGAGTGGCCGTCGAACTCAGCGACCGGATGGGCGTCCGGTCGGGAGGGCCACGCTGGTAGATGGCTCAGATCAGCCGACTCGTGTAGCCGGCCGCCACCAGTCGCTCGAAGGCCGTCCGCACCTCGTCCGGCATCTCTTGCGGGATCGCGAACCCTCGCTCGGCATACACCTCGATCCGCTGCGTGTCGCCTACCAGCATGTCCACCACCCGTCGTGGGTCGCCGATGCTGCGCACGTAGTCGTCCAGTTCGAGAGGGTTCGACGCACACACCACATCGACCTCCGGCCACATCAGCCTGCAGGTGGCATAGGCCCGACGCTGTTGGTAGGGCCGCGACATGATCAGCACCGACTTCACCGGGATCCGGTGTTCGGTCAGGAGCTGACGCGAGTACTGCAGGTTCTGGGCGGTGTTCGTGGCACGCGACTCCACGAGAATCGCTTCCGCGGATACGCCGTGCTCGATGGCGTACTCGCGATAGTGCACTGCTTCTCCACGGGGGAACCGCTCGACGGTCGTCGGGGCGTTCGCGCCGGTGAACACGATCCTTGGGAACAGGCCCTCGTGAAACAGGCGCGTCGCGATGACGGCCACGCCGAGGTCATGACTGCCCAACCCGATCCCCACGTCGCACGGGCGCAGCTCGTGACGCATGTCGTGGTAGCGCCAGAGCGTCTCCACGTGCGCGCGGATAGCGTCGGGAACCGCCTCGGCAGGGGCCGCGGCATGCCGGTTCATCACCACCTACCGGAGAGCCGTCCTCGGGGGTCCTCGTCAGACCTGCCCAGGGCCGCCAATCCCGCCCGCGCCACCTCCAGAGGCACGATGGCGGCGACGGGCTCATCCCGCTCGCTCAGGTAGACAACCTGGCCCTCACGCACGATCTGCAGTAGCTCAGAAAGCACAGCCGGCAGCGGAAGATCGTCAGGCGTGGCGTAGGTCCGATCCGCTTTGGGTTGCCTCATGCCGCCAGCGTAGGCATAGCACGGCAGCAGGATGAGCGCAGGCGTCCACGGAACGTCGACGTGTCCCAGCAAAGGCCAGCCCGGTTCGGCGGCTCCCGAGCACCCACCGAGGGACCAGCCACCGCCCACGTACACAAAAAGACCCTGACCCGGTGTGAGCCACCAGGTCAGGGTCTTGATCGTTGGTGCGCCGCCAGGGACTCGAACCCCGAACCCGCGGATTAAGAGTCCGCTGCTCTGCCAGTTGAGCTAGCGGCGCTCGTTCGGCAACGGAGAAAACATTAGCACCCGCCTGAGCCGGGCTCCAATCCGGTTACCCGGCTCCCCCCTTCGGTCGAGCTTTGCGGGCAAAAACCCGCAAACCTACCAGCGCGCTCACGACGGGGGCGTGGGTTGGCGCGATTATGCGGCACGATGTCCGCCAGGTACGCGAGAACAGAGGTGGGGATGACACGGTTCACGCGAGCCGGGGCAGTGGTGGGCGCTCTGACTCTGGTGGCGTCGCTGGCACTGACCGGGTGCGGCGACAAGCAGAAGCAGCCGACATTCGTCGGCGGAACGCCGGTGGCGGACGCGGGCGCGGCACCTGGTTCCTCCGCGCCCTCGGCACCTTCCACACCGAGCGAGCCGAGCGGGCCGACACTCACGCTGAGCCCGGCCAACGGCGCGAACAACCGACCGGTGAGCACGGAGATCAGCGCGAAGCTGCCGGACGGCGGAAAGGTGTCCGCGGTCACCCTGACCGCGGACGGCGGGGGCGCGGTGGAGGGCAAGCTGCGCATCGACGGCTCCGCCTGGGTGCCGTCCGCCCCGCTGAAGTTCGGCACCCGTTACACGGCCACGGTGACAGCGAGCGCGGCCGACGGGACGAGCAGCCAGGGCACCAGCAGCTTCACCACGATGGCCAAGCCGAAGTCGACGATCGGATCCGGCCTGTACCTCTTCGACGACAAGAGCTACGGGGTGGCCATGCCGGTGGTCACCGAGTTCCACCCCGGCATCCCGAAGAAGGACCGGGCGGCGGTGCAGAAGCGGATGTTCGTCCGCACCGATCCGCCGCAGCCGGGGGCCTGGCACTGGGTCGACAACGGTACGCAGGCCTACTACCGGGCCCCGGAGTACTGGAAGCCCGGCACGACCATCGCGGTACGGATCGCCCTGGCCGGGATACCGCTGAGCAACGGCAAGTACGGCGACATGGACCGTAAGGCCACCGCCAAGATCGGCCGGTCGCTCCAGATGAAGGTCGACAACGCCAACAAGAAGATGACCGTGTACGAGAACGGCGCGCTAGTACGCACCATTCCGGTGAGCCTGGGCAAGAAGAGCACCCCGTCGTCGAGCGGCACGATGGTCGTGATGGAGAAGAAGGAGGCCACGGTCTTCGACACCCGCGACGATCCGGACCCGGCCAACCGCTACGTCACCGACATCCAGTTCGCCCAGCGGCTCACCTGGGGTGGCGAGTACATCCACGCCGCGCCCTGGTCGGAGCACGTGCAGGGGCGGCAGAACGTCTCGCACGGCTGCGTGAACGTGTCGACGGCGAACGCCCGGTGGCTGTTCGAGAAGACGCGGATCGGCGACCCGATCACGGTGAAGGGCACCGAACGCAAGATCGCCGCCGGCAACGGCTGGACGGCGTGGAGCCTGAGCTGGTCGGCGTTCATCAAGGGCAGCGCGCTGCCCGTACCCAGTGGTGGGGCCGGCCCTCTGCTCTGAGCCCTGTCGGCCTTCTCGCGCCGGCCCTGCCGATGGCAGGGTCGGCGCGTACCCTTGCACTCCGGCGAGGCGACGATGCCGCGGCGACCCCAGCGCCCCCCGCATGGAGACGAGCCACGCTCACGAAACGCCGGATAATAGCAAAAATCCGGCAGCATAATCGGCGTGTTTCGGTTCACCCTCGGCAACCGGGGCCAGCTCTGGCGCGTCAGTAAGAGACGATGGGGCAGCGACCACGACTGTGAGGGAATCATGCGAGCTAGCCAGGATCAGTTGATCAGGCGCCGTGGACGACGTCGCGTGTTCGCGGCGGGGTTCCTCGCCGTGGCGCTGGCCTTCACCGCCGCCTGCACCGACGGCGACGGCGGCAAGCCATCCTCGTGGCACGGCGGCGACGAGGCCCCGCCACCGAAGGCCGCGGCGACGATCAGCGAGCCGGCGGCCGACGCCAAGGACGTCCCCGCCTCGACCGGCATCACCTTCACCACGAAGGATGCCGTGGAGACCGCGGTCGAGCTCAAGGACGCGGCCGGCAAGGCGGTCGAGGGCGCAGTCGCCGCGGACGGCAAGACGTGGCAGCCGGCCGGCACGTTGGCGTACGGCACGAGCTACACCGCGACCGTGACCGCCACCGGCGACGACGGCCGTCCGGCCACCACGACGAACACCTTCACCACCATGGCCAAGCCCGACAACCAGGTACGGGTGAGCAGCTTCCTCGGCGACAACCAGGTGGTCGGGGTCGCCATGCCGCTGATCGTGAAGTTCAGCCGGGGCATCCCGGAGGACTACCGCGACGACGTGCAGCGCCGGATGACGGTGACCTCGACCCCGGCCCAGGAGGGTGTCTGGCACTGGGTCAGCCCCACCGAGGTCCGGTACCGGCCGAAGCAGTTCTGGAAGGCCAACAGCAAGGTCTCCTACCGGGTGCGGGCCGGCGGCCTGCCGATGGGTGAGGGCTGGTACGGCCGCGCCGACCTGGCGGTAGACGTCAAGATCGGCCCTTCGGTGATCATGACGGTGGACAACAAGACCAAGCGGATGACGGTGACCCGCAACGGCGCCGTGATCAAGACCATCCCGGTCAGCCTGGGCAAGAAGAGCACCCCGTCGTCGAGCGGCACCATGGTGGTGATCGAGAAGCTGCGCAAGACGGTCTTCGACACGTTCGAGGAGCTGGGTCCGGAGGAGGGCTACCGCACCGACATCGACTTCGCGCAGCGTCTCACCTGGGGCGGGGAGTTCATCCACGCGGCCCCCTGGTCCGAGGGGCAGCAGGGCAGCGTGAACGTCTCGCACGGCTGCGTGAACGTGTCGATGGCCAACGGCAACTGGCTGTTCAGCAACACGCAGGTCGGCGACCCGATCACGGTCAAGGGCACCGAGCGCAAGCTGCAGAACGGCAACGGCTGGACCGACTGGAACATGAGCTGGGACGAGTACGTCAAGGGCAGCGCCCTTCCGTACGAGCCGCCGGCCGACCCGGCCACCACCCCGACCCCGGGCGGCGCGGTCACCCCGTCGCCCACGCCGACCGCCTGACCTGAGCGATGCGAAAGCCCCCTCTTCGGAGGGGGCTTTCCCGTGGTCCCCTCTCTGGCCCCCACAACGACTCAGGCCCCCTCCGAAGAGGGGGCCTGAGCAGCACAACCAAACTGGGTGACTGATGGGAATTGAACCCACGACAACCGGGACCACAACCCGGTGCTCTGCCAACTGAGCTACAGCCACCATGCCGCCGTCGCCCGGTCGATCGCCCCGGGCGGGGTGCGGACCAATAATAGCCGCACCGCGGCCGGCCCCGTCCAGCGGGTATCCGGGCCGGGGTCAGAGTTCGGCGGCGATCGCCTTGGCGGTCTCGACGTCCGGGCCGGGCAGCGGGACGAAGAGCGTGCGCCGGTAGTACTCCAACTCCCGGATGCTCTCCCGGACGTCGGCCAGCGCCCGGTGCGCGAGGCCCTTCTGCGGCTGGCCGAAGTACACGCGCGGGTACCAGCGCCGGCACAGCTCCTTGATCGACGAGACGTCGATCATGCGGTAGTGCAGGTGGGCGTCGAGGCGGGGCATGTCGCGGGCGATGAAGCCCCGGTCGGTGGCGATCGAGTTGCCGCACAACGGCGCCGTCCGCGGATCTTTGACGAAGGTGCGCACGTAGTCCAGGACCAGGTCCTCCGCCTCGGCGAGGGTGACCGTCGAACGGCGGACCTCGTCGGTGAGGCCGGACTTGGCGTGCATCGTCTGGACGATCTCCGGCATCCCCTCCAGCGCCGCCTCGTCGGCGTGGATCACCACGTCGACCCCGTCACCGAGCACGTTGAGATCGGGATCGGTGACCAGTGCCGCAACCTCGATCAGTTTGTCCCTGCCAAGGTCGAGCCCGGTCATCTCACAGTCGATCCAGACAAGGAGATCAGCCACCGGCACAGCCTACGCGCAGCCCACACCCCGCGGCTGCGCGCTCTCGGCGGACCGGACCGCTAGGGTTTCGGGGTGCCAGCCGATTCCGTAGCACCGCCCGCCGTCACGGACGACGATCCCGGCGGCCGTACGGTCCGTCGCCTGGTCACGGTGGTGGCCCTCATCGCCGTGTTGCCAGCGCTCTACCTGCCGGGCCTGAACCACAAATTCCTCGATCTCAAGATCTACATGTCGGCGGTCGACTGGTGGCGCGTCGGCCACCCGCTCTACGACTACGTCCAACCCGACCGGGTGCAGGGCGAGTTGTACTTCACCTACCCGCCCTTCAGCGCGTTGCTGCTGTGGCCGTTCGGCCTGCTACGGCTCGACGCCACCGTGGCGATCTTCACGGTGCTCACCGTGCTGGCCGTGGTGCTGACCACCCACTGGCTGATGATGCCGGTCATCGCCCGGCACGACCTGCCCCGGGCGTTCACGCTGATCGTCGCCGTGCTGCTGGTGCTGGCCGTGGAGAGCACCCGCGAGACGATCACCTTCGGGCAGATCAACATGCTGCTGGTCGTGCTGATCCTGGCCGACCTCCTGTTCGCCGTACCGCAGGCGCGGCGCTGGGCCGGCGTCGGCGTGGGGCTGGCGACGGCGCTCAAGCTCTTCCCCGGCATCTTCATCGTGTACCTGCTGGCCACCAGGCGCTGGCGGGCCGCTGCGGTGGCGAGCGCGACCGCGGCGGCGGCGACCCTGTTCGCGGCGGCGATCGCCCCGCGCGACTCGTGGCGGTTCTGGACGCACGAGCTGTGGACGACCGATCGGGTCGGACGCAGCGACATCGTCGGCAACCAGTCGCTGTTCGGCCTGCTCAGCCGATTCACCGCGCCGGAGAAGCCGGATCGCCTGGTCTGGCTGCTGCTGGTGGCCGTGGTCGCCGCCTACGGGCTGTGGCGGGCCGCCCGCGCGGCGCGGGCCGGTGACCCGTTGACGGGGCTGACGTTGACCGGGTTGGTCGGTTCGCTGGCGAGCCCGATCACCTGGACGCACCACATCTACTGGTTCGTGCCCGCGGTGGTGTTGCTCGCCGACGCGGCGTTGAGCGCCGACCGCCCGGACGAGGCACGCCGCCGTCGGTGGCTGGCCGGGCTCGCGCTGGGCATCACCGCCGTGATCGTCTACGGCGTGGTGACGTTCCAGAAATGGGGCGTGGGAGCGATCCGCACGCACGACCCGGCGGACTTCGTCCTGCAGAACACCTACGTGCTGATCTGCCTTCTGCTGCTCGCGGTCCTGCCGGTGCGCGCGGGTCGCCGTCGACGCGCCGAGCAACCACACCCTGAGGAAAAATCGCACCAAATGGACAGATCTACCCAGTAGCCGCCACCGGCGCTAATCTGGGCTCATCTACCTCAAGCGTCGCTCGGGTAGCACCGATCCCCCGGTGAGGGTGGCCCTCCGCGTCGGCAGCGCGGAGGGCCACCCGCCGTTTCGTCGACCGCCACCGGCCGCGCCGTGGCCTTCGCTCCGGCCGGCGGCCACGCGAGACTCAGCGTCACCGCCGGTGGTCGGGGCACCCGGACCTGCCTCTCCGGGTCGGCGCGGGTCGCGGACCGGGCCGGATCGACGCCGATCGACCGAGACCGCTCCCCCACACCCGAACCGACCATGGTGAGCTGCCGCACGGCCGGAAGCGACGAGGCCGGTGCGGGATCCCGGGCACCCAGGCCACTCAGCGAGGTGACCCCGAGCCGGCCGGCGAGCACCGGGACCTGATCCGGCTCCACCACGAAGATCACCTCACGCGGGCGCAACGGTCGCAGCAGGAGCAGCAGGGCGCACGCCACCAGCAGGACGCCAGCGGCCAGCAGACCCCAGGTGGCGGGTCCGGTCCAGCCCGCCCGTACCTCGGCGCGCAGGTCCAGCGTCAGGTCGGCGGCACCGTCGGGGCGCATCAACACCAGGCTCATGGGCTCACCGGCCAGGTCGTCCGCGCTCCACTGCAGCGAGCCGACACCCTGGCGTACCCAGGACGGCCGAGCCGGCGGGCCGACCGGCACGACGGCGGCCGGGTCGACCGGGCCACCAGCGGCGGGATCGACCGGGTCCAACCGAACCGGCAGCGGGCCCCGGGCCAGCGCCACCCGACGGACCACTGCGTGCGGCACCGGCGCCAGCCAGCTACGCACCTCGGCGGTGGGCGCGAGCCCCACGAAGGCCGGGCCGTCCGCGGTGCGGGCGTCCAGTCGCAGCCGGGTCTGCCCGGTACGCGCGAATGGCGCCTCCTGGCGCAGCAGGCGGTCGAGGTCGGTGACCACGACCGCGTGACCGGGCGTGCGGACCGTCTCGAAGCGGGCGGAGAAGGCCCCGTCGGGATCGGCGTGTCGTGTCACCAACCACAACGCGCCACCGGCGAACAGCGCCGGAATCCCCATGGCCACCAGCAGCACACCGACGATCGCCCGCACGACACGCATTCGCACCGTCTCCCTCCGTAGCCAGATACTCGGCCGACCTTACCGACGTGGGCGCGGTGATCAGGGGATATCCACGGCACCGCAGGGTCCGACGGCGGAAAGCGCGCTGGCCCGCCGGAACGTTCCGGCGGGCCAGCGGGTGGGACGGGGGTCAGGACGTGGTGACCGGCTCCCGACGGGTTCGGGAGAACGCCAGCCCGCCCAGCACCAGACCGGCCAGCCCGGCGACGAGACCGGCCACACCGAGGCCGACCGCGAGCCCGTTGCCGTCGTCGTCATCGTCGTCGTCGGGCGACGACACGGCGGCGGCGCTGGCCGGGGCCGAGCCTGCCGGCGCCGCGGCGGCGGCCAGGGTGAGCACCGGCGCCGGGTGCTCCGGCTCCTCGGCGCCCGGCGTGGGCGGGTCGATCCAGCGGGAGATCTCGCCGTCCGAGTAGGTCTGCAGGACCTTGAAGACCATCGAGTCGACCTTCGGCAGCGGTCCCATCGAGACGGGGAACTCCTGGAACTGGCCGGGCTTCACCGCCGCGTCGCCGGTGGCCGTCCAAGTGATCTTGGAAATCGCCTCGGTGAGCTGGCTGCCGTGCACCTCGATCGGCGGGTCCACCTTGCGCTTCTCCGTCGCGACCGTCCAGCCGGGCACCGGCATCGTCGACACCGAGCCGACCGGGGCGTTCTCCGGCAGGGTCACCTCGATCTTGTTGGTCGAGGCGGTGTCGCTCTCGTTGGGCACCCGGAACGCCACCCGGGCGTACCCGCCCTGGGCCGCCTCCTTCGGGTTGACCGTGACGTGCGCGGACGCCGGTCCGGCGAAGCCGAGCACAGCGGTGGCGGCGGCGGTGAACGCCAGGGCGGCAGCGGCGGTTGCGGTACGCCGGAATCGGGTCATGGGTTTCGCGAGCCTCTCTAACGGGTCGGCACGGTGGCGGTCACCGTGGCCTGGTCGATGTCTGTCGTTCGGGCGGTGATCTTGATCTGCCAGTCGCCGGCGGCCGGAAGGCTGACGTCGCCGTAGGCGTGGTTGTCCGTCAACCGCAGCAGCGGGACGTCGATCGGTTCGATCCCGGCCGAGGGCAGCGCCGCGGTCGCCTTCCACTCCACCACCGGCAACGGCAGGTTGTTCTTGTCGTACGCGTACAGGTGCACCGTGTTGTTGCCCCGCTGGGCCGGGCTCACCTCGATCTCTATGTCGCCGAGCGGGCTGGACAGCTTGGTGCTGAAGAGGCCGGCCTCGGTGCTGGACGACGATCCGGCCACGGCGGTGCGGGCGGGCGTGGTCTGCACGAGCGTGGCGGACAGGCCGAGCACCACCACGGTGACGGCCAACTCCACCCAGACCGCCCGGCGGACCGGCGCCGGACGCTGCGCCGCGACGCGTCGTCGCACCAACTGCCGGGAGTACGCGGCCACGCCGATCACCACCGCGAACAGCCCGATCTTGGCCAGCAGCAGCCGCCCGTACGTGGTCTCGATCAGCGCCTGCGGTGTGGCCACCTCGATCAGCGCCTGGACGGTGCCGGCCAGCAGCAGCGCCGAGACGGCGAGCGCCGCCCAGCGCGACCAGATGGGCAGGATCGCGCCCAGCTCCCGCTCGTCGGCCTGGCGTAGCAGGAACGTGGCGAGCATCAGCAGACCACCCAGCCAGACCGCCATGCTGCCCAGGTGGACCGCGTCGACCACCACGGAGACCGCCGGCGCCGGGGAGGCCGCCGGGTGCCCGGCCAGCGGCCAGGTCAGCAAGGCGGCGCCGCCGAGCACGGCCAGGATGCTCGCGTCGGTGCGGCCGGCCGGCCGGGTCAGCAGCGGCCGGAGCAGGAAGACGGAGGCCGCCAACAGGCCGAGTCGGATCAGGTGGGCGGCGCCGAAGGTGCTGCCGAACACACTGCCGAACCCCTCACCTGTCACCTCGAAGAGACCACCGCCGGCCGTGTAGGGCACCTGCAACCACAGGTCGGCGAGGGTGGCGACGGTCACCAGGCCGAGGCCGGTCCAGGCCAGCCGCGCCGGCCCCCGCCGGGAGAGCCGTCGCGGCCACAGCGCGGCGAGCACAAGCGCGGGCCCGACCAGCAGCACCAGACCGAGGTAGCCGAGGAAACGCGCCACCTTGACCGCCGTACCCACCACCGGGTTGGCGCGGCTGTCCGTGCCGGAGTCGACGGGCGGCGTCGAGGGCGCGCCGACCGAGTAGGTGAACGCCCCGGACACCGGGTGGCTGTCGGCGGAGATCACCCGGAAGCTGACCAGGTAGGTGCCGCGCTCGCCGGCCGGGTCCACCGGGATGCGCACCGCGCCGCCGTCGAAGGACGGCTCACCCCGGTCGGCACGGGAGCCGTCCGGCGCGATGACCCTGATCTTGCCGGGCACCTTGCGGACCGACTCACTGAACCGCAGGACCACCTCCGACGGCGCGCTCGGCACCACGGAGGAGGTGGCCGGGCTGGTGCTTTCCAGCACCGCGTGGGCGCTGGCCGGGGTGGCTGGCGCGATCAACAGGGCGACGACGGCGACCAGCAGGCCTGCGGCGGCAGCCAGCCGGGTGATCCAGCGGCGGGGGGCGACAGTCATGCCAGCCATGGTCGCCGACACGTGTGGATCTCGGCGACCCGAGTCGGGCAAAGGGTTCAACGCTGCTCAGCCGCCAGCGCCGCGCGGGAGGGGATCGCGTGTCATGAGCAGGTAGTCGGTCCGGGTGCCGAGAAAGTTCCCGACGTGGTGCAGACCATCCAGGCGCCGAAGGACCGTGACGCTGCGTCGGGTACCGCGTAACCTGATTTGTCGTGATCCCCGTCCCGCGTGACACAGGTGCCGCCGGTCCGGCAGAGCCGGCCGGTGACGTCGCCCGGGACCCGGCGACCGAGTGGGCACTGATCGCCCGCGACGGTGACCCGAGCGCCCAGGCGGCGTTCGTCCGGCTGACCCAGACCGAGGTCTGGCGGTTCGCCGCCGCGCTCGTCGACCCGGACAGCGCCGACGACCTGACCCAGGAGACCTACCTGCGGGCGTTTCGGGCCCTGCCCGCGTTCGAGGGTCGTTCCAGCGCCCGCACCTGGCTGCTCGGCATCGCCCGCCGGGCCTGCGCCGACCACCTGCGCACGGTGATCCGCCGCCGGCGGCTCGACGAGCGGCTGGCCGCGAACGCGTACACCGACCGCCCGCACCCGGACCCGGCCGGTCAGTTCGGCGCGGCGGACCTGGTCCGCCGGCTCAGCGCCGAGCGGCGTGCCGCGTTCGTGCTCACCCAGTTGCTCGGCCTGTCCTACGCCGAGGCGGCCGACGTCGTCGGGGTGCCGGTGGGCACCATCCGCTCCCGGGTCGCCCGGGCCCGCGACGAGCTGGTCGAGGCGGTCGGCGACGCCCTGACCGGCTGACCGGGGAACTTCCGGCGCAGACGGGACGACAAATGAGCGTGACTGCACCTTCCCCCCGGGTCGGCCGTTGGCCGGTCGTCCGGCCCTGGCTCGGCACGGCGGCACGGCTCGGCCTCGCCGCCGTCTGGCTCGTCGCCGGCGCGTCGAAGGTCGGTGACCTCGCCGCCTCCGGGCGTGCCGTCAACGCGTACCAGGTGCTGCCGTACGACGTGGCGACGGTGATCGGCGCGGCCCTGCCCTTCGTCGAGCTGGCGCTGGGCGTGCTGTTGCTGCTCGGGCTGGCCACCCGGCTCGTCGCCGGGGTGTCGGCCGCGCTGCTTGTGGTCTTCGTCGTGGGGATCGCCTCGGCCTGGGCGCGAGGGCTGGCCATCGACTGCGGCTGCTTCGGCAGCGGCGGGCAGTTGGGCGAGGGGCAGGCACCCAGTTACCTCCCGGAGATCCTTCGGGACCTGGGATTCTTGGTATTGGCCGGATTTCTGCTGATCTGGCCACGTACACCGGTATCGGTGGACGGGTGGCTGTCCGGCGAACCCGCTGTGGAGGACGAGGATGAGTAGTCGCAAGGGCAAGCGGGACTCCGCCCGGGTGGTCCGCGAGCAGCTCGCCCGCGAACGACGGCGTCGCCGCACGATCTGGGTCTCCGCCGCGGCGGTCGTCGTCCTGGTCATCGCCGGTGTCGTCGGCTGGGTCGCCTGGTCCAACCAGCGCTCCGACACCTTCACCACACCACCCGGCGCCAACGGCCCCGGGACCGGCATCGTCACCGGTGGCGGCCCGGTCACCGTCGACGTCTACGAGGACTTCCTCTGCCCGGTCTGCAAGCAGTTCGAGCAGGCCACCGGGGCGACGCTCGAGCAGTTGGTGGCCGACAACAAGGCGACTGTGGTCTACCACCCGGTGGCGTTCCTCAACCGCTTCTCCACCACCGAATACTCCTCCCGGTCCTCGGCCGCCTCCGGCTGCGCCGCGGCGGGAGGCAAGTTCCGGGAGTACGCCAAGGCGCTCTTCGACAGGCAGCCGCCGGAGGGCAGCGCCGGGCTCCCCGACGACCAGCTGATCGACATCGGCACCGGCGTGGGCCTCGATCGGGGCTCGTTCGGGGGTTGCGTCAAGGACGGCACGTACAAGACCTGGACCGAACACGTCACCGATGAGGCCGGCCGGAGCAAGGTCACCGGCACGCCGACGGTCATGGTCAACGGTCAGCCACTCACCAGCCCCACCCCGGAAAGCCTCAGCGCGGCCGTGGCGGCGGCCGGCAAGTGATGCGTACCCTGCTGGCTCGCGCCGGCCTGGTCGCCGCCGCCGCCGGCGTGGCGACCCTGCTCACCGCGGCCCCCGCCGCCGCGCACGGCGCGGACGCCCCCGACGGCACCGACTACCGCACCCGGACCACCGGGGTCACGCCGCAGCGGCCAGGGCTGGAGGTACGCGTCGTCGAGGCGGGCGCCCGACTCGAGCTGACGAACGACACCGGTCGGGCCGTCGAGGTCATCGGCTACTCCGGCGAACCGTACCTGCGGGTCACCCCGGACGGGGTCTTCGAGAACAGCCGCTCCCCCGCCACCTACCTCAACCGCACCATCGCCGGCGACACCGCGCTCCCGGCCGAGGCCGACCCGGCCGCCCCGCCGACCTGGCGGCGGATCGCCGAGGGGACCACCGTGCGCTGGCACGACCAGCGCGCGCTGTGGCAGGAGTCGGCACCACCGGCGGCGGTCCGCGCCGCACCGGACCGGGAGCACCGGGTCCGGGACTGGACGATCCCCCTGCGGGACGGCGCCGACCCGGTGGCGATCGGCGGGACGCTGGACTGGGTGCCGCCGCCGGACGCCTACACCTGGTGGGCGGTGACGATCGTCGGGCTGCTCGCGGTGGGCGCGCTCGGCCTGGTCGCCGCCGCGGCCCCGGCCGGCGCTCGCGCGCTGTCCGCGCTCGGGGCGCTGCTGATCGTCGGCGGCGTGGTGGCCGTCGGGTACCCGGTGGGACGGGAGCTGGACGCGGGCGCCCAGGGTGTGGGCGGGGTGCTGCTCGGGCTGCTGTCGGGGCAGATCTGGTCGCTGCTCACCGGCCTCGGCGCGATCGCCGCCGGGTGGTACGCGCTGGCCCGCCGACCGGCCGCCGACTTCGCGGTGACGCTGGCCGGGGCCTGCGTGGCACTGTTCGCCGGTGCGGCGAACGCCGCCGTGTTCGCCCGGTCCATCGCCCCGGTCCCCTGGCCGGCCGAGGTCGCCCGGGTGATGGTCGCGCTGGTGCTGATCACCGGCACCGGAGCAACAGCAGCAGGAGTCCTCCGCCTACACGCCGCCCCTAGAACCCCCGCCCCCACCGCACCCCGCCCCACCGCACCCGGCCCCACCGGCCCCGGTTGATCATGAGGTTATTGCCCCCGACACGCCGGGTGAAGCGCAATAACCTCATGATCAACGGAGGCGGGGTGGGGGTGGGGTGGGGGTTAGGGGTTTGGGGTGAAGCCTTGGGGGAGTTCTAGGCGGTGTTGGGCCAGCAGGGGCGCGTTGTTCAGCAGGGCTGGGGTGGGGGCGTCGGCGACGATTCGGCCGCCGTCCAGGATCACCGATCGTTCGCACAGCTCCGCCGCGTACGGCAGGTCGTGCGTGACCATCAGCAACGTCACCGGCAGGCCGCGCAGGATCTCGGCCAGCTCACGACGGGCGGCCGGGTCCAGGTTCGACGAAGGCTCGTCGAGCACCAGGATCTCCGGGTGCATGGCGAGCACGGTGGCCACCGCCACCCGGCGGCGCTGCCCGAAGGAGAGGTGCTGCGGGGCCCGGTCGCGGTGCGCACCCATCCCCACCGCGTCGAGCGCCTCGTCCACCCGGGCGGCCAACTCCGCCCCGCGCAGACCCAGGTTCGCCGGCCCGAACGCCACGTCCTCCGCCACCGTGGGCAGGAACAACTGGTCGTCCGGGTCCTGGAAGACGATGCCCACCCGGCGACGCACCTCGGCCAGGGTGGCCCGGTCCGGCGTGACCGTCAGGCCACCGACGCTCACGCTGCCCTCGGTCGGGGCGAGGATCCCGTTGAGGTGCAGCACAAGCGTGGTCTTGCCGGCGCCGTTGGGCCCGAGCAGCGCCACCCGCTCGCCGCGCGGCACGCTCAGGTCCACCCCGTGCAGGGCGACGTGCCCATCCGGGTACGCGTACCGAACGCCACGAACGTCCAGCGAGAGAGCGGTCTGCACGACACCGATCATGACAGCACGACGGCGGTGGCGGCGATGGAGGCGGCCAACACCGGCACTGTCGACGCGACCAACCACTGACCGGCGCTCGCGGCACCGTCGCCCTGCCACACGGCGGGCATCCGCCCGGTGTAACCACGCGACAGCATCGCCAGGTAGACCCGCTCACCACGTTCGAACGCGCGCAGGAACAACGCCCCGATCCCGGCGGCGAAACCGCGCAACTGCCACAGGAAGCGCGGATCGTCGCCCCGGGAGATCCGGGCCACCCGCATCCGCCGCGCCTCACCGACAAGCACGTCGAGGTAGCGCAGCATGAACGTGGCGATCTGGGTGAGCACCTGCGGGCAGCGCAACCGGTCCAACCCCACGATCAGGTCCCGGGTGGTGGTGGTCGCGGCGAGCAACAGCGAGGCGAGCACACCCAGGGTGCCCTTGGCCAGGATGTTCCACGCGCCGTGCAGCCCGTCCTCGGACAGCCGCAGGCCCAGCACCTCGACCCGCTCGCCAGTGCCGAGGAACGGCAGCGCCACGGCGAACAGCACGAACGGCAGCTCGATCAGCGCCCGGCTGAGCAGCCACCGCGGCCCCACCCGGGCCAGCGCCGCGACGACCGCCACCAGCACGGCGTACGCGCCGAAGGCCCAGAACGCCGTACGCGGGGTGGCCACCACGGCGATGGTGAAGACCACCATCGCCACGATCTTGACTTCGGGCGGGAGCCGGTGCACCGGCGAGTCCGACTCGCGGTACAGCACGTGCCCGTGACCGGCACCCATCGCGCGTACCCCTGCTCAGCTCGTCGCGTCGGCGCGGCGTCGGACGTCGCCGGCGTCGCCCTCGGCGGGTGTCGTCGTGTCTCCGTCGGACGGCGTCGTGCCGTCGGGCGTGGCTCCGTTGGACGGCGTGACGCCTCGGCGGCGCAGCAGCCAGAACCCACAAGCGCCGATCGCGAATGTGACAAGCACCCCGAGCACCCCGGAGAGGCCCGTGGAGACGAAGCTGTTGGACACGCCGCGCACGCCGTAGTCGGCGAGTGGGCTGTCGGCGAACTCGTGGTCGCGGGCCTGCTGAGCCGGGCAACTACCGCCGACGATGTTGTCGTCGGCGTCGACCGTGCAGCCCTTGAGCAGAGACGAATCCAGCCCGTCCGGGTGGGACGAGGCGTAGTTGCTCACCACCCCGGCGAGCAGGAGGGCGACCAGCAGGCCACCGGCCAGGAACACCCACGAGCGATTCTTCATCGAACACCTCCAGCGACCGGGACAGCGGGGGCGGCGGGGGCGCGCAGCGAGCGCAGCGCGTACACCAGGTCGGGTCGCACCTTCGCGACGGTGAGCACGGTGGTCGCGGTGATCAGGCCCTCGCCGATGCCGATCAGCAGGTGGACGCCGGCCATCGTGCCGGCCAGACCGGTCAGGTTGCTCCCCAGGTCGGTGGTGCCGCCCAGCCAGTACTGCAGGACGAAGCCCTGCGACGCGACCACCACGCTGAGCGTCGCGGCGACGAACGCGGTCACGGCCAGACCTGCCCGCGTACGGGGCAGCACCCGCAGCAGCACCGCGATCAGCACGTACGCCGCGGCGGTGCCGAGCAGCGCCATGTTCGTGATGTTGAGGCCGAGCATCGCCACGCCGCCGTCACCGAAGATCAGTGCCTGCACCACCAGGACCACGGACACGCAGAGGGCGCCGACCCACGGGCCGACGAGCATGGCGGCGAGCGCGCCGCCGAGCAGGTGACCACTCACGCCGGCCGTGAAGATCGGGAAGTTGAGCATCTGGACGGCGAAGATGAACGCGGCCACCAGGCCCGCCATCGGGGCCAGCCGGTCGTCCAGGTCGCGCCGGCCGCGCAGGACACAGACGGTGAGCGCGGCAAGAGCGAGCGCAGCGAAGATCGCCGCCACGGGACCGTCGATGATCCCGTTCGAGATGTGCATCGCACGTGTTTCCACGCGACCTCCCACACGTCAGTGGGCCCGACCGGGCCAGCGAGCGTCAGCCTATTTCCCATGAGTCGTTGTTGCCAGAGCCTGGCAACAACGCGAGGTGATGATCACCTTTCGGCCGACCAAACCCGGCGGCGCTCGGTCACCCGGATGATCAACCCGCCATCCTGAAGTCCGGGACGTCCACGACGTGATCAACCCGCCATCCTGAAACCCGGGACGTCAACGACGTGATCGACTCGCCCTCCTTGAAGTCGGGGTGTCCGCGACCCCGAGACGCCCCGGCTTCCCGGACGACGAGTCGATCACCAGCCGGTGACGACGACAGGGCTCGCAGGTGGCCGTGCGATCGGCAGGCGGGTCGTGGCCGCCGCGCGTCGCCGTCGACGGCACCCGCCCGGCCGGCGGTATCGTCGGGCCATGACCACGCCCGACCGCCTCTCCCCCGGTGACCCCGCGCCCGAGTTCACCCTCGCCACCGACACCGGCGACCAGCTCTCCCTCACCGACCTGCGCGGACGCAAGGTGGTCCTGTACGCCTACCCGGCCGCGATGACCCCCGGCTGCACCAAGCAGGCCTGCGACTTCCGCGACTCGCTCGCCTCGCTCCAGGCCGCCGGCTACGAGGTCGTCGGCATCTCCCCGGACAAGCCGGCAAAGCTGGCGAAGTTCCGCGAGCGCGACGCGATCACCTTCCCGCTGGTGTCCGACCCGGACCGGGCGGTGCTGACCGCCTACGGCGCGTACGGCGAGAAGCAGCTGTACGGCAAGACCGTCACCGGCGTGATCCGCTCGACGTTCGTGATCGACGCCGACGGCAAGATCGAGCGAGCGCTCTACAACGTCAAGGCCACCGGACACGTCGCCAAGCTCCGCCGCGACCTCGGCCTGGACTGACTGTCACACCGGGCCGCTACGGTCCGTCAATGGTTCGCTACAAATACACGCCGGAGGCGCTGGCCGCCGCAGCCGCCGCCGCGCGCAACATCACCGAGGTGATGCGGCTGCTCGGCGTACGCGTCAGCGGCGGCTCGCACGCGCACATCAGTCGTCAGCTGAAGAGGTTCGGCATCGACACCTCGCATTTCACCGGCAGTGCACACAGCATCGGCCGGCGGGGTGAGCGGCGCACCACATCCGCACAACTCCTGGTCGTGCTGCCAGAAGGGTCCCGCCGGACACCAGGCGTGCGGTTGAAGTGGGCGCTGCGCACACTCGGCGTGCCGGAGGAGTGCGAGGGGTGCGGGATTGGGCCAGTGTGGCGGGGCGCTTCACTCACCCTGCACGTCGATCACATCAACGGCGATTTCCTGGACAATCGGCCGCCGAACCTTCGCCTTCTCTGTCCGAACTGTCACAGTCAGACCGCGACCTATGCTGGCCGGCGAAACCGAACTCCTGATCTCGCCATCCACGTGGAGCCGGGCGATGGGGAGCAGCGCTCACCCGAGACGGCCGACTCCGATCGCCGACCGGCCACGCCGGAGGAGATCGTCGACCTGTTCGGTCGAATTGACGCACAGCAGATGACGGCCCTGGAGGCGGCACGGCAGGTGGGCTGGCCCTCGGCCTATCTTTACAAGGTTCGGCGGAGACTTGAGCAGGACGGCGTCCTGAGACCACGGCCCCATCGCAGTTGGCGTTCGAGGGCCCATCGTGACACGGTCATAGAACAGGCGCTGGCGCATCCAGAGGTCGGGCCGAAGAGACTGTCCGGCATTCTCCGCAACCTGCCCGACGGCGGATGCAGGGTGAGCCACGGCACGGTCTCGACCATTCTCCGGGAGGCCGGGCTCAACACCGCCGAAGCCAGACGTTCTAGACTCAGGGCGTTGGCGGGAGTGGCGTAACGGCAGCCGCGCAGGTCTTAGGAACCTGTATCCGGAAGGATGTGGGGGTTCGAATCCCCTCTCCCGCACAGGTCGGGCACGCACCCGCCCCAGCCCGGGCTTGTCGGGCGTGTCACTGTCGAGGGTCGCGGGCCTGGCCGGCGGGTCAGGATGGCGAGCGTGAGTCTGCGCTTCGTCCTCGACCCCGACCTGACCCCACGCCTGTGCGCCGAGATCGTCGCCCTCTGGACGGACGTCAGCAACGCCGGCGGCGCGGTCGGCTTCGTTCCACCAGTGACCGCCTCCGACGTGCGCGTGCTCGCCGATCCGACCTTCGCCGGCATCGCCGACGGATCGGACCGCCTGCTTGTCGGCTACGCCGGCGATCGGCTGGTAGCCCTGCTGGTTTTCACCGACAATCGCTTCCCGCTGAAGGCGCACTGGTGCGTGTTGAAGCGGGTGATGGTCCACCCGGACGCCCAGGGCACCGGTTACGGTTCGGCGCTGATGGTCGAGGCCGCCCGGTTGGGCAGGCGACTCGGCCACGAGGCGCTGCACGTGACGGTCCGCGACGGGTTGGGGTTGGACAGGTTCTACGGCCGCCTCGGCTACCGGGAGATCGGCAGGTTGCCGGGCGCGTTGCGGGTGGCGCCCGGTGACGACCGGGACGAGATCCTGATGTGGTTGGACCTGACGCCTACTGACTGAGCGGTCAGGCACCGCACCAGCGGGCGTTGGCCGCGGCCGGCTGGGCGCTCGGCGTGCCGGTGGCCGGCGCGCTCGCCTTCGCCACCTCGACCGGGCGGCGGGCGGGTGTCGGCGTACCGGCAGCGGGTCGGTTGGCGGGCGGTCGGGCCGACGCGGACGGTCGCGGCGTGGCGGCGACCGGGCCGCCCCCGTACATCCGGACCGTGCTGTTCTGCACCTGGCCGGGCGCCATCCGGATGCCGCTGGCGGTGGCGCGGTTGCCGTACACGTCGCTGATGCGGAGGGTGAACGGGCCGGCGCCGGCGCCGGAGGCGATCAGCCAGTAGTTGTAGTCCTGCCGGGCGGCCGAGCGCCACGGGCCGCTGTCACCCTGCCGGACCTCGACGGACCGTAGCGGGTTGCCGTGGTTGCCGACCCGGACGGCGAACCAGAACTGCGACGCCCCCTCCTTGATCCGGAAGGTGAGCGGACCGGGCAGCGGCGGGTTGACCACCGCACGGTAGGTGACCGGAACGAGGCCCTGGACCGGTTCGGCGATCCGGGCGAACGCCTCGCGGGACAGGTCGAGATGCCCGGGGGCGCACTCCGGGCACTGGTCCATGATCAGCACTCGGACGGTGCCCTTCGGGCCGGTCACGTCGAGGAAGCCACCGCAGGCGGCACCCGCCGAGTATTCGGTCGGGCCGAGCGCGACGTAGAGCTTGTTGGTCGGTGCGGCGGGGTTCGAGCAGTTGCCGCCGGCGCCGTTCGAGTCGTAGAAGGTGGCCTTGCCGCTGTGCGTGGCGGTGCCGGTGGGCGGCGCGGCGGCGAGGGTCCGGCCGGCGGCGCAGGCCGGGGCGGCGCCGGATCGCAGGGTCAGGGACAGTCCCAGGGCGGCCGCGACGACTGTGACGCCGGCCGCGACCAGCCAGGGCGTCGAGCGGGACGACGACGCCTGCGGCTGCTCGGGAGCATGGTCCAGGTCGATGTCGACAACGCTCACGTCCGTCACGTCGGCGATGCTGCCGGAACGGGACGTGGGCGGACAAGCCGGCTAAGCCAAAGCTAAGACAGCAGTGACGGACGGTGATCGGCGCGCTCCACGTGCCGATCGCGGTCGAGCCTGGTCAGGGTGCGATGACGAGCGGGGCGCCCACCGCCAGGTGGCCGGTGTCGAGCGGCACCAGGTGCAGTCCGAAGAGGAGCTTCTGCCGGACGTTGCGGTGTCGTCCGAGGGTGCGCAGCGGTTCCGTCGTGCGTACCCCGGTTTCCTGGTCGGTGGTGGTCACCACGCAACGGCCGCACGGCCCGGCGGCGCGGAACCGCAGGTCACCGATGCGCAGCGAGCGGCCGACCCAGTCGTCCTCGGCCCAGGCCGACGCCCCGTCGACCACCAGGTTGGGCCGGAACCGGGTCATCGGCACCGGTTCCTCGCCGGCCTCGGCCAGCCAGGTGTCGAGGGCGTCGAGGGAGGCGGTGTTCGTCAGCAGCAGCGGGTAGGCGTCGGCGAAGCTGACCTGGTCACCGGTGTCGTGTTCGCGGTCCCCGGCGGCCAGGTGGCGGGTCGGCCGACCCAGCCAGACCAGCCGGACCGGTCGGCCGAGCAGCGCGCCGAGCCAGTCGTCGGCCGCTCGACCGGCCGGCAGGGCCGGCACGGGGATCGTGCGGTGGCGGAAGGTCCGCACCGGGACCGGTGCGCCGTCGGGGGGCTCCGGCACGTCGAGGTCGGGCTGCCCGTCGGCGCGCAGGGACAGACCTCCGGGGCGCACGGTGGCGTGCAAGCCGACCAGCCGGGTGGCCTCGCGCTGGGTGACGCCGACGCCGTCGGCGTCCACGACCATCCAGCGCCGGTCGCCGGCCAGGCCCCACGGCTGCACGAACGCGCCGTCGTGGTCGAGCCGGTGACAGCCCTTGACGGGGTACGTGTGTATCGACCTGAGCCGCACCTGGCTACCATGCCACGTCGATCCCGTCGCCGGGGTACCAGTGGTCGGCGGGGCTCTCCCGGCCGCTTCGGCAAGGCGGCGACCGGGGTGAATGGCGTGCGGGCGACGGCTCGGCGCGGTTGCGTGGTGTCCACCGCTGCTTCACAGCAGGTTCACCGCAACGATCGCCGGAGGAGTTTCGGTCGGGATGCGGGACCCAACGACCCGGACGGGGGTACATCCCCGTAACCGGGAATCAGTAGCATCGCGGCATGCAGTATCGCCAAGAGTACGCGGAGCCCGAGACCCAGTTCATCGCGGCGCAGCAACCATCGGAGCCCACGAAGAAGGCGCGTCCGAGACGCCCCCGGTGGCAAAAGGTCGCTTTGATCACTTTCGTGGTCCTGGCGTTGCTCGGCGGTGGCGGGATGATCGCGGGCGGTTTGTACTTCCGTTCGATCAACTCCGGCATCGAGCGCGTCGACGCCTTCGACGGTGTGCCGGAGGCCGATCGCCCGCAGGTGGGTGAGAACGCCAAGGGCGCCATGAACATCATGATCCTCGGCAGCGACTCGCGCGATCCGGACAACGAGTCCGGCTCCCGCACCGACACGATCATCGTGGCCCACCTTCCGAAGGACCGGTCCAGCGCCCAGCTCATCTCGATCCCCCGGGACACCTGGGTCAACGTGCCGAAGTCCTCGAGCGGCCGGGGTGGCAAGGACGCGAAGATCAACGCGTCGTTCGCGTGGGGTGGCGTGCCGCTGCTCGTGCAGACGGTGGAGAAGTTCACCGGCGTACGGATCGACCACGTGACGATCGTCGACTTCAGCGGCTTCAAGGAGATCGTGGACGCGCTCGGCGGCATCAACGTGGACGTGGAGAAGGGCTTCACCACGTTGTACGCGCTCAACGGCAGCCGGACGTTCAAGGCCGGACGGCAGAAGATGGACGGGGCGGCCGCGCTTGACTACGCACGCGAACGGCACGCCTTCGCCGACGGCGACTTCGCCCGGATCAAGCACCAGCAGCAGGTGATCAAGGCAATCCTGGACAAGGCGGCGTCCGGCGGCACGCTCGCCAACCCGGCCAAGCTCAACTCCTTCGTCAAGGCGACGGCGGACGCGGTCGCCGTGGACAAGAAGTTGAACCTTGTGGACCTTGCTTCCGAGATGCGTGACCTGCGCAGCGGCAACCTGACGTTCCTCACCTGCCCGGTGAAGGGCACCGGCATGATGGGCACCGAGAGCGTGGTGCTGGCCGACAAGGAAAAGGCCGCTAAGGTCTTCGATGCGGTCCGCAACGACAACGTTCCGGGAATCCTTGCCGCCGCAAAGTAGGAGAAGGAACTGGCTTGGCGGCTATGGTGGCACGACCCGGTCGATCGTAGAGTTCGGTCGCCCTTCTGGTCGGGACGCATGACCGAGGGCTTTTACGGGGAGGTCCACTAGTGTCAGGCCATCCGGCGACCAGCCATTCGTCCACGCCGCCCGTCGGCGGGGACGATCTTGACGTGCCGGGCGACGAGGGCCGCCTCTACGGGGGCGCCCCACCCGTGCCGCAGACGAGGGCGCCCGGGGTTCGGGCGCAGGCCAAGGTCGAGGTGCCCGGTCTGGGCACCACCGCCGTCCTGCCGTACGCGAGGTCGCGCACCTCGTCGCGCACCCGGTGGCTGCGGGCGTGGATGATGAATGCGCCCGTCGACGCCGTCGCGCTGATCGCTCCGCTGCTGCTGAGCCAGAGCTACTGGCGCGGGACGCTTGCCAACGCCGTCCTGACCGTGGCCCTGTTCGCGGCCGGCGGCCTCTACCGGCCGCGCCGTCACGTGAGCATCCTCGACGAGTTGCCGAGCCTCTGCGGACGGCTGCTGGCCGCCGCCTCGGTGGTGGCCATCATCGCTGCGGAACGCCACGCCTCCGTGACGTATGTCAGCGGGTTCATGCGCGACGTCGCGGTGTCGGCGTTGCTGGTGATCCTCGGACGTGCGGCAAGCAGGTCCTTCACCGTCCTGTCCCGCAAGCGTCGGTGGGCGGAGCACAACGCCCTCGTCGTCGGCGGCGGGCCGATCGGCCTCGAGATCGCCCGGTTGCTGCGTCGCTACCCTCAGTACGGCCTGCGGTTCGTCGGCTGTGTCGACGCTCCGTCACGCCAGAACAACGCGGCGCTCGCGCTGAGCGGGACGATGACGGACCTCGAGCACCTCGTCCGGCTGACGGAGTGCGAAGTCCTGGTCATCGCCGACCCGGACTGCGACGAGTCGACGCTCATGGAGACCCTGCTGCAGCCCCGCAGCTCGCGCTGTGATCTCTGGGCCGTGCCGCGCCTGTGGGGCTCGCGCTCCCACGGCGGTTACCCCGACCACATCGGCGCGTTCCCGATCGTCAAGATCGGCGACATCACGCTGAGCGGCCCCCGGTGGGCCATCAAGCGGGCGTCCGACATGTTCTTCGCCGGGTTCGCGCTCCTGCTGTTGAGCCCGGTGCTGCTGCTCTGCGCCCTCGCCACGTTCATCGATGGTGGCCCCGGGATCTTCTTCTATCAGGAGCGGATCGGCCGGTACGGCAAGCCGTTCAAGGTCATCAAGTTCCGCTCGATGCGTCCTGTGAACGAGCAGGAGTCCCAGACCAACTGGTCCATCGCGCACGACAACCGGGTCGGCCCGATCGGCCGGTTCATGCGCCGGACCTCGCTGGACGAGCTGCCCCAACTGTGGAACATCCTGCGCGGCGACATGAGCGTGGTCGGCCCTCGGCCGGAGCGGCCGTACTTCGTGGAGAAGTTTTCGGCCGAATACCCGGACTATGCGGCACGTCACCGCGTCCCCGTCGGGCTCACCGGCCTTGCCCAGGTCAGCGGCCTGCGCGGCGACACCCCGATCTCCGACCGGGCCCGGTTCGACAACTACTACATCGAGAACTGGTCGCTGTGGTTGGACGTCAAGGTGGTGCTCCGCACCGTCTCGGAGGTCTTCCGCGCCGGCGGTCGCTGACCAGACGCCGAAACGCCGCGGGTGGCGGCGCCGACGGAGTCCGCATCGTCGGCGCCACCACCCGCGGCGTTGTCAGTTCATGCGGTGGGTGTGGTCTTGAGGGGTTCCCACCAGGTGCGGTTGTCGCGGTACCAGGTGACGGTGTCGGCGAGGCCGGCGTCGAGGGTGATGCTGGGGGTGTAGCCGAGCTCGTTGTGGATTTTGGTGATGTCGAGGGAGTAGCGGCGGTCGTGGCCCTTGCGGTCGGTGACGGGGATGACGCGGTCCCAGTCGGCGTCGCAGGCGTCGAGGAGTCGGCCGGTGAGTTCCTTGTTCGTCAGCTCGGTGCCGCCGCCGATGTTGTAGACCTCGCCGGCGCGGCCCTTGTCTTGGACCAGGGCGATCCCGCGGCAGTGGTCGTGCACGTGCAGCCAGTCGCGGATGTTGGCGCCGTCGCCGTAGAGGGGGACGGTGCCGCCGTCGAG
>NZ_JBICSY010000007.1:0-308446 GCF_043197345.1 Micromonospora sp. NPDC049175 | reverse complement strand
ACGGCCCGGTCAGCGACCTCGGCCGGCCGGTCAGCGATACGCAGGTTCACCCAGGGCCGAGCCGAACGCACCGCCCCAGCGCTTGCCGCCCGACGACGGCGAGCGGCCCGCCCCGATCGCAACGCCACCTGCCGCGTCAACTCCGCACGCAGATTGCCCCGCGCCTGCAGGTAGATCGCCTGGTAAATCGTCTCGTGCGACACCCACATCTCCGGCGTGTCCGGGAACTGCACCCGCAGCCGAGCACTGATCTGCTGCGGCGAACGACGTCGTCGCAGCATATCCAGCACCATCTGACGCAACGGCCCGTCAACAGCCAACCGCGGCACCCGCCCGGACCGGTTATGCCGCAGAAACGACGCCCACTGCGCCATCAACGGCTGATACCGCTGCCCATAGCGCTCGAACCGACCTACCTCCCGCGAGATCGTCGACGCCGACCGCTCCAACCTTTCCGCGATCGACCGCAACGACTCACCCGCAGCCCGACCCAACCCGATCTGCTCCCGCTCCAGCGGGCTCAACCTCGACGCCATAACCACCCCAACGAAGATCACGGAAGGGTGTTGCAACCACCAGTTGAGCCCGCCGGCGTAACGGAAACTGTCCAAGATCTCCTCGCAGTCGCCAATCGGGCGGGGGTAGTGCCGGGTAGCGGGCGCGTCGCCATTCGTCATGCCGGCCAGACCCGGAAACGCCGCTGGCCGGCACCCCGAGTTACGGGGCGCCGGCCAGCGGTCGGTGTCATGTGGTCGTGCTGCGGTGGTGCCGTGCGATGGTGCGGTGCGGTGGTGCCGGCGGTGGTGCGGTGCGGTCGTGCGGTGCGGTGCGGTGCGGTGTGGTCGTGCGGTGGTGCGGTGGTGCGGTGGTGCGGTGCGGTGCGGTGGTGTGGTCGTTCGGTGGTCAGCTGTTCCAGTGCTGGTTGACGAGGTCGGTGGCCTGCTGCTCCCACTGGGCGTAGGCGTCGGGGTAGGCGGAGACCTGGACGGTCTGCGCGGCGTCGGTCAGCGGCATGTCCTGCCAGCCGTCGACCTGACGCAGGCCCTTGAGGAACGCGGTGGTGGAGTACTCCGGGTTGGTGATCTGCTCCGGCGTGCCCCAACCACTGGACGGGCGTTGCTGGAACAGGCCCAGCGAGTCGTGGTCGTTGGCGTCGCCGAGGTGGCCCAGGTTCTCCAGCTTCGACTCCTGCAGGCTCGTCGCGATCGAGATGACCGCGGCGCGCTCGGGCAGGCCGGCCTTCTTCGTGGCGGCGATGATCGCCTTGACGTTCGCGGTCTGCTCATCGTTCAGGGAGATGTGCGACTGGTCGCCCTGCGGCTTCGGCGCGGTGGTCTGCACCGTGGCGGCGGTCGGCTTGGTGTCGACCGGGTTGGCGTGGGCGGCGATCGGGCCGGCGAAGACACCACCGGCGAACGCGAGACCAGCAACGGACAGCACGCTCTTACGCATGATCGTGTTCATGGGGGTAGCTCCTTCGGGGGTAGGAACACCCGCGCCACGCCGATCGGGGAAACGGCGGTCACGGGTGTGAGCACCTCGTCCGGCGCTGCACGTTCAAAAAGGGAAAGTCTTGGGGTACGCGACCGGCAAGCCCGGAGACTCACGGCGCCCGGAGGGCGGCGACCTACAAGCGGGGGCTCGTGGCACCCAGGGTCGGCGACCTACAAGCGAGGGCTCGTGGCGCCGGGTCCATCTGTAACGACCGAGGGGCCGGGGTCATTCCGGGGCGGCCCATCCCGTGGCACCCGATGGAGCGGGGTGCTCGGCGGAGTCTTTAACGACCGCGCCGAGAGGGGCTCACGGCGTCGGGGTCGGCGCCTACAAGCGGGGCTTGTGGTGCCGGGTGCATCTGCAACGACGGGGCGCGGGTCGGCATTCCAACCTGCTGGGCCAGCATCCCCAACCATGTGGGACAGGGCGGCACGTCGTGCTGCGATCGTCAGAGTGTGTAACGACCCTGGCCTGGCCACGATTCCGACCCACGGGTGCGACCGGTCACAGGATGAACGCCCCATACACGCAGAGCCTAGGGCCTACCCTGATCCTGAACCTCCCAGACCGGACAAAACACCCCAAGCCGCTTATTGCCGCTTGCCTCCTGAGTCGCGCGCTCGGCTTGATCCACTCGGTGTCATTGACATCGGGCTGTCCGGGTGGGCGGGATGCCCCGATGTCATTGACCCCGAGTTGATCACGACGATACCGGCGGTCGGTCACGACAGGGTGCCGGTGGAGCGCGACGGCGCCGGTGGTCGAGCACGACGGCGCCGGTGGTCGAGCACGACGGCGCCGGTGGTCGAGCACCGGCACGGACCGGCGTGTGGCTCGTGGGATTTGACCGCGCGACACGAAACCGCGCCTCCGGGGCGGAGGCGCGGTTCGGGACGTGTGGGGTCAGGCGACGTGGCGTTGGGCCGGGACTGTCGACTTGTGTGGGCGGCCCAGTCGGGCTTCCAGTCGTGCGACGTCGACTCGGGCGTGCCGGCGGTCGGCCAGGTCCTCCCAGCCGACGGCGAGCAGTCGGAGTCGCTCCGACTCGCTGAAGCCGCCCCAGACGCCGTAGGGCTCGCGGACCGACAGGGCGTGCGCGGCGCACTCCGCTCGGACCGGGCAGGCGCGACAGACTGCCTTGGCGGCCGACTCGCGACGCAGTCGGGAGGAGCCTCGTTCGCCGTCGGGGTGGAAGAACTGGGCGCTGTCCCGGCCTCGGCAGGCACCGAGTCGCTGCCAGTCCCAGAGATCGACGATGGGTCCGGGCAGTCTACGTACGTTCGACATCAGCACCCCTCCTCCCGCGCGGCTCCGCGAGAATCCATGTGGCCGGCATCCGGGCGGCGGGCCGCGCAGGCGCACCGTTCCCGGCCTGGACCTCCCGGTACCCGGACTGTTGACGGCTCACACGTCTGTGATCGAAAGCGTCCTAGAAATTGCGGCTTTTGCCCCAACTGTCGGAAAAGTTCGAAGGATTGCCGGGAACCCCCTCCCCAGCCGACCCCGTCATGGTCTGCTCGTTGGCGGAGAGGAGACCACAGTGCGTACCGTTCTTGTGTGCGTTCGGACACCACTCGCGGCCCAGCACCTTACTTCTGCTGCCGCGCGCCTGGGGTTGTCCGCAATCGTTCGTACCGCCGTCTCCGATCCTGAGGTGATGCTGCGGCTCGCCGAGCGACCGGCTGACGTGGTGCTGGCCGACACGGCCCTCACCCGGCCGGACAGCGCCGGCTTCGTCCGGCGGGTGCTGGCCCGCGCGCCGCAGGCCGCGGTGCTGTTGCTCGGCACCGAGGAGTCCGAGGCGGCGGCGGCAACCATCAGCGCCGGGGCCCGGGGCCTTATCCAGAATGTCGACCACGACCTGACCAGCGCGGTGGCGAAGGCGTTGCTGCTGCTCACCGCGCCCGGACGGGCGTCCCGGCAGCGGATCACCGATCCGGCCCGGGACGCCGCGGCAGTGGGTGGCTCCGGTCGCTCGGGGCCGTCACCGCGTGGTTCCGGCGATCCCGGCTGGGCGGCCACGCCCGGCGAGGGGCAGGCGGGTGTGCCGTCGGTGCCGGTGCAGCGGGGTGACGACGAGGCCGAGGCGGCGAACGGCGAGTCGTCGGCGGACCAGGCCGATGCGACCCGATCCGCTCCGAACGCCCGGCCCAGTCGGGCGTCGATCGGGCTCACCGAGCGCGAGCTTCAGGTGCTGCTCGGCATGGCCGAGGGCAAGAGCAACGCGGAGATCGGTCGGGAGCTGTTCGTGTCGGAGGACACCGTCAAGACGCACGCCCGCCGGTTGTTCCGCAAGCTTGGCGCTCGGGACCGGGCGCACGCGGTGGCAGCGGGTTTCCGAGCCGGCCTGGTCGCCTGAGGCGGGCCGCGGTCACTCCGCGACCGCCGCGGTCACTCCGTGGCGGTGGGGGTGCCCGGCTCGTCGTCGGTGCCCTCGGTCAGGGTGTCGTGCACCCCGTCGGCGTACCCCCGGGCGTAGTCCCAGGTCACGTAGTGATCCGGGTCGGGGTCGTACGCGGGCTCGTGCACCCGGGGCCGACCGGAGTTGAGCAGGTGCCGGAGGTTGCCGCGGAGCAGGTCCCAGTCGAAGTAGTGCGGCTCCCGGCAGTCCTCGCATTCGATCACCAGGCCGCGAACCCCGATCGGGGCCAGCAGAGCCTGGTATATCTCCAGGTCGGCGAGGTCTTCCAGCACATCCTGCCGCTCGACGTCGGTCAGCGGATCCGGCGTCGCGTCATCGCCCGGGTCATCCAGACCCGCGGTCGGATCGGCCGGGTCGCCGTTGAACGGGTCGATGGGCTCGTCGTGCACCCCCTCACCGTAGACCCAACGCGGCGCGAACGTCCGCCCCCCGGCCTTGCGCCGGCCCGGCCTGCCACGGACGGGTCGCCCAGCTCACTGGGTACGATGAGGCGACGTGCCGGCACCGTGGCGCGCTCCGGTGCCCGCCCGCGCCACCTCGCTGAAGCCCATCCGAGCAGCTCAGGGGAGCAATCGTGGAAAATTCGCCCAGCACCGATCTTCCGGCCGGCGGCGAGCACGCCGACCTGGGCGGCCACCTGCCCGAGCTGCCGGCCGGCTCCGCGCGGGTGGTTCCGCTCGGCCTCACCTTCGACGACGTGCTGTTGCAGCCGGGCGAGTCGGACGTGGTGCCCAGCCGGGTCAACACCCGGACGAAGCTCACCCGCAACATCGAGCTGTCCATTCCGCTGCTGTCCAGCGCGATGGACACGGTGACCGAGGCCCGGATGGCGATCGCCATGGCCCGCCAGGGCGGCATCGGCGTGTTGCACCGCAACCTCTCCCTGGAGGACCAGGCGCTCCAGGTCGACCTGGTCAAGCGGTCCGAGTCCGGCATGATCACCAACCCGGTGACCGCCAGCCCGGACGACACGCTGCGCGAGGTCGACGAGCTGTGCGGGCGCTACCGCATCTCCGGCGTTCCGGTGGTGGACGGCGACGGTCAGTTGGTCGGCATCGTCACCAACCGCGACATGCGGTTCGTCTCGGAGCCGAACACTCCGGTCCGCGAGATCATGACCCACACCCCGCTGATCACCGCCCGGGTCGGCGTGAGCAAGGACGACGCTCTGGCGCTGCTGCGCCAGCACAAGGTCGAGAAGCTGCCGATCGTCGACGACTCGGGCCGGCTGCGTGGCCTGATCACTGTCAAGGACTTCACCAAGAGCGAGCAGTACCCGGACGCCAGCAAGGACGACGCCGGCCGCCTCCGGGTCGCCGCCGCCATCGGTGTGGGTGAGGACGCGTACAAGCGGGCCCGCGCTCTCGTCGACGCCGGCGTCGACGTGCTGATCGTGGACACCGCGCACGGTCACCAGCGGGCCGTGCTGGACATGGTCCGCCGGCTCAAGGCCGACGTCGCGGTCGACATCATGGGCGGCAACGTCGCCACGTACGCGGGCGCGAAGGCGCTCGTCGACGCCGGTGCCGACGGCGTCAAGGTGGGCGTGGGACCGGGCGCGATCTGCACCACCCGGATCGTCGCCGGGGTCGGCGTGCCGCAGGTGACCGCGATCATGGAGGCGGCTCGGGCCGCCCGCCCGGCCGGCGTGCCGGTGATCGGCGACGGCGGCATCCAGTATTCCGGCGACATCGCCAAGGCCCTGGTGGCCGGCGCCGACACGGTGATGCTCGGCAGCCTGCTGGCCGGCTGCGAGGAGAGCCCCGGCGAGCTGATCTTCGTCAACGGCAAGCAGTTCAAGACGTACCGCGGGATGGGGTCGCTCGGCGCGATGCAGTCCCGGGGCCAGGCCAAGTCGTACAGCAAGGACCGCTACTTCCAGCAGGACGTGCTCAGCGACGACAAGCTGGTCCCGGAGGGCGTGGAAGGCCAGGTGCCCTACCGGGGGCCGCTCTCCCGGGTGGCGCACCAGTTGGTCGGCGGGTTGCGGCTTGCCATGGGATACGCCGGTGCGGAGAACATCCCCGATCTGCACCGCCGAGGCCAGCTCATCCGGATCACCGCGGCCGGGCTGAAGGAGAGCCACCCGCACGACATCCAGATGACCGTCGAGGCGCCCAACTACCACACCCGCTGATCCAACACCCCCAACCACCTGGAGTCCCCCATGCGTGACGTGGTCGAGATCGGGCTGGGCAAGACCGCGCAGCGCGGCTACCACCTGGACGACATCGCCATCGTGCCGAGCCGCCGCACCCGGGACGTCGACGACGTGTCGACCTCCTGGCAGCTCGACGCGTACCCGTTCGGCATTCCGTGTGTCGGCCACCCCTCCGACGCCACCATGAGCCCGTCGTCGGCGGTGCGGCTCGGTCAGCTCGGCGGTCTCGGCGTGCTCAACGTCGAGGGTCTGTGGACCCGCTACGAGAACCCGACGAAGGTGCTGGACGAGCTGGCCGGCCTCGACGAGGAGGCCCGCGCCACCAAGCGGCTCCAGGAGGTGTACGCGGAGCCGATCCGTCCGGACCTGATCGCCGAGCGGGTGCGTGAGCTGCGTGCCGGTGGTGGCACGGTGGCGGTGCGGGTCTCACCGCAGCACACGCTGGCGCTGGCCCCGGTGATCCTGGACGCCGGGGTGGACATCCTGGTCATCCAGGGCACCATCGTCTCGGCCGAGCACGTGTCGACCACCGACGAGCCGTTGAACCTCAAGGAGTTCATCGCCGACCTCGACCTGCCGGTGATCGTCGGTGGCTGCACGGACTACAAGACCGCGCTGCACCTGATGCGTACCGGCGCGGCCGGGGTGATCGTGGGCATCGGCGGCGACGAGTGGTCGACGACCGAGTCGGTGCTCGGCATCCGGGTGCCGATGGCCTCCGCGATCGCCGACGCCGCGGCGGCCCGTCGCGACTACCTCGACGAGACCGGCGGCCGGTACGTGCACCTGATCGCCGACGGTGACATCCAGACGTCCGGCGACATCGCCAAGGCGCTCGGCTGCGGCGCGGACGCGGTGATGCTCGGTGAGCCGCTGTCGCTCTGCGAGGAGGCGCCCGCCGGTGGTGCCTGGTGGCACTCGGCGGCGAGTCACCCGTCGCTGCCCCGGGGCGCGTTCGAGGTGGCCGGTGACCCGCTCGGGTCGATGGAGGAGCTGCTCTTCGGTCCTGCGGACGAGGCCGACGGCCAGCTCAACCTGTTCGGTGGGTTGCGTCGGGCGATGGCCAAGTGCGGTTACCGCGACCTGAAGGAGTTCCAGAAGGTCGGCCTGGTCCTCGACCGCTGACCGATTCGTCAGACACCGGAAGGCCGGCCCGGCGTGATGCGGGGTCGGCCTTCGGTGCGTTGCGCCGGGAATCCAACAAAGGCCGGTCGCCCGGTCGGCGCCGCTGGCTACGCTCGTCCTGATCGGGACCCCGGGCGGGAGGAGTCAGCATGGTCCGGACCGGACGGACGCGCGCCGGCACCCGGCTGGCCACCGCGCTGACCTGCGTCATCGGGCTGGTGTTGGCCGGTTGTACGGGCGAGCAGCGGGACGGTTTCCGGCCCGGCGCGGCCGACGCCGGTGACCCGTACGTGCCGGGGCGCGGCAACGGTGGCTACGACGTCACCCACTACGGCCTGGACGTCCGCTACGACCCGTCGACCGATCGGCTGACCGGTCGAGCCGTCATCACCGCCGCGGCCACCCAGGACCTGTCCCGGTTCAATCTGGACCTGGCCGGCCTGACCGTCAACGCCGTCCGGGTGGGCGACGCGCGGGCCGACCACCGCCGCGACGACGGCGAGTTGGTGGTGACCCCGCGCGACGGCCTCCCGCGTGGCCAGCAGTTCACCGTGACCGTCGACTACGCGGGCGTGCCCACCGCCGTCGTGGACGGGTCGTTGGGCAGCGGCGGCTTCCTGCACACCGCCGACGGCGCGGTCGCGCTCGGCCAACCCGACTCGGCGGCCACCTGGTTCCCGGTCAACGACCACCCGTCGGACAAGGCCAGCTACGACCTGGCGGTGACCGTCCCGGACGGCCTGGCCGCGCTGAGCAACGGAGTGCCCGGGCCGAAGACCAGCGCCGACGGCTGGACCACCTGGCACTGGTCGGAGCGCACCCCGATGGCCAGCTACCTGACCACGCTTGTGATCGGCGACTACCGGGTGGTCACCGGCACGCACGCCGGCCGGCCGATGGTCACCGCGGTGGCGGCGAGCCTGCCCCCGACCGGCGGCGCGGCCAGCTCCCTGGCCCGCACCGGTGCGATCGCCGACTTCCTGGCCAGTCGCTTCGGCCCGTACCCGTTCGACTCGTACGGCGGGATCGTGGTCGCCGACGACCGGATCTCCTACGCGCTGGAAACCCAGTCCCGCCCGGTCTACGGGCCGGCGTTCTTTCCCGACGGGCGGCCCAACCCGAGCGTCGTGGCGCACGAGTTGGCGCACCAGTGGTTCGGCGACAGCGTGTCGGTGGGCAGGTGGAGCGACATCTGGCTGAACGAGGGCTTCGCCAGCTACGCCGAGTGGCTGTGGGAGGAACACGACGGCGGCCGGACCGCCCAGCGCAACTTCGAGCTTCAGTACGCGGCGACCGACTGGTCGCAGCCGTCGGTCGAGCCGGGCCGGGAGCGGATGTTCGGCACCGCCGTCTACAAGCGCGGGGCGCTGGCCGTGCACGCGTTGCGCCGGACCGTCGGTGACGACGTGTTCTTCCGCATCCTGCGGACCTGGACCACCGAGCGGGCGGCGGCCAACGCGACCACCGCAGACCTCGTCGCGCTTGCCGAGCGGGTGGCGGGTCGGCAGCTCCGGCCGCTCTTCGACGCCTGGTTGGTGGGTGGTTCGGCGCCCACACTGCCGTGACGGGGCGGTGATGGCCTGTCGATATGCTGCCGCCCGGGGACGGCGGGGACCGGCCCGCTCGCGGGGAGCGGCGTAGGCCGTCACGGGGAGGGTGTGGGATGCGGGTGACGCGGCGCAGACTGCGGATGGGCGCGGCTCTGCTGGCGACCGGGGCACTCGTACTGTCCGGATGCGACTCGACCGGCACCGGGGCCGCGCCGTCACCGAGCGCGTCGCCGTCGCCGTCGCGGACGTTCACCGCGGGTGCGCCGGGGGCCGGCGACGCCTACTTCCCGAGCTACGGCAACGGCGGCTACGACGTCGCGCGGTACGTGGTCAAGGTGCGTTACGACCCGGCGAAGGACCGACTGACAGGTACGACGAGCGTGCAGGCCACCGCGACGGCGGACCTGTCGACGTTCAACCTCGACCTCGCCGGCCTCACCGTCACCGCGGTCACCGTGAACGGTGCGCCGGCCACACACCGCCGGGAGCGGAACGAGCTGGTGATCAAGCCCGCCTCCGGCCTGGTCAACGGCAACGGGTTCGTCGCCGAGATCGCCTACGAGGGCGTGCCGAAGCCGCTGCGGAACGAGACCCTCGGTACGGGTGGATTCCTGCACACCCCCGATGGCGCCATCGCGCTGGGGCAGCCGGAGTCGGCCAGCACCTGGTTCCCGGTCAACGACCACCCGTCCGACAAGGCCGCGTACGACTTCGAGATCACCGTTCCCGACGGTCTCACCGCGGTCAGCAACGGCGTTCCCGGTGGCAAGGCCAGCACGGCCGGGTGGACCACCTGGAAGTGGTCGGAGAAGTCGCCGATGGCCAGCTACCTGAGCACGCTCGTGATCGGCGAGTTCCGGGTCACCACGGCCACGCACCGGGGCAAGCCGGTCTACAGCGCGGTCGCGATCGCGGCGAACGGTTCCGCGGACTCGTCGATCGCCGAGACCACGAAGGTCGCCGACTACCTGGAGACCCTGTTCGGGCCGTACCCGTTCGACGCGTACGGCGGTGTGGTGATCGCGGACAACCGGATCTCCTACGCGCTGGAGACGCAGAGCCGCCCGGTCTACTCGGCGGGATTCTTCGCGAGCGGTGTGAACACCGAGGTGGTCGCCCACGAGCTGGCGCACCAGTGGTTCGGGGACAGTGTCTCCCTGGGCACCTGGGAGGACATCTGGCTCAACGAGGGCTTCGCGACGTACGCGGAGTGGCTCTGGGCCGAGCACACCAGGAAGTCCACGGCCAAGGAGGAGTTCGACAGCCGGTACGCCGGGGCGTCGGCGAAGGTGTGGAAGACGCCGCCGGGCAAGCCGGGGGCGAAGGAGCTGTTCAGCGAGTCGGTCTACCAGCGTGGGGCGATGACGCTGCACGCCCTGCGGGTGTCCGTCGGCGACAAGGCGTTCTTCGAGATCGTCAAGACCTGGGCGGCGGAGAAGCGCAACGGCACCGCCAGCACTGCCGAGTTCGTGGCGCTCGCCGAACGCGTCTCCGGCAAGCAGCTCGACGCGGTCTTCGCCGCCTGGCTCTACGGCACCACGAAGCCGGCCCTGCCCAAGCGGCTCTGACCGGGGTCAGTTCCGGACGACCAGGGTGGGGTTCGCGGCGAGGTAGGCGTCGGCGCGGCCGGCACGGAGTTCGCTGATGAACTTCCGGCCGACGGTGGTGAGCTGTTCGCCGCGGTAGGCGCTGCCCTTGCCGACACCGGAACCGGGCAGGCCGACAAGCGTGAAGCGGTTCTCCGGCACCCCACTCACGGCGTACGCGATGTCCACGATCCGACGTCCGCCCACGTACACGAGGGTGTCGCCGAGGGCGGCGACCACCTGGTCGACCCGCTCCGGTTGCCGGGCCAGGCCCTCGTCCAGGATCTTGCGGGTCAGCGCCTTGACGAGCTGCTGCTGGTGCCGCTGCCGGGCGTAGTCGCCGCCGGTGATGTAGCGCTGCCGCGCGTAGTCGAGCGCCTGCCAGCCGTTGAGGTGCTGGTTGCCCTTCTCGTAGACCTGCTGGGGCCCGGTGTATCCGCCGGGCGCGCTCTCCCGGTACTTGCCGTCCGGCCGCCGGTGCAGTGAGGCGACCCGCTGGTCGACGTAGATGTCCACCCCGCCCAGCGCGTTGACCAGCCGGTCGAATCCGTTGAACGTGAGCACCGCGCCGTCGTCGATGCGCAGCCCGGTGTATCCGCTGACCGTGCTGCGCAGCAGCTCGTACCCCTGGGCGGTGCTTGGTTGTTTGGGTTTGCCCGGCACCCGGCTGCCGAAGCTCATCGCGTGGGTGAGCTTGGTCTTGCCGCCCTTGTAGCCGGCCTTCGGGAACGCGGGGATGTCGACGAGCAGGTCGCGGGGGAGCGAGAAGAGGTACGCCTGGCCCAACCCTTTGGGTACGTGCAGCACGAGCACCGCGTCCGCGTGCGGCTCCCACCCGGGGACGCTGACCCGGGTGTCCACACCGACGAGCAGCAGGTTGAGCGGGCCGGTGATGTCCGCACCGGGTGGCGGACCGCTGGGGCTCGGGGTGGGCGTCGTGACCGGCGACGGCGTCGGCGAGCCGGCGACCGGAGCGCCGCCCGGCTTGCTGTCGCCGGTCAGTCGGGTGATCACCACCGTGCCGGCCGCGATGAGCGCGACGGCGGCGAGGGCCGCCAACCCCAGCAGCAACCACCGTCGGCGCGGCGCCATCGACCCGAGGATCATCTTGGATTCCTTCCACCCGTCTGCTGAACAACGCTCCGACGGGTACCCCGGGTTGCGGCCGGAACGCGCCGGGTCGGTCGGCCGGAGCATGATCGCGCGAAAACCGCCGCTGGCGCGAGCGCTACTCGCGAGTAATGATGCGTTCATGCGGTACGACGTGGTCGTCATCGGGTCCGGCTTCGGCGGCAGTGTCACCGCGCTCCGGCTGGCCGAGAAGGGCTACTCCGTCGCCGTGCTGGAGGCCGGCCGGCGCTTCGCCGACGACGAGTTCCCGCGGACGTCCTGGCGGTTCCGCCGGTTCCTGTGGGCGCCGAAACTGGGCTGCTACGGCATTCAGCGGCTCACCCTGCTCCGCCCCGCCGACCGACGGTCCGGTGGTGGGGTGCTGGTGCTCTCCGGCGCGGGAGTGGGTGGCGGCTCACTCGTCTACGCGAACACCCTCTACGAGCCGCTGCCGGCCTTCTACGCCGACCCGCAGTGGCGGGACATCACCGACTGGCGTGCCGAGCTGGCTGGCCACTTCGACCAGGCGAAGCGGATGCTCGGCGTCACCACGTACCCCCGGGAAACCGGCGCGGACCGGGCCATGCGGGCGGTGGCCGAGCGGATGGGGGTGGGGCACACCTTCCACGCCACGCCGGTGGGCGTGCACATCGGCCGTCCCGGCCAGCGGGTCGCCGACCCGTACTTCGGGGGCGCCGGCCCGGAGCGCACCGGCTGCCTGCACTGCGGCTCGTGCATGACCGGCTGCCGGCACGGGGCGAAGAACACGCTCGTCAAGAACTACCTCTGGCTGGCCGAACGGCAGGGCGCCACGGTGCTTGCGCTGACCACGGTGACCGCCGTCCGACCGGCGACCGGCGGCGGGTACGAGGTGCGCACCGAGCGCACGGGCGCCTGGCTGCGCAAACGGCGGCAGGTGATCCACGCCGACCAGGTGGTGTTCGCCGCCGGGGCGCTCGGCACCCAACGACTGCTGCACGCGATGAGGGCCGAGGACGTGCTACCCGGGCTGTCGCCCCGCCTCGGCGAGCTGACCCGGACCAACTCCGAGGCGATCCTCGGTGCCTCGGTGTCCCGCCGACGGGCCCGCTCCGAGCGCCTGGACTACACCGAGGGGGTGGCCATCACCAGCTCGTTCCACCCCGACCCGCAGACCCACGTCGAGCCGGTCCGCTACGGGCGCGGCTCCAACGCGATGGGACTGCTCCAGACACTGCTCGTCGACGGCGGCCCGCACCGGTTGCGGCGCTGGCTGGGTGGCATCGTGCGGCAACCGCGGCTGGTGGCCCAGTTGCTGCCGGTGCGCGGCTGGTCGGAACGGACGGTGATCGCCCTGGTGATGCAGTCGGTGGACAACTCGCTGACCACCCGGTGGCGGCGCGGGACGTTCGGCCGCAGGCTGGTCACCGGTCCGGGGCACGGCACGCCCAGCCCGACCTGGATCCCCGCCGGCAACACCGCGGTCCGGCTGCTCGCCGAGGAGATCGGTGGCACCGCCGGCGGCGCGCTCACCGAGCCGTTCGACATCCCGGTGACCGCGCACATCCTGGGCGGGGCGGTGATCGGGGCGACGCCGGCCGACGGGGTGATCGACCCCTGGCACCGGGTGTACGGGCACCCGGGGCTGCACGTCGTCGACGGCGCGGCCGTCTCGGCCAACCTCGGCGTGAACCCCTCGTTGACGATCACCGCCCAGGCGGAACGAGCCATGTCCTTCTGGCCCAACAAGGGTGAGGAGGATCCCCGCCCGGCGCTCGGCTCCCCGTACCGCCGGCTCGCGCCCGTACCCCCGCACCACCCGGCGGTGCCGGCGGACGCCCCGGGCGCGCTGCGGCCTTAGGGCAGCGGCTTGCGGAGGATGTGGTTGAGCCCGAAGTCGGTCTCACTGACCCGGACGTCCTGGTAGCCCAGTCGGTGGTAGAAGCCGTGCCCCGTGATGCTGGCGCCGGTCTCCATGTGGTCGTGGCCGTCGGCGCCGGCCAACCGCTCGATGTGGCGCATGAGCCGCCGGCCGACACCCCGGCCGGCGCGGTCCGGGTCGACGAACATCGTGTAGACCTTGTTGCCGTCCCGGGAGACGGTGCCGACCACCCGCCCACCCTGCTCGGCGACGAACACCTCCCGGACGGCGGCGAGTTCGCGGAAGCGGGCCGCGTCGAAGTGCGCGCACATCCGCTCGATCAGGTCGGCCGGGTAGTCGCGGCTGTTGACCTCCCGAAGGCACCTGGCGACGAGTACGGCCAGCGGCTCGGCGTCGGTGTCTCGGAAGGGCCGTACGGTCACCTCGGTCACACCCGTCCCCTCCTCCGGCCGTCATCGCCCCGCGTCGATCTTAGGACGCCTTCCGACCGGCCGCCGCGCCCGGAGCCGTCGCCGCGGCGCACCGGAGGGCCGGCCCGTGCCCGACACGGCCGTGACTGTCGGTAGGCTTTGCGCACATGAGCCTGCCTCGCCCCGTCCTCGTGGTGGATTTCGGAGCCCAGTACGCCCAGCTCATCGCGCGCCGGGTTCGCGAGGCGAAGGTCTACTCCGAGATCGTGCCGCACTCGATGCCGATCGCCGAGATGCTGGCGAAGAACCCCGCCGCGATCATCCTCTCCGGTGGCCCGGCCAGCGTCTACGCGCCGGACGCGCCGCAGATCGACGCGGGCGTCTTCAGCGCCGACGTGCCGGTCTTCGGCATCTGCTACGGCTTCCAGGCGATGGCCCAGGCGCTCGGCGGCACGGTGGCGCGGACCGGCAACCGGGAGTACGGCGGCACGCCGCTGCGCCCCCGCCTGCTCGACCCGGGTGTGCTGCTGCGCGACCTGCCCGCGGACCTGCCGGTCTGGATGAGCCACGGCGACGCCGTGACCGAGGCGCCCGAGGGCTTCACGGTGACCGCCGAGTCGGCTGGCGCCCCGGTGGCCGCGTTCGAGGATCTGGCCGGTCGGCGTGCCGGCGTGCAGTTCCACCCGGAGGTCGGGCACACCGCGCACGGCCAGGAGATGCTGACCCGCTTCCTGTACGACATCGCCGGCATCGAGCCGACCTGGACGCCCGAGAACATCATCGACGAGCAGGTTGCCCGGATCCGCGCCCAGGTCGGCGACAAGGAGGTCATCTGCGGCCTGTCCGGCGGGGTGGATTCCGCGGTCGCCGCCGCGCTCGTGCACAAGGCGGTGGGTGACCAGCTCACCTGCGTCTTCGTCGACCACGGACTGCTGCGGGCGGGCGAGGCCGAGCAGGTGGAGAAGGACTACGTCGCCGCCACCGGCATCAAGCTGAAGGTGGTCGACGCCACCGATCGGTTCCTCGGCGCGCTGGCCGACGTGACCGACCCGGAGCAGAAGCGCAAGATCATTGGTCGGGAGTTCATCCGGGTCTTCGAGGCCGCGGCCCGCGAGATCGCCTCGCACGGCGACGTGGAGTTCCTCGTCCAGGGCACCCTCTACCCCGACGTGGTGGAGTCCGGCGGCGGCACCGGCACCGCCAACATCAAGAGCCACCACAACGTCGGCGGTCTGCCGGAGGACCTGAAGTTCGCCCTCGTCGAGCCGCTGCGCACCCTGTTCAAGGACGAGGTTCGCGCGCTCGGCCTGGAGTTGGGCCTGCCCGAGGCCATGGTCTGGCGGCACCCGTTCCCGGGCCCCGGCCTGGCCATCCGGATCATCGGCGCGGTCAACCAGGAGCGCCTCGACCTGCTCCGCGAGGCGGACCTGATCGCCCGCGAGGAGTTGACCGCCGCCGGCCTGGACCGGGGCGTCTGGCAGTTCCCGGTGGTGCTGCTCGCCGACGTGCGCAGCGTCGGTGTGCAGGGAGACGGGCGCAGCTACGGGCATCCCGTGGTGCTGCGACCCGTCTCCAGCGAGGACGCGATGACCGCCGACTGGTCACGACTGCCCTACGAGGTCGTTGCTCGGATCTCCACCCGGATCACCAACGAGGTGGCCGAGGTCAACCGGGTGGTGCTGGACGTGACGAGCAAGCCGCCGGGCACCATCGAGTGGGAGTGAGCGCCGCTCACGCGGCCGGCGGCGGGCTGCTGTCGTGCGGGTTGTGCGGCGGGCTCGGCGGCGCGTCGAACGGGGTCGTCGGCGGGTAGGGCGTCGTCGGGGCGTACCCCGGCATCGGCCCGCCCGGCGCGGGCCCGGCGGTCGGCGGCGGGCCCGCGTGCGGCGCGACGCCCGCCGAGTGCGGCCAGGCCGGCGCGCCGGTGGGCTCCTCGGGCATCAGAAACCACATGATCGGGTACGCGAGCAGCGCGAGCCCGCCGGTGAGCAGGCCGGTGACCGCGAAGGCCACCCGGACCAGTGTGGGATCGACGGCGAAGTAGCGGCCGACGCCGCTCGCGACCCCCGCGACCATGCGGTCGGTGGTGGGTCGACGGAGCTGCTTGTACGGGGCGTGGGGAGCGGTGGTCGATGTCATACCCCAACGGTCCGCGTCGCTGCCCTCCCCGCCCTCGGTGACCGCCCGGATCCTTACCCTGACCAATCCCTGATCGGGGCCAGACAGTCAGGAATCCGACTCTTTTCCGTTCCGGTAACCCGGCCCGGGGAGAATTTGCTTCCGTGACCACCTTGCTGGAGCCGCTCCGCAGGATCGCGGCATACGCAGTCTGTGCTGATACGACAGGCCGAGTCCTGCTGGTTCGCGCCTCGGAGCGCTCCGGCACCCCCGGCACGTGGTCCCTGCCCGGCGGGGCGGTCGACCACGGCGAGGACCCCCACCACACGGTGGTCCGCGAAACCGCCGCCGAGACCGGCCTCTCGGTCGCCGTCTCGGGCCTGGCCGACGTCCTCGCCGACATGCGGGCGCTGCCCGAACGCCGCATCACCATCCACACCGACCGGCTGATCTACCGGGTGGCGGTCCGTGGCGGCACCCTCGCCGACCGGGTCGGCGAGCGGCCCACCGACCTCGCCCGCTGGTACACCCTCGACGAGGCGAGCGAGCTGCCGCTGCGCTCGTTCACCGCGCGTGCCCTCGGGTTGCCCGCGTCCTCGGCCGACGTGGTGCCCGACGAGGCCCCCGAGTTCCCCTCCTTCTACGCGGTGCCCGGTCCGGACGGGCTGCACCGGGCGCAGCGCTTCGCCGCGTACGCGGTCTGCACCGACCCGGCCGGCCGGGTGCTGCTGACCAGGGTTTCCGACGGCTACCCGGGCGCCGGCTGCTGGCACCTGCCCGGCGGCGGCACCGACTACGGCGAGCAACCCGGCGCGGCGCTCATCCGCGAGCTGGTCGAGGAGACCGGGCAGACCGGCCGCCTGGTCGAGCTGCTCGGGGTGGCCAGCCACCGCGACGCCGCGTCGCTCGGCCCCGAGGGCTACCCGATCGACTGGCACGGTGTGCGCGCCTTCTACCGGGTCGTGGTCGACCAGCCCAACCCGCTGACCGTGGCCGACGTGGGTGGCTCCACCTGCGAAGCCCGCTGGTTCGCCCGCGAGGAGCTCGGCGCCCTCCCCACCCACCACCTCACCGAGGTGACCGCCGAAGCGGTCCAGGCCGCCCAGCTCACCTAACTCGTTCTACCTGAAGCGTGCCGCACGGCCGTGCCCGGTGGTGGCGCGTGCGTGGCTGCGTGCCCGGTGGTGGCGCGTGCGTGGTGCGTGCCCGGTGGTGGCGCGTGCGTGGCTGCGTGCCCGGTGGTGGCGTGCGGGGGCGCGTGCCCGAAGTGGTGCGCGTTCCGGGGCGGCCGGCCGGTGGTGGTGCGCGTCGGGCGGGCGCGTGTCCGGTGGTGGCGAGCGCCAGTGGACAGGTCTCCGGCGGTAGCGCTCGCTGACAGCAGCGCATCTGGCCGGGGCGCCGCGCGTTGGTTGGTGCGGCGACCATCCGGACCGTCGAGGAATGCGGGATCGCCGAGAAGGCCCACGAAGCGGCACCGACCGGATGATCGACTCGGTTTTACTGACCCCCGGGGTATCCCAAGCCCCATGACGCCCCGACATCCATGAACCCGAGTTGACCATCCCAAATCCAGTCCCCCGCAGCACAGCCGGCTGGCCACATACCCAACCTAACGCCCAAAACGGACAGCATGCTGCGCGGATCCCCGGACTCCGTCCGTCGATCATGAGGTTATTGTCAGGACACGCCGAGATAGACGGCAATAACCTCATGATCGACGGGATGGTCGGCTGGTGGGGTGGTCGGGCGGGGTGGTCGGGCGGGTCGGCTGGGCGGGTTGGTCGGGTGGGGTGGGGTGGTTGATGTTGTCGGGCGGTTGGGGGGAGCGGAGTTGGCGGGGATGGACATTCTGCGGCGGGTTGGCGTTTATGGAGTTTTGCGGGATTCGGGCCGGGTGCTGGTGGTCCGGGACGGGGTCGGGGGTGAGTTCCCGGGGATTTGGCGGCTGCCCGGTGGTGCTGTGGCGCACGCCGAGCACCCGGAGCGTGCCGTGGTCCGTGAGGTCGCCGAGCAGGTCGGGTTGACCGTGACGGTCGGTCGGCTCCGGGCGGTGGTCGCCGACGTGGTCACCTATCCGGAGGACGCCGTCGCGCTGCACACCGACCGGCTGCTGTTCGAGCTTGCCGCGAGTGACGGCGCACCGCGTGATGGCGTGCAGGGCGACGGCGTATCGCGTGTCGGTGTACTGCGTGCGGGCGTGCCGCACGACGTCGGGGGTGGCGCCGTCGACCAGGCGTGGCTCACCTCGGCCGAGGCGGCGCGGGTGCCGCTGACGCCGTTCTCCGCCGAGGTGCTCGGCCTGCCGGCCACCCCGCTGCCGACGGGAACGCGTCGGTCAGCTGCGCCGTTTCCGCCGTCGCATCCCGATCGCAGGCTGCGTTTCGGGGCGTACGGGCTGGTCACCGACCCGGCCGGGCGGATCCTGCTGACCGAGATCGCGGCCGGTTATCCCGGGGCTGGGCTGTGGCATCTCCCCGGCGGTGGGACCGATCATGGCGAGCAGCCGGCCAGCGGTCTGCTGCGGGAGTTGGTCGAGGAGGGTGGTCAGCGGGGCCGCGTGGGGGAGATCCTCGGTGTGAACAACCTGCACAATCCCGCCGCGCTCGGCCCGGAGGGCAGGCCTCTGGACTGGCACGGCGTACGGGTGATCTATCGGGTGTTGGTGGACGTACCCACCGATGCGGTGGTGACCGAATCCGCCGGTGGTTCGACGGCGCGGGCGGGTTGGTTCACCCGCGACCAGGCTCTCGACCTGCCGTTGAGCGATATCGCCGAGTGGGCAATCGGACAGGGTGGTCGATAACACGCCGCTCGATGAGCCGAGTTGGTGACCCTCCGGTACAGTCAAAGGCGGGAATGATGGAGGAACGGGCGGTGAAGCCCGAGATGGGAATAAGCGAGCGGTTCGAGCGGTTTAGCCCAGATATAAGTACCGCCGGCAGCTATCGCCAAGCCATGTCCCCCTATGCGATGGTGTACTCCGCGCAAAACGGCTGCCGGGTCACGCACGGTCCGGCACGAGACAGCCGGACACCCGCCCCGCGGCGGCCAGCCGATCCGGTGATGGAGGAAACGTGCCGAGAGCCCCATGGCGCCGGCGTCGTACTACTGACAGTCCGCGCCCCGCAGGGCGTCGCTGGGCGGGCCCGTTGCGCCGCAGCAGCACATTCGCCCGCCAGGTGCTGTTGGTCCGGGTCGGTCGCCGTGACGGTGACCTGCACGCGACCGACCTGACCCCGACCGAGCACCGGTACGCCGACCGGCAGCGCCGTCGCTACGGCCTGGACCGGCTCAGCCGTCCGGCTACGAGCGTCGGGCGAGCCGAGATCGAGGCGATCATGCCGGTCAGTCCGGCGATGCCGAGCCTGGCGCACGTCGACGAGGCCTCGGCGCGGTCGATCCCGCTGCTCCCCGGCGAGCGCACCGTCGCCCGCCGGATGAAGTTCGGCCTGGTCAACGCCTGCACGCTGGCCAGCCTGATGCTCGGCATGCTGGCCATCTTCCTGGCCATGCAGGGTGAGGTGCGGATCGCCGCGCTCTGCCTGATCGCCTGTGTCGGCTTCGACGGTCTGGACGGCGCCCTTGCCCGTCGGCTGGGCGTGGCCAGCCCGTTCGGCGCGCAGATGGACTCCCTCGCCGACATGTGCTCGTTCGGCCTCGCCGCACCTGTGGTGGTCTACGCCTCACTCGCCGGCTCGGTCTCCACGGCCGCGGCGGCGGTGGCGTGCGCACTTGTCGCGGCGTGCGCCGCGATTCGACTGGCCCGCTTCAACGTCTCGCCGAAGGACGGCCGGTTCTTCTGCGGCGTGCCCACCACGATGGCGGCCGCGGTGCTCGCGGTGACGGTGGCGATCGGCCTGCCCGTGCCCGGTGCCGTGCTTGTCGCCGGGGTCGCGCTGCTCGCCTTCGCGATGGTGTCGAGCTTCCCGTACGCCAAGCTCGCCCGCCTCGTGAAGCTGCCGCCGTGGCTGTGGTTGGCCCCGGTGATCGGCGCACTCATCGACATCCGGCTCACGTTCGCGCTGATCGTGGTGGGCTACCTGGTCAGCGGGCCGGTGCTCTGGCTGCGGCAACGTCGTACCGCCTGATTTTTCCGCAACGAGAACGGAGCGCCGCTGGTCAGCGGCGCCCCGTTCGCACGTTGGTGGGTCAGCGCCAGCGGGCGATGACCGTGGACCCGCCGACCACCTTGTCGCCCGGCCCGACCAGCGGGTCCGCGGCGTCGGCCGGGAGGTAGACGTCGGTCCGTGAGCCGAAACGGATCAGGCCGAAGCGCTCGCCCTTGGCCAGCAGCGCGCCGATCGGCGCGCGCTGCACGATCCGACGGGCGATCAGCCCGGTACGCTGCGCGACCACCACCGTGCCACGCGCGGTGTCCAGGACGGTGTACGCGGCGACGTTGTGCTCGGCGTCCGGCTTCATCGCGTTGACGAAGCCGCCGTCGGCGACGAAGTAGTCCACCACCTTGCCCGCGACCGGGGCACGGTTGACGTGCACGTCCAGCACCGACAGGAACACCGCGACCCGCAGCCACTCGCCGTCGCCGAAGCGCTCGTCGTGCAGGCGCTGCACCGACAGGACCTTCCCGTCCGCGCTGGCGACCACCGCGGTCGGGTCTTCCGGTACGTCGCGCTCGGGGTCCCGGAAGAACGCGGCGACCGGCCCGGCGGCCAGCGCCGGCAGCAGCCAGAGTTTCGACGATGGACGCGCCACCCGGGCCAGTGCCGCGAGGCCCAGCGTGATGCCGGCGGCGGCCACACCGTTGGAGTCGATGTGCATGCCGCGGGTCAGCGGCACGCTCGACGGCCGGTGCGCGGGCGCGAGCCTCTCGGCCGTGGCGGGGCTGGCCGGGGTGAAGCGCAGTCGGTAGACCCGTACCGGCGGCGAGTTGCGCAGGACCAGGTCGGCGCCGACTCCGTAGAGGGCGTCCTGGCGAGCCAACTCGGCGGCGGCCCCGGTGGTCCGGCCGGGCGTGGCGGTGGTCGCCACACTCAGCACCGCGCCGTCGGACAGGTATTTGGTCAGGCCCTCGATGCCACCGCGGGTCTCCTCGGCGGTGCCGCTGAACACCTCGCCGGCGATGACGACCCCGGCGGCTTCGGCCTCGGCCAGGGAGTCGACGACCCCGACCCGGTCGGCGACCCAGCGGCCCTGGGCGTTGACGTGCTCGCGGAGGGCGGCAGCGCCGAACGGCTCGGCGGGCACCACGGTGAGCCGGTCACCGGGGAGCAGCGCCTCGATCGCCGCGGCCAGCACCGCGGACTCCGGGCCCACCCCGACCAGCAGGGCGGCCTTGGGGTCGTTGATCCGGGCCAGCTCGGAGACGAGCGTGCGGGCGGCTCGCTCGCCGATGCGGACCGGACCGGACCGGCCGGTCGTACGCACGGCGGGGGACTGGGTCATGTCGGGCGGGCTCCTGACGGGGGTAGAGACGGGAATCGCGGCGGGACCGCCATGGCGGGACGGGCCGGCCGGCGGAGGCGAGATCTCCACCGGCCAGCATATGCGTCCGTCCGGGCCAGCGGCACCGCCGTGGTGGTCGGGCAGGCCGAGACCGGCTCACGCCCGAGGTCAGGCCTCTCCCCGTCGGTCCTTCCGCTCGTCCCCCGGCTGGTCGCCGACCGCCTCACCTGGCTGGTCGCCGACCGCCTCGGCCGGCTGGTCGTGCCGGGTCGGCTCATCCCCGTCCGGCACTCGGCCGACGATCGGGAGGGTCGGCTCGTCGGGCTGGCCGGGGATCGGGGCGGTCTGCGGCTCCGCCGGCGGGTGAGCCAGCCAGGCCGGGTGGATCACGTCGGTGGGCGGCGCCTCCGGTGCTCGTACCTCGGTGGTGGTCGCCTCCGGTGGGGGAGCGTCCCAGGTGGAGCGGTCGGCCTCCCAGACCGGCAGTGCCACACCGGAGGTCGGCACGCCGGAAACCGGAGCGGACGCGCCGGAGACGGGCGCGGCGGCGACTGTGGCAGCGACCTCGGCGGTCTGCTCGGGCTGCGCCGAGCGGCCGGAGCGCAGTGCGCCGACCAGCCCGAAGACGCCGATCAGGATGAGGGCACTGGCCAGGAACCATCCGACCGCCGGCAGCGCGAACCCGAGCAGTTGGGCGAGCAGCCACCAGGCCGACAGCGCCAGGAACACGAGCCCGAAGGCGAACGACACCAGATCCGTGCGGTGAGCCTTCACCGGGTCACCTCCAGGTTGCCAGCGTTGACATGGATGTACAGGCGCAGCTTGCCGCCGCCGGCACCGTCGACACCGAGGTCGGTGGTCTCCTGTAGGCGACCGTCCAGCCCGCCGGAACGGTTGCCGAAGATGGTGGCGTCGCCGGCGTTGACGTCGGCCACGGTGGTGACGTCCACGTTCGGCGGGACGACCACTGTCGCCTTGCCGAAGTTGATCGCAACCGTCACCTGGCTGTCCCGTTTCGCGAAGTCGATCCCCCGCAGGTCGAGCACGGCGTCACCGAAGCTGTTCTCGTACCGGTCGGCCAGATCGCGGTAGTCCGTCGGTGCCCAGGTCACCGCGCCGTCGACCCCGCGGATCCGGTCGTAGGACTCGGCGACCGTCCCCGTACCCAGCGCCGCCGCGGTCACCAGACCGAGCGCGATGAGCCAGCGGGCCCGCCCGAACCAGGTGCCGACCAGCAGCCCCAGCCCGATCGTGGCCAGCGCGGCCGCGAAGTACGCCGAGGCGCTGATGGCGAAGACGTCGAGCAGGTCGAGCAGGGCGACCACACCGAGGACCAGGAAGATCAGGGAGAAGGTCACCGCGCCGAGCGGCGAACGCTCCTTGGGGCGCTTCGGCGGCTTCGGTGGCTTCGCCGGGCGGGACGGGGTCGGGGCCGGCGAGGCGTACGGGCCGTGCGGCGCGAACGGGGGGCGGTATCCGGACACCGGGGCGGCGGTCGGATAGCCGGACGGACCGGCGGGTGCGGCGGTCACCGGCGCCGACGGCCACTCGACCGTGGGCGGGTTGGTGCCCGGCCAGCCCGTGGCGGGCGCCGGCCAGCCCGCTCCGACGGTCGTCGGGTCGGCCGGTTGCCCGGACACCGGGCCCGTCCCGGAGACCGGCTGCGCCGTGGCGGTCGACTGCGCAACGCCGACCGGCGGCAGGTCGTACCCCCCGGTGGTGGCGGCGGGCGGTCCCCCCGCGGTGGCGGTGGCGTACGCCGGAGCGCCGCCGGCCATGGGTGCCGTCGCCGGTGGGCCGGTTGGCGGCGCCCCGCCGTACGACGGCGCGGGCCAGGTCACCGGTGGGACCGGGCCGGGCGGATTGCCGGACGGTGCCGGCCCGGCCGGGGTGCCCGGCTGTGGGGTGCGGCTGTCCCGGTTGAGCAGCAGCGCGCCGGCCACCAGGATGGCCGCGCCGAGCAGCACCGCGCGGAAGGCGTCGGTGACGATGTAGCCGAAGCTGGCCGCGACGAGGATGCCCAGGATGATGACGGTGACCGGCGACATGCTGGAGCGGCCGCGGCCGAGCATGGACTCGACCGGGGATGCGGTGTCGCCCTCGTTCGGAATGATCAACCAGGCGGCGACGTACACCAGGATGCCGATGCCACCGAAGAACCCGAGCACCGCGAGCAGCACCCGCCAGAGCACCGGGTCGGTGTTCGTGGCTCGCCCGATCGCCGCGCAGACCCCGGCCAGGTACCGCCCCTCGCGTGGTCGGACCAACCCGTACCGCGAGGTGAACCCGGTGCCGGCGAACGGCGGTGGCGGCGCGGACGGACCCGGCCCGCCCGGTCCGGGTGGCATGCCCGCGGCCCCGTAGCCGGTGCCGGCCGCGAACTCCGGCCCGTGGCCGGCGGTGGGCGGCGGGTAGCCGCCGCCCGGATCGGCGGGGGTGCCGCCGGTCTCCGGGCCGTAACCGGTGGGCGGACCGAACGTGCGGGGCGCGGTCCATTCGGTGGGCGTCGTGGCTGGTGGGGGCGGTGCTGAACCACCCGGCTCCGCCGACCCGGGTCGGGGTGGCGGGGCAGCTTCCTCGGTCATGCCTCGATCCTGCTGCCAGGTGAGCCCGAGCGACCTCAGGACCCGACCCTGACCCCACCCTGAGATCCGGCGGCCGGAATGTCGGGGGCGTCCCCGTGGTCGTCGACGCCGCAGCGTGTGACGATCAGATCACCGACCTCCACCAGATCCGTCACCGTGACCAGGGAGCCCGCGATCAGCACCGTGATTCCGCCCCCGCGCCTCTACCGCGCCCCCGAGCACCGGATGGCCGCCGGCGTCGCCGCCGGTATCGCCGACCATCTCGGCATCTCGGTGCTGCGGGTGCGTGTCGCGTTCATGGTGCTGCTCGGCCTGAGTGGGCTCGGCCTGCTGCTCTACGCGGCCTTCTGGGCGGTGGTGCCGCTGCGGCCCGGCGACACCGCCGTGCCGCCCCGGCGCGACGTCGCCCAGCTCCTGCCGTTCGTGGGGATCGGGCTCGGTGTCCTGTTGATCCAGGTGATGGTCTTCGACTCGGTCGGGGCGGCCGGCACCGCCGGTTGGCTGGTGGCCATCATCGCGGTCGGCGCCGGGGTCATCTGGCACCAGTCGGCGCCCGAACGGCGCCGGCAGTGGGGCAACGCGATGCCGGTGCCCTGGCTCGGCGCGGTCGTCGAGGAGAGTGACCGGCGGGCGTTCGTGCTCCGGTTCATCGGCGGGGGAGTGCTCGTCGCGGTCGGCATCATCGGCGTCGCGGCGGTCTACTCGCCGGCGCAGAACTTCGACGCCGTGATCAACGGTGTGATCTTCGCGCTGGTCGGGCTGGCGGGGGTCGGCGTGGTCGCCGCGCCCGTGCTCTGGCGGACGTACAGCCAGCTCCGCTCGGAGCGCGAGGGGCGCATCCGCGAACAGGAGCGGGCCGAGTTGGCCGCCATGGTGCACGATCAGGTGCTGCACACGTTGGCCCTGATCCAGCGCAACGCCAGCGACGTCAAGATGGTCCAGCGGCTGGCCAGAGGGCAGGAGCGTTCCCTGCGCAACTGGCTGTACAAGCCGACCGCGTCGCCGAGCGAGCGTTTCGCCGCCGCGCTGGAGCAGGCCGCCGCCGAGGTCGAGGACACCTATGCGATCACGGTGGAGGCGGTCGTGGTGGGGGACCGGGAGACCGACGAGAAGGTCGGGGCGCTTGTCGCGGCCGCGCGGGAGGCGCTTGTGAACGCGGCCCGGCACGCCGGCGTGCAGACCGTGTCGCTCTACGCCGAGGTGGAGCCCGATCAGGTCAGCGTCTTCATCCGGGACCGGGGCAAGGGCTTCGATCCGGATACGGTGGAGGACCACCGGCACGGCGTGAGCGGCTCGATCATCGGGCGGATGAAGCGGCACGGCGGACGGGCCGAGATCCGGTCCGGCCCGGGGGAGGGGACCGAGGTCCGGTTGATACTGCCGATCTCCCGGGACTCGTCCGCAGCGGAGAGGAACAGATGACCATGGCCGAGCAGTCGACCGAGCACCTCGACCCGGCGGATGCCCGCCCCGAGCGGCTCCGGGTGTTCCTGGTGGACGACCACGCCATGTTCCGGGCCGGGGTACGCGCGGAGCTGGGCGCCCACGTCGAGGTGGTGGGTGAGGCGAGCACCGTGACCGAGGCGGTCACCCGGATCGCGGCTGTCGCGCCGGACGTGGTGCTGCTCGACGTGCACATGCCCGACGGCGGCGGGCGCGCGGTGCTGGAGGCGATGCGACGCACCCACCCGCAGGTCAAGTTCCTGGCGCTGAGCGTCTCCGACGCGGCGGAGGACGTGATCGGGTTGATCCGTGCCGGTGCGCGGGGGTACGTGACCAAGACCATCTCCCCGGACGAGCTGGCCGCGGCGATCCGCCGGGTGGCGGACGGGGACGCGGTGTTCAGCCCACGGCTGGCCGGGTTCGTGCTGGATGCCTTCGCGGCCCGACCGGATGCCCCGGTGGCCGACCCCGAGCTGGACCAGCTCACCAACCGTGAGCGGGAGGTGCTGCGGCTGTTGGCCCGGGGGTACGCGTACAAGGAGATCGCCAAGGAGCTGTTCATCTCCATCAAGACGGTGGAGACGCACGTGTCGAACGTGCTCCGCAAGCTGCAGATGTCCAACCGCTACGAACTCTCCCGCTGGGCGGCGGATCGCCGGCTGGTGTGACAGCCGCGCCGGCCGTGGCGGTGGATCAGACGAACGATCTCCGCGCCCTCGTCCACCCAGTTGGTGATCGTGCCCGTGCAGTCGTAACCGACCTGTCCGGACGGGTCGAAATGCATGCGGTGACAGACGTCCTAACGGGCAGAGGTGCGCCCCAGGCCTGAGTGCGGGCCAGGACCACGTTCGCGGGCGGCGCAACGTATTTCCTGCTCAGTGCTGCCTGTGCCGACCGTTTTATGATCATTTTTCAAGTATCGGCAACGTGGCGGGCAACTAACGGCTTGATAACGGCACCTTCACGGAAGAGGCCAGTTGGTGTCACAGTGGCAGCACCTCACCATCGGTGTGTGGCACTCCGTACGGCCCATGACCATGTCCCCGCCCCTCGCGGCGGTTCGTGGCCGTGCCTCCTGCGTCGTGTCGCGCCTCGTTGGCGGGGAGCCCGGCGGATCGGAACATCAGGGGTGTCCCCAACTTCCCTGTGGTCCCGGCGACCCGCGCCCCGGGGTGGTCGGGCGGTGTCACCCCCAAACGTGCGTGAAACCCACGACGGAACCTGGTTAGAAAGAGGAGGCCCCTCGGAATGAGAGTCTCGAAGCGGGCGACGAGCGCGATCGCGCTCAGCGCGGCTGCCGCGCTAGTCGCGAGTGGTTGCTCGAGCGGTGGTGGCGGCGAGACCGCCGCCAGCGGCGACGGCGCGATTGTCATCCACGGTGTCCAGCCGGAGAACCCGCTGGTCCCGTCGAACACCACAGAGACCGGTGGCGGCAAGGTCATCGACTGGCTGTGGACCGGCCTGGTCGAGTACCCGAACGACGGTGGGGCCCCGCGTAACGCGCTTGCGGAGTCCATCACCACCACGGACTCCAAGGTCTTCACGATCAAGATCAAGAAGGGCACCAAGTTCCACGACAGCACCGAGGTGAAGTCGAAGAACTTCGTTGACGCCTGGAACTGGGCCGCCTACTCGCCGAACGGCGCCCAGAACGGCAGCTTCTTCTCTGACATCCAGGGTTTCGACCAGACCTACACCAGCGACCCGGATGGCGCGGACGGCCCGAAGAAGGCCCCGGCGCCGACCGCCAAGACGCTGTCCGGCCTGAAGGTCATCGACGAGCAGACCTTCGAGGTCACCCTGTCGGCGCCGACCGCGGTCTTCCCGACCAAGCTCGGCTACAGCGCCTTCATGCCGCTGCCGGACGTCTTCTTCACCAAGAAGCCCGAGGAGTTCGGCAAGAACCCGATCGGCAACGGCCCGGTCAAGTTCGTGTCGTGGACCGACAACGTCCTCATCAAGCTGACGCGCTTCGACGACTACAACCTGCGCGACAAGATGAAGCTCAAGGACGTCGACGTCAAGCTGTACCAGGACGAGACGGCCGCCTACGCCGACGTGCTGGCCAACAACCTCGACTTCCTGGAGTCGCTGCCCACCTCGGCGCTCGCCGGTGACAAGTGGAAGGCCGACCTCGGTGAGCGGGGCCGGAACACCGTCACGCCGACGACCGCGCTCATCGCGTTCCCGATCTACGACAAGCGCTTCCAGAACCCGAAGCTGCGTCGTGCCGTGTCGCTCGCGATCAACCGGCAGGAAATCTCGGACAAGATCTTCTTCGGCACTCGTAAGCCGGCCGACAGCTGGGCGAACCCGCTGACCCCGGGCGCCAAGCCGGGCAACTGCACCGCCTGCAAGTTCGACCCGGCCACGGCCAAGACGCTGCTGACCGAGGCCGGTGGCTTCTCCGGTGAGATGGTCTTCTACTACAACTCGGACTCCAGCCACAAGGACTGGATGGACGCCGTTGCGCAGCAGGTCAAGACCAACCTGGGCATCAACGCTCGGGCCGAGGGCGTGCCGACCTTCGCGGTCTTCCGCCAGAACGTCAACGCCCACGCCATGAAGGGCCCGTACCGCGCTGCCTGGCAGCAGGACTACCCGGACGTCGAGAACTGGATCAACCCGCTGTACGTCACGGGCGGCTCCTCGAACGACGGCCTGTACACCAGCTCCGAGGTCGACGCCCTGGCCAAGCAGGCCAGCTCCGCGCCGAGCCTGGAGGCCTCGCACGAGGCGTTCACCAAGGCCGTCGAGAAGATCGACCAGGACGTCCCGAGCATCCCGATCTACTTCTACGGCCAGCAGTCCGGCCACTCGGAGAAGATCAAGAAGCTCGAGCTGAACAACGTCGGCGAACTCGACATCACCTCGGTCGAGCTCTGATCCGTACGGTCTGACCCCGGGTCGGGCTCGCCACATCCGGTGAGCCCGACCCGGGGCCGTTCCGCGATTGGGTGTTACAACACTTCACTCGCACGTTGTCACCACCGTGTCGGCCGTCCGACGCGCCCCCTGTCTGGAGGACCACCCCATGGGCCGTTATCTGTTGAGACGGCTGCTCCAACTCGTGCCGGTCTTCATCGGTTCGACGTTCCTGATCTACTGGCTCGTCTGGGCCGTGCCGGGCGACCCCTTCGCCGGCAAGTGCGGCGAGCGCCGCTGCCCGGACCAGTACATCGCCTTCATGACCGAGAAGTACCACCTCGATCAGAACGTCTTCGTGCAGTACGCCAACTACATGAAGAACCTGCTCCAGGGCGACTTCGGTCAGACGTTCTCGCAGCGCGACATCGGCGGCATCATCGCCACGGCGTACCCGAACACGCTGAAGCTGGCCCTGGTCGCGCTCGCCATCGAGGCCGTCATCGGTCTCGGCGCCGGCGTGCTGACCGGTCTGCGCCGCAACGGCTTCCTGGACAACCTTGTCCTGGTCTCCACCCTCTTCCTGCTCGCGCTGCCGGTGTTCGTGGTCGGCTTCGTGCTGCAGTGGCTGCTGGGCGTGCAGTGGGGCATCACCAAGCCGACCGTCTCCTCCGAGATGCGGTGGTCCGAGCTGATCGTGCCGGGCTTCGTGCTCGGTAGCGCGTCGGTGGCGTACATCGCCCGGGTGGCACGGACGAGCATCGCGGAGAACCGCCGGGCCGACTACGTGCGCACCGCCATCGCCAAGGGCCTGCCCATGCGGCGGGTCGTGGGCGTGCACCTGCTGCGCAACTCGCTCATCCCGGTGGTCACCCTGCTCGGCACCGACCTCGGCGCCCTGATGGGCGGCGCGATCATCACCGAGGGCATCTTCCAGATCAACGGCATCGGCCGCGAGGTCTACCGCGCGATCATCACCAAGGAGAGCGCCACCGTGGTCGGGATCGTGGTCGTCCTGGTGGTCGTCTATCTCGTGATGAACCTGCTGGTTGACCTGCTCTACGCCGCACTGGACCCGAGGATCCGTTATGAGTGACCCGAGTACCGCATCGATTGTCAGCACCCCGTCCGCGCAGCCGACCGACCCGGTAGCCCCCGCCACGGGGCAGGGCAACGAGAAGCCACGTGGTCTGCTCGGTGACGCCTGGCGGGACCTGCGTCGCAAGCCGCTGTTCTGGATCTCGGCGACGTTCATCGTGATCTTCCTGTTGATGGCGATCGTCCCGGGGCTGTTCGCTCCGGGCGGCGACCCGGAGACCGGCGCGCTGTCCCGCAGCCTCGGCAAGTCCAGCGGAGACGCCTGGTTCGGGTACGACCTGCAGGGCCGCGACGTCTACGCCCGGGTCATCTACGGTGCGCGGGCCTCCATCATCGTCGCCGTCCTCTCCGTGGTCGGCACCCTGCTGGTCGGTGGCTTCATGGGCGTCATCGCGGGCTACCGCGGCGGCTGGGTGGACGGGTTGCTCAGCCGGATCGGCGACGTGTTCTTCGGCGTGCCGTTCGTGCTGGGTGCGATCGTCATCCTGACCACGTTCAACGGCTCGGGCACCAACAACAGCAAGGCCGAGATCATGGGCTTGGTGATCGCTTCACTGATCGTGCTGAGCTGGCCGGTCGTGATGCGCCTGATGCGATCCTCGGTGCTCGCCACCAGGGAGGCCGACTACATCGTGGCGGCCCGCGCGCTGGGTGCCGGCACCGGTCGGATCATCCTCAAGCACCTGCTGCCGAACTGCCTGGCTCCGCTGCTGGTCTACGGCACGATCATGGTCGGCTCGTTCATCGGCGCCGAGGCCACCCTGTCGTTCCTGGGTGTCGGCCTGAAGTCGCCGGTGGTGTCCTGGGGCATCATGATCAGCGAGGGTAAGGATTTCATCCGGGTCGCACCGGGGCTTGTCTTCTTCCCCGCCGCGTTCCTCGTCACCGCAGTGCTGAGCTTCGTGATGCTCGGCGAGGCGGTCCGCGAGGCCCTCGATCCGAAACTCCGCTAGGGGAGATCCAGTGTCCGACATTCTCGTGTCCGAGCAGTCCGCGCCGGGATCCGGCGGGTCCGGACGTCCCTCCGGCCGGCTGCTCGAGGTCGACGACCTGCGGGTGGAGTTCCGCACCCGGGACGGCGTCGCAAAGGTCATCAACGGGGTCACCTACCACGTCGACGCGGGGGAGACCCTCGCCGTGCTCGGCGAGTCCGGCTCCGGCAAGAGCGTCACCGCGCAGACCATCATGGGCATCCTCGACACGCCTCCCGGCTTCGTCACCGGCGGGCAGGTCCGCTTCCACGGCAAGGACATGCTCCGCATGTCCGACGAGGAGCGCCGTCGCATCCGCGGCGAGGGCATCGCGATGATCTTCCAGGACGCGCTCTCCGCGCTGAACCCGGTGTTCACGGTCGGGTTCCAGATCGCCGAGCAGTTCCGGGTCCGGCGGGGCATGGGTCGCGCCGAGGCCAAGAAGCGCGCGATCGACATGCTCGACCAGGTCAAGATCCCGAACGCCAAGGGCCGGTTCAACAACTACCCACACCAGTTCTCCGGCGGTATGCGGCAGCGCGCGATGATCGCGATGTCGCTGGCGCTCGACCCGGAGGTGCTGATCGCGGACGAGCCGACCACCGCGCTCGACGTGACCGTGCAGGCCCAGATCATGGACCTGCTCGCCGAGCTCCAGCGTGAGCGGCAGATGGGCATGATCCTGATCACCCACGACCTCGGCGTGGTCGCCGACGTCGCGGACCGGATCGCGGTCATGTACGCGGGCCGGATCGTCGAGCAGGCCGACGTGTACGACCTGTACGCCAAGCCGGCGCACCCGTACACGTTGGGCCTGATCGACTCGATCCCGCGCCTGGACGAGAAGGGGCAGCAGCTCCGGACGATCAAGGGCCTCCCGCCGAACCTGATGAACATCCCGCCGGGCTGCCCGTTCAACCCCCGCTGCCCCATGGTTCAGCCGGTGTGCCGGGAGAAGATCCCGCCGCTGCTGCAGGTGGGTCCCGCCCGGGCCAGCGCCTGCCACTTCGCCGAGGAGCTGGTGAACCGTGTCTGAGAACATCCTCGAGGTCCGTGACCTGGTCAAGCACTACCCCGTCACGCAGGGTGTGGTGTTCAAGAAGACGGTCGGTCAGGTCAAGGCGGTGGACGGCGTCTCGTTCGGTCTGCGCGCCGGTGAGACGCTCGGCGTGGTCGGCGAGTCCGGCTGCGGCAAGTCGACCCTCGCCCGGGTGCTGATGAACCTGGAGAAGCCGACCGCCGGCAGCGTGATCTACAAGGGCCAGGACACCTCCAAGCTGTCCGGTGGGGCGCTGCGACGCCTCCGTCGGCAGATCCAGCTGGTCATGCAGGACCCGTACACCTCGCTCAACCCCCGGATGACCGTCGGCGACCTGCTCGGTGAGCCGTTCGAGATCCACCCGGAGGTGGCGCCGAAGGGCAGCCGTCGGGCCAAGGTCCGGGAGTTGCTGGACCTGGTCGGGCTCAACCCGGAGCACATCAACAGGTACCCGCACCAGTTCTCCGGCGGTCAGCGTCAGCGCATCGGCATCGCCCGCGCGCTCGCGCTGCGGCCCGAGATCATCGTCTGCGACGAGCCGGTGTCGGCCCTTGACGTCTCCATCCAGGCCCAGGTCATGAACCTGCTGGAAAAGCTCCAGGGCGAGTTCGGGCTCTCGTACGTCTTCATCGCGCACGACCTGTCGGTGGTCCGCCACCTCTCGGACCGGGTCGCGGTGATGTACCTCGGCAAGGTCGTCGAGATCGGCACCGAGGACGAGATCTACGAGCGGCCGACCCACCCGTACACCCAGGCTCTGCTGTCGGCGGTGCCGGTGCCGGACCCGACGCAGCGCAACAACAAGACGATCATCCGGCTCACGGGTGACGTGCCGTCGCCGATCAGCCCGCCCTCGGGCTGCCGGTTCCGGACCCGCTGCTGGAAGGCGCAGGACATCTGCGCCGAGCAGGTCCCACTGCTGGAGATCCGGCGGGACTCGGACCACCCGAGCGCCTGCCACTTCGCGGAGCGGCGCGAGATCGTCGCCACCCACGAGGCCTGAGCCACCCGAAACCGCCTGCCGACGTCACCACGACGACGGCAGGCGGTTTCGTCTGTCGGTGACCCGGCCGGGCCGCTTCCGGGCCGGCTCGGGCTGACCGCCCGCCACCCGGCTCAGAGCGGGCCGCGGCCCGCGCGGAGCAGCAGCAGGGCCAACTGGGTGCCGTCGGTGCCGAGCGCGACCCGGAACCGCTCCAGGATCTTGCGTTCCCGAGCGAGCACCAGGCGCGTTCCGCCGGACGCCATCCGGGTCGCGCCGACCTCCTGGGACAACGCGGCGCGCTCCTGCCAGAGCGCGATCATCGCGTTGTCGATCTCGTCGATCCGTTCCCTGATCTGCACGATCCGTGCCGAGGCGGTGGGTTCCTCGGTGCCGGTCCGTGCCTCGACCGGCCCGGCGTTGTCGACCGCTGCCGGCGTCGCCTCGGTCTCGTTCGGCACCGGCCGCTCCGCCTCGGGCCGGGTCGGGCCGCCGCTCTGCTCCATCACGTCTGTCATCATCGGGTACCTCTCGCACTGTGGTGCCCGGTGCCCGGAACCCGGGACGGAAAAAGCCCCGGACTCCAGGAGCCCGGGGCTTTTGCAGGTCTGAATCGATCAGGCGCGACCTACGGCAGCCGGACTCCCGGTGCCATAGTAAAAGTGGTAGCGCGCAGCGATCACGTTGACGAGTATGCCCACGTCGGCACCGGCTGCGCAAGCATCAAGCGGCCCATCCTCGCGCCTCGGCGCAGCGGGCGGGAGAGTGTCCGACCGGCGGCATAGACTTGTCGGGCGATGCATCCTCTCTTCGACATTCCCGCGTCCCCGCCTGCGCCGGAGTCCGCGCCGGCCCGCCCGCACCGACCCGGGCCGGCCCCCGTGCGCCTCGATCCGCAGCAGCTCCTCGCCGGGCTCAACGGGCCACAGGGCGACGCCGTCAGCCACGCCGGCTCGCCGCTGCTGATCGTCGCCGGCGCCGGATCCGGCAAGACCCGGGTGCTCACGCACCGGATCGCCTACCTGCTCGCCGCACGGGACGTCCATCCCGGGGAGATCATCGCGATCACCTTCACCAACAAGGCGGCCGGTGAGATGAAGGAGCGCGTCGCCGCGCTGGTGGGCCCCCGGGCCCGCCTGATGTGGGTGTCGACGTTCCACTCCGCGTGCGTCCGGATCCTGCGCGCCGAGCACGAGCACGCCGGCCTCAAGTCGACGTTCTCGATCTACGACGCGGACGACTCCCGCCGGCTGATGCAGCTCGTCACCCGCGAGCTCGATCTCGACCCGAAGCGCTACCCGGCGCGCGGGCTGGCCGCCCAGGTCTCCAACCTCAAGAACGAGCTTGTCGACCCGGAGCAGTTCGCGGCGCGGGCCACCGGGCCCAACGAGCGGGCGTTGGCCGAGGCGTACACGCTCTACCAGCGGCGGCTGCGTGAGGCGCACGCGCTGGACTTCGACGACCTGATCATGACCACGGTGCACCTGCTCCAGTCCCACCCGCACGTCGCGGAGAGCTACCGTCGGCGGTTCCGGCACGTGCTGGTGGACGAATACCAGGACACCAACCACGCCCAGTACGTGCTGATCAAGGAGCTGGTGTCCGGCACCGACGGGCTGGAGCCCGCGGAGCTGTGCGTGGTGGGTGACGCCGACCAGTCGATCTACGCGTTCCGGGGCGCGACGATCCGCAACATCCTGGAGTTCGAACGGGACTTCACAAACGCCCGGACGATCCTGCTGGAGCAGAACTACCGCTCCACCCAGACCATCCTCAACGCGGCCAACGCGGTGATCGACCGCAACACCTCCCGCAAGCCCAAGCGGCTGTGGAGCGAGGCCGGCGCCGGCGAGCGGATCGTCGGCTACGTGGCCGACACCGAGCACGCCGAGGCCGACTGGGTGGCCCGGGAGATCGACCGGCTGGTCGACGCCGACGAGACCCGACCCGGCGACGTCGCTGTCTTCTACCGCACAAACGCCCAGTCCCGCGTGTTCGAAGAGGTGTTCATCCGCGTCGGCCTGCCCTACAAGGTGGTCGGCGGGGTGCGCTTCTACGAGCGCAAGGAGGTCCGTGACGCTCTGGCGTACCTGCGTTCGGTGGTCAACGACGACGACACGGTGAGCCTGCGGCGGGTCCTCAACACCCCCCGCCGGGGCATCGGCGACCGCGCCGAGGCGTGTGTCGAGGCGCTCTCCAGCCGGGACCGGATCTCGTTCGGCGCGGCGTTGCGCAGGGCCCGGGAGGCGCCGGGCATCTCCAGCCGGGCGGCCAATGGCATCGCCGACTTCGTGGCGCTGCTCGACGGCGCCCGGGAGCTGTCCGAGACCGGCACCCCGGAGGAGGTGCTGGAGGCGCTGCTGACCCGCTCGGGCTACCTCACCGAGCTGGAGGAGAGCCTGGACCCGCAGGACGCCGGCCGGGTGGACAACCTCCAGGAGCTGGTGAGCGTCGCCCGGGAGTACACCGAGCGGATCGAGGCGCTGGGCGAGGAGGGGGAGCGGGCCACCCTGGCCGGCTTCCTGGAGCAGGTGGCGCTCGTCGCCGACGCCGACCAGATCCCCTCCGACGATCCCGACCACCAGGGCGTGGTCACCCTGATGACGTTGCACACCGCCAAGGGCCTGGAATTCCCTGTGGTCTTCCTGACCGGGCTGGAGGACGGCGTCTTCCCGCACCTGCGCTCGCTCGGCGACACCCGCGAGTTGGAGGAGGAGCGCCGGCTGGCGTACGTCGGGATCACCCGCGCCCGACAGCGGCTCTACCTCTCCCGCGCGGTGACCCGCTCGGCCTGGGGGCAGCCGTCCTACAACCCGCCGTCGCGGTTCCTGGAGGAGTTGCCGACCGAGCTGGTGCACTGGGAGCGCACCGAGGGGTCGTACACCTCGTGGGCCGGCGGGGGCGGCGGCGTCGGCGGTCGTGCGGACCGCGCGCCCGGCGTGCGTGGCACCTTCACCGGGGGCACGCCGAAGGCCGCGCAGTTGGCGCAGCGGCTCGGCGTGGACGCCAGCCGGCTGACCACGGCCAGTGAGCTGCCGCAGGGGCCGAAGGTGTCGGCCGGCGACCGGGTCAACCACCAGCGGTACGGGCTGGGGCGGGTGCTCGCCGTCGAGGGGCACGGCCCGGGTGCCCGGGCGCAGATCGACTTCGGCGACCAGACGATGTGGCTGGTGCTCCGGCACGCCCCGGTCGACAAACTCTGACCCCGGCACGCCTGGAGATCATGGCCGCCGCACGGTGCTCAGGCCGTCCCGGACGATCGTGAGCATGCGGTCTCGGGCCGCCGGGGCGGCGGCGTCGCGTTCCCGGACCGCGCAACCGACCAGGAATGCCTTCAGGTCGGCGGCGTCGACGTCGGGACGCACCGCGCCTGCGCGCTGAGCGGCGCTGAGCAGTTCGGTCAGGACATGATTGAGGTCGTGTTCGCCCTTCGCCGCCGCGGCGGCGATGTCGAACCCGGTGCCCGAGAGCGCATCGGCCAGTGCGCGGTTCGTCGCGCCCTCGGCTGCCATGCTGGCGAGGAATTCGAACAGAGCCGGGCCCGCCTCGCGAGTGGCCCGCAGCTCGGTCGCCCGGCTGACCAGGCGTTTGGCCACGCTCTGCACGATCGCCTCGTAGAGCGATTCCTTGGTCGGGAAGTGTCGACTGACGGTGCCGGTGCCGACACCGGCGCGGCGGGCGATCTCGTGGATCGGCACCGTCGGCCCATCCGTGGCGAACGCGTCGATCGCAGCGCGCAAGACCTTCGCCCGGTTGCGTACGCCATCGGCGCGCGGCTTGCGTTGCTCGGCGATCTCGGACTCCTAAACGGGATGGCCATCCCGTATGGTCAAGCGGGATGGCGGTTCCGATTATAGGTGGTGGGCACATTGTCCGAACATCCGCGTGCGCGACGTGACCTGGGTCGGTGGTTGATCGCGCTGTACGTGGCGTTCGTCGTCGAGCACGCCTACGGCGCGGCCCGGTACGGCACCCCGGTCAGGCTCGTCGGTCTCCTGCCGCTGGGGCTGCTGCTGGTGTTGGCGCTGGCGCTGCTCGCCCGACATGCCCGCACCGGCAGCCGTCTGGCGCTCTCCGCCGGTGCGGTCATGGTCGCCGTGGCGTTCGTCGGCCTGGCTGGCCTCGTTGAGGGCGGGTTCAACCACGCTCTCAAGCTGGCGTTCCACGCCGGGGGGATGTCTGACGACAGGTTGCGGAACGTGTTCGGTGGGTTGAATTTCGCGGTGCCCGACGACGTGGTGTTCGAGGGGGTCGGCGCGGCGACGCTGGGCCTGGCCGGGCCGGTGGCCTGGCAGTTGGCGCGACTGCTGCGATCCGCCCGGTTGCCGGACTCCAACGCGCCGGTTCGGCGCGCCGGTGTGACCGTCCTGGTCGCGGCGGGGGTGCTGCTCGGCGCGTACCTCACCGAGCCGCTCGGCCACGCCGGCCGCATCACTGTCGCCATCCTTGTGGCCGCCCTGGGGGTCGCGCTCATGGCGGTGTCCGGTGTGGTTGGACAAACGGGATGCGCGTCCCGTATCTTTCACCAAAACGGGATGTGCATCCCGTTTAGAGGGTGAGGAGAAGTCCCGTGAAACTGTCGCTCGTTCTGAAGGCTGTCGCGGTGCTCGACATCGTGGTCCTGGGTGCGGTGTGGCTCATCGCGCCCGGGACCGGCCTTGCTGACCACCCGGATGCTCGATCGCTGCTCGTGGCACGGGCGCTCGGCACCGATCTGGTGGTCGTCGGGATGATGAACTGGATCATCAGTAGGGGTCAGGACGCGACAATGCGACAGTTCCTGCTGCCGAACATCGTGATGCACGTGGTGCCGGCGGCAATCATCGTCACCCTGATCCTCGGCGGTACCTTCGGTGCCGCGGACTGGCTCGGCGCCGTTCTGCACATCGCGCCGGCCGTGGTGCTGACCTGGTGCCTGGCCGCGCCGACGCAACGCCGCGCGGCGCGCGCCCAGGCGCACACCTGAACGACGGGCCGGTCGCCGGTCGCGGCCTCGGCGACCAGACCATCGCCCGGAGCACGCCGGGAAGGTGGAACGCGTACGGCGTTGCCGCACCCTGCCGCGGGCGGCAGCGCCGAAGGTATAGAGACGTTAACCAAGGTCTATTTCCGGTCCTCGGCCGTGGCCGGCACCGCACCCGGCCCCGGATAGTGAGGAGCATGAGCCTGGACATCAGAGGTATCTCCTACGTCGCCGGCCATACCTCCGGCGAGGCGGTGCGTCGGGACATGCGCGCCATCCGCGACGACCTGCACTGCACGACCGTGATGGTGATCGACACCGATACCCGGACGCAGATGGAAGCCGCGCGGTGCGCCCTGGAAGTCGGGCTCGATGTCTACGTCCGGCCGTATGTCGCCGACCGCCCGCACCGCGAGATCCTGGCCCACCTCGCGGCGACGGCCGCGGCGGCCGAGCAACTGCGCGTCCAGTACCCGGGTCGGGTCACGCTGTTGCTCGGCAGCGAGTTCTCCCTCACCTCCCCGGGGATGCTCCCGGGACCGCGTGTCTTCATCCGGCTACAGGTGCTGGTGCGGTGGCGCCGCTTCTTCGACCGCCGGATCACCCGCAAGCTCAACGCCCTGCTCGGTGCCGCCCTGCCCGTCGCCCGCGCCGCGTTCCACGGGCCGGTCAGCTACGCCGCGGGCTTCTGGGAGAAGGTCGACTGGTCCGGCTTCGACCTCGTCGGCGTCAACCTCTACCGTCTCGGCCCCGACCCGGCCGCCTACCAGCAACGGCTGCGCGCCCTGCTGCGGGAGGCGGACAAGCCGGTGGTCATCACCGAGTTCGGGTGCGGCGCCCACCTCGGGGCCGAGCGCCGCGGGCCCGGCTCGTTCCGGATCGTGAACTGGTTCACCCAACCACCCCGGGTCAGGGACGGACACGTCCGCGACGAGCCGACCCAGGCCGCGTATCTGGCCGAACTCATCGACCTCTACGCCGCACACGGCGTGCACGGCTGCTTCGTCTACACCTTTGCCATGCCGGACTTCCCGCACCACGCCGACCCGCGTCACGACCTGGACATGGCGGGCTTCGGCGTGGTGCGCGTACCCGCCGAGGACCCCACACGGTGGGAGCCGAAGGAAGCCTTCCGCCAGGTGGCGCGGCGTTACGAGGCAGCCGAGCGCGCGGCCGCCAACAGCGGCACGAGCTGACCGATGGATCTCGGCCTCAGCAGCCCAGATCCACGCCGCGCGCCCGCATGAACGGGGCCGGGTCGATCTGGTTCCACATGCCCTGGTGCACCTCGAAGTGCAGGTGCGGGCCGGTGGCGTCGCCGGTGGCCCCCTCGTAGCCGATGACCTGGCCGGCCTTGACCGCCTGCCCCACGGTGACCGCGATGCGGCTCTGGTGGGCGTAGTGGGTCAGGTACCCCTTGCCGTGGTCGATGAAGACCGAGTTGCCGTACCCGTCGGCGGCGTCACCGGCCTGGGTCACGGTGCCGGAGGCGGCGGCGCGGATCGGCGTACCGGAGGGCAGCGCCAGGTCGATGCCGGCGTGCAGGGTTCCCCAGCGCTGCCCGTAGCAGGAGGTGACTGCGGCGCCCGGCATCGGGTCGACCCAGGCGGGTGTGGGCTTCGAGGTCTTCTTCGGCGTGGGCTTGGCCTTCGCGGCGGCCGTCTTCGTGGGCGTCGGGCTGGCGCTTGTCGCCGACGGGCTCGGCGTGGGGCTGACCGAGGGGGTGGCCGGCGTGCTCGACTCGCGAACGGAGCGGTCGGCCCGGCTGGCGGCCTCGTTGCGGGACTGCGCGTCGAGGGAGACGGCGGCGGGTGCCGGGTGGTCGTTACCGGTGGTGGCGACGATGACGCCGCCGAGGCCGAGGGCGAGCAGCGCGGCGGCGCCGAGCACGATGAGCCGGTTGCGTCGACGGGAGTGCCGTGGCTGCTCGGTCGGGGCGGTGTCGGGGGTGTTCTCGTTCTGGACGGGGCTGTCTTCCTGCACGGCGAACCTTCACGGTCGAGGGGCACTTGACCTCGAAATACTGGTATCGCGCCGAGCGGGGGCGGGATGGGGACCGGGTGGCAGGGCCAGGGAGAGCGGCTCACCTGCCCGGATATGACCCACTCTGCGGCGCTACGACCGGAAAAGTGATCATGCGGTACGGTGTCGCCGCTCACAATCTCGACTGTGACCTGGCAGACAGACGCCCACGAAAAACCGCCCGGATCGACAGATCCGGGCGGTCAACGGTCGGTACGCAGCGTCAGGAGCCGGCTACCTCGCTGTAAATTGCCTCGACTTGCAGCTTGATGTCCACTCCGCGGTCCTGCAGGAACGGCACCGGGTCGATCGGCTTGCCCTTGACATGGATCTCGAGGTGCAGGTGGGTGCCGTAGGCGTGACCGGTCTGGCCGACCAGGCCGAGCTGGTCGCCCGCCTTGATCTGCTGGCCTTCCTTGACGCTCACCGCGGAGGAGTGGCCGTAGATGGCCTCACTGCCGTCGGCGTGCTGAACGATCACGGCGTTGCCGTACCCACCGAACCAGCCGGCCTTGGTGACCAGGCCGTCGTGGATCGCCACATAGGGCGTGCCCTCGCCGGCGACCAGGTCCACGCCGGTGTGCATCTTGCCCCAGCGCATCCCGTAGGGGGAGTTGAAGTCGTAGCCCTGGAGCGGCAGCAGCCACACCTCGGGCTCGGCGCTGACCTTGCTGCGGCTGTCCCGCGAGGCGCGGTCGGCGTTGTCCGCACGGGTCGCCACTTCCTGGCTGGTGACCGACGCCTGCTTGAGCTCGTCGAGCACCTTCGGGCTGACGTCCTTGGCGTCCGGCAGCGCGCTCGCGCCGAGCGCGACGATGCCGGCCCCGACGAAGGCGGTGGTGACGACAGCGGCGTAACGGCTACGCGGTGGGGTGGGTACGCGGCGACGACCGCGATATCGATCGGGCTCAGACGACAGGCGCTGGCGCACGCACACCCTCCGTTGTCGGGGTTCCGAAGCGGCCGGTGGGCGTTCGTGAAGCTCCGGTGAACGTCCGCTGACCGCGTCGTCACCCGTCCATGGACCTGATGACAACCGTGGACACGTTAGCCAACCACCAGGCGAGTCACAAGCTAGAGCGGAAAATTGGCGTGTCGATCTGTCCGTTTGCGTCCATGATTGTCATGCATCGCGACGCCGAACGGTGCCCCCGTTGCTGCCCGTTCGTCGCCGAGCGTGACCGGTCCGGCGGAGTCGTCCGGCTTGACTGCGGGCCGGGCGGCCCGCGCCGGGACGGGTGCGGCTCGCCTCGGTGCGCTGCTCCCGGCAGGCCGTGGTCGGGGCGGGCGGTGGCCGGGGCGCGGAGCCCGGATTTCCCGGGCCGGGTCCGCCGGGTTACCGTTCGTTAAGGTGAAGGCCGTGAAGCCGGTGAAAGGTGTGCGCTGATGAGCTCTCGTATTCGGGTCGTCGTCGCCAAGCCCGGTCTGGACGGCCACGACCGGGGAGCGAAGGTCGTCGCGCGCGCCCTGCGGGACGCCGGGATGGAGGTCGTCTACACCGGCCTGCACCAGACCCCCGAGCAGATCGTGGAGACCGCCATCCAGGAGGACGCCGACGCGGTCGGCCTGTCCGTTCTCTCCGGCGCGCACATGACGCTCTTCCGGCGGGTGCTGGAACTGCTCGGTGAGCGGGATGCCCGCGACATCGTCGTGTTCGGTGGCGGCATCATTCCGAACGGCGACATTCCCGAGTTGGAGAAGCTGGGCGTCGCAAAGATCTTCACGCCGGGCGCCACCACTCAGGCAATCGTCGAGTGGGTCCGACAGAACGTCGCGCAGCCGGTTTCCTGAGGCTCGTCGCGACGGGTTGCTCGGCGACCGGATTTGCTCGGCGACCGGATTTGGGCACGGGGGAGGGGCCGGACGCACCCCTCACACGTCCGGCCCCTCTATGCACGATGCCCCGCCGCCACCCCTCGACCGACAGGGCATCGGCCGTCTCCCGTCATCGCGCTGTGAAGCGCTCCGACATCTGACTCAACGACGCCCCCACGGCCGGGTTACGCCACCAGGGCAACATCGCCCGGACGGTGGATGCGGCCGGAGTCGTGGCCGGAAACCGGCTGCTCCCGATGTCCGGTTGTGCATTACCGCACACCACGCACCCGCTCGGTTGCCGGCGGTGCCGACCTCGCTAGGCTGCGGCCAATGGCCTGTTTCAACTGATGACAGGCGTCAAACTGTTTTTCGAACGCTGGTGGCGGCGCGACGGCGCGCCGCGGAGACGGGACGGGACGCGCAATCGTGGACCTGTACGAGTACCAGGGGCGGGACCTGTTCGAGCGGCACGGCTTGCCCGTGTTGGCCGGCGGCGTCGCCACTACCCCCGAAGAGGCCCGTGCGATCGCCGACCGCCTCGGCGGTCGCGTGGTCGTCAAGGCGCAGGTGAAGGTCGGCGGCCGAGGTAAGGCCGGCGGCGTCAAGCTGGCCGAGGGCGCCGAGGAGACGGTGGCCCGCGCCACCGACATCCTCGGCATGGACATCAAGGGCCACACCGTCCACAAGGTCATGATCACGGTGACCGCGGACGTGGCCGAGGAGTACTACTTCTCGTACCTGCTCGACCGGGCGAACCGCACCTTCCTCTGCATCGCCAGCGTGGCCGGCGGCATGGACATCGAGCAGGTCGCCGCCGACACCCCCGACAAGGTGGTGAAGGCCCCGATCGACGCCGTCAAGGGCGTGGACGAGGCCAAGGCCCGCGAGATCGTGACCGCAGCCGGCTTCCCGGCCGAGGTCGCCGACCAGGTGGTCGAGATCGCCGTCGGCCTGTGGCAGGCGTTCGTCGCCGAGGACGCCACACTTGTCGAGGTCAACCCGCTGGCCAAGAACGGCGACGGCCGGATGCTGCTGCTCGACGCCAAGATCAGCCTGGACGAGAACGCCGCGTTCCGGCACCCGGACCACGAGGCGCTTGTCGACCAGGCCGCCGTGGACCCGCTGGAGCAGGCCGCCAAGGCCAAGGACCTCAACTACGTCAAGCTCGACGGCGAGGTCGGCATCATCGGCAACGGCGCGGGTCTGGTCATGTCGACCCTCGACGTCGTCGCGTACGCCGGTGAGCGGCACGGCAACGTCAAGCCGGCGAACTTCCTCGACATCGGCGGCGGCGCGAGCGCCGCGGTGATGGCGAACGGGCTGGAGATCGTGCTCTCCGACCCGGCCGTGAAGAGCGTCTTCGTCAACGTCTTCGGCGGCATCACCGCCTGCGACGAGGTCGCCAACGGCATCATCCAGGCGCTGGCCCTGCTGGAGCAGCGCGGCGAGCAGGTCACCAAGCCGCTCGTCGTCCGTCTCGACGGCAACAACGCCGAGGCCGGCCGGGCGATCCTGGACGGCGCGAACAACCCGCTCGTGCAGCGGGTGGACACCATGGACGGTGCGGCCGAGCGGGCCGCCGAGCTGGCAGCTGCGGGGGTCTGATCATGGCTATCTGGCTGACCAAGGACTCGAAGGTCATCGTGCAGGGGATGACCGGTTCCGAGGGTTCCAAGCACACCCGGCGGATGCTCGCCGCCGGCACCAACGTGGTGGGCGGCGTCAACCCGCGCAAGGCGGGCCAGAAGGTCGACTTCGACGGCACCGAGCTGCCGGTCTTCGCGTCCGTCGCGGACGCGATGGCCGAGACCGGGGCCGACGTCACAGTCATCTTCGTGCCGCCGCAGTTCACCAAGGCCGCCGTGGTCGAGGCGATCGACGCCGCGATCGGCCTGGCCGTGGTGATCACCGAGGGCGTCCCGGTGCACGACACCGCGTCGTTCTGGGCGTACAACGTGGCGAAGGGCGAGCAGACCCGGATCATCGGGCCGAACTGCCCCGGCATCGCCTCGCCCGGCGCGTCCAACGCCGGCATCATCCCGGCCGACATCACCGGCTCCGGCCGGATCGGCCTGGTCAGCAAGAGCGGCACGCTGACCTACCAGATGATGTACGAGCTGCGCGACATCGGCTTCTCCACCTGCGTCGGCATCGGTGGCGACCCGATCATCGGGACCACCCACATCGACGCCCTGGCGGCGTTCGAGGCCGACCCGGAGACCGACGCCATCGTGATGATCGGTGAGATCGGTGGCGACGCCGAGGAGCGGGCCGCCGAGTTCATCAAGGCGAACGTCACCAAGCCGGTGGTCGGCTACATCGCCGGCTTCACCGCTCCGCCCGGCAAGACCATGGGTCACGCCGGGGCGATCATCTCCGGCTCGGCCGGCACCGCCGAGGCGAAGCAGGCGGCGCTGGAGGCGGTCGGGGTCAAGGTCGGCAAGACGCCGACCGAGACCGCGAACCTGATGCGGGAGCTCATGTCCGGCAACTGAGCCGGTCCAGCAACAGCGAAGGGGGTCGACCGGTCACGGTCGACCCCCTTCGGCGTACCACCGGGCCGCCGAACGGACCGTAGGCTGCCGGCGTGCTGACAGTGCAGCGGCTGAGGGCCGACCACGCGGACGCTCTGCTGGCGTTCGAACGGGAGAACCGGGCGTACTTCGCGGGCTCGGTGCCGGATCGTGGCGACGCGTACTTTTCCGGGTTCGCCGATCGGCACCGCGCGTTGTTGGCCGAGCAGGAGGCGGGCCTGTGTCACTTCCACGTCGTCCTGACCGAGCAGGGTGACCTGGTCGGCCGGGTCAACCTCGTGGATGTCGCGGCCGGGTTCGCCGAACTCGGCTACCGGGTCGGTGAGCGGGCCGCCGGCAAGGGCGTCGCCACCGCGGCTGTCGAGCAGGTGTGCCACCTGGCCGCCGACGACTACCGGCTCGCCGGTCTCACCGCGCTGGCCACACTCGACAACCCGGCGTCCCAGGCGGTGCTGGCACGCACTGGGTTCACCGTGACCGGTGAGACCAGCATCGGCGGCCGCCCCGCTCTGCTCTACAAGCGTCAGCTCGCTGGTCGACCGGCCCGCTCAGTCGTTGTTCCAGAACGGGTAGTTACCGGTCGCGCGCAGGATCGCCCCGCCGATGATGTTGATCACGCCGAACACGATGGCGAGGTAGCCCAGCAACGGTGACTGCCCGTACCGGCGGGCGTCCCGGATGGACAGGTAGCCGAAGATGATGCCCAGGATGCCGCAGCAGATCAGCCCCAGCACGATGCCAAGCACACCCCAGAGCGTGGTCCGGTCTCGTCCCCGGGCCGGTGGTGGCGGTGGTGGCGGGTATGGCGTCGTCACGGCGTCCTCCGGGCGGTCGTGGGCGGCGAGCCGGCCGGACCGCGACCGGCGGACCCGACCCGGGCGGCGGCGGGTCGCGCCCCCTCTGGCCGAGGCTAGACCGGACCGGGTCGCCGGATCCCCGGTTCGGTCAACTCGTCGCCCTTCGGACGGGTTAACGGACTGCCACCGCCTTCGCGACGTGCCAGAGTAGAGCGGATGTCCCCCGTCACCCCTGACCGTCCCAGCCGTCCCGGCGGTGTGCGCGCCGACGACCGGCCGGTCGGTCGTGCCGCGCCGGCCCGACGGGTGCCCGCGCCCCGCGCGGGCGGGTCGCCACGCGGGCGCGCGCCGTTGCCCGTCGCCGCCGGGGTGGCCGCCTGCGGGGCCGCGCTCACCTCCTACCTGCCGGTCGCCATCGTGCTCGGCCTGGTGCAGCTCGGCGCGGATTCCGGCAGCCTGACCAACACCCTGCGCACCGCGCTGGCCGGCTGGTTGCTCGGGCACGGCGTGCCGCTGCACACCGCGTCCGGCCCGCTCGGGCTCGCTCCTCTGGCGCTGACGGTGCTCGCACTGTGGCGACTGACCCGGGCCGGCGTGCACGTCAGCCGCGCGATCGGTGCCCGCGACACCCGCTCGCCGCGTCGGGCGCTGCTCGCCGCGGGCGCGGTCGGCATCGCGTACGCGCTGCTCGGCGCTCTCGCGGCGGTGCTGGTCGGCGCCGGCGCGACGGACGTGTCGGTGATCCGGGCCGGAGCGACGTTCGCGGTGGTCGGCACGCTCGCCGCGCTCGTCGGCGCGACCCGCGTCACCGCCGTGACCCGGTTGCTCGTCACCCGGCTGCCGGGTCCGGTGCGCGACGGCGTGCGCAGTGGCCTGGTGGCCGGACTCCTGCTGCTCGGCGCGGGTGCCGGCGCGGCTGGCCTGGCGGTGGCCACCGGCGGGGGCGACGCGGCCGACATGATCGGCGCGTACCGGACCGGGGTCGCCGGGCAGGCCGGGATCACGCTGGTCAGCGCCGCGTACGCGCCGAACGCGGCGGTCTGGTCAGCCAGCTACCTGCTCGGGCCGGGCTTCGCGGTCGGCACCGACACCGCGGTCCGCACCAGCGAGGTGTCGGTCGGCGCGTTGCCGGCCGTGCCACTGCTCGCCGGCCTGCCGCGAGGTCCGGTGGACGGTCTCGGCGCTCTCCTGCTCGCGGTGCCGGTGCTGGCCGGGATGGTCGCCGGCTTGTTGCTCGCCCGCCGGGTGGCTCGACTCGCCGGGTCGGAGCGGGCCCCGCAGCGCTGGGCCGAGGTGCTGGTGCCGGCGGCACTGGCCGGGCCGGTGGCCGGAGTGCTGCTCGGCGTGGCCGCCGCGGTGTCCGGCGGGTCGCTCGGCGCCGGTCGGCTGGCGCAGGTCGGGCCGGTGGGCTGGCAGGTCGGGGCGGTGGCGACAGGTGTGATCGCGGTCGGCGCGCTGCTCGGCGCCGCGGCCACCCGAGCGCTCACCCGCACCCCGGCCCAGTAGGAACGGGCCGCGTCTTCGCGGGGTGAACGAGCGCGGGGCGCCCCGGACGAATCCGGAGCGCCCCGTCGACAGCGAGCCGGTCAGGGCTGGCCGGGCAGCGTGACCTGTGCCACGACGGACAGGATGATCAAGATAATGCCGAGCCCGACGCCGACCGCGCCGCAGATCAGGCCGGCCTTGGCCTGCCCGGCGTTGTTGGCCTCCCCGCGGGCGACCTTCTGCCGGGCGAGGTAACCGGTGATCACTGCCGCGATGCCGACCGGGATGCCCAGCGAGAAGCAGCAGAGCAGCGGGATCGACGCGATACCGAGGATCATCGACACCAGGCCGAGGGTGTTGTTCTGCCCCTGCGCCTGCGGGTACCCGGCGTTCGGGTATCCCGGGGCGGCGCCGTACTGGGGCTGCTGCTGGCCGTACGGGTCCTGGTACGCCGGCGGCTGACCATACGGCTGACCCGAGGTGGGCTGGCCGTACGGCTGCCCCGAGGTGGGCTGCTGGCCGTACGGGGCCTGCGGCGCCGCGTACGGATCCTGCTGGCCGTAGGGCTGACCGGAGGTGGGCTGCTGGCCGTACGGGGCGGCTGGCGGCGGCGGGGCGGTCGGGTCCTGGTTGGGCTGCTGGCCGTACGGGTCCTGACCGGGGGTACCGGGCTGCATTCGAAAGCTCCTTGGACTGGTTCCGTCAGTTACTGCTGTGTGTTTCCATCCATGATCGCGGTCAGTCCTCCCGATGCCCAGTGCAGCATCCCGGGGACATTTTCCGCGAAGCGGAGGAAAAGGCCCTTCTCGACCAGTTCCGCGGGTCGGGCCAGTGCCGGGGCGCGGGTCGGTGGGACGTTCGGCCCGAGCGAGCGGCAGCGTACCGGGTCGATGCACGTCGACGCCGGCAAAGATCGGCGCACCGCCCAGCGAAAGGACGTCCTGACCTGCCCGATAGGGTGGCCCGGTGACCGAGCCCGCGCCTGTCGCCCGCATCGTCGTCCTCATCTCCGGCTCCGGAAGCAACCTCCAGTCGTTGCTGGATGCCGCCACCGACCCCGCGTACGGCGCACAGGTCGTCGCGGTCGGCGCGGACCGCGACGGGATCGCGGGCCTGGACCGGGCCGAGGCGGCCGGGGTGCCGACCTTCGTCGAGCGGGTCCGCGACCACGGCACCCGGGAGGACTGGGACGTCGCGCTCACCGCGCACGTCGCGAAGCACCAACCCGACCTGGTCATCTCCGCCGGCTTCCTCAAGCTGGTCGGCCCGCACTTCCTCGCCGCCTTCGGCGACCGCTACCTGAACACCCACAACACCCTGCTGCCGGCGTTCCCCGGCATCCACGGTCCACGGGACGCCCTCGCCTACGGCGTGAAGCTCACCGGGGCCACCCTCTTCTTCGTCGACGCGGGCATGGACACCGGGCCGATCGTCGCGCAGGTCGCGGTGCCGGTGCTCGACGACGACGACGTCGACACGCTCACCGAGCGCATCAAGGAAGCCGAGCGGCGCCAGCTCGTCGAGCAGGTCGGTCGCCTGGTCCGCGAAGGCTGGACCATCACCGGAAGGAAGGTCACGGTTCCGTGAGTCCCACTCAGGACGGGCGCCGCCCGATCAGGCGGGCGCTGGTCAGCGTCTACGACAAGACCGGGCTGGTCGAGCTGGCCCAGGCCCTGCACGCGGCCGGTGTGGAGATCGTGTCCACCGGCAGCACCGCGGGCACCATCGCCGCCGCCGGCGTGCCGGTGACGCCGGTGGAGACGGTGACCGGTTTCCCCGAGGTGCTCGACGGCCGGGTGAAGACCCTGCACCCGAAGGTGCACGCGGGTCTCCTCGCCGACCTGCGCAAGGACACGCACGTGGCGCAGCTCGACGAGCTGGGGGTGGCGGCGTTCGACCTGCTGGTCTCCAACCTCTACCCGTTCCAGGCGACCGTCGCGTCCGGCGCCGGCGTCGAGGAGTGCGTGGAGCAGATCGACATCGGCGGCCCGGCCATGGTGCGGGCCGCCGCAAAGAACCACGCCTCGGTCGCCGTGCTCACCGACCCGGCCGGTTACCCGGCCCTGCTCGGCGCGCTCGACGAGGGCGGCTTCACCCTGGCCCAGCGTCGCGCGCTGGCCGCCCGGGCGTTCGCCGACATCGCCGAGTACGACGTCGCGGTGGCCCAGTGGTGCGCCCAAGAGTTGGCGCCCGCCGACGACTCGTGGCCGCAGTTCGCGGGGCTGACGCTGCGCAAGTCGACAGCGCTGCGCTACGGCGAGAACCCGCACCAGCCCGCCGCGCTCTACACCGACCCGGACGCTCCCGCCGGGCTGGCCCAGGCCGAGCAGCTGCACGGCAAGGAGATGTCGTACAACAACTACGTCGACGCCGACGCCGCCTGGAGGGCCGCGAACGACTTCGCCGACCAGCCGGCGGTAGCGATCATCAAGCACGCCAACCCGTGCGGCATCGCGGTCGGCGCGGACGTGGCCGAGGCGCACCGCCTGGCGCACGCCTGTGACCCGGTGTCGGCGTACGGCGGTGTCATCGCGGTCAACCGGCCGGTCTCGGTCGAGCTGGCCCAGCAGGTCGCCGAGATCTTCACCGAGGTCGTGGTCGCCCCCGGCTTCGACGAGGGCGCGGTCGAGGTGTTGCAGGGCAAGAAGAACATCCGGCTGCTGCGGGCGCCGGCCTGGACGCCCGCCCTCGTGGAGTTGCGGTCGGTGACCGGTGGCGTGCTGGCCCAGGTCGCCGACCGGGTGAACGCCCCCGGCGACGACCCGGCGAGTTGGCGGTTGGCGACCGGCGAGGCCGCCGACGAGGAGCTGCTGCGGGACCTCGCGTTCGCCTGGCGGGCGGTCCGCGCGGTGAAGAGCAACGCGATCCTGCTCGCCAAGGACGGCGCCACGGTCGGCGTCGGCATGGGTCAGGTCAACCGGGTCGACTCGGCGCAGCTCGCGGTCAGCCGCGCCGGCGCCGACCGGGCCCGCGGCTCGGTCGCCGCCTCGGACGCGTTCTTCCCGTTCGCCGACGGCCCGCAGATCCTCATCGACGCCGGCGTCCGCGCCATCGTGCAACCGGGCGGCTCGATCCGCGACGAAGAGGTAATCGAAGCAGCCAAAAAGGCAAACGTAACAATGTACCTAACAGGAACGCGCCACTTCTACCACTAACCCGAACCCCCACCCACCCCACGCCGGGACAGGGTTGATCATGAGGTTGACGGGCGACAAGCCGGACGAAACGGCCCGTCAACCTCATGATCACCCGGGCCGGGGCCGGGGCCGGGGTTAGGCGGGGAGGGTTGGGCGGAGTTCGGCGAAGTGGCAGGCGGACGGGTGGGGGTCCGCTGCTCTCGGGACCGTTTTCGGGTCCTCTACCGCGCAGATGTCCTGGGCCTTCCAGCAGCGGGTGCGGAAGTGGCACCCGCTCGGCGGGTCGGCCGGGCTCGGCACGTCGCCGACCAGCCGGATCATGTTGCGCTGATCGCGGGCCTCCGGGTCCGGCACCGGCACCGCGGAGAGCAGAGCCTGGGTGTACGGGTGGGTGGCTCGCTCGTAGATCTCGTCCTCGGTGCCGATCTCCACGATCCGCCCGAGGTACATCACGGCCACCCGGTCGGCGATGTGCCGCACCACGGACAGGTCGTGGGCGATGAAGATGTACGAGAGCCCCAGCTCGTCCTGGAGCTGCTTCAGCAGGTTGATCACCTGGGCCTGGATGGAGACGTCGAGGGCCGACACCGGCTCGTCGCAGACGATCACCTCGGGCCGCAGGGCGAGCGCGCGGGCGATGCCGATGCGCTGGCGCTGACCGCCGGAGAACTGGTGCGGGTACCTGTTGATGTGCTCCGGGTTGAGCCCGACCAGGTCGAGCAGTTCCTGGACCCGCTTCTGCTTGCTGCCCTTCGGGGCGGCATCCGAGTGGATCTCGAACGGCTCGCCGATGATGTCGCCGACGGTCATCCGCGGGTTCAACGAGGTGTACGGATCCTGCATCACCATCTGCATGTTGCGGCGTACCCGACGCAGCTCGCCCCCGGAGGCCTTGAACAGGTCCCGACCTTCCAGGGTGGCCCGGCCGGAGGTGGGCGTCTCCAACCGCATCAGCAGCCGGGCGAGGGTGGACTTGCCGCACCCGGACTCGCCGACCACGCCCAGCGTCTCGCCCCGACGCAGCTCGAAGCTCACCCCGTCGACGGCCTTGACCGCGCCGATCTGCCGCTGGAACAGGACGCCCTGCGTGATCGGGAAGTGCTTCACCAGGTTGTCGACGGAGAGGATCGCCTCGCCGCGGACCTTCGTGGGGTTAGCGGGCGACGCTGTCATCACGGACCTCCTGCGCGAAGTGGCAAGCGCTGGTCCGGCCGTCGCCGAGGACCAGGTCGTGCGGTACGACGTCCACGCAGACCTGCTGGACGTACGGGCACCGGGGGTGGAAGGGGCAGCCGGACGGGATGCGCATCAGGTTCGGCGGCAACCCCTTGATCGTCGACAGTTCCGCACCGCGGACGTCCAGGCGCGGGATCGACTCCAACAAACCCTTCGTGTACGGGTGGGCGGGCGCCTTGTAGAGCGAGCGGACGTCGGCGTGCTCGACGATCCGGCCGGCGTACATGACCGCGATCCGGTCGGCGACACCGGCGACCACACCCAGGTCGTGGGTGATCAGGATCATCGCCATGTTGCGTTCCCGACGCAGGTCGGCCAGCAGGTCCATGATCTGGGCCTGGACCGTCACGTCGAGCGCGGTGGTGGGCTCGTCGGCGATCAGCACCTTCGGGTCCAGCGCCAACGCCATGGCGATCATGACGCGCTGCCGCATGCCGCCGGAGAACTGGTGCGGGTAGTCGCCGACCCGCTTGGCGGCTCCCGGGATCTTGACCAGGTCCATCAGCTCGATGGCGCGACGTCGGGCGTCGGCCCGGGACATGCCGGCGCGCTGGCGCAGCGTCTCGCCGATCTGCCAGCCGACCGGAAAGACCGGGTTCAGGGCGGAGAGCGCGTCCTGGAAGATCATCGCGATCTCCGTGCCGCGTACCTGCCGGCGCTGCTCCTCGGAGCGGGTGAGCAGGTCCTGACCCTGGTAGAGGATCTGGCCGGAGCGGACGAACGCCGGTGGGGTGTCCAGGATGCCCATGATCGCCTGGGCGGTGACCGACTTGCCCGAGCCGGACTCGCCGAGCACGGCGAGCGTCTCGCCGGCGTCCAGGTGGTAGGACACGCCGTTGATCACCCGGGCTACGCCCTCGTTGGTGCGGAACTCGACGTGCAGGTCCCGCAACTCCAGCAGGTGGCCGCCCTCGGGCGTCGCGGAGGCGGGTGTGGGTTCGACTGTGGAGTGGGTCATCAGAGTCACCGCAGCTTCGGGTCGAAGGCGTCACGGATCGCGTCGCCGAGCATGATGAACGCCAACACGGTCAGCGCGAGGAACGCCGACGGGACGATCAGCGGCGTAGCGGCTTCCCGCATGTGGATGCGGCCGGTGTCGATGTCCTGACCCCACGAGATGGTCGGCGCCTTCAGACCGATGCCCAGGAAGGAGAGCGTCGCCTCGGCCGCGATGAACGAGCCGAGCGCGATGGTCAGCACGACGATGACCGGGGCCAGCGAGTTCGGCAGGATGTGCCGCCACATGATCCGGCTGTTGCCGGCGCCGAGCATCCGGGCCGCCGCGACGTAGTCCTGCTCCTTCGCGGTGATCACCGAGGAGCGGACCACGCGGGCGGCGGTGGTCCAGCCGAGCAGGGCCAGCACGAAGACGACCGCGCCGATCCGAGCCCACTGGCTGTCGCTGGACACCCGCTTGAGCAGCACGATCGCGGCCAGCAGCAGCGGGATGCCGAGCACCACGTCGATCACCCGGGAGAGCACCGCGTCGATCCAGCGGCCGAAGTAGCCGGCCAGCATGCCGATCACCAGCGCGATGATCCCGGTGCCGAGCGCGGCGAGCGCGCCGACCAGCAGCGAGGCGCGGGTGCCGTAAACCGCCCGGGAGTACGTGTCGCAGCCCTGGAAGTCGTACCCGAAGATGGCCCCGCCGGACGGCCCGGCGTGCTGCCGGGAGAGCAGGCAGTCGTTCGGGTTGTTGGCGGTGAACACCCCCGGGAGCAGCGCCATCAGGGTGAAGATGACGACAAGCGCCAGCGAGATCCAGAAGATCGGGTTGCGGCGCAGGTCGCGCCAGGCGTCGCCGGCCAGGCTGCGGGGCTTGTTCGCGGCACCGACCTGGTTGGGTGTGCCCGGCTCGCCCGAGGGGCCACGGCGGGCGGCCTGGTTCTCGCTGGCCGCCACCGTCTCGAAGTCACTCATGCCCGCCCCTCGCTGCGCTCGGTGCCGGCATGAGAGCCCAGGCACGCTGCGCTGATGATTCGTTCGCTGCGCTCACTCATGCCCGCCCCTCGCTGCGCTCGGTGCCGGCATGAGAGCCCAGGCACGCTGCGCTGATGATTCGTTCGCTGCGCTCACTCATGCCTGCACCTTCGCTGCGCTCACTCATAGCGGATCCTCGGGTCGAGTACGGCGTACAGGACATCCACCACCAGGTTCGAGACCAGGTAGACCACGACGAGCACGCTGACGATGCCGACCACCAGGGGGCCGTCCTCGGTGCGGATGCCGCGGAAGAGGTTGAAGCCCACGCCGGGGATGTTGAAGACGCCCTCGGTGATGATCGCGCCGCTCATCAGGTTGCCCAGTTCCACGCCGAGGAAGGTGACCACCGGGATGAGCGAGTTGCGCAGCACGTGGACGACGACGATGCGGCGCTTGACCAGGCCCTTGGACCGGGCGGTCCGGACGTAGTCCGCGCGCAGGTTCTCCGCCACCGAGGCTCGGGTGAGCCGCAGCGCGGTGGCCAGCGACAGCGAGCCGAGCACGATGCCGGGCAGGAGGAGTGCGTAGAACGTCGGGTCGGAGCCGGCGGTGGGTGGGAAGAGCTGCCACCTGACGCCCAGGAAGTACTGCGCCAGCGGCGCCAGCACGATTGTCGGGATGCCCAGCACCAGCAGGGTCAGCACCAGCGTCGAGTTGTCGAAGATGCTGGCCCGGCGGATGCCGGCGAGCACACCGGCGGTGACACCGAAGATGATCGCCACGGCGAGCGCGATGAGCGCGAGCTGGACGGTGACCGGCCAGGCCTGCTGGAGGATGTCGCCGATGTTCCGACCGGTGAGCGACTCGCCCAGGTTGCCCTGGAGCAGGTTCTTCACGTAGTCGAAGTAGCGGTAGAAGAAGCCACCGACGCCCGTCGCGTCCAGGTGGTACCTCTCGGTCAGGTAGGCCCGTTGGGCAGGCGTCACCGGCCGCTCACCGGCGAGCGCCTGGATGGGGTCGCCCTGCCCGGCGAATGTCAGCGCGTAGACGATCAGGGTGGTCCCGAAGAACGCCAGGACCATCTGCAGTAGGCGCCGCAAGATGTAGCGGAACATGCTTAGCAGTCTCTCCGGAAATGTGCGAAAGGGTCGCAGGACGGCATCTCTGGTCGTACCCGAAATATCCGAGACGTGCCGTCCGGCCCGGGGAAGCCGGCACCACCGACGCCGGGTCCGCTGCTGCGACCCGGCCCGGTGGTGCGGTCGGGCCACCCGGGCGTCGTCGCCCGGGTGGCCCGCACCATGGTCAGCTCAGCTGGCCGCTTCGATCTTGACGAGGTTGACCCGCTGGAACAGGTCCATCTGCACGTTCTTGACCTTGGACGAGTGGCCGAACACGTTCTCGCCGAAGCGGAGCGGGATCACCGGCATGTCCTTGGCCAGAAGGTCCTCCGCCTGCTGGTACTTGGCGATCGCCTCGTCCTGCGTCTTGGCGGCGGAACCCTCCTTGACCAGCTTGTCGAACTCCTTGTTGCTGTAGCCGTAGTAGTTCGACGAGCCGTTGGTGCTGTACAGCGGGCCGAGGTAGTCCTCCATGGTCGGGTAGTCCATGACCCAACCCATCCGGAACGCACCCACCGGCTGCTTCTTCTCGACCTTGGTGAGCAGGTCGGCGAACTTCGGCTCGGCCGAACCGACGGCGTCCACACCCAGGTTGGCCTTGAGCTGGTTGACCGTGGCGTCGACCCAGTCCTTGTGCCCGCCATCGCCGTTGTACGAGATGACGATCTTCGACGGGCCGCCGGCGGCCTGGTAGAGCTTCTTGGCCTCGGTCGGGTTGAACTCGCCCGCCTTGCCCGTGGTGTTGTCCCGGTAGCCCGGCAGGACCGGCGAGACGAAGGAGCGTGCCGACGTCTGCGAGCCCTTGAAGACCGACTTGGTGATCTCGTCACGGTCGATCGCCATCGAGATGGCCTTGCGCACGTCCGGGTTGCTGTAGTCCTTGTCGAACGTCGGGAACGCGAGGAACTGGAACGACGACATCGGGCTGGTCTGGTACCTGTCGCCCAGGTCGCTCGGCGCGGTGCTCAGGCTCTCGGTCGGGATCGTCGGCAGCACGTCCAGGTTGTCCGCCTGGACGTCCGCGTAGGCCGCGGTGAGCTGCTGGTAGATCCGGAACTCAATGTCCTTGACCTTGGGCTTCTCGCCCGGGTACGCGTCGAAGCGCTCGACGTCGATCTTGCTGTCGTGCTGCCAGGTGCCCTTCATCTTGAAGGGGCCCTGCCCGATCGGCGCCTGCTCGAAGCCGTCCTTGAGCACGCCCGGGGCCGAGAACGCGGCCTTCGGCAGTGGGAAGAACGCGTTGTAGCCGAGCGTGGTCTTGAAGTCGATGTACGGGTCGGACAGCGTCACGGTGAACGTGGCGTCGTCGACCTTCTTCAGGCCGGACATCTCCTTGGCCTTCGGCGCCTTGCCCTGCAGGTCCGCGTAGCCAGCGATCTTGTCGAAGAAGGCGTTGGCGTCCTGGCCGTTGGGGGCGTACGCGCCGTAGTTCCAGGCGTTGATGTAGTCCTCGGACGTGACCTTCTCACCGTTGTGGAAGGTGAAGCCGTCCTTGAGCTTGATCGTCCAGACCTTGTTGTCGGACGAGGTGATCGACTGCGCGGCGACCTCGTACGGCTTGTTCTGGGCGTCGTAGTCGACGAGCGGGCTGAACAGGCCGGCGAGCACCTGCGACCCGGACGTCTCGGTGGTGTTCGTGGGAACCAGGTGCTTCGGCTCGGCGATCTGAATGCTGACCGCCGACGTGCCGCTGCCGCCGGATCCACCGTCTCCGCCGCTGCCGCAGGCCGCGAGGCCCAGCGTCACCGCGAGCGGGAGGGCGGTCCAGGCGGCGAGTCTACGAACTCGCATTGAGCCTCCTCATCTCCTCACGCTGCGCAGTCAGGCCCGACGCTGGGTTACGCTGCGCAACAAGCGGCAACGGTAGGTCGGCGACCGGCCGTCGGCAACGAGGCGGTTGCGGGTGGGTAACGGTCCGGCACGTGTGGGCTTGTCGAGGGTCACCAGATCTGCTAGCCGAATTCGGCTCAAACGTCGTTCACCTGCAAAAATTCGGCCAACTGAAGCGCCCGATGGGTCGGCCTCGGCCGGTCTGGCGCAGTCTCGGCCGCCCGTCCGGTCCCTGTCGCACTCCGCCGGTCCGTCCGGTTCTACGGTGACCTAATCCACGATCTGTGACTGAGAGTGACTAGCACCACGTAACTCACCGTCACCTGCTGTCGAGGGTGGCCAACCGGTGGCGGGGGCCCGCGCCACCTGAGGTCGTCCGAACGCTCAGGTGGCGGCCGTGAGACGATCTGGTGGTGACGGCGACGCTTCTGGACGGCAAGGCAACCGCGGCGGAGATCAAGGACGAGCTGCGGATACGGGTGAAGGCACTCGCGGAACGCGGCATCATCCCCGGGCTGGGCACGGTCCTGGTCGGGGCGGATCCGGGCAGCCAGGCGTACGTCAACGGCAAGCACCGCGACTGCGCCGAGGTCGGCATCGCCTCGATCCGGCGGGAGCTGCCCGCCGACGCCACCCAGCAGCAGGTCGACGACGTGCTGGCCGAGCTGAACGCCGACCCGGCGTGCCACGGCTACATCGTCCAACTGCCGCTGCCGGCCCACCTCGACACCCAGCGCGTGCTGGAGTTGATCGACCCGGACAAGGACGCCGACGGCCTGCACCCGGTCAACCTGGGCCGCCTCGTGCTCGGCTACGACGGCCCGCTGCCCTGCACCCCGCGCGGCATCGTCGAGTTGCTCCGCCGGCACGACGTGGCCCTGCGCGGCGCCACCGTGGCCGTGGTCGGTCGGGGCAACACCGTCGGTCGGCCGCTCGGTCTGCTGCTCACCCGCCGCAGCGAGAACGCCACCGTCACCCTCTGCCACACCGGCACCCTCGACCTCGCCTCGCACACCCGGGCAGCCGACATCGTCATCGTCGCTGCCGGCGTACCGGGTCTGCTCACCGCCGACATGATCAACCCGGGCGCGGTCGTGGTCGACGTCGGCATCACGCGAGTGATCGGCGCGGACGGCAAGGGCCGCTACACCGGTGACGTGGACCCGGAGGTGGCCGAGACCGCCGGCGCGTTGGTCCCCATGCCGGGCGGCGTGGGTCCGATGACCCGGGCCATGCTGCTCACGAACGTCGTGGAGCGTGCGGAGCGCGGCTGACCCACTCCTCGGCGGCCCAAACCCGGACGGTGGTGACGTTCGCCCCATCCCGGCGATGGCCGCCGCCCCTGGCCCGATCGGTGCCAGGATGACTGATACGGTCCGGAAAACCGACTGGTATCAGGGAGTGGGACGACCATGGGTAAGAAGGTCACTGTCGTCGGGGCTGGCTTCTACGGCTCCACCACCGCACAGCGCCTGGCCGAGTACGACGTCTTCGACACCGTAGTGATCACCGACATCGTGGAGGGCAAGCCCGCGGGTCTCGCGCTCGACCTCAACCAGTCCCGGGCCATCGAGGGCTTCGAGACCAAGGTGGTCGGCGTGACCACCGGCCCCAACGGTGAGGGCTACGAGCAGATCGAGGGCTCCGACGTCGTCGTGATCACCGCTGGTCTGCCCCGCAAGCCCGGCATGAGCCGGATGGATCTGCTGGAGACCAACGCCAAGATCGTCCGCCAGGTCGCCGAGAACGTCGCCAAGTACGCGCCGAGCGCCGTCGTCATCGTGGTCTCCAACCCGCTCGACGAGATGACCGCGCTGGCGCAGCTCGCCACCCAGTTCCCCAAGAACCGGGTGCTCGGCCAGGCCGGCATGCTCGACACCGCCCGGTTCAGCAACTTCGTCGCCGAGGCACTGAACGTGCCGGTCGCGTCGGTACGCACCCTGACCCTGGGCTCGCACGGCGACACGATGGTCCCGGTCCCGTCGAAGAGCACCGTCAACGGCAAGCCGCTGCGTGACGCGATGCCGGCCGAGCAGATCGAGGAACTGGTCGTCAAGACCCGCAACGGTGGCGCCGAGGTGGTCGCGCTGCTCAAGACCGGTTCGGCGTACTACGCCCCGTCCGCCGCCGCCGCCCGGATGGCGAAGGCCGTGGCGGAGGACTCCGGCGAGGTCATGCCGGTCTGCGCCTGGGTCGACGGCGAGTACGGCATCTCCGGTGTCTACCTCGGTGTCGAGGCCGAGATCGGCGCCGAGGGCGTCAAGCGGGTCGTCGAGACCGACCTGGACGCCGACGAGCGCGCCAGCCTCCTGGAGGCCGCCGAGGCCGTCCGCGCCAAGCAGGGCGACATCTCCAGCATGTAGTACCCCGAAACACCGCTCCACCGAAGGGCGCGTCGGCAAAGCCGACGCGCCCTTCCCCGTCCCCCCACCCCCGCCCAAACCGGCGTTGATCATGAGGTTATTGCCAGTTTCGTCGGCGAGTCGAGGCAATAACCTCATGATCAACGCGGGAACGGGTGGGACTGGGGGGCCGGGTGGGGCGGGGTGGGGGGCGGGGGTGGGGTGGGGGTGAAGGGGGTGGTCAGGTGGGGGGTGGCCAGGAGGGTGGGGGAGTGGGTGTCCAGGGTTGATCGTCGGGAGTGGCGGGCTTGTTCCGGGTCCTCCTCGTGGGCGTACGCCAGGTCGGGATCGACCAGTTGCACCATGTGCACCAGCAGGTCGCCGGTGACCAGCACGCGTTCCTCGGTCGAGGTCACCAGCACCGACTGGTGGCCGGGCGTGTGGCCGGGGGTGGGCAGCAGACGTACCGCCGGGGTGAGGGTGGTCTCGCCGTCGACCACCCGGAGTTGGCCGGCGGCGCGCAACGGCGCGACCAGGCCGGCCGGCAGTGCCGGATTGAGGGTCTCCGCCGCGTCGAGTTCGGCGCGCTGCAGCAGGTAGCTCGCGTTCGGGAAGTACGGCCGGCCCGGCGTGCCGGTCACGGCCCAGCCGATGTGGTCGGTGTGCAGGTGGGTGAGCACGACGGTGTCGACGTCCGCGGGGTCGATGCCGGCGGCGGCCAGTTCGGCGGGCAGCCGTCCCGGTACGGGTGCCCAGCTCGCGGCAAGTGAGTCGGCCGGGCCGATGCCGGCGTCGACAAGTGTGACCGGCCCGTCCCCGGATCGGATCGCGAAGCTGCGAAACGGCAGCCACCACCGCCCGTCGGCGGTCACCGCGCCCGGGTCGCGGCGGTCGGCCTCCCGCCAGTGGGCCGCCGTGGCGTGCGGAAACGCCTCGCTGCGAGGTTGGAAGAAAGCTCCCTCGGAGTCGGTGAGCGCGGTGACCGTGATAGACCCGAGGGTGCGGCTCAGTGGCATCGGGCGATGGTGTCAGGGAATTCTGTGCCGTGCAGTCCGCTTCCGTCGGCCGACCGAGGCCGGGTGGGGGCTGCCGGTCCAATTGCAGTACGCTCGTACTGCTTGAGCACGTGTCCCCCGAGAGGAGCGCCGGCCGATGGCGAAGATCAAGGTAAACAACCCGGTCGTGGAGCTCGACGGCGACGAGATGACCCGGATCATCTGGAAGCAGATCCGGGAGCAGCTGATCCTGCCCTACCTCGACGTCGACCTGCACTACTACGACCTGTCGATCCAGCACCGCGACGAGACCGACGACCAGGTCACCGTTGACGCCGCCAACGCCATCAAGGAGCACGGCGTCGGCGTCAAGTGCGCGACCATCACCCCGGACGAGGCCCGGGTGGAGGAGTTCGGCCTGAAGAAGATGTGGCGGTCGCCCAACGGCACGATCCGCAACATCCTCGGCGGCGTCGTCTTCCGCGAGCCGATCATCATGTCCAACGTGCCGCGGCTGGTCCCCGGCTGGACCAAGCCGATCATCATCGGCCGGCACGCCCACGGTGACCAGTACAAGGCCACCGACTTCGTCGTCCCCGGCCCGGGCACGGTGACCATCACCTACACCCCGGCCGACGGCGGCGCCCCGATGGAGATGGAGGTCGCCAACTTCCCCGGCGGCGGCATCGCCATGGGCATGTACAACTACGACGAGTCGATCCGGGACTTCGCCCGGGCCTCGTTCCGGTACGGGCTGGACCGCAACTACCCGGTCTACCTGTCCACCAAGAACACCATCCTCAAGGCGTACGACGGCCGGTTCAAGGACATCTTCGCCGAGGTGTTCGAGACCGAGTTCAAGGACGAGTTCGCCGCCGCCGGCATCACCTACGAGCACCGGCTCATCGACGACATGGTCGCCGCCGCGCTGAAGTGGGAGGGCGGCTACGTCTGGGCCTGCAAGAACTACGACGGTGACGTGCAGTCCGACACCGTCGCGCAGGGCTTCGGCTCGCTGGGTCTGATGACCTCCGTCCTGCTCTCCCCGGACGGCCGGACCGTCGAGGCCGAGGCCGCGCACGGCACCGTCACCCGGCACTACCGGCAGTGGCAGAAGGGTGAGAAGACGTCGACGAACCCGATCGCGTCCATCTACGCCTGGACGCGGGGTCTGGCCCACCGGGGCAAGCTGGACGGCACCCCGGCGGTCACCGAGTTCGCCAACACGCTGGAGCAGGTCATCGTCGACACCGTCGAGGGCGGCCAGATGACCAAGGACCTCTCGCTGCTCATCTCGCGGGACGCCCCGTGGCTGACCACCGACGAGTTCATGAACGCGCTCGACGAGAACCTGGCTCGCAAGATCGCCGCCTGATCCAGGCGTACCGCGTCATCGGAGCCCGCCGGCACCAGCCGGCGGGCTTCGGCGTGTCCGGCGCGGACGCGCCGGTTGGCGTCACCGCCGTCGGCGCGCCTCGTTGACCAGGATGGACGAGATGCCAGTCGCGTCCGAGGAAGGTTGACCACGGTCGACCCGCGGCACCCGTGCGCCGATCAGCCAGCCTTCCCGGCTGTGCCGTGCACAGCCAGCCGTCCCTTCCCTGCGGGGGGCCCTGTCCCGGGCCCCCCGCGCCCTGTTTCCCGCCAAGCTCAGGCCACGCGCACAGCGGGGCTGCTCAGGCGGCGCGCAAAAGGTCGGCGGCCCGCTCGGGCGAGATGTCGTTGATGAAGACACCCATCCCGGACTCGGAGCCGGCCAGATACTTCAGCTTGTCCTTGGCCCGCCGGATGCTGAACAGCTGTAGGTGCAGGTGGCCCAACTCGCGGTCGATCCGCACCGGCGCCTGGTGCCAGGCCGAGATGTACGGCATCGGCATGTCGAACAGGCCGTCGAAGCGGCGCAGCAGATCCAGGTAGAGCGGCCCGAAAGCATCCCGCTCACTGTCGCTGAGCGCCGGAATGTCGGGTAGCACCCGGTGCGGCGCGACGTGCACCTCGAACGGCCAGCGGGCGGCCGCCGGGACGAACGCCGTCCAGTGTTCGTTCTCCGCGACCACCCGGTCGCCGGTCGCGCGCTCGGCGGCCAGCACGTCCGCGTACAGGTTGCCCCCGCCGGTCCGCTCCGCGTGCCGGCGTGCCGCGGCCAGCAGCGCGCGGGTGCGCGGCGTCACGAAGGGGTACGCGTAGATCTGCCCGTGCGGGTGGTGCAGCGTGACACCGATCTCGACGCCCCGGTTCTCGAAGCAGAAGATCTGCTCCACGCCGGGCAGTTCGCCGAGCACCTCGGTGCGGTCGGCGAGGGCGTCCAGGACGGTGCGGACCCGGCTCGGCGGCAGGCTGGCGAAGGAGGCGTTGTGGTCCGAGGTGAAGCAGACCACCTCGCATCGGCCGACTCCCGGTCGAACAGGCGTGAACGGGGTGATCTCCCCGGGCTCCTCGGCGACCCGGCCACTGAGCGACGGGAACCGGTTCTCGAAGACCACCACGTCGTAGTCGGGCGCGGGGACCTCGGTCAGTCGGTCACCCACCGACGGGTCGAGCGGGCACTCGTTCGCCGGTGGGAGGAAGGTGCGGGTCTGCCGATGCACGGCCACCGCCACCCACTCGTCGGTGAGCGGGTCGTAGCGCAGTTGGGACGCGGGGGGCGGCGGCGGCAGGTCGCGGCGGTCTGGCTGGTCGCGGACCGCGTCGTCGCGCTCGTCGAAGTAAATCAGTTCCCGGCCGTCGGCCAGGTCGATCGCGGTGCGTTTCACTGCGCCGCCCCCTCACTCGTCGGCGTGCGCGTCGCGCGGCCCGCCCCTGTCGCTTCTACCATGATCAATTCGCCCACTCGTTCGTCGAGTACCCGTCGTGCGGCCGCTGGCAACCGGTCGTCGCTGACCAGTACGTGTGCTGCCGCCAGCTCGACGATCGAGGAGATGCCCACCGTGCCCCACTTGGTGTGGTCGGCCAACACCACCAGGCGGTCCGCCGCGGCCACGAGCGCCCGGTCGGTCTCCGCCTCCATGAGGTTCGGGGTGGTGAAGCCGGCCCGCTCGGTGATGCCGTGCACGCCCAGGAAGAGCAGATCCAGGTGCAGTGTCCGGATGGCCCCGACCGCGAGCGGGCCGACAAGCGCGTCCGACGGCGTGCGTTCACCCCCGGTGAGCACCACCGTCTGGTCCGGCCGGCCACCGGCGTGCAGGATCTCGGCCACCGGCAGCGAGTTGGTCACCACGGTCAGGCCGGGCACGTCCACGAGCTTGCGGGCCAGTTCGGCGGTGGTGGTGCCGGCGGAGAGCGCGACCGCCGCGCCCGGCCGGACCAGTTGGGCCGCCCGATCCGCGATGGCGGCCTTCTCCGCCAGTTGGCGGACCGACTTGGCGTGGAAGCCCGGCTCGTCGGTCGAACTCGGCCCGGCTGCCGTGGCGCCGCCGTGCACCTTGGCCAGCAGGCCACGTTCGTGCAGCGTCTCCAGGTCACGGCGGATCGTCATGTCGGAGACGCCGAACTCGCCCGCCAGCTCACTCACCCGGACACCGCCGGTGGACCGGACCCGCTCCAGGATGGCCGCCTGCCGCTGCTGAGCGAGCATTCGCCGTGCCTCCCGGTGGTCCCCGTACTCTCACGCGGTCAAACGTGTTCCAACAAAGACGAACACTAGCGCGGAGCCGACGGTGGCCGGACGGCGGATGCGGAAAACGCCTCAGGCAGAAGCGATCTTCAACTCCACCCAACCCGTCTCGGTGAGCTGGTGCAGCAGGGCCTGAACCGCGTCCGCCACGCTGAGATCGGTCGTGTCCAGCACCAGGTCGGCGTCGCTCGGCTCCTCGTACGGATCGTCGATGCCTGTCATCCCGGTGAGCAGGCCGGCCCGCGCTCGCGCGTACAGGCCCTTGCGGTCCCGGCGCTCACACACCTCGAGCGGAGTGGCGACGTGCACCAGCACGAAACCCGCCCCCGCCGCCATGGCCATCTCGCGGGCGGTGGCACGGGCCGCCGCGTACGGGGCGATCGGGCAACAGATGCCCACCCCCCGGTGCCGGGCGATCTCGGCGGCCACCCACCCGATCCGCCGGACGTTCATGTCCCGGTCGGCCTTGCTGAAGCCCAACCCGGCGGAGAGCTCCCGGCGCACCACGTCCCCGTCGAGCAGGGTCACCGTGCGGTCGCCGCCCTCCCGCAACGCGTCCGCCAGCCCACGGGCGATCGTCGACTTGCCGGAGCCGGAGAGGCCGGTCAGGAAGACCACGAGCCCCCGGTGCCGACGCGGTGGCCGGGCCCGGGCCAGCTCCCTCGCCACGGCCGGCGGGGTGTGCCACTCCGGCAGGGGGAAGCCGCGATCCAGCAGGTCGTCGATCTCCTGCTGGGTCAGCGCGAGCCGGCGGTTACGGGGTGGGATGTCCTCCCGCCAGCGCCACTGCCCGTCCCTGTTGTCGTAGGCCAGCTCGCGCGGCACCAGCACCCGCAACCCGGCGCCGGAGAGCATCTCTCCGGTGGAGAGCAGGTGGGTGACCCCGTACGCGGCGGAGACCCGGGCACGCAGCAGCGCGTCGCTGATCTCCTCGCGGCGATGCGACAGCGGCACCGCGATCACGGTCGCGGGCGGCATCCGGTCCCGGGCGGCGAAGATGATGCGTACCAGCGCCTCCGGCGGAAGCCCACCGACGCCACCCTCACCGACCGGGATCATCACGAGCAGGTGCGCGGCCAGGGTGCGGGCGGCGTGGGCGATCTGAGCGAGCTGGGGACGGTGCAGGGGCCGGTCGGCGATCACACCGAGCACCCGGCCCGGAGGCAGCAGCGCGCGGACCTCCTCGGGGCTGCGGCGCAGTCGCTGGAACGGGCCGTGGCCGCCGTCGCCCAAGCGCCGGACCTGGCCGCCAACCCCGGCCACACCGTCGCGGACCGGCCAGACGTCCGCCACGTCCAGGGCGGCCACCGGCGCGCCCTCGCCGTCGGTCAGCACCAGCGCCCGACGGGCCGGGTCACGCGGATCGAAGCCCTGGGCCAGCGCGGCCGGCACCTGGAGGGTCACCGCGACCTGCCAGGGAGTGCCGTCGGCCAGTTGGCCGCGCCGGCTGACCGACACCAGGTCGGCACGGGTCATGAAACCGATCAGGGGGGCGTACGCGCCGATCAGCAGCAGCTCCAGATCAGCGAGCTCACCGGGACGCGGCGTGTACGCCGGTGCGTCTTGCAGCACCTCGTCGGGCAGCACCCAGCCGTTGCTCATCCACACCCCCCACTCGCTGACCGGCACACAGTTTCGCAGCCGACCGCCGATCGGTCGAGGCCGCCACTCCACGACCCGGTCGGGCGGATCGGCGGCGGATTCCCCGGCCGTCGCCGACCGCAGCCGACTGCACCCCGGACCGGTTGTGGTCGGCGTGGAGGACGGGCTCGCTCGACATCCAGGTGACGCGGGCACGACTCCCGACGGGCCGGGAGATGAATGGTGTCACCCCGGATCGGTGTTTCCCGAGGCGGGGTCGCGCCGGACACGCTACCGGCGGCAACGGTTCCACCACCCTCGGCAGGAGACCTTAAGGGTCGCTCGGGGCAAGGATCAGGGAAGCGCCGGGGGCGCGCCGGTGCCCGTGGTGGGCGTCGACTCCCTACGCTGGCAGCGTGACACTGATCGCGACCCAGTCGCTCACCAAGACGTACGGAGGTCGGGTCACCGCGTTGGCCGACCTCACCGTCGCCGTCGAGCCCGGGATCATCGGCCTGGTGGGCGCGAACGGCGCCGGAAAATCCACGTTGATCAAGATTCTGCTCGGCCTGATCGCACCTACCAGCGGTCAGGTCTCGGTGCTCGGCATCGACCCGTCGGCCGACCCGGCGGCGGTCCGTGCCCGCGTCGGCTACATGCCCGAGCACGACTGCCTCCCACCCGACCTGTCCGCCGCCGAGCTGGTCACCCACCTCGGCCGGATCAGCGGCCTGCCCCGCACCGCCGCCCGCGAGCGAGCCTCGGAGGCCCTGCGGCACGTGGGGCTCTACGAGGAGCGCTACCGCCCGGTGGGCGGCTACTCCACAGGCATGAAGCAGCGCGTCAAGCTGGCCCAGGCGCTGGTGCACGACCCCGACCTGCTGCTGCTGGACGAGCCGACAAACGGCCTGGACCCGGCCGGCCGCGACGCCATGCTGGCGCTCGTGCACCGGATCGGCACCGAGTTCGGCATCTCCGTGCTCGTCTGCTCGCACCTGCTCGGCGAGGTCGAGCGGATCTGCGACACGCTGATCGCCATCGACGGCGGCAAACTGCTGCGCGCCGACCACATCTCCGCGATGACCACGGCCACCGACGTGCTCGCCGTCGAGGTCAGCGAGGGCACCGAGGAGCTCGCCGCCCGGCTCGCCGAGCTGAAGCTGCCGGTCGCGCGGGACGGGCGACTGCTGCTCGTGCCACTCGCCGACGACGGCACCTACGACCTGATCCTCGGCGCGGTCGCCGAACTGGACCTGCCACTGCACCGACTGGACCAGCGCCGGCACCGGGTGGCCGAACTCTTCGCCACGAGGGAGCTCTCCCATGCCTGAGCCGACCGCAGCCGCCGTGCGCCAGGCGCCGACAGGCGTCATCCACGACATCGGCTACCAGCGCTACGAGGGCCCGAGGCTGGGCCGCCGCCAGGTCTTCGGCGCCCTCTACGGGCACGGGCTGCGTACCGCCTTCGGGTTCGGGCGCAGCGCCAAGGCCAAGATCTTCCCGTGGCTCGTGGTCGGCATCGTCTCCCTGGTCGCGGTGGCCCTCGCGGCCATCCGCAGCCAGATCGGCGAGCCGGTCGCCACGTACGCCCAGTTCGCCGACGCGATGAGCTGGCTCGTCATCTTCTTCGTCGCGGTGGTCGCTCCGGAGCTGGTCTCCCGGGACCTGCGCAGCGGCGTCCTGCCACTGTATTTCTCCCGACCGCTGCCCCGCAGCGACTACGCGCTGGCCAAGCTGCTGGCGCTGGTCACCGCCCTCTGGCTGCTGCTCGGCGGACCGCAGTTGCTGATGTTCCTGGGTGCTGCCTTCACCACCAAGCAGGGCATGCGCGGGGTCTGGAACGAGCTGCTCGACCTGCTGCCCGGGCTGCTGTACGCCGGGCTGTGGGCGGTGGTCTTCGCCTCGGTCGGGTTGCTGGTCGCCTCGCTGACCGGCAAGCGCGCCTTCGCCGCCGGTGGGGTGGTCGCGGTCTTCCTGATGACCACCCCGATCGTCGGGGTGCTGAGCATCCTGCCGTCGCGCGCCGCCAACGAGCTGGCCGGGCTCGCCTCCCCCTCCACGCTGGTGCAGGGGGTGGGCATCTGGTCGCTTGGTGACCTGCTGGTCGAGGGCGATCCGGGCGAGATGATGATCGGCGGCTTCGGCCCGGTCTACGCCCTGGCCGCGGTGCTGTTGGTCGCCGGTGCGACCGCCCTCCTGCTGGTCCGCTACCGGAAGGTCGCCTCCTGATGAGCACGCTGAGCCTGACCGGGGTGTCCCGGTGGTACGGCAACGTGGTCGCCGTCAACGACATCAGCATGGCCCTGGGGCCGGGCGTGACCGGGCTGCTCGGCCCGAACGGCGCCGGCAAGACCACCCTGCTGCACATGATGGCCGGGTTCCTCGCCCCGTCGCGCGGCACGGTCACCCTCGACGACCAGCCGACCTGGCGAAACCCCGACGTCTACCGACGGTTGGGGCTGGTCAGTGAACGGGAGGCGGTGCAGGGCTTCCTCACCGCGTACGAGTTCGTGCTGGCCAGCGCCAAGCTGCACCGGCTGGCCGATCCGGCGGAGGCCGCCCGGCGGGCCATCGACCTGGTCGAGCTGGAGTCGGCGCAGAGCCGCCGGATCGGCACGTACTCCAAGGGCATGCGGCAGCGGGCCCGGGTGGCCGCCGCGTTGGTGCACGACCCGCAGGTGCTGCTCCTCGACGAGCCGTTCAACGGGATGGACCCGCGCCAGCGGCTGCACATGATGCAACTGCTGCACAGCCTGGGCGACGCCGGCCGGACCATCCTGTTCAGCTCGCACATCCTGGAGGAGGTCGAGCAGGTCTCCGGGACGGTGCAGGTGATGGTGGCCGGGCGGTTGGCGGCCTCCGGCGACTTCCGGACCATCCGCCGGTTGATGACCAACCGCCCACACGTGTTCGCGGTGCGGTCGACGGACGACCGGGCGCTTGCCGTCGCGCTGATCGCCGAGCCGTCCGTCAGCGGTGTCGAGCTGGACCCCACCGGCCTGACCGTGCGGGCCGGTGACTACGGCGCCTTCACCCGGGCACTGCCCCGGATCGCGCTCAAGCACGGCATCCGGGTGCGCCAACTGGTGCCGTCCGACGAGTCTCTGGAGAGCGTCTTCTCCTACCTGGTGGAGGCCTGACATGTCGACAATTACCTGGATCACCGCGCGCGGGCTGTTCGGCCGGCGTCGGTTCCTGCTGCTGCTTCCGCTGCCACTGGTGCTGCTCGGGTTGGCCGTGCTCTGCCGGTCGCTGGGGGTGGACCCGGGCGAGTGGGGGCCGCCGGTGCTCGTCGGCCTGGGGCTGGCCGTGGTGCTGCCGGTGGTTGCGCTGATCATCGGCACCGGCGTGTTGGGCGCCGAGATCGACGACGGCACCGTCGTGCACATCCTGACCAAGCCGCTGCCGCGCTGGCAGATCGTGCTGCCGAAGCTCGCGGTGGCCGCCGGGGTCAGCGCGGCTACCGTCGCGCTGCCGCTCTACGTCGCGGGCGTGCTCGCCGACTCGGTACGCCTCGGACTGGCGTTGGCCGTCGCGGCGGCGCTCGGCGCGCTGGCGTACTCGGCGTTGTTCCTCGCCCTCAGCCTGGTCACCAGGCGGCCGGTGCTGCTCGGCCTGGTCTACGTGCTGATCTGGGAGGGGCTGCTGGGCAACTTCGTCAGCGGCACCAAGGTGCTCTCCATCCAGCAGTACGTGATCGCCCTCGCCGACCGGATCGCCCCGACCGGGCTGTTGGAGACCACCGTGTCGGTGCCGGTGGCCTCGGTGATGACCGCGCTGGTAAGCGTCGGCTTCACCGTGCTGGCCATCGATCGCCTGCGTTCGTTCAGCGTGGCCGGCGAGACGAGCTGAGAGCGGTACGAGGGGGTGTTCCGGCCAGCCACCCCTCGGCGGTAGGGCTGGCCGGATGGACCGGCTGGGCCCTGTCGGGCCAGGCTGTTGGGTGTGAGCGTCGAAGCGGAGCGGACGTCGTTGGCTGAGCCGTACTCCCGGAGCAGTCGGCCGTGGCTGACCAGCCTGGCTGTTGCCGGGCTGGCCTGCGCCACGGTCGCCACGGCTGCCCAGGGCAGCGGCCAGTTCCACTGGTGGGCCGTGTTCATCCTGATCCCGGCCGCGTTGATCGCGGCCAGCGGCGGCCCGTTGCTGGCCCGGGGCGGTGGCCGGGCCTTCGGCGGTTACATGCTCGCCTGCGTCGGCACCCTGGTGTTCGCGGTGGGCGCGCTGCTGATGTTCGGCGTCATGGGGCGGGGTTGGCCGCTGATGGTGGTGCTGCCCTGCCTGGCGGTCGCCGGCACCTACGGTTGGCGGGCGGCCCACCCGCTGGCCCGGGGCCTGCACCGGGCGGTGGCCCTGCTCGCGCTCACCGGCGCGCTGCTCGGGGTGACCCTGCAACTGATCCGGGTCGACCTGATCGAGTTGGAGACCGGCTGGTGGGGGGCGTTCCTGATGCTGGCCGGGGCCATCGTGCTGGGCAACGCGGGCGAGCTGACCCGACACCGGATGCCGTACCGCCTGCAGGCGATCACCCTGCTCGTCGGTCCCGCGGTTGTCGCGTTCCTGCTCGGGCTGCGCTTCCTGCGCGGCTGGTGACGGCCGGTCCGCCGCCGCCGAAGGGGGGTGAGCGGCGGCGGACCGGTCACCTGATCAGGCGGTCACGGAGACGGTGACAGTGCCGATGACGATCCGGTGATCCGAACAGGGGCCGCCGCAGGTGGTCGAGATGGCGAGCGAGTCGCCGCTGTACGACCCGGCGATCCGGTCGTTGCGAACGAAGATCAGGTCGATCTTCTTGCCCTGGCCGCAGAGCCCCTCGGTGTTGCCGTCGTAGACGGTGGTCTCGCCGTACCCGGGGCAGCGGCTGTCGGTGTCGTCGAGCTCCCGGTAGGCGCCGGTGTTGGCGCCGTTGTTCGGCGTGTTCAGAGTGGTCGAGTACCAGGAGTCGAGCCGTCCGTAGTGCGGCTGGGCGTTGAAGTCACCCGCGATCAGGACGGTGTCACCGTTGGCGGCGAAACTGTCGATCCTGCCGCGTACCTCGTCCAACTGGGTCACGTTGATGTTCTTGCCGTTGATCACCGCATTCGACGGCGTGATGTGGGTGGTGCAGAACCGCAGGTGTGGGCGCGCTTCGAGCGGGGCGCAGAGCAGCTTGCGTCGCTCGCTGGTGCCGTCCGCGGCCAACGCGTAGCGGTTGGCCGCCCCGAGGGGTGCCCGGCTGAAGAGGGCCACCCCGAACGGTTCACCGCCACACGCGGTCTCGCTGTGCGCCTCGAACCGGGAGAAGTTGGTGTCGTCCTGCGGCCAGCCGGACGCGAGCAGGTTCGCCTGGACGGCCTTGTACTGGCTCCAACAGAGCTCGTTCAGCGCCGCGAAGTTGGCGGCCCGGTTCCGGATGGAGTCCGCGAGGGCCGGGATGAGGCCGTCGTTGGTGACGCCTCGGTGGATTGTCCAGCCGGCGACGTTCCACGTCCAACCGGTGTAGGTGGCGGTGACCGTCGCCGCCTGGGCGGGTCCGGCCAGGCCGACGGCGAGGAGTAGCCCGGCCGTGAGCCCGGCGACGAGTGTACGAATGCGCATGATCCCCGTACTCACTGTGCTGGATGATGGCCCGTGATCATCGCATCGGTCAGCGAGACCGTCCAGCACCCGTACCGGGTCAGAAGGCGCAGGCGATGACCAGCTCCGGGGTGCGGTCGGGGAGCAGGTCGAGTTTGTCGATCCGGCCGGCCGCCCGGAGGTCGTCGGCGACCAGGGTGAGCTGCTCCAGGAGGGCCGCCGGGCCGAGCGCCTCGGCCAGCGGCACCTCCGCCTTCATCGACAGCTTCCGCTCCGACTTGGCCCGCCGCACCTGGCTCAACGCATCGCCGGCGAGCCGCAACAGCGCCGGGTCACCCGACCCCTCGATCGACCGGGCCACCTCGTAGGTGGTGGGCCACGTCGCGCGGTGCACCGACCCGTACCGCCACCACGACCAGACCTCCTCGGTCACGTAGGGCAGCACCGGGGCGAACAGTCGTAGCTGCACCGAGAGCGCCGAGGCCAGCGCCGCCCGCGCCGAGTCGCCGGCCGCGCCGGTGGCGTACGCCCGCTCCTTGACCAACTCGATGTAGTCGTCGCAGAACCGCCAGAAGAACGCCTCGGCCGCCTGCAACGCGGCCGTGTGGTCGTACGCGTCGAGGGCGGTGCTCGCGGCGGTGACCACGGTGGTCAGCTCGGCGAGCATGGCCCGGTCCAGTGGCGTGGTCACGGGGGCGCGCAGCGCGTCCGCCGCCCCCAGCCCGAGCGCGAACTTGGACGCGTTCAGCAGCTTGGTGGCCAGTCGGCGGCCGATCTTGATCTGCGCCGGGTCGAAGGCCAGGTCCGTGCCGGGCTTGCCACTGGCCGCCCAGTAGCGCACCGCGTCCGAGCCGTGCTGCTCCAACAGGGCCAGCGGGGTGACCACGTTGCCCTTGGACTTGGCCATCTTCTTGCGGTCCGGGTCGAGGATCCAGCCCGACAGCACGGTGTCCCGCCAGGGCAGGACCCCGTGCTCGAAATGCGAACGGACCACGGTGTCGAACAGCCAGGTCCGGATGATCTCCTGCCCCTGCGGGCGGAGGTCCATCGGAAAGACCTGCGCGAACAGCTCCGGGTCGGTCTCCCAGCCACCGACGATCTGCGGGGTCAGCGACGAGGTGGCCCAGGTGTCCAGCACGTCCGGATCACCGATGAAACCGCCGGGTCGGCCGCGCTGCGACTCGTCGTAGCCGGGCGCCGGGTCACTGGATGGGTCGACCGGCAGCGCGGACTCGTCCGGCGTGAGAGGGTGGGACCAGTCCGGCTCGCCAGTGTTGTCGAGCCGGTACCACACCGGCACCGGCACCCCGAAGAAGCGCTGCCGACTGACCAGCCAGTCGCCGGTCAGGCCACCCACCCAGTTGTCGTAGCGGTGCTTCATGTGCGCCGGCACCCAGTGCAACTCCTCGCCCCGGGCCAGCAGTGTGGCCCGCAGGTCCGCGTCCCGGCCGCCGTTGCGCAGATACCACTGTCGAGTCGAGACGATCTCCAGTGGGCGGTCGCCGCGCTCGTAGAACTTGACCGGATGGGTGATCGGACGGGGCTCGCCGACCAGGTCGCCCGCGTCGGCAAGCATCCCGACGATCTCCCGGCGGGCGCCGTTGACGGTCTGCCCGGCCAACGCCGCGTACGGCGGAGCCGGCACCCCGTCCGGCGGCTCCGGAAGCAGCCGGCCGTCGCGGCCGATGACCACCCGGGTGTCGAGGTCGAGATCCCGCCACCAGGTCACGTCGCTCAGGTCGCCGAACGTGCAGACCATCGCGATGCCGGTGCCCTTGCCCGGTTCGGCGAGCGGGTGGGCGCGCACCGGCACCTCGACGCCGAACAGCGGGCTGCGCACCGTCGTGCCCACCAGGTCGGCGTACCGCTCGTCGTCGGGGTGACAGACCAACGCCACGCAGGCGGGCAACAGCTCCGGCCGGGTGGTGTCGATCTGCACCTCCCGCCCGCCCGGCCCGGCGAACCGCAGCCGGTGGTAGGCGCCGGGGCGCTCCCGGTCCTCCAACTCGGCCTGGGCGACGGCGGTGGCGAAGCCGACGTCCCAGAGCGTCGGCGCCTCCGACTGGTACGCCTCGCCGCGCAGCAGGTTACGCACGAACGCCCGCTGACTTGTGGTCCGGGCGATCCGACCGATCGTGGTGTAGGTCAACGACCAGTCCACCGAGAGCCCGAGCCGTCGCCACAGCGACTCGAAGGCCTGCTCGTCGGTGACCGTCAGCCGTTCGCACAGCTCGATGAAGTTGCGCCGGGAGAGCGGGGTGGGGTCGCGGCGGGCCGCGTCGTCGACAGGAGTCGCCGGTGGCCGCCACACCGGGTCGTACGCCAGTGCCGGATCGCAGCGCACCCCGTAGACGTTCTGCACGCGACGCTCGGTGGGTAGGCCGTTGTCGTCCCAGCCCATCGGGTAGAAGACGGTCTTGCCGCGCATCCGCTGGTAACGCGCGACGATGTCGGTGTGCGTGTACGAGTACACGTGCCCCATGTGCAACTCGCCCGATACGGTCGGCGGTGGCGTGTCGATGGCGTACACGTCCTTACTACGACCATTCCGGCTCGGCGCGTCTGACGCCGCGCCGGGACCCGGAACGGTCGCCTTCTTCGAGCGGTCGAACGCGTACGTGCCCTTCTCTTGCCAGTGGCGTGCCCAGCTTTCCTCGAGCCCGTCCAGGGTCGGACGCTCGGGGACGCCGGCGCGGGCCGTCCTCGCCGTATCGGTCATGCTGCGATCGTAGGCACCGCCGGGGGGTCGGGCCACGCAGTTGTGGGATCGCTGGTTCAGATCAGCGAGTCGCGCCACTGCCGGTGCAGGGCCGCGTACCGGCCGCCGGCCTCGGCCAGCACGGCGGGTGGGCCGTCCTCGACGATCTTCCCGCCGTCGAGGACGAGCACCCGGTCGGCGGTCTCCACCGTGGAGAGTCGGTGCGCGATCACCAGGGCGGTGCGGTCGCGCAGGATGGTGCCGAGTGCGCGCTGCACCAGCCGTTCGGTCGGTACGTCAAGCGACGACGTCGCCTCGTCCAGGATCAGCACGGCCGGGTCGGCCAGGAACGCCCGCGCGAACGCGACGAGTTGGCGCTGTCCGGCGGAGAGCCGGCCGCCGCGCCGGTGCACCTGGGTGGCGTACCCCTCGGGCAGGGCGGCGATGAAGTCGTGCGCGCCGATCGCCCGCGCGGCGGCCTGGACCGTCTCGTCGTCCGCGCTCGGGCGGCCGAACCTGATGTTCTCCGCGACGGTCCCACTGAACAGGTGGTTCTCCTGCGTCACCAACGCCACGGCGCGGCGCAGGTCGGCGTCGCCGACGTCGCGCAGGTCGACCCCGTCGAGCCGGACCGTGCCGCTGTCCGGGTCGTGGAAACGGGCGACGAGTTTGGCGATCGTCGACTTGCCCGCGCCGGTCGGCCCGATCAGCGCCACCGTCTGTCCGGCCGACACGGTCAGCTCCAGCCCGCCGAGGATCGGGGTGCCGGCCCGGTATCCGAAGGAGACCGCCCGGAAGCTCACCTCGCCGCGACCGGGCCCGGTCGGCAGCGGTGTGGGCCGGGCCGGCTCGGCGACGGCCGGCCGCTCGTCGAGCACCCCGGCCAGCTTCTCCAACGCCGCCGTGGCCGACTGTAGGGAGTTGTAGAACTGGCTCAGCTCCTGCATCGGCTCGAAGAAGCGACGCAGGTAGAGCAGGAACGCGGCGAGCACACCGACCTCGGTCTGGCCGTCGAGCACCCGCCACCCGCCGTAGCAGAGCACCGCAGCCACGGTGACGTTGCCGATCAGCTTGATCGCCGGGGAGTACGTGGCGATCAGGCGGAACGTGTGCAGGCTGCTCCGCCGGTAGTCGTCGCCGAGCGCCACGAAGATCCGTTGGTTGCGCGGTTCCCGGCGGAACGCCTGCACCGCCCGGATGCCCCGCATCGACTCGACGAAGTGCACGATGACGAGCGCGACCGCGTCCCGGGTCCGCCGGTACGCGCTCGCCGACGACCTGGCGAACCAGCGGGAGAGCACGAACAGGAACGGAAAGGCGAGCAGTGTCACGGCGGCCAGCGGCAGGTCCAGCCAGAGCAGGATGGCGGCCACCGACAGCATCGACAGCCCGGCCATCACCAGGTTGTCGATGCCACCGTCGACGAGTTCGGCGATCGAGTCCAGGTCACTTGTGAGCCGGGAGACCATCCGGCCGGAGGTGTACCGCTCGTGGAAGCCGACGGACAACCGCAGGAAGTGCCCGAAAACCCGCTGCCGCAGGTCGAGCAGGACGGCCTGGCCGATCCGGGCGGAGAGGGTGAGGAACCCGCGCCGGGCAGCGTACTCGGTGAGCGAGGCGACCACGAACGCCCCGGCGACGGCGACCAGCGGGACGGCGTCACCGGCGCGCAGCGGCGCGATGGCCCGGTCGATGCCGATCATGACCAGGTACGGGCCGGCCATCGCGGCGGCGTTCTGGGTCAGCAGCAGGCCGACCGCTGCGGCGAGTCGTCTCCGGTGTGGTCGGAGCTGGTCGGCGAGCAGGGCCCGGCTGAGCCGGCGCAGCCGGGCCACCGCCTCGGGTGCGGTGTCCTCGGCTCGGCTCCGGTCCGCCTCCGGGTCCGTGGCCGTCCCGCGCCAGCGGGTCAGCTCCGGTTGTTCCTCGGGCGGTGGTTCGGCCTGCTTCGGCACTGTCACGAGCGCACCAGCCCCCAACCGTCGGAGGGGAACGGGCTCGGGCCGGCGGTCTCCGCCGCCGGCGGCTGCCCGGTGGGTGGTTCGGCGGCCAGCAGCGCCCGGTACGCCGGAACCGTCGCCAGCAGGTCGGAGTGCCGGCCCACGGCGGTGATCCGCCCGTCTTCGAGCAGCGCGACCCGGTCGGCCAGGGAGATCGTCGAAGGCCGGTGCACCACGAGCAGCGCGGTGCTGTTGCGCAGGACCTGCCGCAGGGCCGCCTCCACAAGCGCCTCGGTGTGCACGTCGAGAGCGGACAGCGGGTCGTCGAGCACCAGCACCGCCGGTCGGCCGAGCACGGCCCGCGCCAACGCGAGCCGCTGACGCTGCCCGCCGGAGAGGGAGATCCCCTGCTCACCGACCCGGGTGGCCAATCCCCACGGCAGGTCGTACGCGAAGTCGGCCTGGGCCAGCGCGAGGGCCGCGCGGACGTCGTCGTCGCCGGCGTCCGGGTGCCCCAGGGTGAGGTTCTCCCGCACCGACATGGAGAAGAGCGTGGGCTCCTCGAACGCCACCCCGACCAGTCGGCGCAGCGAGGCCAGCCGCAGTTCACGCAGGTCGTGACCGTCCAGGGTGATCCGGCCCGCGGTCACCTCGTGCAGCCGGGGCACCAGCGAGAGCAGCGTGCTCTTGCCGGAGCCGGTGGCGCCGACCAGGGCGAGCGTCTCGCCCGGCTCGACGACCAGGTCGATCTCGCGCAGCACCGGCGCGGTGGCGCCCGGGTAGCTGAACGAGACCCGCTCGATGCGGAGCCGGCCGTGCACCGCGTCCCGGGGCAGCGCGAGCGCGCCGGGGGAGTCCACGATCTGGGGTGGGGTGTCCAGCACCTCCTGGAGCCGGTCGGCGGCGGTGGCGGCCTCCTGACCGTTGGCGATGATCCAACCCAGCGACTGCACCGGCCAGATGAGCATCAGTTGGAGGCTGACGAACGCGACAAGCTCGCCGATGGTGAGCGAGCCCTTCGCGGCGGCGGCCGCACCGGCCACCAGCACCACGCCCAGTGTCACGTTGGGCACCAGGTCGAGCAACGCCGAGGTGTTGGCCAGCAGCCGCGCCTTGCCGACGCCCGTGTCGTGCAGCCGCTGCGCCCCGACGCCGAAGCGGGCGGCCAGTTCCGGCCCCCGGCCGTACGCCTTCATGGTGCGCAGGCCCTGCGCGGTCTCCTCGACCAGGGTCGCCACGTCGCCCTGCTGGTCCTGCATCCGCCGGGACGCGGCGTGGTAGTGCCGCCCGAACCGGCGGCTGATCAGCAGCAGCGGCACCGAGCTGGCCGCGACCAGCGCACCGAGCATCGGGTGCAGGTTGACCAGGAGCACGACCACGACCACGTAGGTGGTCAGGTTGAGCACCAGGAAGAACACGCCGAAGGAGAGGAACCGGCGGATCACCGACAGGTCGCTGGTGATCCTGGACAGCAACTGGCCGGACTGCCAGCGGTCGTGGAAGCTTGTCGCCAACCGTTGCAGGTGGGCGTAGACGTCGGCGCGCAGCGCCGCCTCCATGCCCACCGCCGAGGAGGACTGCACCCACCGGCGGATGAAGATGAGCACCGCCTCGACCACACCGAGCAGCAGTGCCAGGCCGCCGAGCTGGAACAGCCCGGCCGGTTCGTGTCGGGCCACCGGCCCGTCCACCACCCGCTGCACGACGAGCGGTACGGCGATCCCGGCGGCCGTGCCCGCGAGGCCCGCGACGAGCAGCCAGGCGAACTCGGCGGCGTACGGGCGCAGGTAGGGGCGTAGCCGCCAGAGGTTGTGCAACGGGTGCCGGGGCGCGGCGACCGGGGTGGCCGGGTCGCCGTCGCTCCGCAGAGGCATACCAGACGGTAGCGTCAATGGCGGGCGACGCCGGTGTCAGCTTGCTGTCAGGCGCCGCTCATGACCGAGAAGCCACTTCTTCACGTCCAGCCCCCAGCGGTATCCGCCGAGCGTGCCGTCGGTGCGCAGCACCCGGTGGCAGGGCACGAACAGTGCCGCCGCGTTGCGGGCGCAGGCGGCCGCCGCGGCCCGCACCGCCGGTGGCCGACCGGCCAGCACGGCGTACCCGGTGTAGGTGACCGGGGCACCGGGCGGCACCTCGCGCAGCACCTGCCAGGCGTGCGCCATGAACTCCCCGCCGGTGCGTTGGCGGACCGGCACCGCGTCGATCGCGTCGAGGTCACCGTCCAGGTAGGAGTGGACCGCCGCGGTGACCGGGCCGAGGTCGGCCCGTTGGCGCACCGGCGCCCGCAGGGTCGGGTGGATCAGGGGCAGCAGCGCCGCCGGGTCCGGTGTGAAGCCGGCTGCCCGTACGTCGCCGTCCGGGCCGGCGAGGATGCTCAACGGGCCGGCCGGTGTGCTCAGTACGGTGCTGTCGATGCTCATGCCGCTCTCCAGAGTCTCATCGTTGCGTAGGACCGCCAGGGACGCCATCGGTCGGCGTACCCGTCGAGGGTTGTCGGGTTGTCGGGCAGGCCGAGCGCGGCGGCGCCGCGCCGGACCGCGAGGTCGGTGCTGAGCAGGATGTCCGGGTCGCCGAAGGCGCGCATGGCAAGGTAGTTGGCGGTCCACGGCCCGACACCAGGCAGCGCGAGCAACCCCCGAGTGGCCGACACCCGATCCACCGAAGCCGCCAGGTCGACGGACCCGTCAAGAACCGCGAGAGCCAACCCCCGAAGGGTCTCCCGCCGCCCGGCCGGCATCCCGAACCCGGAATCCGGCACCGCCAACAACTCCTCCGGACTCAAAAACCCCCGGAGCCCCCCGGCCCCGCCCCCTGCGCCCCGTCGCCCGCCCCCTGCGCCCCGTTGATCATGAGGTTGGCCTGGGGTTCGATCTCCAATCGCCAGGTCAACCTCATGATCGACCTGATCGGAAGCGTGGGTGGTGAGGAGGCGGGTTAGGGTTTTTTGGGCGGCTTTTAGGGAGATCTGTTGGCCGATGATGGCGCGGACTGCCATTTCGAAGCCGTCTACCGCTCGGGGGACGCGGATTCCTGGTTCGGCTGCGACTAGGGGGGCTAGCGCCGGGTCGGCGGCCAGCGTGGCGTCGATGGCGGCCGGGTCCGCGTCCAGGTCGAGCAGCCGACGGCACCGGGCCACCGCGGGCGCCAGGTCGCGCAGGTCGGTCAACCGCAGCGTCGCCGCCACGTGCCCGGCCGCCGGGGTCAGCGCCACCTCGCCGGTGCCGTGGGGCAACCGCAGACCCCTGTGGTACGTCCCGTCGCGAACCTCGTCCACCCCGGGCAGCGCCCGCGTCGCGAAGAAGTCCAGCAGCGCCTGGGCGTGCAACGGCGGACGGTACGCCAGCCGCAGCGCGATGGTCCCCGCACCGGCCGGCGTCCGCTGACCGCCGCGCGCCGTCCGCAGGTCGGACGGGGCACTCGCGTACACCTCGCGGAGCGTGTCGTTGAACTGCCGGACGCTGCCGAAGCCGGCGGCGAACGCGATCTCGGCCATCCCGAGGTCGGTGGTCTCGATCAGGATCCGCGCGGTCTGTGCCCGCTGGGCCCGGGCCAGGGCGAGCGGCCCGGCGCCCATCTCGGCGCTCAGCATCCGGTGCAGGTGCCGCTCGGTGTAGCCCAGACGAGAGGCCAACCCGGGTACGCCGTCCCGGTCGACCACGCCGTCGGCGATCAGCCGCATCGCCCGGCCGACCACGTCCGCGCGGACGTCCCACAGGGGTGAGCCCGGCGCGGCGTCCGGCCGGCAGCGGCGGCAGGCGCGCAGCCCGACACCCTGTGCGGCGGCAGCGGACGGAAAGAAACGGACGTTCTGCCGCTTGGGGGTGATCGCCGGGCAGGACGGCCGGCAGTAGATGCCGGTGGACGTCACGCCGGTGTAGAACCAGCCGTCGAACCGCTGGTCACGACTGTCCACGGCCCGGTAACACCGCTCGAAGTCCAGCTCCATGTCACCGATGATGCCCCGCTCGACCCGCCATCGCTGGCGGGAATCGGACCTCGGCGTGCCGGTGAGCAGGGGCCTCCGTCAGCGGGGGCGGCGACGTCGTCGATGCGGTTGACCGGCCGAGGTGGGCTGGCCGGATCGGGTGGGCTGGCCGGAACGGTGCGGCTGGGCGGAACGGCTGGGCTGGGCGGCGCGGCTCGGCTGGGCGGCGCGGTGCGGCTGGGCGGCGCGGTGCGGCTGACCGGTCAGCAGGGCCGACCGGAACACGCCGTCCGGGTCGTACCGCTTCCACAGCCGGCGTACCCGGATCCCGGTCTCGCCCGGGTAGATCCGGGCGAACGCGGCCGGGTCCGGTCGGCCCTCGAAGTTGACGTATGCGCCGTCGGCCCGCGCCCCGACGGTCCGCCAGGCGGTGTCCAACGCCGGCCCACCCCGCGGCGGGAACACCGAGGCGATGACAAGCGTGTCCTGGTGGCGGTGGGCGTACGCGGTCGCGTCGGATGCCACGTCGTTGACCGCGCCCCCCAGCGAGCGGAGCTGGACCACGGCCCGCCCCGGCCCGGTCACCGCCCGCTGCACGGCCCGCGCGCCGGCGTCGTCAAGCCCGGTGAACAGACCGTTCGTGGTCGTGCCGCGCTGCTGCCCGACGTTGGGGCTCAGGTGCGCGGTCGGCACCAACGTCGGGTAGGGCAGCAGGTCGGTGCGGTGTTCGAGCACCTTGCCGATGGCGAGCAGCGGCTCCACCACGGGTCGGGCTCGGCGCAGGCTCTCGGCGGCCACCACGGCGGTGATGGACATGAGGGCCGAGCGCCCCTCGGCGTACACCACGGCCGCCGCGGACAACTCCCGTGGGGCCTGCGCGAGGTAGGCCACCCACTCCCGGATGGTGCGCCCGTCCGGATGCGCCTCGACGATCAGTTGCGTCACGCCGACGTTGCGCTGCTCGACCGCCTCGATCTCGAAGGCCACCACGATCCCGGCTCCGGCTCCGGCGCCCCGGACCAGCCAGAACAGGTCCGGTTCGTGGGTGGCGTCGGCGCGGACCAGCGTCCCGTCGGCGAGCACCACCTCGACCGCGCGGACGCGGTCGAGGGTGAGACCGTGGGCGCGGACCAGCCAGCCCACACCGCCGCCGGTGGCCAGGCCGCCGACGCCGACGCCGCCGTAGTCACCCGAGCTGATCACCAGGCCGTACGGCGCCAACGCCTTCGCGACGTTCGCCCAGCGGGCCCCGGCCTCGACCCGGACCAGTCCGGCCCGCTCGTCGAGCACCTGCACCCGGTTGAGCATGGACAGGTCGATGACCACGCCACCGTTGTTGGAGGAGGTCCCGGAGAAGCCGTGCCCGCCGCTGCGGACGGAGATCGGGAGCCGCTGCTCCCGCGCGTAGCGCAGCGCGTCGATCACCTGTGCGGTGGTCTTCGGCAGCAGGACGGCGGCCGGCGACGCCGTGGTGGTGTACGTGGAGCGCAGTTGCGCGTACCGGCGGTCGCCGGGTGTGACGATCTGCCCGGTCAGCGAGGTGGGGACCCGGGGCATCGTGGTGCTCATCGTCGCCCCCGCGGCTGGCACGTCGGGTGTCCGGGATCGGTCATGCGCCCAAGGATGGGCGGGCTCACCGGCCTCGGCAAACCCGGTGGGCCGGCGCCCGCCGTTTCCGGTGACGCGCGGCGCTCGCCGGTGCGGGGAGGGGCCGCGTGGACGTGACCGGCATCTCCGCGGCCGGATCGCCGTCAGCCGCTCGGCTGACCGGCGCTGGCCCTCGTCCTGCGACCAGAGGATCGAGCGGTGGGCCGCCGGAGCCGCCGGCGGTTGACCGGTCAGGTCAGGGCGAGGAGGCCGCCGACCTGACCGATCCTGCTCAGCGCGGCACAGTCGAGCCGGTCATCGGCTGGCCCGGCACGCCGGGCGCGGTCACCGGCGAGGGCTCGCTGGGCACGTCACGCTTGGATGGATCACGGGGCACCCCAGGAGCAGCGGGGGCACCGGGCGCACCAGGGGCACCGGGCGTACCGGCGGCGTCGCCGGGGGCACCGGGCTCGCCGGGTGCAGCGGGCTCGCCGGGCGCGCTCGGCCGCGTCGGCGGGTCCTGCTTCGCGCCGCCCGGACTCGGTACGGTCGTCGGCGCGGACTGGTCGGGCGCGGGCGGACCGGGCACGGCCGCCGGGCCCGCCGGGCTGGGGGCGGCCGGTGGAGCCTCGTCCGAGCCGGTCGAGGCGAGAGCGAGCGGAGTGGCGATGAGGATCGCCGCGAGGGTGCCGACCGCCCCCATCGTCACCGTGGCGCGGCGCCTGTTGCGCACCCGCCGTTCCGCCCCGTTCAACTGGTCATGCACGATCGGTGCCTCCTCGGCGAGGTCGGTGAGGGTGGAGCGGATGAGGTGCTCGAAGGGATCGGTCATCGCCGTACCTCCAGCATTTCGACCTCCGGCAGCAGTTCGCGCAGACGAGTGACCGCCCGGTGGGTACGGCTGCGTACCGTGCCCACGGAACAGCCGAGCAGTTCGGCGACCCGGGCTTCGGGCAGATCCTCGTAGTAGCGCAGGACCACCACCGCCCGCTGTGCCGGTGGTAGGTGGCGCAGTGCGGCGCGCATCGCCAACCGCACGTCGGAGCCGCCGCTCGGGTCGGCGCCGACCGGTTCGTCCGCCGGATTGAGCGGCGTCTCCCGCCATCGGCGCAGTCGTCGCCACCAGCTGATCTGCTCGCGGTACATCACCGCGCGGAGGTACCCCTCGGGATCGGCGTGTCGGATCGATCCCCACTTCGGGATGGTCCGTGCCAGTGCCGACTGGAACAGGTCCTCGGCGGCGTTGCGGTCGCCGGTCAGCAGGTACGCGACACGCATCAGCGCCGGCGTCCGGCTGCCGACGAACTCGGCCAGCCGAGCACGCTCGTCCTCGTCCACCCACCACCCCCGTTTCGTTGTCACAGATACAGACGCCCCAGGTCATCGTCGCTATCCGCGATCCCACGGGTTTTTCCGGCCCGGAAGTGTCGGTCGTGCCGGGTAGCGTCCGGCCACCAACTCAAGAAGGGGTGCGGCGGATGACGAGCGTGGCGGGTTGGGCGGCGGCGTCGACACCTGGCACATTTCCGCCACTGCCCCGCGCGGTGGCGCAGGCCTTCTACCGCCGGATGCGGGCCGTCGCGCCCGCCGCCCGCGGCGCGATCGACCGGGACCGGACGACCGACCCCGAGCAGACCTTCACCGACACCGCCTGCGGTCGGCTGGTCGGCTCGCTTGACGACGCGGGCCTGCGGGCGCTCGGCATGTGGACGCACCACTGGTGCATGCGCTTCTACGACGACGACACCCGGGTCGGCCGGAGGTTGGTCCGCGAGATAGCCGCCCGGCCAGGGCTGGGCTGGACGGCCGACGAGGTGCGCTGGATGCTGCGCGAGTCGATCTCTGCCGGTCCGGCCGCCGCCGACCGGTTCACCCTGCCCCGCGCCGCCGCGGCCCAACTGCCCCCGGCCGACCGGCCGCTCGACGAGCTGCCCCCGGCCGACCGGCCGCTCGACGAGCTGCCCCCGGCCGACCGGCCGCTCGACGAGCTGCCCCCGGGCCTCCGGCCCGAGGCCCGGGTGCCCCGACAGCGCCACGGCAACTGACCTCGTCGGCCGACCGGCCTCGCCGGGTTCGACGGTGTGCCGTCAGCCGGCTGCGGCAGGATGGACGCCGCACCCCGACGGAAGGACGCCCGATGCCCGCCAGCACACCGACCATCCTCGCCACCAGCATGGGCTTCTTCCGGGGCAACCGGGGCCCGACTGACCTGCGCCCCAGCCCGGTCTTCGAGCTGGCGGCCGAGCTGGCCGAGGCGGGTTCGCAGCCGCGGGTCTGCTACCTCGGGCAGGCCGTCGGGGACCACCCCGTCGTGTTGAGCGCCGTCTACGGCGCGTTCGCCAAGACCCGGTTCCGGCTGTCGCACCTCGCCCTGTTCCCGATGCCGAACATCGAGGACGTCCGTGCCCACCTGCTCGCCCAGGACGTGATCTGGGTCGACGGCGGCAGCGTGGCCAACCTGGTCGCCGTCTGGCGGGTGCACGGGCTCGACGAGATCCTGCGCGAGTGCTGGCAGGCCGGCGTGGTGCTGGCCGGGGTCTCGGCGGGCTCGATCTGCTGGCATGTCGGCGGTGCCACCGACAGCTTCGGCCCCCGGCTGCGCGGCTTCACCGACGGCCTGGCCTGGCTGCCGTACGGCAACGGGGTGCACTACGACAGCGAGGGGCAGCGGCGCCCGCTCATGCACGAGCTGGTCGGCAACGGGACGCTGCCGACCAGCCACTGCACCGACGACGGGGTCGGCCTGGTCTACCGGGGCACCCAGTTGGTCGAGGCGGTCGCGGACCGCGAGGGCGTCTCGGCGTACGAGGTCAGCCGGGGCGCGGACGGCACCGTCCAGGAGGTGGTGATCGCCCCGCGCCTGCTCGGCTGAGCGCCGAGGCCGATCACGCCTGCTCGCCGAGGTCTGTCACGCCTGCTCGCCCGGGGCCGGTCACGCCTGCTCGTCGGATTGGCGGCGGCGGAGCACCGCGTCGAAGACCTGCGCCAGTTCGGCGGCGTCCTCCCCGGCGTGGTGGGTGTGCGGCACGTCGTGCAGGCCCAGCTCGTGCTTGATCTTGCCCTTGCGGGTCTGGACCCACTCGCTGCCGGTCAGCCCCATCCAGTAGCTGCGCAGGTCGACACCCGAGCCGGTGGCGCCGAACGGGCTGTGGCCGACGAAGCGGACGAAGTACCAGTGCACGAACATGCCGTCCCAGACGGCGGGGGCGGCGAGGAAGACCGGGCGGCCGATCCGGCGCAGCCCGTTGACCCAGGCCGCCGCCGCGGTCATCGCCTCCTGCGCGGTGGGCGCCTCCCGCAACAGGCGGTCCCGGTCCAGGCCGGAGACGGCAAGTGCCGCCGGCACGAAGTCGTCGGAGATGGGGCGCAGCTCGGTGTAGAAGGACAGGTCCGGGTGTCCGGCCACGGCCATACCCAGCGAGATCATGCTGTACGGCCCGGGGATCGGCCCGTCCGCCTCCACATCGACGGCGATGTACAGCTCGGGCAACGTCGAGGTCATCCCACCTCCCACAGCGAGACATCGAGTTCGGCAGAGTAACAACGCTTGCCGGGTCGCGTCGCGACATAAACCGCGCGCCGCGTAAGCTGGCTGGTCGTGAGTCTTTCCATCGGCATCGTCGGCCTGCCCAACGTCGGCAAGAGCACGCTGTTCAACGCGTTGACCAAGAACGACGTGCTGGCGGCGAACTACCCGTTCGCCACCATCGAGCCCAACGTCGGCGTGGTCGGGCTTCCGGACGAGCGGCTGGGCAAGCTGGCCGAGATCTTCTCCTCGCAGAAGGTGCTGCCTGCTCCGGTGTCGTTCGTCGACATCGCCGGCCTGGTCCGTGGCGCGTCGAAGGGGCAGGGTCGGGGCAACGCCTTCCTGGCGAACATCCGCGACGCCTCGGCGATCTGCCAGGTGGTCCGAGCCTTCTCCGACCCCAACGTGGTGCACGTCGACGGCAAGATCTCCCCGGCCGACGACATCGAGACGATCAACACCGAGCTGATCCTCGCCGACCTGCAGACCCTGGACAAGGCGCTGCCCCGGTTGGAGAAGGAAGCCAAGCTCCGCAAGGACCGGCTCGCCGCGGTCGCCGCCGCGAAGGCCGCGATCGAGGTGCTCGACGGCGGCACCACCCTCTACTCCGGGGCCGCCGCCGCCAAGATCGAGCTGGAGCACCTGCGCGAGCTGCACCTGCTCACCACCAAGCCCTTCCTGTACGTCTTCAACGTCGACGAGGCCGAGCTGGCCAACGAGGCGTTCCTCGACGAACTGCGGGCCCTGGTCGCCCCCGCCGAGGCCGTCTTCATGGACGCGAAGATCGAATCCGAGCTGGTGGACCTCCCCGAGGACGAGGCCCGCGAGCTGCTGGAGTCGATCGGGCAGAACGAGCCCGGCCTCAACCAGCTCGTCCGGGTCGGCTTCCGCACGCTCGGCCTGCAGACGTACCTCACGGCCGGCCCCAAGGAAGCACGCGCCTGGACCGTCCCGGTCGGCGCCACCGCGCCGGAGGCCGCGGGTGTCATCCACAGCGACTTCCAGCGCGGCTTCATCAAGGCCGAGGTGGTCTCCTACCACGACCTGGTCGAGCACGGTTCGATGGCGGCGGCCAAGGCGGCGGGCAAGGTCCGCATCGAGGGCAAGGAGTACGTCATGCAGGACGGCGACGTGGTGGAGTTCCGCTTCAACGTCTGATGCCGCTCCAACGTCTGCTGCCTAGCGTTCGCCTCATGGTGAAGCTGAGGGCGTTGGTGACGCGCTGGCACTCTGACGACTTTCCCGGCTGGGTCGAGGTCTCCGTTCGCGACGCTCACGGGCGGAACCACCGCATCGTGGAGAAGGTCCCCGCCATTACGTCGCTGAATATGACGGCCGATTCATCTTTCCCCATTGGATTCTGGATCGAGGCCGAGATCGAAAGCGTCGATGGCGGTGAGATGGGCGTGACGCTGCCGGACGGGATCGCGACGACGGAGGGTAAGCGGAACCTTGCGGTCGTCTCGGCCGAGTTTGACCAGGGTCGCTACCGCCATGACCGTCAATGGCTCGATCAAGCGGTCCACGAGCTTCCGGTCGGTGTGCTCTGGGGCGCCGATGGCGCAACGCCCGCACAGTGCGCCGAGATGATGGACGGCTTGGACGAATTCGCTCATCTCTGCGCTCGCCTCGGGCTTGAGGACCACTCCGAGTTCATCGAGGCCTGCCGGTGGCACTTCGACCACTACCCGCACTACCTGGGCCGCCATCGACATTTCGCGGACTACGCGACGTACATCCGTGATCGGCGAGGGCCGTTACGGGTCCCAGCACCGCCGAGCCCAGACTGGCTACGGCGTCCCGGCCCCACGGCATCCTGACGTTGCTTGACGACGCGATGAGCGCCGCGCCGTCGCGCAAGATCACGCAACATCATGGTTGTAGTGGTGTCGGCGCATCGGTGATGCCACTACAACCTGGTTTCAGCGTGACCTTGACGGCGGTGGGCCCCCAACCCCGGTCTCTCTTGGAGCGCGGACGTGACCCCTGGGAGGCTGAGCGCGTGGAACGGTCTGCGTGGTCGGAGATCTTGGCGCTGGTTGGAGCGGCTCCGTATCCGGTGGAGGTGCTGGCGGCGGATCCTGAGCGGGCGGCAGCCTGCCTGGCAGCCTTGGGAATTACGACCAGGTCGTGGCTCGGGGCGGTGGTGGCCAACAGTGGCGGGCTGCTGATCGATCACGGTTGGCTTCGGGTGCTCGGTGGTGGGCACGATGGGCTGCCGGAGGTAGCGGCCGAGATGGCCCGTGGGGCTGCTCGTCTGGTGGTCGCTTTCGATGTGATGGGCGGGCGGTTCGCGTGGTTGCCGGCGCAGCCGGGCGTGAAGCCGACGGTGCACTACTTCGGCCCGGAGGATCTGACTTGGCAGGATCTTGAGCTTGGGTATGGCGACTGGCTGGAGGCGATGCTCGCAGGTGCGATGACCAAGTTCTATGAGGGCTTGCGGTGGCCGGGCTGGGAAGCCGAGGTGGCCAGCGTCGCCTTGGACCACGGGATCCACACGTTGCCGCCACCCTGGACCAGGGAGGGCAAGGATCTCTCGGCGGTGTCCCGCAAGCCCATCCGGTTTGCTGAACTCGTCTCGGTTCACCAGGAGTTCGCGCGTCAACTCGGCTTTCTATAGATCATCGCCCCGATTCTGCCTCACCACCTGCCAGGACAGCCGCAAAACGGCCTGGATCGAGAGGTGCGGAAGTAAGCCGCCCGCGCGGCTCATGAGTGAGCCCGCCCTGCGGCGGCTTCCGTGAAACGTCGCGCGTACTCAGTCGAGCGCTCCGGCCTGGTGGGCGAGAATCGCCGCCTGGACGCGGTTGGTCAGGCCCAGCTTCGCCAGTATCCGGCTGATGTGGGTCTTCACCGTCGCCTCGCTCATGTAGAGCGTGGCCGCGATCGCGGTGTTGGACAGGCCGCCGCCGACGGCGATCAGGACTTCTCGTTCTCTCTCGGTGAGCACCGTGAGTCGCTGTTCGGCGTTGTTGCGCCGGTCGAGAGTCGGACCGGAGAACTGCCGGAGCAGTCTGCGGGTCACCCTTGGGGAGATCATCGCGTCACCGCGCGCCGCGCTCCGTACCGCGTTGATCATGTCCTCGGCGGAGGCGTCCTTCAGCAGGAAGCCGACGGCACCGTGGCGAAGCGCCGTGTGCACGTACTCGTCGAGGTCGAACGTGGTGAGCACGACGACGTGTGGCGGCCGGTCGAGTCGGGTGATCTGCTCGGTCGCGGTCAGCCCGTCGGTCCGCGGCATGCGGATGTCCATGAGGACGACGTCGGGCCGGAGCGTCCGGGCGAGTTCGACCGCCTGGGCCCCGTCGGACGCCTCTCCGACCACAGTGATGTCCGGGGCCGCGTCGAGGATGGTGTGCAGCGTCGAGCGCACCATCCACTCGTCGTCGACGATCAACGTCCTAGTCGGTGCGCTCATTGTCCTTCCCGGGTGCGATCGGTACCTCGGCGGCCAGGCTGAATCCCCCGTCGGGTGTGGGACCGGAGGTCAGTTTTCCGCCGATCAGGTGGACGCGTTCGGCCAGGCCGAGGAGCCCGTGGCCGCCGACGGGCAGGGGCGGGGTGGTGCCCGGCCGTCCGCGCCCATTGCTGATCGTCACCCGAAGCGACTGCGGTGTCTGCCGGACGCGTATCCGGGTTCGGGCGCCTGGCGCGTGCTTGTGCACGTTGGTCAGGGACTCCTGCACGATGCGGTAGGCGGCGTGCTCGATGAGCAGCGGTAGGCGTTCACCTGTCACGTTCTCCACCTCCAGGGTGACCGGTACGCCGAGCCGGCGGGAATCTTCGACGAGCGCGTCCAGATCGGTCAGGCCGGGCTGCGGGGCCAGCGGCGCGTCGTCATCGCCGCGAAGGATTCCCACCAGGGCGCGCAGTTCGGCGAGCGCCTCCCGCCCGATAGCTCCGATCTGTCGTCCCCGGGCCACGGCGTCCCCGCCCCTGGCCGACTCCAGTGCCGTGGCCTGCAGCACGATCACCGCCACCCGGTGGGCGACGACGTCGTGCATGTCGCGAGCGATGTGGGCCCGCTCGTCGCTTCGGGCCTGGGCCACCCGCTGGTGCTGCTCGCGTTCGAGGCGCTCGGCCCGTTCCCGCATGCGTTCGACAAGCTCGCGCCGGGTGCCGACGTAGAGGCCGAGCAACGCCGGCGCGACGCACACCGCAACGGTGACCGGGATCGCCCCGTCGGCACCCGCGTACCGCCAGATCGGGATGCCGATCAGGACCACCGAGACCAGGACGCTGGCGGCGACCTTGGGCCACGCCGTGGTGCGCTCGGCCAGCGTGTAGAGCGCGAGCACGACCGCCACCTGGGCCGACACGAGGAAGGTCGCCGCCAGGGAGCCGGCCAGCAGGAGCGTCGGGGCCTGGCGCCGCCGCCAGGTCAGCAGCCCGAGCGCGAGGCCGAGGGGGATGCCGAGCCAGAGCGGAGGAAGGCGGGGGCCGAAGCCGGCGATGGTGGGGCCGAAGAAGTCCACCCCGAACTCCCCGGTCGCCACGAACACCGCCATGGCGAACGCCGCCACCGCGTCGATCACCGGGCGGTGGCGGAACCAGCGCACCACCTGAACCAGGAGACGCGACGTCATGATGGTGCCAGCGTAGGGCCGACCGACAGGCGCAGGCGTCGGTCGAAAGTTGTACGCCACCCCCGTTGATCATCGCCGATGGACTGAACCGTTCTATCGGATCCGCCGACGCACCGAGCTGCCCGCCCCGGCGAGGGTGGGTGCATGGCCAGACCACGTCTCAGTCCGCGACTACTGCAGCTCGTCTTCGGTGTCTTCGCCGTCACCGCGGGTACCTTGGTCGCGCTACGTCCCGACCCGCCGCACCCGCTCTTCACGACCGCCGGCACGTACGCGTATGCGCTCGCCGCAGTGCTGTCGTTCGGTGGCTGGTTCGCGCTCGGGCGCCCCGCGCTCGCCGCCCGCACCAGGCAGGTGCTGATCATCTTCCACCTGCTCTTCGTGCCGGCGCAGTTCCTGTTCCTGTTCGCCCACGACATGCCGTGGCTCGGGATGGCGTTGTCCTCGGCGATCGTGAGTGGCCTGCGGCCGCGCTTTCCCCGGCTGGGGCGGATGCCGCGGAAGGTGTGGCTGACGCTGCACGTCGGCATCGGGGTCGGCTGGCTGGGCATCTCGACGGGCATGCTCCTGCTGGCGATCCTCGGGGCGACGGCCGACAGCCACGAGTTGCAGCACGGGGCCTATCTGTTGCTGAGCAGGTTCGAAATGCTGCTGGCGATCCCGAGCGTCTTCCTGACGATCATCACGGGTGTCGTGGTTTCGCTCGGCACCCCGTGGGGCCTGCTCAAGCACACCTGGGTGCTGGCCAAGCTGGTCATCGCGCTCACCCTGCCGTTCCTCGCGGTCTTCGAAGGCCCCTGGATCGAGGAGTTGGAGGCCCGCAGCGCAGCCGGCCTGATCGAGACCGGTACCACCGGAATGCTGCTGATCGGCGCCATGGGACTGTTCGCCGCCCTGCTGTGGACCGCGACGATCCTGTCCGTCTTCAAGCCCGGCGGGCGTACCCGGTGGGGCCGCCGCACGGACGGGCGTCCGACGGCCCCGGGCGCCGCGGCACCTGTTGTCGCCGCGCGTCCGGTCGCCGCCGGCACCGTCGTCCCTTCCCGCCGATGACCCGGGTCGTTCTCGTCACGACAGTCGCCCATCCGGGCGGCACGGTGGCATTCGGACTACTGCTGCTGTACGCCGCGGGCGCGGTCGGCGTCGCCATGCTCGTCGGACGGCGTCGCGACCTCACCTGAACCGACCCCGCCATGCTCATGGTCAGCGCAGGTGCAGGGCGTCGACGAACTGGGTGAACGTCGGCGTGACCTGCCGCCAGGAGCAGTGGCGCGCGGCGGGGAGGGCGGTGGCCAGTACGCGGGGGTCTGCCGGGTTGGTGCGATAGTCCAGCGCGACCGCGATGTCGTCGCCCGCGTAGCGGCATTCGGCGATGAAGACGGCCTGGTCCAGGTCGAGCCAGGGCAGGACGATCGGCCGGCCCGCGCTGCCGCGGCCGATCTGGAAGAACTCCAGCGTGTCGGTGCCCAGCTCGGCGATGAGACGGTTGTGGAGACGCAGCTCGTCGATTGTGGTCATGAAGTCCAGCGGGTCGTCGAGCCAGGGGATCAGCTGGCGGAGCACCTCGTCGCCGGGGTGTCGCCAGCGGCCGGACTCGATCAGGTCGATCAGCGGGTCGGGCAACGGTAGCCCGTTGATCTGCCACCTGTCGTTCACGCTGGGAACCGCCCGGTGATGAGGGCGGCAGCGGCATCGAGCCACTCCCGCTCGGTGGTGGTGAGCGCCGGATCGTTTCGCCGTAGGGTCAGGGCATCGCCCAGCACGGTCAGCAGGCCGCCGCCGACGCGGTCCAGGAAGGCCTCCAACAGCGTTGCGGCCGGCGCCGCCAGGGGATGCTCACCATCCACGGCCACCTGGGCGAGGATCACGGCGGACAGCGCGACATCGAGGTCCGCCGGTCCCTCGGTGGCGTTGCGCCAGTCAATGAGGACCGGCCCCCGCGACGTCAGCATGACGTTGTCCGGGTGCAGGTCGAGGTGCAGGACCCGGGCATCGTCGGGTGCGCCGAGCCGGGGCGGCAACGCGTGGAGTCGGCGATGCAGGCCCGCCAGACAGTCGGCCGCCGCCAGCACGTCGAGCTCACCCGCGACGAGCGCCGCCAGCATGGTGCGCCCGTCCAGGCGTTCCATGACGAGATCGGTCCCGCGCGCCTCGTACACGGTGGGCACCGGAAAACCCAGACTTCCCACGTACGCCATGACGGCCGCCTCGGCGGCCACGTCTCCACCGTTGCGGTAGCGGCGCAGGACGCGCCGGTCGTCGATGAGGAACACGTCGGCGTCTCGCCCCGACGCCAGCGGAACCGGATCCACCACGCCCCGACGGTAACCGGGGCAGTCATCCGCCGCCGAAACCTCCGACAAGGGTCGACGCGCCTGGCCTTAGGGTCACTACGTGGACGACGAACTGTTGCGATCATCGTTCGGCGCGGCGGCGACCGCGTACGCCGAGCACCGCCCGGACTACGCGCAGGAGGCGGTGCGCTGGGCGCTTGAACCCGCGCCCGGCCCACGGGTGCTCGACCTCGGTGCCGGCACCGGCAAGCTGTCCGCCACGCTTGTCGAGCGGGGTGCGGACGTCGTCGCGGTCGAACCCGACCCGGCGATGCTCACCGAGTTACGCCGTGCGCTGCCGGCCGTCCGTGCCCTGCCGGGTAGCGCGGAGTCGATTCCGTTGCCGGACGCGTCCGTCGACGCTGTCCTGGCTGGCAACGCCCTGCACTGGTTCGACCTGGCCGTCGCGGGGGCGGAGATTGCCAGGGTCCTCGCGCCCGGTGGCATTCTGGCTGGGCTGTGGAACGTCATGGACGACCGGATCGACTGGGTCTCCGCGCTCGAACAAGTCAGCGGAAGTGCGGCCATCGGTCCCCGCGACACGCTGAGCAGGTGGCGCGCGGCGACTGCTGACCTGCTCGTTACGAGCGCTGGCCTGGACACCCGGTTCGGCGCGCCGGAGCAGGTCGAGTTTCCGCACGGCCAGCGCCGAAGCGCCGACTCCCTCGTTGCGACACTCGCGACCCGGGCAGGGATGCTGGTCATGGCGGAAAAGGAGCGGGACGCCACCCTCGGCCGCATTCGCGCCTTCCTTGGGAACAGGTCCGAGACCGCGCAGGGCGAGTTCACCCTGCCGATGTTGACCGGCGTGCTGCGCGTCCAGCGCGGGTGACCGCCGTCGACTCACCCTGAGCTACCGCTCCTCTCGCGAAGGCCGACCCTGTCCGTCCGGGTTGCCCGCTTGGCATCATTGCCCGATGAGCCGACGCAGGGCCGGGACTCCGTACGCTGTGCTGGCGGGCGCCGACGTGGCACTTGTGGGCCTGTTCTCGGCGAAGGACAACGAGTTCACTGACAAGCTCGATCTGTTGGCCACCACTGTGGAAAGCCACGGCGGTCACGTGGTGAGTCGGCACGTTCAGCGGCGGGGCGTCTCCTCCGGCGGGGTGGACAAGATGGCCGCGCCGTTCTCGCGACGCACCCTGCTCAGCCCGGGCAAAGCCCGTGAGGTCGCCGATGCCTGCCGGCAGAGTGGGGTCGACGTCGCGGTCTTCGTGAACCCCCTGACCGACCACCAGCGGGCTATTCTCGGCGACCTGTTCGGCTGCCGGGTCATGAGCGGCGTGGACTTTCGATAGGGCATGGCGCATCGTCAGGGACGAAGCGCCTTCTCACCATGGACGGCCGCGTACTCCGCCGCGAGCCATGGCCCCAGGTCGTTGATGAGGTGGCGTAGTACCGCCGGATCCGCCGAAGGTGCACGCCCGATCCGGGCAGCCGCGCGCATCTGCTCGGCGCGCTCCGGATAGTAGAGACCGAACGCCTCGGCGGACTCGACGAGGTCGCTTGTCCAACCTTCCCAGCGAGGCATGACCAGAGTGAATCCCGTCCGGACGATGCGACGAGCGACGAGCCGGCAGAGGCCCTTGCGGTGCTTGTCGGTGCTCGCCTCGTCCGCCTGTCTCCGCCAACCCGGAAGCGCGATCGACAGGTCGCCGTTCGTCTCGCGGGCGAGCAGGGGAGTGGGCCGGTAGCCGGGAAGTTGGTCGGCGAGGTCGTCGCCCAGCAGGGGAGTGCACAGGCAGGCGACGAAGAAGCCGAGATCGTGGCGCTCAAGCTCACTGAGCAGTGTGCGTACGCTGAACAACAGGATGCCCACGCCGTCGATCTCGTCGAAGGACTGGTCGAGGGCTTCCTCGATCCGCGTGGCATCCCGCCGGTCGGCCTCGGTCGGCTCGGCGTGCAGGGCGAGCAGCAGATCAAGATCGGAGACTCCGGGTACGGCGGTGCCACGCGGGATGCTGCCGTAGAGGTAGGCGCTGTGCATCCGGCCGTCGCCGAAAGCCTCGACTATCCGGGTGCGCGCCGCGTCGACAACACAGCTGAACGCGCGTGGGACCCGACTCAGCGCGCCTTCCCGCGCGATCGATCCGTCGATGGTCAACCCTCTTCCGGCCATGGGATCACTCTGCCGCAGCAGGTGATCTTCGGCGAGTAGTCCGCTGCGGGTCAGTTCAGAGGCGGTGCCGCGCGGCCCTCTCGACTTCGCGTACGACGAGTCCGAGGGTTTGTGAGCGCCGGTCTGCTGGTAGCGCTGCCCATGCTCCTCGTGCATGGGCCACCCCTCCGGAGCGATCGCCAGCTTTGGCCATCATGAGTGCACGGTGCAGCTCAATGTGGGTAGCGAAGCGGGTCAGCCCAGCGGGACGGAGCCGGTCGGCGTCGGTTTGGGCCAGCTCGCCGGGGCGGACCATGCCGAGTCGGGCGTAGAGCATTGAGCGGAAGCTGGCCATGCGCCAGGCCGGTACGGCCGCGTCGGAGATCTCGTTGTCGGCTGAGGCGCTGTGGTCAAAGACGCGTTGTGCCTCCTCGTCGGCGGCGGCGGCTCCGGCAACGTCGCCTCGCCCGGCGGCGATGTGCGCACGGGCCATCAGAGCCTGGAGGCGACCCAGCGAGGGGCGGCCCGATAGGGCGATTGCCTCCTCGGCATACCGCTGGGCAACGGGAAGTGCGGCGCCTTCGTAGGCAAGGGCGATGGCGGCACGCCCTCGTACCCAGATCCGGACTGCGAGATCGTCGCCGCGATCGGCGGCGATCCGGGCAGTGTCGTACCAACTGATCGCCTCTGCGGGATCCTTGGTCGTCTTGCCATAGGTGGTCAGGGCACGGGCCGCGGTGGCCCACATGGTCGGACTGTCGAGTTGCTGCTGCATGACGACGAGGTCGTTGGCGAGCCTGGTTTGCAGGGCATCCGCCCCGATCTCCATGTAGTCGCGGCCGTACTGGTCGACGCGGTCGCGCCAGTGGTCGGCGCTGTCGCGGTGGCCGGCGAGGGCGGCGGTGAAGCCGTTGCGAATGAGGTCGTTGGCGGCGATCGGGCCGATGGTGGCGGCGGCGAGCAGGTCTCTGCGTCTCACGTCCGCTTCTCCCAACGCTCGCGCGTAGGCGAGCACGATGTCTGGCGTTGCAGTTCGGCGTCCTGCCTCGACGTTGCTGAGGTGCGAGGCTGAGTAGCAGGTGCGGACCGCAATGGAGGCCAGCGTCACGCCTGCCTCAACACGAGCGTGCCTCAATTGAGCGCCGAGGTCATCCATCGGATCCCCTGTGAAAGGTCCTGAAAGCATTGAGATGCTTCCGAGCGTAGTCGCGCGGTCACCAGAGTAGATCCCAGGCGTTGCAGTAGCGGAAGCACACTGGGAGGTAGGAATGGGCGACGACGTTCCAATCCACGGCAGTGGTGAGCAGGCCGAGGCGGCCGAGCGGGAGGCGGCGAAGGAGAGACTCCTCGCCCAGGCCGAGGCGGAGCGGATACCGGTCGAGGAGACAACTCGGGCGGTGCCGGATCGGCGGTGGAGTCGTGAGCGGTGACCACCTGCCGATCGGGCGCCGGGTCGCCTACCTGCGTGTCCGGCGGAGACTGTCGCAGCAGACCTTCGCTGACCGGCTCGGGAAGTCGAAGAGTTGGGTCGACAAGGTGGAGCGCGGGGTGCGGTCGCTGGAGCGGGTCTCGACGATCCGGGACATCGCCGCCGTCCTGCGGGTCGATGCCGCAGCGCTGCTCGGGCGGGATGCCCAACCGGTCGACGCGACCAGGCGGGCCGAGGGCGTCGTGCGGATCCGGGCGGCGCTGTCGACGTACGCGATGGCACTTGGCTCTTCGGCGGCGGGCCGTGACGTTCTGCCGACTGATCGTCTTGCCCGGCAGGTGGAGCACGCCTGGACCACCTTTCAGCATGCGCGGTATCCGCAGGTGGTCGACCTGTTGCCGAGGCTGTTGGTCGATGTTCAGCGTGCGCATGTCCAGGATTCGAGGGCTGGCCGGACGGCGTTGGTGGAGACGTACCGGTTGACGGCGTCGGTGCTGGTGAAGTTGAACGAGTCAAGCCTTGCCTGGTTGGCAGCCGACCGTGCCATGTCCGCTGCCACGGGAGAGCGGACGCTGGTGGCTGCCGCGGCGGTGCAGCTTGGTCAGGTGCTGCGGGCGTCGTCGCGGGCGAGGTCGGTGATGCAGGCCGCCGCCTGTCGGATCGTTGGAGATGATTCTGCTGGGGGCACGCCGCAGGGGCTGTCGTCGTGCGGGTCGCTGTCGATCCAGGCGGCGTTGATGGCGGCACGGTCCGGCGACGACCGCGCCGCCGGGACGTTGCTTGACGAGGCGGCCGAGATGGCTGCTCGGGTGGGCGACGGACATGACCATCACCGGACCGCCTTCGGACCGACGGCAGTCGAGTTGGCGCGTGTCGCCGCTGCCGTAGACCTGGGCAACGGGCACGACGCGATCGTTCTGCACGAGACGGCGACCACCCGGGAAGGGTGGCGATGGCTGCCCGTTGAACACCGAGCCGCACATCTGCTCGACGCGGCCCGCGCCTACCTTCAGACCGACGATGCGGCCAACGCGGCCCGCGTTCTGGTGTGGGCCGACAGGATCGCGCCCGCCGAGGTGCGGTATCGACCGGCGGCTCGGGACGTGCTCGCGCAGGCGGCCCGCGCCCGGGACGCTCCGACGACGATCACTGAACTCGCCGGCACGCTCGGTGTGGTTTGAGCATCACCGCGTCATCCCTGCTGGCTGTCGTAGTGCTTCTGGGCCGCGAGGAGTTCGTCTCCGTGTTGACCGAACCATCGGATGAGATCGGTCAGTGGTCCGGCCAGGCTGACACCGAGTTCCGTCAGGCTGTAGGTGACCTGGGGCGGCTTGGTGGGTGCCACGTGGCGGGCGACAAGCCCGGCCCGGGCCAGTGCTTTGAGGTTCTGCGACAGCATTTTCTGGCTGATGCCACCGACTTGCGCGTGCAACTGCGCGAAGCGATGCGGGCCGGCGATGAGGGCCGACATGATCAGCGTCGCCCAGCGGCTCGTTGTCTGATCCATGATCGGTCTGAGTAGGCACTTGTTGTCGAAGGTGTCATAGGCCAGGAGCCGGGCGGCTGTCGCGGCCTGCTCTGTTTCCATCACGACAGGAGCTTACAAAAAAGTACCTACTTCCCACCAGTAAGTAGCTTTTCTATGGTGACTTCTCCAGGCACTACTGGCCAAGGAGTCACTGTGAGCAGCAACAACGGACGTACGGCGATCGTCACGGGCGCGTCGAAGGGCCTGGGTGCGGGGATCGCCACGGCTCTCGCCGAGAGTGGCGCTGCCGTCGTGGTGAACTACCGGGGGGATGCGCAGGGCGCCGAGCGTGTGGTCGCGGGCATCACCGCCAAGGACGGCCGGGCGATCGCGGTCCAGGCGGACGTGGCCAGCAGCGACGATGTGCGCCGCCTCTTCGACCGGGCACGCGAGGTGTTCGGCCCGGTCGACGTGCTCGTGAACAATGCGGCCGTCGGCACGTTCGCGCCACTGTCGAGCATCACCGAGGAGGAATTCCAGCGTGAGATGACCACGAACCTGCTGGGCACGATCCTGACTACGCAGGCCCTGGCCGCGCAGGACGACATCGACGCGGCGTCGATCATCAACGTCTCGACGGCCGGCACTCTCAGCCACCCTCCGTACGCCTCGCTCTACGTCGCGTCCAAGAGCGCCGTCAACGCCTTCACCATCGTGGCGTCCAAGGAGCTGGGCCCGCGTGGCATCCGTGTCAACGCGATCATGCCCGGACCGTCGGACACGGACGGCACCAGAGCCATGGGCTATGTCGGGTCGGATCACGAGGCGCAGGCGATTGCCGCCACCCCTCTGGGCCGTACGGGCAGCCCTGACGACTACGGGCCGCTTGTGGCCTTCCTGGCTTCCGACGACGCGCGCTGGATCACCGGGGACGTCATCCTCGCTTCTGGAGGCTTGCGCTGACGCCCCTACCGCTCGGCCCAGGCGCCCAGCTCGTTGCCGCTGGGGTCGGTGAAGTGGAACCGGCGGCCACCGGGAAACTCGTACGGCCCCTTCACCACCTGGCCGCCGGCCTCCTTCACGGCCTGCACGGATCGGTCCAGGTCGCCTGAGTAGAGCAGCACCAGTGGACCGCCCGCCTGGACTTCCTGGTCCAGGCGGAGGCCGCCGACCTCGGGGGCGGAGTCGCCGTGCGGGCTGCGGATGCCCGCGTACCCGGGGCCGTAGTCGTTGAACTGCCAGCCGAACGCGTCGGCGTAGAAGCGCTTGGCCTCGGCGAGGTTTGTCACCGTGAACTCGACGTAGTCGATGGCGTGGTGCCGGTGCGGCGATGGCTCAGACATGCACGGCATTGTGCGCCCCGGGTACGACGGGACCCAACGTGCAACGAAAGGTTGCGCGAGGAGGTGGGCTGTCGTAGGTTAAGTGCAACCAAAGGTTGCGAAAGGTTGGGGCGCATGGAACAGGGAACCATCGAACGCGACATCCACGTCGACGCGTCACCCGAGGTGGTCTTCGAGGTGGTCAGTCGGCCCGAGCACATGCGGGAGTGGTGGCCCGACGACGCGCGGTTCGACTCGGTCGCCGGCGCACCCGGTGAACTGGTGTGGCGCAACGCCGACACCGGCGAGACGACGACCGTCGCGCTCGCCGTCGTCGAGGTCGACCCGCCGAAGCGATTCTCCTTCCGGTGGTGCTTCACCGAGCCGGACCGCGGTGGGCCGGCGCTGCTCGTCACCTTCGACCTGACGCCCACCGGCGCGGGCACGCGGATCCGGATGACCGAGACCGGGTTCCGCGAGATGGGCTGGGAGGTCGCCGTCCTGGAGGCGCAGTACCAGGACCACGAGAACGGTTGGGACCACTACCTGCCCAGGATGGGCGGGTACGTCGCCCGGCTGGTCGCCACGCCGTGAGCACCGCTGTCGACGACGAGCTGTGGTCGGCGATCGGTGACCCCACCCGGCGTACGATGATCGATCTTCTGCTCTCCGACGGGCCGGGCACCGCGACGTCGCTGAGCCGGCGGCTACCCGTCACCCGGCAGGCCGTCGCGAAACACCTGGCCGTCCTGGACCGGGTCGGTCTGATCCACGCCGAGTCGGCCGGTCGCGAGCGTCATTACCAGGTCGACGAGGCGCAGCTCGCGCGAGCCGTCGCGCAGTTGTCGGCGGTGGGCGCCACCTGGGACGCCCGGCTGCGCCGGATCAAGCGCATTGCCGAGGCGATCGAGCGCAACCGCCACCACGACGAAGGGGAATGACAATGGTCGACATCCTGCACCAGGTCGGCGTCGTCGCTCCGCTCGACGCCGTCTACCAGGCGGTGGCAACTCCCGAGGGCGTTGCCGGCTGGTGGTCGGTCGACACGACGGGCAAGAGCGAGGTCGGCGGCCGGTTGGCCGTCCGGTTCGGCGACGACCCCGGGTTCGACCTGGAGATCCTCGAGCTGGACCCGGCCGGCCGGGTGCGGTGGCGGGTCACCGACGGCCCGACGGAATGGATCGGCACCGAGATCGGCTGGCGTCTCGACGAACGCGGCGATTTCACGATCGTCCAGTTCACCCACGAGGGCTGGCGCGAGCCGACCGAGCTGATGCACCAGTGCAGCACCAAGTGGGCGACGTTCCTGCTGAGCCTCAAGGCGCTCGTGGAGACGGGCCACGGCCGGCCGGCGCCGGACGACGTGCGGATCAGCGACGGGCACTGACCTCGGTGCCGGTCGGCCCGCCGGGGGTTCGCGCGCTCCACCGCGAGATCGCGAACCCCCCGGCGACCAGGCCGAGTGCCACGATCGCCACGGCGCAGAGCAGCATCGTCGGGCGCGCGCCCACGGCAGCCACGAGTGGCCCGCCCAGCATGGTGCCCAGGGGCACCGCCAGCACGAGGATCGCGCCGTTCGCGGCGAGCACCGCCGGCAGTTGCTCGGTGGACGTGCTGCGCTGGAACAGCGCCATCGAGGTGGACATGTACGGCGCCCAGATCAGTCCCGCCAGGGCGAAGGCCGGCAACGACACGACGAGCGGCGCGCCCAGGCCGAGCGGCAGCATGGCGATCCCGAACCCGACGACGATGCCGATGGTGGTGACCCGCAGCGGCCAGCGGCGGAGGTAACCGGCGACCAGGCCGCCGACGAGACCGCCGACGCCGAAGGCGGTGAAGAAGATGCCGAGCAGCGTCGCCGAGGCGTGCCTGTCGTCTTTGATGTGGATCGGCATGGCCACGTACACCGGTCCGAAGAGGAAGAAGAACCCGAGGCTCAACACCAGGAGGCCCAGCAGGGCGGGGTTGCGGCGGATGACCGCGAGGCCGGCGGTCCGCGAAGCGCCGCGCTCGGCCCGCGGGGCTTCGTCGCTGGTGGGAAGGGCGAGGCGGTACGTGAGGGCCAGCGCGGCGAAGGTGGCGGCGTCGATGGCGATGACCCACACCGGTCCCGCCCAACCGATCAGGATCCCCGCCAGTGGTGGGCCGACGATCGTGGCGAACCCGCCGATGGTGCCGAGCACCGCGTTGGCGGGCAGGTGGTGGCGCTGCGGCAGCAGCTCGGCGATCAGGGTGAATCGTCCGGCCGAGCCCCACGAGTGCAGCAGGGCCGACGCGGCCAGCAGGGTCACGTACAGCCCGAAGGTGAGCACACCGGCGAGGTGGGCGAGCGGGATCGCCGCCAGCGCGCCCGCCCGCAGGATCGCGTCCCACCCGGCGAGTTGGGCGCCGCCGCGCCCACGCAGCAGCCGGCCGAAGACGACGGTCCCGACCGCGCTCGGCACGGTGTACGCGGCCATGGCCAGCGCGATCGAGGTCTCGCGCTGACCGGGCGGGGCGAGGTCGCTGGCGAGCCAGATCACCGCCATCACCGCCATGCCGTCGCCCAACGCGGACACGGCGAGCCCGGGTAGGACGCGCCGGAGCTGCGGGTGACTGATGACCGGCCAGTACGGCGAACGGGTTGTCATCTGGCTAGCTGACCCGGCGATGGCACCGCCTACCAACAAAGACTGCCAACAGCAGAATCAGCCCAGGGCGAAGGGGCGGCGGCGGAGATCGACTCCGGTTCCTTGACGTCGGGGGGTCAAGGAGACCTCGACACCCCGGATTCCAGGAACCGGAGTCGACCAGCCGCTGTTACTCCGCCCGGTAGACGGAGATGTGCGATGAGCTGTCGGCGGTGAACGGCTGCCGGTGCCAGTCGGCGTACCGCTCGGTGAGCCGGAGCCCCGCCCGCTGCGCCATCTCGTCGATCTGGTGCGGCCAGGCGTACCGCATGGCGAACGGCTTCAGGTGCACACCGTCGGCGTCGAAGGTGATGGTCTGCCGGATGAAGGACTGCGCCGGCCGGTCGTACCGATGCAGTCTTATCGTCGCGGAGTCCTCGGTGACGCCCCAGACCTGCACCTGCTCGTGGGCGTCGAAGTTGCGCGGGTCGGGCACGAACGTCTCGATGACGAACGCCCCGCCCGGCGACAGCACCCGGGCGACGTTGCGGAAACAGTCCGCCTGCCGCTCGGCGTCCACCAGGTTGAACAGTGTGTTGAAGACCAGGTACGCGAGCCGGAACTCACCCGTCACCGGTACGTCCGCCATGTCGGCGACGACCACCGGGATCCGGTCGCCGCCGGGCTTGGCCCGCAACTGCGCCAGCATCTCCTCGGACGCCTCGACACCGTGCACGTCGAGACCGCGCTCGGCCAGCGGCAGCGCGACCCGGCCGGTGCCGATGGCCAGCTCGAGAACCGGCCCACCGTCGGCCAGGTCGGCCAGGAAGTCCACCGCTGGCACCGGGTCGGGGTTGCCGGGGCGGTCGTAACCGGCGGCCCACAGCCGGCCGAAGAGGCCGGGATCGTCGAAGACCGACATCAGCGGCCTCCGGGGTTGGTCAGGGGGTCAGTGGCGCGCTCCCGCGCCACGGAAGTCGGAGCAGAGCTGCTCACGAAGCCTCGATTCCTCAGGTCGGATGACGTTCGGTCGGAGGGACTTCGTCGTGTTCGGCATGGTGGCTGCTCCTCTCGCGCGGCTGTGGACCGAGCAGACCAGAGACGGCCGCGGCCCGGCAAGGCATATATGCCGTGCCGGGCCGACGACGGTCGGGCGGTCAGGAGATGTGGTGCAGGATCACGTTGTGCACGTGGTGGCTCTTCTGCGCGCCACGGAACTCCACCTCGTAGGTGTGCGTCCCCACGTGGATGGCGATCGCCCCGGTGGAGAAGAACGAGCCACCCCAGGACTTGTTGCTGACCACGCTCACGCTGGTGATCTTCGAGTACGGGATGCTGGTGATCGCGTACCGCTTCCCGACGAAGGAGCGGTCCTGGATGATCACGCGACGGTCCGTCAGCCCGATGAACCCGGTGCCGGTGCCGACCGCGTCGTAGACGGCGATGATCTGCTCACCGTCGAGGAGGCCGCTCTCGATCTGCTGGACCTGCTCCTTGCGGTCGTACGCGATGTTCGCCATGTGTCCAAGGCTAGAAAACCGATGCCAGCGCCCGGCGAGGGCGACGGGGCATCAGGATTCGGTGACCGCCCGGTACGCGTCCTCGATGCGGGCGGCCAACAGGACCTCACCCTCGGTCAACGGCTCGCCGTTGCCGTGCCCGACCCGGATCTGGGTCCTGTCGGGCAGGCGGCTGATCTCGGGACGCAGGTGCAGCGCGTCCGCGACGACCTTGACCCGTTCAGTTAGGGCGGCGTGTTGGGTATCGTCGATCGCGAGCGTCCGTCGGATCTGCTCGCCCTCGCGTGTCCAACCAGCTAACAGGGTCAACGCGTCGGAGAGGTAGTCCTGCTTGGCCCTGCTGTTGAACAGCACGCGCATCACCGCACCCCCCAAGCGCCGTTGTCGGCTCGTGGCCAAATCGTCGCCATCCCGTGTCTTGTCGGTGTCCTCTAGTCTGTCGCCGCTCGGAAGAGGTGTCCACGCCCACACTTCCGTGTTCTGTTGGCCTAGCGGACGGCTACGGTACCCAAACCGCCGATTGATCTGGCACCCTGGACGCCCGTGCGGACCGAACGGGCGAATGGCGGCGGGCAGACCGAACGACGGGACCTGAAGGTGATCGTCGGTGCGGCGATCATCCGGGACGGGCGGGTGCTCGCCTGTGCGCGTGCCGCCCCGCCCGAGGTGGCCGGAATGTGGGAGTTTCCCGGCGGGAAGGTCGAGCCGGGGGAGGCCGAGACCGACGCGCTGGTCCGGGAGTGCGCCGAGGAACTGGCCGTACGCGTCGAGGTCGGCGATCGGGTCGGCCGCAACGTACGGATGGCGCACGGCCGTTCGGTGCTCAAGGTGTACGCGGCCCGCCTGCTCCACGGCGACGAGCCCCGGGCGCTGGAACACGAGGCGCTGCGCTGGCTCACGGCCGACGAGCTGGACTCGGTCATCTGGCTCCCCGCCGACACCCCCATCGTGGCCGCCCTCCGCCGACTCCTCAAAACCCCCTAACCCCGGCCCCTCCGTTTGCCGGTTGATCATGAGGTTGACGGGTCGGTTGAGGCCTGAGGGACCCGTCAACCTCATGATCGACGCTTGAAGTGGGACGGGGGCCGCGGCTGTCGCCGCGGCCCCCGTCTTCGTTGCGGGTTTTAGTGGTGCTTGTCCTGGTCGGGGTGTGCGAAGTTGAGGTGCTCCGGGGGCAGCGGGAAGGTCACGTCGTCACCGAAGGGCGACGGCGCGGCGGCCCGGTCGAACGTGAGCTCGGTCAGCGGCAGCTTGCCCCGGTCGTCCACCGCCGGAGCGGTCGGGTGGGGCACCTCCCGGTCCCAGTTCACGCCACTCTGCGCCTGCGCCTCGGCGCGTGGGTCGTGGGAACCACCCGCGTGCGAGTGCACCCCGCTCCGGGCCGAGCCCGACGTCGTCGAGCCCTGACGGGCGGTGGTCACGCTGGTCTGGGGAGTCTCGCCCCGACGGAAGATCTTGCTACCAAGCCACACAAGGGGATCGTACCTGCGGTCGACGACCCGTTCCTTCATGGGGATGATCCCGTTATCAGTGATCTTGATGTGCTCGGGGCAGACCTCGGTGCAGCACTTGGTGATGTTGCAGAAACCGAGGCCCTGTTCGGCCTGCGCGTACTCCTTGCGGTCGGTCCGGGTGTCCAGCGGGTGCATGTCCAGCTCGGCTGCCCGGATGAAGTACCGGGGGCCGGAGAACGCCTGCTTGTTCTCGTCGTGATCACGGATCACGTGGCAGACCGTCTGGCACAGGAAGCACTCGATGCACTTGCGGAACTCCTGCGAGCGCTCGACGTCGACCTGCTGCATCCGGTAGTCACCCGGGGCCACGTCCGCGGGCGGGGCGAACGCCGGGGTCTCCCGGGCCTTCTGGTAGTTGAACGAGACGTCGGTGACCAGGTCCCGGATGACCGGGAACGTCCGCAGCGGGGTGACCGTGACGGTCTCTTCGTCGCCGAACGTCGACATCCGGGTCATGCAGCCCAACCGCGGCTTGCCGTTGATCTCCATGGAGCAGGAGCCGCACTTGCCGGCCTTGCAGTTCCACCGGCAGGCCAGGTCCGGCGCGTCGGTGGCCTGGAGGCGGTGGATGACGTCGAGGACCACCTCGCCCTCGTTCACCTCCACCATGTAGTCCTGCAGGTCTCCGCCGGTCTCGTCGCCCCGCCAGATCCGGAACTGACGCTTCGCGCTCATCGGTTGTCCGCCTCTCCAGCGTCGGCGAGGAGGGCGTCGAAGTCGGCCAGCTCCTCGTCGGTGAGGTACTTGGCCAGCTCCGCACGGTCGAAGAGGCCGATCAGCTCCGGCCGCATCTTCGGCAGCGGCTTACGGGTGAGCCGTACGCTGTCGCCGTCCAGCGAGCAGACCAGGTTGACCTGCCGCCACTTCGGCTCCATCGCCGGATAGTCCTCCCGGGTGTGCCCGCCGCGCGACTCCTGCCGCTCCAGCGCCGCCTTCGCGGTGCACTCCGAGACCACGAGCATGTTGCGCAGGTCCAGCGCGAGGTGCCAGCCCGGGTTGTAGCGCCGGCCGCCGAACGCGCTGACCTTCGCGACCCGCTCGCGCAGCTCGGCCAGCCGCGCCAGGGCGTCGGCCAGTTCGCCCTCGCGGCGGATGATGCCCACCAGATCCCCCATGACCACCTGGAGGTCCTGCTGAAGGGTGTACGGGCTCTCGCCGGTGTCCCGTTGCAGCGGGGCCAGGGCGGTCTCCACGGCGGCCTCGACCGCGTCCACCGCCACCTTCGGACGGGCCGCGAGCCCGTCGGCGTAGCTGGCCGCGTGCCCGCCCGCCCGCTTGCCGAAGACCAGCAGGTCGGACAGGGAGTTGCCGCCCAGCCGGTTGGAGCCGTGCATGCCGCCGGAGACCTCGCCGGCGGCGAACAGTCCGCGTACGTGGCCGAAGGCGGCACCCGAGTCCGGGTCCACCTCCACGCCGCCCATCACGTAGTGGCAGGTCGGCCCGACCTCCATCGGCTCGGCGGTGATGTCGACGTCGGCCAGCTCCTTGAACTGGTGGTACATCGACGGCAGCCGCCGGCGGATCTCGTCGGCCGAACGCCGGCTCGCGATGTCCAGGAAGACGCCACCGGCGGGGGAGCCCCGACCGGCCTTGACCTCACTGTTGATCGCGCGGGCCACCTCGTCGCGGGGCAGCAGCTCCGGCGGACGCCTGTTGTTGTCCGGGTCGGTGTACCAGCGGTCCGCCTCCTCCTCGGTCTCCGCGTACTGCTTGCGGAAGACGTCGGGGACGTAGTCGAACATGAACCGCTTGCCCTCGGAGTTCTTGAGGACGCCACCGTCACCACGCACCGACTCGGTGACCAGGATGCCCTTCACCGAGGGCGGCCAGACCATGCCGGTCGGGTGGAACTGGAGGAACTCCATGTTGATCAGCGTCGCCCCGGCGCGCAGCGCCAACGCGTGCCCGTCCCCGGTGTACTCCCAGGAGTTCGAGGTGACCTTGTAGGAGCGTCCGACGCCACCCGTGGCGAGCACGACGGCCGGCGCCTCGAAGAGGATGAACTCACCGGACTCGCGGTAGTAGCCGAACGCGCCGGCGACCCGGTCACCGTCGAGCAGCAGCTCGGTGATCGTGGTCTCGGAGAACACCTTGATCCGGGCGTCGTACGAGCCGAACTCCCGCTGGTCCTCCTGCTGCAGCGAGACGATCTTCTGCTGGAGGGTCCGGATCAGCTCCAGGCCGGTCCGGTCACCGACGTGCGCCAGGCGCGGGTACTCGTGGCCACCGAAGTTGCGCTGCGAGATCTTGCCGTCCTTGGTGCGGTCGAAGAGCGCGCCGTACGTCTCCAGCTCCCAGATCCGCTGCGGCGACTCCTTCGCGTGCAGCTCGGCCATCCGGAAGTTGTTGAGGAACTTGCCGCCGCGCATGGTGTCGCGGAAGTGCACCTGCCAGTTGTCCCGGCTGTTCACGTTGCCCATGGCGGCTGCCGCGCCGCCCTCGGCCATCACCGTGTGCGCCTTGCCGAAGAGCGACTTGGAGATGATCGCGGTCTTCTTGCCGGCGAGCCGGGCCTCGATCGCCGCGCGCAGACCGGCGCCGCCGGCCCCGATGACGACGACGTCGTAGTGGTGTCGTTCGATCCGAGTGGTAGTGGTCATGTCAGGGGCCCTTTAGTTGATGAACCGCAGGTCGGAGAACCAGCCGGCCGCGAGCGCCATGATGTAGAAGTCGGCGAGCGCCAGGGTGCCGAGGGTGATCCAGGCGAGCTGCATGTGTCGGACGTTCAACGCCGAGACGACAGTCCAGGCCTTGTACCGCACCGGGTGCTTGGAGAAGTGCTTGAGCCGGCCGCCGATGATGTGCCGGCAGGAGTGGCAGGAGATCGTGTACGCCCAGAGCATCACCACGTTGAGCAGCAGGATGATGTTGCCCAGCCCGAAGCCGAAGCCCTTGGGCGAGTGGAAGGCGAGGATCGCGTCCCAGGTGTTGATCAGCGAGATGATCGCGGCGGCGTAGAAGAAGTAGCGGTGCAGGTTCTGACCGAGCAGCGGGAAGCGGGTCTCACCGGCGTACTCCTTGTGGCCGTCCGGGACGGCGCAGGCCGGCGGCGACAGCCAGAACGACCGGTAGTAGGCCTTGCGGTAGTAGTAGCAGGTGAGCCGGAACAGGAGCAGGAACGGCAGGGTCAGCGCGGCGTCCGGGATGACCCACCAGCCGGGCAGGAACCGGCCGAAGTGCGAGGCTTCCTCGACGCACCTGTCGGTCACGCACGGGGAGTAGAACGGGGTCAGGTAGTGGAACTGGTCCACCCAGTACCACTTGTGCATGAAGACCCGGACCGTCGCGTACGCGACCCAGGCGCTGAGCCCGATCACGGTGATCAGCGGGGCGAACCACCAGCGGTCGGTACGCAACGTCTTCGCCGCGATCGCGGCGCGCGCCCGCGCTCCCCGCGGCTTCGTTGCCGTTGAAGTCATTCGAGTCGTCTCCTCGACGGGCCCGTACGGGCGGGCTGATCTATCTCCGGTCGGCACGCGGACCGGCGAACCCGCACCCGCTGCCACGTTCTGCGCACACCTTCGACCACGCCGGATCGACCGACGCAGCTAAGTGACACACGTTACGCCGATCTCTGCGAGCCGTCCGCGCAAGGGAGTGTCCCGTGTGTCTGGCCTGCGGAAAAGCCCTGCGCCGCCGGCCGGCGGCGGGTCGCCGCGATCATCCCGAGGCGCCCCCGGTGAAGTGCCAGGACGCCAGTCGCAGCGAGGGGGCCGCCCACCACGCACCGTCCACCCGATCCGGTTGACGCACCACCCGCGCGCCCAGCCCGAGCACCGCCCCGGGCCCGAGCGCGCGCGGGTAGGACTCGGTGAACCGCAGGTCACGGACCGCCCGTACGACAGTGCCGTCCTCGACGAGCCAGACACCGTTGCGGGTCAGCCCGGTGACGACGAGGCTCTTCGGGTCGAGCACCCGGGTGTACCACAGGTCGGTGACCAGCAACCCTCGGCGTACGCCGGCGACAAGTGCTGCGGTGTCCGCGTCGACCACCGCGCCGGCCGCCCCACCGGAGGTCGTCCGGCCCGTCGCGCTGACCGGGCCGGCCGTCGCGCCGGACAGCCGCAGGTTGCGGGCCATCGGCCCCCAGGTGGCTCCACCCGCGACCGCGTGCCCGGTGGACTGCGCACCCGCCGCGTCGGCCGTCCGCCGGTCGTGCGCCACCGCCCGGGTGGTGCCCGCCTCGACCAGGGTCAGCGCCCGCCGACCGGTGCCCTCCGCGTCGAACGGCAGCCCCGACGCGCCGAGTGGGTCGTCCACCAGGGTCACCGCCCGGTCGAACTGGGCCGTGCCCGGCTCGGCGAACGACTGCCGCTCGGCGTACCGCTTGCCGTTGAAGCCGTACCAGGAGAGGTTCTGCAACAGGTCCGCCACGGCGGCCGGCTCGAACACCACCTCGTAGCGCCCCGGTGGCAGCTCGACCGGGTCGGCCGCCGCCTGGGCCTTCGCCGCCGCCTGCGCGCCCAGCTCGGCGCCGTCGAGGTCGGCGAGTCGGTCGGCGTGGCGTCGGGCCACCCCGTCCGCGCCGTCGAGACGCGCGATGCCGTCCATCGCCGCCTCCGCCGAGCGGCCGGAGGCCGTGTGCCCGACCGAGTTGGCGTACGCCGACGAGCGGTGCGCGGTACGGCAGTAGCCGGCCGTGCTGAGGCCCCCGGCGGCGGCGACGAAAGCGCCGACCCGGTCGGCCCGCTGATCCGGCTCGGCGTGCGCGGTGGCCTCGTCGACCGCCGGCGCGTCCGGCGTGGGCGCCGGCGGGGCCAGCCCTGGCCAGCCCGGATCGGGCGGGCAGAGCCGCGCCGCGACCAGGGTGCGCTCGACAAGCGCGCTCAGCCCGTCGGCGGTGACCACGCTGCCGCTGCCGGCGGCGGTCCGACCGTCGACGTGCAGCCGCAGCCGGACCCCGACAGTCGACTCCGTGACGTTCTGGTGGATGGCTGAGTTGGCGAAACGGGTCAGCGCCAGGTCCGCCCGTGTCACCACCACCTCGGCCTGCGCCCCCGACCCACCAAGGCGGCGGACCAGCTCGATGACCTGCCCGGCCAGCTCCACCTCGCTGCTCGCGCTCACGCTGGGCCGCCTTTCGTTCGCGACTGCGGGGCTCGCAAAACCGGCTCACTCCTCGCGCTCACGCTGGGCCGCCTTTCGTTCGCGACTGCGGGGCTCGCAAACCCGGCTCACTCCTCGCGCTCACGCTGACACCCCCACTCGGACGTTGCGGAAGCGGGCCGGCGCGGCCGGGTGGCCGGTGTGCCCGATCTGGCCGGGCTGGCCCTTGCCGCAGTTGGGCGTGCCCCAGGAGACCGTCTCGCCGGAGAGCATGTCCATCGAGCGCCAGAAGAGCGGGCCGATCCCGGTGTACGTGGGATTGCGCAGCATCCGCCCCCGCCGCCCCTTCTTGATCTCCCAGCCGACCTCGCAGCCGAACTGGAAGTTGAGCCGCTTGTCGTCGATCGACCAGGAGCGGTTGAGGTCCATCAGCACACCGTCGTCGGTCGCCGCGATGATCTCTTCCAGGGTGTGCGGGCCGGGTTCCAGACCGACGTTCGTCATCCGCACCATCGGCAGTCGGGCCCACCCGTCGGCGCGTACGCTGCCGCCGTAGTCGAGGCTTGCCATGGCCGCGGAGTCCCGGCCGGCCAGCACCCCCACCCAGCGACCGTCGCGGACCGCGTCCCGCTTGACCGCCGGGGAGCCCTCGTCGTCGAAGCCGAAGCTGCCCAGCGCGCCCGGGATGGTCGGATCGATGGTGATGTTCATCAGCTCGGAGCCGTAGCGCAGCGAACCGAGCTGGGCCAGGTCCAGCCAGGACGTGCCGGCGAACGCCGCCTCCCAGCCGAGGATCCGGTCCAGCTCGATGGCGTGCCCGACCGACTCGTGGATCTGCAGGGCCAACTGCTCACCGCCGAGGATCAGATCGGTCTCGCCGGCCGGGCAGAGCGGCGCGGTGAGCAGCGCCCGCGACTCCTCGGCGATCTGCGCGGCGTGCGCGGCCAGGTCCAGCGACTCGACAAGCTCCCAGCCGGTGGTCCCGTACTGCCCCCGGTAGCTGGGCCAGGACCGGCGCTGCGTCTCACCCGCACCGATCGAGGTGGCGGAGATGCCGCCGCCGCACTCGCGGATCCGCTGGTCGATCCGGTGACCCTCGCTGGAGACGAACCACTTCGCGGTGTCCCAGATCTGGTAAAGGCCCTCGGCCAGGTCGGCGCCGTGCTCGGCCATCGTGCGGGTCGCGCCGACCAGCAGGTCGCCCTTGTCCGACAGGGGCACCCCGAGCGGGTCGATCTCGCAGCCGGAGGCCCAGCTCGCGGTGACCGCCTGCGCCGGGACCAGGTCGACGGGCGGACCGGGAACCCGCGCGCTCGCCATGGCGGTCCGCGTCGCGCGCCGGCCGGCCTCGCGGGCGGCGGCGTCCGAGAGATCGGGTACGGCGTGGAAGCCCCAACTCGCACCGACGAGCGCCCGGACACCGAGCCCGATGCTCTCGTCCTGGGTCAGCTCCTCCACGTCACCGTTTCGCGCGGTCATCGACTCGTAGCGGCGGTGCATCACCCGCGCGTCGGCGTACCGGGCGCCCGCGTCGAGGGCGGCCTGGACGGCGGCGGTGGCCGCGTCGAACTCGGTCATGGACCGACCCTAGGCCAGCCGACCGACACCCGTCAGGGGAGCAGCTCCTCCGGTCGGATGGTGGCCTTCACCGGCTCGGTGAGCACCAACACCTCGCCGGCTCTGGCCGTCGACCGCTCCACGTAGTGGGCGCCGTGTAGCTGGTGGAGCTTCACGGTCAGGCTTTCCTGCTCGACGAGCAGATACCACCCGATCCCGGCTGCGGCGTACAGGTGGGGCTTGAGCACCCGGTCGATGGTGGCGGTGGGCGGTGCGCTGACCTCACCGACCAGCAGGACCGCATCCGCCGGCACGCAGTCCGCCGTGAGATCCAGCTCCGCCGTCACCACGAGGTCGGGGTTGAGGATCCGGGTGGCGTTCAGCCGCAGGTTGATGACCGGGAGCAGGGTGCGGTTCGCGGCAGCACAGCCTGGTTCCAAAGCTGCCACCAGACCACCGACGATCACCTGGTGTCGGACGGACGGAGATGGTCCGATGAGCAGTCCACCGTCGAGGAGTTCGATCCGCTGGGCCGTCTCACCGAGGGCGAGATAGTCCGACTCGGCCCAAGGCAGCGAGTGGTCAAGAACCTCGGCGGGAATCACCAGCCCAGTGCAGCTCATTCCGGATTGCCGAGGTCGCACCCGACGTGCGAGCACGAGATGACATGCCCGGTCAGACGTGTGATCGGCAAGGTTGAGCTGCAAGATCGCGCTAGATCTTGGATGTAGTGGTATCGCGCTTCGGCGATGCCACTAGATCCTGGTTCGAGCGTGACCTTGGCGGCGGAGGGTGCCCCAACTCCACTTCCGGTCCCTGGGGGGCGGTGATCGTCGTCAAGATTCGCGCAGTATCGGGGATTTTGCTGCCTCCGCCGCGCCTGAGGCAGCAACTTCGGGGAAGTTGCTCGGCGCGGGGCGCGGGGCGCGGGGCGCGGGGCGCGGGGACCCCGACGTGCGAGTGCGGCCATGAACGGGCGTGGATGGCGAGGTGACGGGGGTGCGGGGCCGATGCGGACTCGTTACGCTCGGGCCCGCTGACATGTGCCGGCTTTGTAGCTTATTTTCACCCTCAGGACTTTCATGTAAGTTCTCTTCGTCACTGAGGGAGGTGGCCGTGGACAGTTCGGACGCCTACCTGCGGGTGCGTGACCTGCGGGTCCGGTTCGACACCGAGGATGGCGTGGTGCGCGCGGTCGACGGGGTGTCGTTCGCCGTCGAGCGGGGCCGCACCCTCGGCATCGTGGGCGAGTCGGGCTCCGGCAAGAGCGTCACCTCGCTGGCCATCCTCGGCCTGCACGACCCCAAACGGGCCACCATCACCGGGGAGATCTCCGTCGGCGGCCGGGAGTTGGTCGGCCTGCCGGACGAGGAGGTACGCCGGCTGCGCGGCCGGGACATGGCGATGATCTTCCAGGATCCACTGTCGGCGCTGCACCCGTACTACACGGTGGGCCGGCAGATCGCCGAGGCGTACCGGGTGCACCATCCGAAGGCCAACCGGCGCGAGGCCCGCCAGCGGGCGGTGGACATGCTGGACCGGGTCGGCATTCCGCAGCCGGCCCGCCGCTTCGACCAGTACCCACACGAGTTCTCCGGCGGCATGCGGCAACGGGCGATGATCGCGATGTCCCTGGTCAACGACCCGGCGCTGCTGATCGCCGACGAGCCGACCACCGCGCTGGACGTCACCGTGCAGGCGCAGATCCTGGACCTGCTCGCCGACCTTCAGGCCGAGTTCCACTCCGCGATCATCCTGATCACCCACGATCTCGGCGTGGTCGGCCAGGTCGCCGACGACGTGTTGGTCATGTACGGCGGGCGTGCCGTCGAGCGGGGCAGCGTCGAGCAGGTGCTCCGGGCGCCGCAGCATCCGTACACCTGGGGGTTGCTCTCCAGCGTGCCGTCGCTGCACGGCGACGCGGACGCGGACCTGGTGCCGATCCCCGGCAACCCGCCCAGCCTGATCAACCTGCCGTCCGGCTGCGCGTTCCATCCACGCTGTCGGTACGCGGACCGGGTCGGCAGCCGGTCCCGCAGTGAGGTGCCGGAGTTGCGGGCGGCCGGGGCCGACGGCCACCTGGTCGCCTGCCACCTGAGCGCCGAGGAGCGCACCACGTTCTACGCCGAGGACGTCGCATCCGTGGGGGTGGCCCGATGACCGACGAACCACTGCTGCGGGTACGCGGGCTGACCAAGCACTTTCCGGTACGCCAGGGGCTGCGCGCCACCGGCCAGGTGCGGGCGGTGGACGGGCTCGACTTCGACGTGCGCCCCGGCGAGACGCTCGGCCTGGTGGGGGAGTCCGGTTGCGGCAAGACCACCACCGGCCGGATGCTGGTGCGGCTGTTGGAGCCGACGAGCGGCAGCATCGAGTTCGCCGGGCGGGACATCACCCACGCCGGCCGGCGGGAGTTGCGCCCGCTGCGCCAGGAACTCCAGATCATCTTCCAGGACCCGTACGCCTCGTTGAACCCCCGGCACACCGTCGGCCGGATCGTGGCGATGCCGTTGCAGGTCAACGGGATCAAGCCGCCGGGTGGGATCAAGGCCCGGGTGCGGGAGCTGCTGGAACTGGTCGGGTTGAACCCGGAGCACTACAACAGGTACCCGCACGAGTTCTCCGGCGGTCAACGTCAGCGCATCGGCATCGCCCGCGCGCTGGCGCTGCGGCCCAAGCTGATCGTCGCCGACGAGCCGGTGAGTGCGCTTGACGTCTCGATCCAGGCGCAGGTGGTCAACCTGCTGCGTGACCTGCAACGGGAGCTGGGCCTGGCATTCGTGTTCATCGCGCACGACCTGGCCGTGATCCGGCACTTCAGCCAACGGGTCGCGGTCATGTACCTGGGTCGGATCGTGGAGATCGGCGACCGGGCGGACATCTACGAACGCCCCCAGCACCCGTACACCCGGGCGTTGCTCTCGGCGATCCCGGACGTCACCCAGCTCGGGCCGGCGGGCCGGATCCGGCTGACCGGTGACGTGCCCACCCCGCTCGATCCACCGTCGGGCTGCCGCTTCCGGACCCGCTGTTGGAAGGCGCAGGACATCTGCGCGAGCGAGGAGCCGGCGCTGGTCCCGCGCGACGGCGGCCGGCAGGCCACCGCGTGTCACTTCCCTGAGGGGGAAGCGGCCAGCACGGGCCCCGAAGGGGGAGCCGCCAGCACGGCTCCCGAACCAGCCAGCGCCGGCCTGGCGGCGGACGCCGCCGTGGTCGCCGCCGAGCCGGCGGGGCGCGGGGCCGAAGCGAACGTCGAGGAGGTGTCGCCGTGAGCCTGTCCCCGGTGGAGGGTGTGGCGCTGGCCGAGATCGAGTCCGACCCGGACGCGAACACGCCCGCCGTGAAGGGCGTCGTCGGCCGCTCACCCGGTCAGCTCGCCTGGATGCGACTGCGTCGCGACCGGACGGCCGTGGTCAGCGGCGTACTCCTGGTCTTCTTCCTGCTGTTGGGGTTGGCCGCCCCGCTGATCGAGATGGCCTACGGCGTCGGGCCGCGGACGCAGTTCCAGAACCTGCTGGACGGCTTCGGCATGCCGCTGGGCTACGCCGGCGGCGTCACCGGGGACCACTGGTTCGGCCTGGAACCGAACCTGGGTCGGGACATCTTCATCCGGTTGATCTACGGGTTGCGGACGTCGCTGTTCGTCGCGTTCGCGGCGGCGCTGATCACCGCGACGATCGGGGTCGTGCTGGGCGCGCTCGCCGGCTACCTCGGCGGCTGGCTCGACGCGGTGATCAACTGGATCACGGACCTGACCCTGGCCATGCCCTTCCTGATCATCGCGCTGGCGCTCACCCCCACTGTCACGCTGCGCTTCTACGGTGAGCGGGGGCAGGTGTCGTCCGCCTTCGGGATCGGCGTGCTGATCGCGGTGTTCGCCATCTTCGGGTGGACCAGCACGGCCCGGCTGGTCCGCGGGCAGGTGATCGCGCTGCGCGAGCGGGAGTTCGTGGAGGCGGCCCGGGCCAGCGGGGCCGGGCTGGGGCACATGCTCTTCCGGCAACTGCTGCCGAACATCTGGGCGCCGATCCTGGTGTCGTTCTCCCTGGCGGTGCCGCAGTTCATCACCAGCGAGGCCGCGCTGTCGTTCATCGGTGTCGGTCTCAGCGACGAGACGCCGAGCTTCGGCCGGATGATCTACGACAGTCTGGACTTCCTCCAGACCGACCCGGCCTACGTGTTCTTCCCGGGCATCATGATCTTCGCGCTGGTGTTCGCCTTCAACCTCTTCGGCGACGCGTTGCGGGACGCGCTCGACCCGAAGTCGTCCCGGTAGGGGTGGGCTCATGTCACGGTTCCTGATCAAGCGGCTCTTCTCCGCCACGCTGACCCTGTTCGCGGTGAGCGTGCTGACCTTCCTGATGTTCTTCGCCCTGCCGCGCGACCCGGTCAGCAGCATCTGCTCGAAGAACTGCAACCCGGAGCGGCTGGAGCGGGTCCGCGACGACCTTGGCCTGAACGACCCCCTGATCAGCCAGTACGCCGGTTACATGAAGGGCATCGTCACCGGTCGGGACCTGGGCAGCGCCCAGGGTGGCAGGTGTGACGCGCCCTGCCTGGGCTGGTCGTACGTCACCAACGAGGCCGTCTCGGACACCATCGCCCGGGTGCTGCCGGTGACGCTGAGCATCGTGATCCCGGCGGCGATCCTCTGGCTGCTGCTCGGGGTCGGCCTCGGCATGGTCTCCGCGTTGCGGCGCGGCACCTGGCTGGACCGCCTGGCCATCGGCTTCTCGCTGACCGGCGCCTCGTTGCAGCTCTACTTCGTGGGCGCGGTGCTGTTGCTGGTCTTCGTCTACAACCTGCGGCTGCTGCCCGTGCCCAGCTACACCTCGATATTCGACAACCCCGCGAAGTGGGCCAGCGGGTTGGTGCTCGCCTGGGTGGCGCTGGCCTTCCTCTTCTCGGCCATCTACGCCCGGCTGTCCCGGGCGCAGATGTTGGAGACGCTCTCGGAGGACTTCGTCCGCACCGCGCGGGCCAAGGGCCTGGCCAAACCCACTGTGTACGGCAGGCACGCGCTGCGCGCGGCGATCACCCCGGTGGTGACAATCGCGGGGCTGGACGTGGGCGGGGCGCTGGGTGGCACGGTGATCACCGAGACGACGTTCGGCATCCAGGGGTTGGGGCGTACGGCGGTGGACGCGGTGCGCTCGGGCGACCTGCCCACCATCATGGCCACCGTGCTGATCGCGGCCGTCTTCGTGGTGCTGGCGAACGTGCTCGTGGACCTGCTCTACGCGGCCATCGACCCCCGGGTGCGGCTGCGCTGACCCGGCCGCTGCCCAGGGCGCTGTCCAGGGCGTGGCTGCTGGCGAAATTTATCGACAACTGTTACACAACTTGTAGTTTTTCTTCCTTACGATCCTCGGGACGTCGGCGGTTCTCGCCCCGACGAAACGCACGGCACATGGTGAAGGGGGTATTCATGAGACCACGCGTGGTGGCCGCCGCGGGCGGCGCGATCGCTCTGGTGGTGGCATTGGGTGCGTGCTCGAAGAACACGGGCGAGGGCACCACCGTGGACACCGACCGGCAGCAGACCGGGGTCATCGCGACCGACCCCAAGGACTCGCAGGGGCCGGCGGCCGAGGTGAGCGGCGCCGCGAAGGGCGGCACCTTCACCATCATCCGGGAGTCGCCGATCTCCCACCTGGACCCGCAGCGGACGTACTCGTTCGCCGGTCTGATGACCAACCCGCTCTTCGCCCGTTACCTGACCACCTGGAAGGACGACGGCAAGGGCGGCCTGGTCCTCGTCGGCGACCTGGCCGAGACGCCGGGCAAGAACGTCAACAACGACTGCAAGGTCTGGGAATTCACCGTCAAGGACGGGGTGAAGTTCGAGGACGGCCGACCGATCACCGCCAAGGAGATCGCGTACGGCATCGCCAGGTCCTTCGACCCGGACCTCTCCGGCGGCCCCACCTACATCCAGGAGTGGCTGGCCGACACCCCGCAGTTCGACACCAAGTGGGACTTCAAGAAGAACAAGACGTCGCTGCCGCCCGGCCTGAGCACGCCGGACGCCAAGACGCTGCGCTTCGAGTTCGCCAAGCCCCGCTGTGACCTGCCGTTCGCGGTCTCGCTGCCGACCACCGCGCCGCTGCCCGCCGACAAGGACACAGGCGTCGACCTGGACAAGCAGCCGTTCTCGTCCGGCCCGTACAAGGTCGCCAAGAACCAGGTCGGCGTGCAGCTCACCCTGGACCGCAACCCCAACTGGGACCCGAAGACCGACGCGGTCCGGCACCAGTACCCGGACCAGATCGTGTGGAGCTTCGGCCCGACCGCGGACGCGGCCAACAACCGGGTGATCGCCGACAACGGCGCCGACCAGAGCGCGCTCGCCTTCAACACCGTGCCCGCCTCGCTTGTCGCCAAGGTGGCCGGGGACGCCGCGCTCAAGTCCCGGACGATCCTCTCGCCGACCCCGAGCGCCAACCAGCTCGTCATCAACAACCAGCGGGTCACCGACCTGAAGGTCCGCCAGGCGCTCAACTACGCCATCGACCGCGAGGGCTTCATCAAGGCGATGGGCGGACAGACCGTCGCCGCGCCGCTGACCACGCTGATGCCGTCGGCCACCATCGGCTACAAGGCGTACGACGCGTACCCGGCGGGTGCCAACGGCAACGTCGACAAGGCAAAGGAGCTGCTCGGCGGCAAGACGCCGGAGCTGGTCCTCGGTGTCGCCGACAACTCGACCGAGCAGCAGCAGGGCGCGCAGCTCAAGGCCAACCTGGAGCGCGCCGGCTTCAAGATCACGCTGCGGAACATCTCCGACGACGCGAAGCTCGACGAGATCAAGAAGAAGGACAACCCCTGGGACCTGTACATCGGTAACTGGGCGGCGGACTGGCCGAGCGGGGCGTCGATCCTGCCGGTGCTCTACGACGGCCGCACCATCAAGGCCGAGGGCAACAGCAACCAGTCCTACTTCAACGACCCGACGATCAACACCGAGATGGACCGCATCCAGGCCATGCCCGCCGCCGACCAGGGCCCGGAGTGGGCCAAGCTCGACGAGCGGATCATGAAGGAGCACGCGCCGGTGGTGCCGCTCTTCGTCGACGTGGCCTACAACGTGCACGGCTCCAAGGCCGGCGGGATCTTCATCTCCAGCGTCTTCGGCTACCCGTCGTTCGTGAACGCGTACGTCAAGCCGTAACCCGCACCGCAGGCAAGGGTCCCCTCCCGACAGCGTCGTCGGGAGGGGACCCTTCTGTCTCTGCTGGACACGACGAGACACCCCTTCACGGATTGAACGTAACCTTGTGGGTACGTACCCGGCGGGTTACATTGACGCCATGGACGCCGTGTTGCATGCGCTGGCAGACGAGAGTCGACGCACGGTTCTCGATATTCTCCGCGAGCGCCCGGCGAGTGCGGGAGAGCTGGCCGAGGCTCTCCCGATCGCCCGCCCGGGCGTCTCCCGGCATCTCCGGGTTCTGCGGGAAGCCGGGCTGGTCGACGTACGCCAGGACGCGCAACGCCGGATCTACACGCTCCGCCCGGAGGCGCTCGTCGAGGTCGACGAGTGGCTGGGAGAGTACCGCCGGCTCTGGGAGAACCGGCTCGACGCTCTTCATACCGAGGTCGCACGAGGAAAGAAGGCGCGACGATGACGACGACCGCGACGATGCGAAAGCTCGACGAGACCCGCGGAGCAGTCCGGGTCGAGAACCTTTACGACACGGATATCGGCGACCTCTGGCAGGCGTGTACGACGCCCGAGCGGCTGGCCCGCTGGATGGCCCGGGTCGACGGCGACATGCGGGTCGGCGGCACGATCCAGGCAGTCTTCACGAGCAGCTGGACCGGTCCGGCGCGCATCGAGGTGTGCGACGCGCCCCACCACCTGCTGCTGACGACGAAGCCGGGTACGGACGACGAGGGGCAGATCGAGGCGTGGCTGACCGAGGAGGGCTCCAAGACCCGGCTGCTGGTTGAGGAGCGCGGCCTGCCGATTGGGAGTCTCCCGTTCCACGCCTCTGGTTGGCGGGTCCACCTGGAGGATCTCGGTCGGTCGCTGGAGGTCGACGGCCCGGTCCACCCCGAGGGCTGGGGTTCCGACGCCCAAGCGCCCGACTGGAAGGAACGTTGGGAAGAACTCACGCCGACGTACCAGCGGATTGGGATCGGCTGATGTCGGACCTGATCAGGCTCAGCCTGACGACCGTCAACGCGCCCGACGCCATCGCGCTCGCACGGTTCTACGCCGAGATCACCGGCGGGGTCGCGAATGGTGACGAGTGCTGGGCGCTCGTCGAAGGGCCGAACGGTGACATCGGGTTCCAGCAGGTCGACGACTACCGGACACCCACCTGGCCGGATGGCGAGGTGGGGATGCAGATGCACCTCGAGTTCTTCGTCGACGACCTGGAGGCGACCGGAGCGCGTGTGCTGGCGGCCGGTGCTACCCGATTCGAGCATCAGCCCAACGCGGACCACTGCTACGTGTACGCCGACCCGGCCGGGCATCCGTTCTGCCTGTCTCTGTGGGGGACCCCGAGAGTCGGCGTCTGACTCAGCTCGTAACGCGCTGGCATGATCATCGGTGCGGCTGATGATGTTCACGGTGGGGCCGATTCTGCTGATGTGGTGGCTGTGCTGGCGGTAGTTGCCGCCCGGCTGTACGAACACCGCCGACTCGGTCCCGGGAACCAGGCCAGGATGGCCGTGTCGGCGCGCCTGCTCGCCGGCTGGCTGCTGGTGGTGCTCTGTGGTGGCGCAGTGCTCGGGCGACCAGGGCCATTCTTCCCGGGGCCTTGGACGTCGAAGCATCCCGCGGACGACTGTCCATGCGGCGGCGGCAACGAGAGCGTCCAGCCCGCATGGGTGCCGTGTTTGCTCGATGTACTGTCCGTAGCAGTGGTCCGCGGATCCGGTCTGACTGTCCTGCCTCTCGATTGGGGGCGTCATCGTGTCGCAGGTCGATCCGCGCTTCGGTGCCCAGCCTCGCGCGCTACGTACCAGCAAAGGGCTGTCTCTGCGGGCGCTCGGCCAGCTCGCGCATCGGGGCAAGAGCCACCTGCACGATCTGGAGACCGGTGCGAAGGCCCCCACCCCGGAGACGGCGAGGCACCTCGACGACGTGTTGCGGGCCGGCGGGACGCTCGCCCGTCTGGTGGACGAGCCCGTCGACCACGACACCGAGGCCGGGGAGTTGCTGGCTCGGGTGCGGGTCAGCGATGTCAGCGCCGACACGCTCGCTCGGATCGAGGCAGGTGTGGACGACCTGGCGAGCGCGTACGCGCTCGTGCGGCCGGATGACCTGCTGCCACTCGTGCGTCGCCAGTTGGCCTATGTGGGGCGGCTGCTCGACGGTCGCGGGACACTTGCGCAGCGCCGACGGCTCGTCGTCGCCGGTGGCTGGCTGACGGTGCTGCGGGCGACGGTCCACATCGACTTGCTACAACAGCCTGCGGCGGGCGCTCATCTGCGTACGGCAATGGCTCTTGCCGAGCATGCCGAGCATCAGGAGATTCAGGCGTGGTGTCTGGAGACGCAGGCGTGGGACTCGCTCACCCAGGGCGACTACCGGCGGGCGATGGACCTGTCGCGGCAGGCGCAGCGGGTGGCGCCGCGGGGTGGTTCGGCGTACATCCAGGCGACCGCCCAGGAGGCGCGGGTGTGGGCGCGGTTGGCCGACGTTCGGCGGACCCGTGAGGCGCTTGATCGTTTGGACCGGTTGACGGCGAACCTGCCGGTGCCGGAGCGGGCCGAGCACCACTACCGGTACGACCCGACGAAGGCATTGGCGTACACGGCGACCACGCTGTCGTGGGCGGGCGACCCGGCCGCCGAGCAGGTCGCCCGGACCGTCTTGGCGGAGTTGGACCCGCGCGGCGATGGCGGGGAGCGGCCACGGCGCTCTGCTTCCGCCCGTCTCGATCTCGCCATGGCGCTGTTGGCTTCCGACCAGCCGGATGAGGCCGGCGTCGTGGCCGCCGACGCGGTCCGGTCGGGGCGGGTGGTGTCCTCGAACTGGTGGCGGGCGCGGGAGGTGCTCCGGAAGGTCGAACGCACCGGAACGGCGGAAGCGGCAGCGTTCCGTGAGGTGTACGAGGCGTACCGGCCCCTGACTCGATAGCGGACGGCACGCGCGACCAGCGGACACCCGTTAGCTTGTGTGTCGCGCATTGGCGACGATAAGTTTCAGAGCTTCCAGACAGCAGTCCGCCAGTCAGTCAGGAAAGATACGACACTCAACCATTCAAAGTCTCCCCTTTCCCCGCCGGTGCGGCAGGCCCGAGGAGCGAGGTCTTCAAGCCGTTTTCGCGTCCCCGCCACAAGGTGTTCAAACGTTCACGATGCTTCGTGTAGGTGCGTTCCGGGATGGGTGGAACTTTCGACGTGGCGACGGTGTACTCGGAAAATATCGCGAGCAGTTCTCCGAGTGCAAAACTTCTCAACTCCGTCTCTGACAGACTCTTGATGGAATCAAGCCGACGATCGATCGACTCGATCGCACGGGAAGCAGATTTCCACGAAGTGACGTCGGCCAGAAGCGCGTATGCAACGAAAAAACCCATGAGGGCAATGAAGACGCGAGTAAGGTTCGCTGTGGTGCTCGATGGGACGATCGCCAGTGCGAATAAGAAGACAAGTGTCGCCGACGACATTACGATAGTCAGTAGGTGCGTGCCGCTCTGGGCGCATTCATGATAGAGGCACCGATTCCAAAATGCATTCTCTCTTAAATGGTCCCGAAGTCGAACAAGGCCATCTGCGGCCTTGCTCGCGAAGTAGTCCGACTCCACACTGTCGGCGGCGCGATTCCGGATCTCGGTGCCGGCCTTGCGAAGAAGTTCCGTCAGGTCGAAAGCTTGGTCAAAGGGCTCAAGCGCGTCGAGCAGCATCGCCCGCCGTCGAATTTCGTCTCCCACGCCTTGTTTCTGCTGACCTTGGTGCCGTAAGTAGAAGGTTGCGATCTGGCACAGGAAGGCGACAATCGCGGCGAAATAGGACAGCCGAGGCATGAGTACGGCAATTAACGTCACGATTAGCGTCACGACCTGTAGCCGCCGACTACATGAATATGCTTGAGATGCAGCCTTTAGTTGTTCGTGCGCGATAGCGGCTAGCTCAGTAGGCACGTCCGGCGAGTTTGCCACCGAAGAACTCCTCTACGAGGCCTGAGGCTGCATCTTTGCGTGAGGTCTGCGGCATTGCAAGCGCGATTGCGGTTGACTCTTTTATGATTTCGAGTGTGCGGGCATCTCGTACCCTGGAGGGGGGAGGTCGACCCATCCGATTTTCTGTATCCATATCGCCGCCGACCCAGCTGGCACAAAGGGAGAGAATTTGCGCTAGGCACCGGGAATATGGCGGAACGGTGTGAAGGTCTTCGAGCGCGAGGCTGGCCAACTCTTCAAGGTCGGAAGACTCAAGTCTCGCCTCACGCGAGATATTCCATAGCTTCAATAATCGCACCACGGTTACGAAACGCGCACCGAGCCTGAGAATCGAACGTTCCGTTAGCGTTTTCAATCTTGTGGGAAAAAAGGTTTGCCATTCATTGTTGCGACCCGCTGGAATGAGGTAACCATTCTGTCTGCCATAGCGAATCGCGGGCATGACGTCAACCGCTGGCGGGCGCGCGAATTTTGCTGAGGCTACGAATTCATCCGGTTCTACCATGATGCTGGCTGCTGTCAGGGCAGCGGCCAGATCCGCGATCCCTTGACGCGGTTCAAGGTGGGATTGCTCAGCGGTTTCCAGGATCGCCAGTAGATCGACATCGGAGTGGCTGCTGAGAGCGGTTGCGCGAGCGACGGATCCGACCAATCTGCACTCGGCGCATACGCCACTACGCACCAGCACGTCGGCTACCTCATCGGCCTTGGCTTGAAAACGCTGGTAGTCAGCTGCACTGGGCTGCACAGATTGGTCGATCTTGTCGAGTGCTGCGTCTGCTGCGTTGATCAACACGTTCCCTCATCCTGGGCTGCCACAACACTAACCAATGAGGGGAAGTCGACGCGACGAGGCCTGGGTGCGGGAGTTGGCAGCCCCAGAGCTGACTCCTCGTGCAAGTTGCGAATCGCTCACCCTGTGTCTCGCGCGACGGCGCCCGCGCACTCGAACTCAAGTTGTATACGCGTATCCGAATGCCATCAAGCGCTGTCGACAGTAGTGGGTGGGGTAACCGGCGGTTTCGATGGCAATGAGAAGGTCACCCTACCGACGAGTTCTCACGCGTGGCCCCCCGCTGCCTCAGTCCTTCACCACAGCTTCGGTCCGAATGCACTGTGGCATTGCTATCGGCCTGGTTCGGTGTACCGTCCGAAGTGGTGGCCCGTCGGACGGCCGGCAGGGAAGGGGCTCACCCCGCTACCTGGGAGGCTGCGATGCATTCGACCATCGGTGATCATCTGCGCAAGCTGCGGACTGAGTCAACCCTCACCCAGGAGCGATTGGCAGAGCGCGCGAGCGTGAGCGTCGAGACGATCCGCAAGTTGGAGCAGAACGAGCGGACCAGCGCCCGCATGTCGACCCTCAACAAGTTGGCCACTGCTCTGGGTGTGCCCACGTCTGCGCTGATGGGTTCAGCGGCGCAGGCCCAGGCGATGCGAGAGCCCGATGCCGAGCCGCTCGGTCTTGTTGATGTTCGTCGTGCCCTGACCCCGGTGTCCGGCCTTGACGGCCGTTCGGTGGTCGACCATCCCGAGGTCGGGCCGCCGACCTCTGCTGACGTGCGCGGTTCGATCCGAGCAGCGAACACGATCTACCACGCCAATGACTATGCAGCCGCCCTTGCGCTGATTCCCGGCCTGCTCGACGAGGCTCTGACCTTTGTCGAAGTCGCTGATGGTGATGAGCGGTTGGTCGCGCACGCACTGGCATCGCGGGCTCACCAGTTGGCTGGTCGGCTGCTTATCCAACTTCGCCGCGCTGACCTCGCGCACGTCGCCCTCACCGCAGCCCTCGACCACGCACGGCGTAGTGGTGACCAGATGGTGGGTGCCGCTGCGGTCGCGCCGATGTGCTGGCTGCTGTTGCGGCAGGCACGTTTTGGTGAAGCGGAAACCCTCGCGGTGCGGACTGCTGACCAGGTGGAGCCGAAGCTGTCCACGGCGTCCCCGGCCGACCTTGCCGCATGGGGCTTCCTGCTGATCAAGGGAGCGTCGGCCGCTGTCCGGGATGCTCGGCACGATGACGCGCGGGACATGCTCGACCTGGCGGCGGCCGGCGCGCATCGGCTCGGCGGCCGCCCGAATCCGGACGCCGATGTCACGGGCAATGACTATTCGGTTGAGGGCGTTCATCTGATGCGGGTGGAGTCGGCGGTGATCGCCGGCCGCCCCGACGAGGCACTGGCCTTGGCGCAGCAGGTTCATCGGTCTCCGCAGGTGACTCCGTCGTCGCGGCAGCGGCACCGTCTGGACGTTGCGTTCTCGCACGCGCAGACCGGCGCCTACGCTGAAGCCACCGGCGTGTTGCTTGAACTGCGAGACCAGGCGCCTGCCTGGCTGCGACAGCAACGGTATGCCCGCGACATCGTCCAGTCGATCTCCGAGCGGCGTCGGCGGGCGATGTCCAAGGAACTTGCCGAACTGGCCTCTCTGGTCGGCGCGTAGTCGCCCGGGACGTACGACCTTCCCCCAATTCCGTTTGTCCTGGTCTGTCGTGTACCTGGCCGTCGCTCTCTCGCCAAGTGAGCATGTGGCTACAGGGTGCGATCGACGAGTGGATGTTTCCATCGGTCCTGCTGCGATCCGTACCCCTCAGCGAGCGCGGCGGCGGTAGTCCTCTTCAGGGCACCGCAGCCGCGCCTCCCAGGGAGGTCGCAGGTGGATAGCACGGAGCCGGCATTGCCACAGAGCCGTGGCGAGCAAGTCGACGCCGATGAACGGGATGAGGCCAAACGCCGGTTGCTCGCGCAGGCCGAGGCGGAACGGATCCCGGTGGAGGAGACGACTCGGGCGGTGCCGGATCGGCGGTGGCGTGGTGAGCCGTGATCCCGTGCCGATCGGTCGGCGGGTCGCGTACCTGCGGGTGCGGCGAAGGCTGTCGCAGCAGTCGTTCGCGGATCGGTTGGGCAAGTCGAAGAGCTGGGTGGACAAGGTCGAGCGTGGGGTTCGGTCCCTGGAACGGGTGTCGACGATCCGGGAGATCGCGGCGGTGTTGCGGGTCGACGTCGCGTCGCTGCTTGGTCGTGATGTGCAGCCCGCTGGGGTGGCCGAGTCTGACGAGGGCGTGGCGCGAATTCGGGCGGCACTGTCGGCGTACCCGATGGCCTTTGGTTGCCCGACGGACCGGCAGGTGCTGTCGCCCGATCGGTTGGCTGGGGAGGTGCGGCAGGTGTGGATGACCTATCAGTACGCCCGGTATCCGCGTCTGGTCGAGCTGCTGCCCACGGTGGCGACCGAGGTGCACCGCGCCCACGTCCAGGACCCCGCGGCCGGACGGGTGGGGATTGTGGAGGTGTATCGGGTGACGGCGGCGTTGCTGGTCAAGCTGGGCGAGGGGAGCCTGGCCTGGTTGGCCGCCGACCGGGCGATGTCGGCCGCCGCCGGCGACCGGGTGTTGCTGGGCTGCGCGGCGGTGCAACTCGGTCAGGCGCTGCGGGCGTCAGCGCGGGCCAGGCCGGTGCTGCTGGCTGCCGCGGACCAGATCGCCCCCGGCACGCCGGAGGGAGCGTCGCTGCGCGGGTCGCTGCTGGTGCAGGCCGCCCTGATCGCGGCCAGGGCGGGTGACGACCGGGCGGCCGGTGAGCTGCTGGACGAGGCTGCCAGGCTGGCCGCCCAGGTGGGCGACGGACATGATCACTGCTGGACGGCGTTCGGGCCGACGGCCGTCGAGCTGGCGCGGGTTGCCGCCGCCGTGGAGTTGGGCGACGGGCCGCAGGCAGTCGCCCGGCACGAGGAGGCGATCGGGCGGGACGGGTGGCGATGGCTGCCGATCGAGCACCGGGCCGCGCATCTGATCGACGCGGCACGTGCCTACCTTCAGACGGACGACCCCGCCAACGCTGCCCGGGTCCTGTTGCGGGCTGAGAGCATCGCGCCCGCCGAGATCCGCCACCGGCCAGCCGCCCGGGACGTGGTGGCCCAGGTCGCCCGCGACTCGGATGCCCCGCCGATGATCACCCAACTCGCCATCGGCCTCGGGGTGCTGTGAGCAGGTATACCCGGTCGTGGATCTCCAGGCCGGCTGTTAGCGTCGCGGCATGTTCGCCACCGACCGGGTCCGACTGCGCCCGCCCACGCCAGACGACGCGCCGAACATGCTCCGCCTGTACGGCGATCCCGAGTTGCACCTGATCACCGACGGCGAGCCGTTCCTGCCGCGCCACGTCGGCCAGGTCCGGGCGCGACTGGAGAAGCAGGTCACCGAGCCGCCCGACGGTCAGGCCCCGGTGTCGCTGCTTGCCGAAACCACGGCCGACGGCACGTTCCTCGGTGGCGGCGCGCTGTGGGGGATCAACCCGTTCAATCAGTACGGCCACCTCGGCATCTCGCTGGTAGCCGAGGCCCGTGGCCAGGGGTACGGGGCGGAGGTGATCCGGCTGCTCTGCCGGTACGGCTTCCGCAACCGCAACCTCCGCCGTCTGGAACTGGAGACGCTGGCCAGCAACACCGCCATGCGGCGGACCGCGGAGACCTGCGGCTTCACGCACGAAGGCACCCAGCGGGAGCGCGAGTACGACGGCGACGGCTTCAAAGACATGGTGATCTACGGTCTGCTCCGGCGCGACTGGACGCCGTAGCCGGCCGGATCAGGGCTGGGCTGCGCCTTCGACTGTGGTGCTCTCCTGCGGACGAAGCGCGGTCAGCAGACTGTCGAGTTGACCCCAGGCCCGCGCGCTGGAGATGTGGTCGATGTAGTCGCGCGACTCGATGATGAGCCCGTCGCGGATGCGCATCACGAAGACGCACGGCACCGTGAACGCCTCACCCGTCTCGTTGACCCGCCCCTGATAGGCGAACTCGGCGACGATCACCTCCGGGTCGGCGGTTTCATGAATCGTCACGTCGACCGGCTTACGGTTCAGCGTCCGGGCGACCGGGGGCGGCGCGGTGAAGTGCTCGTGCAGCTCAGCGCGGCTGCGCAGCGGAGGCGGGTTGAGCGGGTGGAACGGATGCGTGACGTGGGTCTGTTCGGCGTAAAGGTCAGCCAGGTCGTCGTACGGACCGTCGCAGACGCCGTTCACCAGCCGGAGGAAGGTTTCGCGTGGGCTACTCATGCCGGGCTTCCTCTGAGTCGATAAATGTCACTTGAGCGTGCGGAGGATTTCATCCGGGGAATGGCCGGCACCCCATCGACGGCACCCTACCGACCTCAGCCGCGACCTGACTGCCCCGGAGCGCCCCGTCGGCCGTATCACGTGCGGTGTGATCGGCTGCGAACCCATCAACCGATGAGCGCGTCCCCGATCTGCCGGGTGGTCTGTGCGGCCACCCGGTTGCGGGATGGCCAGCGGAAGGTGCGGGGCCAAGCGGGGCAGCCACCGATACTCCTTCTCGGCCTGACTGACGGCGCCAGCGTGCCGGGGCAACCGGATCACGAATGCCTCGCCGAGCCGATGGATGACGTGGTCGGACCCGCCCGGCTCGACCAGGTGCAGCGGCAGCCCGGCCCACTGTGGGAACTGCGTCACGATCAGCCGTCTGACCAGAACGCGGTCGATTCGAGGTCGGGTAGTCACCAAGGACGGCTCCTGTCGGGAGAGAAGTTGAGGTACGCCTCCGCCGTCGGTGATCATTGTGCGGTGATCACCCCTGCCGCGCTGTCGGCCGACTCCGGTGCGTTCTCGCTGGCCGTTCCGCCACTGTTTGCCGCGCTGGCCCCGGCGCGGAGCATCCTGATCGCCGGAGCGGGTGGGGGCTTCGACGTGTACGCGGGACTGCCCCTGGCGTTCGCCTTGTGGCGCGCCGGCGCGCAGGTGCACCTGGCCAGCCTCTCCTTCTCGGAGCTCGAGTTGATCGACCGGGACGCGTGGGTAGCCGAACATGTGGCAGCCGTACAGCCGGATACCGCGAGCCCCGACTGGTACTTCCCCGAACGAACCCTCGCCCGATGGCTGGCGGCTCAGCAACTGCCGTCGACGGTGTACGCGTTTCCGCCGCTCGGTGTCCAGCCACTGCGGGCGGCGTACCGGCACCTGGTGGACCACCTCGCCATCGACGCGGTGGTCCTGGTCGACGGCGGCACCGATGTCCTGTTGCGGGGCGACGAGAGCGATCTCGGCACCCCGGTGGAGGACATCACCAGCCTGGCCGCCGTGGCCGAGCTGGACGTACCGGTCAAGCTGGTGACCAGTCTCGGCTTCGGCATCGACGCGTACGACGGCGTCAATCACGTACAGGTGCTGGAGAACCTCGCCGCGCTCGACCGCGACGGTGGGTACCTCGGCGCTCTGTCCATTCCCGGTTCCAGCCAGGAGGCGGAGCTCTACCGCGCTGCCGTCGCTGACGCCCAGGCCGCCACCCCGCAGCGGCCCAGCATCGTCCAAGGGCAGATCGCCGCCGCGACCAGCGGCGCTTTCGGGGACGTCCGATTCACCAGGCGTACCGGCAGCGGCGACCTCTTCGTCAACCCGCTGATGGCGATCTACTTCACCGTGGATCTCGACAAGCTGGCCGCCCGGTGCCTGTACCTCGACCGCATCGAGAACACCGTGGGCAGGCGGCAGGTCATCACACGCATCCAAGCGTTCCGTGACGAATTCCTCGACGCCCGCATCCCTCGCGCATTCCCGCACTGATCGCTCACCGGCGGCAGCTCGTGCACCCGATCGTGGTGCCTCATCGGCCGGCGTCGTAGGCGTGCCGTGCGCGCTCCACCTCGCCGAGGTGGGCGTCGGCCCAGGTGGTCAGGTGCGCGAAGAGCGGACCGAGGCTGGCGCCCAGCTCGGTGATCTCGTATTCGACCCGGGGTGGCATCTCGGCGTAGTAGGTGCGTGCCACGAGCCCGTCGCGTTCGAGTTGGCGTAGCCGTTGCGTGAGCACCTTCGGTGTGATGCTTGTCAGTCGGCGCTCCAGCTCCACGAAGCGCTGCCGCCCGTACTCGTGCAGGGCCCACAGAATGGGCGTGGTCCATCGACTGAACACGATGTCGACGACCGGCGCGACCGGGCACGCCAGCTCGGGGTTGGCTGACCGTTGCATGTGGCCTCCGTCATAGAGCCGTTACTATCCTCTAGGTACCTACTATATCGGCGCTACTAACGTCTCCTCCAACCGCGTGGACGGCGCGGTCGACTTGGAGGTTCAGACATGTTCGTCGTGACAGGCGCCACCGGGAATGTCGGTCGGACGCTCTTGTCCATCCTCGCCGCGTCGGGTGCCGCGGCGACGGCGGTGTCCCGCGCGCGACGCCCGGTCGTCGTACCGGACGGGGTTCGCCACCATCGCGCGGACCTGGAGCGGCCGGAGAGCCTGCGGCCGGCGCTCGCTGGCGCCGAGGCGTTGTTCCTGCTCGTGGAGGGCGCCGGAGCGCATCTCGACGTGCCCGAGATCCTGCGGGTGACCACGGACGCCGGCGTGAAGCGCATCGTGCTGCAATCCTCGCAGGCGGTCGGCACCAGGCCCGGGACGGCGTCGCACGCGCCCCTGCGCGCCATCGAGGAGCAGGTACGCCGCTCCGGCCTCGACTGGACGATCCTGCGCCCCGGCGGCTTCGCCTCCAACGCCCTCGGTTGGGCCGAATCAGTCCGCGATGGACGAATGGTGGCCGCACCGTTTGGCGAGGTCGGTCTGCCGGTGATCGATCCGGACGACATCGCCGAGGTGGCGGCTGTCGCCCTCCGCGACGGCGCCCACGTCGGTCGCACGTATGAGCTGACCGGTCCGACGCTGAGCACGCCACGTGAACGGGTTGCCGATCTCGCTACCGCGCTCGGCGAACCGATCAGTTTCGTCGAGCAGACGCCCGACGAGGCCCGCGAACAGCTGCTGCGATTCATGCCACCACCGGTGGTCGAGGGAACGCTGGCGATCATCGGTGCGCCGACCGCACGGGAGCAGCGGATCAGCCCGGACGTGTCGGAGGTCCTGGGCCGACCGCCACGCCCCTTCGCCGCCTGGGCCGCGCGCACCATCGACTCCTTTCGCTGACGCGACAGGACGTCGAGCCGTCGCTTCCCTCGGACTGATGATCGGCCAGCCGTGAGCGGCTGGCCGGTCATCGGCAGGGCCGTGAGCGACTGATCAGGGGACGATCACCACGCCGCCGCGCACGCCGCCTCGGGCCAGTCGGTCGTGGGCCGCCGCCGCGTCGGTGAAGGGGTACACGTCAGCGACCCGGAGCGGGATGTCGCCGCTGGTGACGAGTTTGACCAACTCACCCAGCCGGGATCCGTCCGGCAGCACCTCCAGTGCGAGGGTCCGAATTCCCCGCACCGACTCCGGGCGAAGTGGAGGTGAAGCGGCCACATAGCCGCCCCCGTCCCGGACGAGGTCCAGCAGCCCGGGGCCGAGCACCGCCAGGTCGATGACCGCGTCGAACGTCCCCGTCGGATCGTCGGCGCGCGACAGGAACGCCCCGCCCAGCGACTCGACGAACTCGCGGTCGTCGGCGCCGGCGAGTCCCGTGGCGTGCAGACCGGCCGCCCGGGCCAGCGCCAGCACGAACCCGCCGACCTGCCCGGCGGCTCCGGTGACGAGCACGGTCGAGCCCGCGGGGAGCCCGAGCAGGTCGAGGGCCTGGGCGGCGGCCAGGCCATTGGTCGGCAGGGTCGCTGATTCGGTGGCGGGGACGCCGGCGGGCGCGGAGGTCAGCCCGGCGGCGTCGAGGACCACATACTCCGCGTGGGTGCCGACCGTGGTGCGTAGCCAGTGCGAGAAGCCGATGACCTCGTCGCCGATCCTGAACTCCTCGACCGACGGGCTGACCGCGTCGATGCTGCCGGCGACGTCCCAGCCCGGCGTGTACGGCAGACCGGTCGGCAACGGGGCCGGAAACCGACCGGAGCGGAGCATCAGATCGACTGGATGTACGACTGACGCCGCGACCCGCACCCGGACCTGCCCCGGACCGGGCTCGGGTACTGGCACGTCGATCACGTGCAGGACCTCCGGCCCTCCGAACTGTGCATAGCTGACTGCGCGCATCGCCGACTCCTTCGTGGGACCTCGTGATCACCACGACCGTACGAATCGACGGAACTGTCAGTAAGTAGGTACCGTAAAGTGCCTAGGGAACCCGAGGAGAAAGAAGATGGCGACGATGACTGCGGCGCAGCGCCGCGACCAGGCCAAACGTGACTACGACGCGTTCCTGGAACAATGCCCGACCCGCGGGCTGTTGAGCAGGCTCACTGACAAGTGGGTCGCCCTGGTGATCCCAGCGCTCGCCAGCGGCCCGCAGCGGCATGGCGAACTCGCCCGCCGCATCGCCGGCGTCAGTCAGAAGATGCTCACCCAGACCCTGCGCACGCTGGAACGCGACGGCCTGGTCACCCGCACGGTCACTGCCTCGATGCCGGTCCGCGTCGACTACGCGCTCACCCCGCTCGGCCATGAGCTGTTCCCGGTCATGGTCGCGATCAAGGACTGGGCGGAGACACACATGGACCGCGTCTTCGAAGCCCGGACCCAGTTCGACGCTCGCCCCTGACCTCTCGTTGCCGCTCGGTGCGGCGGGCGACGCCCGCGTCCACCGCCAGCGCCGTCCCATCTCCGGGTGGCCGCCCGCGTCGGCTCCGGCATGGCCCCCCAAGGTTGTGGCCATCGAAGGCTCGCCAGACTGTCGTTGGTGGAGGTTAGGGTCCGCGTCGTGGACGACACCTCGACGACCCGGCAGGCCGCGCACGCCTACGTCGACCTTCTGGAACGCCGCGACTGGTCCGGGCTGGCCGCCCTGCTCAGCGACGATGTGGTCTACGAGATGCCACAGACCCGGGAGCGCATTCGCGGGAGGGACGGCTTCCTGCGGTTCAACACCGAATATCCCGGTGATTGGCACCTCCGGCCGCGACGGGTGGTCGCCGATGGCCGTTCCGCCGCCCTGTTGCTCGACGTCCGCGTCGGCGACGAGCAACAGGACGCGTGCGTCTGGCTCGAGATGTCCGAGCAGGGGCTGATTAACAAGATCATCGACTACTGGCCCGAACCGTACGATCCGCCGCAGGGTCGGGAACACCTCGTGGAGCGTTGGTGACAGTGGCTGGTGCCACCGCGCCCCTACCTGGCGTCGTCCGTGGCCGCCTCGGGATCGACCGGGTGCGGCAACACCACCGCTTGCGCGGCGATGACGCGTTCGCCGTCGAAGGTCAGCGCCGGTGAACCATGCAGTCGATAGCCCTGATCGAGAAGCGCGCTGACGCGGGCGCAGAATTCGGCATCATCGGGTCCGGTGATCAGGCGGTAACCGAGGGGCTTCGTAAAATCTGACATTGTCGCATTGTCCCCGCCGGGGTGACGGCGCTGGCCGAGCCGTCCCCGCGTTCAGGAACGACCGATGGAGCGGTCGAGGAAGTCGCGGATCATCGGCGCGGCGACGTCGAGCTTGTCTTCCAGCAGGAAGTGGCCGGTGTCGAGCAGGTGGAACTCGGCCGACGGCAGGTCCTTGCGATAGGGGTGGGCGCCAGCGGCCGGGAAGACCGGGTCGTTCTTGCCCCAGACGATCAGCGTCGGCGGTTGGTGGTCGCGGAAGAAGGCATGGAACTCCGGGTACAACGTGACGTTGCTGCCGTAGTCGTAGAACAGATCCAGCTGGATGTCCGCGTTGCCGGGGCGAGCGAGCTGCATGTCGTCGTGGTCCCACCGGTCGGGGTCGAGCCGACTGACGTCCTGCACCCCCGCCGTGTACTGCTGCTTGACCGTGTCGGAGCTGAGGATGAACGCGATGGCCTGGCGGCGCTCGTCGGTCTTCTCCGCCCAGTAGGCCTTGATCGGATCCCAGAACGCACTCAGGCCCTCCTCGTACGCGTTGCCGTTCTGCACGATGAGCGCGCTGACCCGGTCGGGGCCCTTGAGGGCCAGCCGGTAGCCGGTCGGCGCGCCGTAGTCGAAGCAGTAGAGCGCGTAGCGATCCACGCCGAGTTGGCCGAGCAGGCCTTCCATGAGGTTGGCGAAGTTGGCGAACGTGTAGTCGAACGACGACCGGTCCGGACTGGCGCTGTGGCCGAAACCCGGGAAATCCGGGGCGATCACCCGGTACCGGTCCGCGAGCAGGGGGATCAGATGGCGAAACTGCGAGGACGCCGTGGGAAATCCGTGCAGCAGCAGGACCGCTGGGCCGTCTGCCGGTCCGGCCTCCCGATAGAAGATATCGATCCCGTTGACTGTCGCCGTTCGAAAGTGCGTGACCGGAAATTCGCCTTCCTGCACGGCGGCGACCGAAGGTTTCTGCGCAATGCCCACCATTGTGGAGTCCTTTCGGAATGAAGGGAAAGCGGTGCCGCCCTGGCGATCTCTGTGCCGGGTCCCGCTTCGGTCAGCATGGCATCGGCAGAGTGCCCGACGTGCCGAAATCACTTATCCAACAGCGCTTTCACAGCAGATGGGTACGGAGGAAGTCGAGTTCCAGGGGGAGCAGTCGCTCGGCGGTGCCGTTCGCGGCCATGTGGGTGGCGCCGGTCAGCGGCAGGACCGCGTGCGGGCGACCGGTGCTCAGCAGGGCCGCGGAGAGCCGGAGCGTGTGCGCGGCCACCACGTTGTCGTCGGCCAGGCCGTGCACCAGCAGCAACGGGCGGGCCTGGTCGGGGCCGGTGACCGGCTCGGCGGCCAACTCGACAAGTGAGTGGTGCGCGTAGACGTCCATGCCGTCCTCCGGCAACCCCAGATAACGCTCGGTGTACGCGGTGTCGTACAGCGTCCAGTCGGTCACCGGCGCGCCCGCGATCCCGCACCGGAACAGCTCCGGGTGACGCAACACCGCCAACCCGGCCAGCCACCCGCCGAACGACCAGCCACGAATCCCCACCCGCCCCATGTCCAGGTCGGGGTGCTTGCCGGCGAGCGCGGTCAGGGCGTCGATCTGGTCGGTCAGGGTCACGTCGGCCATCCGCCGGTGGATCGCCTTCTCGAACGACGGTGCCACTCCCGGCGTACCCCGGTTGTCGATGGTGACCACCGCGAACCCGGCATCGGCCCACCACTGCCGTTCCAACCAGGCCGCCCGCGCCGCCACGACCTCCTGGTGCCCCGGCCCGCCGTAGATGTCCAACAGCACCGGCAGCCGCCGGCCCGTCACGTGGTGGTCCGGGTAGAGCACCGCCGCCGGCAGCCGCCGATCGGTCACCCGCTCCAGCAACGGCAGCGGAGAATACGGAGGGGCCGCGGCCAGCGACCGCAACTCGGCCAGCTCCTGGTCGCCGCGCCGCACCGTCCACCGCACGCCCGCGTGGTCGAGTGACGCGACCCCGACGGCCAGCACGTCGCCGCCCACGGCGGCGGTGTGCCAACCCGAGTCGGTGGTGATCCGGCGGGCGTCCACCCCACCACCGATTGTGGTGCGGACCCGGAACAGGTGCCGCTCGCTCGGCTCACCGTCGCTGGCCTCGACCAGCAGGTCGGCCGGACCGGAACTGGCCGGCAGCCGACCCACGACCCGCCGTACGTACAGCGACGGCGGAGTGAGCAGGGTGCCGTCCGCGAACAGACACCGCGCGTCGTACCCGTCGTGTGCCAGCTCCCCGCCGACCAGCACCCGGCCGTCCGGCAGGTGCGCCGGGGTGCCGGCGATCGGCTCGACCCAGCGCGGATCGGCCAGCTCCGCGTGCACCTGCGTCTCACCCGTGCGAGGGTCCACCGCGAGCACCAACCCGTGCTGCTGCGAGCGGCGCAAGACGGTGATCAGCGGGCTGCCCTCGACCCAGCTCACCGCGGTCAGGTACGGGTAGGTCTCCCGGTCCCAGTGCACGTCGACCCAGCCGTCGTCGAGGTCCAGCAGGTGCAGGCTGACCTCCGCGTTCGGTCCACCAGCCCGGGGGTACGCCACGGCGGTCGGCGGACTGGCCGGCTCGGCCGGGTCGTGCAGGTGCCAGCGGTCCAGGCGGGACTCGTCGACCCGGGCGGCGAGCACCGAGCGCCCGTCCGGCGCCCACCAGTAGCCCCGGAACCTGCCGAACTCCTCCGCCGCGATGTGCTCGGCCAGCCCCCAGCTCACCCCGGCGTCCTCGCCGGCCAGCAGGGTGTCGGCGCCGTCGGCCTCGATCACCCGCAGCTCGCCCCGACGCACACCCTCGCCCGCGTCGGTCACGTACGCCAGCCGCTGCCCGGTCGGGTCCGGACGTGGATCCAGCACCGGGCCGACGGTGGCCACCTCCACCACGTCGCCGTGCACCAGATCGGCCCGGAACAACCGCCCGGCCAGCGCGAACACCGCGATCCGCCCGGCGGCGTCCAGCGCGTACGAGCCGATGCCCGCGGCGCTGAGCCGTAACCGCTCACGCAGCGCGCGTTCGCCAGGGGAGAGGGACCGCACGTCCCCGCCCTCGCCCAGCAGGGTCGCCGGGTCCGCGACCAGGCGCTCCTCGGCGGTGGCCACGTCCAACAGCCAGAGCGCGTCCGCCGGATCCTCCGGCCCGGCCGAGCGTAGGAAGATCACCCGGGAGCCGTCGTCGGCCACGGAGACAGCGCGCGGCGCGCCGTGGCTGAACCGGCGGGTGCGGGCGGCCAGCTCCGGAAAGTCCACAGACCAAATCGTAGAGCGGTACGGGGGGTGATGTGGCCGACCTGGGCGGACGCGTCAACGCCAGCGGGACCTGACCGCCGGTTAGAGTGACCGTCGTGACGATGCTGCCCGACCGCCGCCTGCTGCTGGTCCACGCGCACCCCGACGACGAGTCGATCGGCACCGGCTCGACGATGGCCCACTACGCCGCCGACGGGGCCCACGTCACGCTTGTGACCTGCACCCTCGGTGAGGAGGGCGAGATCCACGTACCGGCGCTGGCCCAGCTCGCCGCCGCCGAGGCCGACCAACTCGGCGGTTACCGGATCGCCGAGCTGGCCGCCGCGTGCGCCGCGCTCGGCGTCAGTGACCACCGCTTCCTGGGCGGGGCCGGCCGTTACCGCGACTCGGGGATGATGGGTCTCGCCACCAACGACCACCCCCGCGCCTTCTGGCAGGCCGACCTCGACGAGGCCGCCGGGCACCTGGTGGAGATCATGCGGGAGGTACGCCCGCAGGTGCTGATCACGTACGACCCGAACGGCTTCTACGGCCACCCCGACCACATCCAGGCCCACCGGGTCGCGATGCGCGCTGTCGAGCTGGCCGCCGGCGAGGGTTGCGCCCCGCTGAAGGTGTACTGGACCGCGTTGCCGCTCAGCGTCCTGGAGGCCGGCATGGCGCATTTCGCCGAGTCCTCCGACAACCCGTTCGGCGGCATCGCCGACATCGCCGACCTGCCCTTCGGCACCCCGGACGCCCAGATCGCCGCCCGGATCGACGGCACCGACCAGCACACGGCCAAGGAAGCCGCGATGCGGGCGCACGCCACCCAGATCCCGGCCACCTCGTGGCTCTACTCGATCGCCGGCAACTTCGGCGGCGAGTTCATGGGCGTGGAGTTCTTCACCCTCGCGGTCGGCGAGAAGGGCCCGGGTTCCGGGCCGTATGGCTGGGAGGACGACCTCTTCGCCGGGCTTGCCGAGGAGAGCGCTTCGGACCAGTCGTCGGTCGGGGTCGGTTCGGTTGGGGTCGGTTCGGTTGGGGTCGCTTCGGGCGGTGTTGCCTCGGGCGGGGTCGCCTCGGGCGGGGTCGCCTCGGGCGGGGTCGCCTCGGGCGGGTCGTCGGTTGGGGCCGCTTCGGACGGGTCGTCGGTCGGGGCCGCGCCGGACCGGTCCTCGGTCGCGGCGGCGGGTCTTCGGTGACCCTGCCCGCGTCGATGACGGTTCTGGACGACGAGGATGCCCCGCCCCCGGCGGGGCCACCGCCGCGACTGCTCGACCTGGGCCTGCGGCTGGCCGGCGCGGTCGTCGTGGTGGTCGCCGGAGTGCTGAGCGGGGTGCTGGAGTTGCTGCTCGCCACGGTCCGCGTCGGCGGGCAGCTGATCGGTGTCTCGGCGCTCCTCGCCGTCGGTACCAACATCGTGCTGAGCTGGTTCGCGCACGAGGCGGTCGGCCGCAGGTGGGCGGTGGCGCTGCCGGCGGTGCCATGGTTCGCGCTGATGGCGGTGGCCGCGATCCGTACCAACGAGGGTGACCTGTTGCTGGCCGGCGACAACTGGGTCGGCCTGGCCATGATCGTGGCCGGTGCGATGACCTTCGCGGTGATGGGCTTCCGACAGATCCTCGCTCCGCCGGCCACGCTCGGGCTGATGACGCCACCCAGGTAAGGGTGGTAGATATTCCAGCCAGGGATATGAGCCCCGCGACGGGGCGTACGGCAGGAGGTCCGGTGATGGACAGACGGTGGCGTGACATCGCGGTGCTCGTGGCAGCGTTGTTCGCGGTCAACGTGGTCGCCCGGCTGATCATCCGGTTCGGCTTCGAGGAGGACGACACCGCCGCCGACCGGGTGTCGTTGGCGATGTTCGCGGTGATCGGGCTGACCCTGGCCGTGGTCGCCTTCCGCTGGGGTCGTCGCCGGCCACTGGCGGACTGGGCGGCCGACATGGCTCTCGTGGTGCTGGCCGCGATGCTGTTGACAGTCCTGGTCGGGCCGCTGCTGATCGGCCACAACCCGTTCGATGGCGGCGCGCCGACGTTCTTCGCCCAGCTCTGGCTGTACCTGCTCGCCTCCGGCGCCGGGGTGCTGATCGGCTACCTGGTGCTCACCGCGCTGGGGCGTGACTACCGCTCGTGGCAACTCAAGCGGTACGCCGAGGTCAAAGCCGCCAAACCCCGCCGCGTCGTCCGCCGCTAACCCGCTCACGCTGTCGGGCTCGCGGTGTCGGGCTCCCGTGGTCGGGCTCGCGGTGTCGGGCTCGCGGTGTCCGGTTCGCGGTTCCGACTCGCGGTGTCGGGTTGGCGGTGTCGGGCTCGCGGTTTCGGGCTCGCGCCTTGATCAACTCGGATTCCATGAAGTCGGGCTGTCCCGGGCGTGCGGATACCCCGATTTCCTGTTGATCAACTCGGCTTTCGTGAAGTTGGGCCGTCCTGGGCAGTCGGATGCCGCGACTTCCCGAAAGTCGAGTCGATCACTGTGCCCGACCCGCCGCCGCGCGTGCCAGTTGCCACGCGTGCCTGGTTCGCCCTGCGCAACCCCGATCCCGTTGATCATGGAGTTAGCGGCGCGACACGCCGCGCTGGACGGCAATAACCTCATGATCGTCGTGGCCGGGTGGCCGGGTGGCCGGGTGGCCGGGTGGCCGGGTGGCCGGGTGGCCGGGTGGCCGGGTGGCCGGGTGGCCGGGTGGCCGGGTGGCCGGGTGGCCAGGTGGGCTCGTGGGCTCGTGGGCGGGTTTGCCTCTGCTGGGCGGTTCGGGTCAGTTTGGGGCGACTCGGGTCAGGTAGGTGTGGTGCGTGCTGAAGCCGAGTCGCTGGTAGAGCGCCACCGCCGCCGCGTTGTGTTGCTCGACCTGGAGGAACGCGTGCGTCGCGCCAGTGGACACGCCCCAGTCGGCCAACTCGTGGATCACGCGGCCGGCCAGCCCTTGACGGCGGGCCGCCGGTAACACCTCAATGAGGCTGAGGCCCAACCAGCGCCCCTGACCGGTCACCGTGCCCCGGCCGATCGCCACCAGCGTGCCGTCGACGTACACGTGGGCGAAACGGACCTGGTCCACGGCGGTGAGCACGTGCCGGGCGGCCTCCGGCAGGCCGCCCTTGCGGCCGGCGGCGACGGCCAGCCACCCCGCGCTCGGCGCGCTGGCCAGCTCAACGACCGCATTGCTCCACGCGCCGGTCTGTCCGTCGACGGCACCCGCACCAGCCTGCCCGTCGACGACACCCGCGCCGGCTTGTCCGTCGACGACACCCGCGCCGGCTTTTCCGTCGGCGGCAGCCGCGCCGGCTTGTCCGTCGGCGGCAGCCGCGCCGGTCTGTCCGTCGGCGGCAGCCGCGCCGGCCAGTCCGTCGGTAGCCGCGCCGGTCCGGTCGGTGGTGGTTGGTCGGGTAACCGGTGCGGTGTTGGTCGGCGTGGCTCCGTTGGTCGTTGGCGGTCGTAGCGGGAGCGGCCTGGTCTGCACCAGGACCGGCGGGCGGGCGGCCCAGCCGCGGGCGTCCAACTCGGCCCCGACCGGGGCGGCGAGTGGCAGGGGTGTGTTGATGATCGGAGGCTGGCCCTGTTCGGCGTACCAGCGTTCGACCGCGTCCACGGCGGCGGGCAGCGGTCGGTCGGGGTCGCCGATCGGCAGCGCCGAGTTGGCCCGCCCGCTCCAGCCTTCCGCCGAGCGGAGCAGCCAGTCGCCGAGCTGGCCCCGTGTGAGTGCCGGCCAGGCCTCGTCGGCAGCCCGTTCCAACGCAACGACCGCCGCGGCGGTTGGCCGGCGGGTGGGTGGCACCCGCTTGGCGCGGTGGACCTGCGCCACCGGTACGCGTAGGTGGCCCTGTGCGGTGGAGAGCGTGAGATGAGTCTCGCTCAGCTCGACCAGCTCGCCGAGAGCGTCGGAGAAGAGCGGGCGGCCCTCCCGAATCCCCACAATCCGGCGGACTACGATTCGGTGTCCCACATCCTGCTGTCGGAGCACGATCGACCCCCTCCCCGGCGAGATACTAGGCTCTTACCGTCGCGGGTGATCGCGGCGTGTCTTGCGGAGGAGAAGACCGGTGACCTACATCATCGCCGAGCCGTGCGTGGATGTGCTCGACAAGGCATGCATCGAGGAGTGCCCGGTCGACTGCATTTACGAGGGCAATCGGATGCTCTACATCCACCCCGACGAGTGCGTCGACTGTGGTGCCTGTGAGCCTGTCTGCCCGGTGGAGGCGATCTTCTACGAGGACGACGTCCCCGAGCAGTGGAAGGACTACACCGGCGCCAACTACGAGTTCTTCGAGGAGCTGGGCTCGCCCGGCGGTGCCTCGAAGATCGGCAAGGTGGAGAAGGACGCCACCTTCGTCGCCGCGCAGCCGCCGCGCGGCGAGGGCCACTGAACCGGCCCGCGCCGGTCTCGTCGCGGCTGCCCGAGTTCACCTGGGACACCCTGGACGCCGCGGCCACCCTGGCCGCGGCGCATCCGGAGGGCCTGATCAACCTCTCCATGGGTACGCCTGTCGACCCGGTGCCCGAGGTGATCCGGCGGGCGTTGGCTGACGCGTCCGATGCTCCCGGTTACCCGCTGACCGCCGGCACCCCCGCGTTGCGGGCCGCGATCGCGGCGTGGGTGTCCCGGGCCTGTGGCGCCGGGGTCGACGGTCTCGGCGTGCTGCCGACGATCGGCTCGAAGGAGCTGGTCGCCTGGCTGCCGACCCTGCTCGGCATCGGCCCGGGTGACGTGGTGGTGGTGCCGTCGATCGCGTACCCCACCTACGAGGACGGCGCCCGGTTGGCCGGCGCGACTGTCGTCCGCGCCGACTCGCTCACCGCGGTCGGGCCGACCTCGCGGGTCCGGTTGGTCTGGGTCAACTCGCCTGGCAACCCGACCGGCCGGGTGCTGCCCGCGGCGCACCTGCGCAAGGTGGTCGACTGGGCTCGGGAACGCGGCGCGGTGGTCGCCAGCGACGAGTGCTATCTGCCGCTCGGCTGGTCGGCCGAGCCGGTTTCGGTGCTGTCGCCGCAGGTCAGCGGGGGCAGCTATGCCGGGATCCTCGCCGTGCACTCGCTGTCCAAGCGATCCAATCTCGCCGGCTACCGGGCCGGGTTCGTGGCCGGTGACCCGGCGCTCGTCGCCGAGTTGCTCAAGGTGCGCAAGCACGCGGGCATGATCGTGCCCGCGCCGGTGCAGGCGGCCATGGTGGCGGCACTGGAGGACGAGCGACACGCCGAGGAGCAGCGGGAGCGCTACCGCGCCCGCCGGGAGGTGCTGGCCGCCGCGTTCACCGGCGCCGGGTTCACCGTCGAGCACTCCGAGGCGGGCCTCTACCTCTGGCTGACCCGAGGTGAGGACTGCTGGCAGACCGTCGACTGGTTGGCGCGGCGCGGCATCCTGGTCGCCGCGGGCGCCTTCTACGGTCCCGGCGGTCAACAACACGTACGGGCGGCGCTCACCGAGTCCGACGAGCACATCGCCGGCGTCGCGGCGCGCCTCGCGCGGGACTGACCGCACGTCCGGGCGGTCGGGCGGCGGAGCGGCCGTACGACGCTGATCTGAGGCGGACAACCCCCTTCCGGACGGCCTCGCCAAGATTTACGATCTTGCGGATCGTCACGGGGTGGGAGGACGACGCGTCGCCGCCGAGGACTGACCGGCGTCCGGGCGGGGCCCGGACGATATCCTCGGCCCGACCTGGTCGGGGCCGCGTCGGCCCCACACCCCAGCAGGAACGTCGAGGTGCGCGGATGGTGGACCGGCTCGGTGTGCGGGCGGCGGTGGTCGGCACCGGCCTGATCGGTGGCTCGGTGCTGCTCCGACTGCATGCCGCGGGCGTCGACGTGACCGGCTGGGATCCCGACGAGCACACCCGGCGGGAGGCCCGCCGGATGGGCGTACCCGCTCCGGACCGGCTGGTCGAAGCGGTGGCCGACCGGGACGTGGTCTTCCTCTGCGGTCCGCTGCCCACCCTGCCGGCGACGCTGCTCGACGTGGCGGCGATGACCGGCGAGCGTTGTGTGCTGACCGACGTGGGTAGCACCAAGGAGGAGGTGGCGGCGTTCGCCGCCGCACACGGGCTGACGCACCGGTTCGTACCCGGGCACCCGATGGCCGGCACCGACCGGGCGGGCCTGCCGGCGGCCGGGCCGGAGCTGCTCAGCGGCGCCGCCTGGGTGCTCTGTCCCGCCCCCGGGCCGGCCACGGCCGCGTTCCGCTGGCTGGCCGAGCTGCTTGTGGACCTCTTCGGGGCCCGGGTGGTGCCGATGTCGGCGGCGGAGCACGACTCGGCCGCCGCGCTCGCCTCCCACGTGCCGCACCTGCTGGCCGGCGCGCTTGCCGGCGCCGTGCAGCGCGCGCCGCTGCGCGACGCGATACTCGCGCTCGCCGCCGGCAGCTTCTCCGACGGCACCCGGGTCGCCGGCACCCCCGCCGGTCGGACCGCCAACATGCTGCTCGGCAACCGGCAGCGGGTGCTGCGCGAGCTGGCCGAGGTCACCGCGTTCCTGGACGACCTGACCGACGCGCTGCGCGCCCGCGACGCACCGGCGCTCACGGCACGGTACGACGAGGCGGGTGCCGCCCGCGCGGCGCTGCGCGAACGCCGGTTCGACGCGTACGACGGGCAGTTCCCGCTCGGCGGCGACCACGCCGCGGAGGTGTCCTGGCTGCGCGAGCTGGGGGTGGCCGGCGGTCACCTGTTGGGTCTGCACGTCGGCGTCGACACCGTCTCCTACACGGCGCGGCGGCCGGCGGCTGACTAGGCTGAGGGGCATGGTGGCGGACGGTCCGGTGGTGCAGGTACGCGGCGAGGCGTACCGGGAGGTGCCGCCCGAGCTGGCCCGCTTCGCGGTCACCGCGACAGCGCGGGACCGGGATCGGGAGACCACCCTGACCCGGCTGGCCGAGCGTGCCGCTGCCATCCGTGTGCTGCTGGACGGCTCCGGGTCAGCGGTGGCGCGGCGGGAGACAGGCGATCTGCGGGTGCGACCGGAGACCCGCCGCTCGGGCGAGCGGGTGGTCGCCTGGCACGGCGGCGTGACCACCACGGTCACCGTCACCGACTTCACCGCCCTGGGCGAGTTGATGCTCCGGTTGGCCGACCAGGATCAGGTCGAGGTGGCCGGGCCCTGGTGGGAGCTTCGCCCGGACAGCCCCGCGCACCGGGAGGCCCGACACGCCGCGATCCGCGACGCGCTGGTCCGGGCCCGGGAGTACGCCGAGGCGCTCGGCGCCCAGGTCACCTCGTTGCTCGAGCTGGCCGACGCCGGGCCGGGTGACCGGCCGATGTTCGCCCGCGCGTCGTTCGCCGGGGGTGGCGGCGCGGGTGGTGGCCCGCCGGAGCTGGAGCTGGACCCGCAGCCACAGACCGTGCAGGCGGCCGTGCAGGCGCGGTTCACGATCAGCACGCCGGTCCTCGACTGATGCCACCGGCTCGGGTGCTGTCGGTCGACGGGTTGGTGCAGCGCGCGCTGGCGCTGGCCGAGGCCGGCCCGCGGCAACTGCTGGGCATCGCCGGCGCGCCGGGCGCGGGGAAGTCGACGCTTGCCGAGCAGGTGGTGGCCGCCGTCGGGTCGGCCGCCAGACTGGTGCCGATGGACGGCTTCCACCTGGCACAGGTCCAGCTGGTCCGGTTGGGTCGCGCGGACCGCAAGGGCGCGGTGGACACCTTCGACGCCAACGGGTTCGTCTCGTTGCTGCGCCGGCTGCGTCGGCTGGAGCCCACCTCGGTGTACGCGCCGGAGTTCCGCCGGGAGTTGGAGGAGCCGGTGGCCGGGGCGATCGAGGTGCCGCCGTCGGTCCGGCTCGTGGTGACCGAGGGCAACTACCTGCTGCTGCCGGATTTTCCGTGGCAGGAGGTGCGCGGGTTGCTGCACGAGGCGTGGTTCCTCGACCTGGACGCCGATCTGCGCCAGCGCCGGTTGACCGCCCGCCACGAGGCGTTCGGGCGGTCGCCGGAGCAGGCACGCGAGTGGGCGCTGGGCAGTGACGAGGTCAACGCGGCCCTGATCACTCCGTCCGCCGACCGCGCCGACCTGGTGGTTCGCCTGTCCGAGTCGCCGACGGTCTGACCGGCCGGGCCGGGGGCGGCGTGGTCGGCCGGTCCGAGTCGTCGGTGGACCGACCAGGCCAGCCTGACCGTCAGTCCAGTTCGCGTACCGGCCGGGCGGGGTTGCCGACGGCGACCACGTTGGCGGGCAGGTCCCGGGTCACCACCGCTCCCGCGCCGACGACTGTGTTCGCGCCGATCGACACTCCGGCCAGCACGATCGCGCCGCCGCCCAGCCAGACGTTGTCGCCGAGGGTGATCGGCTTGGCGGCCTCCCACTTGTCGCGACGCGGACCGGGCTCCACGGGGTGGGTCGGCGTGAGTAGCTGCACGTTCGGTCCGATCTGGACGTCCGCGCCGATGGTGATCGGTGCGACGTCGAGGAAGACGGCGTTGTAGTTGACGAAGCTGCGGGGCCCGATCCGGATCTGCCAGCCGTAGTCGCAGGAGAACGGTGGGCGGATCCAGGTGCCCTCGCCCAGTTCGCCGAGGAGTGCGCCCAGTGCCGCGATCCGGGCCTGCGGGTCCGCCGCGGGACTTGTGTTGAAGCGTTCCATCAGCCGGGCGGCCCGGTCCAGGTCCGCGACGATCTCGGGGTCGTCGGCGAGGTACGGCTCACCGGCGAGCATCCGGTCCTTCATGGAGGTCACCCGGTCGATGATGCCCGGCGAACCCGCCGTGGGTTGGCAGGTCCGTCATATTTTCGACCCCTTTTTTGCATACCGAGTATGCAATACTGACGACGGTCTATGCACGTCTCACAGGTACAGACGCTCCACCGAGGAGGATCCGTTGCATCGACGCAGCAGAATGACCACCGCCGTCACCGCCATCGCCGCCCTCGTCCTGGGCACCCCGGCGATCGCCGGGGCCAGCCCACAGCCCACCGTCCCCGACGCCGCCCCGCGTACGGCGAGCGGCGCCGCCACCGCGAAGACCGTCACCCTGCTCACCGGCGACCGGGTCACCGTCACCGCGTCCGGGGCCGCCGCCGTCCGTCCCGGCCCCGACCGTGCTCATCTGCGCTTCCTCACCAGCCGTGAGCGCGGTCAGCTCACCGTGCTGCCGGAGGACGCCCTGCCGCTGATCCGCGCCGGCCGGGTCGACAGGCGACTGTTCGACGTGACCGGCCTGATCGCCGCCGGTTACGACGACGCCCGCCGCGACAACCTGCCGCTGCTGGTGTCGTACGGCTCGACCGGCCTCGCCCGGCGTGCCCCGGCCGCTCTGCCCGGCACGCGCGTGACCCGCGACCTGCCGGCGATTCACGGCGCCGCCCTGAGCAGCGACAAGTCCTCCCTCGGCGCGGTCTGGGCGACTGTCGCCACCGGCCCGGCTGGGGCCCGCCTCGACGCGGCAGGGGGCGTCGAGCGGATCTGGCTGGACGGTCTTCGCCGGCCGACCCTCGACCACAGCGTGCCGCAGATCGGTGCGCCCACAGCCTGGGCGGCCGGGTTCACCGGCGCGGGAGTGTCAGTCGCGGTGCTGGACACCGGCGTCGACGCGACCCACCCGGACCTCGCCGGCAGGGTGGCCGAGGCGCGCAACTTCACCGAGGCCGCCGACGGCCGGGACACGGTTGGCCACGGCACCCACGTGGCCTCGACCATCGCGGGCACCGGCGCGGCCTCCGGCGGCAAGTACCGGGGTGTGGCGCCGGACGCGACGCTGCTGGACGGCAAGGTCTGCGAGGACTCGGGCTGCCCCGACTCGGCGATCCTCGCCGGGATGCAGTGGGCCGCAGTGGAGAAGAAGGCCGCCGTGATCAACCTGAGCCTCGGCGGCTGGGACACCCCGGAGGTCGACCCGCTGGAGGAGGCGGTGCAGACCCTCACCGCCCAGACCGGCACCCTCTTCGTCATCGCCGCCGGCAACGACGGCGCAGAAGGCTCGGTCGGCTCCCCGGCCTCCGCCGACGCCGCGCTCGCCGTGGGCGCGGTGGACCGCGACGACGAGTTGGCCGAATTCTCCAGCCGGGGCCCGCGGGTCGGCGACGAGGCGCTGAAGCCGGACATCACCGGGCCCGGCGTCGACATCGTCGCCGCACGGTCCGCCACCGGTGTCATCGGCGATCCGGTGGGGGACCGCTACGTCACCCTCTCCGGCACCTCGATGGCCACCCCGCACGTGGCCGGGTCGGCCGCGCTGCTGGCCCAGCAGCACCCCGGGTGGCGGGCCGACCGGCTCAAGGCCACCCTGATGGCCGCCGCGAAGCCGCATCCGGACCAGACCGCCTACCAGCAGGGCGCCGGGCGGGTCGACGTCGCGCACGCGATCACCCAGCAGATCACCAGCGACCCGGTGAGCGTCTCGTTCGGGCGTACGCTCTGGCCGCACAGTGACGACACCCCGATCACCCGCACGGTGACCTGGCGAAACGACGGTCCGGCCCCGGTCACCGTGGACCTGAGCGTCGAGGGCGCCGGCCCCGGCGGTCGCGCGCTGCCGGCCGGCCTGTTCGCCCTGGGTGCCAACCAACTCACAGTGCCGGCGGGCGGCACCGCCGCCACGACCGTCACCGCGGACACCCGGCTCGGCGACGCCGACGGCTACTGGACCGGGCGGATCGTGGCCCGCTCCGGTGCGGCGGTCGCGGTCACCCCGCTGGCCGTGCACCGGGAGGTCGAGAGCTACACGCTCACCGTGGAGCACCTGAACCGCGCCGGCGCCCGCACCCCGGACCACTGGACCCTCCTGCTCGGGATGGACACCTTCGGCGCCTGGGAGCTCGTCAGCTCGGACGGGGTGGCCACCGTGCGGCTGCCCAAGGGGCACTACGGCCTGAGCGGCCTCGTCTACGAGCCCGGCCCGGAGGATGAGCCGCGCGGGATGTCCCTGTTGACGCAACCCGTACTGACCGTCGAACGGGACACCCGGATCGTCGTGGACGCCCGTCAGGCCAAGCCGGTGCGGATGACCATTCCGGACCGGACGGCGGCCCCGGAGCTGATCGACGTCAGCGGCAACTTCACGGCCGACGACGGCAGCGGGTACACCGTCGGACTCTGGGCGGACACGTTCAAGGACCTGACCAGCGGCCACATCGGCAGGTCGGTCTCCGCCGACCGGTTCGTGGCCACCGTCAGCAGCCAGTGGATCAAGCCGGACACGACCAACAGCCCCTACCTGTACGCGCTGGCCGAAGCGTTCCCGGGCCGCATGCCCACCGGGCTCGTCCGCGACTACGCCCGGCGGGACCTGGCCACCGTCGTGCACCGGTTCCGCGGCGGTGACCCGGGCACCGAGGCCGAGCGGGTGGTGTACCCCATGCTGGAGTACAACGTCGGCGGCGCCGCCCTGGTCCTGCCCACCACGGTGCCCGGCCAGCGGGTCGAGCACTACAACACCAAGAACGTGAAGTGGGAGACCGAGATCTACTTCGGAACGCGGGACGAGGACGGCTGGTTGAACCCGAATGCCGCGCTCTTCTCCACCCCCACCGCGTACCGGGCCGGGCGGACGGTGACGGAGACCTGGAACCAGGCTCCGTACGGACCGTCGTTCCCGGACCCGACGTGGCCGCAGCAGAGCGTCACCCGGCAGGGTGACAACCTCCTGGTCGACGTGCCACTGTTCAGCGACGCGGCCGGGCACCCGGGCGGCTCGTTGAGCGACAGTGAGGCAACCACGCTCTGGCGCAACGGCAAGCCTGTCGGCGAGAGCGAGTACGCCGGCTACGGAGAGTTCACCGTGCCGCCGGGTAGGGCGGACTACCGCCTCGTCGCGTCCTCGAAGCGAAGCTTCACCGACCTGAGCACCGAGGTGGAATCCAGCTGGACCTTCCGGTCGCGGCACGTCGCCGGTGACACACCGGCCCGGCTGCCCCTGTCGGTGGTGCGCTTCGCGCCGCCGTTGCGGGTCGACAACAGCGCTCCGGCCGGTCGGGACTTCGTCGTCCCGGTGCGGGTGCAGCGGCAGCCCGGCGCGCCGGCCGCCCGGGTGGAGAAGATCGCTGTCGACGTCTCCTACGACGGCGGGAAGACCTGGGGCAAGGCGAAGCTGGCCCGTACCTCTGCCAACGGCTGGTCGGCAACGTTGCGGCATCCGGCCGGCGCCGGCCACGTGTCGCTGCGGGCCACCGCCCGGGACACCGCGGGTAACACGGTGACCCAAAAGATCATCCAGGCGTACCGGTTGCGCTGAGGCGTACCCCGTCGGGTCCGCGGCGCAGTGCCGCGGACCCGGCAGGTCCGTCAGTCGTTGGCGTGCAGGGCCGCGTTCAGCTCGATGCCCCGGCCGGTACGTGGCCGGGCCTCCAGCGCGCCGGTCACCGAGTTGCGCCAGAACAGCAGGCCGTCGACGCCGGACAGCTCCCGGGCCTTGACCACCCGGCCGTCCGGCAGGGTGACCTTCGACGCGGCGGTGATGTAGCAGCCGGCCTCGACCACGCAGTCGTCGCCGAGCGAGATCCCGACGCCGGCGTTAGCGCCGACCAGGCTCCGCTCCCCGATGCTGATCTTGTCGGTGCCGCCGCCGGAGAGGGTGCCCATGATGGAGGCCCCACCGCCGATGTCGGAGCCGTCGCCGACCAGCACGCCCTGCACGATCCGCCCCTCGACCATCGAGGTGCCGACGGTGCCGGCGTTGAAGTTCACGAAGCCCTCGTGCATCACCGTGGTGCCGGCGGCCAGGTGCGCGCCGAGGCGGACCCGGTCGGCGTCGGCGATCCGCACCCCCGCGGGGACCACGTAGTCGGTCATCCGGGGGAACTTGTCCACCCCGTACACCGCCAGGTGGCGGCCGGCCGCGCGCTCGATCACCCGCAGCTCGTCCACCCGCTCCGGTGGGCACGGCCCGGCGGACGTCCAGGCCACGTTCGCCAGCTTGCCGAAGATGCCGTCGAGGTTGACCTGGTTGGGGCGGACCAGGCGGTGCGAGAGCAGGTGCAACCGGAGGTACGCGTCGGGGGCGTCCTTGATCGGGTCGTCGAGCGAGCCGATCACGGTGACCACCTGGACGGTACGCAGACCGGGCAGTGGCCGGTCGCCGAGCGCCGCCGGCGGCAGGTCGAGCACGTCCGACTTGTCCTCACCGACGACCAGCGGCAGCTCACCCAGGCCCAGCTTGCCGGTCGGGTACCAGGTGTCGAGCACCTGCTCGTCTGCCGTGATCGTGGCCAGGCCAATGCCCCAGGCGGAATCTGCGGACGTCACTGTTGCACCTCTCGGTCGTGGCCGGGCCGGCCTCAGCTCACTCCTCGCACGGTCAGACCTGAAGGTACCGTGCGAACCATGGAGAACCCGCTGACCCCCGAGGTCCTCGCCGATCCGGTACAGCTGACCCGCGCGCTGGTCGACATAGAGTCCGTATCCCTCAACGAGAAGGCGATCGCCGACTGTGTCGAAGAGGTGCTGCGGGGCGTACCGCACCTGACCACCCACCGGCACGGCAACACGGTGATGGCGCGTACCGACCTCGGTCGGGCGCAGCGCGTCGTGTTGGCCGGGCACCTCGACACGGTGCCGCTGAACAACAACTTCCCGTCGACGATGCGTGGCGACCTGATGTACGGCTGCGGCACCTCGGACATGAAGTCCGGCACCGCGTACGCGCTGCACCTGGCGGTGACCCTGCCCGACCCGCGCTACGACGTGACGTACTTCTTCTACGAGGCGGAGGAGATCGAGTCGCGGTACAACGGGCTCAACCTGGTCGCCCAGGCGTACCCGGAGTGGTTGGAGGCGGACTTCGCGGTGCTGCTGGAGCCGACGTACGGCATCGTCGAGGCGGGCTGCCAGGGCACCATGCGGGCGCTCGTGACGACGACCGGTGAGCGGGCGCACGCGGCGCGCTCCTGGCACGGGGTGAACGCCATCCACGCGGCGACCGAGGTGCTGCGGCGTCTGCAGACGTACGAGGCACGCCGGGTCACCATCGAGGGGTGCGACTACCGCGAGGGCATGAACGCGGTACGGATCATCGGCGGTGTCGCCGGCAACGTGATCCCCGACCGCTGCGAGATCGAGGTCAACTACCGGTACGCGCCGGATCGCGACCCGGCGGGTGCGGAGGCGCACCTGCGGGAGGTGTTCGCCGGCTTCGACGTGGTGGTGACCGACGCGATGGCTGGTGCGACTCCCGGGCTGGAGGCGGCCCCGGCGAAGGAGTTCCTCGCCGCGGTGGGCGCGGCGCCGATCGGCAAGCTGGGCTGGACGGACGTGGCCCGGTTCGCGGCCATGGGGATCCCGGCGCTGAACTTCGGCCCCGGCGACCCCAACCTGGCCCACCACCGGGACGAGCACGTGGAGATCAGCAAGATCCGCGACGGGGCGGCGACCCTGCACCGCTGGCTGGCCCCGGCCTGACCAGTGATCAAGAGGTTTGCGTCAGCCGGGCCCGTTGTCGGCGACGCAGACCTCTTGATCAGCTCCTGTGGGCGCGGAGACGGCGGGGGAGACGAGGGGCGGGTCCTGCAGTCGGGTGCGGCGGCGTTCGGCCACCACGTCTCGGATCCGTCGCTGCATCTGGCGACGGATCCGGATCATCTCGCTGTTACTGATCACGCTGTCTCCTCCCCCGAAGGCGCGCGCCGGGCATACCCGGTATGTGAATAGTAAGACGTACGGGGAAGCGAATTAGTTGCCCATGATCCCGAACTATTTCTCGGCGTCCCCGCCCCGCACACCTGCGAGGTGCCGCTCCACTACGGTTGCCCCATGAGCCAGAGCAACAACGGGCGGGAGGCCGGTCGCGGTCCGGGGCAGGAGCGACACCGCGGCGCGGTCACGCTGCGTAGGGGGTCGATCCCGAGCAGTACCGCTGATCAACGGTTGTTGGATTCGCGTGGGCGGGGCGACTGGAAGACCAAGGACGCCTGGCGCGCGCTGCGCATCCTCTCCGAGTTCGTCGAAGGTTTCGACACCCTCGCCGATCTGCCGCCCGCGGTCAGCGTGTTCGGCTCTGCCCGCAGCGGCCCGGACAGCGCCGAGTGCCGGCTGGCCGAGCAGGTGGGCGGCGCGCTGGCCCGAGCCGGCTACGCGGTGATCACCGGGGGCGGGCCGGGAGTGATGGAGGCCGCCAACCGCGGCGCCAGCGAGGCCGGTGGCCTCTCCGTCGGGCTCGGCATCGAGCTGCCGTTCGAGCAGGGCCTCAACGAGTGGGTCGACCTGGCGATCGACTTCCGCTACTTCTTCGCCCGCAAGACCATGTTCGTCAAGTACGCCCAGGCGTTCGTCGTGCTGCCCGGTGGGTTCGGCACCATGGACGAGCTGTTCGAGGCGCTCACCCTGGTGCAGACCGGCAAGGTCACCCGGTTCCCGGTGGTGCTGATGGGGGTCGACTACTGGCAGGGCCTGCTCACCTGGATGCGCGACACGATGGCCGCCGGTGGCAAGATCGGGCCGGTCGACCTGGACCTGATCTGTCTCACCGACGACGTCGGCGCCGCGGTGCGGTACATCGTCGAGGCGGAGGCCGCGCTCTCCGTCGAGCAGGAGGCGGTCCGCGACGAGGCGGTCGCGCGTACCGGCGCGGACCAGCAGGCCGCCGCCGCGCAGGCCGCCGAGCAGCCGCGGGACAGGTGATGGCAGCGATCTGCGTCTTCTGCGCCTCCTCCCGCACGCTTGACAAGCGCTGGCTGGACCTGGCCACCGAGACCGGCGTGGAGCTGGCTCGGCGCGGCCACACGCTGGTCAGCGGCGGTGGCTGCGTCGGCATGATGGGCGCGCTGGCGGACGGCGCCCGCTCCGCCGGCGGGCGGACCCTGGGGGTGATCCCGCAGTCGCTGGTCGATCTGGAGGTCGCCGACCTGGCCTCGGACGAGCTGCTGGTGACCGACTCGATGGCCGGCCGCAAGACCCTGATGATCGACAAGTCGGACGCGTTCCTCACCCTGCCCGGCGGGCTGGGCACCCTGGACGAGCTGTTCGAGGTCTGGACGACCGCGACGCTCGCCCTGCACGCCAAGCCGATGGTGCTGATCGACACCGACGGCTTCTACCGCCCCCTGCTGGACTGGCTGGACAGCCTGACCGACCAGAACTTCCTCAAGACCGGAGGCCGCGACCTCCTGACCGTGGCCACCACAGTCCCCGAAGCCCTGAACGCCCTAGAGTCCCGCCTAACCTGACCCACCCCCGCCCCCCGCCCCCCGCCCCCGCCCCCGCCCCCGCACCGCACCCCCGCCCGCCCCCCGCGCGGTGATCATGGAGTTAGCGGTGCCGCTGTCGGCGTGTCGTGCCGATAACTCCATGATCGACGGAGGTGGATGGGGTGGGGTTGCGGTGGAGTGGGGTTGAGGGTGGGGATTGGGTGGGTGTCGTATGGGTCTGATGGGATGAGCTGATGCAGGCGTACCGGTTGGTGCGGCGGTCCGGAGGGCCGCCGCGGGGGGACGGGGCGACGCCTGACAGCGCTTCCGTGCCCGCCAGCGGCGGGACGTCCGGGGGCGGTGTCGGCGCGTCGGCTGGGTCCGATCGTGTGGCCGGGCCCGATCGTGTGGCTGGGTCCGATCGTGTGACTGGCTCCGATCGTGTGGCTGGGTCCGATCGCGTGGGCGGGTCCGAGCTGACCGTTGGCGGCGGGGGTTGGCGGGCCGATTCGCTGCAGGCCGAGGTGGTCGGGCACACCGCCGGGCCGATGCTCGTGCTCGGTGGCCCCGGCACCGGCAAGACCAGCACGCTTGTCGAGGCGGTCGCCGCCCGGGTCAGCGAGGGGGTCGACCCCGAACGGATCCTGGTGCTGACCTTCGGCCGTCGAGGGGCCACCGCCCTGCGTCAACGCATCGAGGCCCGGGTCGCGCAGGACGGCCACCGGGTGCTGCGTGAGCCGCTGGTGCGCACCTTCCCGGCGTACGCGTTCGGGTTGCTGCGCCGCGCCGCCGCCGAGCGGGGCGAGCCGTCGCCCCGGCTGCTGACCGGCCCGGAACAGGATCTGATCATCCGCGAGCTGCTCGACGTGGTGGGCGAGGAGCCCGAGGACGACCCGGTCGGCTGGCCGACCGACCTGCGCCCGGCCCTGCGGACCAGGGCCTTCGCCGGTCAGCTGCGCGACCTGCTCATGCGCGCCGCCGAGCGCGGCGTGGGCCCGATCGACCTGGCCCGGCTGGGTGACAAGCTCGGCCGCGCCGACTGGCCGGCCGCCGCCCGCTTCCTGCGGGAGTACGTCGCCGTGCTCGCGCTGCGTGACGTCAGCAACCGGGGCTCCATCGCGTACGACCCGGCGGAGCTGGTCCGGGCGGCCACCGGGCTGCTGCGTGACGACGAGGAGTTGCTGGCCGCCGAGCGCCGTCGGCTCGCCCACGTCTACCTCGACGAGTTGGCCGACACCGACCCCGCCCAACTGGAGCTGCTCTCGGTCATCGCGGGCGGTGGCAAGTCGCTTGTCGCGTTCGCCGATCCGGATTCCTCCACGTACGCCTTCCGCGGTGCCGACCCGGCCGGGGTGACCACGTTCACGCACCGCTTCCGGACCGCGTCCGGAGCGCCCGCCGCGCAGGTGCTGCTGACCACGTCGTACCGGGCCGGGCCCGGTCTGCTCGCCGCCCTGGCCCGGCTGGGCCGCCGGCTGCGTGGCCCGGCCGCGCACCGCCGGCTGCACCCACTGCCGGACGCGCCACCCGGGGCGGTCGAGGTGCACACCTTCCGGTCGGCGACAAGTGAGGCCGCCTGGCTGGCCCACGCGCTGCGCTCGGCCCACCTGCTCGACGGCGTGCCCTGGTCGCGGATGGCGGTGGTGGTGCGGTCCACCGCGCTGCAACTGCCCACGCTGCGACGGGCGCTGCACGCCGCCGGCGTCCCCACCGTGGTGCACGGCGAGGACCTGCCCCTGCACCTGCAACCGGCGGTCGCCCCGCTGCTGCTCCTGCTGCGCTGCGCGTTGGAGCCGGAGCGCCTGGACGAGGAGGCGGCGGTCGCGCTGCTGCACTCGCCGCTGGGCGGGGCCGACCCGCTGGCCGAGCGGCGGCTGCGGCAGGGCCTGCGAGCCCTCGCGCTGTCGGCTGGTGACCGCCGCCCGTCCGGGGAGCTGATCGTCGAGGCGTTGCAGGATCCGGAGGAGTTGGCCGGCATCGAGCGGCGATGGGCGGAGCCGGCGCAGGCGGTGGCCGGGCTGCTGGCCATCGCACGCGAAGCCGCGGCCCGGCCGGGTGCGACGGCCGAGGACGTGCTCTGGGCCGTGTGGAGTGCCAGCGGTCTCGCCGAGCGCTGGGCGGGCGCGATCAACCAGGGACGGCCCTCGGCCGGCGAGGGAGACCTGGCCCGGCGGCGGCGGGCCGAGGCGGCCGATCGCGACCTCGACGCCGTGCTTGTGCTGTTCGACGCGGCGGCCCGGTTCACCGACCGGCTGCCCGGTGCCCGCACCGAGGTCTTCCTCGACCACGTGCTCGCCCAGGACCTGCCGGCCGACACCATCGCGCCGACCGCCGATCGGGGGGCGGCGGTACGCCTGCTCACCGCGCACGCCGCGAAGGGCCTGGAATGGGACCTGGTCGCGGTGGCCGGCGTGCAGGAGGGCATCTGGCCGGACCTGCGGTTGCGTGGCAGCCTCCTCGGGTCCGAGCGGCTGGTCGACGTGCTGGCCGGCCGGTCTGTCGACGGCGCCGCCGCGGCGCACGTGGTGGGCCAGACCTCGGCGTTGCTGGACGAGGAGCGCCGGCTCTTCCACGTCGCCATCAGCCGGGCCCGGCACCGGCTGCTGGTCAGCGCCGTGGCCTCGGCCGCCGTCGGCGGCGACGACCACCAGGAGCAGCCGAGCCGGTTCCTGCACGAGCTGGGCACCACCCCGCCGGGCACCCCGCCACCCACCCCGCCGGGCACCCCGCCACCCACCCTGCCGGGCCCCGGGCCGGTCGACCCACCGATGCCACCGGGTCCGCGCACCGGGCCCGGGGCCGGGGACCTCGCCCCCAGCCCACCGGAAACCACGTCCGCCGCCGACGCAGCGCCGACCGGCGCGACCACCCGCGTGACCAACGGCGCAACCGGCGGTGCGACAAACGGCGTGTCCGGCGACACGACCGGCGGTGGGACGAATGGCGCGGCCGGCGATACGACCGGCGGTGGGACAAACGGCGTGTCCGGCGACACGACCGGCGGTGGGACGAATGGCGTGGCCGGCGACACGACCGGCGGTGGGACGAATGGCGCGGCCGGCGACACGATCACCGGCACGACGGGCGGCGCAAAGAGCAGCGTGACCACCGATGCGACTACCGGCGCGAAGAACGGCGTGGCCGGCGGCGCGGACAGCAGCGCGGCCGGCGATGACGGTGAGCCGGACCGTCCCGGTGCACTGCCGGTCACCCGTCCGCCGCGGGCGCTCACCCTGCCGGCGTTGGTGGCCGAGCTGCGTACCGCCATCACCGACCCGGCTGCGCCGGCGGGCCGGCGGCGCGCGGCGGCGGCCGAGCTGGCCCGGCTCGCCGCCGCGGGGGTGCCCGGTGCGCACCCCGACGACTGGTGGGGGTTGCGTGCGCTCTCCGACGACCGGCCGCTCGTCGACGACGGGGAGCCGGTGCGGGTCACCCCGTCGGCCATGGAGAGCGCCCTGCGGTGCAGCCTGCGGTGGCTGCTGGAACGGCACGGCGGCAGCGGCCCGACCAGCACCGCGCAGGGGGTGGGCAACCTGGTGCACGCCGCCGCGATGCTCGCCGAGGACGCCAGCGCCGACCGGGGTGCTCTGCTCGACTACGTGGCCGCCCGGTTCGACGCCATCGAGTTGGCGGCCCGGTGGATGGCCGGGCCGGAGCGGGAACGCGCCGAGGCGATGGTCGACAAGCTGCTGCGCTGGCTGGCCACCAATCCACGTCGGTTGCTCGCCATCGAGCACGAGTTCGCGGTCCGGCTGGACGACCCGCATCGGCCCGTCGAGCTGACCGGCCGGGTCGACCGGCTGGAGGTCGACGAGTCCGGGCGGCTTGTGGTGATCGACCTGAAGACCGGCAAATCCACTGCCGTCACCGGCACCGACCTGGCCGAGCACCCGCAGCTCGGCGCGTACCAGGCGGCCGTGGAGGCGGGGGCGTTCGCCGAGTTCGGTGACGAGTCCGGCGGCGCGGCGCTCGTGCAACTCGGCACCTCGGCGAAGGATGCCCGGGAACAGAACCAGCCGGCGGCCGGTGAGGGACCGGCGGCCGGTTGGGCGACCGCGCTGGTCCGGCGGACCGCCGATACGATGGCAGCCGCCACGTTCGCCGCGGTGGCCAACTCGAAGTGCCGGGTCTGCCCGGTCCGCACCAGCTGCCCGGTCTCCGGGCAGGGGCGTCAGGTCGTCGAGCCGCCGACCGTCCGACGCAACCGTGAGGGCGAGGAGTGAGAAGGCACCGTGAGCCAACCCACCCTGTTCGGCGCGGGCCCCACGCCGGCGCCCCGGCTGGCGGACTCCGGCCCCCGGTACACGCCTGTGGAGCTGGCCAAGCTGCTGCGGTTGCCGGCGCCCACCCGGGAGCAGGCCGCGATCATCGCCGCCCCGGTGGAGCCGCTGCTGGTGGTCGCGGGAGCCGGGTCGGGCAAGACCGAGACGATGGCCGCGCGGGTGGTCTGGCTGGTGGCCAACTCGTACGTGCGCCCGGAGCAGATCCTCGGGCTGACGTTCACCCGTAAGGCGGCCGGCGAGCTTGCCCACCGGGTCCGCACCCGGCTCGACCAACTGATCCGCAGGCTGGGCCGGCAGGGCCGCGACCCGCTGGACGACCCGCTCGCCGGTGAACCCACCGTTTCCACGTACCACTCCTACGCGGGGCGGATCGTCACCGAACACGGGCTGCGCTCCGGTTACGAGCCGTCGACCCGGCTGCTCACCGAGGCGTCCCGCTGGCAGTTGGTCGACCTGCTGGTGCGCAACTACGACGGCGACATGTCCGAGGTGGACCGGATGCCGAGCACCATCACCGACGCGGTGCTGGCGCTCGCCGGGGAGTTGGACGAGCACCTGGTCGCGCCGGACCAACTGGCGGCCTGGACCGGTCGGTTCTTCGCCGAGGTGCAGTCCCGGCCGGGCCGGGTGTACGCCGACGTACGCAAGGCGCTCACCCTGCAACAGACCAGGCTGCGCCTGCTGCCGCTGGTGCGGGCGTACGCCCGGCGCAAGGAGGACTTCGAGGCGATGGACTTCGCCGACCAGCTCGCCCGGGCGGCCCGGGTCGCCCGGGACCACCCGGGGGTCGGCGAGATCGAGCGGGGCCGCTTCCGGGCGGTGCTGCTCGACGAATACCAGGACACCAGCCACGCCCAGGTGGTGCTGCTCAACGCGCTGTTCGGTGGCGGGCATCCGGTGACCGCGGTGGGCGACCCCTGCCAGTCCATCTACGGGTGGCGGGGCGCCAGCGCCGGCACACTGGACCGGTTCCCCACCGAGTTCGCCCGCGCCGACGGTCGCCCAGCCCCGGCGCTCGGGCTCACCACCAGTTGGCGTAACCGGCCGGAGATCCTCCGGGTGGCGAACGCGTTGTCGGCTCCGCTGCGGGCGGCCGGCGCCCGGGTGCCGGAGCTGCGCTCCGCGCTGACCGTCCTGGACCCGATCCCGCATCGCAGCCCCGGGGGGACTGCCGGCGGCACGGTGCACTGCGCGTTGCTGCCCACGTACGCCGACGAGGCGGACTGGATCGCCGACAGTGTGCTGGCCGCCTGGCGGGGGGCTGCCCGGATGCCGGGCGCGGCCCCCGAACACATCCCGGTGGCGCAGCGCCCGACCACCGCCGTGCTGGTCCGGGTCCGCAGTCAGATCCCGGCGATCGAGTCGGCCCTGCGTGAGCGCGGCCTCCCGGTCGAGGTGGTGGGGCTCGGCGGCCTGCTGGACACCCCCGAGGTACGCGACGTGGTCTGCACGCTGCGGGTGCTGGCCGACCCGACCGACGGGGCCGCGCTGCTGCGGTTGCTCACCGGCGCCCGCTGGCGGATCGGCCCGCGTGACCTGGTGGCGTTGCACAGGCGCGCCCGGGCCATCGCCAACGCACGGCGGCAGGTGGCCGCCGACGAGGCCGCGGAGATCAGCCCCGATCTGCTGGACGAGGCGACCCTGGTGGAGGCGCTCGCCGATCTCGGCCCGGCGCAGGCGTACTCGGCGGAGGGCTTCGCGCGGCTGCGCGCGTACGGCATGGAGTTGGCGCTGTTGCGGTACCGGCTGGACCAGGCGCTGCCCGATCTGATCGCGGACATCGAGCGGACCATCGGCCTGGACGTGGAGGTCGCGGTGCGGGCCGGCCGGGACGGTGCCGGCGACGCCGGCCTGGCCCGGGGTCACCTGGACGCCCTGGGTGACGTGGCGGCCCGCTTCAGCGGGGAAACGCCGGGCGCGACCCTGTCCGGGTTCCTGTCCTACCTGGCCGCCGCCGAGGACGAGGAGCGCGGTCTGGCGCCGGGTGAGGTGGAGGTGGTGGAGGGCGCGGTGCAGGTGGTCACCGCACACTCCGCCAAGGGCCTGGAGTGGGACGTGGTGGCGGTGGCCGGCCTGTGCCGTGGGTCGTGGCCGGGGCCGGTGCGTAACTCCGATCACTGGCTGGGTGGGCTGGGGGTGCTGCCGTTCCCGCTACGGGGTGACGCCGACGGGTTGCCCGAGCTGGCGCTCGACGAGGCGGCCGACCAGCGGGCGGTGGCACGGGCGGTGAACGACTTCACCGACGCCTGGCGGGCACACGACGAGCGGGAGGAACGCCGCCTGACGTACGTGGCGGTCACCCGGCCGCGCCGGCTGCTGCTGTGCTCCGGCTACTGGTGGGGGGAGGGCACGAAGCGACCGCGAGGTCCGTCGGTCTTCCTGCGCGAGATGTACGACGTCTGCCTCGACGGTGGGCCGGGGCACCTGATCGACGCCTGGGCGCCGGAGCCGACCCCGGATGCCACGAACCCCACCGCCGAGGTGGTGCTCCGCGCGGAGTGGCCGGCCGACCCGCTGGGTGGGCGCCGACCGGAGTTGGCCGAGGCGGCCGGGCTGGTGCGCCGCCTGATGGCCGACGGTCCGGCTCCGGTGGCTGTCGGGCCGGTCGAGCCGGAGGTGGATCCGGAGGTGGCGCGCTGGCAGCGCGAGGCGGATCTGCTGCTGGCCGAGCGGGCCGAGCTGACCCGGCTCTCCGGTGCGATCGAGGTGGCCCTGCCCGGGCAGTTGAGCGTCACCCAGCTGGTGGCGTTGCGGCGCGACCCGGCGGCGCTGGCCCGTACGCTGCGCCGTCCGGTGCCGGCCGAGCCCAACCCGTACGCCCGTCGAGGCACCGCCTTCCACGCCTGGTTGGAGCAGCGCTTCGGTGCTGACCGCCTGCTGGACCTGGACGAGCTGCCCGGTGCGGCCGACGCGGATGCGGCGCCCGACGAGGCGCTGGTGGAGCTTCAGGAGCGGTTCCTGGCCAGCGAGTGGGCCGACCGGTCGCCGGTGGAGGTGGAGGTGCCCTTCGCGACGGTGATCGGCGGCGTCGTGGTGCGGGGGCGGATGGACGCGGTCTTCGCCCGGCCGGGTGGGCGGTTCGACGTGGTCGACTGGAAGACCGGCGCGCAGCCCGCCGGGCCGGCGGCGGAGGTGGCCGCGGTGCAGTTGGCCGTGTACCGGCTGGCCTGGGCGGATCTGGCCGGCGTGCCGGTGGAGCGGGTGGGCGCGGCGTTCCACTACGTCCGGCACGGGGTGACGGTTCGGCCCGCCGATCTGCTGGATGTGACCGGGCTCACCGCCATGATCGCCCAGTTGCCCGAAGATTCTGCCCAAGGTTGACCGCTCGCGGGAAAACCATGATACGTTGACCGGGTTGCAGTTTTGGTTACCAGAGACTCTGTGTGCGCCTGGCGGGATTGTGGCCCCAGGCGCTCTTTGTTGTGTCCGGAGTTCTCCGGGCGGGGCGACCAGAAGCGACAGGCGATTCGCGCATCCCCGCGCGGAGCGCTCCTCTTCGGGCACGCAACACGTGCGTGTCCGACGTTCCGTCAAGGAGACGAAACACATGGCTATTGGCACCGTGAAGTGGTTCAACGCTGACAAGGGCTTCGGCTTCATCACCCCGGACGGCGGCGGCGCTGACGTCTTCGCCCACTTCTCGGCGATCCAGTCCTCCGGCTACCGGAGCCTGGACGAGAACCAGCGGGTCGAGTTCGAGGTCACCCAGGGCCAGAAGGGCCCGCAGGCGGAGAACATCCGCCCGCTCTGATCTTCGGATCGGTCAGCATTACCTGTCGCGCCCTCCGGGTGTGACGGTGACGGGACCGGCCCGCCTCGCCGCCGCCTGCGCACGCAGGCGGCGGCCCGGCGGCGGGCCGGCCCGTACTCCAATCGGTTCGTGCTTGTGAGTCCTGGCTGCCTCTGTGCCGCCGGTGACAGCGCCGACTTCGGCGCCCTCCCTCGACACGTGCCGCGTCGAGGAAGGCTTCCGCATGACCACAGTTATTCCTTCTTTCGCTCATACCGGTCTGGCACCGGCGCTGCTCACCGCGCTGACCGCGCAGGGCATCACCGAGCCGTTCCCGATCCAGACGGCGACGCTGCCCGACTCGCTCGCCGGCCGGGACGTGCTGGGCCGGGGTCGTACCGGCTCCGGCAAGACGCTCGCCTTCGGGCTTCCGCTGCTGTCCCGCACCGCCGGCCGCAAGGCCCGGCCGGGTCGCCCGCTGGCCCTGGTGCTGGTGCCGACCCGTGAGCTGGCCCAGCAGGTCACCACCGCGCTGGCCCCGTACGCCCGCGCCGTCGGGCTGCGCTGCGCCACTGTCGTCGGCGGGTTGTCGTTGCAGCGGCAGGCGGACGCCCTGCGTGCCGGCGCCGAGGTGGTCGTCGCCACCCCCGGCCGGCTGCACGATCTGATCAACCGCGGCGACGCCCGGCTGGACCAGGTCGAGATCACCGTGCTGGACGAGGCCGACCAGATGGCCGACATGGGCTTCCTGCCGCAGGTCACCAAGCTGCTGGAGCAGGTCGCGCCGCAGGGGCAGCGGATGCTCTTCTCCGCCACCCTGGACGGCGGCGTGGACCGGCTGGTCCGCCGCTTCCTGAGCCACCCGGTCACCCACTCGGTCGACCCGGGCACCGCCACGGTCACCGCGATGACCCACCACGTGCTGCACGTCGACGCCGTGGACAAGCCCGACGCGCTGACCCGGATCGCCGCCCGTGAGGGCCGCACCATCCTGTTCATGGGCACCAAGCACCGCGCCGACCGGCTCGCCCGCCAGTTGCTCTCCAAGGGAGTACGCGCGGCCGCGCTGCACGGTGGCAAGTCCCAGCCGCAGCGCACCCGGATCCTGGAGCAGTTCCGCAACGGTCAGGTGACCGCTCTGGTGGCCACCGACGTGGCGGCCCGGGGCATCCACGTGGACGGCCTGGACATGGTGGTAAACGTGGACCCGCCGACCGAGGCGAAGGACTACCTGCACCGGGGCGGTCGGACCGCGCGGGCCGGTGAGTCCGGTTCCGTGGTCACCCTGGTCCTGCCCGAGCAGCGCCGGGACGTGTCGCGACTGATGGCGGTTGCCGGCATCCGGCCCGAGTCGGTGCAGGTACGTCCGGGTGACGGGTCGTTGGCCCGGGTGACAGGTGCCCGCGAGCCGTCCGGCGTGCCGGTGACAATCGTCGCCCCGCCGGCGCCCGCCGCCCGGGTCCGCACCGGTGGCGGAACGGCCACTGACGGTGCCGCCCGTCCGGCGCACCGCGCGTCGGGTCGGTCGCGCCGCCCGCGCCGCCCGCGTACCGTCTGATCTCTTCCGCGCTTCGACCGACCCGCCCCGCTTCGGCGAGGCGGGTCGGTCTGTCTGCGGCGAGTGACGCGGCGGCAGGCGCACGTGGGGCCGGGCCGGGTGCGGGCGACCCGACCGACACCTCCGGACTGCCTTTGCTCTGCACCCGCATAGGCGCCGGTCACGGACCGTAGCCGTCGCATCCGCGGGTGCAGAGCAAAGGCGGCGAGCGGGGTTTCCGCTCCTCCTGGCCCGCGCCGACACCGCTCATTCGGTTGGCCGACCACGCCGCTCGATCGGTCGGCCGACCACACCGGTCAGTCGGTAATCAGCCTTGGCTGGGTCGGCTGGCCGATTGTGCCCTGGCTGTCGGTGGTCGAAGCTGGCCAGCGGGGGAAGTCGGGCGGGGGGCCCGGCGGGGGAGGGGTGACCATGGCGGGCGAGGCCGGCTCGGGTGCCGTGCGCGAATTGATCCTGGTGGTCGCGCTCGCGCTCGCGGGTCTGTTGCTCGCCATGGTCGCGGCCTTCGTACCCTGGCACGCCACCTCGGCGGGTAACGCTCCCGGCAGCCTGGTGGAGCTGCGCAGCCCCGGCGACCCGAGCCTCGGCCCGGTGGTCGCACACGTGGGCTGAGCGGCGGCCGGTGGGCCGGCGCGGGCCAGCGGTGTGGCCGGGTTCGGCGGGGCACCGACCCGACCACATCGCCTCCCATACTCAGGTGGTGGGGGCGTGGTCGGTCGAGTTGTGGGTGAGCAGATTGGCCAGTGTGGTGCTGTCGACCACCGTGGCGATCGCTCCGTGCACCGCCAGCCAGACGTCGGTCAGCCCGGCGGCCACCCCGTGGTAGCCGGCGCGCTCGGCCGGCAGACCGCGCACCGTGGTGAGCGAACCGCCGACCGCGCGCAACACGTCGCCGACGGTGATCTCGTCGGCCGGGCGGGTCAGGGCGTACCCGCCGTCAGCGCCGCGATGACTGTGCAGCAGACCAGCCCGGCGCAGGTCGAGCAGGATGCCCTGGAGGAAGCTGAGCGGGATGTCCTGCACCTCGGCCAGGCTGGCCGCCTTGACCAACTCGCCGCCGCCACCGGCGGCGACGGCGAGCATCGCCCGGAGCGCGTAGTCGCTGCGCGCGGAGACGTACACCGTTCAGTTGCCCGCCTGGTCGAGCACGCCCCAGCGGCGCCGGATCGCCTTGTCCGCCGCGCCGAACGCGGCGTCCACGACCAGGCCGACGACCAGGATGACGATCATCGTGGCGAGCAGCCAGGGCGCGTCGGACAACTCGCGCGAGTAGGTGAGCTGGGCCCCGAGCGACGTCTGTGAGATGCCGACCACGAGCAGTTCGCCTGCCATCAGGCTGCGCCAGGAGAAGGCCCACCCCTGCTTGAGGCCGGCGACGATCGCCGGCAGGGCGGCCGGCGCGATGACGTACCGGTAGAGGTTGAGCCCCCGGGCGCCCAGGTTGCGGCCGGCACGCTTGAGCAGCGGCGGCACGTAGTCCACGCCGGAGATCACCCCGTTGGCGATCGACGGTGCGGCACCGAGCACCACCACGAAGAAGATCGCCTTCTCGCTCAGCTCGAAGAGCAGGATGGCCAGCGGGAACCAGGCGATCGACGGCATGGTCTGCAACGCCGTGATCATCGAGCCGATGGCGGCCCGAAGCACCTTGGAACGGGCCACCGCCAGGCCCAGCAGCAGGCCGACGGCGACCGAGAAGACGTACCCGAGGGCGGCCCGGCGCAGCGTGGTGACCAGGCCGTCCCAGAGCTGTGGGCCCTGGGCCTGGGTGACCAGCTCGCGACCGACCTCCAGTGGCCCCGGCAGCGAGTACGGCGGCTTCCAGCCCGACCAGACCACGAGCTGCCAGGCCAGGATGGCGATGGCAAGCGCCGCCAGCTTGGGCCAGGTGGCCGCCCAGATCCGGGTGCCCCGCGAGGCCTCCTTGTCCCGGCCGGCGATGTCCAGCGCGTCCAGGCCGGAGATCTCCGCGTCGGTACGCGCCGAACTGGTGAGGGTGTCACTGGCCATGGCGGCCCACCTCCGTACGGAGCCGCTCGGTGACCTCGGCGGCGATGGCGGCGACCTCGGGGGAGTCGATCCGACGAGGGCGCGGGATGTTCACCTCGGTGGAGTAGATGATCCGACCGGGACGGCTGGAGAGCAGGATGATCCGGTCGGCCAGTCGAGCGGCCTCGCGGACGTTGTGCGTCACGAAGAGCACCGACAGCTTGCGCTCGGACCAGATGCGTTCCAGCTCGTCGTGCAGGATGTCGCGGGTCATCGCGTCCAGTGCGCCGAACGGTTCGTCCATCAGCAGCACCGGCGTGTCCAGGGCCAGCGTGCGGGCCAGCGCGACCCGTTGCCGCATGCCCCCGGAGAGCTCGTGCGGGCGCTTGCGGCCGAAGTCGGCCAGGTGCACCGTGCGCAGCAACTCGGCCACCCGTTCGCGGCGCTCGGCCCGGGGCAGCCGGCGCAGCTTCAGCGGCACCTCCACGTTGCCGTCGACGGTCAGCCAGGGAAACAGCGCCGGCTCTTGGAACATCAGCCCCGGGTTGGCGTCGCCGGCCAGCCTGATCTGCCCGCCGCTGGGCCGGTCCAGCCCGGCGACCAGGTTGAGCAGGGTGCTCTTGCCGCAGCCGGACGCGCCGACCAGGCAGACGAACTCGCCAGGCGCGACGTCCAGCGACACACCGTCGAGGGCCAGGACGGCGTTCGGCCCGCGCCCGTACACCTTTGTCACGCCGGAGAGCGCGACCGCGGTGGTCGCGCCCTTCGGCGTCGTCGTGGTCGACGTCATGGCTGGACGACCTCGGGCTTGCCGGCCGCCTTGAGGGCCTTGTTGAGGTACGTCAGGTCGTACAGGCCGTTGAGGTCGACCGGGTCGGTCAGCTTGACCTCGACGGCGTGGTCGAGGCCCGCCTTCAGGGAGGAGGGGATCGGGTCGTTCGTGAACTCCAACGTCGGCCACGCCTGCTTGATCAGCTTCAGGTCCAGCGGCTTACCGGTGATCTTGCCGATCGCGTCCGAGATGGCCTGTTGGGCCTCCTCGGGCTTGCTGTTGACGAACTCGTTGGCGGCCACCTGGCCGTCGACAAGCTTCTGCACCACGTCCGGGTGCGCCTTGAGGAACTTCGTGCTGACCAGCAGGTTGGTGATGACGAACTTCTTGTCCGGCCACAGGTCGCGCTCGTCGACGAGCACCTTGCCGCCGGCGTTCACCAGGCGGGAGACGAACGGCTCGGGCACCCAGGCGCCGTCGATCGCGCCACTGTTGAACGTCTCGACCGTCTGGGCGTTCTCCTGTGGCACGATCTTGACGTCGCCGCCACCCTCCTTGGTGGTGGTCAGGCCCTGCTGCTTGAGCCAGTAACGGATCGCCACGTCCTGGGTGTTGCCCAGTTGCGGGGTGGAGATCTTCTTGCCCTTCAGGTCCTGCGCGCCGGTGATGCCGGGCTTGACGACCAGCGCCACGCCGCCGGAGGCCGCGCCGGAGATGACCCGGACCGCTTCGCCCTTGGACTTGGAGAAGGCGTTCACCGTCGGGTTCGGACCGATGTACGTGGCGTCCAGGGCGCCGGAGAAGACCGCCTCGATGGCGGCCGGGCCGGCGTTGAAGGTCTTCGGGTCAAGCTTGACGTCGGCGCCGAGCTTCTCGGCGAAGATGCCCTTCTCCACGCCGACGACCGCCGGCGCGTGGGTGATGTTGGGGAAGTAGCCGAGACGCAGTGTGACCGGGCCGCCGGAGCCGCCGCCCGAGCCGTCGCTGTCGTCGCCGCACGCGGCGGCGCTGCCCACGGTCGCCGCCCCGAGGGCGGCAAGGGTGGCCAGGGTGACCAACCGGCGCAAGGGGAGCCGTCTCATCGTCCATCCAATCCGCAGTATTCCTACTTAGTTGGTAGGAAGAGTGGGCCAGGCCGGGTTCAGCGTCAAGACCCATCCACATGCCGGGAAGGTGCGTCTCGCCTATGTCGGTATTTCCTACCAGCTTGCTAGGGTACGGCGCTCGGCAACTGTCAGAGAGGCGACTGTGCGATGAGCTTCCACTGGTTCCTGCCCACCTCCGGCGACGGCGACCAGGTCGGCGCCGCCACCGTCACGGCGGGCGCCGCCCGGCACGACCGGGCCGCCACCGTCGCGTACCTGGCCGAGGTCGGCCGGGCTGCCGAGACGCACGGCTTCACCGCCGTCCTCACGCCCGTGGGCGCCGGCTGCCCCGACCCGTGGATCGTCTGCGCGGCTATCGCCCAGCACACCGAGCGGCTCGGCATGCTTGTCGCGGTCCGGGCCGGCTTCGCGTTGCCCACCCTGATCGCCCAGCAGGCCGAGGCGTTCCAGGCCGTCTCCGGCGGCCGGCTGTCGCTCAACATCGTGACCGGCGGCGACCCGGCCGAGCAGCGGGCGTACGGCGACTTCCTCGGGCACGACGACCGCTACGCGCGCACCGGTGAGTTCATCGAGGTGCTCCGCCGCGCCTGGGCCGGACGGCCCTTCGACTACACCGGAACGCACTACCGGGTCGACGGCGGCGGCCTGGCCACCCCGCTCGCCGAGCCGCCACCTGTCTACTTCGGCGGCGCGTCCCCGGCCGCCGAGGCGGTGGCCGCCCGACAGGCGGACGTCTACCTGATGTGGGGTGAGCCGCAGGCGTCGATCGCGGCCCGGGTCACCCGCATCCGGGCGCTCGCCGCCGAACACGGCCGCACCCTGCGCACGGGCCTGCGGCTGCACGTCATCGCCCGGCCCACGAGCGCCGAGGCCTGGGCGGAGGCCGACCGGCTGCTGGCCGGGATGAGCCCGGAGCGGATCGTCGCCGCCCAGGCCAGATTCCGCCGGATGGACTCCGTCGGACAGGCCCGGATGGCCGCGCTCAACGCCGGCCGCACCGACGGGCTCACCGTCGGACCGAACCTGTGGGCCGGTGTCGGCCTCGTCCGCGAGGGTGCCGGCACCGCGCTTGTCGGCAGCTACGCCGAGGTCGCGGCCCGGATCGACGAGTACGCGGCGCTCGGCGTCGACGAGTTCGTCCTCTCCGGCTGGCCACACCGGGAGGAGGCCGAGCGGGTCGGCGCCGAGGTGCTGCCCCTCGTCACCGTCCCGGTTTCGGCGGCTCCGCTGAGGTCGCGGGTGGCGGGGGTGCCGACGCGCTAGGGTCGACTCCGTGCCTGCGCGGAGATCCAGAATTCCAGCGACGAAGTATCCGGTCGAGCGGTTCACCCTCGACAACGGCCTGCGGGTGGTGCTCACCCCCGATCGCAGCGCCCCGGTGATCGGGGTGGCGGTGGTCTACGACGTCGGCATCCGCTCGGAGCCGGAGGGACGCACCGGCTTCGCCCACCTCTTCGAGCACCTGATGTTCCAGGGCTCGGAAAACCTGGAGAAGCTGGCCCACTTCCGGCACGTGCAGGGGGCGGGTGGGACGTTCAACGGCTCCACCCACCTGGACTACACCGACTACTTCGAGACGCTGCCGAGCAACGCGCTGGAACGCGCGCTGTTCCTGGAGGCGGACCGGATGCGCGGCCCCCGGCTGACCGAGGAGAACCTGCGCAACCAGGTCGACGTGGTCAAGGAGGAGATCCGGGTCAACGTGCTCAACCGGCCGTACGGCGGCTTCCCCTGGCTGACCCTGCCACCGGTCATGTTCGACACCTTCCCGAACGCGCACGACGGTTACGGCTCCTTCGACGATCTGGAGTCGGCGACCGTCGCCGACGCCGCGGACTTCTTCCGCCGCTACTACGCCAGCGGCAACGCGGTCCTCGCCGTCAGCGGCGACATCGACGTGGCGGAGGCGACCGAGTTGGTCAACCGGCACTTCGGCGACGTGCCGGCCCGACCGGCGCCGGTTCGGCCCGACTTCACCGAGCCCGACCTGACCGCCGAGCGGCGCACCTCGTACACCGATGCCCTGGCGCCGCTGCCGGCGGTCGCCGGGGCCTGGCGCGTGCCCGACCCGATCACCGACTTCGCCGGCTACCTGCCCTACGTGGTGCTGGCCGAGGTGCTCACCGACGGTGACGCGTCGCGTCTCGTCGAGCGCCTGGTGCAGCGGGACCGCACGGTGACCAGCCTCGGTGGATACCTCGGCTTCATGGGCGATCCCTTCGACGTCCGCGATCCCACCGCGCTGCTGTTGCAGGCCCACCTGCCACCCGGGGGCGACGTGGACAAGGTGCTGCGCACCATCGACGAGGAACTGGACCGGCTGGCCACCGACGGGCTGACCGACGGCGAGCTGGCCCGCACCCAGGCCCGGATGGCGACCCACCTGCTGCGCGACACCGACGCGGTGCTGGGCCGGGCGCTGCGCATGGCCGTGCTGGAGCAGCAACGCGGCGAACCGGGCCTGCTCAACGAGTTGCCCCGGCTGGTCGGCGAGGTCACCGAGGAGCAGGTCCAGGCCGCCGCGGCCACCCTGCGTCCGGAGCGGCGCGCCGCGATCGAGGTCATTGCCGGAGGCGTTCGGTGAGCGCGAGGAGTGAGCCGGTCCTGCGAGCCCCGCAGTCGCGAACGAAGGTGACACAGTGAGCACGACGACCACCACCGCTCCCACCGGGCCGCGTACGCTGCCCCCGCTCGGCCCGACCCGCAAGCTCAAGGTGCCCAAGCAGGCCGAACGCACCCTGCCCAACGGCCTCACCGTGATCGCCGTACGCCGGCCCGCCGTGCCGCTCGTCGAGCTGCGGCTCTGGGTCCCGTTCGGCCGGGTCCACCTGGCCCGCGGCGCGATGCTCTCCCAGACGATGCTGTCCGGCACCGAGTCGATGACAAGTGTGCGGATCGCCGCCGAGTTGCAGAAGGTGGGCGGCGGGCTGTCCGCGGGCGTCGACCCGGACCGGCTGATGCTCTCCGGCGCCAGCCTGGTCACCGGCCTGGACCGGATGCTGGAACTGATGGCCGAGGTGCTGACCAACGCCAACTACCCCGGCGACGAGGTGGCCACCGAACGGGACCGGCTCGTCGACCGGATTCAGGTGGCGCAGAGCCAACCGGCGCACCTGGCCCGGGAGGCGCTGCTGAAGCGGGTCTACGGCCGGCACCCGTACGCGACGCAGACCCCGGAACCCGGCCAGATCCGCGCCGTCCGACCGGCGGCGCTGCGCACCCTGCACTCGGAGCGGGTGCACCCGGCCGGTGCGCAACTGGTGGTGGTTGGCGACGTCCAGCCGGAGAAGGCCCTGGACGCGGCCGAGCGGGCGCTCGGCGGCTGGGCCGGCGCCGGGCGCGTCGCGGAGCTGCCGGCGACGCCGCCGCTGGAGCCGGGGCCGCTGCTGCTCGTCGACCGACCCGGATCGGTGCAGTCCTCGTTGCGGATCGCGCTTCCGGCGGTGTCGCGCACCGACCCGGACCACGCCCCGCTGCAACTGGCCAACCTGATCTTCGGTGGCTACTTCTCCTCCCGTTGGGTGGAGAACATCCGCGAGGACAAGGGCTACACGTACGGCCCGCACTCGGGCATCGAGCACTCCGTGGCCGGGTCGGTGCTCGTCGCCTCCGCCGAGGTGGCCACCGAGGTCACCGGCCCCGCGTTGCTGGAGACGACGTACGAGCTGGGTCGGTTGGCGTCGCTGCCGCCGAAGCCCGAGGAGTTGGAACAGGCCCGCCAGTACGCCCTGGGCACCCTCCAGCTCGGCATGTCTACCCAGGCCGGGCTGGCCGCGTTGACGAGCGCGTACGCGGGCAACGGGCTGCGTCTGGACTTCCTGGCCGAGTACGCCGCGAGGTTGGCGAAGGCGAGCGTCGACGACGTCGCGCGGGCGGCGGCACGTTACCTGGCGCCGGCGCGGGCGGCGATCGTGGTGCTCGGCGACGCCGAGCGGGTCACGCCAGGGCTGGCCGCGCTCACCACGATCCATACCGAGCCGGTGTCGTGAGCGAACGCAGCGGGCCGTCTCGCGGCGGCGCGGAGCGAAGCGGAGCGCCGGCGTGAGCGAGCGTAGTGAGCGAACCATGAGGCACAGCAGCGGGCCGTCTCGCGGCGGCGCGGAGCGAAGCGGAGCGCCGGCGTGAGCGGGGAGGCCGCGCCGCCGTTGGCCCGGTCCACCCTGGATCGGGCGGCACACCGGCGGGGCGACTCGCAGTGGTTGACCGAGGCGTGGCTGCACGCCCGGGTGCTGGTGCTCGACTCGTCCGACGAGGGCCGGACGCTGGCCCGCGCCGACACGTCGCCGCCGGCGCTGGTGCTGTTCTCCGCGGCCGACGCGCCGGCCGGGTCGGAGTCGACGGCGATGTTCCTCGGTGTCGAGCCGGACGGGGTGCCGGTCTTCGCGGTCGACGCGCCGCTGCCGGAGGTGCCGGGGACCCGGGCGGTCCATCTGCGCGAGGTGGGCCACCTGCTCGCCGACCGGGAGGCCGGCATCCTCACCACCGCGTTGGCCCTGGTCAACTGGCACACCCGGCACGGTTACTCGTCCAGCACCGGGGCGCCGACCGCCATGGACGAGGCCGGTTGGTCCCGGGTGGACCGCAACGGGGGGCGGGTCTGGCCGCGTACCGACCCGGCGATGATCGTGCTGGTGCACGACGGCGTGGACGGCCCGGACGGGCGCTGCCTGCTCGGCAACAACGCCAGTTGGGCGGGCACCCCGGACGGCCGGCGCTACTCGTGCCTGGCCGGCTACGTCGAGCCGGGCGAGTCGGCGGAGGCCGCCGTGCTGCGCGAGGTCCGCGAGGAGGTGGGCGTCGGGATCGAGCGCATCGGGTACGTGGGCAGCCAGGCCTGGCCGTTCCCCGGCTCGCTGATGTTGGGCTTCCTGGCCACCGCGAACCCGACCGACCCGGTGCGGGTCGATCCGTCCGAGATCGCGTACGCCCGGTGGTTCACGCGCCGGGAGATCGGGGCGGCGCTGGCCGGGCAGACGGTCGACGTGGGTGACGGGGCTCGGCTGATCCTGCCCCCGCCGTCGTCGATCGCGCTGTTCCTCATCCACCGCTGGCTGGACGGTTGGGTGGACGCCGACAGGTGAGCACGGTCCCGGCCTGTGGCCGCCGTTGCCGCGGCGGTCACAGGCCGGGAACACGGGCCGTCGTGGTCGGCGGGTGCGTGGAACGCGGCGGGGGAGCCGGTCCGACCACGACGGACGTGGGGTGACATCAGGTGCTGGTGCGGCGTGGTCTGCTCCGGAAGGCGGGCCGGGGCTCGTTCAGCGGCAGGACCTTCACCCGTTGCCTGCCGGAGCGGACCGCGCCTACCGCGGCCAGGGCGCGAGCCAGCAGCAGCGCGGCGTCCCGGTCCTCGGCGTGCACGATCTGCCGTCGCGGCTCGGGCGCGGTCGTCTCGTCGCGGAGTCGGTGGCCGTCCGCCCAGGCGGCGGCGATGTCGCCGTCGGCGACGGCGCGAATGTCGGTGCGAACGATCAGGAACCGCATGAGGGTCTCCGGATGAACCGCGACGGATGAGCCAGTGTGGAAGTTCCACGTACCGTCGGCCATGTTACGCCGCGTAAACATCCCAGCAACGCAAACTCGCCTATCGGTTCTGAGCCTCGTCCGATCATCCGATGCCTGCTCAGCGGCCTTGCACCCAAAAAAAGACGGGGCCGCCGGCAGTATGCCGACGGCCCCGCCCCGGTCACCGGGTCAGTTCAGATCGAACTGGCCGCCCTTGGCTCCGGAGATGAAGCCGAGCCATCCGGCCCGATTGAACAGCAGCACCGGGCCGCCTCGGTCCTTGCTGTCGCGCAGCGCGACGGCGGACGGGCCGGTGCCCAGTGGGGCGACCTCGACGCAGTTGGAGGTCTGGCTGCGTGTGCTGGTACGCCACGGGGCGTCCGCCAACGAGCGGGCGGAGACGGACGGCGTGTTGCGGATGTCGTTCATGGTTCTGCTCCTGGTGTGAACCGATCCGATGGGACGAGTGGTGTCGCACGCCCCGACGGATGGGCCCCCGTGGATCACCGTTCCGTCAGCCGCCCCGAATCCCGGCGGCGTTGGGTCGGCGCCGTTGCCGGCCCGAACGCCACTGTGGATGGGGGCACCGCCTCGGTCAGCCGTCCCGTCGACTCGATCAGCCAGGAGAGGGTTTCCGAGGCGGTTAGTGCCGCCGTGCATAGCCACTCGAACACCACTTTATAGCTATTTAGCGGGATTACCTCGGTCGACATGACGTCGGTGAACCCCCCTTCGATGGCCAATGTCTCCGGATCGAGCGGATCGGCGAACCGGTAGACGGAGAACGCGGTCGGCGGAAGGTACCAATTGCCGACCGGGGTGTCCCGCAACAGCACGTGCAGCGTCACGTTGGGCAGGAGGGCCAGCTCACAGAGCTGGACCAGTTGCTCGTGCAGCACCTCGGGCGGCCCGGCTCGATTACCGAGGGCCGCCTCCTCCAGGACCGCCGTGTAGCGCGGCGCGTCCGCCTCCCGGTTCAGCAGCGACTGGCGGGCCATCCGTGCCTGCACCTCGGTGTCGATGTCGTCGCCGGGCTCCGGTTCACCGGCGCCCGCGCCCACCTCGCGCGCCGAGAGGATCCGCATCTTCGCGTACCCGGGGGTCTGCAACAGGCCCGGCACCAGCACCGGGTTGTACTCGGAGATCTCCGCGCAGCCCGCCTCCAGCTCGGCCCAGCTACGCTGCTGTTGCGTCATCACGGGGAAGTTCTTCAACCAGCCCCGCATGTCGCCGGCCTCGCCGGCGATGCCGAGCAACTCCGTGTGCAGTGCCTCGTCGGCCCCGTAGAGGGCCAGCAGGACGGCGACGTCCTGCGGGTCGGGTCGGCTGCGGCCGTTTTCGAGGCGAGACAGTTTGGACGCCGACGCCCAACCGATCCGCTCGATGACCTGATCGCCGGTGAGGCCCGCGGCCTCGCGCAGGCGGCGCAGTTCTAGGCCCAACCGTCGTCGACGCATGATCGGGCTGGGTGCGGCAGGAGGCACAGTGTCCTCTTTCCCGTCGACCGCCGCAGACGCGACGGTAACTGTATGAAATTCGCCCCCCACGGCCAGTATGGACGGCGCGACCGGCGTCGGAGGTTCCGGCGGGGGCGTGTCTTGCGAAAAAGGGACCACGGGAATGTCAGATGACGACGGACCCACGGTCGCAGCCCCCCTCGACCACGCCCACCCGGGCACGCCACCCCCGCCGGAGGGACCCATGCGCACCGTCCTGCGCCGACCCGACTTCCGCCTGCTCTTCGGCGGTCTGCTGGCCAGCATGACCGCCGAGTCGATTCTGCTGCTCGCGCTCGCCATCTGGGTCAAGGACCTGACCGGCTCCAACGGGCTCGCCGGCGGCACGATCTTCGCCGTCGTCGCCCCGATGACGCTGGCGCCGGTGATCGGCTGGTTCATCGACCGCTACCCACGCCGACCGTTCTTCGTCGCCGCGAACGTGGCCACGGCGGCACTGCTCACCCCACTGTTCACCGTCGCGGACGCGGGTGACGTCTGGGTCGTCTACCTGGTGGCGGCCCTGTACGGGCTGTCGTCGATCACGCTCGGCGCGGCGCTGAGCGGGCTCATCCGGGAGTTGGTGCCCGTCGAGCTGCTCGCGGAGGCGAACGGCGTGCTGCAGACCGTACGGCAGGGGATGCGGCTGATCGGTCCGCTGGCCGGCGCGGCGCTCTACGCGGCACTCGGCGGGTGGGCGCTGGCCGGGATCGGCATGGTCGGATTTCTGACCGCGGCGGCGGTGGTGACCGCCCTACCCACCCCGCAACAGGTGCCGGCGACCGCGCGACTGCGCTGGCCGGCCGAGTTGGGCGCCGGCCTGCGGCACCTGGCCGGCGAGCCGGCCCTGCGTCGGGCCCTGCTCGGCTACGGGCTCGGGTCACTGGTGATGGGCTTCAGCGAGTCGCTCATCTTCGCCTACGTCGACCAGGGGCTGAACCGCGACGCCGCGTTCGTGGGTGTGCTGGTCACCGTGCAGGGCGTCGGCGGGCTGCTCGGCGGGCTCTGCTCACCGGCGCTGGTCCGCCGGCTCGGAGAGGTCGGCACACTTGCCGCAGGTGTCGCCTTCTTCTCCCCGGCCGCGCTCGCGCTCGCGTACCCCGATCTTCGGCTCGCCTTCGTGGCGGTGCTGCTGGCCGGCGTCTCCCTCCCCCTGACGATGGTGGGGCTGCACACGCTGATCCAGCGCCGCACCCCGCCGCCACTTGTCGGCCGGGTCGCCGCGGCCACCCAGGCGGTCGTCAGCGGGCCGCAGGCGCTCTCCATCGGGGCGGGCGCGTTACTTGTCGGTTTCCTGGACTACCGGATGCTGTTCGCGCTGGTGGGGATGGCCACCCTGGCGGCCGGCAGTTACCTCTGGCGGGGCCGGCACCTGAGCGCCCCGCCCGGCACCCGCCCGCCCACGCCGTCGACCCGTCCGACCGGCCGGAGAGTCCCCGCGCCCCGGCGACCCGCCGAGCGGCAGGTGTCGACAGGCACCCACCGGCGGCCGTCCGGGTGACGGATACCGGACACGACGAGCGGCCGCCCCGAGGGGGCGACCGCTCGTCGAGAGTGACCCGGCCGATCAGGCGTCGAGGGTCTCCAGGTGTTGCTTGACCTGGGTGATCGAGGGGTTCGTCAGGGCGCTGCCGTCGGCGAAGCGCAGCGTCGGCACCGTCTGGTTGCCGCCGTTGACGCTCATCACGAACTCCGCGGCCTTCGGGTCCTGCTCGATGTCGACCACCTCGTACCCGATGCCCTCCCGGTCGAGCTGCGACTTCAGCCGGTGGCAGTAGCCGCACCAGGGGGTGGAATACATCGTCAGCATCCTCGGATCCTCCAACTCCTCCGGCCGCGGCTTGCGGATCAAGCCGAGGCTGTTCGCTGCAACGTTAGGGGGAGCTGAGATGATTCCTGGTTGTGGCGGTTCACTCAGCGTCGGAACAGGTGCTCGCCGGGCTGGACCCGGAGCAACGCTCCGCCGTGACCGCACCCGCCGGCCCGGTCTGCATCCTGGCCGGCGCCGGCACCGGCAAGACCCGGGCGATCACCTCCCGGATCGCCCATCGGGTGCTTTCCGGTGAGATCTCCCCCCGACACGTGCTCGCGGTCACCTTCACCGCCCGGGCCGCCGCCGAGATGCGGAGCCGGCTCACAGTCCTCGGGGTGGGCGGCGTGCAGGCCCGCACGTTCCACGCGGCGGCGCTGCGCCAGGTGCGGTACTTCGCGCCCCGGCTGCTGTCCGGCCGCGCCATGCCCGAGCTGCTGGACAGCAAGGTACGGCTGGTCACCCTCGCCGCCGCCCGGGTCGGCCTGCGCACCGACCGGGCCGCCGCCCGGGACCTGGCCGGTGAGATCGAGTGGGCCAAGTCGTCACTCGTCGAGCCGAGCGACTACGTGGTGTCGGCGGCCCGGGCGCTGCGCGACACACCGCACGAACCGGCGAAGGTCGCCGACGTGTTCACCGCGTACGAGCAGCTCAAGCGCTCGAACGGGGTGATCGACTTCGAGGACATGCTGCGGGCCGCGGTGTGGGGCATCGAGGAGCATTCGGACGTCGGCGAGCAGGTCCGGGGCCAGTACCGGCACTTCGTCGTCGACGAGTACCAGGACGTCAACCCCCTCCAGCAGCGACTGCTCGACGCTTGGCTGGCCGGCCGCAACGACCTGACAGTGGTCGGCGACGCCAGCCAGACGATCTACTCGTTCACCGGGGCGACCTCGGCGTACCTTGTCGACTTTCCCCGCCGGCACCGGGGCGCCACGGTGGTCCGCCTGGTCCGCGACTACCGCTCCACCCCGCAGGTGGTCGGGCTGGCCAACGCGGTGATCGCCCAGGCCCGGGGCACCGAGGCGCGGCTGCGGCTGGAGCTGAGCGGGCAACGCCCACCCGGCCCCGAGCCGGACCTGCGGATCTTCACCGACGAGCCGGCCGAGGCGAACGCGGTGGCCGCGCGCTGCCGGTCGCTGATCGACACGGGTACGCCGGCGAAGGAGATCGCCGTGCTGTTCCGGGTCAACGCGCAGTCCGAGGCGTACGAGAAGGCGCTCACCGAGGTCGGCGTGCCCTACGTCGTGCAGGGCGCGGAGCGGTTCTTCGAGCGGACCGAGGTGCGCCAGGCGATGGTCGCGCTGCGCGCCGCCACCCGGTCAATTCCGGGGGAGACACCGCTGCCGGCCGCCGTCGTCGAGGCGCTCACCGCGGTCGGCTGGGCTCCGGACGCGCCCCCGGCCGGCGGCGCCGCCCGCGAGCGGTGGGAGGCGCTGTCCGCGCTGGTCCAGCTCGCCGAGGAGTACGCGGCCACCCCCGAGGTGGTGCCGATCGGCGAGGCCGCGTCGGTGGAACGCCCCGTCACCCTCTCCGACTTCACCGAGGAGCTGGCCCGGCGCGCCGCCCAGCAGCACGTACCGACTGTGGACGGGGTGACCCTCGCCTCGCTGCACTCGGCCAAGGGGTTGGAGTGGGACGCGGTCTTCCTGGTCGGTCTCGCCGAGGGCACCCTGCCCACCACGTACGCCAAGAGCGTCGAGCAGGTCGAGGAGGAACGCCGGCTGCTCTACGTCGGCATCACCCGCGCACGGCAGTGGCTCTGGCTGTCGTACGCCGCCGCGCGCTCGCCGGGCGGACGAGCCCGGCGGCCCTCGCGGTTCCTGCCCCAGCTCGACCGCTCCGGCGGCACCGAACGGGCGAGCGGCGCCGGTCCGGCCCGCCGCCCCGAGCGACGACGCACCCAGATCGTCTCCTGCCGGATCTGCGGCGCCACCCTGCTCGCCGGACCGGACCGCAAGCTCGGCCGCTGCCCCACCTGCCCGTCCGACATCGACGACGAGCTGCACGAGCGGCTGCGCGAGTGGCGGCAGCGGGTGGCCGGTGCGCAGAAGGTCCCGGCGTACGTGGTCTTCACCGACGCGACACTTGTCGCGTTGGCCGAGCGGCGGCCCGGCCGGCCCGAGGAGTTGATCGCCATCGCCGGTATCGGCCCCCGCAAGCTGGGCCTCTATGGGGAGTCGGTGCTCGCTCTCGTGGACGGCGCGGGGGTGGACGACGTCTGCCCGGAGAAAACTTTCGAAATCCAGTCGTAAATTCGTTTGCCCTCGCCCCGGCGCGAGGAATAGCCTCAGGACACACCACGCGAGCGGCGCCATTCCGGCTGCTCACGAGGGTTGGTCCAGTCGATTCGAGGAACGTGAGGGAGGTGGCACCCGTGAAGATCTTCACCTATGAGCGTCTGGCGGCGATGCCGTCTGTCCACGCTCCGTTGTCGGCTGTCCGGGTGGCCCTTGTGGCCGCACGACCGTCGGTTCCGCAGGTGCACCAGGTTCAGGCCGAGCTGATCCTGACCGTCGCGCCAGCCGGAGTCGAGGGGACCAGTGGCTCCACTGGCAATGGCATCCCGGTCGCCATGAAGCGCACGGATGTCCGCGGCGTTCCGCCTCGAGGTAAACCGGTCTGACCATCAGACACCGGCTCACCTCGAGGCCGCGGAACCCGATTACCGGGATCCGCGGCCTCAGTTTTTTGCCCGCCGTAGTACGTCGGAATGCGATCCACGAGATCGAAGTGAGAGAGAGGTGACCGGGAGATGAGTCTGGCGTTGGCCCCCCTCGACGTGAGCGTCGAGATGGAGGCGAACCTGCCCTGCCGGAAGTTCGACCCCGACCTGTGGTTCTCCGACTCGCCTGCCGAGCTCGAGCTGGCCAAGTCGCTCTGCGGGGACTGCCCGCTGCGCGTCGAGTGCCTGGCCGGGGCGGTGGAGCGAGCGGAGCCGTGGGGCGTCTGGGGCGGCGAGATCTTCGAGCGTGGCGCGGTTGTTCCGCGTAAGCGGCCCCGTGGCCGTCCACGTAAGGAGGACGTCGCGCGTGACGCCGAGCTTCGGGTCGAGGCCGAGGCGCGCTTGGCGGCCAGTGGGCTGTCCGAGGTGCGTGGCGCGGTCCGGCTGGCAGCCTGACATGTTCCCGACCCGTACCAACTACGCCGGTGGCACACCGGCAGTGAGCGAGAAGACGATGTTCAACCTCCCCAACGGAGCGTTCGAGATGCAACTACTCCACGAAGCGTTGTCCCGGGCTCGAATGCGTCGGCCTCAGGCCGGTCGTACCACCACGAGCACTGAGGCAACCCGATCCGCCCGTACCGTCGCTATGAACAGCCGCCACCAGACGGCTCGTGACCTGGGCGTTCTCTAGTACCACTCCGATCCGGAAAGGGCGGGCGCCGATCGGCGCCCGCCCTTTCCGGCGTGGTCAGGCGACCGGCGCGAAACCGGGCAGCCAGCGTTCCAGGATGCTTCGGTACGGGGCCTTCGCCTCCAGCTGGCAGAGCACCCCGATCGAGCCGAGCGTCACCCGGTGGATCAGCAGGTACGACGGCGGCAGGTTGAGCTGCCTGCTCAGCTGGTAGGTGGGGGAGCGGGGGCTGGCGAGTCGGCCCGCCTCGCCCCGCAGCCAGGCCCGGGTGAACCGGAACCCGTCCGCCGCGATGGGCTCCAGCATCGGACGAATGAAGTCCAGCACCCCCTCGGCGTCGATCTCCTCGGTGGCGCCGATGAAGCCCTCTGACCGCAGGCCGGCCACCACCTCGTCGGCGTTGCCGCGCAGGGCCATCGCGGCGATGCGGCCGATCGGCTCCGGTGTGCCCTCCGGCATCCGGGCCACCGCACCGAAGTCGATCACCCCGAGTCGGCCGTCGGGCAGCATCCGGAAGTTTCCCGGGTGCGGGTCGGCGTGCAGCAGCCCGGCCCGCTGCGGCGCGGAGAGGTGCAGGGTGGCCATCAACCGGCCCGCCTCGTCCCGCTCCTCCTCGGTGCCCTCCCGGATGATGTCGGCCAGCGGGGTGCCCGTCACCCACTCGGTGACCAGCACCCGGGGCGCCGCGTTGATCACCTTCGGGATGTAGATCTCCGGGTCGTCGGCGTACGCCTCCGCGAAGGCGCGCTGCGACTCGGCCTCCAACTCGTAGTCCAGCTCCTCGGTGATCCGCTCCCGCAGCTCGACCAGGAGTGGCTTGACGTCCAGGCCGGGCTGGATGGCCCGGAACATCCCGCCCAGGCGGGAGAGCTGCTTCAGGTCGGCGAGCAGCGCCTCTCCGGCCCCGGGATACTGGATCTTGACAGCCACGTCGCGGCCGTTCGGCGAGCCCGACTCGTCGAGCCCCGGCTCGCGCCACCGTGCCCGGTGCACCTGGCCGATGCTGGCCGCGGCCGCCGGGACGTCGTTGAACTCCACGAACCGGTCCCGCCAGTCCGGGCCGAGCTGCTCGGCCAGCACCTTGTGCACGCTGGCGACCGGCAGCGGGGGCGCCGCCTCCTGGAGCTTGGTGAGCGCCTGGCGGTAGGGCGCGGCGATCTCCTCCGGCAACGCGGCCTCGAAGACCGACAACGCCTGGCCGAACTTCATCGCCCCGCCCTTGAGCTGGCCCAACACGCTGAAAAGCTGCTCGGCGGTGCGCTGCTGGATCTCTGCGGAGATCACGTCGGAGGCGATTCCGGTGACGCGCTTTCCCATGCCGAGAACGGTCCGACCGGCGAAGCCGAGCGGCAGGGCGGCGAGCTTGGCGGTGCGGGACACGGCGCGGCGCGGGATGTCGGTCACCCGGTCATTGTTACCGACCGGAGGGCCCCGCTGCTGCTCTGCGGCCGGGCTGGTGCGGACACTCGCCCCCGCGAGCACTCACATGCCGGATGTGGCGGCCAGTCCCGACGACGAAAACGGCCCGCGCCGATGATCTCCATGGCCGCGCCCAGCGTCTCTGGCTGCCCGCCGTCGAGCTGTGTCAGTGCCTCGGCCAGCGCGTACCCGATGGCCGCGAGCAGCGTCCCGGTCGCACCGGCGGCCACCGGGTCCGCGGCGGCGAGTTGGGCGGCGAGCCGCGGCCAGTCCGGGTCGCGGTCGGCCCGGTGCAGCTCGACGCAGTGCAGGCAGGGTCCGGCGGGTGGGCAGACCAACGGCCCGATGACCGGTACGCCCCCGCGCAGGGTGACCAGCAGGTGTGGCTGCCGGCGCTGAGCGAGACCGGCGGCGAGCAGCGCGGGCGGCCGATCCGCGCCGAGTTGGATCACCAGGTCCACCCGGCCGGCCCGGACCGGCTGGGTGCCGGTACCCGGCGCGGTGCGCTCGACGGCGGCCCGCACCGCCGGGGCCAGCGGATGGCCCAGCTCCGTGGCGGGAATGCCGGTGCCGACCAGGTCGACGGGGCGCACCGGGCCGGTGAGGAGGGGGACCACCTGCCCGACGCCGGCCTGCGCCAACGCCACCGTCAGCGGCCCGCCGAGCGCCCCGGCGCCGGTGAGCACGACTCGGGCGACCCGTCGTCGACGCAGGACCTGGGCAGGGGTGCCGGGCAGCCGGGCGGCGGCCAGAGCCAGCGCGCCGGCCTCCGCGGTGAGCCGGGCGCGGGCGGGGCCGGCCAGGTCACGGGGGAGCAGGCTGTGCGCGGGCACCAGCAGCCCGGCCGCACGCAGGGCGTCGAGCAGGGTACGCGCGTCCTCGCTGGTGACCTGGGCGGCGGCCGCCCGAGCCAGCACGGCGCGCTCGCTGTGGGTGCCGTCGAGCAGGTCGAGCAGGTGGGCGGCGCGCGGGTTGGCCAGCTCCAGCAGCACCGCCGGCCCGGGGCCTACGCCGAGCTGGAGGGTGTGTCTGTCACGCCAGAGCCGGTTGAGACCGGGCAGCAGCGTGGGGCGGGGCAGAACAGTGCGGCTCATGGTCACCAATCGTGACCACATCTTCGCACTCGGTCGATCGTTGTCCACAGGCGCGCAGGCCTCTGTCCAGCGTTGTCCACAGGCTTTGCTGGGTTATCCACAGCCTGTCGACGAGGTTGTCAGCCACCCGACAGCGCGTCGGCGACCCGCCTACCTCGGAGGCGGCGACGGGGCGGGGTGGCCACCGGCCACTCCGCCCCCGCCACTCGTACAGGTCAGACCTTGGCCTTGCCCAGGATGCGGTTCACTGTTGTTCCGCATACCGGACACTTGCCCTTGGCCATGTTCATTCCGGTCTTCGAGACCTCCACGTGCCCCTCGAAGTCCCGCTTCTCCTTGCACTTCACGCAGTAACCGTTGTAGGTCGTCTGGGCCTGGTCGGCCACGGTGCCCTCCTCGTCTCGTCCGCCGGTCGATGCCGTCCCGGCGGGGTGCCCGGCGGCGGGCCCACGGGGCGCCGGCGCTGGGTCTCACTCCACGGCCACCTTCGTGACCGCTGGTCCGCGGACCCTACCCAGGTCTGGGCGGTTCCATGTCAGCTGTGCATCGACACTGTGAGCTAGTCGACGTCGAGAGTGTGCATGGCGAAATAGGTCGGATAAGTCAGTTTGGCGGGGACACGCCGACCAAACCCCCACAGACACCCGTGCGAGTGCCCCCGCGAGGGCATTCGGCATCGTGATCACCTACGGTGGGGAGGTGCCGCGTACCGGCGCCATCGGTGTTCACGAAGGGTGACGAGATGGTGCGGTGACGTCGCGGCCAAGAAATTTTCGGGACGCCTAGCGACCAATCACCACTTTCCGGGCGTGTGTCGGGTGGTTGACCCTTGCGGACCCCTGGTCAGTACGCATTAGCTTTCCTTCGTGACACGTAGCCGAGGCTGCGCGGGCCAGTGATGGCGGGGACGCGCAAGCCGGTCGTCGAGGTGCGGCGCAGCCAGCGTCGGCGACGCACGGTGTCCGCGTACCGTGACGGTGAGCGAGTCGTCGTCCTCATCCCGGACCAGTTCTCCCGGGCCGAGGAGAGCGAGTGGGTCGACCGGATGCTCGCCCGGCTCGCCGCCCGGGAGGGGCGCCTGGCCCGCTCCGACGCCGAGCTGCTGGCCCGCGCCAACCGGCTCATCGACCTCTACCTCCCCGGGTACGCCACGAAGGCCGTGCCGGCGAGCGTCCGATGGGTCACCAACCAGAACGGCCGATGGGGCTCGTGCACACCTGCCGACCGCAGCATCCGGATCTCGCACCGCGTCCAGGAGATGCCCGACTGGGTGATCGACTACGTGCTGCTGCACGAGCTGGCACACCTGATCGTGCCCAGCCACAACGCCCGGTTCTGGTCGTTGGTCGGCCGCTACCCCAAAGCCGAACGCGCCCGCGGCTACCTCGAAGGTGTCGCCGCCGCCTCCGGCGCCCCGCTCTCCACCTGACCGGCCTAGATCAACTCAGCTTCCTGATACCCGCGCTGTCGATGCCACCCGGACACCGCGCTTTTCAGGAAGCCGAGTCGATCGAGCCGGGTACGGGCGGCCGTGCGGGGCGGCCGGCCGTGCGGGGCGGCCGGCCACTGCGGGACGGGCGGGCGTGCGGGACGGGCGGGCGTGCGGGGCGGCCGGCCACTGCGGGACGGGCGGGTAGGTCGGCGCCGCGGGGCGCTAGGGTCGGGGCATGGCGCGACGGGTGGTGGTGGCGTTGCTCGGGCCGGTGCACTGGTCGCCGCCGGGCGTCGACCTGGCCGAATGGCGAGCAGCTCTCGCGGAAGACGTCATCGACCTGTTCGCCACGCTCAACGAGGTGGAGGTCGCGGTCGCGGTGACCCCGGCCGACCGGGCGCTGGCCGATGCGCTGGTGTGGCCCGGCACGGCGGTGTACGAGGTGGCCGAGCCCACGCCGAACGCCGTGTTCGCCGCGCTGGAGGGGTACGACCAGGCCGCCGTGCTGGTCAGTGACGTGCCTGACCTGCCCGCACTGACCGTCGGCAAGCTGCTCCGCCCACTCACCACGCGGCCGGTCGCGGTGGCGCCGGTCGAGGGTGGCGGTCCGGGTCTGCTCGGGGTCGCGGTACGACTGCCCGCGCCGGACTGGCTGCCGACGCTGGGCCTGGACACGGCGACGCCGGCCGAGGCGCGGGCCAACGCCCCGCGCCCGGGTGACGTGGCGGTCACCACGGGCTGGCGCCGACTGCGCGGCCCGGCTGACCTGGCGACGCTGGATCCCGCCTTCGAGGGGTGGGAGGCGACCCGCGCCCTCCTGTCCGGGTCGGGTCGACCCGGCTGAACCGTCAGCCTGCCCCGACACCGTCAGCCTGCCCCGACACCGTCAGCCTGCCCCGACACCGTCAGCCTGCCCCGACACCGTCAGCCTGCCCTGACGCCGTCAGCCTGCCCCGACACCAGACCCGCGCCGGGCACCCGGGTGCCCGCTGTCGATCTCGCGGGCATCCCGGGGTGAGCCGTCGTCGTGTGGACGTCAGGACTTGGCGTCGTCCTCGCCGTCGGTCTCGTCGGACGGACCGGGCTGACCTGACTGGCCCAGTTGACCGGGGGCCTTCTCCTCGGCCCCACCAGGAGCGGTGAAGTCGAAGGTGTCCAGCTCGCTCAGGTCCATGTCGTTCATCGCGAAGGCGACCGGGTCGGCGAAGTCGTCGTCGGAGGGGAGCAGGTCCGGGTGGCCCCAGACGGCGTCTCGGCCTTCGATGCCGCGGTGCTCGGTGAGCGCGGCCCAGAGTGCGGCGGCCTCGCGGAGTCGACGTGGGCGCAGCTCCAGGCCGACGAGTGCGGCGAAGGTCTGCTCGGCGGGGCCACCGGCGGCCCGGCGGCGGCGGAACGCCTCGCCCAGCCGGACGACGTTGGGCAGCCGGTCGCTGGCGGCGCTGTCCACGACGTGGCAGACCCAGCCCTCGACCAGGGCGAGTGCGGTCTCCAGTCGGGCCAGGGAGGCCTTCTGTGCCGGAGTGTCCTCCGGGGTGAAGATGCCCTCCAGGGCGATCGCCTGCATCGACTCCGGGTCGGTCGGGTCGACCCGGCCCATGGCCTCCTCGATCGCCTCCCGGTTGACGCGGATGCCCGAGGCGTACATCTCGACCGCGCTGAGCACATGCCCGCGCAGCCACGGGACGTGCTGGAACAGCCGCTGGTGGGCGGCCTCGCGCAGCGCCACGTAGAGGCGGACCTCGTCCTCGGGAAGTTCCAGGCCCTCGCCGTACGCCCGGATGTTGGCCGGGATGAGGGCGGCCGTGCCGGCCGGGCCGAGCGGCAGCCCGATGTCGCCGGCGGAGAGCACCTCCGCGGCGAGCGAGCCGAGCGCCTGGCCGAGCTGGCCGCCGAAGAGCGCACCGCCGAGGGTGGCCACCATCGACTGCATCGGGCCGAGCTGGGCGCGCGCCTCCGGTGGCACCAGGTCGCCCATGGCGCCGACCATCCGGCTGGCGACCGGGTCGCAGAGCTTGCGCCACACGTCGAGCGTCTTGAAGATCCACTCGTTGCGGTTCCAGGCCACCGGTGACTGGATGCCCGACGGCCAGGACGAGGCCGGCTCCAACCACAGGTCGGCCAGGCGCAGCGCTTCCTCGACCGCGTTGCGCTCGAACGGTGACACCGCCGGGTCGCCGGCGGCCGCGAGCTGGCTGGCCGCTACCTGCCGGGCCAGGTCCCAGTTGACCGGACCGCTGCCCGGCGCGGAGAGCAGGTGCTGCAACTGCGACATGAACTGCTGCATCTGCGCGGGATCGTTGGGGTCTGGTGGTTGCCCACCCGGGAGCGCGAAACCGAACGGAATATCAGGCACGACGTCTACGGTACGCGGACCGCGCCCCAGGTCGCCGTCGCTGGCGTTGCGCTGAGGGCGAAGTCGCGTGGCGCATCCGACAGGAGGCGTCCGGCCGGTCGGTACGCTCTGCGGCATGAGACGTCGTGGCCTGACGGTCCTGCTCGGTGCCCTGTTCACCGCCCTGCTGAGCATCGGGGTGCTGCGGGTGCCGATCCCGTACGTGGTACTCGGCCCCGGTCCGACGGTCAACACCCTCGGCACGGCCGACGGCAAGGAGGTCATCCAGGTCTCCGGGCGGGAGACCTCGACCTCCGCCGGCCAGTTGCGGCTGACCACGGTGGGGGTGCAGCCCACGGTGCGGTTGCGGGGGGCGATCGCGGGCTGGTTCTCCGACGACGAGGCGGTGGTGCCGCGAGAGCTTGTCTACCCGCCGGGGGAGTCGACCGAGCAGGTCGAGCAGCGCAACGCGGAGGACTTCAAGGCGTCGCAGACGAGCGCGGAGACGGCCGCGCTGCGGGAGTTGGGCTTCCCGGTGCAGGTCGTGATCAAGACGGTGGCGGGGGACGGTCCGGCGGCCGGGGCGCTGAAGGCCGGCGACGTGATCACCTCCGTCGACGGTCAGCCGGTGCCGGTGGCCGCGAAGGTCACCGAACTGGTCCGGGCCAAGCCGGCGGGCACGGCGTTGGCGATCGCCTACACCCGCGACGGCGCGCCGGCCACGGCGACGGTGACGAGTCGTGAGCAGGACGGCCGACCGCGGATCGGTGTGGAGATCGATCAGCAGCAGCCGCACCCGTTCACCCTCGGCATCGACCTGGGGGACATCGGTGGGCCGAGCGCCGGTCTGATGTTCGCCCTGGGGATCGTCGACAAGCTGACCCCGGCCGATCTCACCGGCGGCCAGATCATCGCCGGCACCGGCACCATCGACGACGAGGGCACCGTCGGCCCGATCGGCGGGATCGCCCAGAAGTTGGTCGGCGCGAAGCGTGCCGGCGCGAAGGTCTTTCTGGTGCCGGCGGACAACTGCGCCGAGGCCGTCCGCAATCCGCAGCCCGGTTTGCCGCTGCTGCGGGTGGGCTCCCTGGACGAGGCGATGACCGCGTTGGAGACGTTGCGCGCAGGGGGTCAGCCGACCCGTTGCTGACCGGTGTGACCGTGCCCCGACACGCTCAGGAACACCCCGTACTCTGGGTGCCTGGTCGGAGCCGATCACATCGAGCGTGCGGAGCCAACAGTGGTCATGCGTAGCAGCAGCCCCCTTCCCAGGATGAGCCGGCGCGGGCGCGTCACCATCGCTGTCCTGGTCGGGGTGTTCGTGCTCTTCACCCTGCTCGGCTGGGGTGTCCAAGCATGGACGGACTGGCTCTGGTTCGACGAGGTCCGCTACACCGAGGTCTTCACAGGTGTGCTGGTGACCCGACTGTTGCTCTTCCTCGCCGTCGGTCTCGGCATGGCGGTGGTCGTCGGTGGCAACCTGTGGCTGGCCCATCGGTTGCGCCCGCGACTGCGTCCGCACTCGGTGGAGCAGGCGACGCTCGAGCGTTATCGGATGGCGCTCAGCCCGCGACTGGGCACCTGGATCGCGCTTACCGCCGCGGTGGTCGGGCTCTTCGCCGGCCTCTCCGCACAGAACCGGTGGACCCAGTGGCTGCTCTTCCGCAACGGCGGTGACTTCGGGGTCAAGGACCCGGAGTTCGGGGTGGACATCGGCTTCTACGTCTTCCAGTTGCCGTTCTGGCGTTACCTGCTCGGGGTCGCCTTCACCGCTGTGGTGCTGGCCGTGATCGGCGCGCTGGCGGTGCACTACCTCTTCGGCGGGGTCCGCCTACAGGGCGTCGGGGACCGGATGAGCAACGCGGCCCGCGCGCACCTGAGCAGCCTGGTCGCGGTCTTCGTGCTGTTGAAGGCCATCGCGTACGTGCTGGACCGGCGGGCCATGCTGCTGGAGTACAACGAGGGCGCCAAGTTGTACGGCGCCGGCTACGCCGACGTCAACGCGCTGCTGCCGGCGAAGGAGATCCTGGCCTACATCTCGATCGTGGTGGCGATCGCGATCGTCGTGTTCTCCAACGCCTGGATGCGGAACCTGGTCTGGCCGGGGATCTCGCTGGCGCTGCTCGGTGTGTCCGCGGTGGCCATCGGCGGCATCTATCCCTGGGCGGTGCAGACCTTCGAGGTCAAGCCGAGCGCCAAGGACAAGGAAGCGCCGTACATCCAGCGCAGCATCGACGCGACGCGGGCGGCGTTCGGGTTGGGGGCCACCCAGACGACCCCGTACGCGGCGAACAACCTCACCCCACCGGGCAACCTGGCCACCGACACCTCGGTGGTGTCGAACGTGCGGCTGCTCGACCCGCAGTTGGTCAGCGAGACGTACACCCAGCTTCAGCAGGTGCGTGGTTTCTACGACTTCGGCCCCAAGCTGGACATCGACAGGTACGGGGTGAACGGCAAGGTCTCCGACTACGTGGTCGGCGTCCGGGAGATCAACTACGGCGAGCTGACCGACCAGCAGAACACCTGGATCAACCGGCACACCGTCTACACCCACGGGTACGGGCTGGTCGCCGCCCCGGCCAACCAGGTGGTCTGTGGTGGGCAGCCGTTCTTCGTCTCCGGCTTCCTCGGGGAGAAGACGCAGGAGGCGTGCTCCTCGCAGACCGAGCAGATCCCGGCCAAGCAGCCGCGCATCTACTACGGCGAGCGGATGGCGGCCGACGACTACGCGATCGTCGGTCAGGCCGACCCGAACAAGAAGGCCGAGTTCGACAGGCCGGTCGGCGAGGGCGGCGGCGAGTCCTACACCTACACCGGCGAGGGCGGCGTCAAGATCGGGTCCTTCACCCGGCGGCTGCTGTACGCCATCAAGGAGCAGGAGTCCAACTTCCTGCTCTCCGAGGCGGTCAACAAGGACTCCCGGCTGCTCTACGTGCGTAACCCGCGGGACCGGGTGGAGAAGGTCGCGCCGTTCCTCACGCTGGACGGCGACCCGTACCCGGCGGTGGTCGACGGTCGGGTGCAGTGGATCGTCGACGGCTACACCACGGCGGCCACCTACCCGTACGCCGAGCGGGTCAACCTGCAGACCGAGACCACCGACGAGTTGACCAACCGGGGCACCTTCCAGCTGGCCCGGGAGAACGTCAACTACATGCGCAACTCGGTGAAGGCCACCGTCGACGCGTACGACGGCACCGTGAAGCTCTACGAGTACGACGACACCGATCCGGTGCTCAAGGCCTGGAACAAGGCGTTCGGTGGTGACCTGGTGCTGCCGAAGGCGGACATCCCGGCCGAGCTGACCGAGCACCTGCGCTACCCGGCGGACATGTTCAAGGTGCAGCGCAACCTGCTCACCAAGTTCCACGTGACGAACCCGGGCGACTTCTACTCCGCACAGGACTTCTGGCAGGTGCCGACGGTGCCGGACGCTCCGGACAGCGGTCAGAAGCAGCCCCCGTACTACCTGTTCACCCAGTTCCCCGGGCAGGAGAGCCCCCGGTTCCAGCTCACCGCGGCGGTCACCCCGAACGGCCGGCAGAACCTGGCCGCGCTGATCTCCGGGTCGTACGTCGGCGGGCAGCCCCGGCTGGAGGTGCTGGAGTTGCCGGATCAGACCCGGATCTCCGGCCCGGTGCAGGTGCACCAGCAGATGACGAACAACGCCAACATCCGCCAGCAGCTCAACCTGCTCTCCAGCAACCAGGCGCAGGTGCAGTACGGCAACCTGCTCTCGCTGCCCTTCGCCGACGGCATGCTCTACGTCGAGCCGGTCTACGTGAAGAGCAACCAGCAGGACGCGTACCCGCTGTTGCAGAAGGTGTTGCTCTCCTACGGCGACGGTGGCTCCTTCGTGGCGCTGGCCGACAACATCAACGACGGCATCAAGCAACTGGTCGAGCAGGGGAAGAAGGCCGGGCAGGGCACGTCGCCGCCCCCGACGACCGGGGGTAACCCGACGACGCCGACAACCCCGACGCCGGGGCCCAGCGGGACCGCCACGCCGACGCCGACGCCGAGCAATCCGCCGCCGACAGGTGACCTGGCCGTCGCCGCGGACCGGGTGCAGACCGCGATCACCGAGGTACGGGCCGCGCAGACCTCGGGTGACTTCGAGCGGTACGGCCGCGCGCTCAAGACGCTCGACGAGGCGCTTACCGCGTTCCAGCAGGCGCAGCAGGCCGCCGGAGCACCCAGTGGCAGCGCCCCGCCGTCGCCGAGTGGCAGCCCGAGCGCGGGCGGCTGACCGCACTCGCCCGGAGCGCCTCTCGGAGCCCCCGTCGTCGGACCATCCCGGTCCTGGCGACGGGGGCTCCGCCGTCGTTCCGCCGGCTGCCCGGCTGTGGTCGCGCCGAAAGGTTGGGCCGGACCGCAACCGGCGACACCGTCCGGCCGTCCTCAAGTCGACGGGGTGGAACGAGGGGGAACAGTCGTGCGTGACGCGCAGAGCTTCGATGACTTCTACCGCAGCACCGCGCGGCGGATGGCGAGGTACGGCTGTGCGGTCGCCGGTGACCACGGTGAGGCGCAGGACCTGGTGCAGGAGGCGTACGCCCGGGCCTGGCGGCACTGGGGGCGGCTGGCGGGGCATCCCGCGCCGGAGGCGTGGCTGCGGCTTGTGGTGTCCCGGTTGGCGACCGACCGCTGGCGGCGGCTGCGTTCCCTGCGCGGCGCGTTGCGGTTGGCGGGCCCCCCACCGGCGGTGGGACCGCCCACCGAGGACAGCGTGCTGCTGCTCCAGGCCCTGCGCCAGGTGCCGGCGAACCAGCGGCAGGCGTTGGCTCTGCACTACCTGTTCGACATGTCGGTGGAGGAGATCGCCCACGAGGTCGGCGTGCCCGCCGGCACGGTGAAGTCCTGGCTTTCCCGGGGCCGGTCCCGGCTCGCCGCGTTGCTGCCCGATCTCGCAAGCGTGAACGTGGAGGCCAACGATGTCGCGTGAACTTTCCGACTGGTACCAGCACCTCGCCGCCGACGCCGACGCTGGCGAGGTGGGCGTTCCCGGCGAACTGCGGCGGCGGGCGGACCGGAGGGCCCGGCTGCGTGCGGTCGGGGGCGCCCTCGCCGTGGCGATGCTGGCGGGCGGTGTGGTGATCGGCACCCAGGTGGTGGCCATGCCGCCGCCGGCGCCCGTCGGCCCGCCGGCCGACACGCCGACGATCCCCACGCCGAGTGTCAGTGCCGGCCCGCCGTCGCCGACCACGTCCGGCCGACCTCCGGGTACGACCCCCGCGTCTCCGGGACGTATTGCTGGTGGCATTCCGGATCGGGCGTTCTTCACGCTCGCACCTGCCAACCAGACCGGCGTAGCGCCGGAGGACCGGGATCTGGCCGCGTTGCCGGGCCTGTGCGGCGCCCGCATCCCGAGCGAACCGATCCTGCACCGGCGAAGCCGGTCGCTGGTCTACAAGCTGCCGAAAACGCCCCAGGGAAACGGCCCGGACGGCACCTACACGCAATCCATCACGGTCTACGGGTCCGGGCGAGCCACAGTCGTGCTGGAGGAGCTGCGGCAGGCGGTGCGCGACTGCCCCGAGCAGCCGCAACTGCCCTTCCAGGTCCCGCAGGTGTTGAGTCGGCAGCGGCTACTGGGCGACACCGGGTACGGCGACGAGTCGGTGCTGTTCGAGCTGCGGAAGCCGGCTCAGGACATGAACGGCGACCCGATCGGTGGGGAGGAGGTCCGGCTGGTCCGGGCCATCCGGGTGGGCGACGTGGTGACAATTCTCTGGGAGAAGGGCTCGGGAACCGGGTCCAGCTCGCGGACGCAGGTCGACACGGACAGCCGCCGCGCGGTCGCCGCCATCGAGGCCTGGCTCGACTGACCGGCGCCGGACCGCGATCCGGCGGATTCGGATGTCGTTTTGCGGGGCGCGGGGGTGGTGCGCTACGGTTAGCGAGCCGACGCGGGGTGGAGCAGCTCGGTAGCTCGCTGGGCTCATAACCCAGAGGTCGCAGGTTCAAATCCTGTCCCCGCTACGAGATACATCGAAAGCCCGTTTCCGGTTCGCCGGAGGCGGGCTTTCGACTTTCCCGACGTCCGCCGCTGCTCGGAAAGTCGAGCGAATGTCCGCTCGCTGGCGTCAGCGGTGACCCCGCTGATCATCGCCGAACGGCATGGGTTAGGGTTAACCAGTCGACGCGGGGTGGAGCAGCTCGGTAGCTCGCTGGGCTCATAACCCAGAGGTCGCAGGTTCAAATCCTGTCCCCGCTACCACACCGGCAAGGGCCCGGTTCCAGAAACTTCTGGAACCGGGCCCTTGCTCGTAGTCGGGTAGGGCCGCCGCTCAGCAGAGCTACGTGCTGTTGCGGATGGCAGCCGGCGGCCTCGGCGTCGGCTCCGCCATGATCGCCTGAATCTCGTCGTCGTCGACGTACCCGCAGTCGCGGAGGACTTCGAGAGCCGACTGCCAGTGCGACCGGGCCTGGAGACGATCACCCAGGGCGTCCAGCGCAAGACCGAGCCCCCACAACTGCTCGGCCTCCCCGAAGCGATTGCCGCACCGCCGCAGGACGAGCAGGCCCTCCTGGAAGATGGCGACCGAGTCACCGGGACGCCCGATCAGCCGGACGCAATCCGCGAGCGCGCCCAGCGTGAGGCCCAAGCGGTAGTCGTCACCCAGGGAGCGGAAGATCTCGATCGCCTGCTCGCAGGCGGCAACCGCGTTGGTGTGTCGACCGAGACGGCGCTCGACCACGGCGAGATTCTGTAGGGCGCGTGCCTCGTGGTTACGGTCGCCGAGAACATTGAACAGGGCGATGCACCGCTCGTGGCAGCGCACGGACTCGGCCAGGTCACCTCGCATCCGGGTGAGGATGCCGAGGTTGTTGAGCACCTTGGCCGTGTGGTGCTGGTCGTTGAGCCCTTCCCACAACTCCAGGGCGGTGCGGAACTCAGCAAGGCTTTCGTCGAGTTGGTTGGTCTGCCCGTACGCCATGCCGAGGTGGTTCCGCGCCAACGCCTCCACCTCCAGCTGGCCCGAGGTTTCCGCGGCCCGAATCGCGATCCGGTCGAGGCGGATCATCTCGGGCCAGTGGTCGCGGATCGCGAGGGCCGGGTAGGCCAGGAGGGCGAGGCGGGCGGCGCTGGCGGTGAGTTCCGGCCGGGCCGCCAGGCTCGCCATGACATCGGGCAGGTGCGGTGCGTTGGCGTCGATCCACTCCGTGGCGGCCTCCTGGTCGGGCAGGCTGAACCCCGCAGGGTGGGTGGGAGCCGGGTCGACCTGGAGGTCTGCGGGTTCGTTCGGATCGAGAAGGCACCTGGCCTGCTCGGCGACCGAGAGGTAATGGGCCAACGCGCGACTGAGGGCAGCCCGCCGATCGGCGTCGGTGACGTGACGCTCGGCCTGCTCGCGGGCGTAGAGGCGGATCACGTCGTGCATCCGGAAACGATTCGGCGCCGGCGAGTCGACCAGGCGGGCGTCGACGAGCCGCTCGATGGCGGCCTCGGTGGCGGTGAGCGTGCTCCCGGCGAGTGCCGCGGCGAGAGCGAGGTCGAATTCGGGTACGCCGAGCAGGCCGAGGAACGGGAACCCGCGTGTCGCGTCGCTGCCAGCGCCCCGCAGGCCGACCGCCAGGCTGGCGCGCATGCTCAGGTTGTCGACCTGCAGCTCGTCCAGGCGGCGTTGTTCCTGGCCGAGGCGGTCGGCGATCGCCTGGATCGTCCAGGACGGGCGGGCTATCAGCCGGGCGCTCACGATCCGCAGGAGCAGCGGAAGGTGCTCGCACAGGTTGACGACCATGTCGGTGGCGGCCGGTTCGTCCAACACCCGCTGCTCGCCCACCAGTCGGCTGAGCAGAGTGACCGCGTCCTCGGTGGTCAGCGGTCGTAGCCGAACGAAACGCGTGCAGTCGAGTGTCGACAGCACCGATCTGCTGGTGACAAACGTGGCACAACCGGGCCCCGACGGCAGCAGGGCCCGGATCTGCTCCGGGGACACGGCATCGTCGAACAGCAGCAGAAGCCGCTTGCCGGCCAGCAGTGAGCGCCACAGCGCGGTCGCGTCCTCAAACTGCGCGGGCACCGCACTGCCCGCGACGCCGAGCTGCCGCAGCCAGCGACCGACGATCGCGGACGGCTCCAGGGACGGCACCCCGACGCTCGCGCCCTGGAGGTTGATGTAGAGCTGACCGTCCGGGAACGAACTGGCGACCCGGCTGGCCACGTGCAGAGCGAGGGCGGATTTTCCGACCCCGGCCACTCCGTCCACGGCGACCAGTGGCGGGTGGTCGTTGCGGCGGTCGAGCAACGCCGCGCAGAGCGCCGCCACCTCCTCGTCGCGCCCGGTGAACTCGGGTGGTGGTGCGGGGAGCTGGCGCGGTGTCGGGTGGGTCAGCTCCGGCCCGCCCAGCCCGCTGGCGGCCGGTGTCGCGTCGATGCCGAGTAGTTGCTGGTATAGGCCCTGAAGCTCCTGACTCGGGTCGATGCCCAGCTCGGTGGCCAGCCGGGCGCGGAGCTGGTCGTAGAGGCGGAGGGCGTCGGCCACCGCGCCGTTCGCGCCGAGCGCGCGGATCAGCAGCGCGTGCAGTGGCTCGTCGAACGGGTGGGCGTCGACGAGGCGTTGCAGGTGTCGTACCGCCACCGAGGGGTCGCCCACCCGCAGGCAGAGGTCGGCCAGGTCGCGCGCGGCGGCCCGCCGCTCGCGTTCCAGGGCGACCACCATCGGTGCGTTGTGCAGCCAGCTCGCCGCCGAGCCGAGGACCGGGCCTCGCCACAGGTCCAGGGCGCGGTCCAGGGCGGCTATCCGCTCGCTCTCGGTGCCCGCCGCGCCGTGGACGACCAGGTCGCGAAATGCCGCGGTGTCCACATCGCAGCGCGGGGTGCGCAGGAGATAGCCGTCATCGGCCCGCTCCAACGTGACGCGGTCGGCGAACCGGTCGCGTAGCCAGGCGCGGAGCCGGTAGACGCTCGTGTGCAGTGCGGCCTGACTGCCCCGGTCCGGGCCCCAGATCAGCTCGACGAGCTGGTTCGGACTCACCGGCTGGTTCGGCGACAAGGCCAGCACGCCGAGCAACATGCGCGGCCCCGGGCCGGGGAGCGCAACCGTGCTGCTGCCCATGCTGACCCGCAGCGGCCCCAGCACGGCCACGGAAACGACGTCCTCCTGCATCGACGAAATTCTAAGCCGGGCACCGGCGTACCCGTTGGCCCGAGAGCCCCGCTCCCGGCACGGCTCCCGAACCTCGGTCATCCCGCGAGCTTGGCTGTCAGGTCGCTGTGAGCGGTCTGTGAGATCCCGGATGCCACGCTGCGATCTCGCGTCGAGCGGGCGCGGGCGGCGGCTGGTTGACATCGGGGAGACGCGAATGACGGCTGCACGGGGGATCCGATTCTTGTTCGCCACGACGGCCGCGTTCACGGCCGTCGTCCTGGTCAATTCCGGGTGCGGCGTCGCACCCGCGTACGCGGGTCCGAACCGGGCCGGGCCTCGGGGGGCGCAGGCGGCGCCCGCGTCGGTGCCGCTGCGGGCGGCACCGACCTGGGCCGCCGCGCGGCCCGGCCCGGAGGACGTCGCGGCCGTGCGGTCGTCACCCGCGGTGACCTGGCCCGCGCCGGGTGCCGTCGAGGTCGACCGGCCAGGGGCGGGTGTGGCGCCGGCCCGGGTGGGGAGCCTGCCGGTCTGGGTGGCCGGGCAGCGCGGCGCGGCGACGCAGCGCGCCGACACCACCGCCAGTCGGGTACGGGTGGAGGTGCTGGACCACGCTGTCGCGCGTCGGGCCGGACTACCCGGTGTCCTGGTGCGGCTGGCGTCGGGCGGCGTGACCGCGGACGCCCGCGCGGCCGCGGTCGCGCCGCTGGACGTGGAGTTCGACTATTCCGGGTTCCGCAACGCGTACGGCGGCGACTGGGCCGCCCGGCTCGGCGTGGTGCGACTGCCCGAGTGCGTGCTGTCCACCCCCGAGGTTGCCGGATGCGCCAGGGGTGAACCCGTCCCCTCCCGCAACGACACCCGCAACGCGCGGGTCGGCGCGCGGGTCGACGCCGGTCTGTTCGCCGTCACCGCCGCGTCCGGCGGCAGCTCGGGGAGCTTCCAACCGACCTCGCTCGCGCCGTCGGCCGCCTGGTCCGTCGGGTTGGAGTCGGGCGACTTCGGCTGGCAGTACCCGATGAGCGCACCCGAGGTGCCGGGTCTGACGCCCGGCATCGGGCTGGGCTACTCCTCCGGCGCCGTGGACGGGCGTACCGCCTCCACGAACAATCAGCCGTCCTGGGCGGGGGAAGGTTTCGACCTCCAGGGTGGGTTCATCGAGCGGTCCTACGTGGCGTGCAAGGAGGACGGGCAGGCCGGCTCGGAGGAGCTGTGCTGGCGGTCCGACAACGCCACGGTGTCGCTGCCCGGGATGAGCGGTGAGCTGGTCCTCGACGACACCTCGGGGAAGTGGCACGCCGAGCACGACGAGGGCTGGCGCATCGAGCGGTTGACCGACGAGCACGCGAGCAACGGCGACAACGACGGTGAGCACTGGAGACTGACCTCGCCGGACGGCACGCAGTACTTCTTCGGCCGTGCCCCGGCGGCGAACTCCACCTGGACCGTGCCGGTCTACGGCAACAACGTGGTGGGCGGCAAGAACGAGCCGTGTCACCAGGCGACGTTCGCGGCGTCGTGGTGCCAGCAGGCGTACCGGTGGAACCTCGACTACGTCGTGGACCGGCACGGCGACGCGATGGCGTACTTCTACCAGCGGGAGACGAACAACTACGCCCGCGGCGGCGCCACTCCCACGCCGTACACCCGGGGGGGTTACCTGGACCGGATCGAATATGGCCTGCGGACCGACTCCGCCGCGCCCGCGTCGGCGCGGGTGGTGTTCTCCGTCGCGGACCGCTGCGTCCCGGGCACCACCTGCACCCAGGCGCAACCACAGAACTGGCCGGACACGCCGTGGGACCGGGCCTGTGCCGGCACGCCCTGCCAGGTCATCTCGCCGACGTTCTGGATCAGCAAGCGGCTGGCCAAGGTCACCACCCAGGTCCGCTCGGGTGGCAGCTACCAGGACGTGGAGTCGTGGACGCTCACGCACTCCTTCCCGGCCACCGGTGACATCACCACCGCCGCACTGTGGCTCGACTCGATCGTGCGAACCGGGCACGTCGGCGGTACGGCGAGCCTGCCGCCGATGACCTTCACCGGCGAGCGCAGGGCCAACCGGGTCGACACCGCCGACGACAACGGCGACGCCCCGATGAACAAGTGGCGCCTCGTGGGAGTCACCAACGAGACCGGCGGTCAGGTCAGGGTCAGCTACACCGAGGTGCCCTGCACCCGGTCGGCGTTGCCGGCCCCGGACCAGAACGCCAGGACGTGCTTCCCGGCGTTCTGGGGGCGGTCGGGCGCGGTCGATCCACAGCTCGACTGGTTCCGGAAGTTCGTGGTCAGTCAGGTCGTCGAGGACGACCGGTTGGTCGAGAACCCGGACGAGATCACCCAGTACGAGTACGTCGGCGATGCGGCCTGGCACCACGACGACACGGAACTGACCCCGGACCGGTTTCGCACCTGGGGGCAGTGGCGTGGCTTCCAGCGGGTGGTGGTGCGCAGCGGTGACCCCAACGGCGGCGAGCAGACCCGTACGGAGCACCTGTTCCTGCGGGGCATGCACGGCGACCGGACCACCACCGGCACCCGTGCGGTCGAGGTGACCGACTCGACCGGGCAGAAGAGGGTGGACGAGGCGTACTGGCGTGGCTTCGCCCGGGAGGTGACCGAGTACAACGGTGCCAGCGGGGCCTGGACCGAACGGACGATCTCGGAGCCCACGATGCTGGCCACGACGGCGACCCGGGACCGCCGCGACGGCACCCAGCTCAAGGCGTACCTGGTCGAGGAGCTGTCCCAGCGGGCCTACGTCGCGTTGGCCGACGGCACGCAACGCGTCACGGAGTCGGTCCAGAAGTTCGACCCCAACGGGACCTTGCGGGAGACCAACGACCTCGGAGACGTCACCACCGACGCCGACGACACCTGCACCGACTACACCTACACCAGCAACCGGGACGCCTGGATCATCGATGCGGAGTCCCGGGTCCGCACCGTCGGGGTGCGGTGCGGCGTGGAACCGTCCTACCCCGGGGACCTGCTCTCCGACCAGCGCTACTACTACGACGACAGCTCGACCTGGGGAGCGCCGCCGACCACCGGGGACGTCACCGCGGTCGAGGAGCTCGCCTCCTGGTCGAACGGCCCGGTGTACGTCAGCGGCGGCAGCGTGAAGCTGGACAAGCACGGCCGCCCGATCACGGTGACCGACTCGCTCGGCAACACCGACCAGGTCACCTTCACGCCGGACGTCGGCGGCCCGGTCACCAGGGTGACCACCACCAACGCGCTCGGGCACGCGAGTACTGTCACCCTCGACCCGCTGCTCGGCGACGCGACGACCACAGTGGACGCGAACGGCCGGCGTACCGAGCTGAGCTACGACCCGCTGGGTCGGGTCGTCGCCGCCTGGGCCCCGGGCCGGTCCAGGTCCGCCGGCGACAGCCCGCACGCGAAGTTCGCCTACCTGATCCGCAGCAACGGCGCCAGTGCGGTGACCACCAGCACGCTACGACCCAACGGCGCGTACCGGGACAGCCACAGCATCATGGACGGCTTCCTGCGACCCCGCCAGACGCAGACCCCCTCGGCCGCGGGAGGCCGGCTCGTCACCGACACCTTCTACAACAGTCGTGGCGAGGTGGTGAAGACCAACCCGGCGTACTGGAACAGCACGGCGCCGAGCACGACACTCGTCTCCCCGCCCGTGGATGCGAACCTGGCCGCGCAGACCCGCTACCTGTACGACGGCTCGGGTCGGCAGACGGCGGAGATCCTGGTGTCGCGTGGCGCCGAGAAGTGGCGGACCACCACCACCTACGGCGGCAACTGGACGGCGATCGACCCGCCCGACGGGGAGACCCCGACCATGGAGATCTTCGACGCCGACGGGCAGACGGTCGAGCTGCGCCAGTACTCCGGCACCGGACCGACCGGCGCCTACGACGCGACCCGCTACACCTACACCAGGTCGGGGGAGCAGGCCACGGTCACCGACCCGGCCGGCAACACCTGGCGGTACGGCTACGACCTGCGGGACCGCAAGATCCGTGCCGAGGACCCGGACACCGGGACGAACACCTTCACCTACGACGACGGCGACCGGCTGGTCTCCAGCACCGACTCCCGCGGCCGGACCCTTGTCAACACCTACGACGCCCTCGACCGTCGGACCACAGTCCGCGAGGGGTCCGCCACCGGCACGAAGCTGAGCGAATGGACGTACGACTCACTGCCCGGCGGCAAGGGAATGCCGGTCGCCGCGAAGCGGTTCGTCGGCACCGACGTCTACAGCAGCGAGGTGCTCGGCTACCTGGCCACGAACGGGATGCCTACCGGCACCCGGGTCACCGTCCCGGCGAGCGAGACCGGGCTCGGCGGCAACTACGACACGACAATCGAGTACGACCCGTCCGGCCGGATCGCCAAGACCACGTTGCCGGCGGCCGGCGGGCTCGGCGCGGAGACCCTGACCCAGGGCTACGACGCCTCCTCCGACCTGCCCAGCACGCTCTCCGGGCTGGCCCAGTACGTCGCCGGCACCTCCTACGACAGGTTCGGCGACGTGTCCTCGGTGACCCTCGGGGCGGCAGGCAGCCAGATCTGGCAGTCGTACCAGCGCGACGACGTGACCCGACGGCTGGTCCGCAGTTCGGTGATCCGGGAAACCGACGACGATTCGCAGGTCAGCGCCCGTAGCTACACCTGGGACCCGGCGGGCAACCTGCTCTCCGTCACCGACGCCCCCGACGGGGTCACCGCCGACACCCAGTGCTTCCGCGCCGACTACCTGCGCCGGCTGACCGAGGCGTGGACGCCGGCGTCGGGCGACTGCGCGGCCGCCCCGGCGACCGCGGCGCTCGGCGGGCCGGCCCCGTACTGGCACTCGTACCGCTACGACAGGGTGGGCAACCGGCTCGGCGAGGTGCAACACGCCGCCGCCGGTGACACCACCCGCGCCTACGGCTATCCGGATGCCGGCTCGGCCCAGCCGCACACGCTGCGGTCGGTCGCCACGACCGGCCCGGGCGGCTCGAGTACCGACACCTTCGGCTACGACAGCGACGGCAACACCACGGGTCGTACCGTCGGCGGCAAGACGCAGACCCTCGACTGGGACGCCGAGGGTCACCTGGTGTCGGTGACCGAGAACGGCACCACCACCGAATACCTGTACGACGCGGAGGGCAACCGCATCGTCAGCCGGGACCGGACCGGCACCACCGTCTACCTCGGGAGCACGGAACTGCGCCGGGAGGCGGGCAGCGGGCTGGTCAACGCGACCCGGTACTACACCCAGGGCGACGGCACGTTCGCGGTGCGTACCGGCACCGGCTCGGACGGGTTGAGCTGGCTCGTCTCCGACCACCACGGCACCGCCGACACCGCCATCCGGGCGGACACCCTCGCCGTCACCCGCCGCTACTCGCTGCCGTTCGGTGAGGCCCGGGGAGCGAAGCCGACCACCTGGCCCGGTCAGCGCAGCTTCGTGGGCGGGTCGGCGGATCCCACCGGCCTGGTGCACCTGGGCGCCCGCGAGTACGACCCGACAACGGGCCGGTTCCTCTCCGTCGATCCCGTCATCGACGACGAGGACCCGCAGCAGATGCACGGGTACGCGTACGCCAACAACAGCCCGGCGACCTACGCCGACGCCGACGGCCTGCGCGCCTGCGCGAACGAGAAGTGCACCACGTTCACCCAGCCGACGGCGGCAAAGAAGTCGAGCGCTGCCGCGGCGGCGGCGAAGGCGCGACAGATCCAGGCCGCGCAGTGGAAGGCCCGCGCGGACGCGCTCCGGAAGAAGTACCTGGCCGAACAGAAGGCGGCGGCGAGGGCGCGGAAGATCCAGGCGCAGCAGGCCAAGGAGTACGCCGCCGCGATGAAACGGAAGTATCTGGCGGACAAGAAAGCGGCGGCAAAGGCGCGCAAGATTCAGGCGCAGCAGTGGAAAGAGAAGGCCGCCGCCATGAAGAAGAAATACCTCGCGGACAAGGCGCTGTCGGCCAAGACGAGAAAGGAAAGTGGCTGCGCCGGCCATAACGGCTGTGGTCCCGCCGGTAAGGCGGCCAAGGCCAAGACACCCGCGGCCAAGGGCAAACCGAAGGGGGCTCTCGAGATCACGCCGAAGGACATCCTGGGCGCGTCCATAGACGGTGCGGCTGCTGGCATCTGGGAGGGCAGCGGCGGCGGCAAGGGTCGCAAGGTGATCGACTGGCAGAACAGCAAGGGCGGCAACTACGCGTGGCAGACGGTCGGCCAGTACGGAAAAGTTGGCAAGTTTGCCCTCAGTAATGCGTCCGGCGCGGCGAACGTGGCTCTCGGTGTCGCCATCGACGTGGGGCAGGGAAAGTCGGCGAAGACTGTCGCTCTGCACGCGGCCGTCGGTGTGGTGTCAGTCGTGGCGGGCGCACTCACGGGAGGGGTGGCAGCCGTCTTCTGCGCCATCTGCGGGGTGGCGGTCGGAATGTTCGTGGGCATCGCCGCGGGCAAGGTGTTCGAAGGTGCTTCCGACTACTTCTTCGGTGACGACTGATCATGTTTCGCAAACAACTGGCAGCGGGTTTAGCGGAGGTTGAAATGCGCGTACCTCGCAGATATCTGTCCATGATGGCCACGGGGGTGGCAGTAGCGCTGGTCGCGTCGTCGCTGTGGAGCGGGTCGGCGCTGGCCGCCCGCGCCGCAGCCCCGACATCACCCTCGATACCGTCCGGCCCGGCGCTCTCGGCGGCCCGTCCGGCACCCGTGCCGGCCGCTGATCCCAGCGCCGCCAGCACACTGCGAAAGGCGCCGGCGGTCAGTTGGCCCGCCGCGGGCACCGCCGACGTGCGGTTGCCCGCGGTGAGCGCGGCGGCTGCCAAGTCGGACGCCACACCGTCCTGGCAGCGGGCCGGTGACCTGCCGATCCGGGTGGGCCACCCGGATGCCGCCGGTCCGTCGACAGCCCGGGTGTCCGGTGCTCGGGCGGAGGCGACAGTCCGAGTCGAGGTGCTGGACCGCAGCGCCGCCGCCGCGGCCGGCGTACGGGGGGTGCTGCTGCGGCTGGCACACGTCGGCGATCCCGTCGGCCCGGCGTCGGTGGAGGTCGACTACTCGGGCTTCCGGCACGCCTACGGCGGTGACTACGGCTCACGGCTGCGGCTGCTCCGATTGCCGGAGTGCGCACTGACCACCGCCAATTCCACCGCGGGCAACTGCGCGCCCACGCCGGTGGCCAGCACCAACGACGCGGTCACCGGGCGGGTGCGGGCGAAGGTGAGCGACGGGTTGTACGCCGTGGCCGCCGCGCCGGGCGGCAGTGCGGGCACCTTCCAGCCGACGTCGCTCGCCCCCTCGGCCACCTGGCAGGTGGGGCTCCAGTCCGGCGACTTCAACTGGTCGTACCCGATGGCGCTGCCGCCCATGCCCGGCCGTGCGCCGGAGGTCTCCCTGGCCTATTCCTCCGGCAGCGTGGACGGCCGGGTGGTGGCGACGAACAACCAACCGTCCTGGGTCGGCGAGGGCTTCGACCTGCCCAGCGGGTTCGTCGAACGGTCGTACCGGGCCTGCCGCGACGACGGCGGGACGGGCAGCGGTGGCGACCTGTGCTGGGAGGCCCCCAACGCCACGCTGGTGCTGCCCGGCCTCGCCGCTGGTGAGCTGGTGCCGGAGACGGCGGCGACCGACAACAAGAACTGGCACCTCGCCGACGACCGGGGCTGGCAGGTCACCCTGCTGACCGGGGCGTCCAACGGCGACGACAACGGCGAGCACTGGCGGGTGATCGCGCCGGACGGGACACAGTATTTCTTCGGCCGGGCCACGGCGGCGAACTCGGCGTTCACCGTTCCGGTCTTCGGCAACGGGACGGGTGAGCCCTGCCACCAGTCGACGTTCGCGACATCGTGGTGCCAGCAGGCGTACCGCTGGAATCTCGACTACGTGCTCGACCGGCACGGTGACGCGGTGGCCTACCACTACGACCAGGAGATCAACTACTACGCGCGCAACGACACCACCCCGACCGCGTACGTCCGGGGCGGCAACCTCGCGCGCATCGAGTACGGGCTGCGTGCCGGATCCAGCGCCCCCGCCGGAGCGCGGGTGGTGCTCACCGCGGCCGACCGGTGCCTGCCGGGCACCACCTGCACCCAGGCCCAGCCGCAGAACTGGCCGGACGTGCCGTGGGACACCGCCTGCTCGGCGACGTCCTGCGCGATCACCACGCCGACCTTCTGGAGCACCAGGCGGCTGGCGACGGTGACCGCACAGGTGCGCGTCGGCGGCGCCTACCAGAACGCCGACTCCTGGACGCTCACCCACGGCTACCTGGACACCGGCGACGGCACCAGCCCGGGGCTGTGGTTGCAGTCCGTCGTCCGCACCGGGCAGGTGGGCGGCAACACCAGCCTGCCCGCAGTGACGTTCGGCGGCGCGCGGTCGGCCAACCGGGTCGACGGGCTGGAGAACATCTCGCCCATGAACAAGTGGCGGATCACGACGATCACCAACGAGACGGGCGGCCGGATCGCGGTCTCCTACGGCCGGGAGCCGTGTGACCGTTCCGCGCTGCCCGTCCCGGACACCAACACGACAAGATGTTTCCCGGTGAAGTGGACGCCGGACGGCGGGTCGCTCGTCCCGGACTGGTTCGTCAAGACCGCTGTCACCCAGGTCGTCGAGGACGACGCGACGACCGGACCGGACCGGATCACCCAGTACCAGTACCTCGGCGCCGGGGAGGCCGCCTGGGCGTACGACGACGCCGAGTTGGTGCCCGCCAGCCGCAAGAGTTGGGGGCAGTGGCGCGGCTACCAGCGGGTGCGGGTGCTGACCGGAGCCCCACCGGCGGCCGGGGCGCCTGATCTGCGTACGGTGACCGAGCACCTGTTCCTGCGCGGCCTGGACGGCGACCGGACGGCCGGCGGAACCCGTACCGCGTCGGTGGTCGACTCCCGCGGTGGCAGCATTCCCGACCGGGCCTACTGGCGCGGCTTCGCCCGCGAGACGACCACCTACCGGGGAGCGGGCGGCGGGTGGGTGTCCACGGTGATCTCCGAGCCGACGCAGCTCAGGGAGACCGCGAGCCGCGACCGGCCGACGAGTACGCCGCTGGAGTCGCACCTGGTCGCCGAGCGGGCCGAGGAGACCTACACCGCGCTGGCCGACGGTGGGGTACGCCGGACCAAGGTGGTCTACACGCACGAGCCGGACCACGGCACGCTGACCGAGGTCGACGACCAGGGCGACGTGTCGCTCGACGGGGACGACACCTGCACCACGTACACCTATGCCCGCAACACCACGGACTGGATCGTGGACAAGGTCTCCCGGGTGCAGAAGGTCGGCGTGCGGTGCGGCGGTGCCGTCTCGTACCCCGCTGACCTCATCTCCGACCAGCGCTACCACTACGACCAGAACGCCTGGGGCACCGCGCCGACGAAGGGTGACCTGACCCGCACGGAGGAGGCTGCGACCTGGGCCTCCGGGGCGCCGGTCTACCAGACCCTGTCCCGGGTCGTCACGGACCAGCACGGACGGCCGATCGAGGAGTTCGACGCCCGCGACAACCGGACCGGCATCTCCTACACCCCGGCCGTGGGTGGCCCGGTCACCCAGTTGGTCCGGACCAACCCGCTCGGCCACACCACCACGACGACCCTGGAGCCGCTGCGCGGGGCGGTCACCGCGGAGGTGGACGCCAACGGCGGTCGGACCAGCCGGGCGTACGACGCACTTGGCCGGGCGACCTCGGTCTGGCTGCCCGGCCGGGCCACGACGGATCCGGCAAACCTGCGCTACGAGTACCTGCTGCGGTCCAGCGGCGCGGCGGTGACCACGCGCAGCCTGCTGGCCGGCGGTGGTTACCGGACCAGCTACGAGCTGTACGACGGGCTGCTGCGGCTGCGGCAGACCCAGAACCCCTCGCCAGCAGGTGGGCGGGTGCTCACCGACGTCCAGTACGACCCGGTGGGCCGGGTGGACCGCAGATCCGGACCGCAGTACGACCGCAGCGGGTCGCCCGGCACCACGCTGCTCGGCCTGCCCGACAGCGCGGCCGAGTCGCAGACCCGCACCGTGTACGACGGGGCGGGCCGGCCGACGGCGGAGATCCTCCTGTCCCGGGGCGTGGAGAAGTGGCGCACCAGCACCACGTACGGCGGCAACTGGACGGCGGTGGACCCGCCCGAGGGTGGCACCGCGACGATGACCCTGGCGGACGCGGCCGGCCGGGTGGTGGAGCGCCGGCAGTACGTGGGTGACACGCCGAGCGGTGACTACGACGCCACCCGGTACGGCTACACCCGGGGTGGGCAGTTGGCCACCGTGGTCGACCCGGCCGGCAACACCTGGCGGTACGCGTACGACATGCGTGGCCGCCAGGTCCGGGCCGAGACGCCCGACACCGGCGCGACGACGCGGACGTTCGACGCCGAGGGGCACGTGCTCTCCACGACGGACGCCCGGGGGCGCACACTCAGCCACACCTACGACGCGCTCGGGCGGCGGACGAGCACCGACGAGGGTGCGACCCGGCTCGCCGGGTGGGCGTACGACACCGCGCCCAACGGCAGGGGGCTGCTCGCCTCCTCCACCCGCCACGTCGGGGCGAACGCGTACGTGAGCGCGGTGACCGGCTACGACGTGCGTGGTCGGCGTACCGGGACCGCGGTGACGATCCCGGCGGCGGAGACCGGCTTGGGCGGCACCTACGCGACCGGCTACCAGTACGACGAGACCGACCAGGTCACGTCCACCACGATCTTCGGTGGTGGCGGCCTGCCGGCGGAAACCCTCGCCTACGGCTTCGACGGGCTCGGCCTGCCGACGACCATGACCAGCGGCGCCGGGCGCTACGTCCTGGCGACCATCAGGGACGGCGTCGGTCGACCGATCTCGCGGACCTCCGGTGAATCCGGCCGGCAGCTCTGGCAGGCACAGCAGTGGGACGCCGCGAGCGGGCGGCTGACCGGCACGTCGACGACCGTGGAGGACGAGTCGACCTCTCGGGTGACCGCGCTCGGCTACACCTACGATGCCGCCGGCAACGTCCGATCCGTCGTGGACGCACCGGACGACGGAAGCGCGGCGGACACCCAGTGTTTCGGCTACGACCACCTGCGTCGGCTCACCGACGCCTGGACGCCGACCGGTGGCTGCGCCACACCCGCGGTGAGCGGTCTCGGCGGCGCGGCGCCGTACTGGCACTCGTACGGCTACGACCCGACCGGGAACCGCCGGGCCGAGGTGCGACACCTCGCCGGCGGGGACGTCACCCGCACGTTCGACCACCCGGCCGCCGGGACGGCCCAGCCGCACACCCTGCGGTCGGTGACCAGCAGCGGCCCCGGCGTATCCGGGACCGACACCTACGGGTACGACGCGAGTGGCAACCAGACGAGTCGTCGCGTCGACGGCACCTCCCAGCAGCTCGACTGGGATGCCGAAGGCCACCTCGGGTCGGTCACGACGGAGGCCGGCGGCACCAGCTACGTGTACGACGCCGACGGCACCCGGTTGCTGCGCCGGGACGCGGGCGGTACGACGCTGTACCTGGGCGACACCGAACTACGCGCGTCCGGGACCGGCTCGGTGACCGGCACCCGGTACTACCGGTTCGGCGGCGACCCGGTGGCGGTGCGCGTCGGCGCGGAGCTGAGTTGGCTGGTGACCGACCTGCACGGCACGGCCGGGGTCAGCGTCGACGCCGACGACCTGGGCGTCACCCGGCGCTACCGGCTGCCGTTCGGTGGACAGCGCGGCGTGGGCTCGGCCGCCTGGCCCGGCGAGCGGGACTTCGTCGGCGGGAGCGGTGACCCGACCGGTCTCACCCACCTCGGCGCTCGGGAGTACGACCCGGACACCGGCGGGTTCGTCTCGGGCGACCCGATCGTGGACCACGACGACCCCCAGCAGGTGCAGGGCTACTCGTACGCCAGTGGCAACCCGGTCTCGTTCAGCGACGCCAACGGGTTGAAGGTCTACCGGGGCATTCCGGCGCCGGCCGCGGACGGCCTCTACGACCCGTGGGCCTGCGCCAACTTCGGGTCGATGTGCAGCGGCACTGTCGACCCGAACGGTGACCTCGGCTGGGAGATGATCCACGAGGTCTACACCCCGAACTCCACCCGGGACGCGTCGAAGTCGCCGGTCTACGGCTGCTCGTACGACAACCCCGGGCCGGCCGTCGCCTGCCAGCAGCGCAGTCCGAGTCAGAGCGCGTACGTCCTGGCCGAGCGTCCCTGCCGTGGCTGGGACCAGTGCATCTCGCCGCGTCCGGTGGAGTGGCAACCGGCGGACGAGGTGGAATCGACCGGCTCCTCCACCGCTGGTGGCGGTCTGTCGCTGGCGGCGACACTGGCCCACCCGGCGAAGAGCGCGGGCGGGACGTCGGCGGGTGGGGTCTGGGCGGGTGCGGCGTCGAACAGCGCGAGCGGCGCCTCGTCGCCCAGGAAGTCCGGGCCGAGCAAGGGGCATTCGGGGCGTCCCGGCAAGTCGGGCATCGGGGTCGTGTCTGGCTGGCTGGAGCAGCGGGCGGAGGCGCCGTCCTGCGGGTACCCGTTGCCGTGCCCGGGACCGGCACAGGTGTACGGCGGGCCGTACGGGGTGCCGAAGGGCTCGTCGTCGCCGCTGCGCCCGGTCGGTGGCGGGTCCGGAAGCTCGTCGGGTGGCCTGGTGATCCCCCGGACGGCCGGGTCGCCACGCGGCGTCGTGATCGTCGGCTGACGCGGGACGGGGGAGGGCAGGTGTCGAAGAGTATCCGGCTCGGCTCGATCGGGCGAGCTGTCGCGACAGTGGCGGTGCTCGTCCTGGTGGCCGGCGGCACGACCGTGCCCTCCCCCGCTCCGCAGGGCCGGTTGGCGGCAAATCCGCTGGCCGCCCCGCCGGGACCGGACCGGTCGGCGGCTCGACCGGCCCCCGCGGCCCGGCCGTCGCGACCGGCCCCCGCGGCCCCCGCGGCCCGACCGGACCTCGCGGCCCGGGCGCCCTGGCCGGCGGCAACGGCGTCGGCGGCAACGGCGTCGGCCGTCCGGCTCGGCCGCCGGGTCGAGATGCCCGCACTACGGACGCCGGACCGGACCGTCTTCGCCAACCCGGACCGCACCTTCACGGCGGAGCTACGGGCCGGCACCTCCAGCGCCGACGCACCGCCGACGGGCCAGCGCCAGCACTGGGCGATGACATCCCGGGAGCTGCCCTCCCAGGTGTGGTGGGACAGGGACGACTACCACGCCCGGGTCGGGCACGACCCGGAGGAGTCCTCGTACAACATGTACCACTCGTACTTCCAGATGGACACGGCGTTCTTCGTCGGCAAGACCATCCTGGAGCACACCGCCTTCAGCCTTAACCAGCTGTTCTCCTACTCGTGCTATCCGCAGGCCCTGCAACTGCACCTCACCGGCCCGATCAGCCCGTCGACGAGTTGGTCGAATCCGCCCACCGAGCAGCGGCTGCTGGGCACCGTGCGGACCGCCAAGGGCGGCGGCCCCGAATGTCCGGGCGGCAGTGTGGAGGTGGACGCGCTGGCCCTGATGCGCGAGGCGGCGGCGAACAGTTGGCGACAGCTCACGCTGGGCCTGACCGGTGACGACCAGAGCATCTCCGGGGCGATGACCTTCGACAACAAGCCGGTGCTCGCGGTGCGGTTCAACATCGTGCCGGAAACGCCGGTGATGACGCCGACCGACACCATGCCCGGCTGTTCCGGTGGCGGGGCGACGACCTGGGTACGGACCCTCGGGCCGGTGCTGGCCGTGGAGGTGTCCGAGGACGCCGGGACGGGCAGCGAGGGCGGTGCTCAGCAGGTCACCTTCGAGGTGCAGACGCCGGACGGCACCCCGGTGCACACCAGCGAGACGCTGCCCGAGCACATCAAGACGTACCAGGTGCCGGACTGGGTGCTCGCCGACGGCGGCACGTACCGGTGGCGGGCGACGGTCAACGACCAGGTCGACACCGGGCCGCCGGGGCCCTGGTGCGAGTTCACCGTGGACATGACCGGTCCCACCACCGTGCCGACGGTCACCTCGGTCGACTTCCCCTCGTCCGGTCCGGGCGCCCGGGTCGACCGCACGGGCGTGTTCCGGTTCGACGCGGACGGCGACCAGGACGTGGTGAGCTTCGAATACCAGCTCGGCGGCCAGAGCGGCTACGTCACCGGGCGGGTGAGCGCGGACCGGCCGGGTGGCACCGGTGTGCTGCGCTGGACCGCCGAGACGCCCGGCGAATACGAACTCAAGGTGCTCGCCGTGGACCGGGCCGACAACCTCGGCTGGCCGCAGTCGTACCGCTTCAAGCTGCGATCCGTGCCGGCGCCACTCGTCGAGTTGCCGCTCGACGAGGGGCAGGGCGTCATCGGCCGGGACGTGGCGACACGCGTTCCCGATGGCAGTGTCACGTTCAGCGGCGGGGCGTCGTGGCAGGCGTCCGGGCGGCACGGCAGCGCGGTGCTGCTGAACGGCATCGAGGGCAGTTACGGTCGGTCGGCCGGGCCGGCGGTGAACACCGGCCAGAGCTTCTCGGTGCTGGCCTGGGTCCGCCTGGACCAGGTCGGCCAGGACCGGGTCGCGGTGGCCCAGGCCGGGGTCGCCGGAAACGGTTTCGTGTTGCGCTACGACCACGCCCGCAGGCGGTGGGCGTTCGCGCTTCGGGAGGCGGACGGCGAGGCGGCGGCGGAGCGGGTCGCGGTGGCGAACACGGCTCCCCAACTCGGCGTCTGGACCCACCTCGCCGGCGTGTACGACCACGACGCGGGCGAGGTGCGGATCTACCTCAACGGTCGGCTGGCCGGCAGTACGCCGTACCGCAGCACCTGGAACGCCTCCGGCCCCCTCCTGCTCGGCCAGGGGAACGGTGTGTCCGGCGCGCGTGGCGCCTGGACCGGTTCGCTCGACGAGGTCCAGCTCTACGACTACCCGACGGCGCCCAAGAAGATCATCGAGGAGTTGGCCGGCGAGCCGTTTGGCCCGGAGGCGTGGTGGCACCTGAACGAGCCGACAGGTGTGGTCGGCGCCGATTCCAGCGGGAACGGGCACTCGCTCTACCTGGCACCCGGCGCGGCATTCCACCAGGATGTGCGCGACGGGGGAGTGCGCCTGGACGGGACGTCCGGAGCGGCGTACACGGCGGGGCCGGTGGTGGCGGGGGACGCCAGCTTCACCGTGTCGGCCTGGGTGCGACTCGCCGGAGCCGGTCGGGACGCCGTCGCGGTCGGCCAGGACGGGCAGCACAACAGCCGGTTCCGGCTGCGCTACGAGGCCGCGACCGGCCGGTGGGTCTTCCGGATGGACCGGGTCGACGAGCCGGGCGGGAGTGCGGCCACCGACGCGGCGGTGTCCTCGTCGGCAAGCGTCAACACCTGGACGCACCTGACCGGTGTCTTCGACGCCGCCGCCGGCCAACTACGGCTGTACGTCAACGGGACGCTGGCCGGCACGGCGAGCCACGTGGCGAGTTGGCCGGCCACCGGCGCCCTGGTGCTGGGGCGGGGGCTGCGCGACGGCGCGGCGGCGGATTTCTGGCCGGGTGACGTCGACGAGGTGCGGGTGCTCCCGCGTGCCGTCACCGCGCAGGAGGTGCCCGGTCTCGTTGGCCTGCCGCCGGCCGTCACCCCGGGGCCGGTGCGGATCCGCGCCGTCCACAGCGGCATGTGCCTGACCGAGCAGGGTGGCGACAGCGGCTACCTCTACCAGCAGCCGTCGTGCGGCACCCAGTTCCCGAGGATGAGTCTGGTGGCGGCCGAGGGCGGCGCGTACCGGATCGCGACCGACCACGACGTGTACGGGCCCGGCTGCACGGGGGTGGAGAAGGGGTCGGTGAGTGTGGGGGCGCCGCTCTACGACGACTACTGCGCCTCCGGGCGTGGGCAACTGTTCCGCGTCGAGCCGGTGGCCGCGCCACTGTGGGGCTATCGGTTGCGACCGGTGCACAGCAATCTGTGCGTCGGCTTCCGGGACAACTCCGCCCAGGCGGGCGCCCAACTGCTCCAGCTCGCCTGTGATCCGGCGGCGCGTGGTCAGGTGTTCCTCTTCGACAGCCGGTGAGGTGAGGGCGCGCCGCACGGCGTGTCGTCGCGGACGGACGGTTCGGTCCCGTGGTTCGGCGCGGACCGACGTGCCGAGGTTGCGTCAGTCGGCGAGGATGGGCACATGTCTTCATTCGGTAAGTGGTGGGGCCGGCTCAGCGCGGTCCTCGGTGGGGCCGTACTGGCGGTCTTCGTGCCCGTCGCGGCCTGGGCGTCCACGGGCACCGGCGAGGTGGTGGTGGAGGCCGCCCGCCGGCGGTCCCGCGGCGGCGGCGGCTTCGGCATCCTCAGCCTGCTCTGCTGCCTGGTGGTGGTCGGCGTCATCGTGTTCCTGGTGCTGCGTCTGACCCGTAATCGTCGCAACGGTCCGCCGCGCTGACCCAGCGGCCCGTCCCCATCGGTCGGTCGACGGCGGTCCGTCGGCCGGCCGATGTTCGTTACGCCACGAGTGCGGCGTTGGCCTGGGCGATGAAACGTGAGGCGGCCTCCCGGGTGCCGGCCCGCTTGGCGCGGATGCTCTCCGCGGTGGCGACCAACAGGGTCCGCACCGTGGCGTGCCCCTTCGGCGGTGGCGCCGGGGCCGGCCCGAGTTGGTCAGTGATGGCCGCGCCGAACGCGGCGGCCCGTTGCTGGGCCGGGTCGGTGATGCTGCCCTCGGCATAGCGGCGGACGGCGAGACTGACGTTCAGGCCACGTTCGTGGCCGAGGACGGTGCCGGCCTCGCCGTTCGTGGTCAGGAAATTGATCACGTCGGCGACGGTGTCCGGATGGCGGGTGCCCCGGAACGCGGCCCAGTACATCGACGCGCGCGCCCACTGCGCGCCGGTCGGCCCCGGCAGGCCGACCATGCCCAGCTCGGCCTCGGTGAGACGCTGCAACTCCGGGAGTTGGTGAGACCACGCGAACGACGCGGCGGTCAAACCGGTCACCACCAGTTGCCGGGACGGCTCGCGGCTGTCGGCCTGCTCGACAAGCGCCGCACCCGGGGTGGCCCGCCCCCTGCGGGCCCGCTGCCACAGCTCGAACCAGGCGATCAACTGCTCCACGCCGAAACCGAGCTGCTTGCCCCGGTACAGCTCGCCGCCCTGCGACCGCAGCCAGAGCCAGAACGCCCGGTAGTCGCCGGACCCGTCCATGGTGCCGGCCACCCTGCCCTCGCTGGCCTCGGTGACCTGTTCCGCCCAGAAGATGTACTCGGCCCAGCTCATTCCGGCGCGCGGCTCCGGCACCCGGAGCTCCCGCAGCAGGTCCCGGTTGAAGACCACACCCACGTGGGTCTGCCCGGCGGCCACCGCCATCGTCCGCCCCTCCACCGTGCCGTAGCGGATCAGGCCCTCCGGCAGGCCCCGCAGGTCGAGGTGATGGTCGCGGACCTGGTCGGTGAGGTCGAGGATGATCTGGCGCTGCGCGTACTCGGTGAGCATTGTGTCGTCGATCTGGATCAGGTCCGGCACGTTCCCGCCGGCCGCCTGGGTGGCCAGTCGCTCGTAGTAGCCGTCGGCGCCCTGCCAGGTGACCCGGAAGGTGACCCGCGGGTTGCGATCCGAGTAGAGCCGCAGCACCTTCTCGGTGAGCTCGGCACGCTTGGTGCCACCCCACCAGAAGACCGACAGCTCGACGGGCCCGTCCTGGCTCGACGTGGCGGCGCCGTCGCTGCATCCGGCCAGCGCGCCGGACGTGAGCAGGGGCGCACCGAGCAACGCGGTGAGCAGTCGGCGCCGGCCCGGGTCGGCGCCGAGGCGGTCGATCGGCTGTGGAACAACGGGCACGGGGGGTCTCCTGGACCTGCGAGGGCGGCGGTCGGACCATTCACGCAGGGAGCGCACGAAGGTGTCAACGTCCGTCCGGTCACCCCCCGGCGCGGGTGGTCGAATCAGTCCCCCCGATGTCGCGTGGTGTACTAGGGCGCGTGGAACTTCTGCACTCGGGCAAGGTTCGGGACCTGTACGCCGACGGCGACGACCTGATCCTGGTCGCCTCGGACCGCATCTCGATCTACGACGTGGCGCTGCCGACGCCGATCCCGGACAAGGGTCGCCTGCTCACCGCACTCTCGCTGTGGTGGTTCGAGCAGCTCGCCGACCTGGTGCCGAACCACGTCATCTCGGCCACCGACGTGCCCGCCGAGTTCGCCGGGCGCGCGATCCGCTGCCAGCGGCTGGACATGCTCCCGGTCGAGTGCGTCGCTCGCGGCTACCTCACCGGTGGCGGCCTGCGGGAGTACGAGCAGACCGGGGCCGTCTCCGGCATACCGCTGCCCCGAGGGCTGGGCGAGGCGTCGATCCTGCCCGAGCCGATCTTCACGCCGTCCAGCAAGGCGCCGATGGGCGAACACGACGAACCCATCACGTACGACGACGTGGTGGACAAGGTGGGCGAGGCCACCGCCGAGCGACTGCGGCAGATCACCATCGACGTCTACCGGCGTGGCGCGGAGCTGGCCGCCGACCGGGGCATCCTGATCGCCGACACCAAGATCGAGTTGGGCTGGGCGCCGGACGGCACCCTGGTCCTCGCCGACGAGCTGCTCACCTCCGACTCGTCGCGGTTCTGGCCGGCCGAGTCGTACCAGCCCGGCCGCGTGCAGTTCTCCTACGACAAGCAGTACGTGCGGGACTGGGCCACCGGCGGCGGCTGGGACAAGCAGCCCCCGGCGCCGGACGTGCCGGACGAGGTGGTCGAGGCGACCCGCGCCCGTTACGTCGAGGTCTACGAGAAGCTGACCGGCAACCGCTGGGAGTGAGCGGGTTGCCGCACGTTGATAGCCTGCGGCCTATGGCGCCCCGACGGACCGTGCCGCCGCCCCCCGAGAGCTACGTGACCAGGATGGCCGGCCGGCCGCGCTGGCAACGGGTTCTGGTGCCGATCCTCATGGTCCTGGGTCTCCTGGTGCTGCCCGTCGGCCTCGGCCGCAACATGATCGGCGCCGAGCGGGTGAGCATCCGGGTCGAGTCCTGTGACTTCGGCGGTCCGAAGGCCACCCAGCGGTGCCGCGGCACCTGGAAGATGGCCGACGGGCGCGTGGTCACCGGCCCGGTGGGCGGCGGCTCACCGCGTGCCGGCGAGCGGGTCGACGGCTGGGCCAACGGGACGCGGGCCACCGTCAGCCTGATGGCCTGGCTCATCGCCCCACTGCTGGTGGGCTCGGCCCTGTTGGCGACGATGGTGGCGCTCGCCGTCGTCTTCCTGCGGGCGGGGATACAGCGGCTGCGACGCGCCCGCTGACCCGTTCAGTCCACCCAGTCGAGGGTGCGCTGCACGGCCTTGCGCCACTGGCCCAGCTCCTGCTCGCGCAGCTCCGGGGCCATCGCGGGCTCCCACTGCGCGTCGGAGCGCCACTGCGCCCGCAGGGTGGCCAGATCCGGCCAGAAGCCGACCGCCAGACCGGCCGCGTACGCGGCGCCCAGGCAGGTGGTCTCGGTGATCCGGGACCTGATCACCGGCACGTCGAGCACGTCCGCGAGGAACTGCATCAGCAGGCCGTTGGCCGTCATCCCGCCGTCCACCCGGAGTCGGCGCAGCGCCACGTCGGAGTCGGCGTCCATCGCGTCGACCACCTCACGGGTCTGCCACGCCGACGCCTCCAGCACCGCCCGCGCCAGGTGCCCCTTGGTGATGTAGCCGGTCAGGCCGGCGATCACACCCCGCGCGTCGCTGCGCCAGTGCGGGGCGAACAGCCCGGAGAACGCCGGCACCACGTAGCAGCCGCCGTTGTCGTCGACGGTCCGGGCCAGGTCCTCCACCTCGGCCGCCGTGGAGATCAACCCGAGGTTGTCCCGCAACCACTGCACCAGCGAGCCGGTGACCGCGATCGCGCCCTCCAGGGCGTACGCCGGGGGTTGGTCCTTGATCCGGTAGGCGACCGTGGTGAGCAGGCCGTGTGTCGACGGGACCGGGCTGGCGCCGGTGTTGAGCAGCAGGAAGCTGCCGGTGCCGTAGGTGCACTTCGCCTCGCCCGGCTGGAAGCAGGTCTGCCCGAACAGGGCGGCCTGCTGGTCGCCGAGTGCGCTGGCCACCGGCACCCCGGCGAGCACGCCGGTGGCGGTGCCGTACACCTCGGCGGAGCAGCGGATCTCCGGCAGCATCGCCGCCGGCACACCCATCGCGTCGAGCAACTCCGGCGCCCAGTCCAGCGTGGTGAGGTCCATCAGCATGGTCCGGCTGGCGTTCGTCACGTCGGTGACGTGCTCACCGGTCAACTTCCAGATCAGCCAGCTGTCCATGGTGCCGAAGAGCACCTCGCCGCGCTCCGCGCGCTCGCGCAGGCCGTCGACCTCGTCGAGCAGCCAGCGCAGCTTCGGCCCGGCGAAGTAGGTGGCCAACGGCAGGCCCGTGCGGGCCCGGAACCGCTCCTCGCCGTACGCCGAGGCCAGCTCGCGCAGCAGCGGCCCGGTCCGGGTGTCCTGCCAGACGATGGCGTTCGCCACCGGGCGGCCGGTGGCCCGGTCCCAGACGACCGTGGTCTCCCGCTGGTTGGTGATGCCGACGGCGGCCAACCCGGTCGCGTCGGTGTCGGCGGCCCGCAGTGCCTCGGCGACGACCTGCTCGACGTTGGCCCAGATCTCCTCGGCGTCGTGTTCCACCCAGCCGGGGCGGGGGAAGATCTGCCGGTGCTCGCGCTGGGCGACGGCGACGATGTCCCCGGCCCGGTCGAAGACGATGCACCGCGAGGAGGTGGTGCCCTGGTCGATGGCGGCGACGTACTGGGGGGTCACCGCAGCACCGTACCCAACACGGCGGTGTGGTGCGACAGGCGTCACGTCCGGTTACGGCCCGCCGCCGTCCGCCGCCCACCACGTCGCCTACGATGTGCGAACGTGCGCGACATCGCAGTTTTCAGTGGAACCGCCCATCCCGACCTGGCCGCCGAGATCTGTGCCCACCTCGGTGTGCCGCTGCATCCGGTACGGGTGTCCCGATTCGCGAACGACTGTCTGGAAGTGCAGTTGCAGGCCAACTGCCGGGAGCGGGACGTCTTCCTGATCCAGCCGCTGGTGCCGCCCGTGCAGGAAAACCTGGTCGAGCTGCTGTTGATGATCGACGCCGCCCGGGGTGCGTCGGCCGGCCGGATCACCGTGGTGTTGCCGCACTACGCGTACGCCCGTTCCGACAAGAAGGACGCGCCGCGGATCTCGATCGGCGCCCGGCTCGTCGCCGACCTGCTCACGTCGGCCGGTGCGGATCGGGTGCTCGCGATGACGCTGCACTCGCCGCAGGTGCACGGCTTCTTCAGCGTTCCCGTCGATCACCTGCACGCGTTGCGGGAGTTGGCCAACCACTTCCGGCGCTACGACCTGAGCAACACCGTGGTGGTCTCGCCCGACCTGGGCAACGCCAAGGAGGCGGCGGCCTTCGCCCGACTGCTCGGCACGCCTGTCGCGGCCGGGGCGAAGCAGCGGTTCAGCGACGACCTGGTCACGATCAGCGCGGTGATCGGCGAGGTGACCGATCGGGACGTCATCGTGCTGGACGACGAGATCGCCAAGGGCAGCACGGTGATCGAGCTGATGGAGCACCTACGCGGCCTGAAGGTCCGCTCGATCCGGCTCGCCTGCACGCACGGGCTCTTCTCCGGTGACGCGTTGCGGCGGCTCGGCGACCAGGACGGCGTCCTGGAGATCGTCTGCACCAACACGGTGCCCATCCCGGCCGTGAAGCGGGTCCCCGTGTTGGAGGTGTTGTCGGTGGCCCCGGCCCTGGCCGAGGCGATGCGCCGGATCCACAACGGAGAATCCGTCTCCGCCCTGTTCGCCTGACCCGGCCCCGCCCCTCACCGGCGCGATCTTGCAGTTTGTGTCGTCGCAATGAGTGGTTTCGAGAGATTCGTCGGGACAGTAAGTGCAAGATCGCGGGGCGGGCGCGGGTTCAGCGCGGGGTGTGGTTGTGCTGGGTGAGGCTTGTGGTGACGCGGACAGTGGTGCCGGCGGTGCTGGTGACGACCTCCATGGCGTCGGTCAGCTCGCGGGCCAGCCACAGGCCCCAGCCGCCGGCGGTGTCCGTGGTCGGCCGGCTGCGATCGCCCAGCCGCTGCGGGCTGATCCCGTGCCCGTGATCGGCGACCTCGCAGACCAGCAGCTCCGACTCGTGCCAGAGCCGGAGCCATCCCCGCCCGCCGCCGTGCCGCACCGCGTTGGTGATCAACTCGTTGATCGCGAGCACGAAATCGTCAAGCCGTTGGCCGGCGAGCCCGGAGGCGTGCGCGCAGGAGGTGACCGAGTGTCGAATCTCGGTCACCTGGGCCTGGTCGAAGGCGTCGGCGATCAGGAGGGCAGGTTCGATGGGCACAACCGTACGCGGTGCGTGCGGATCTGCGTTCGTCATGGGCCCGTCCCGGCGGCGCATCTCGGAGTATTTCGCGGCTTTTCCACCGTACGTCAGGGTTTCCCGAAGCGCACTCGCTGGTCGCCGTGCTACCGGCCGCATATGGCATCGTGACGGCCATGCCGTCGCCGCCGGGTGGATTCGAGGTGCCGCTGTGGCGTGCGCTCGCGGTGTTCAGGCTGGCGTCGCTGGCGTACGTCTGCGTGCTCGCGGTGCGCGACGCCGACCGGTACGCCCACCCGTACGCCGTCGGGGCCCTGGTCCTCGTGATGATGACCTGGACCGGGGTGACCGCCTTCGCGTACGCCCGACCGGCCTGGCGGCGCTGGCCGCTGCTGCTGGCCGATCTCGGAGTGGTGCTGGCCGTCGTGCTCGCCACCCCGTGGGTGGTCGGGCGGACGGCGCTCACCCACGGCGTACCCACGATGGGGGTGGCCTGGATGGCCGGCCCGGTGCTGGCCTGGGCCGTCTCCGGCGGCCGGCGGCGGGGCACGGTCGCCGCGCTGCTGGTTGCCGGCGCGGACCTGGCCACCCGGGAGCGGATCGGCCAGTCCTCGTTCACCGGGGTCATCCTCATGCTGCTCGCCGGGGTGGTGGTCGGGCACGTGGCCCGACTCGCGGCGGGCGCCGAGGCACGACTGCAACGCGCGGTGGAGCTGGAGGCCGCCACCCGCGAGCGGGAACGACTGGCCCGGGGGATCCACGACTCGGTGCTCCAGGTGCTGGCGCTTGTCCAGCGGCGGGGCGCTGACCTGCCCGGCGAAGCCGGCGAGCTGGCCCGGCTGGCCGGCGAGCAGGAGGCCGCGTTGCGGGCGCTGATCGCCGGCACCGGCCCGGCCGCCGCCGTGCCCCTGGACGGGCCCGACGCCGCCGTGGACCTGCGGACCCTGCTCGGCCGGTACGCCTCATCGGCGGTGGCGCTCTCCGCCCCGGCCACCCCGGTGCCGCTGCCCCGCCTGGTGGCCGGAGAGTTGGCCGCCGCGACCGGCGCGGCCCTGGACAACGTGGGGCGGCACGCCGGCGGACGGGCCTGGGTGCTGATCGAGGACGAGGGGGAGACGGTGACGGTGTCGATCCGCGACGAAGGGCCGGGCATCCCGGACGGCCGGCTGGCCGAGGCCGCCGCTCAGGGCCGGCTCGGCGTGACCCAGTCGATCCGGGGCCGGGTGGTCGAGCTGGGCGGGACGGTGCGGATCGCGTCCGCACCCGACGCCGGCACCGAGATCGAGCTGACCGTGCCGAGGGCACGCCGGTGAACCCCACCCGGGTGATGGTGGTCGACGACCATCCGATGTGGCGGGAGGGCGTGGCCCGCGACCTGACCGAGGCCGGGTTCCTCGTGGTGGCGACGAGCGGTGAGGGCCTCCAGGCCATCCGGGTGGCCGCCGCCGCCCGGCCCGACGTCGTCGTTCTCGACCTGCAACTGCCGGACATCTCCGGCGTCGAGGTGATCCAGGGTCTGCGCGCGGCGTTGCCCGACGTGCGGGTGCTGATGCTCAGCGCCAGTGGCGAACAGCAGAGCGTGCTGGACGCGGTCAAGGCGGGGGCCACCGGTTACCTGGTGAAGTCGACAGCGCCCGCGGAGTTCCTCGACGCGGTCCGCCGGACCGCGGCCGGCAACGCGGTCTTCACCCCCGGCCTCGCCGGGCTCGTCCTGGGCGAGTACCGCCGGCTGGCCGCCGGGCCTGGGCAGGGCCCCGACCCGGCCGGCGGAGCGGAACCGGCGACGCCCCGGCTCACCGACCGGGAGACCGAGGTGCTGCGGCTGGTGGCGAAGGGGATGTCGTACAAGCAGATCGCCCAGCGCCTCGGGCTGTCGCACCGCACGGTGCAGAACCACGTGCAGAACACCCTGGGCAAGCTGCAACTGCACAACCGCGTGGAGCTGACCCGGTACGCCATCGAACGCGGCCTGGACGACTGACCGGGTCAGAGACGACTGACCGGGGTCAGACCGAGCGCGGCGGCTCCGTCTCGTGGATGGCCAGCTCCTCGGCGGTCGCCCCGCCGCCGGCGGAACCGGCGTCGTACGCCACCGAGTCGGTCTCCTGGTCGGTGTGCGACCCCTCGTCCGGCTCGACCAGCCGACCCACTGTGGCGTCGGCGACCGTGCCGAGCTGACCGTGGTCGTAGAGGGAGACCGGCGAGTTCGGATCCGAGGTGGGCCCCGGGTCCATCACGTCGGCGTCGAGCTGTGCCTCCGCGGCGGCTTCCAGGTTGTCCGCCTCGAAGGCGATCTTCGGGTCGATCGTTCCGGCCAGCGGGTCGTCCGCCGGGCGCTCGTAGACCTCGCGGTCGAGCTTGTAGTCCAACGACTCACCGTCGAGCTGCTCCTCGGCGGTCGTCCCGAAGCGGTCCACCGCCACCGGCGTCCGGTCGCCGGGGAGTTGGGCCGGATCCGGGCCGTCCGCCTCGCGCCCGGTGAGGACGTCGTCGTTGGCGGTCGAGTCGTCATCGGCGGTGTCGGGCAGACCTTGCGCCTCGGTGTCGGACACGGGGGTCGGGTACTCGTTGTCGCGCATGTCTGATCACTACCCGCTGCCCTCCCGCCATAACCGGAGCACCGCAGGCTGTGCCATTGGCAAAACCGGCACCGGAGGCGAAACGCCGCGTCAGCTGAGGTGCGCGGCCTCGTCCTCCGGGTGCAGCACGCACCACACGACCTTGCCGTCCGGCAGGGCGCTGCTGCCCCAGCGTCGGGCCACCGTGTCGATCAGCAGCAGGCCCCGGCCGCCGACCCGGTTCGGCGGGGACAGCCCGGCGAACGTCGGCCGACGCGCGGAGTAGTCGCGCACCGCCAGGTGCAGGGTGTCGCCCTGGGGCGCCAGCCGTACGGTCATCGGGGTGCGTGCGTGCGCCACCACGTTGTTCACCATTTCGGTGATCGCGATGGTGGCCGGGTCGACAAGCATCGACATGCCCCAGCGTCGGCAGCCGGTGGTGACCAGGTCACGGGCCTGCCGGGCGGCTCCCACCGCCGGGGTCAGGTCGGCGCTGAGCACCGCCGCCAGCGGCGCCACCGCGACCGAGGCCAACGCGCCGTCCACCGTCGGCCAGGCCGGCACGCCGGCCACCATGCTCGGCCGGCTCGGTGCTCCCGCGTCCGCCTGCCCGGGCCGGTCGACCGCCGGGTCGCACAGCAGCAGATCCACGGCGGGCCAGTCGGCGACCTCGCGGCGCACCTCGGCGAAGACGGCCCGTCCGGCCGGGTCCGCGACCCGCAGGCCGCTCACGTCGGCCACCACCGGGCCCGGCCGGTCCCAGAGGTAGGCCAGCAGGACGCCGCGTACCGTTTCGGCTCCGGCGGCGTCAAGCGTTCCGGTCAGCCGGACCACCGCCGACGAATCGTCGATCTCCACCAGACAGCTCGACATGATCGCACCATTGTGCGCGTCGGTGACGGTTCGCGCATTCGGGCGGTCGATGCCGGTCATCAGGGCGCCAACCGTGATCGGCGGTTGATCGCCGCCATCGTCCCGACGGCGGTGCCGGCGGCGGCGAGACCGAACGCGGCGGTCATCCGCACCAACTGACGCCGTCGACCGTGCCAGCCGCCGTCGCGGTGGGCCTGCCCGTCGGCGTCGAAGACGTTGCCGCTGCTGTCCACCCGTGCGCCCGGACCGAACTGTGCGCGGTGGGCGTACCAGCCGAGAGCGCGCTCCACGAGCGCGGGCGCCAGCCGCCACTGCAGGCCGAGCAGGCGGGCCGCGCCGCCGGCGTACGCCTCGCGGCGGGGTCGGCGCAGCACCCGGACGATGGTCTCGGCGACCACCTCCGGCGGGTATATCGGAGGCGGCGGCATCAGTTCCCGTCCGCTGTGGTTCGCCGCGTGCTGGAAGAACGGGGTGTCGATGGTGGCCGGCAGCACCGTGCAGACGGAGATCTGGCCGCGACCGGTGACCCGCAGCTCCTGTCGGACCGTGTCGGCCAGCCCGCGGATGCCGTGCTTCGTGGCGTTGTACGCCGACTGGTACGGCATGGCCACCTCGGCCAGCGCCGAGGCGTTGTTGACGAGCACGCCACCGCCGGCCGCGCCGAGGTACGGGAGGGCGGCCTTGATGCCGTGCACCGTGCCGAGCAGGTTGACCTCCAGCACCCGGCGGAACTCGGCGACCGGGATCTCGTCGAACAGACCCACCGCGCCGACGCCGGCGTTGTTCACCCAGGCGTCGATCCGGCCGAACTCGGCCGCCGCCCGATCGGCCAGCCGCTGCACCGACTCCAGATCGGTCACGTCGGTCGGTACGACAAGCGCCCGGCCGCCCAGCTCGAGGCAGCGAAGCGCGACCTGGCGGAGGGCCGCCTCGCTACGGGCGGCCAGCACGACTGCCGCACCCCGGCGGGCCAACGCGTACGCGGTCGCCGTGCCGATCCCGCTGGACGCGCCGGTGATCACCACGGTCGAATCGTCGAGGCTGCGGGTCAGCGGCATTCCTCAGCGGTACCCCCAGCCAGGCCTGGTCATGCCACCTGTTGATTGTCGATCTTCGGGGAGTGCCGTGTGGTGTGGTCAATGTGGTTGCCGTGGCGCAAGCGTCGGTGGCACTCGCGGGCACTGTTCCCGATCTGCCAGGTTTCGACTCCCGCCCCCGAGGTTAATGGGACGCTCTGAACGGGAGGACCACTGCCGAGGAAAGATCGCAGGGAGGTGACCCATGCGCGTCGGCCTCGTCTGCGCGCACGCCAGCTCATACCGCCACGCCGATGGCCCACCGGTCGGCACCCGGCAACACATCGCACGGGTCGCCGCCGAACTGGCCGAGCGAGGCCACGAGGTACGGCTGTACGAGCGCCGGGACGACCCCGGCCTGCCGGCGACCGTCGACGTCGACGGCTACCAGGTGCTCCAGGTGCCAGCCGGCCCACCCACCCCACTACCCACCGCGAAACTCATCCCGTACGTCACGGAGTTCGGCCGCTGGTTGGCCGACTCGTGGTCCGGCGCCTGGCGGCCCGAGGTGGTGCACGGGCACTACTGGGTCGGTGGCCTGGCCGCCGCGCACGCCGTCCGGGAGACCGACATCCCGGTGGTGCAGACGTTCCACTCGCTCGGCGTCGAGCAGGCACGCCACCTGGGCGGCCACTACGGCGGGCCGGGGGAGCGGATCACTCTCGAACGCGCGCTGACCCGGGCCGTCGACATCGCCGTCGCCCAGTCGAACGACGAGGTCGACGAGCTGACCCGGATGGGTCTGCAACGTAGCTCGGTCGCGCTGGTGCCGGCCGGGGTGGACATCGAGCAGTTCCAGCCCGACGGCGAGGCGGCCCCCCGCGAACAGCGGGCCCGCATCCTCTCGGTCGGCTCACTGTCCCCCGGGCACGGCCAGGAGGACCTGATCCGGGCGATGCGACTGGTCGGCGACGCCGAGCTGGTCATCGCCGGTGGGCCGCCGGCCGACCAACTGGCCAACCATGCCGAGGCGCGGCGGCTGCGTGAGCTGGCCGAGCAGGTCGGCGTCGTCGACCAGGTACGGCTCGTCGGAGCGGTGCCGCACGACCAGATGGCCACCTGGTACCGCTCGGCGGACGTGGTCGCCTGCACGCCGCACTACTCCTCCGCCGGGCGGGTCTCGCTGGAGGCGATGGCCTGCGGCGTACCGGTGATCGGTTATGCGATGGGTGGTCTGGCGGACGCCGTCGTCGACGAGGTCACCGGCCGCCTGGTGCCCCCCGGCGACGTGCGGGCGCTCGGCGTCTCGCTGCGCCGGCTGCTCGCCGACAACGCCGGCCGCTTCGCCTACGGGCACGCCGCTGTGGACCGGGTCCGCAGCAGCTACACCTGGGAACGCACCGCGGGCGCGTTGGAGCGGCTCTACGAGCGGGTGGTGAGTCGCCGCAAGCCGGTCGAGGCCTGAGCGGGCCGGTCGGGCGGCCCGGTGTCTCAGCCGGACCGCCCGACGACGACCATGGCCTGGTCGCGACGGTGTGCCACCGCGCGTTGCTGCTGCGGCTCGGCGTACCGGGTCAGCCCGATCACCGCGGCCAGGGTGACCAGGAAACCGGCCGCGGCCAACCACTCCCGGCCCGGCCAGATCTTGTCGTTGAGCAGCAGCAGGCCGACGACCGCGGCCGGCACCGCGCCGGCGGCGTCCATCGCGGCGACCGCCGCGGTCGTCGAACCGCGCTGCATGGCCAACCCCAGCAGCAGTTGACCGACGATCGAGTGGGCGATCAGCAGGTAGAACAGCGGGTGGGAGAGGAACGCCTCGGCGGACGGCGCGGACGCCAGGGGACGGGCGGCGACCGCCGCCGAGCTGAACGCCAACCCGGCCAGCGAGCCGAGAGCCACCGAGCCGGGCGCCCCGCGCAGCCGGACGGCGAAGACACCGAGCACCGCGATCACACCGAGCGCCACCAGCAGGGCGATCGACCCAGCGGTGCCGAGTTGCTTCGACGGCGCCGGCCGGGCGGACAACACCAGCGCGGTGATCCCGCCGAAGAGCAGGGCCAGCAGCACCACCTCCGCCACCGGCAGCCGCCACTTCAGCACCAGCACCCCGAGGATGGCGGTCACCCCGAGCCCGGCCGCGACGCTCGCCTGCACCAGGAACAGCGGCAGGTCCCGGCGGGCCAGGAAGGCGAGCACGAATCCGCCGATCTGGCAGCCCAGGCCGACCAGGTACGTCCGGTGCCCGGCGAGACGCAGCAGCAGGCCCGGGTCGAAGGTGTGGTGGACAGTGGTGCGGGCCGCGGCCACCGACTGGAGGAGGTTGGCGAAGCCGTACGCGACGATCATCGCCGCGAGAAAACACCAACCGGAGGAGACCACCTGGCGAGGATAGAGGTTGACGGGGGTCAGCGCTCGGCTGGTCGATCGAGCCGGCCGAGGATGTCGGCGTGCAGCACACCGTTGGTGGCCACCACGCTGCTGTCGGTGCCCGGCGCGCCGGCCGGAGCCTGCCGACCCGACAGATCCGTGACCGTGCCACCCGCCTCGGTGATGATCGGCACCAGCGCCGCCACGTCCCACAGTGACAACTCCGGTTCGACCATCACCTCCAGTGCGCCCTCGGCCAGCAGCATGTAGCCGTAGAAGTCGCCGTACGCCCGACTGCGCCACGTGGCCCGCATCAGGTCCAGCATCGCGTCGAGCCGCCCGGCGCGCTCCCACCCGTCGAGCGACGAGTAGCAGAAGCTGGCATCCGCGATGTCGCGTACCGCGGACACCCCGATCCGCTCGCCGTCGGCGGAGCCGGGACCGGCGTACGCGCCCGCGCCCGCGCTCGCCCACCAGCGCCGGCCCAGCGCCGGTGCGGACACCACGCCGACCGCCGGCCGGTCACCGTCGTAGAGCGCGATCAGGGTGGCCCAGACCGGCACGCCCCGGACGAAGTTCTTGGTGCCGTCGATCGGGTCGATGATCCAACGACGGCCGTGCGGGGCGGTGGCCGGTCGCGCGCCGTACTCCTCGCCGAGCAGCCCGTCGGTCGGCCGGTGCTCGGCCAGCAGGGCGCGGATCTCCCGCTCCACGGCGGTGTCCGCGTCGGAGACCGGGGTCAGGTCGGGCTTCGACTCCACCCGCAGGTCGAGCGCGCGAAACCGGGCCGTGGAGACGGCGTCGGCCCGGTCGGCGAGCAGATGGGCGAGGGCGAGGTCGTCGGCGTACCCGGTCATGCCGGCAACCTAGCCGACGCCGATCGGCTCACTCGTCGGGCCCGCGCCGGTCACCCTCGCCGGGTCCGCGCTGGTCGCTCTCACCGCGCGAGTCACCCTCGCCGGCACGGGAGGCGAGCAACCGGCGGTACGAGGCCAGCCGGCGCGGGTCGGCCTTGCCGGCGGCCACCCAGGCGTCCAGCCCGCAGGCGGCCTCGTCGGCCGTGTGCTGGCAGTTGGGCGGGCAGTCGACGGTGCCCTCGACCAGGTCCGGGAAGCCGTGCAACAGGCTGTCGGCGGAGACGTGTGCCAGCCCGAAACTGCGGATACCGGGAGTGTCGATGATCCAGCCGGGGTCGGTGTCGACGCCGGGCACCGGTGGCAGCCGCAGCGCCACCGCGCTCGTGGAGGTGTGCCGGCCCCGGCCGATCGCGCTGACCACGCCGACCGCGCGCAGCGCGTCCGGGACGAGGCGGTTGACGAGCGTCGACTTGCCCACCCCGGAGTGCCCGACCAGCACCGACACCTTGCCGCTCAGCAACGTGCGCAGCGCGTCGAGGTCGGAGTCGGGACGGTTGAGCACGTACGGCAGCTCCAACTCGGTGTAGTAACCGAGCACCTCCTCCGGCCCGGCCAGGTCGGCCTTGGTGAGGCAGAGCAGCGGCTCGACGTCCGCGTCGTACGCGGCCACCAGGCAGCGGTCGATGAACCCGGTGCGCGGCGGCGGGTCGGCGAGCGCGCTGACGATCACCAACTGGTCGGCGTTGGCCACCACCACCCGTTCCAGCCGACCCTCGGCGGTGGTGTCGTCGTCGTCGGCGGTGCGGCGCAGCACCGAGCGGCGTTCGGCGATCCGGACGATCCGGGCGAGAGCGCCCTCCGCCCCGGACGTGTCGCCGACCAGGCTGACCCGGTCGCCCACCACCACCGACTTGCGGCCCAGCTCGCGGGCCCGCATCGCGGTCACCGTGGGCAGCTCGGCCCCCACGACGCCGCGCTCGGCCCCGGCCAGCACGCACTGGTAGCGCCCCCGGTCGACGGCGATGACGAAGCCGTCCACCGCGTCGTTGTGCTGGGGGCGGGTGCGCGTACGCGGGCGCGACGACTTCCCGGGCCGGACCCGTACGTCGTCCTCGTCGTACTCCCGCCGTTTGGTCGCCAGGACCTGTCCTCTTCTCGCGTCAGCTCTTAGTGAGCGCCCGGATCTTAGGGAGCGCCCGGACGCTCACTTTCCGGTCACCATCGCTGACCATAGTGCCGGGAACTCGGGCATGGTCTTGGAGGTACACCCCACGTCGTCCATCTCGATGCCGGGGACGGCGAGCCCGGCCACCGCGGCGGCGTGCGCCATGCGGTGGTCGTGGTAGGTGCGGAAGAGCCCGCTGCGCAGTGGACGGGGTCGGATCTCCAGCCCGTCCGGCGCCTCGGTGATGTCCGCTCCGAGAGCGGTGAACTCGCGCGCGAGCGCGGTCAGCCGGTCGGTCTCGTGGCCACGGATGTGCCCGACGCCGGTGAACACCGACGGCGAGTCGGCAAGCATGGCCAGCGCGGTGAGCGCCGGGGTCAGCTCGCTGACGTCGGAGAGGTCGGCGGTCAGGCCGTGCACCACGCCGGTGCCGCGGACGGTCAGCCCGTCCGTGGAGAGGGTGACCTCGCCGCCCATCCGCTGGAGCAGCGAGCGGAGTCGGTCGACCGGCTGCGCGCTGCTGTGCGGCCAGCCCCGCAGGGTCACCTCGCCGCCGGTGACCAGGGCGGCGGCGAAGAACGGCACCGCGCCGGAGAGGTCCGGTTCGATCTCCCAGCCGCGCCCGGTGAGCCGCCCGGGCTCGACGGTCCACACGTCGGGGGTGCTGTCGTCGACGGCCGCGCCGGCGGCCCGCAGCATCCGCACCGTCATCCGCAGGTGCGGCGCGGAGGGCACCGGGGGGCCGACGTGCCGCACCACGACGCCCCGGTCGAAGCGTGCGCCGGCCAGCAGCAACCCGGAGACGAGCTGGCTGGAGGCGGAGGCGTCGATCACCACCTCGCCCCCGGTGACCCGGCCGGAGCCGAAAACGGTGAGAGGCAGGCTGCCCGTGCCGGTGACGTCGATCCGGACGCCCAACGAGCGCAGCGCGTCGACGAGCGGGCCGAGCGGCCGGGTGCGGACGTACGGGTCGCCGTCGAAGGTGACCGGCCCGTCGGCCAGCCCGGCCACCGGCGGCACGAACCGCATCACGGTGCCGGCCAGGCCCACGTCGACGTGGGCGGGGCCGACAAGCGGGTGCGGCCGGACCAGCCAGCGCTCGTCGTCGCTGATCGACACGTACGCGCCCATCGCGCGCAGGCCGGCGGCCATCAGCTCGGTGTCGCGGGCCCGCAGCGGCTCGGCAAGCGTCGACGGGCCGGCGGCCAACGCGCTGAGCACCAGGGCGCGCGCGGTCATCGACTTGGATCCGGGCAGGCGCAGCGTCACCGCTACCGGGTTGGACGCGGTCGGCGCGCTCCACGGCTGTGGCGGCCGGGTCGCCGTCAGATTCGCCACGGTTACATTCTGCCGCTTCGGCGGCTCGGCGGGGAAAGCGGTGGTCGTACTCCCGGTTGGCGGGACAGCCGGCGAGGCTGGGACGCGTTAGCGTGTGGTCCATGTGCGGCAGGTACGCGACGACCCGGACCTCCGGTGAGTTGAGCGCGCTGTTCGAGTCGTCCGACGACACCGACGGCCTGCTCCGACCGGATCACAACGTCGCGCCCACCGACCCGGTGCCGCTGGTCCGGGTGAGCCCCGAGGGGCACCGCAGCCTCTGTGTCGGTCGCTGGGGTCTGCTGCCGCACTGGTCCCGGTCTCCCGCCGGGGCGGCCCGCATGATCAACGCGCGGGCGGAGACGGTGGCCACCAGTCGGGCGTACGCCGGGTCGTTCTCCCGACGCCGCTGCCTGGTCCCGGCGGACGGCTGGTACGAGTGGGTCCGTCGCCCCGACGGTGGGCGCCAGGCCTACTACCTGACGCCGAGCGACGGTTCGGTGCTCGCCCTGGCCGGCATCTGGTCGGTCTGGCAGTCCGAGGCCGACACCCGGCTCACCTTCAGCGTGCTGACCACCGCGGCGCTCGGCGAGCTGGCCGAGGTGCACGACCGGATGCCGGTGCTGCTGTCGCCCGAGCACTGGTCGTCGTGGCTGGCGCCGACCGACGAGCCGGAGCGGCTGCTCCTCCCGCCGTCGGCGGAGCGGCTCGCCGGGTTGGAAATCCGGCCGGTCGGTCCGGCGGTGGGCGACGTCCGCAATGACGGGCCGCAATTGACCGCCCGGGTGTCGGTGGAGCCAGCGGTGCGACCGCAGGAGCTGACCCTGTTCTGAGACCGACCGCCGCACATCGTCAAGCGCCGATTTGCCAGGGTTGCGCGCGATTCGTCTCCTGGCCGTTCAGTCATGTTCCCGGCAGACCCTTGTCTCGGTGTTGTGAAGTGCGATAGAACACAGCGCCGGTAGTGGCTGTCGATTCGCACGGGGCGAATGGCGTCCACCGATTTTGCCGGTCCCACGGGGGAGGTGGGTGGATGACACGGGCGCGTATGCCTAGGCCGCACGAGGTGGCTGCGGCGCGGCGAGATCCGCGACTGCTGCGGGCCGTGCGGGAACGACGAGAAGACGACGCGTGGCGCACCAGAGGCACATGCCAGAGCGTCGATCCGGAGACATTTTTTCCGGCACCGAACGAACCGGCGGACGCCGCCGTCTCGCTGTGTCGCAGTTGCGACGTGCAGGGGTCCTGCCTGGCCTGGGCCCTCGACGTCGGTGACTGCCACGGCGTGTGGGGTGCCACGACACCTCGCGAACGCCGGGCGATGCTTGTCGCCTGGCGTGGCGAGGTCGAGCCGGATCCGGACGCCGTCGACGACGCCGGCCCGCCGGTGCGGGATCGGCTGCTCACCCTGGTCCCGTTGAGCTGATCGGCCCACCGGCCCGCACCCGTCGCCGGTCCGGCGGCGCAGAATGGGTCGGTGCTGCCCAGCGACGAGATCAACACACCGCGTGGTCCGGCGCGGAGCGACACCGACCTGCCGTCCCGCCCGGCCCGCGCTCTGCTCGTGCTCGGGCACGGCGCGGGCGGCAGCGTCGACGCCCCGGACCTGCTCGCGGTCCGGGACGCGGCGGTCGAGGCCGGCCTGGTGGTGGCGCGGGTGACCCAGCCCTACCGGGTCGCCGGCCGCCGTGCGCCGGCACCCGCGGGTCACCTCGACGAGGCCTGGACGGCGGTGCTCACCGTGCTGCGTGAGCGGCACGCCGACGTGCCGACGCTGCTGGTCGGTGGCCGTTCCAGTGGCGCCCGGGTGGCCTGCCGTACGGCCCGTGCGGTGGGCGCGGCAGGCGTGCTCGCGTTGGCCTTTCCGCTGCACCCGCCCGGGCGGCCGGAGCGCTCGCGGGCCGCTGAACTGGACACCGGCCTACCGACGCTTGTCGTCAACGGTGACCGGGACCCGTTCGGGACACCGGAGCCGGGGCCGACCGTGCAGGTGGTGACCCGTCCTGGGGAGACGCACGACCTGCGGCGGGACCCGGCGGGCACCGCCGCCGTCGTCCGGACCTGGCTGCGCGCCCGGGGCTGGGCGTCCGCCTGATCCCGGCTCGCCCGGGCGACCGTTTCCGGTGCCGGGCGCGGGTCGTTGCATCCGATGGTGCCACCGGCTCCGATCCGGACCGGCGACACCAGTCCTCCCAGGCCCTTCCTGGTCCCAGCGCCGGCCGCCGTCGGGGCCGGGACCAGGAACGGGAGGGCGGCCGGAATGTCCCAGTGGTCATCTCGCGTTACAAACCCCGGAAGACTTTTCTGCGAGGGGGGTGACCGGTGCCGACCGAGACACGAAGCCTGGAACGGGACGAGCGGGACGCCCGGCAGCTGAAGCGGCTGCTGGATGGCCCGGAGTGGCCCGCGACGGCGGGACCGGGCGGGGTGGGTGCGGTGAGCACGGGCACACCGGCCGGAAGTGAATCTGCGGGCAGGTCCGTGCGCGTATCCTCGGCGGGAAAGCATCCGACGCGAGGGGATGTGCGGTTGACCACCGAGAAGACGGACGAGCGCAGGGCCCGGTTCGAGCGGGACGCGATGCCATTCGTCGATCAGCTCTACGCTGCTGGGCTGCGGATGACACGCAACCCGGCGGATGCCGAAGACCTGGTCCAGGAGACGTACCTGAAGGCGTACGCGGCCTTCCACCAGTTCGAGCAGGGCACGAACCTGAAGGCCTGGCTCTACCGGATCCTGACCAACACCTACATCAACTCCTACCGCAAGCGGCAGCGCCAGCCGATCCAGGCGCCCACCGAGGAGATCACCGACTGGCAGCTCGCCGAGGCCGAGTCGCACACCTCGAGCGGGTTGCGCTCCGCCGAGACCGAGGCACTGGACCGGCTGCCGGACAGCGACGTCAAGGAGGCCCTCCAGCAGTTGCCGGAGGAGTTCCGTCTCGCCGTCTACCTCACCGATGTCGAGGGCTTCTCCTACAAGGAGGTCGCCGACATCATGGGCACGCCGATCGGCACGGTGATGTCGCGTCTGCACCGGGGCCGTCGTAATCTGCGCAAGTTGCTTGAGCGCTACGCCGGGGAGCGGGGCTTCAGTGCCGCCCGCTCGTCCAAGGGCTCGACCGCCGCCGCCGGCCGGGAGGTGTGACGTGAGCTGTGGGGAGCCGCACGAGACGGATTGCCGCGAGGTGCTCGCGGAGGTCTACCTCTACCTGGACCTGGAGTGCGCCGACGAGCGGCGCTCGCTGATCCGGCACCACCTGGACGAGTGCGGGCCCTGCCTGCGTGAGTACGGGCTGGAGCAGGAGGTGCGGGCGCTGGTGGCTCGGTGCTGTGGCAACGAGACCGCCCCGGACGAGCTGCGCGAGCGACTGCGGGTCAAGCTCACCGAGCTGGTGGTCTTCGAGACGAGTGATTCCCGCGAGCTGGCCGACTGAGCGTCGGCGCGGCACAGCGTCAAGACCGGTGGCCCGGGTCGTTGTCGACCCGGGCCACCGGTGTACCCGGCGTCGGCCGGGTCGAGCTGATCGGTGACGGGCCGCCGGCCCGTCGACCCGTTCAGGAGTTGGGACGCTTGCCGTGGTTCGCGGCGCTCTTCTTACGAGCCTTCTTCTTCCGGGACTTCTTCGCCATGCTGACCTCCTCGTGATGGGGGCGGACCTGTGCTGCCCACGACCTCGGCGCCGGTGTGGCCACCGGCGGCCCGGCATCGGGTCCGACCCGCTGATGGTAGTGCGGCCGACACCTGCGGCCTTTCCCCGGGGCGGGTGCGCCATCCCGGCCGTGCCGCTGCGCGCCCACCGGCGGACGTCGCATGATTGGATACGTCGGCAGGCACATCGCGAAAAGGGAGGGCCCGGACATGGCCGAGGAGATCCGCGCCGAGATGGTGGCGAACGTCTGGAAGGTCGTCGCCACGGCGGGTGACACCGTGGCCGAGGGCGACACCCTGGTGATCCTCGAGTCGATGAAGATGGAGATCCCGGTCGTCGCCGAGTCCGACGGTGTGCTCGAGCAGCTCGCGGTCCACGAGGGCGACGTCGTGCAGGACGGCGATCTCATCGCGGTGATTGCTTGAGCGGGGTGCGGGTCCGTCCGGCCGAGCCAGCCGACTTCCCGACGGTGGCCCGGCTGACAGTTGCCGCGTACGAGGCGGACGGCCAGCTCAAGGGCGAACACGGGTACGGCGAGGTGCTTGCCGATGTGGCGACCCGGGCCGCCAGCGGCGCGGTGCTGGTCGCGGTCGACGAGGCGACCGAGGCGGTGCTCGGCTCGGTGACCTTCGTGCTGCCGGGCACCCCGTACGCCGAGCTGTCCGGGCCCGGCGAGGCGGAGTTCCGGATGCTCGCGGTCGACCCGGGCGCTCAGGGCCGGGGTGTCGGCGCGGCGCTGGCGCAGGCGTGCGTGGCGCGTGCCGTCGAGTTGGGTTGCACGGCGCTGGTGATCTGCGTGCGGGCCGGGATGGCCGATCCGGCGCACCGGCTCTACTCGCGGCTCGGGTTCGTCCGGGCACCGGAGAAGGACTGGGCGCCGGCGGCAGGCGTGGACCTGCTCGGTCTGCGACTGGACCTGACGCGCGGCTGAGCCGTCGACCGGTCAGCCCAGACCGGCGGGGGGCCGGCCGTCGTCGCTCGCGTCGGGATCTGTGCCGATGGCGGCCAGCAGCTCGTCGGCCACCTCCAGGGCGAGCTTGCGGCGTTCGTCGTCGCTGATGTGCGGCGCGCGGACCGCGAACCAGCTCGTGTGTACCGCGAAGATCGACAGCGCGGCCCGGAGTTGGGCGGCGGGGGACTCGTCGCCCCGGCAGAGCGCGTCGGCCAGCTCCAACATCCGACCGCGCATCTGTTGGCCGGCGGAGAGACTCTTGAGCGCGGTCTGGTTCTGCTCGAAGAAGCGCATCACCGACGGCTGAGTGCCGTCGAACATCGTGTCCGCGTACCGGGAGATCAGCTCGCGGCGGGTGGCCAGCGTGGCGGGCTGCGTCGCGGCCCAGGCGTTCAGCTCGTCCATCCCCTGCAGCCGGTCCTCGACGAAGCTGGCGACGATGTCGTCCTTGCTCTTGAAGTGGTAGTAGAGCGCGGCCTTCGTGACGTTGAGGCGCTCGGCGATCTCCCGTAGCGAGGTCTTCTCGTAACCCTGCTCGGTGAAGAGTTCGAGCGCGACGGCCTTGATCCGCTCCCGCGTCCCGCCTGTGCTCTCCCTCACTCACGCACTCCTATCGGCTTGACCGTGGCTTCCTACCCAACTTACCGTACGGCTAGTAAGGTGACTAGCCGGGCGGCAAGTAAGTGCGACAATCACTCGGGGGAGCTTACCCATGACACAGGCAACCCAGACCGGCGTGCGACCCAACAACATCCGGGTCGTGCTGTTCGGGCTGATGATCGCGATGATGCTCGCGATGCTCGACAACATGATCGTCAGCACCGCGCTACCGCGCATCGTCGGCGAGTTCGGCGGCCTCAACCACTTCACCTGGGTGGTAACCGCGTACGTCCTGGGCACCACCGTGTCCACCCCGATCTGGGGCAAGCTCGGTGACCTCTACGGCCGCAAGTCGGTCTTCCTGACCTCGGTGATCATCTTCCTCGTCGGCTCCGCCCTCTGTGGCATGGCCGGCTCCGGGATGCTCGGCGGCCCGCAGGACGGCATGGTCCAGCTCATCGCCTTCCGCGCCGTGCAGGGTCTCGGCGCCGGTGGGCTCATGGTCGGCGTGATGGCGATCATCGGTGACCTGGTCCCGCCCCGCGAGCGTGGGCGCTACCAGGGCATGATCGCCGGCATCATGGCCATCGCCATGGTCGCCGGCCCGCTGGCCGGTGGCTTCATCACCGACCACCTCTCCTGGCGGTGGGCGTTCTACGTGAACCTGCCGCTGGGCGGTATCGCGCTGCTCGTGTTGATCACCACGATGCACCTGCCGAAGTACCGCACCGAGCACCGGATCGACTGGCTCGGGGCCGGGCTGCTCTCCATCGGCATCACCGCGATCGTCCTCATCACCACCTGGGGCGGCAACGAGTACGACTGGACGTCGCCGCAGATCCTCGGCCTGGCCGTGCTGGCCGTCGTCGCGCTGGCGGCGTTCGGCCTGGTGGAGCGCCGTGTCCAGGAGCCCATCCTGCCGTTGGCGCTCTTCGCGAACCGTAACTTCGCGCTGATCTCGGTGATCGGCTTCCTGCTCGGCTTCGCGATGTTCGGCGCGATGAACTTCCTGCCGCTCTACCAGCAGACCGTGCAGGGGGCATCGGCGACCAACAGCGGTCTGCTCCTGCTGCCCCTGATGTTCGGCATGCTCGTCGTCTCGCTCGTCATCGGCCGGGCGATCACCAAGAACGGCAGGTACCGGGCGTACCCGATCATCGGTGGCGTCGTGATGACCGCCGGCATGGCGCTGCTGTCCATGCTCGACACCGACACCAGCAAGCTGATGTCGTCGCTGTACATGGTCGTGCTGGGTGTCGGCATGGGCTTCCTGATGCAGACGTCGATGCTGATCGCCCAGAACAGCGTCGAGCAGAAGGACCTCGGTGCGGCAAGCGGCGCGGCGACGTTCTTCCGGTCGATCGGCGGCTCGTTCGGCATCTCGCTGTTCGGCGCGATCTTCGCCAGCCGGCTGGCCAACTCCGAGGGCGGTCGCGCCTTCGGCGGCGAGTCCGGCGGCGCCGGAATGGACCTGGAGAAGCTCAAGGACCTGCCCGCCCAGGCGCGCGAGCTGGTGCTCGGCGGTCTCTCCGACGCGATCTCGCACGTGTTCCTCTGGGCGGTGGTGTTCACCATCGCGATCCCGGTGCTCGCCTGGTTCATCAAGGAGATCCCGCTGCGCACCGCCAACGAGGCGCCGCCGCAGGCCACTCCGGAAGAGGAGGCCGAGATCGCCCTCGGCAAGGCGGCCCCGGTCGCCTGACCCGCACCCCCCGTGCCGCGCCGCGCCAGCCCTGACGGGCCGGCGCGGCGCGCTGCTTTCCCCGCGCTCCCGCGCGGCACGCTGCCCTCCCCGCGATCTTGCACTTTCTGCTCCGACATAAGCCCCTGTTCCCGACAAAACGGCAACAGAAAGTGCAAGATCGCCGGGGCGGGTGGGGCCGGGCCGGGGCGGGCCGGGGCGGGTGGGCCGGGTGGGGCCGGGGCGGGGTGGGTGGGGTGGGTTAGGGGCGGCGGGTTGTTAGGCGTTGCCAGAGGCGACGGAGGGGGTTGCGGGGGCGGGGGAGCCGGGAGGACCGCGTGTCGAGCAGTTCGGTGGCCAGTGCCGCCGTGGCCTTGTCCAGCTCCGGGACGGCGAGCGCCAGGTGGGCCAGCGAGACGGCGATCGGCACCGGCCGGGCCCGAGCGACGGTGGCCGCGTCGGCGAGCCGCTCCGCCACCACCCGTGCCACGTCCGACCGTACCGAGGGATCCACCCAGGCGGCCGTGACCAGGGCGAACAGCGCCGCCTCGGTGACCCAGTCCTCGACGTCCCAGATCAGGTCGAGCAGCACGCGACGCCGGGTCGAGCTCTCCCACGGCTCGTCGGTGCGGTGGTGCAGCAGCCCCAGGCACGCCCACACCTGCACGCCACGCACCCAGATCGACGGGTCGTGGGCGGCCAGCAGCCGACCCACCGCGTTGGCCGGCGCCGCCGGCGGGTGCACCAGCAGGCCGAGCAGGTCCGCCACGTCGAGGCCGGCGAGGCCCACCGCCGCGTCGTACGCCGCCGGTGGGTGCGGCCACGCCGGGTGGGCGAGCTGACCGATCCGCTCGACAGCCGTCGCCGAGGGCGCCGGGAGTGCGGGCGTGGGGATGTTGTCCGCGTAGTGCCACAACCGTTGGGCCGACGCCCGCCGGGGCTCGCGCGGGTCCGGCTCCGGCGTGCCGACGATGTCGATCCGTAGCCCGGGGGCGGTGGACGTCGCCGTCCGGACGGCGCTGGGCGGCGCCGCGGCGGGCAGGCGTACGGCGCTGCCGGAACCGTTGTCGTCATCGGCGACCGCCTGGCGCAGCGCGTCGACGAGTGGGCCGCCGGCCGGGGTCAGTTGGCCGAGCCAGGGTCGGCCTCGGCAGCACTGGGCCAGGTCGCCATGCTCGTGGCTGTCGTCGGGGTGGTCGCGGACGAAGTCGGCGAGCGCGACCAGGTGGGCCAGGTCGCCGTCGCGCAGGTGCCGCAGCCGATGCGCGGTGTGCACCGCGCAGTCGAAGGACGGGTCGCGCGCCAACGCCCGCTCGGTCCACTCCAGCGCCTCGTCCAGCCGGCCGATCTCGGCCAGGGTGCCGGCGATGTCCGCGTAGATCGCCAGGTCGTCGGGGTCCAGCTCGACGGCCCGACCGAGGGCGGCGAGGCCGTCGCGGGTCCGGCCCGCGCTGCGGTACGCGTACCCGAGCCAGACCTCGCCCATCTTCGAGGGCTGTGCGCGTACCCCTCGGGTGGCCCAGCGCACCGCCAGCGCGGCCTCACCGAGACGCCGGGCCAGCGCGGACGCCGCGCCCAGCAGCAGGCCGTGCTCGGGGTGGACGGTGGCGGCGTTGCGGGCCAGCGTGAGGTACGGCGTGAGGGCGCCCCGGTCGGCCCGTGGCACCGGGTCCGGCAGCGCGGCGCAGACCTGCATGAGGACCCGGGCGATGTGCTCCGGGTCCAGCCGTTCGGCCAGTTCGGGCGCGGTGACCCAGGGCACGCCGGCCCACTCGGTGCCGGGCGCGTACGAGGTCGCCGCGGCCAGCAGCTCCAGCCCCTCGGCGGGGCGGCCGGCGGTGGCGAGCAGATGGGCGCGGGCGACGACCGCGCCCACGAAGGTGTGGTGGTTGATCGGGAAGAGGTTGAGGCCACCGCCGCTGGCCGCGGCGAGTCGGGCCAGCGTCTCGTGCACCTCCGGGAGGGTGGGGGCCTGCGCCAGCGCGCCGGCGAGGTGGCCGGCGGCGTGGTGCAGGTCGCCCTCGTCGAGTGCCAGCCGGGCCAGCGCCAGCTCCTCCGTCGCGGAGAGCGCGGGGTCGTCCGTTCCCTCGGGCACGTCGTCCTCTCGTCGCTGGGCTGGGGTCGGGTGCACTCAAAAGCTTAGTTGATATTGAGATCAACTGGTGATCACCTGCGCAGTCCTGCTCGTTCAGTCGCTGAGATACGCTTAAAAGCGCAAGAGTGAGCAAGAAGCGCGCGGCAACCGCGCAGGGGGAGGGATTTCCGTGTCACATGCAGGGGCTGGAATGGCCGCCGACATCGACGAGCAGCCGGCTGGCTACGCCCGCCTGCTCTCGGCCGCCAACGCCGCCGAGATCGCGCGGGTGGCGGCGGTCATCGCCGAACGTCGCCCACGGCACGTGGTCTTCACCGCCCGGGGCACCTCCGACCACGCGGCCCTCTACGGGGCGTACCTGACCGAGATCCGGCTCGGTCTGCCCGCCGGGCTCGCCTCGCCGAGCGCCGTCACCCTGTTCGGGGCCCGCCCCGACCTGTCCGACGCGCTCGTCGTCGGGGTCAGCCAGAGCGGTGGCTCACCCGACCTGGCCGAGGTGTTGCGTGCCGCCCGCGCGTCCGGCGCGCTGACCCTCGCGGTGACGAACGCGCCGGAGTCGCCGCTCGTGGACGTGGCCGAGTTGAGCGTCGACATCGCCGCCGGGCACGAGCGGGCGGTTGCCGCCACCAAGACGTACACCGCCGAACTGCTCGCGCTGCTGATGCTCGTGGAGGGCATCCGGGCCGGCGACGGCGTGCTCCCCGCGGCCGAACGGGAGATGCTCGACGCGCTGCCCGAGTTGGCCGAACGCACCCTGGCCGACGACACCCCCGCCCGGCTCGCGCCGCGCTACCGGTTCGCCCGCCAGTTGGTCGCCACCGGCCGGGGGTACGCCTACCCGACCGCCCGGGAGGCCGCGCTGAAGCTGATGGAGACCTCGTACCTGCCGGCGCTCGCCTTCTCCGGCGCCGACCTGCTGCACGGCCCGCTCGCGATGACCGACCCGGAGGTCCCGGTGCTCGCCGTGGTGGGTTCCGGGCCGGGGGGACGCGCGATGGGCGAGGTGTTGCCCCGCCTCGGCGAACGCCGCGCCGACGTCGTGGTGGTCGGCTCCGCCGACGTGCCGGGCGCCACCCGGCTGGCCGTCCCCGAGGTCGACGAGCGGTACGCCCCGCTGTTGGACATCCTGCCGTTGCAGCGGTTGGCGCTGGCCCTGGCGCTGGCCCGAGGCGAGGACCCGGACGCGCCGCGCGGGTTGAAGAAGGTCACCGCGACGATGTGAGGCGCGGCGTGGCACCCTGGTCACCGTGTCAACGCTGCGCGACCTCGCCGAGGAGCACACCCATCTCCGTCCGGCCGACATCGACCACCTGCACCGCATCGCCGGCGACTGGCAACTGCTCTCCGATCTCTCCTTCGCCGACCTGCTGCTCTGGGTGCCGGTCGACGCCGACGGCACGTTCCTGTGCGTCGCCCAGGTCCGCCCGACCACCGCACCCACCGCGTACCAGGACGACCAGGTGGGGCGGATCGTCGGCGGGCCGGAGGTGGCCCACCTTCAGGTGGCGTACTCCCAGGGCCGGATCTGGCGGGAGGGCGACCCGGTCTGGTACGGCGACGTGCCGGCCCGGCACGAGGCCATCCCGGTCCGGCTGCGGACCGCCGAGGGGGAGGCCGGCGAGGTGATCGCCGTGGTGGGACGGGACACCAACCTCTCCACCGCGCGTACCCCGAGCCAGCTCGAGCTCAACTACCTGACCACCGCCGACGACCTGGCGCAGATGATCGCGGATGGCACGTTCCCGCCGCCGCGGCATCCCGGCGAGACCACCTCCGCGCCCCGGGTCGGCGACGGCCTGGTCCGGCTCGATGCCGGCGGCAAGGTCACCTACGCCAGCCCGAACGCGCAGTCCGCGTACCGGCGGCTGGGTTACGCCTCCCACCTGGTGGGCGAGGATCTGGCCGCGCTGCACCGCCGGCTTGCCGGCGATCCGCTGGACGGCACCGAGGCGGCGAACGGCATCCTGGCCGCCCTGCGCGGCGAGGCGCCACCGCGCCGGGAGATCGACGCCCGCGGTGCCACGATGCTCACCCGGGCACTGCCGCTGATGCCCGCCGGGGTGCCGATCGGCGCGCTCGTGCTGGTCCGGGACATCACCGAGGTTCGCCGCCGGGATCGAGCACTGATCACCAAGGACGCCACCATCCGGGAGATCCACCACCGGGTGAAGAACAATCTCCAGACCGTTGCCGCGCTGCTGCGGTTGCAGGCCCGCCGGGTGGCCATGCCGGAGGCGCGGGTCGCCCTGGAGGAGTCGGTCCGCCGGGTCGCCTCGATCGCCCTGGTGCACGAGACGCTCTCCATGTCCAGCGACGAGGCGGTCGAGTTCGACGGCATCGTCGACCGGGTGGCCAGCGCGGCGACCGAGGTCGCGGCGACCGAGGTGAGCGTCGGCATGCGTCGGCGGGGCAGCTTCGGCGTGCTGCCGGCGGAGATCGCCACCTCGCTGGTGATGGTCCTCAACGAGTTGCTGCTCAACGCCGTCGAGCACGGCTTCCCGCCGGCCGACGAGGCGGACGAGGCCCCCGCGCCCGCCCCCGGTGCGGGCCTGGTGCCGCCGGTGGCGCCCGAGGGTGATCCCGCGACCCGGCCGGAGGTGGTGGTCTCGGCGCACCGGTTCCGCAAGATGCTGCACGTCTCGGTGACCGACAACGGGCGCGGACTGCCGCCGGACTTCGACGCGGAGCGCGCCAGCCGGCTCGGCCTCCAGATCGTCCGGGCACTGGTCACCGGGGAGCTGCGCGGCACCATCGAGCTGCGGGCCGGCGCCACCGGCGGCACCGAGGCCGTGCTCGTCGTCCCGCTGGCCCGCAACGCCCACGACGGTCGCTCCCAGGCCTGACCGCCGCACGGCCGCCGTCCGCCCGGTGGTCGCGGCCTGACGGGCTGCCGGCGTCACCGGCCGTGGCTCAGCGGCCGGGGCGGCTGGTCAGCAGGGCGACGGTCAGGCCGGGGCGCGGCCAGACCTGGGCGACGGTGAAGTCGGCGCGCAGGGCGTCGCCCTTGACGCCGGTCACGGCGGCCAGCGGCTCGGCGTGCCGACCGGAGATCACCAGCCACACACGTGTCGTACCGGCCAGGCACTGCGTCGGCTGGGGACACTCGGCGGCCCACAGGTCGCCCCGGCGGACCTCGTCCTCGGTGACCAGCACGTCGCGTGGTGGGTCGTCGAGGTGGTACTCGATGCCGAGGTCGAGGAAGAGCCAGCTCTGCCGGGGCGAGTAGACCACCGCGTCGCCCGGCCGCTGACCGTCGGCGATCACCCGCGCCGCGCCCGCGTAGTCCACCGGCGCGCTGCGCGGCCATTCGTGGGTGCGCCGCAGCGCCGTCTGGTCCGGAAGGCCGAGCAACCCGGCCAGGACCACCACGGCGAGCGCGGCCGGCGGGGCCACCGCGGCCACCGCGGCCACCGCGGCACCCGCCAGCAGGCAGGCGAACGGCACCACGAAGACCAGGTACCGGGGCACCCACAGCGGTACGACCTCGCCGGCGGCGAAGAGCAGCAGCACGGGCAGCAGCACCGCGCTCACCGGCAGCAGGGCGCGCCGCCCGAGCCGGGCCGCGCCCAGCGCGGCGACCCCGACCAGCAGGCCACCCACCACACTGCTCTGTGCCACCCCGCCGGGCAGTGCGGTCAGGTCGTCCAGGCGGACCAGGTGTACCCAGTCGAGCTGTCGGGACCGCTGGGCCCGGGCCTTGAGCAGCAGGGGAGCGACAAGCAGCGCGGCCGGCACCACGGCGACCACCCACCGCCACACCCGCCGGTCCCGCTCGGCGGCGCGGTGGTGGCGGGTGGCGACGCCGGCTCCGGCCGGGCCGCGCCACCAGACGAGCAGGACGACCAGGCCGTGCGCGGCGAGCAGGGTGAGCGCGATCAGGTGGAGGAGCCCGAGGGCGGCGACGGCGGCGGCGTACCCCGCCCAGCGGGCCCAGCTCGGCCGGCGCAGCGCGGCCACCAGCAGCAGGGTGGCGAGCACCGCGAGCATGGTGGCCAACGCGTACGGGCGGGCCTCCTGCCCGTAGCGGGACGTGCCGGGAAGAACCGCGAACAGCAGCCCGGCGAACAGGCCCGTACGCCTGTCGACCAGGCGCGCGCCGAGCACGGCGAGCAACCCGGCCGCCACGGTCATCGCCAGCACGGCCGGCACGCGCAGGGCGATCGTGGAGTCGCCGACGATCGCGGTCCAGCCGTGCATCAGCAGGTAGTACGGCCCGGTGGCGGCGTCGATGGTGCCGGCCAACCGAGCCAGGTCCTCGGGTGACCGGCTGGCCGCGCTCCAGGTCGCCAGCTCGTCGCGCCAGAGCTGGGCCGAACCCAACCCGGTCAGGGTCACCGCCAGGGTCAGCAGCGTCGGGGGGACCCAGACCGGTACGCGGCGTAGCCGGTCCCACGCCGCGCCGGTCGACTCGGACAATCTGCCCACGTCCCGAGCCTGCCACGGTCCTGCCGTTCGTGGTGTCAGGCGGCCGCAGGCGGTGGGCGCCAGGCGGGCATGACGTCGTTCGGCCGGGCCGTCTTCGCCGGGTCACGCTCGACGAGTTCGCCGAGGACGGCATCGATCCGCTCCATCAGCTCGTCGTCCAGCCGGACCGCGGCCGCACCGGCGGTCTCGGCGAGCTGCTCGGGTCGGGACGCACCGACGATCGCGCTGGCCACCGTCGGTCGGCGCAGCACCCACGCCACCGCCAACTGGGCCATCGTGCAGCCGGCGGCATCGGCGATCGACCGGAGCTGACGGACCCGGGAGAGCAGCAGATCCGAGGAGTAGCGGGCGATGAACGACCCGCCGAAGCCGTCGGTGGCCCGGGAGTCGGCGGGCGGTCGCCGGCCGGGCTCGTACTTGCCGGTCAGCACGCCCATCGCGAGGGGCGCCCAGGCGAGCTGACCCAGCCCGAGTTCCGCGCTGGCGGGCACCACCTCCGCCTCCACCACCCGCCACAGCATCGAGTACTGCGGCTGGTTGGCGATGAACGGGACGTGCAGGTCGGCGGCGAGCCGCAGGCCCGCACGCAGCTGCGGGGCGGTCCACTCGGAGGCGCCGACGTAGAGCACCTTGCCCTGGCGGACGAGGTCGGCGAAGGCGAGCATCGTCTCCTCCAGCGGCACGCTGTCGTCGTACCGATGCGCCTGGTAGAGGTCGACGTAGTCGGTGCCCAGCCGGCCCAGCGAGGCGTGGCAGCTCTCGATGACGTGCTTGCGGGACAGTCCGGAGTCGTTGGCCCCGGACCCGACCGGCAGGAACACCTTCGTGCACAGCTCGATCGAGCTGCGCCGGACGCCACTGAGCGCCTTGCCCAGCGCCAGTTCGGCCCGCCCCTGGGCGTACCGGTCCGCGGTGTCGAAGGTGGTGATGCCCGCTTCCAGGGCGGCGGCCACGCACGCGCCGGCCGCGTCGTCGTCGAGCTGGTTGCCGTGGGTGACCCAGTTGCCGTACGCGACCGCGCTGACGCGCAGGCCCGACCGGCCCAGTTGCCTGTATTCCATGGCTCGGATCCTCCGGCGGTCGTGCGCTGTCGCCGAACCGTTCGAACGTGGTCGAATCTGTCGGTGATCGAGGTTCGGTTCACGCCTGACGACCTGAGTCGGGTCCGGTTCGTGCACTCACCGCTCGCCGAGCTGGTGGCCAGTTCCTGGGCGCTGCGAAAGCCCGCCAAGTACTGGATGCACCGGCCCTGGCGGGAGCGTGCCGAGCGGCTGCTGCCCGGTGCCGGCCTGGAGCCGCTGCTGGCGGTGCTCACGTCGTCCAACGGGTACGTGCCGGACTTCCTCACTCCGATCGGGGCGGCCCCGAATCTGGCGGCCGAGCTACGGGCGGTCGCCGGCACCGACCCGAGGAGGGTACGGCGGCAACTGGACCGGGCCGGTGCGCCCCGGCTGGCCCCGGCCGAGCTGGTCGCGCAGCTCCGTCGTTACTTCGCCCTGTTGATCGCGCCGGACTGGCCACGGCTGCGGGCGCTCGCGCTGGCCGACATTCGGCGGCGGACGCTCCTCGCCGCCGAGCAGGGCGGTCGCACCCTGCTCCGTGAGCTGCACCCGTCGATCCGTTGGGACGGCACGGCACTGCGCGTCGCTGTCGGCACGACCCGGCCGGCCGAGGTGGCCGGTTGCCCGTGGACGCTGCTGCCCACCTCCTTCGCCGGGCCGACGGTGCACGCGATCATGGAGGGTGACGCCGGGCCGGCGCTCTGCTATCCGCCCGTCGGGTTGGGCGGGCTGTGGACGTCGCCGCCGCCCAGCGCCGCGCTGGGCGCGCTGCTCGGCGGTACGCGGGCGGCGGCGTTGTCCCTGCTCGACACACCGCTGAGCACCGGCGAGGTGGCCGCGATGTTGGGTCTCGCGGCGGCGACCGCGTCGCACCACCTCACCACGCTGCGGGACAACGGCCTGATCGCCGGTGTACGGCAGGGGCGGGTTGTCCGCTATGCCCGAACCATCCTCGGTGACCAACTCGTCGGCTAGCCCTGGCCCGTGATGTGGGATCCCGCACGTGGACATTGGCCGGGCCTCATGTCGTGTGGCAGCATGGTCGGCATGACCGCCGCTGTCGTCCGCCGCTTCGTGGCCCGTCGCCACGTCGATTACGGCCGCGTGCGCAGCGCGATCTGTCCGGCTTCCTGACGACGCCCGACCAATCTGTCTCGGGTGCGCTCCGCGCCGGCTGTCTGAAGACACCGTTGTCCCGCCCGCTTCCGCCGGGCCGGCCGTCGCGCCCCGCCTGCTTCGAGGCACCGCAGACAACGGAGGACGCCGCGATGGCGGTCAGCAGCACCCCGGCCCGTTCCGAGGACCCGACGACCCGCCCGGCCCGGGCGCCCCGCCGGCCCCGGGGTGAGGGTCAGTGGGCGCTCGGCCACCGCGAGCCCCTCAACCCCAACGAGCGGATCAAGAAGGACGACGACCCGCTAAACGTCCGGGCCCGCATCGAGAACATCTACGCGCGCGGCGGTTTCGCCTCGATCGACCCGCAGGATCTGCGCGGCCGGTTCCGCTGGTGGGGCCTCTACACGCAGCGCAAGGCGGGCATCGACGGCGGACGCACCGCCGTGCTGGAGCCGCACGAGCTGGAAGACGAGTTCTTCATGCTGCGGGTCCGCATCGACGGCGGCCAGCTCAGCCTGGCGCAGTTGCGGGTGGTCGCGGACATCTCCCGAGAGTTCGCCCGGGACACCGCCGACATCACCGACCGGCAGAACATCCAATACCACTGGATCCGGGTCGAGGACATGCCGGAGATCTGGCGGCGACTGGAGTCGGTCGGCCTGCAGACCACCGAGGCGTGCGGCGACTGCCCCCGGATCGTGCTGGGCAGCCCGGTCGCCGGGGTGGCCCGCGACGAGCTGCTGGACCCGACCCCGGCGATCGACGAGATCGTCGCCCGGTACGTCGGCGACAAGCAGTTCTCCAACCTGCCCCGCAAGTTCAAGACGTCCATCTCCTGGCTCGTCGACACCCCGTACGAGTCGAACGACATCGCGTTCCTCGGTGTCGACCACCCCGAGCACGGCCCCGGCTTCGACGTCTGGGTCGGCGGTGGCCTGTCCACCAACCCGATGCTGGCCCAGCGGCTCGGCGTCTGGGTGCCGATGGCCGAGATCCCGGACGTGTGGGCCGGGGTGGTCGGCATCTTCCGCGACTACGGCTACCGCCGGCTGCGCAACCGGGCCCGGTTGAAGTTCCTGGTGGCCGACTGGGGAGTGGAACGCTTCCGCGAGGTCCTGGAGAAGGACTACCTCGGTCGCACCCTGCTCGACGGGCCGGCGCCGGTCCTGCCGGCGAAGCCGGTCGACCACGTGGGCGTGCACGAGCAGGCCGACGGGCGGCACTACGTGGGCGCCGCCCCGGTGGTCGGGCGGGTCTCCGGCGGGCAGCTCGCCCAGCTCGCGGACGTGGTCGAGGCGCACGGCAGCGACCGGGTGCGGCTCACCCCGTACCAGAAGCTGCTGGTGCTCGACGTGCCGTCGGAGCGGACGGAGTCGCTTGTCGACGCGCTGCGGGGCATCGGCCTGGAGGCCCGGCCGTCGGCCTGGCGACGCGGCACCATGGCGTGCACCGGCATCGAATACTGCAAGCTGGCCATCGTCGAGACGAAGGCCCGCGGCGAGGAGTTGGTGGCCCGGCTGGAGCAGCGGCTGCGTGACTTCGACGCGGACATCTCGATCCACATCAACGGCTGCCCCAACGCCTGCGCCCGCACCCAGGTGGCCGACATCGGGCTCAAGGGCCAACTGGTGGTCGGCCCGGACGGCCGGCAGGTCGAGGGTTTCCAGGTGCACCTGGGCGGCGGGCTGGGCATGGCCCAGGGGCAGACCGCCGGTTTCGGCCGCAAGCTACGCGGCCTGAAGACCACCGCCGAAGAGCTTCCGGAGTACGTGGAACGGCTGGCCCGTCGCTACCTGGCCGGTCGGAGCGAGGGCGAGACGTTCGCCAACTGGGTGATCAGAGTCGACGAGGAGGCACTGCGGTGAGCAGCGAGAACCGAGCGGCACCTCTGTACTGCCCGTACTGCGGCGAGGAGGACCTGCGTCCGCACGAGGCGGGGCACGGCGCCTGGGAGTGCCACGCCTGCACCCGGGTCTTCTCGGTGAAGTTCACCGGGCTGCTCTCGCGGGCGGTGACCCGATGAGTCTCGTCTCCGCCGCGAGCCTGCGCCTGGTCGGGCCCGGTGCCTCGACCTCGGCCGACCCGTCCGGACGCAGCCCCGACGAGCTGCGGACGCTTGCCGAGCAGGCGGCCCTGGATCTGGAGGGCGCTCCGGCGCTGGAGATCGCCCGCTGGGCGGCGCAGACCTTCGGTGACCGGTTCTGCGTCACCAGCTCGATGGCCGACGCGGTGCTGGCGCACCTGGTGTCCCGGGTGGCGCCCGGGGTGGACGTGGTCTTCCTCGACACCGGCCTGCACTTCCCGGAGACGCTACGGGTCCGCGACGAGGTGGCCCGCACGCTCCCGGTGAACGTCCGGTCGATCCGGCCCCGGCTCACCGTCGGCCAGCAGGACGGCCAGTACGGGCCCCGGTTGTTCAACAAGTCGCCGGACGACTGCTGCCAGTTGCGCAAGGTGGAGCCGTTGGAGCGGGCGCTGTCCGGGTACGACGCCTGGGCCGCGGGCCTGCGCCGGGACGAGTCGCCGACCCGGGCCAACACGCCCGTGGTGACCTTCGACGCGCGGCGCGGCAAGGTGAAGGTCAACCCGATCGCGGCGTGGAAGCAGGCCGACGTGGACGCCTACATCGCCCGCTTCAACGTGCCGGTGAACGAGCTGTTCAAGCAGGGGTACGGGTCGATCGGCTGCTGGCCGTGCACCCGACGGACCAAGGCCGGCGAGGACGCGCGGGCCGGCCGCTGGGCCATGTTCGAGAAGACCGAGTGCGGACTGCACGTCTGACCTCGCCGGCGACCACCCCGACCGGCCCAGGTGCGGCCGGCGGGGCGGCCCCGGTGGTGCTTGTCGCACACGGCAGCCGGGATCCACGAGCGGCCGACGCCACCCGGGCACTCGCCCGGGCCGTGTCGGCGGCCCGGCCCGGCACACAGGTCTGGGCGAGTTGGCTGGACCACACCGAGCCGGGGCCGACCGAGGTGCTGCGCGGTCTGGCGGTGGCCGGTCACCGTCGGGCGGTGCTGGTGCCGCTGCTGTTGACCGCCGCGTACCACCATCGGGTGGACATTCCGGCGGCCGTCAGCGCCGCGGTGCGGGCCGAGTCACCACTGACGGTACGGGTGACCGACGTGCTCGGCCCGGCGGACGGCACTGTCGATCCGGGGCTGCTGGCCGGGCTGCGGCGACGGCTCGCCGAGGTGCGACCGGGCCGCTTCGACGCGCTGGTGTTGGCCGCGGCGGGCACCCGGGACGCGCGGGCCCGCCGATCGGTGGGTCAGGCCGCGGACGCGCTCGGCGCGGAGTTCGGGGTGCCCTGTCGGGTGGCGTACGCCTCGGCGGCTCCGCCGGCGGCAGGTGTGGCGGTCTCCCGGCTGCGGGCGGCCGGCGCACGGCGGGTCGCGGTGTCCGCGTACTTCCTGGCGCCGGGCCTGTTCCATGACGCGGTGACCGAGGCGGCTCGGGCGGCCGGCGCGGTGGCGGTGTCCGCCCCGTTGACCGACGCGCCGGAGCTGGTCGAGGTGGTGCTGCGCCGGGTCGATGACGAGTCGTCCGGCCACGTCGTGGCAGCGGCCGGCTGAGGCGGGGGCAGAAAGCGGAACGCCCCGGTGGGTGGACCCACCGGGGCGTACAGCGGTGTCGTTGGGTTCAGGCGGAGTGAGCGCGCAGCACGCGGAGGCCGCCGCGCCGCTTGACGGCCCGCCGTTCCTCTTCGCTCATCCCGCCCCAGACGCCGGCGTCCTGACCCGACTCGAGCGCCCACTGCAGGCACTGGTCGGTCACGGAGCAGCGCCTGCAGACGGCCTTTGCCTGCTCGACCTGCAGCAGAGCCGGTCCAGACGTCCCGATCGGGAAGAACAGCTCCGGGTCCTCGTCGCGGCAGACACTATGGTGACGCCAGTCCATGGCGGCAACACTCCTCATTCTGGATGGGTGGCGAACAATTGCTTGGTCGTGCTTTTTCTATATGCATCCGCAGTGCCGATGGTGACGGTTAGCGTCCGTCCATTCGGCAGTGCGTGAGCAGGCGTTCAGCGCCGGGGACCTGCTGGAACAGCTCAACCTGTCGAGCATATCCAGGCAATGTCCCGGTAACTCAAGTTCGCTTGTGAATACTTTCACGAACAGTCGTGATGTCAAGGGTGACGCTCGGAAAAACTCCGGGCGGTGAGCAAGCCCACAGCCCCTTTGTCCGGTTTTCGAAGCTTTCCCGATTACCCGGTGTGCCACAGTCGAGGATCAATATAGTACAGTCCGCGTGACATTGCTGACATTTCCGGCACCTGCCCCTCGGTGTGGCGGTGACCACGTCGATCGGTTGCGGCCACCGTGTCGACCTAGGGCAGTACCCGAGACCTAGCAGATTACTCTCAGTGCGGCGGGAACGGAGGTGAATCTGACTTTCTCCCGCTCGCCGAGATAGTCGCCGTCCAGCTGGAAGGCCTGCGGACGGCTGGAGAGCAGGGTGAACTCCGCCGTGTCATGGAGTCGTAACACCTGTCGACCGCGCGGATCCGGTTGCCGAGCCAGGAACTGAGTCACTGTCCGTGTTGTGCTAGCCACTCGGAGCTGACGCAACGCCAGCACATCCAGCCCGAGATCGAACGACGCCGCCGGGTTCGGGTTGACCTCCCGGTCGCCCAGGTACGTCCACGGTGCCGTGTTCTGGATGATGACGGTGGCCAGCTCCTCCTCGGCCGGCTCGCCCGGGCGCTCCAGCACGATCGCCGGATGCCGCCGGTCCGAGGCGAAGAAATACTGGTTCATGATCGAGCGCAGATAGAGCGTCGGCGTGGACACCCGGCCCTTGCGGCGGGCCTGCTCCACCCGGTGGATGACCGCGGCGTCCAGGCCGAACCCCGCGCAGAAGGTGAAGTAGCGGTCGTCCGCGCGGCCCAGCCCCACCGTCCGGCTCCGGCCCAGCCGCAGCCCTTCGAGAATCATGCTGGTCGCCTCCGGCCACTCCCGGGGCAGACCCAAGGCACGGGCGAACACGTTCGTCGAGCCGCCCGGCACGGTCGCCAGCGCGGGCAACCGCTCGGCCATCGGCGCGTCGCCGGCGCGGGGTGGCGGGTCGGCCGTCATCAGGCCGTTCACCACCTCGTTGACGGTGCCGTCCCCACCCAGGGTGACGACCAGGTCGACGCCCTCGGCCGCGGCCTCCCGAGCCAGCGCCATCGCGTGTCCGCGCCGCCGGGTGTAACGCACGCTGAGGTCGACTTCGCTGCGCAGCGCCCGGACAAGCACGTCCCGGCTGCGTTCGCTGGTGGTGGTGGCCTTTGGATTGACCACCAGGACGGCGTGCATGGGCGGCACTGTACCTCCCGGTAGCCCGGGTATCGTGGCGCGCGTGACCATCGACTCGGCCCCGTTCCCCGTCACGCTCCGCTGGGCGGTCCGGCTGCTGTGGGCGGAGGCGGCCGTCGTCGGGCTGATCGCGGCATGGCTGGTCTGGGCCGACCTCACGGCCACCACCACCGATCTGGCGTCGGCGTTGCTGGTGACCGCGTTCGCCATCGGGGCCGCGGTCGTGCTGTGGGCGCTGGGCCGGGCCCTGTCGCGCCGCAGGGCGGGCGCCCGCGCGCCCGCGATCGTGCTTCAGCTGATGCTGCTGCCGATCGGATGGTTCATGATCCAGGGCGGGTTGGGCTGGCTGGGCGTGCCGTTGATGGCGCTCGGCCTGGGCGTGGGCTGGCTGCTGGTCAGCCCTCCGACGACCCGGGCACTCGGCCTGCAGTGACCGACCCGGCGCGCGGAGCCGGTCAGTAGCCGCCGGAGCGGCGGGTGAGCAGCGCGATCGTGGCCCGACCGTCGGCGGCCGTGGCGGATGCCGACGTCGTCAACGCGGTGAGCACCTTCCAGGCGAAGGACGACTCGGCCGGCAGCGTGGCACCACGCACGGTCGGCACGGTCACCTCGACGGTCAGCGCGTCCTCGGTGACCGCGAAGCGGCACTCCAACTCGGCATCGCGGGTGGCGATGGCGAGCAACATGGCGCACGCCTCGTCGACCGCGATCCGCAGATCCTCGATCTCGTCGAGCGCGAACTGCAACCGGGCCGCGAGACCTGCGGTGGCGGTGCGGAGCACGCCAAGATAACCGCCGTCGGCGGGCACCGTGAGGTGCACCACGTCGTCGTCGATCGCTGGCTGGCCAGTCAGTTGAGTCACGCCTCATCCCCCCGGTCGGGGACTCTACCCGGTCGGTCGTCCGCACGCGTGCCAGCGGGGGCGGCATGGCCGGCAAGCGTCCGCAACGCGTCACCACTGAGCCGATAGGGGACCCACTCGCTCATCTGCTCCGCGCCGATCGAGGCGTAGAACCCGGCGGCCGGGTTCCAGTCGATCATCCACCACTCCAGCCGCCGGTAGCCGCGTCGTACGCAGATCTCGGCCAGGGTGGCGAGCAGCAGCCGACCCGCCCCGGAGCCCCGGGCGATCGGCCGGACGTAGAGGTCCTCCAGGTAGATGCCGTGCACGCCGGCCCAGGTGGAGAAGTTGAGGAACCACAGCGCGAAGCCGATCGGCTCGTCCCGCTCGTCGACCGCGACGTGACCGAAGAGCGCCGGTGCGGGCGACCGGCCACTCCGGCTCGGCGGGTCCGACGTCACGCCGGGATCCGGAGCCGTCGGGAACAGGGCCGAGATCAGCTGCTCGACGGTGAGGTGGCACTGGTCGGGGGCCCGTTCGTACTCCGCCAACTCGTGCACCATGGCGACGACGGCCGGCACGTCCTCGGGACGTGCCGGCCGGATCGTCGGGATGACCGGAGAGGTCACGCCTTCTTGGTCTCCCAGAAGATCTTCGAGATCTCGTCGATCTTCGAGAGCAGCTTGTCGGCGGTGGCCGGGTCGAGGCTGCCCTTGACGCCACCGGCGCCGGCGAGCTTGGTGGCCTCGTTGAACAGGCTGTGCAGGTTCGGGTACTTCTCGAAGTGCGGCGGCTTGAAGTAGTCGGTCCAGAGCACCCAGAGGTGGTGCTTGACCAGCTCGGCGCGCTGCTCCTTGATGATGATGGCGCGGGTACGGAACTCCGGGTCGGTGTTCGCCTGGTACTTCTCGCAGATCATTTTGACCGATTCGGCCTCGATCCGAGCCTGAGCCGGGTCGTAGACACCACACGGCAGGTCGCAGTGTGCGCTCGCGGTTACGCGGGGCGCGAGGATGCGCGGAAATCGCATCAGGATCCTCCATGGGAAGTTTGCGATGATCAAAGGCGACATTACTCCTGGGGATGCTTTCCGAACGGACGGAGGTGAAACCCGTGGGCGCCGATCACCCGCCTGAGGTGTCGCCGTTGCGCGGACCGTTGACCGCTGTCCTGGTGGTCGGCCCGTCCATGGCGCCGACGTTGCGGCACGGCGATTCGGTGCTGGTCCGCCCCGGCGGCCGCCGGATCCGGCCCGGAGACGTGGTGGTCGCGGTCTTCCGGACCCGTCCCGACCTGCTGGTGGTGAAGCGGGCGGTCCGGCAGCAGGATGGGGGCTGGTGGCTGCGCGGCGACAACGAGCTGGTCACCGACGACTCCCGGGCGTACGGGGTCGCCGACGTACGGGGTCGGGTGGTGATCCGCTACTGGCCGCGCCTCGGTCGGGTACGTCGTCACCGGTTATGACCCCGCTCACATCAGGGTGGGGGTGTCGACACTATGCTCGGAAGTGCTCGGGTGACCCCCCGTACCGCGTGCCACCGCTCGCCGCCCACCTCGCGGCCAGGCCCGGCCGCCTCACATCTGCTCGACAGATCCTGGAGTCACCACCATGTCTTCGTCCACCGTGGACCCCGCCGATCCCGTCTTCCTGCTGCACCGGGGCGGCAAGATGGCCGTCACGTCGACAGTGCCGCTGACCAGCCGGGAGGACCTCTCCCTGGCGTACACCCCGGGGGTGGCCCGGGTGTGCGAGGCGATCGCGACCGACCCCGCCCTGGTGGACGACTACACCTGGGTGTCGCACACCGTCGCGGTGGTCACCGACGGCTCGGCGGTGCTCGGGCTCGGCAACATCGGCCCACGTGCCGCGCTGCCGGTGATGGAGGGCAAGGCGGTGTTGTTCAAGCAGTTCGGCGGGGTGGACGCCGTGCCGGTCTGCCTGGACACGCAGGACGCCGACGAGATCGTCGCCGTGGTCCGGGCGCTGGCCCCCTCGTTCGGCGGGATCAACCTGGAGGACATCAGCGCGCCGCGCTGCTTCGAGATCGAGCGCCGGCTCGACGAGGCGCTGGACATCCCGGTCTTCCACGACGACCAGCACGGCACCGCGATCGTGGTGCTCGCCGCGCTGCGCAACGCCGCCACCCTGCTCGACCGCAAGCTCGGCGACCTGCGGGTCGCGGTGAGCGGTGCGGGCGCGGCCGGCGTGGCCGTGACGAAGATGCTGATCGCCGGGGGCGTCAACCCCGACCAGGTGGTGGTCTGTGACTCCAAGGGCATCATCGGCCGGCACCGCACCGAACTGACCGGCACCAAGGCCGAGTTGGCGGCGACCACGAACGCCGACGGCCGCCACGGCGACATCACCGAGGCCCTGCGCGACGCGGACGTGCTGATCGGGGTCTCCGGCGGGCAGATCCCCGAAGCGGCGGTGGCGGGAATGGCACCCGGCGGCATCGTGTTCGCGCTGGCCAACCCGACCCCCGAGGTGCACCCCGAGGTCGCCGCCCGGCACGTCGCGGTGGTCGCCACCGGGCGCAGTGACTACCCCAACCAGATCAACAACGTGCTGGCCTTCCCCGGGGTGTTCCGCGGGGCGCTCGATGCCGGCGCGACCCGGATCACCGAGGCGATGAAGGTCGCCGCCGCGGACGCCATCGCCGGCGTGGTGGCCGAGTCGCTGACCGTCGACGCGATCGTCCCCTCGCCGCTCGACCCGCGCGTCGCGCCGGCCGTCGCCGAGGCGGTCGCCGAAGCCGCCCGCCGCGACGGCGTCGCCCGCCGCTAGCCCGCCTGTGCGCCGGCCCGGGCCGGGGCGTTTCGGCGCGGCATGCGCCGCAGGCCTGTGTGCCGACCCGGGCCGGGGCGTTCCGGCGCGGCATGTGCCGCAGGCCTGTGTGCCGGCCGGGGCGCACGGGCGCGGCGTGCGTCGCGCGCCTTCTTAACGGGCGCTCAGCTTGTTACCGTGCCGATCATGCGTGCCGCCTTTGCCTCCCGCTTCAATGACGCCGATCCGCTCGCCGCCCTCACCGTCGGTGAGCGGCCCGAGCCGACGCCCCCGGCCGACGACTGGGTGACCGTGCGGTTGCGGGCCACCTCGCTCAACCACCACGACCTCTGGTCGCTGCGCGGAGTAGGGCTCACCGAGGCCCAACTGCCGATGATCCTCGGCTGCGACGCGGTGGGGCTGGACCCGGAGGGCCGCCCGGTGGTCGTGTACCCGGTGGTCGTCACTCCCGGTGACCCACGCGGGGTCTCCATCCTCTCCGAGCACTTCGCGGGAACCCTCGCCGAGCGGGTCGCCGTACCCCGATCGAACCTGATCCCGCTGCCGGACGGCATGGCGGCGACCGACGCGGCGTGCCTGCCCACGGCCTGGCTGACCGCGTGGCGGATGCTGACCACCAAGGGCCGCGTCGCGGACGCCGACAGCGTGCTGGTCCAGGGCGCGGGCGGCGGCGTCGCCACCGCGGCCGTCGCGCTCGCCGTCGCGATGGGCAAGCGGGTGTACGCGACGAGCCGCGACGCCGGCAAGCGGGACCGGATCTCGGCTCTCGGCGCCACCGCCGTGGAACCCGGTGCCCGGCTGCCGGAACGCGTCGACGTGGTGATCGAGACGGTGGGCGCGGCCACCTTCGACCACTCGCTGAAGTCGGCCGCCCCGATGGCCCGGATCGTGGTCTCCGGCGCGACCGCGGGGCACGAGCCGTCGGTCAACCTGCGTCGGGTCTTCGCGATGCAGTTGGAGATCCTGGGCACCTCGATGGGCACGCCGGGTGAGCTGTACGAACTGCTGGCGTTCTGCTCCGACAACGAGGTGCGCCCGGTGGTGGACAGCGTCGTCCCGTTCAGCCGGGTCGAGGACGCCTTCGCCCGCCTGCACTCCGGCGATGCCTTCGGCAAGGTCGTCATCGACCACACCGCCTGACGCGTCACCGCGTTTTACCGCCCGGCCCGGCCCGGCCCGGCCCGGCCGCGCCTCGCGCAGCCGCAAGATCACGCTATAACCAGGAAATAGTGGTCTCCCACGCCGCGGAGGCCACTATTTCCACGTTGTTGCGCGATCTTGCGGCGACGCGGGCGGTGCGGGCGGCGCGGGCGGCGCGGGCGGTGCGGAGCGGGCGGGGCGGTGCGGCCGGGCGGGGCCGGGCGGGCCGGCGAGCCGTCCGGGCTTCAGAGGTGGTCGTCGAAGGTGGCGATGTCGCCGCGGGTCGCGTCGGTGGGGATGCGCTTCTTGGCCGCCGCGTCGCCGTAGAGCGACCAGCGCAGGAACTCGACCGACGTGTCCGACACGACCCGCAGCGCGGCCTTGTCCTTGAGCATCGTCCGTCCGTGGTCGCCGTTCGGCAGGCTCAGCATCGCCTTGGGCCAGGGCACCTTGTCGTACGCGGCCTTGCCCGCCGCGTACTCGACCACCTCGTCCAGCTCACCGTGCACGAACAGTTGCGGGGCGGCCGCGCCGGCGAACGCGGTGCCCACGCCGAGCGCCGTGCCCGCGAACACCACGCCCGCGTCCAGCCGCTCGTCCCGGGCGATGGTGAACAGCCCGATGGTGGTCACCCCGCCCGCCGAGTGCCCGGCCGCGGCCACCCGCTCGCCGTCCAACCGGCCCCGCAACGGGTCGTCGGCCGTGGTGCCCAGCGCGAGCACCCGGTCCAACGCGTACGACACGTCGGCCGGTTGGTTGAGCACGTCGAGGACGTTGTTGTCCGCGCCCGCCGAGGTGTGCGGGAAGGCCGGCGCGGCGACCACGAATCCCGCCGCCGCCCACCGGGTCAGCAGCGTGGCGTAGTCGTCCGGCCGACCGCCCAGGCCGTGACTGAACATCACCACCGGAAACCGGCCCTCGGCCGCCGCCGCCGACCGCCTGGCCGCGCCGCCGGACTGCCCGGCCGCCGGGTACCAGAGCGTCGTCGGCAGCGCACGGCCGTTCCGGTTCAGCTTCAGTTGGCGTACGCCGACCGCGAAGGTGTGCTGCGGGGCCCTGCTGGCGGCGACCTGCGGTGTCGGCGTGGCGGCGGCCTTCGGCTCGACGGGTGGTGCCGGCGCGTGCTGGCTCGGGCGGGTTTGCGTGGAGCAGCCGACCAGACCGGCCATGAGCACGGCGCTGGCCAGCAGTGCGGGAGTGACGCGACGCGACATGTTTCCGATTGTGCCCCGACCGGCAGGGGTGCTCGGGGGGCATTGACGCGTTGTGTCCTTCCGGTCATTGGGTGTGCTGCCGGCTCAGGCCGCGGCACGGTCGGCGAGCGGGCGGCGTCGGCGTGCGATGTCCGTGAGTGCGCGCACCGGGAAGGCGGCATTGGGGTTGTACCGGTTCGTGCCGGGCGGCACGATCTCGTCGATCCGGTCGAGGGTCGCGTCGTCCAGGGTGAGCGTGGCGCCCTTGAGCAGATCGTCCAGTTGCGGCCTGGTGCGCGGTCCGATGATCGCCGAGGTGACGGCCGGATGGGCCACGGTGAAGGCGATGGCGAGTTGCGGAAGCGTGCAGCCGATGCTCGCCGCGAGGTCGACGAGCTGTTCGACGGCGTCGAGCTTGGCGGCGTTCTCGGCGATGGTGGGATCGAACTGTGCCGGCCGCAGGGCGGCTCGCCCGGTCGACAGGTCGACGGGCTGGTCCCTGCGGTACTTCCCGCTGAGAAACCCGAACGCCAGCGGGCTCCAGACCAGCACCCCCATGCCGTAGCGCTGGCAGACCGGCAGGGTCGAGGCCTCGACGCCGCGGGCCAGGATCGAGTACGGCGGCTGCTCGGTGCGCAGGCGGCCGAGGCCGCGACGTTCGGAGACCTGGTGCGCCTCGACGATCTCCTCGGCGGGGAACGTCGAGCAGCCGAACGCGCGGATCTTGCCCTCGCGGACGAGGTCGGTGAGCACCGAGAGCGTCTCCTCGATGTCGGTCGAGGGGTCGGGACGGTGGATCTGGTAGAGGTCGATCCAGTCGGTGTCCAACCGCCGGAGGCTCCCCTCGACCGCCTTGAGGATCCACCGCCGCGAGTTGCCACCCTGGTTGGGGCCCTCGCCCATCGGGAAGTGCGCCTTGGTGGCGAGCACGACGTCGTCGCGGCGCCCGCGCAGCGCCTTGCCCACGATCTGTTCGGACTCGCCCCGGCCGTACATGTCGGCGGTGTCGATGACGTTGATGCCCTGGTCGAGGGCGGTGTGGACGATGCGGGCGCAGTCGTCGTGGTCGGGGTTGCCGACGGCACCGAACATCATGGTCCCGAGGCAGTGGGTGCTGACCTCGATGCCGGTGCCGCCGAGGGTGCGATAGCGCATGCCGATGCTCTCCCAGGTGGTTGATTGGTGATCACCTGGCACGGTAGGAGCTTGAGTCGGCTCTAGGTCAACCCCCGTTACCCTGCTCGGCATGGGTGAGGTCACCGCGGGTCTGAGCATCGGACAGGTCGCCGAGCGCACCGGCTTGAGCGTGCACGCGCTCCGCTTCTACGAGCAGCAGGGCGTCTTCGTCAGCCCCGTACGCCGGGGGTCCACCGGACGTCGCGTCTACAGCCAGGACGACGTGGACTGGCTGACCGTCTGCATCATCCTCCGCGCCTCCGGCATGCCGCTGCCGGCGCTTCGTCGCTACACCGAACTCGTCCGCGAAGGCGCGGGCAACGAGGAGGAACGGCTCGCGCTCATGCGTGAGCACCACGTGCGCGTCACGGACCAGATCGGCCGGCTCACCCAGAGCCTGGACCTGATCACCTTCAAGGTCGGGGTGTACGAGGATCTGCTCGACGAGGCCAGGCCCGCAGTCGAGCCAGGTCGTCCGCGTCCTTCGGACGGCGGGGTCGCTCCGGCATCCACACCGGGTACATCTGCTTGAACTCGATCTGGGCCGGCACCGAGATCGTCGGAACGACGAGCGGGCCGATCCGGCCGGGCGGTGCGTCGAGTATCCCGGCCGGCAGTGGCGTGCCGGCCCAGGGCCCGGCACCCACCGTCGGTCGACCGCTGTCGTCCCGACCCAGGTACGCGAAGCTCACCTCCACCTCGGCGGCGAACAGGTCGAGCTGGTTCCACACCGGCATCCGGGGGTCGGGCTGCCAGCCCCGGGCCAGCAGCAGGGCGGCCAGCCGGTCCGCGTCCGCACGCCAGCAGTACCAGTCGACGTCGACGTGGGAACGGGACACCTCGCCGAGCTGGAAGTCCATCGCCCAGCCGCCCCGCAACCACACCGGAACAGCGGCCGATGCGGCCACCTCGACCACCTCGGCGATGCTCGCCAACTGGCGGCGCGCGAGGTCGTCCACCAGGGCACCCTACCGGGGCGGTGCGTCGCGACCGGCTTCGCTAGGGTCACCGGCATGCCTGAGAACTACACCGACCCCAGTGGCAACACCGAGGCGTTCCGCGCGTTCAACCAGACCCCGGAGGCCGCCGCGCCGGCGGAGTCGCCGTCCCGCCTGCCGCTGATCATCGGCGCGGCGGTCGTGGTGGTCGTGCTCGTCGCCCTCGTCGTCTGGCTCGCGAGCTGAGCGTGCCGGGCCGGGCCGACGCGCCCAGCTCGCGGACGGCGGACGACGACCCGTCTGCGTCCCTACTGACCAGGCTCCGGAGCATCCGCCGCGGTCCGGCCGTCGTGGGTGCCCTGCTCCTGCTCACCAGCCTCGCGTACGCGACAAGCATCGCCGGTTACAAGTGGCACCTGCACACCAAGGCTGAGCGGTTACGAGCCGAGGGCGTGCCGGTTCTGGCTGACGTGGGCGACCGCGGGGACACCGTCGGACGTGGCGGCGGCACCGACACCATCCAGGTCGGATACGACTACGAGGGTGTCCGGTATTCCGAGCGGATCCTCTGCGGCTCGGCCGGCGGCTGCACCGAGGAATCGCCGACGGTGCTGCGGGTGTGGGTCGATCCTGTGCACCCCGAGGAGTTCCTCGCCGAGAACGGCAACACCGATGATTCGGTGTTCGTCCTCAACGCCTGGGGCGGCGTCCCCTTCGGTCTGGCCTTCGCCGTGATCGGTGGGATTACGGTCTGGGCGGCCACCCTGCCGGGCCGGGCTTCCGGCCCGACGCGGGCCGGACGTGGCCCCGGCCGGGACCGGGTCCGCCGTACCGTGAGTGCCCGGCGTCGGCGCAACACCCGTCGCTGATCCGCCGTCTCGGACCGGTCGTCACTGGCGGGCGACCACGTCCCGGGTCTGCCGGGCGATCTCCCGTTCCTCGTCGGTCCGGATGACACACACGCTCACCTCGGCGTCGTCGGGTGAGATCACCCGGTCGCCCGTGCCGTCGTTGCGGGCGTCGTCGACGGCGATGCCGAGTCGCTCCAGGCGGGCCAGGGCGGCTGCCCGGACGGGCGCGGCGTGCTCGCCCACCCCGGCGGTGAAGGCGATCGCGTCGACGCGGCCGAGTAGCGCGTAGTACGCCCCGACGTACTCGGTGATCCGCCGGCAGTAGACGTCGAAGGCCAGCGCCGCCGCCCGGTCCCCGGTCGCCCGGCGCGCGAGCACCTCGCGCATGTCGTTGACGCCGGTCAACCCGAGCAGGCCGCTGCGGTGGTTGAGCAGGTCGTCGATCTCGTCCACCGACAGCCCGGCCTCCCGGCGCAGGTGGAAGATCACGGTGGGGTCGAGGTCGCCGCTGCGGGTGCCCATCACCAGCCCCTGCAACGGGGACATGCCCATCGAGGTGGCGACACTGCGACCGTTGGCCACCGCACAGACGCTGGCCCCGTTGCCCAGGTGCAGGGTGATCGTGTTGACCTGGTCGTACGGGCGGCCGAGCAGTTCGGCGGTGCGCCGGGACACGTACGCGTGTGAGGTGCCGTGGAAGCCGTACCTGCGGATGTCGTACCGCTCGGCGATGTCCCGGTCGATCGCGTACGTCGCGGCGGCCTCCGGCAGGGTGTGGTGGAACGCGGTGTCGAAGACGGCGACCTGCGGGACGTCCGGCAGCGCGGCGCGGGCCACCTCGATGCCGGCCAGGTTGGCCGGGTTGTGCAGCGGAGCGAGCGGCACCAGGTTCTTGATCGCGGCCAGGACCGCGTCGTCGACGAGCACCGGCGCGCTGAACGTCCGGCCTCCGTGCACCACCCGGTGCCCGACCGCGGCGAGCCCGCTCAGGTCGAGTCCGTCCAGGATCTGCCGGACCGCGCCGGCGTGGTCCGGTGGACCACCACCGGGCTCACCGATCCGCTCGACGGTGCCGTGGTCGAGCGCCTGGTCCCCGTCGTACCGGCGCCACTTCACCGACGACGACCCGCAGTTGAGCACGAGCACCCGACTCACGATGCCTCCTCGGTGGCCGCCTGGATGGCGGTGATCGCCACCGTGTTGACGATGTCCGGCACGGTCGCGCCGCGGGACAGGTCGTTCACCGGCCGGCGCAGGCCCTGCATGACCGGGCCGACGGCGACCGCCCCGGCGGAGCGCTGCACCGCCTTGTACGTGTTGTTGCCCGTGTTCAGGTCCGGGAAGATGAAGACGGTGGCCTGGCCGGCGACCGGGCTGCCCGGCAGCTTCGTCGCCGCCACCGCGGGGTCGATCGCCGCGTCGTACTGGATGGGCCCCTCGACCAGCAGGTCGGGCCGGCGCTCCCGGACCAGGGCGGTGGCCGCGGCGACCTTCTCCACGTCCTCGCCCGCGCCGGAGCTGCCGGTGGAGTACGACAGCATCGCCACCCGGGGTTCGATGCCGAACCGGGCGGCGGTGTCGGCCGACGAGATCGCGATGTCGGCGAGTTGCGCGGCGTCCGGGTCGCGGTTGACCGCGCAGTCGCCGTAGACCAGCACCCGGTCGGCGAGCAGCATGAAGAAGACGCTGGAGGCCACCGAGACCTCCGGCACGGTACGGATGATCTCGAACGCCGGTCGGATGGTCGCGGCGGTGGTGTGCGTGGCGCCGGAGATCATGCCGTCGGCCCGTCCGGTCGACACCATGAGCGTGCCGAAGTAGTTGGGTTGGGCCACGATGTCGTGCGCCAGCTCGGCGGTGACGCCCCGGTGGGCGCGCAGCCGGGCGTACTCGTCCGCGAAGTCGTCCCGCCACCCACTGGTGACCGGGTCGACGACGTTCGCGTCGCCGAGGTCGATGCCCAGTTCGCGGGTCCGCCGGGTGATGTCGTCCGGCCGGCCCAGCAGCGTCAGCTCGGCCACCCCGCGGCGCAGCAGGATCTCCGCCGCGCGCAGGATCCGTTCCTCGGTGCCCTCCGGCAGCACCAGGTGCCGGGGCTGCGAACGGGCCCGGTCGATCAGCTCGTTCTCGAACATCAGCGGGGTGACGCGGGTCGACCGGCTGACCCGCAGCCGGCGAGCCAGGTCGTCCGTGTCCACGCAGCGCTCGAACGCGCCCAGCGCCGCCTCCACCTTGCGCGGGTTGGCCGTGCTGGGCCGGCCCTCGATCCGGCTGGACGCGGCCACCGTGTCGTAGCTGTCACTGGGCACCGACAGCACCGCCAACCCGGTGTTCAGCCCCTCCACCAACCGCATGACCCGGGGGTCCGGCTGTTCGCCGAGCGTCAACACCAGCCCGGCCACCGACGCCTGACCGGCGACGTGCGCGGCGCTCGCGGCCACGAGCAGGTCGGCCCGGTCCCCGGGGGTGATCACCAGGGCGCCTTCGGTGAGGTGGTCCAGCAGCGTCGGCACGTGCGCCGCGCCGACCACGAAGTCCAGTACGTCGCGACTGAGCGCGGCGTCGTCCCCGGCCAGCAGGGTGGCGCCGAGCGCCGCCGCCACCTCGGCCACCGTCGGCGCCGAGACGCTCGGAACCTCCGGAATGGTGTACGCGGGGACCGGCAGATCGGGCAGCGTCATCGGCTCGGACACCCGGTTGGCGATCACCGCGAGCACCGTCGCGCCCAGGTCGGCCAGATCGTGGTACGCCCCGCGCACCGCCGACGCGACGGCCGCCGGCTCCTGCCCGAAGCCGTCCACCACCGGCACCACCACGCTGCCGAACTCGGTGGCCAGCCTCGCGTTGAAGGCCAACTCCCGAGGATGGGCCGGATCGCCCGGGTCGTCGAAGTCGCTACCCACCACGACCACGGCCGGGCACTGCCGTTCCACCGCCCGGTACCGCTCGACGACCGTGGAGATCAGTTGCTCACGCCGGCCGTCGGCGACAAGCGCCGCCGCCTGGGCGTACGTCGCCCCGGCCAGCTCCGACAGTGGCAGTTCGACCCGGTAGCGCTCGCTGAGCAGGGCGAGGATCGGGTCGGGACCGGTGTCGGCGACCAGCGGCCGGAACACGCCGATCCGCCCGACCTGACGGGACAGCAACTCCGCCAGCCCGAGGGCGATCGTCGACTTGCCTCCGCCGGACCCCACGCTAGTCAGATACACACTGCGAGCCACAGCCCCACCCTAAAAGATCGCGAACCCCCGACCGGTCCCCTCCCACCCCGACCACCCCTGCACCCCGCCCCGTCCGCCCCCGCGGCCCCGCCCCGTCCCCGTCGCCCCGCCGGCCCGCCCCGCCCCGCTCCGCCCCGCCGCCCCGTTGATCATGGAGTTATCGCGCGACACGCCGACGACACGCGCGCATAACCTCATGATCAACGCGGTGGGGGTGGGGGTGGGGGTGCGGTGGGGGTGGGCGGTGGAGGTGGGTGGGGGTTCGTTAGGCGTCTTCGTCGTCGGGGTCGTCCAGGCGGGCCAGGTAGGTGGCCAGGCGTTCGATGGGGGTTTCGAAGTCGGGGTTGAGGTCGACGAAGTCGCGCAGGCGTTCGCCCAGCCACTCCAGGGTCACCTGCTCGTCGCCCCGGCGTTCGACCAGCTCCTCGATGCCACGGTCGGTGAAGTACATGGGTACGTCCTCGTGCTCGGCCCGGCTCGGGCCGGGCGGGTGATGGGTGGGTGGATGGTCGACCGGCCGGCGGGGCCTACGAGAGCCGGGGCAGGGCCGTGGTGAAACGGCCCTGCCCCGGCTTCCGTGCACAGGTCAGGTCACGGGCGGGGGAGAGCCGCCTCGATCAGCGCGTTCTGCTCGACCTCGTGGGTCTTCGCCGAGCCGACCGCCGGGGCGGCCGCGGCCGGGCGGGAGATCCGCCGCAGCCGGACGTCCGTGAGGTGCTCCAGCAGGTTGAGCGCGACGAACGACCAGGCACCCTGGTTGGCCGGCTCCTCCTGCACCCAGGCGAAGTCCTCCGCGTTGGGGAACTGCGCGAGGGCGGCCCGGATCTCCTCCACCGGCAGCGGGTACAGCTGCTCGATCCGGAGGATCGCGGTGTCGGTGACGCCACGCTCCTGCCGGGCCTGGAACAGGTCGTAGTAGACCTTGCCGGAGCAGAGCAGCACCCGCTTCACCGCCTCCGGGGCCGGGGCTGCCGTGTCGCGCAGCACCGGCTGGAAGGTGCCGGTGGTGAAGTCCTCCACCGGGGAGACGCAGAGCTTGTGCCGCAGCAGCGACTTCGGCGTGAACACCACGAGTGGCTTGCGCTTGGGCGACAGGGCCTGGCGGCGCAGCAGGTGGAAGTAGTTCGCCGGGGTGGTCGGGATGGACACCCGCATGTTGTCCTCGGCGCACATCTGCAGGAACCGCTCCGGCCGGCCGGAGGTGTGGTCCGGCCCCTGGCCCTCGTGGCCGTGCGGCAGCAGCAGGGTGACGGCGGAGCGCTGACCCCACTTCACCTCGCCGGACGAGATGAACTCGTCGATCACCGACTGGGCGCCGTTGACGAAGTCGCCGAACTGGGCCTCCCAGGCGACCAGGGCGTTGATGTTCTCCACCGAGTAGCCGTACTCGAAGCCCATCGCCGCGTACTCGCTCAGCAGCGAGTCGTGCACGAAGAACCGGGAGCGCTCGCCGTCGCCGGTGAGCGACTTCAGCGGCAGGTAGTCGTCGCCGGTGCGGGAGTCGACGATCGAGGCGTGTCGCTGGACGAACGTGCCGCGACGTGAATCCTGCCCGGCGAGCCGGACGGTGACCCCGTCGTGCAGCAACGCCCCGAGCGCGATGATCTCGCCGAAGCCCCAGTCGATGTTGCCCTCGACGGACATCTTGGCCCGCCGGTCCAGCAGTTGCTGGATCCGCTTGTGCGGGGTGAAGCCCTCCGGGAGGTTGGTGTGCGCCTCGCCGATCGCCTTCACCACGGACGCGTCGGTGGCGGTGTCGACCTGCGGCTCCGGCTCCTCCTCGCGGCGCGGCCGGTTGAGCTGCCGGGGCGCCGAGGCGGCGTCCCGGGTGGCCTTGAAGACCTTCTCCAGCTGCGCCTGGTAGTCGCGCAGCAGCTCTTCCGCGTCCTCCACGGTGATGTCGCCGCGACCGATCAGCTCCTCGGTGTAGAGCTTGCGCACCGAGCGCTTCGAATCAATGATCTTGTACATCTGGGGGTTGGACATCGAGGGGTCGTCACCCTCGTTGTGCCCGCGCCGCCGGTAGCAGACCATGTCGATCACGACGTCCTTGTTGAACGTCTGCCGGTATTCGAAGGCCAGCCGAGCAACCCGGACCACGGCCTCGGGGTCGTCGCCGTTGACGTGGAAGATCGGCGCCTGGATCATCCGGGCCACGTCGGTGCTGTAGAGGCTGGACCGGCTGTATTCCGGGGCGGTGGTGAAGCCGACCTGGTTGTTGACCACCACGTGCACGGTGCCGCCGGTGCGGTAGCCGCGCAACTGCGACAGGTTGAGGGTCTCGGCGACCACGCCCTGCCCGGCGAACGCCGCGTCACCGTGCACCGCCAGCGGCAGCACGGTGTAGCCCTCCAGCTTGAGGTCGATCCGGTCCTGCTTGGCCCGGACGATGCCTTCCAGCACCGGGTCGACGGCCTCCAGGTGCGACGGGTTGGCCACCACCGACACCTTCACCGAGTGCGCGCCGTCGGGGGTGGTGAACTTGCCGTTCTGGCCCAGGTGGTATTTCACGTCACCGGAACCCTGCGTCGAGCGCGGGTCCAGGTGGCCCTCGAACTCCGAGAAGATCTTCTCGTACGGCTTGCCGACGATGTTGGCCAGCACGTTGAGTCGGCCCCGGTGCGCCATGCCGATGACGACCTCGTCCAGGCCGTTCTCGGCGGAGGACTCCAGCACCTCACCGAGCAGCGGGATCAGCGACTCGCCGCCCTCCAACGAGAAGCGCTTCTGGCCCACGTACTTGGTCTGCAGGAAGGTCTCGAAGGCCTCGGCGGCGTTGAGCCGGTTGAGCACGTGCTTCTGCTCGTCGGCGGCCGGCTTCTCATACTTGCGCTCGATCCGTTCCTGCACCCAGCGCCGCTCCTCCGGGTCCTGGATGTGCATGTACTCGATGCCGACGCGGCGGCAGTACGAGTCGCGCAGCACGCCGAGGATCGAGCGCAGCTTCATCCGCTGCCGGCCGGCGAAGCCGTTGACCGGGAACTCGCGGTCCAGGTCCCACAGGGTGAGCCCGTGCTGGAGGACGTCCAGGTCGGGGTGCTTGCGGATCTTGAATTCCAGCGGGTCGGTGTCGGCCATCAGGTGACCGCGCACCCGGTACGCGTGGATCAGCTCGTGCACCCGGGCGGTCTTGTTGATCTGACCCTCGGAGTTGACCGCGACGTCGCGCATCCAGCGCACCGGCTCGTACGGGATGCGCAGCGAGGTGAAGATCTGGTCGTAGAAGCCGTGCTCGCCGAGGATCAGCTCGTGCATCACCTTGAGGAACTCGCCGGACTGCGCGCCCTGGATGATCCGGTGGTCGTACGTGCTGGTCAGGGTGATGATCTTGCTGACGGCCAGCTCGGCCAGGGTGGCCTCGGACATGCCCTGGTAGGGGGCCGGGTACTCCATCGCGCCCACGCCGATGATCGCGCTCTGCCCCTGCATGAGGCGCGGCATCGAGTGCACGGTGCCGATGCCGCCCGGGTTGGTGAGCGAGATCGTGGTGCCGGCGTAGTCGTCCATGGTCAGCTCGTTGCGCCGCGCCCGCCGGACCACGTCCTCGTACGCCTGCCAGAACTGCCGGAAGTCCATCGACTCGCAGCCCTTGATGGAGGGGACCACCAGGTTGCGGCTGCCGTCCGGCTTGGCCAGGTCGATCGCGATGCCCAGGTTGACGTGCGCCGGGCGGACCATCGCCGGCTTGCCGTTGGCCTCGGCGAAGGAGTTGTTCATCTCGGGGTGCTGCACCAGCGCCCGGACCAGCGCGTAGCCGACCAGGTGGGTGAAGCTGACCTTGCCACCGCGCCCCCGGGCGAGGTGGTTGTTGATCACGATGCGGTTGTCGACGAGCAGCTTGGCCGGCACCGCGCGCACGCTTGTCGCGGTGGGCACGCTCAGCGAGGCGTCCATGTTCTGGACGATCTTCGCGGCGACGCCCCGCAACGGCGTGGTCTGCGGGCCGTCGGCGGTGGGGGCGGCGGCCTTGGCGGCCGGCTTGGCCGGGGCGGCCTTCTCCGGTGCGGCCTTCGCCGGCGCGGCCTTGGCCGGTGCCGACGGCGCGGCGGCCGGCTTGCTGGCGGCGGCCGGCTGCGCGGTGGCGCTCGGCTGGCTCACCGCGGCGGCCGGCTCCGGCTGCCCGTCCGGCTCCGGAGCGGCGGCCGGCTTCTCCGCCGACTCGGCCTTGCGGGGCGTGGCCGCCCCGGGCGCCGGTCGGTAGTCGGCGAAGAAGTCGTGCCAGGCCGAATCGACGCTCGTTGGGTCGGCGAGGTAACGCTGGTACATCTCCTCGACGATCCACTCATTCGGGCCGAAACCCGCCAGTGGGTTCTCCTGCGAAGTCTGCTGGGTCGACACGGCCGGTAATCGCCTCTTTCACGCGGGTTGTGTGGCACGCGGTGTGTCCCTCGTGCCCGATTAGGAGCACGGACTGGACGTCTCCCAGGCTACGCCGTACCGATCCCGCAGGCATTTCAGCCTCGGTCCCGTGGCCGGTTTCACAGAAGATGCCAGAAGTTCAGCAACCGCTGCGCGTCCGGTGCGGGACTGGTAACGCATGGTCACCCGCGCGGAGCGGGCACCGACCCCGGAGCGGGGCGTGTCGCCGCCGCCCCCGGGGTCGGAACCGCCGTCAGGCGATGTCGCGACGTCGCGTGATCAGGACTCCGGCGACCCCGCTGACGAGCGCGTAGCCGATGAGCACCAGGGCGCCGACCCACCAGGACGGGGTGAACTCCGTGGTGCCTTCCGTGATCATGACCTGGGACGCCACCGCCGGCCAGACCACCTGCCACTTGAGCACCGCCTCGCTGTCGAGCACGTTCGACAGGAGCAGGAACAGCAGACCGACCACCTGCGTGCCGATCAGATAGAGCACCGCCGCCGTGATCACCGCGCCGAGCTGGTTGGTGATCAGCGTGCCGATGCCCACGCCGAGGATCGTCCAGATGGCGTACGCGAGCAGGTTGAACAGCAGCGCCCGCTGCACCGGCCACTCACCGAGCTGGGTGCCGTAGTCGTTCAGGGACAGGAAGATCGAGCCGGCGGCCAGGTCGATGAGTGTGGTCGCCAGCCAGAACATGAAGCCGAGCAGGCTGGCGGCGACGAGCTTGCCGACGATGACCGACGTGCGCCGGGGAGTCGTCAGGAACGTCGTGGTCGCGGTCTGGTGGAAGAACTCGTTGGTGACCATCAGGATGCCGATGAGCATTACGAACATCAGCCCGAGGTACTGGCCCGAGGTGTAGAGGTTCGCCGCCTGCGCCGGCGCGGTCGCCTGCTCGGCGCTGACGCCGATGTTCTCGGCGTCGCCACCGAGCGCCGTGACGAGCAACCACGCGTTGATCGCGAACGCCAGGGCGATCGAGAGGAACGCGCCGAGGGCCAGCCACCACCAGGTGCTGGTGGTACGGATCTTGAGCAGTTCGGCTCGGACCAGGTTCATCGGATGCCCGCCTTTCCGGCCGTGAGCTCCAGGAAGACCCGTTCCAGATCGGGCCGTTCGGTGGACAGTTCGTGCAGCTCGACGCCGGCGGCCAGGGCGGCCCTGCCGATCGTCGGGGCGTCCACCCCGGCGACCAGCAGCACGCCCTGCTCGTCGGTGTCGACGGTCGCCGACTGCGCCTTCAGGGCAGCGACGAGCGTCTCGGCCTGCGGCGTGCGCACCCGCACCCGGGCGCTCTGCGCCATCGAGCCGAGGACCTGGTCGACAGGTCCCTGCCGGACCAACTGCCCGGCCGCGATGATCACCACGTCGTCGGCGAGCAACTGCATCTCCGACAGCAGGTGGCTGGAGACCAGCACGGTGCGGCCTTCGACGGCGAGGTTCTTGAGGAACCCACGCATCCACCGGATGCCCTCCGGGTCCAGCCCGTTGGCCGGCTCGTCGAGGATCAGCACGCGGGGGTCGCCGAGCATCGCGGCGGCGATGCCCAGCCGCTGCTTCATGCCCAGCGAGTAGCCCTTGAACTTGCGCTTCGCCGCCGGGGTCAACCCGACCAGGGCCAGCGCCTCGTCGGCCCGCTGGCGGGGCAGCCCGGCCGCCGCGCAGATGACCCGCAGGTGGTTGATGCCGGTGCGGCCCTTGTGCGCGCTCGAGGCCTCCAGCACCGCGCCGACGTGCCGCAGCGGGTCCGTGAGGTCGACGTACCGGTGGCCGCTGATGGTGGTCGTGCCGGCAGTCGGCGTGACCAGGTTCAGCAGCATGCGCAGGGTGGTGGTCTTGCCAGCGCCGTTCGGGCCGAGGAAGCCGGTCACCCGCCCCGGTGCCACGGTGAAGGACAGGTTGTTCACCGCCCGCACGTTCTTGTACTGCTTCGTCAGACCGGACACCACGATCTGACCGTCGCTGGTGGGGCTTCGCTGCCCGTCAGTCATCGTTCTCCTCCCGTGTGTGGCGTCGAGGTACGCCGTGGCACAGCGTGACGGCCCGGGGCAACAAGGTCAATCAGGCGCGGTCCGTATGTTCGCCTCCACCGCAGGGTGGAGACGCATCCGCCCTGCGGACGACGGGCCGGAGGTCAGCGGGCGATCCAGGTTGCCCGGGCCGCGCCGAGCAGCGTGCCGTCCGGGCCGTACAGGCTCGTGTGCACGAGCGCCTTGCGCCCGTCGACGCCGCGCAACGCCCCGGTCACCACGCAGTCGTCGCCCGGCTCCGGCAGCGCGGTGACCACGGCGGCGATCCGACCCAACAGGTACGGGCGGCCCGGCGCGAGCACCGTCCAACCGCCGGGGCAGTCCAACGCCGCCCAGATCGTGGCCGCGCTGACCCGCTCGGGCACCCGGAACGGCGCCGCGGTCCGCCCGTCCGGTAACCGGCCGGGAAAGATCCGCAGCCCGTCGGTCCGCTGCGGCCCGCAGACGTAACAACCGGGGAACGGATGCTCGACCAGGCCGGGGTAGCGGTCCGCCGCGGCCACCGCGGTGTCCAGGTCGACCGGGGGTACGACGACATCGACCACGCCGGCCGGGCGCACCTCGGCCACCAGGTCGCCGGCCGGGTCACGGACCTCGCCGTCGGTGAGACTCAGTTCGGTGTCCAGTGGTGGCGGTCGGCGCAACGTCACCTCGACCGTGCCCGTGCCGCCCGACCCGGCGGCGAACACTCCCGCGCTCCAGCCGCCGTTGCCGGAGCCGGGCGGCCCGTTGTAGCGGGACTCGATCCGCATCGTCGACCTCCGGTGGGGCTTGCCGGCGTCGTCGCCGGTCCGTCGCGCAGCCTCGCACGACCACCTGTGGGGCGCATCTGCCGGCCGGCGTTCATCCTGCCGACACCGGTGGTCCGAGTGAATGGCAACCCGAGCACCTACACAGATTGCATGGCCGTTCTGCATGCCGCTGGCGCACCCCTGACGACCAGCGGATACACCCTGCTGATCGCCGACGACCCCATCCAGGTCGCGGCCGCGCAACGCCTGCGTCACGAGGTGTTCGCCACCGAGTTAGGCGCCACCCTCCTCCCCGGTGCGGCGGGGCTGGACGTGGATCCCTTCGACGCGTACTGCGACCACCTGATCGTCCGGGAGGACAGCACCGGCGAGGTGGTCGGCACGTACCGGTTGCTGCCGCCGGGCCGCACCAACCGACGCTACGCCGAGGACGAGTTCGACCTCCGCGCGCTCGATCCGCTCCGCGATGACCTGGTCGAGGCGGGCCGGTCCTGTGTGCACCCCGACCACCGCTCCGGCGCGGTGATCAACCTGATGTGGGCGGGCATCGTCCGGTACCTGCACCTGCGGGGCTCCCGTTGGCTCGGCGGCTGCGCGTCGGTGCCGGTGGCCGACGGTGGGCGGACGGTCGCCGAGGTGTGGACCCAGGCCCAGGCCCGGCACCTGTCACCGCCGCCGCTCCGGGTGCGCCCGCTGCGGCCCTGGTTCGCCGAGGCGACAGCCGGCTCGGTGGCCGCCGCCGATCCGGCCGGCCGTGTCGCGGTACCGCCGCTGCTGCGCGGCTACCTTCGGCTGGGCGCGTGGATCTGCGGCGAGCCGTCGTACGACAGCGACTTCGGCTGCGCGGACTTCTACGTGCTCTTCTGCCTGGACCGGATGAATCCGCGTTACCTGCGGCACTTCCTGGGCGAGGCACAGCGATGACCGCCGGGTCGCACGACCTGTGGCGGCCGTCGTCGGGTTGCGACGACGACTGTCTGCCGCCGACCGGCGCGGTGCCCACCGTGTCGGTGGCCCGTCGGGTGCTGCGGTTGGTCGCCGTGGCCGGCATGCTGCTGGCCGGTGTCGGCCTGGTGGTGCTGCTGCCCGTACTGCCGGTTCGGGAACGGCAGGCGGCGGTGCGCGGTTGGGCCCGGTGCACCGCGCGGGCCTTCGGGGTCCGGCTGGTGATCCGGGGTCGGCTGCCTCGGCGGCGGGCGCTGCTGGTCGCCAACCATGTCTCGTGGCTGGACGTCCTCGCGGTGCTTGCCGTCGCGCCCAGCCGGATGGTGGCGAAGCGGGAGATCCGCTCCTGGCCGGTGTTCGGCCTGTTGGCCGCGGCGGCGGGGACCGTCTTCGTGGACCGTGCCCGGCCGCGCGCGCTGCCGGCGATGGTCGGCCGGATCGCGGACACGCTGCGCGCCGGCCGGTCCGTGGCGGTCTTTCCGGAGGGGACGACCTGGTGCGCCGCCGCCGGCGACTGCCGCCCCGGCGGCGGTTTCCGGCCCGCGACGTTCCAGGCGGCCATCGACGCCGGCAGCCCGGTGGTGCCGCTGCGGCTCGCCTACCGCTGCGCGGCCACCGGTACGACCACCACGGCCGCTGCCTTCCTCGGCGCGGACACGTTGCTGCGGTCGATGGTCCGGGTGGTCGCGGCACGGGAGTTGGTGGTGTCGGTGACGATCGCCGCCGCGCTGCATCCGGCCCGTACCGCCGACCGGCGGTTGCTGGCTCGGGCCGCCGAGTCGGCCGTACACCTGGTGCCCGCGGCAGGCGCGCGGACGCGGACCCGGCCGCACCCGGCTCCCACGGCAACCCCGGCAGCCCTGGCGGTGCCCACGGTGCCGACATCGGCCGTAGGAGGAGGGCTAGATCTAGCGGCCTGACCCTGCGTAACCCCACCCACCACTTCGCGCGTTGATCATGAGGTTATCCGCGCGTGTCGTCGGCGTGTCGGACGATAACTCCATGATCAACGGGCGCGGCCGGCCCACGGTCGGAGGGGGACCGACTCGCGACTGTCTTGTGGTGTCGCGATGTATCGCGTTACTGTGCTCCCTGTCAGGCGCGTGTCCGCGCGCCGTCGAGAGGGGGATGCCATGGCCGCATGGACGGTCGAGAGCCCGCAGCGGCTCACCGTGGACGGGCCGGTCACCCGGCTGGACGTGCGCCTGGTCAGCGGGCGGCTCAACGTGGTCGCCGCCGACGGGCCGACCCGGATCGACGTGACCCAGGTCGGCCGTCGGCCGGTCCGGATCGAGCATGCCGACGGCCGGCTCAGCATCCGTCAGGAACGCGGCCGGAGCTGGTCGGACGTCCTGCGGTGGTTCCGGATGATCCACCGCTATCCCCGGGTGGACGTCTCCGTCGCCGTGTCCGCCGACGTCCTCGCCGACCTGGGCCTGGTCGCCGGCTCGCTCGTCGCCTCCGGCCTGCGCCGGCAGACCAGGATCCACGTCACCGCCGGCCAGATCACCCTCCGGGGGCTGCGCGGCAACACCACCGCGAACATCACCTCCGGCCCGGTGGAGGCGCTCGGCGTCCGCGGCGATCTCACCCTGGAAACGGTCTCCGGCGAGGTGATCATCGCCGACAGCGCCGCCGATCGGGTGCGGGCGCAGACCGTGTCCGGCGCGATCACCTGCGACCTGGACAACCCTCGGCGCAGCGAGATCCGGTTGACCACGATCTCGGGCGGCATCACCGTCCGGGTCCGCGAGGACAGCGACCTCACCGTCCAGTTGCAGACCGCCTCGGGCCGGATCACCAGCGGCTTTCCGCAGGTACGCACGTCGACGTTCCCACTGCGCAGCAGCGAGGGAGTGCTCGGCGCCGGCGAAGGTAAGCTCTGGGCTTCCGCGACCTCGGGGAGCATCGCCCTGCTCGCCCGCGCTGTCGACCACGATGGGGAGGAGCTGCCGTGACCGCCGTGTTCAGCCACGGGCGGCTCCGGCTCTACCTGCTCAAGCTGCTCGACGACGGCCCGAAGCACGGCTACGAGCTGATCCGCCTGCTGGAGGACCGGTTCCTCGGGCTCTACGCGCCCAGCGCCGGCACCATCTACCCCCGGCTGCAACGGCTTGAGGTCGAGGGTCTGGTCAGCCACACCGCCGCCGGTGGCCGCAAGACGTACGACATCACCGACGCCGGTCGCGCGGAGCTGCGCCAGCGGGCCGGCGAGTTGGAAGCGCTCGAAGCGGACATCGCGGCCTCGGTGGCAGACCTCTCCACTCTGGCCGGCGAGATCCGCAGCGAGGTACGCGGCTCGGTGCGCGACCTCAAGCGGGAGCTGAGCGAGGCCACCCGGCAGACCCGGCGCACCCGGTGGGACGCGCCGGCCCCGCCGCCCCGGCCGGCGTCGACCGCCGGGCCGCAGGCCGAGCTGCTCGACGAGCTCGACAAGCGGCTGCACGCGTTCAGCGCCGAGGTGGGCCGGTTGACGCGTGCCCGGCAGTTCAGCGACACCCAGTTGCGCACCGCGATCCGGCTGCTCGACGGCGCCCTGGACGGGCTGCGCAGGCTGCTGCGCTGACCGGCGTCGCCGAGCGGCGGTGCAAGCCGTCGCCGAGCGGCGGTGACTCACAGCTTTTTTCCAGGAAGTGCCCAGCGCGGGCGCAGTCCTGTCGCCGATGATGGGCGCATGCCCGCTACCCAGACCGAGGCGCGACTTCTCGTCGTCGAGGACGACCCCAACATCCTCGAACTGCTCTCCGCGAGCCTGCGCTTCGCGGGCTTCGACGTGGCCACCGCGACAAGTGGGAGCGCGGCGCTCAACGCCGCCAAGGACCACCGGCCCGACCTGGTGGTGCTCGACGTCATGCTGCCGGACCTGGACGGCTTCGAGGTCATCCGGATGCTGCGTGAGGGCGGCACGCGTACCCCGGTGGTCTTCCTGACCGCTCGGGACGCCACCGACGACAAGATCCGTGGGCTGACCCTGGGTGGGGACGACTACGTCACCAAGCCGTTCAGCCTGGAGGAGTTGACCGCCCGGATCCGGGCCGTGCTGCGCCGCACCACGACCGGCGGGCAGGCGCCCTCCCGGCTCACCTTCGCCGACCTGGAGTTGGACGAGGAGACCCACGAGGTGCACCGGGCCGGTCAGCGGGTGCAGCTCTCGCCGACCGAGTTCAAGCTGTTGCGCTACCTGATGCTCAACGCCAACCGGGTGCTGTCCAAGGCGCAGATCCTCGACCACGTCTGGAACTACGACTTCCGTGGTGACGACAACATCGTCGAGTCCTACATCTCCTACCTGCGGCGCAAGGTCGACACCACCCAACCCCGGTTGATCCACACGCTGCGTGGAGTCGGGTACGTCCTGCGCAAGCCGGCGGCGTGAACACGGTCCAGCAGGCGAAGGGACGGCTGCGGGGCGTACCGCTGCGGATCAAGTTGGTGACCGCGGTGCTGCTGCTCGTCGCCGCCGCGCTGCTGGTGATCAGTTCGCTGACCACTATCTTCCTGCGCAGTTACCTGGTCACCCAGGTCGACACTGAGCTGAGTGTCTCGGCACGCAGCATCGACAAGGTTGTCACCGCCCAGCAGGGCACTGTGGGCTTTCCGACCGACTACCTGCTGGCGGTCATCGATCCGATATCCGGCCGGCAAGTGTTCTACGACACCAAGCGTTTCGCGCTGGACGACCTGCCACCGATCCCGTCGGACGCCGCCGGCTTCGAGAAGCTGGAGGGCAAACCCTTCACCGTCCGGGCCCGGGACAGCAAGGTGCGCTGGCGGATGCTCTACACCCAGTTGCCCAACGGTCAGCCCCTGGCCATCGGTCAGCACCTCACCGACGTCGACAAGGCGGTGAAGCGGCTGGTCTGGATCGACCTGCTGGTCGGCGGTTCGGTGCTGATCATGCTGGCCTCGGTGGGCGCGGCGATCGTGCGGACCAGCCTCAAACCGCTTGTGGAGATCGAACGAACGGCCGCCGCCATCGCCGGCGGCGACCTGACCCGGCGCGTGCCCGACCCGGAGGAGGGCCAGGCCGACCCCACCTCCGAACTGGGCCGCCTCTCGCGCGCGCTGAACGCGATGCTCACCCAGATCGAGGCGGCGTTCACCGCCCGAGCCGCCTCGGAGATGTCGGCGCGTTCGGCGGAGAGCTCCGCGCGGGACGCCGCCTACGCCGCTCAGGCGTCCGAGGCGCGGGCCATCCGCTCCGAGGAGCGGATGCGACGGTTCGTCGCGGACGCCTCGCACGAACTACGGACCCCGCTGACCACCATCCGTGGTTTCGCCGAGCTGTACCGGCAGGGCGCCGCCCGGGAGCCCGAGCAGACCGCCGGCCTGCTGCGCCGCATCGAGGACGAGGCGGCCCGGATGGGGCTGCTGGTGGAGGACCTGCTGCTGCTCGCCCGGCTGGACCGGGAACGGCCACTCTCGCTGACCCCCGTGGAGCTGCCGGTGCTCGCCTCCGACGCGGTGCAGGCCGCCCGGGTGATCGCCCCGGACCGCCGGATCGAGCTGGAGATCGCGCCCGGATCGGGTCCGCTCGTCGTCTCCGCCGACGACGCGCGGCTGCGTCAGGTGATCGGCAACCTGGTCACCAACGCGCTCACCCACACCCCGCCGGACGCCGAGATCCGGGTGCGCCTGCGGGCCGAACCGGGAGGTCACGCCGTCATCGAGGTGGCCGACAGCGGTCCGGGCCTCTCGTCGGAGCAGGCGGAACGGGTCTTCGAGCGGTTCTACCGGGCCGACGCGGCACGCACGCGGCGGGCCGACGGCAACACCGGCACCGGCCTCGGCCTGGCGATCGTGGCGGCGCTCGTCGCGGCCCACCACGGCTCGGTCGAGGTGGCCGAGACACCCGGCGGCGGGGCCACCTTCCGGGTCCGGCTGCCGCTGCTGCCCCACGTCGACGACGTCGGCGAGTGACTTTCAGCCAACTTCCAGGACGGTTCCAGGTTGATTGCAGTGCCGAGGGAGAAGGTAGTGCCATGACCGAGTACGAGTCCGACCCGCAGCGCCGGCCGGCCCCCACCGACGCCGAGCCGTCGCACCCCACCGCCGAGCTGCCACGCGACGAGCGCGCGCAGTCCGACTCCCCGACCACTCCCGTCCAGGTCGTCTCGACCACAGGTGACGCGCAGGTCACCGGTGACGCGCCGACCACGGGTGACACGCCGACCACCCGTGACACGGAGACCACCGCGGTCACCGAGGCCGCACCCGTCGCCTACGGCGAGCAGCCCGCCAGCACGCCGCCGGCCGCCGCACAGCCGACCGGGTACGAGCCGCCGGCCGCTACCCCGTCCGCGCCGCCGTACCCGGTCTCCGGTTACCCGGCGCCCGGCCAGTCCGGCTACCCCGCGCCCGGCCAGTCCGGCTACCCGCAGCCGAACGCCGGCCAGTACCCAGGTGCTCCCTGGTACGCGGGCCAGCAGTCCGGCTGGGCCGGCGGGGGACAGCCGGGCATGGCGTACCCGCAGCACCAGCAGCACCCCGGGCAGCACCAGCAGCACCCGGGGCAGCACGCCCAGCATCCTGGACAGCACCCGCAGCACCCCGGACAGCACCCGGGTCAGCCGGTTCCGCCGTGGGGTCCGCAGGTCGCGCCGCCCGGGAGCGGTCCCCGGCCGGGCCGGATCGCGAAGTTCGCCGGCGCCGGCGTGGCGGTGTTCGCGCTGATGCTGGGCTCCGGCGTGGCCGGTGGGGCGCTCGCCCTCGCTCTCGACGGTGACAGCGGCGGCGTCACCCGCACCTACACCGCGGCGCCGGTGCTCAACAGCGCCGACCTGCCGAAGATCGCCGCGTCCGTGCAGGACAGCGTCGTCTCGATCACCACCGGCAGCGGCGAGGGGTCCGGGGTGGTGCTCACCGCCGACGGCTACGTGCTGTCCAACAACCACGTGGTCGCCTCCGCCAGCGGTAACACCGTCGAGGTGGTCTTCGCCGATGGCACGAAGGCGCCCGCGAAGATCATTGGCACCGACCCGAAGACCGACCTGGCCGTGGTCAAGGCCGACGGGGTCACCAACCTCAAGCCGGCCAAGTTCGGCGACAGCGACGCCATGCAGGTCGGCGACCAGGTGCTCGCCCTGGGCAGCCCGCTCGGCCTGCAGGGTTCGGTGACCTCGGGCATCCTCAGCGCCCGGGACCGCACCATCCGGGCCGGCCAGGGCCAGCAGGAGGACCCGACCCAGCAGAGCCAGCCGGTCAGCTCGATCTCCGGTCTCCTCCAGACCGACGCTCCGATCAACCCGGGCAACTCCGGCGGCGCGCTCGTCAACACCCGGGGTGAGGTGATCGGCGTGAACACCGCCATCGCGACCTCCGGGCAGAGCACCGGCAACATCGGGGTCGGGTTCGCCATCCCCAGCAACAAGGCCAAGGACGTCGCCGGCAAGCTCCAGCGCGGCGAGAAGGTCAGCCACCCGTCGCTCGGCGTGGGCGTCAACCAGGCCGAGGGCGGCGGTGCGCTCGTCGCCTCGGTCGCCCCGGGCAGCCCGGCCGAGAAGGCCGGCCTCCAGCGCGGCGACGTCGTCACCCGGTTCGGCGACAAGCTGGTGAACGACTCGGACGACCTGGTCGGCGCGGTCCAGGCCGGCAAGGTCGGCGACCGGGTCGAGGTCCAGTTCAAGCGGAACGGCGCCGAGAAGTCGGTGTCCGTGACGCTCGCCGAGACGTCCTGACAGATATCTGAACCTGCTTCCTCCCTCCGGCGGCGGGTGGCGGGGCCGAGGGGGTCGGCTCCGTCACCCGCCGCGCTTTTCTCCCCAAGACGGCGGTTCACCCGGATCGGGTGAACCGCCGTCACCCGTGTGCCCGGCAGGTTGCGGGAAGCGGGTCTCGGCGACCGGAACCGGGGGTGGGTGCCATGACCGAGGTGGTGGACGTCCGCGACGACGAGCGGATCCAACGCGACGTCCTGGCGGAGTTGGCCTGGGACGCAAGACTGCGACCGAACGAGATCGGCGTGAGCGTCGATGCGGGCGTGGTCACCCTGACCGGGTACGTGGACGGTGCCGCCCACGGTTGGGCCGCGACCCGGTGTGCCCAGCGGGTCCGTGGCGTACGGGCGGTGGCCGACGAGATCGAGGTGCGGCTGCCGGGCACGCCGGGGCGTACCGACGGCGAGATCGCCGTCGCCGCCTCCCGTGCCCTGGAGTGGGACAGCTTCGTGCCCGCCGAACGGATCGACGTGACGGTGGCCAACGGCTGGCTGATGCTGCGCGGTGAGGTCGAGTTCGGGTGGCAGCGGCGGGCCGCCGAGGGAGAGGTGCGCCGGCTCGACGGCGTACGGGGGATCACCAACCTGATCGAGGTACGACCGCTGGCCCCGCCGGTCGCTGACCGACTGCGTCGGGACGTCCAGCGGGCGCTGGCCCGCACGATCGGCGGCGAGCGGGTGACCGTCGAGGTCGACGGCGACACACTCGTCCTCGCCGGGGTGGTCCGGTCCTGGTGGGAACGCGACCAGGTCGAACGGGTCGCCTGGTCTGCGCCGGGAGTGCGGGTGGTGCACGACCAGCTGCTGGTCGGCGGGTGAGCGTCCGCCTTGTCCGGTTTACCCGGGACGTCACCGGGAACCCGCCGCCGACCACGCCGGTCGGCGGTCACGTCGTACCGGGGATCAACGGGGAGGACTCGTGGCCGTGAACCACCCGCCCGCGGGCCGCCCTCCGGAGCGGTCGCTGCGCATCGCGATGGTGGTTCCGCCCTGGTTGTCCGTGCCGCCACCCGGTTACGGCGGCCTTGAGCAGGTCGTCGCCGCGCTCGTGGACGCGTTGAGCGGCCAGGGACACGCGGTGACCCTGTTCGGCGCCGGCAGCCACCACGGCACCGCCGCCGGCGGCTTCGTCTCGACCGTGCCCGACGTCCAGTACGAGCGGCTCGGCGAGTCACTGCCCGAGCTTGCCCACCTGGCCCGGGTGAACCGGCTGATCACGGCGGCCGACTTCGACGTCATCCACGACCACACCACGATCGGCCCGCTGATCGCCGGCCGCCGGGCCGTGCCGACTGTCGCGACCGTGCACGGCAACCCGGTGGGGGAGTACGGCGACGTGCTCAGCGAGATCGACTCGGACGTGGCCCTGGTGGCGATCTCGCATGCCCAGCGCCGACTGAACCCGAGCCTGCCCTGGGCCGGCACCGTGCACAACGCGCTCGACATCCGCGGCTTCCCGCGCAAGACCGAGCCCGGCCGGGGGCCGGTGCTGTGGCTGGCCCGGTTCAGCCCGGACAAGGGGCCCGACGTCGCCATCCAGGCCTGCCGGGAGGCCGGGTTGCCCCTGCTGCTCGCCGGGAAGTGCAACGAGCCGGCCGAGCGCCGCTACTACGAGCAGGTCGTCGCCCCGCTGGTCGACGAGAACGTGACAGTCGTGCTCAACGCCGACCGCGCGGCGACGCTGCGGATGCTCGTCGACGCCCGTTGCCTGATCATGCCGATCCAGTGGGACGAGCCGTTCGGCATGGTCATGTTGGAGGCGATGGCGACCGGGACACCTGTGGTCGCGCTCAACCGGGGTGCGGTGCCGGAGCTGGTCCGGCCCGGGGTGACCGGGCTGGCCTGTGCGCACCCGGGGGAGTTGGCCGGGGCCCTGCGCGCGGCGGAGCAGCTCGACCCGGAGGACTGCGTGGCGCACGTCGCGCGGAACTTCTCGGTCGAGCGGATGGCGTACGGCTACGCGGAGATCTACCGGCGCTTCGCCGCCGGCGGTCACGACGTCCGCGAATCGGCCGGGGTCTCGGCCCGCTGACCCGGATCGCCGTGTGGTCAGACCCGGGCCATACCCAACTCGACGATGGCGACGTCGAGCCGCTGCGCGTACGCCGGACTGATGCCACCCTCGCCGAGGCGGACCGCGACCTTGTTGCGCAGCCGGGCCACCGGTGGCGCCAGCTCGTCGCGGCCGGAGCTGACCGCGGCGGTCAGGTTGCGGAGCTCGTTGCGCAGGTCGAGGCCGACGTCGCTGCGAATCTCGCCGGCGCTGAGCCCTGCCGTGATCAGCTCGTCGACCCGGTTGGCGGCCTCCACGAGGGTGGTCGGGTCCGAGGTGGGTGCGCCGGTCCGTGGCACCGCCGGCGGTACCGTCGTCGGCTCGGGCGGCGCGGGGGTCGGCGGCGCGGTCGTCGGGGTCGTCACGGGGCCGGCCGTGGGCTGCGCCCGCCGGGTGGGTTGCTGGTCGGGCCGCAGGGCCACGCCGATCAGCGCGATCGCGACCACCAGGACCACGGGTACCAGCAGCAGCGCCAGCCGCCGCCGCGACCAGCGCGACCCGACGGCGGTGTCTCCGGTGGGGGTCCCGCCGGCCGCCGTGTCACCGGTCGCCGCCGCGACGGTCACGGGCTGCGGTGGCAGGGGCCGGGTGGGCACCCGGACGGTCGTGGGTGGCGGGTCGGCCGACGCCAACTGGTCGCGAAGCGTGGTGGCGACCTGTCGGGCGGTCGGCCGGTCCGCCGGGTCCCGGGCGAGGCTGCGCAGGCAGATCCGGGCCACCGCCGGAGGCAGCTCCGGCAGCTCGGCGAGCGTCGGCGCCGGACCGTCGGCCAGCGCGGCGCTGAGTTGCTCCCAGGTCTCCGCCGGATAGGGGACGCGGCCGGTGAGTGCCTCGTGCAGCAGCACGCCGAGTGAGTACACGTCTGTGGACGGCTGGGCCGGTGCGCCGTCCAGCCGTTCCGGGGCGACGTACGCCGGGGTGCCGAAGGTCCCGCCGTCCTCGTCCTCGTCGGGCGCGCCGATCCGGGTGGCGATGCCGAAGTCGAGGACCTTGACCCCCGAACCGGTCATCATCACGTTGGCCGGTGTGATGTCGCGGTGCACGATGCCGAGTCGGTGCGCGGCGGCCAGGGCGTCGGCGACCTGCGCGCCCACCTGGACCGCCTCGGTCCACGGCAACGGCCCCTCGGTGAGTCGCAGCTCCAACTCCTCGCCGCTGAGCAGCTCCATCACCACGAACGAGGTGATCGAGCCGTCCGGGGCGACCGTCTCGCCGTAGTCGTGCACCGATGTCACATGGGGGTGCACCAACTGGGCGGCCGCCCGCGCCTCGTCCCGCACCATGCCCCGGAACCGCGCGTCGGCGGCCAGCGAGGGGGCGAGCACCTTGAGCGCGACGACCCGGTCCAGCACCTCGTCGCGGGCACGCCAGATCACGGACATGCCGCCGGCGCCGATCTGGTCGAGAAGTCGGTATCTCTGGGCCAGCAACCGGCCCGGATGCAGTGCTGCCTTCACCGATCGCACCTGCCTCAGGGGTGGGAGCGGTATCAGGTTGCGCGAATGCGTCCGGCCTGTCAACGCCGTCAACGGCTCCGGTCGCCGGGCGGTGTCTGGCGTGCGCCGACCGCCCGGCGACGGCGGCCGGTCGGTCGGCGGCGGGCCCGTGCCAGGATGAGGGGCATGGCGGCGGGACCTGTGGCGTTCGTGCTCGGCGGCGGGGGAGTGCTCGGCGCGGTCGAGGTGGGCATGCTGCGCGCGCTGTTCCGCGCCGGCATCCAGCCCGACATGGTGCTCGGCACCTCGATCGGCGCGGTGAACGGCGCGCTTGTCGCCGCCGACCCGTCGGAGGCGGTGACCGACCGGCTGGTCCGGCTCTGGGCCTCGCCGGAGGCGAGCGAGGTGTACGGCGACTCGGTCGCCCGGCAGTTGCGTCGTTTCGCCGCCCGTACCCACCTGCACTCGCCCCGGCCACTGCGCCGGCTGCTCGAATCCGAGCTGGGGGTGGACACCACGTTCGCCGACCTGCGGGTGCCGTTCCGCTGCTGCGCCGCGCACATCGAGCGGGCCGCCGAGCACTGGTTCGACACCGGTCCGGTGGTGCCGGCGGTGATGGCGTCGGCGTCGGTGCCGGGCCTGCTCCCGCCCATGGAGATCAACGGCGCGCACTACGTGGACGGCGGCATCGTCAACTCCATCCCGATCGGCGAGGCGGTGGCCGTCGGCGCCCGTCGGATCTACGTCCTCCAGGTGGGTCGGATCGAACGTGAGCTGACGCCTCCCCGACGGCCGTGGGAGATCGCGCAGGTCGCGTTCGAGATCTCCCGCCGGCACCGCTTCTTCCGGGAGATGGCCGCGCTGCCCGAGGGGGTGGAGGTGCACGTCCTGCCGACCGGCGGGCTGAACCCACGCGACGACACCCCGTGGGCGTACCGGGACATGGCGGCGGTGGGGCGGCGGATCAGCCGGGCGTACACCGCCTCCCGGCGCTACCTCGCCACCCACCAGGAGCGGTGATGCCGCTGCCCCCGAGGTGGCTACGCCGGTTGCTGTTCGCCCCCGCCGTGGTGGTGCTCGCCTTCGTCGTGGTCACCACGTTGCCGGTCTGGGCATTCCTCGCCGCGGCCGCGTCGCCGCTGGTCCCGGGCCGGTTACGCCCGCTGCGGCTGCTCTGGATCGGCTGTGTCTACCTGGTCTGGAACGCCGCCGCGCTGCTCGCGCTCTTCGTGCTCTGGGTCGTCTCCGGTTTCGGCTGGCGGGTGCGGTCCCCGGCCTTCCAGCGCGCACACTACGTGCTGGCCGGCTGGTTCCTGCGGGTGCTGTTCTGGCAGGCCCGCTGGACACTGCGGTTGCGTATCGACGTGGTGGGCACCGACCCGGACACCGCACTGCCCGGCCGGCCCGAGCTGGTGCTCTGCCGGCACGCCGGGCCGGGTGACTCGTTCATCCTGATCCACGGCCTGGTCAACTGGTTCAAACGGGAGCCACGGATCGTCCTGAAGGACAGCCTCCAGTGGGACCCGGCGATCGACGTGCTGCTCAACCGGCTGCCGAACCGCTTCATCGCGCCGACGCCGGAGCGCGGCGAGGAGACGGTACGCCAGGTCGGCAACCTGGCCGCGGGCCTGGACGACAACGACGCGTTCGTCATCTTTCCCGAGGGCGGCAACTTCACCCCCAAGCGGCGACTGCGCGCCATCGCCCGGCTGCGTTCCCTCGGCCTGGAACGGATGGCCCTGCGCGCGGAGCGGATGCGGCACGTCCTCGCCCCGCAGCCCGGCGGGATGCTCGCCGCGCTGGACGCGGCCCCGGACGCCGGGGTCATCTTCGTCGCCCACACCGGGCTGGACCGGATGCTCACCGTCGCCGACGTGTGGCGGGAACTGCCGATGGACAAGCAGATCGTGATGCGGTTCTGGTCGGTGCCGCCGGAGGACGTGCCGGCCGGACGGCAGCAGCGCATCGACTGGCTGTTCGACTGGTGGGCGCAGATCGACGCCTGGATCGCGGCGAATCGATGAGCGTGCGCCGCGCGGCCTCGCGGTCGGGAGCGAAAAGCCGGCTCGAAGGGATGTCGCCGCGTAGGGTGCGGGCGTGGATCAGATCTGCGTGGTGACGACGGTGGTGGATGCGCGTTCGGTCGCCGACGTGCTGGCGGCCGCGGCCGTTGCCGGTCGGCTCGCCGCCTGTGCACAGGTGGGCGGTCAGGTGGACAGCACCTACTGGTGGCGGTCCGGAGTGGAGACCAGCTCCGAGTGGTCGGTGCAGTTCAAGACCGCACCGGACCGGTTGGCCGCGTTGGTGGATCAGATCCGGGTCAGCCATCCGTACGAGGTGCCGGAGATCCTGGTGTCCAGGGTGGACAGCGGTGACCCCGCGTACGTCACCTGGGTGTTCGAGCACACCCGACCCTGAGTACGCGGACTCTGGGCCGTGCCCGGGTCGGCTGCCGATGATGACCGGGTGGATGACACCGGATATCCCTGCCCGGCCTGTGGTGCTCCCGCGGGCCTGAGCACCGGCTGCACCGGCTGCCGGCGCGCGCCCGACCCGATCGCCGCCGAGGTGTTCCGGTTGGGCCGAGAGGTGGCCCAGCTTGAGCCGGAGGTGGAGCGGGCCCGTCTCGCGTACACCGAGCTGGCGGGACGCCTGTCGGCCACGTCGCGGCGGCGGGCCGAGCTGGCCGCGGTCGTCCGCGCGGGGTTGGCCGTTCCGGCGGCGGCGCGCCCCACGCCTGTCGTCGGACCACTGCCGGTCGACCGCCCAGGCGCACCGGCGGGTGCGGCGGAGGCCTCCACCCGGACCGTCCAGGGTCTGCTCTTCATCCTCGGTGGACTGTTGCTGGGCACCGCGGCGGTGGTGTTCACCGCGGTGGCCTGGGCGGCGGTGGGGGTCGGTGGACGGGCGTTGATCCTGGCCGCGTTCACCGCGCTCATGCTGGCCGTACCGCTGCTGGCGGTCCGTCGGGGGCTGCGCGGCACGGCGGAGACGTTCGCCGCGGTCGGGTTGCTGTTGGTGCTGCTGGACGGTTACGCGGCCTGGTCGGTGGACCTGGCCGGGGTGGCCGGCTGGCCCGGCAGCCGGTACGCCGCGCTGGTCGGGGGGGCCAGCGCGGCGGTCGCCGTGGCGTACGGCCGGTGGAGCAGGTTGACCGGCCCCTGGTTCGCCGCCCTGCTGGCCGCCCAGCCGGTGGTGCCGCTGTTGGCCGTCGAGGCCGAGCCGGGTGCGGCCGGATGGGCGCTGGTCCTGCTCGCCGTGGCATTGCTGGACCTGGCCGTGCTCGTTGCGCTGCGCGGCCGGGACGGCGTGGCCCTGCTGGTCGGCCGGGTGTTCGCGGCGGTCGGCCTGGTGACCGCGCTCGTCGGTGCCGCGAGTTGTGCCCTGGTGCCGCTGGCCGTCGGGCGGGCGGCGGGTTCGCCGCTGCTGGCCGGGTTGCCGCTGTTGCTCGTCGCGTTTACCGGGGTCGGCGCGGCCTGGCTGGTCGGTGGCCCGGCGCTGCGGGCGGTGGCCGGCGGGTTGGTGGTGCCGGTGCTCGCCGCCGCGCTGCTGCGCCCGGTGGTCGAGCTGCGGCCGTCACTGCTGCTGATCGCGGCGGCGACGGTGGCCCTCGTGCTGGCCGGCGCGGTGCGGCTGCTGCCGGGCGCGGCGGAGTTGCCGGTGCGGGAGTCGCCGGGTGCGGCGGAGTCGGAGTCGCCGGGTGCGGCGGAGTCGGAGTCGCCGGGCGTGGCCGGGCCGGAGGTGTCCGGGCGGGGGCCTTCCGCCGCCCTCGGGTCGGCCGTGGTGGGCGTCGGGGGTTGGCGGAGCGGGCCGCGTGCCGGTGCGCTGCTGGTCGCGGCCGGCACGGCCCAGGTGGCCGCGCTGATCACCGCCGTGCTCGCGGTGGCGGCCGTGAGCCGCTCGCTGCCGCCGTGGCGCGGGGCCGCGACGGGCCCGGACCTGGACTGGGGTTGGCAGCTCGCACCCGCCGTGGTGGTGGCGCTCGGCGCGACGGTGCTGCTGCTGCCCCGCCGGGCGCGAACGGTGCTCGCCCTGGCCGGCGCGGTGGCGGCGCTGCTCGCCCTGCCCGTCGGCTGGGCGGCCCCCTGGCCGGCGGTGGTGGCCGTCGACCTGATCGGCGGGGCGGCGCTGCTTGTCGCCGTGCTGGCCCGCCCGGCGAGCCGCCCGGTCACGCTGCGCACCCGCGCGCTCGGTGGCGCTGTCCTGCTCGGGCACGGGTTGCTCGTCGCCCTGGCCACCCCGACCGGCGCCCTGGTGGCGCTCGGCAGCATCGCCGTGGTCGGGCTGGCCCTGGCCGCACGACCGGACACCGGGCCGTACCGGCAGGTGGCCGGCGTGGGGCTGCTGGTCGCGCAGCTCGCGCTCCCCGGGGTCGCCGCCGTGGCGCTGTTCGCCGCAGGTGCGCCCACCTGGTGGCAGGCGCGGCTGGCACTTCTGGCCGCCGGGCTGCCGCTGGTCGCGGTGCTCGCGGCGCGTCGCCACCGAATGGAGCTGACCGGGTACGCGGTGACCGGCGCCGTGGTCGCGGTGACCGTGCCCGGACTCGCGCCGCTCGTCGTGGCGGGGAACGAGTCCGTTCCGCTGTACGCCGCGCTGGCGGCACTGGGCGTCGCGCTCGTCGACCGGTGGGACCGGCCGGCGGCCGGCGAGCGGGAGCCAACCCGGCGGGGCCTGCCGGTGGCGGCGGGTGGCGTACTTGCGGTGGTCGCGGTCCTGACGGCCCTGCCGACGGTGCTGACGGCGATCGTGTCGCCGTACGGCGATCGGGGGCGGGTGTGGTCGGGCGTGCCCACGATCGTCACCGACCCGACGGCGCTTCCGCGCGGGCTGGCGCTGGCCGTGCTGGCGGTGGCCGTCGTGCTGGCCGGTCGGCGGGTCCGCCCACGGGTGCTGCCCGCGCTGCCGTTCGTCGCGGTCGCCCTGCCGGTGCTGCTCGTCGCGATCGGCACGCCCTGGCCGGTGCTACCGGCTGCTGTCCTGCTCGCCGGGTTGGCCGCGCTGCTGTTCGCGGCGCTTGCCGCGCGCCCGGCGCTCGCACCGGTCCTCGTACCGGTGGGGGTGGTGCTGACCGCGTCCGGTGTGGCGGGGCTGCTGGCCACCCGAGCCGGCACGCTCGCCGCGCAGGGAGTGCTGCTGGTGGCGGCGGTCGTCGTCGCCGTCGGGGCGCGCGTGGTCGAGGTACGTGTCACGGGTTGCCTGGCCGCGGTGGGGGCGGCGTCCGCGCTGGCGGTGACCGCACCGCTCGCCGGAGGGTTGCCGCTGCGGGCGGCGGCGTACCCGCTGCTGGCGGTGGCCGCGCTGGTGCTGGCCGTCGCCGCGGCGACCTCGTCGCGGGCCCGGGTCGGGCGGGTGCTGGACGCTGCCGCGCAGGCGGTCGCGCTCGTGGCGGCGGTGCTCGCCGTCGAGGTGGCGCGGCATCTCGCCACCGTGTGTGTGCTCTGGGGCGTGGCCGTCGCGCTGCGGCTGCTGCGGCGGGGTGAGCCGGTCGGCCGGCGGTGGGCGTTCGCCGGCATCGCCGCCGGCAGCGAGTTGCTCGGGGCCTGGGTGCTGCTCGCCGCCGGCGGCGTGACAGTGCTGGAGGCGTACACCCTGCCGGCCTCGGCGCTCGCCCTCGGCGCGGGTCTGCTGGCGCTGCGCACCCGGCCGGGGCTGACCAGCTGGCCGGCCCTCGGCCCGGGGCTGGTCGCGGCGCTGCTCCCGAGCCTCGTGTCGGTGCTGGCCGGGGCGGATCCGCAGCCGTGGCGGCGACTGTTCCTCGGTGCGGCGGCCCTGGGCGTGGTGCTGGCCGGCGCCACCCGCCGATGGCAGGCGCCGGTGCTGCTCGGCGGTGGCGTGCTGGCGCTGTTGGCGTTGCACGAGCTGGCGCGAGGTTGGGACCTGCTGCCCCGGTGGATCTACCTCGGTGTGGGCGGGTTGGCGCTGGTCGGGCTGGCCGCCACCTACGAGCGGCGGCGGCGTGATCTGGCGCGATTGCGGGCCACGGTGGCCCGGCTGGGCTGAGCCGCACACCATCGGGGGTAGTGCCCGCCCTACCCCCGATTCGGGGGTTGTCAGGGTTACTCAGCGCTACTGCTGAGCCGGAGAATCGACAACAGGCCCGAGCCGCACCGGTTCAGGCACAAGCGGATCGGGAGCAGCAATGGCGCTCGGAGCGGTGGCGGAACCGCCGGTACGACGGCGAGGCAGTGACTACGCACAGTTGTCCCGGCGGATCAGCCAGGCGGGCCTGCTGGAGCGGCGCCCCGGTTGGTACGTCACCCGCATCACGCTCACCCTCGGCGGCTTCGTGGCCGGCTGGATCGCCGTTTTCCTGCTCGGCGACTCCTGGTGGCAGCTACCGCTCGCGGCGGTGATGGCGGTCGCCACCACCCAGGTCGCGTTCCTCGGGCACGACGCCGGTCACCGACAGATGTTCCGACGCCGGGGCGCGAGCGAGCTGGTGGGGCTGCTCGCCGGCAACGTGGCGGTGGGGATCAGCTACGGCTGGTGGGTCGACAAGCACAACCGGCACCACGCCAACCCGAACCACGAGGACGAGGACCCGGACGTCGGCGCGGGCGCACTGGTGTGGACGCACGAGCAGGCGCTGGAGACCCGTGGGTTCGGCCGCTGGATGGCTCAGCGGCAGGCGTACTTCTTCTTCCCGATGCTCCTTCTGGAGGGTCTGAACCTGCACGTGGCGAGCATCCGGGCGATCGTCGGCCGGGAGGACGGCAAGTACACAGTTCCGATGCGCCACCGGGCGGTCGAGGCCGCCCTGCTGGTCGCGCACACCGTCGGCTACGTGGCGCTGCTGTTGGCGGTCATGTCGCCGGTCAAGGCGCTGCTCTTCGCCGTCGTGCACCAGGCGCTGTGGGGCCTCTACATGGGCTGCGCGTTCGCCCCGAACCACAAGGGCATGCCGATGCCGACCGCCGAGGACGAGCTGGACTTCCTGCGTAAGCAGGTGCTGACCTCCCGCAACGTGCGGGGCAGCCGCCTGGTGGACACCACGCTCGGCGGGCTCAACTACCAGATCGAGCACCACCTCTTCCCGAACATGCCGCGCGCCAACCTGCGCCGGGCCCAGCCGATCGTGCGGGCATACTGCGCCGAGCAGGGCATCCCGTACGCCGAGACCGGGCTGATCGAGTCGTACCGGCAGGCGCTCGGTCACCTCCACGAGGTGGGCCGGCCGCTGCGCGGCTGAACGGGTCCGGCGGACGTGAGGTTTGATCGGTGGGGCGGCATCTGACGGTGCCGCCCCATCGACGTGTTTCTGGCCGACCTATCCGGTCCCGGGCGAACGCAACCGGTAGCCATGGTCGGTCGGGGCTTGCTAGCGTCGTCGCGGCACCTTCCATTTCAGCGGGGACCATCCGTGAGCAGTTCCGTGGCGTCGTTCGACCTCGCGCTGCCGATCGCGCCCTGGGTGGTGGTCGCTCGGGACGACGACCGCGTGGCCCGGGAGAAGGTGGCGGCATTCGCCTCCGGCGGCGTCGTCCGAAGGCTGGACTCGCGGAGGATGACCGATACGGATGGCCTTCCCCGGAGTCGCCCACCGGTTCCACTCCACGTCATGTTCTTTCTGGCGCGTGGTGACGTCCGGGAGGTAGCCGAGGGACTGAGCGTGCGAGACGACATGCTGATTCGCGAATGCGATGGCCGCCTACTGGTGTGGTCCCAATCCGAGTGAGCTGGTCAACCGGCTGAGTCGACTGTCCCTGAAGTGACGGCAGGAGGATGACGTGGAGCATTACCTGTACCTACGGGATCTCGTCTCCCGCCTGCTTGAGGATTCTCCGCTGACGTCGGAGGAAGTTGTCGAAGACGTCCGTCATCTGATGAGCGTGGGCGAGGAAGAGTTGGCATTCGACACGATGTGCTCCTGGATCTTCGAGGATTCGCTCCCCATCACCTCGGCCTACCACGACCGCCTCGTGGCGGCGGCTCGCGAATTGGGCACGTTGAACTCGATTACCCGACTCGACGAACTCGTCGAAGACTAGGGCCCGACCTTCGCCGGTGGCGTGTCCGGCTCGTCGGCCGCGCCACCGGTAGGGTCTGCTCATGGCAGACCTGCTCACCGCGGACGCGGTGCGAGAAGAGCTGGGCGGGTTGCCCGACTGGTCGGGTGACCCGACCGGTATCGGTCGTACGGCCCAGCTCGGCAGTTTCCCGGCCGCCATCGCGGTGGTGGACCGGGTGGCGGCGGTGGCCGAGGAGCTTGACCACCATCCCGACATCGACATCCGATGGCGGACCCTGACCTTCCGCTGTGTCACGCACTCGGCCGGTGGGGTCACCCACCGGGACATCGAGCTGGCCCGGCGAATCGACGACATCGTCCGGAGTGCGGCATGAGATTCGAGATCAGCAAGGTTCTGGATGCCATCGAGGGTCGGGTCTGCACGGACCCGTCGCTGGCCCGCGCGGTGCTCGACCTGGCCGAGGTGATCCGCTACCAGGACATCGACGGCGGCCGGCCGGCCAGTCTGCTGCGACTCGGCATGGTCATCGACGCGCTCTCCCGCGAGTTGGAGGAGGACAGCGTCCAGGTCTACGCGGTCGTACACCGGGCTCTGCTCTCCGACGCCGATCTGACGTCCAACGAGCGGATGGTGGTGCGTCGCTGGGCCGACGACGGGCTCGTCGAGGTGCTCGACAATCCGGGTGACCGGATGTTGGAGGTGGCCGACCTGCTCGGGTTGCCGGTGCTCAGCCGGGTCCGCTTCGACGGGCTGCGGGGGCGGTTCCCGTGGCTGGTCGAGCAGCCCGGTCGGGTGGTGGCCCCGGTGCCGGGCGCCGGCGGGCCGGCGTTCATCGCGCACGTCGGCGGCGGGCACGCCCCGGTCGCCGGCAAGCGCTCGCCTACCGGGGCGAAGCTGCTGGCCCGACAGTGGCGCTGCCCGGAGTCGGGTTGCGCGCTGTTCGGCGGCGGTGGTGGGGGTGGCGCGTTCGCCGACCTGGCCGGGGGCGCCGACCGCAGCCCGGCCGCGCAGCCACCGCCCGCGCTGCGCAACGGCGTGCCGACCTGCCCCCGACACGGGGCACGCCTCGGCGACGGCGGTCCCCGACCCCGGAGCGAGGTGCTCGCGGTGCGCGTCGGCGGCCTGGTCCGGCGGCGGTTCGTGCTCACCGAGGAGCAGCCGATCGTGGCCGGCCGGGCGCCCGAGCAGGACGGCGGGATCATGCTCGGCCAGTGGCTCAACGACGAGGCCCGGCGGTGGATCAGCCGTGGTCACGTCCAGTTCGAGCTGCGGGTCGGCGAGGTCATCGTGACCGACGTCAGCACCAACGGGTCCGGCATCCGTCCGGCCGGCTCGATGACCGAGTCGGACCGCGTTCCCCTGGCCCCGCAGCAGTCCCGGGTGCTCGGTGAGAACGACATGGTGGAGCTGTACCCCGGAGTGCAGATCGGCCGTGCCGAGGAGCTGCCGACCGGCGCCCCGTTCACCCCCACCTCGGTGATGGCCGAGGCACCGACGATGGCGATGCGCCTACCCCGCCCCTAACCCTGCCCCGCCCCCGCCCCCGCGCCCCGGCCTGGCCCGGTCCCGGCCCGAACCCCGGTTGATCATGGAGTTATTGCCCGGCACTGCGGCGTGTCGTGGCAATAACTCCATGATCAACGCTGGTTCGGCGGGGCGGTGCGTCAGCCGGCGAGCACCTCGGCCAGCGTCGCCACCGCCAGGTCGATCTCCTCCTCGGTGATGACCAGGGGCGGGGCGAGCCGGATGGTGGAGCCGTGGGTGTCCTTGGCGAGCACACCACGGGCGGCGAGCCGCTCGCACGCCTCCCGCCCGCTCATCAACGCCGGGTCGATGTCCAGACCGGCCCACAGGCCACGGACGCGTACCCCGACCAGGCCCTTGCCGACCAGCCCCTCCAGGCCGGTCCGCAGCCGCTCACCCAGCTCGGCCGAGCGGCGCTGGAACTCGCCGGTGGCCAGCAGCCGGACCACCTCGATGGCGACCGCGCAGGCGAGCGGGTTGCCGCCGAAGGTGGAGCCGTGCTGGCCGGGCTTGAGCACGCCCAGCACGTCGGCGTTCGCGGCCACCGCGGAGACCGGGATGATGCCGCCGCCGAGCGCCTTGCCGAGCAGGTACATGTCGGGCACGACGCCCTCGTGGTCACAGGCGAAGGTCTTGCCGGTACGCCCCAGACCGGACTGGATCTCGTCGGCGATGAAGAGCACGTCGCGGTCGGTGCAGACCTGGCGTACACCCGGCAGGTAGCCCTCCGGTGGCACCACCACGCCCTGCTCGCCCTGGATCGGCTCCAACAGCACGGCCACGGTGTTCTCGTCGATCGCGGCCGTCAGGGCGTCCAGGTCGCCGTACGGCACGACCGTGAACCCCGGGGTGTACGGCCCGAAGTCGGCGCGCGCGTCCTCGTCGGTGGAGAAGCTCACGATGGTGGTGGTCCGGCCGTGGAAGTTGCCCTCCGCGACCACGATGTTGGCCTGGCCGGCGGGCACGCCCTTGACCTGGTAGCCCCACTTGCGGGCCACCTTGATCCCGGTCTCCACGGCCTCGGCCCCGGTGTTCATCGGCAGCACCAGGTCCTTGCCGCACAGCTCGGCCAGCTCCCGGCAGAAGTCGGCGAACTGGTCGTGGATGAACGCCCGGCTGGTCAGCGTGAGCCGGTCCAGTTGTGCGTGCGCGGCGGCGATGAGCTGCGGGTGCCGGTGGCCGAAGTTCAGCGCCGAGTAGCCGGCCAGGCAGTCCAGGTAGCGCTTGCCGTCCACGTCGGTGAGCCAGGCGCCCTCGGCGGACGAGATCACCACCGGCAGCGGGTGGTAGTTGTGCGCGGTGTACTTCTCCGCGTCCCGGACGGCGGACGGGGTCCGCAGCATGTCCTCGATCACTTGCTTGCCTTTCCCTGACGGAGTCGCAGCGTGCAGCACTTCGGTCCGCCGCCGGCCTTACGCAGCTCGGAGAGGTCGACACCGATGGTTTCGTAGCCCCGGTCGCGCAGCTTGGCGGCCAGGTCGGTGGCCTGCGCGGGCAGCACGACGTGCCGTCCGTCGCTCACCGCGTTCAGCCCCAGCACCTCGGCGTCGGCCATGGTGGCGTGCACCGCGTCGGGGAAGAGCCGGCGCAGCACGGCCTGGCTGCCGGGAGAGAACGCCTCCGGCAGGTACGCCACGGTCCGCTCGTCGAGCACGGTCAGCGCGGTGTCCAGGTGGTAGAAGCGGGGGTCGACCAGTTGCATGGTGATCACCGGGTAGCCGAAGACCTCCTGCAACTGGGCGTGCGAGGCGTGCGCCGTGCGGAAGCCGGTGCCGGCCAGCAGGTGGTCGCCGGCCAGCAGGACGTCGCCCTCGCCCTCGTTGACGTGCTTCGGGTCGTACATCTCGAAGCCCGCGTCCTCGAACCAGGCCCGGTAGGCCGGCGCCTCGTCGGCGCGCTGCGGGTCGCGGAACTGCACGGCCATCGCCTTGCCGTCGATCACGGTGCCACCGTTGGCGGCGAAGACCATGTCGGGCAGGCCGGGCACCGGAGTGATCTCCTCGACGGTGTGGCCCAGGTCAAGGTACGTCTGGCGGAGCTTCTCCCACTGCCGGACGGCGAGCGCGGCGTCGACCGGGCCGCTCGGGTCCATCCAGGGGTTGATCGCGTAGTCGACGGCGAAGTACGTCGGCCGGCACATCAACAGGCGCTGGCTGGTGGCGTCCATCGTCATTGTCCTGCTCCCAGGGGTTGGGCGCGCCCGGCCACCGTGGCCCACGGGCTGGCGCCGTGGCTCAACGCTATGCGGCCCCAGCGGCAGGATCCACCACCGAGAGTTGCGCAGACCGAACATTCATTGCGTGTCAGCGGTCAGCAGGAGCGATTCGTTGTGTCAGCGCGTGCCGCGCCTGGCGCACGGGCCGTGATCGGGGCGCGGGCCGTGGTTAGGGCGCGGGCCGTGGTGGGGTGCGGGTCGTTGGTCGGGATGCGCGGGCCACGCCCGGCGCGCGGGCCGTGGCCGGGGTGCGCGGGCCGTGGTCAGGGTGCAGGCCGTGGTCGGGCGCGGGCCGTTGGTCGGGGGTGCGCGGGCCATGGTGGGGTGCGGGCCGTGATCGGGATGCGCCGGCCGTGATCGACTCGGGTTGCAGGAAAGCGCGGTGTCGGAGCGGCCGGGACACCCCGAGTTTCCGGAAGCTGAGTCGATCACGGCCCGGAAAACACTTCAGGGGCGGCGAATCGCCGCCCCTGAAAGGGTGTTGCCCGGCCGGTGAACCACCGGATGAGATCGGGCTGCCGGCGAACCGCCGGTTATTTGCCGGTGCATCACCGGCGAGCGGAACAGTGCCCGCTAGAAACGATCGACAAACTGTGAGTCAAGCCACTCCCGGAAGCGTGCCACCCAGTCGCCGTCGGTGGTCGGCCAGTCGAACTGCCCGGTCATCGCGAGCACCCCGATCACCACCGCGGCCAGGCCGATCAGCACGCCGAAGAGCGCGTCGGTCTTGCCGGCGACGTGCCGGCGGCGGGTGGCCATCAGGCCGAGCACCGCGAGCACCGCGCCGAACGCGCCGAGCCCGATGCCGTACCCGGCCAGGGTGCCGGTCAGCACGAACAGCGCACCGGCGACGGAGACGATCAGGCCGAGAGTGGCGAGCAGGCTGGCTCGCGGCTTCGGGCCACGGGTCACCGGCGGCTCCGGCGTGGTCTCACCCGGGGTCGGGTCGACCGGGCGGCCGGTGGTGACCCCGTCCGTCGCGTCGGGCCGGCGGGTGGTGGTGTCGAGGTCGGCGTCCCGTTCGGCGGTGCGCGCCAGGGTCGGGGCGGTGCCGGTGCGGGACTCGGTCTCCAGCGGGCCGGCGGTGCGGGACTCGGTCTCCAGCGGGCCGGCGGTCCGGGACTCGGTCTCCGCCGCCCGGCCGGTCCGGGACTCGCTCTGCGGACGGGCGGTGCCGGGCCGGGCCTCGGTCACCACTGGGCGTGCGGTGCCGGTGCGGGGCTCGCCGTCGATCGGGCGGGCGGTAGCGGCTCGGGCCACCGCGGCCCGCTCGGCGGCACGTCGCTCGGCCTCGCCGAGCTGGCCGCTGGGCGCGGCGGCACTGCGGTACGTCGTCTGGTCGGCGTCCCGGTCGGTGACCACCGGCCGGCCGGCGACGTCGTCGGACCGGCCCGCGTCGCTGGCCGCCGTGCTGTCCCGGCCGGCGACCTGGGTGTCGCGGCCGTCAACGCGGCCGTCGAGGTTCTCGTCCCGCGTCGGTGCCGGCTCGGACCGGCGGGACAGCGAAGGAATCCTGACCACTACACACCTCCTGATAAATGCGTGGTGGCCGATGGAAGGGGTGGCACCCACGCGGTTCCGTCCTGAATTACCCACCTGGGCGTTTCCTGACACCAATCCCGGGTACGGGGCCCCCACGCTCGGGCCGTGAGCCCCCACGCCCGGGCCGTGACCGGGCCTCAGCGGTGATCAACTCGGTTTGCAGGAAGTCGGGGTGTCCGGCTCACTGGGACCGCCCGGTTTCCTTGATGCCGAGTCGATCAGCGCCGGCGATGCCGAGTCGATCAGCGCCGGGCCGCGCCGACCTGTTCGACCTGGGCGCGGGCGTGGCCGGCGGAGGCGCGGCAGGGAGCAACCGCACCCCGGCCTGCTGCACGAACACCTCCCGCCTGTCGACGGCCAGGCCCTTGCCATTCAGTACGTAGCCCGTCAGCCAAACCCATCCGTGGTACGTCGGACGCGGATCGACACTCACCAGCCGAAGGCGCAGCGCCCGCTCGCCGGAGAACTGCACCGAGCACGCCCCGCCGATCAGCAGCAGGTCGCCGGGCTTCCACTCGGTCATGTCGGCCAGTGGCCGCGATTGATCGGGATGCGGTGGCGGGCCCGGCAGGGCAGTTCCGCACCGCAGCGGCACACGGTGCGCCAGCGCACCCAACTCCACACGGGCCGGTGTCGACGGGCGAAGGTCAGCGCGGTGACCAAGAGGTATTCGTTGTACGACACGCGCATGGCGGTGTCCTTCCACGCAATAACGGTCTTGTGCTGACGCTATTCCCGATGCTGTTTCATGGGAGGTGCCAACGCGTGACAGCATGTTCCACGCTGGCCACCTTGTGCAATCCGCACCGCCGCCCTAATGTCAGGCCATATTGACGCACGAGGAATGGAAAAGAATTGCGTACGGGGCGAAACGTTCGATGTTGCAGGAGGGACGCGGTGATGTTGCATGACGGATGAAACAAGCGGGTCCACGGTCCCTCGGCGGCAGCTCGGACGGCTGCTCACGCAGCTCCGTGAGGATGCCTCGGTCTCGCTGGACGCCGCAGCCGACGCGCTGGACTGCTCACGGCAGAAGGTGTGGCGCATCGAGAAGGGGTTGGTCCCCGTCCGCGTGGTGGACGCCCGCGCGATGTGTGCTCTCTATCGGGTGCCCGAGGCCATGGGCGAGATTGTTGCCGGGCTGGCGAAGGAGATTCGCGCCGGGGGCTGGTGGCATTCGTACGGCGATGTCGTCCCGTCGTGGTTCTCGCTGTACGTCGGGCTGGAATCCTCCGCCTCGACCCTGCGCCAATATGACGCCGAGTTAATTCCCGGACTCCTACAAACCCGGGAGTACGCCAGCGAGCTGTTCCGCCGGAAGAACCCGACGATGCGGGAGGAGGATCGGGAGAAGCTGGTGGAGATCCGGCTGCAACGGCAGGGCATCCTCGTGCGCCGGCTGCCCACCGCTCCCACCCTGCGGGTCGTCCTGAGCGAGGCCGTGCTGCGGCGCACGATCCCCGACCGCCGGGCGATGGCGCAGCAGTTGCGGCACCTGCTCGACGTTGCCGCGCTGCCGACGGTGAGTCTGCGGGTCCTGCCGCTCGCGGCCGGGCCGCCGTTGGCCAGCGAGAGTGGCACCTTCGTCCTGCTGGACTTCCCGCAGGCGTTCGGGAGGGCGTCCACCGAGCCGACCACCGTCTACGTGGAGAACATCACCGGGGCGCTCTATCTGGACAAGTCGGCCGAGGTGGCCGCGTACGAACATGTCTGGTCGGACCTGGAAGCCCTCGCCCCGAGTGAGGCAGAATCAGAGAAAATGATCACTTCGATCATCGAGGAGCATCATGACTGACCTTTCCGGTGCGACCTGGCGCAAGAGCACCCGCAGCGGCGGGAGCGGCGGCAACTGCGTCGAGGTGGCCGACAACCTGCCCGGCGTCGTGGGCGTACGCGACAGCAAGGACCCGACCGGCCCGGCGCTGGCCTTCGCTCCCGCCACCTGGGCCGCGTTCGTGGGCGGCATCCGCGCCCAGCGTTGGAGCTGACCGACCCCTCCACCCTGATCGACTCGCCTTCCCGCAAGTCGGGCCGTTCCGCCCACCTGAACACCCCACCTTCCTGAAACCCGAGTCGATCTGCGGGCCCGGGGGACGGCGTCGACCTGCGGAGCGGGAGGCACGCGTCGACCTGCGCGGCGAAGGCTCGCGTCGTCGACCTGCGCAGCGAGGGCCCGCGTCGACCTGCGCGGCGGCGGGGCCCGGGTCGACCTGCGCGGCGGTTGGGTCCGGGTCGACCTGTGGGGCGGCGGGGCCCGGGTCGACCTGCGCGGCGGTTGGGTCCGGGTCGACCTGTGGGGCGGCGGGGCCCGGGTCGACCTGCGCGGCGGTTGGGTCCGGATCGACCTGTGGGGCGGCGGGGCCCGGATCGACCTGCGCGGCGGCGGGGCCTGGGTCGACCTGCGCGGCGGCGGGGCCCGCGTGGATCGGTGCGCGGCCCGGTCGGGCGGCGCTGGCTATCCTTGGCGCTTGTGCCAGAGGGACACACGATCCACCGCCTGGCGGCCCGGCACGCCGAGCTGTTCGCCGGGGACAAGGTGCACGCCGCCAGCCCGCAGGGTCGCTTCGCCGATGGCGCGGCCCGGCTCTCCGGCATCGTGTTGGAGGGCACCGAGGCGTACGGCAAGCACCTGCTACACCACTACGCCCCTGAGCTGACCCTGCACGTGCACCTCGGGTTGTACGGCAAGTTCACCGACGGGTCGGGGGAGCCGCCCGAGCCCGTCGGTCAGGTGCGCTTGCGGCTGGCCAGCGATCGACACTGGCTGGACCTGCGGGGGCCCACCGCCTGCGAGCTGATCACCCCACCCGAGGTGGCCGCACTGCGGGACCGCCTCGGACCGGATCCGCTGCGTGCCGACGCCGACCCGGAGCGGGCGTACCGGAGGATCTCGCGTAGCCCGACACCCCTCGCGGCGCTGCTGCTCGACCAGTCGGTGGTGGCCGGCACCGGGTTGATCTTCGTGACCGAGGCGCTGTTCCGGGCCGGACTGCCGCCGACGATGCCCGGCCGCCGGCTGGGACGCGCCGGCTGGGACGCGCTCTGGACCGACCTGGTCGGGCTGATGCGGCTCGCGGTCGCGCACGGCCGGATCGACACCGTGCGGGACGCGCACCTGCCGGAGGCGATGGGCCGGGCGGCCCGGGTGGACCGGCACGGTGGCGAGGTGTACGTCTACCGCCGCCCCGGCGCGCCCTGCCACGTCTGTGGCACCGAGGTCAGCCGCGGTGAGCTGGCCGGGCGCAACCTCTACTGGTGCCGTACCTGCCAGGCCGGTTGATCCGCCGAAGCCGGCCCCGTCACACGCTTGATCGTGCTGCAACGGGGTTGCCGGCCCCCGCCCCGCGCTTGATCGTGCTGCAACAAGGTTGTAGTGGCCTCCCGGCGCGCAGATACCACGACAACAATGATCGAGCACGATCATGGGCTGGTCGCCCGGGAGTGGGCGCGATCATGGCTTGGTCGCCCAGGTGCGGACACGATCATGGGCTTGGTCGCCAAGGATCGGGCGTGACCACCCGCTCGATCGCCCAGCGTGCGTCACTGCCCGTCGAGCAGCCAGCGGGCCACCTCGATCTGGTGCGGGAAGACGCCGTCGTCGGCGACGCTCCAGGCCAGCGTGTGCCCGATCGTCCAACCCCACACCCGATCCCGGTCCAGTCCGAGGTCGGCGCTGAGCCGGCGCAGCCGGTGCCGGACGGCGGCCGGTGAGTGGCCCAGCTCCGGACCACGCACCATCGACACGACCGAGAACTCACGTTCGCCGGTCAGCGGCTTCGGGTCGATCGCCAGCCACGGTTCCCGGTCGGCGGCGAGCACGTTGCCGGCGTGCAGGTCCTGGTTGACGAGCACCTGCTCGCCCTGGCTCGACACCAGAGCGGTGAGCAGGGCGAGCGCCGCGTCCAGCAGCCGCCGCTCGTACGGGCGGCCGGCCCGCTCCCAGGCCCGGGGCATCCGGTCGATCCAGCCGGCGGCCTCCTCGGCGAGCGGGGTGAACGGTGTGCCAGCGGGTCGCCAGAGCCGGGGGAGCAGCCCGGTCACCACGTCCAGCGCCCGGTCCATCGGCAACTCGTGCAGCGGACTGCCGGGCCGGCAGCGCTCCACGAGCAGGGCGCGTCGTTCCGGATCGTGTGCGAGCAGCCGGATCGCGCCGTCGCCGTCCCAGTGGGCCAGCGCGTCGGCCTCGTGCCGGCTGTCGTCCGGGTACTGGAGCTTCAGCACCGTAGCCGTGCCGTCCGGTAGGTCCGCCGGAAGCGCCAGCGAGGCGTGGGCCTGTCGGAAGGGTGGGCCGAGTCGCAGCGACCACCGCTCGGCGCACTCCGCCAGCCGCGTCGGGAGGGTGGCGAGCCAGGCCCGACCGGCCGGTGTTGCGCCTACCCAGTCGAGGCCCTCGGGCAGCTCCATCCGGCCATCCTGGTGCAGGGCGTTCCCACGCTCGTCCACAGTGGCTAGCGTATGGCCCGTGGAGATCGGCGTGAACGTCCCGAACTTTGGCCCGGGCACCGACCCCGACGTGCTGCGACGGTGGGCGCAGACGGTCGAGGGCCTCGGGTTCGACCTGCTGATGGTCTCCGACCACATCGCGGTGACCCCGGACGTGGCCCAGCAGTACCCGACGCCGTTCTACGAGCCGTTCACCACGTTGTCCTGGCTGGCCGGGATGACCCGCCGGGTCCGGCTGGGCACCACGGTGCTCATCGTCCCGTACCGGCACCCGCTGCTCACCGCCCGGATGGCGGCGAACCTCAACCGGCTCAGCGGCGGCCGGCTCGTCCTCGGGGTCGGGGTCGGCTGGGCCCGGCAGGAGTTCGAGGCGCTCGGCGTGCCGTTCCAACGGCGCGGCGCGTTGACCGACGACCATCTGCGCGCGATGCGCGACGCCTGGCAGGACACCGACGACTACGACAGCCCGGCGATCCCGATCTGGGTCGGCGGCAACAGCGACGCGGGCATGCGTCGCGCCGTTCGACTCGGCGACGCGTGGCATCCGCTGCGTCTCACGCCCGGCGACCTCGCGGACGCGGCCGGGCGCCTCGGCGCCGTCGCCGACGAGCTGGGCCTTCCCGCGCCGGCGCTGGTGCCGCGCATCGCGCTGCAGGAGACCCGCGATCCGGTCACCGCCCCGGACCGGCTCGCCGGTGTCGGCACCATCGAGCAGATCATCGCCGACCTCGACCAGATCCGGCTGCTCGGCGCGGAGGCGGTGGTGCTCGACCCGTTCAACGGTGACCTGGCCGAGATCCGCCAACCCGAACGCGCCTGGCGGACCCTCGCGGCCGTGGCCGCGTACGCCAAGACCCAGGAGGTTCGATGACGCCCGACGACGAGAGGTTTCTCCGCCGTGCCGTGGAGATCGCCAGCCAGGCGGGGGCTGCCGGCGAGCGGCCGTTCGGTTCGTTGCTTGTCGGCGCGGACGGCACGGTCCTGATCGAGGACCACAACACGGTGGTCTCCGACTCGGACATCACCGCCCATCCGGAGCTCAAGCTGGCCCGCTGGGCCGCCCGGGAACTCGCGCCCGACGTGGCCGCCGGCACCACCATGTTCACCAGTTGCCAGCCCTGCCCGATGTGCGCGACGGCGATCGACCGCTCCGGGCTCGGGCGTGTGGTGTACGCCCTGTCCGGGGAGCAGTTCGAGGAGGTCAAGCCGGCCACCCCGCCGCTGCCTCCGGTCCGCTACGAGGGGCCGGCGCTGTTCGACGAGGCGCGTCAGCCGATCGACGACTACTACTGATCGGACCGGTAAGGGCTGCCGTCGCGGCTCAGTCGGGCTTCGGCCGGGAGCGCAGATAACCCATCTGGGCGTGGCTCAGGTCGTGTGCGCGCGCCAGGTGGCGGGTGATCACCTCAAGCTCCTCGTCGGTGTGGTCGTCGAGGATCGCCTGCCAGGACTGGCCGAGGTCGTCCCAGACCGCCGTGACCCGGTCGACGCGCTCCGGCACGGGGCTGACCAGCACCCGGCGGCGGTCCTCCCGGTCGGGCGTGCGTTCCACGTAGCCACCGCGTTCCAGTCGGTCGACCAGGCGGGTGGCCGAGCCCGTGGTCAGGCCGGTCATCTCGGCGATCTCTCGCACCGTGCGCGGACCCGGCGCCGCGGTGAGCAGGCTCAGGAACTGCACGTCGGTCGGATGGAGGCCGAGGTGGTCGGCGATGGCCTGGTTGAACAGCACATACGAGGCCAGATAGCGACGGGACGCCGTCGACAACTCCTCGTACAGCCGGGCCCGACGCGGTGGGGTCACCCACATCACCTCCGAATTAGTTGCGCGACGCAGCGATTCTTCCTAGTCTGCTGCGTGGCGCAGTTAATGCGTCACGCAGCTATCTTACCTCAGGAGGACTCATGCTCACCGTTGCCGTCAGCGGTGCCACCGGAGCGCAGGGCGGGGCCACGGCCCGCGCCCTGCTGAAGGCCGGCCACCGGGTACGCGCGCTCACCCGCCAACCCACCTCCCCGGCCGCCGACGTCCTGCGCGATCTCGGCGCCGAGGTGCGCCGAGCCGACTTCGGCGACCGCGCCTCCCTGGACGCCGCGCTCGCCGGAGCCGACTCGCTGTTCGCGGTGACCACCCCGTTCGGCACCGACCTGGCCACCGAGGTCCGGCACGGCACGGCCCTCGTCGACGCCGCGGCAACCGCTGGCCTCGACCACGTCGTGCTGACCACTGTCGCGCACGCCGACCGGGGCACCGGCGTCCCGCACTACGAGAGCAAGTGCCTCGTCGAACGGCACCTGCGCGACTCCGGCGTGCCGTGGACGATCATCGCGCCGGCGGCGTTCATGGACAACTACGCCAGCGGCTGGACCCTCGACGGCCTGCGCGAGGGCGTCTTCGCGTGGCCGATGCCCGCCGACCAGCCGCTCGCCCTCATTCCGGCGATCGACATCGGCGCGTTCGCCGCGCTCGTGCTGGGGCGCGCCGGCGAGTTCGCCGGCCGTCGGATCGACATCGCCTCCGATCAGCGCACGCCCGCGGAGATGGCCGAGATCCTCGCCGGTGCCATCGGCGCCGCTATCGAGCACCGGCGGGTGCCCCTGGCCCGCGTACGACAGTGGTCCACCGACCTGGCGGCGATGTTCGCGTACTTCACCGATGTCGGCCTGCACCTCGACGTTGTCGGACTGCGTCGCGACTACCCGGAGGTCGGCTGGCACGGCTTCGCCGACTGGGCCGCCGCCCAGGACTGGACCACGCTGCTGTCCACCGCGCCCCGCGACCACGCGTCGTCCACGTCCTGACGAGGGCCGCCGCCCAAACTCAGGACGTGTTGCGGACGCGTGCGCGCCACAGGTCGTCCTGCGCGCCTGCCTTCTGCCAGAGGCGCGCGACGCCGTCCGGGCCGAGGTCGTCGAGGGGGACGAGGAAGTGCGTGGCAAGCGTCCGGGCGAATTCGTCGACGTCGGTGATCGTGTGGGGGGCGCTGGCGTCGGCGCCCAGCCGGCGCAGCGTCCGGGACAGCAGGATCAGGGTCTGGTCGGCGGTCGGCCGGGCGGCCATGAGTGTGGTGACGTAGGCCGAGGTCGGGGACGTGGACATGTCCCGGGAGTGGGCGGCGAAGTCGGCGATGTCCCGTGGCCGGAGGCGGAAGTCGTAGGAGGCGATGGTGCCGCCGGGGTGGTGGTGGAAGCGCCAGGTGTCCGGGTCGAGCCGCTCGAGCCGGTAGGTCAGGCGTCCCCGCACGTGCGGGCCCTCCCGTAACGGCAGTGGCTGGACGAACCCGTCGCCGATGCCGGCGTCAGCCAGCCAGCGTCGATCGTCGAGGTCGACCAGGAGCGCGTTGTGGTTGCCCCACATCGCCTCGCCTCGGGTCGCGCGCAGGACCGCGGCCTCCACCATGGTCACCTGGAAGCCGGCCAGACGCAGCAGCATGGCCAGACCGGCGTTCTGCTCGTAGCAGTAACCGCCGCGCCGACGCCGCACGAGCTTGTCGAAGAGGGCCTCCGCGTCGAGGGCGATCGGCCGGCCGAGCTGGATGTCGAGATTCTCGTACGGCACGGTCTGCCGCCAGTCCTGATGCAGGGCGAACAGCGTCTCCACATCGGCTGCCACGCGCCCGTGGTGGCCGATCCGGTGCAGCATCTGGGTCAATGCCCGTTCTGTGGTCATCGGCGGACTCCTAAGTGATAGTTGTTCCTCCACTTGCGCAGTGTAAGTGAAAGACTTCCATCCGTATACTGGCTGGGTGAAGAACGAGAGCCCTCGGCTCCGGGCCGACGCCAGGCACAACCGCGAGCAGATCATCGAGGCCGCCCGCGCGCTCATCGCCGAACGCGGGGTCGACGTGCCGATGGAGGAGGTGGCCCGCCGTGCCGGTGTCGGGGCCGCCACCCTCTATCGCCGCTTCCCCGACCGTGAGGCTCTGGTGCGCGGGGTGGCACTTGACGGCTTCGACCGTGTGGTCGCCATCGCGCGCGATGCCGAGGACGAGGAGCCGGACGCGTGGCGTGCGCTGGCACGCTTCATCCGCCGGGCCGCCGCCGAGCTGCGGCTGGCCACCTGGCTGTCGATCTGGTTCACCAGCACCTGGGAGCAACTGCACGCCGAGCCCGAGGAGCAGCGGCTGCGTCAAGCCCTGCTGAAGATCCTCGACCGGCTCGTCCGCCGTGCCCAGGCCGACGGTGATCTGCGTCGCGACGTGGACGCCGGCGACCTGACCCTCATGATGGCGCTGCTGCTGCGGCCGTTGCCCGGTCTGCGCGCCGAACTCACCCAACGCAGCGTGGACCGCTTCCTGATCCTCATGCTCGAGGGTCTGCGTGCCGGCCCGGACATCCAAGACCTTCCCCCCGCCGAGATCGGCCTGACCGACCTCGGGGGCGCCCGATGAATTGTGGGGACCAGCCAGCGTGGCGGGCCGGAATTGACAGTCGGCCGGCTGTCGGAGCAGGGTTGAGTTGTGACAACGATGTCAACGGGCAAACAGGAGGAAAACGCTCATGATCCTTCGTTGCGCCTGCGGCGTGAGGCCGTACCGTTGACGGTTTTGCGGCGCGGACCCGGTCCGTCCGCCGATCCTGGCCGTATGTCCCTTTCCTACCCGACGGTGACCAGCTGAGATGACCGACGTGCCCCGACCCGACGCCACCACGACCCCGGCTCCCGCAGGGTCACCCGACCTACCCGACCTGGACGACTTCCTCGCCGACCAGACCCGCACGCTGCTCGACACGGCCCGCCGCGCGGTCCGGGCCGAGGGCGGCTTCTGGTGGTTGACCGACGACCGCACCCCGGATCGTGGCGAACCGGTGTACACCTGGATCACCTGCCGGATGACCCACGTGGCAGCCCTCGCCCACCTGGGCGGCGACCCGGACGCCGCCGCCCTTGTCGACCACGGAATCGCCGCGCTCGGCACCCTGCTGCGCGACGACCGGTACGGCGGCTGGTTCGGCGCGGTGGACCAGCAGGGGACGCCCGTCGACGACCGCAAGGCCGGCTACGACCACGCGTTCGTGCTGCTCGCCGCATCCAGCGCCGCGCGCGCCGGCCGGCCCGGCGCGGAGGAGTTGCTCGCCGACGTGCTGACCGTGGTGCGCGACCGGTTCTGGGACGACGAGGTGGGCGCGGTCCGCGAATCGTGGAACCGGGACTGGACGGTCACCGAGGACTACCGCGGCGCGAACAGCAGCATGCACATGGTCGAGGCGTTCCTCGCCGCTGCCGCCGCCACCGGCGACGCTAACTGGGCCGACCGCGCCCTGCGGATCGCCTACCACCTGGTGCACACCGAGGCCGCCCGGCACGACTGGCGGCTGCCCGAGCACTTCACCGCCGACTGGACGCCGCAGCTCGACTACAACCGGGACCAGCCCGCCGACCAGTTCCGGCCGTACGGCTCGACGATGGGCCACTGGTTGGAGTGGGCCCGGCTGCTGCTGGAGTTGGAGGCGGTCCTGCCGCATCCGCCCCGCTGGCTGCTCACCGACGCCCGTCACCTGTTCGCCGCCGCCGTACGCCGGGGCTGGGCCGTGGACGGCGCCGACGGTTTCGTCTACACGATCGACTGGGACGACCGGCCGGTGGTGCGCTCCCGGATGCACTGGGTGCTCGCCGAGGCCATCGGGGCGGCGGTGACCCTGCACCGCCGCACCGGCGACGACGTCTACGCCGACTGGTACCGGGCCTTCTGGGCGTACGCGCGCCGCTACCTGGTCGACGGCACCGGCTGGCGGCACGAGTTGGACGCGCGGAATCTGCCCGCCGACACGGTCTGGCACGGTCGGCCGGACGTCTACCACGCGTACCAGGCGGTGCTGCTGTCCCGCTCGGCCACCGGGCTCGGTGGCCCCGGCCCGCTCGCGCCGGGCGAGGTGACCGCATGATCGTGGTCGCGGGTGAGGCGCTCATCGACCTGGTGGTCACCGCCGACGGGGAGCGGGCCGTGCCGGGTGGCTCCCCGGCGAACGTGGCCGTCACCCTGGCCCGGCTCGACCAGCCGGTGCGGCTGCTGGCCCGGCTCGGCGCCGACGAGTACGGTCGGCAGCTCGCCGCGCACCTCAGCGCCAACCGGGTGGAGTTGGACTGGGCGGTCCGCGCCCCGGAGCCCACCTCGGTGGCGGTGGCGACGTTGGACGCCAACGGGCAGGCCAGCTACGAGTTCCGGCTGGCGGGCACCGCGGACTGGCAGTGGACGCCGGAGGAGTTGCCCGACCTGACCGGGGCGCCGGCGACCGCGCTGCACACCGGGTCCCTCGCGCTCGCGCTGGCGCCCGGAGCGCAGGTGCTGGAAGACCTGCTCACCCGCGAACACCGCCGGAACGGGCTCACCGTCTCGATCGACCTCAACCTGCGGCCGAGCATCGTCACCGACCGGGCGGCCGAGCAGGCCAGGGTACGACGCCAGGTGCCCCTCGCGAACCTGGTGAAGGCCAGCGACGAGGACCTGGCCTGGCTCTACCCGGACCGGTCGGTGGGCGACGTGCTGGCCGAGTGGCGCGACGCCGGGGTGTCCTGCGCGCTGGTGACCCGGGGTGGCGAGGGCGTCTGGCTGCTCGCCCCGAACGGATCGCTGTACGAGCAACCGGCGGTACGCACCACAGTGGTCGACACCGTCGGGGCCGGTGACTCGTTCACCGGCGGCCTGCTGGCCGCGCTGGCCGACCTCGACGCGCTCGGCGACCGGCCGGCCGACCGGCTCGCCGGGGTGACCGAGCAGCAGTGGGACGCGGTGCTCCGACAGGCCGCGACGGTGGCCGCGCTGACCTGCGCCCGCCAAGGCGCCGACCCGCCCCGCAAAGCAGAAGTCCAAGCCCTCCTCACCCCGACCCCGTAACCCCTGCCCCCACCCTGCCCCGCGATCTTGCACTTTCTGCGGTGATGAACCGCCCTATCTCGGGCGAAACGACAACCGAAAGTGCAAGATCGCGAGGGCGAGGGCGAGGGCGAGGGCGAGGGCGAGGGCGAGGGCGAGGGCGAGGGCGGGGTGGGGGCGGGTTAGGTTAGGCCTCGTTTGAGGAGTTTGGTGGGGAGGACCGTGGTGGACGGCGGGGTGTCGTCGTCGCCGGCGATTCGCTGGAACAGCCGCTCGGTGGCTACCCGGGCCAGCTCTCGGGTGTCGTAGGCGACCACGGTCAGCGGCCGGGGCATCAGGTGGGACAGTTCGAAGTCGTCGAAGCCGACAAGCGCGGCGGCACTGCCCCGGCGGTGCAGCTCCTGGAGCGCGCCGACGGTGAGCCGGTTGTTGGCGCAGAAGAAGGCCGTCGGCGGGTCCGCCCGGTCGAGCAGCGCGGCGACCGCCCGCCCGGCCTCCTCGGGCGCGATGAGCCGCTCGCAGATCAGCGAATCGTCCGCGTCGACCCCGGCCCCGGCCAGCGCCGCCCGCGCCCCGGCCAGTCGTTCGCGCATCGTGGGCACGCTCGGCGCGCCGAGCAGCAGGCCGATCCGGCGGTGCCCCTGGTCGAGCAACGCGCCGACACCGGCGTGGCTGCCGCCCCGGTTGTCCAACAACACGGCGTCGGCGTGCAGCCCCTGCGGCGGCCGGTCCAGGAACACCACGGGCATCCCCAGCTCCACCTCGCGCCTCAGGAACGAGTGGTCGAGGCCCGCCGGCACCACGAGCAGCCCGTCGACCCGACGCTGGGTGAAGTCCTGGAGCAGGGCGCGTTCCCGCTCCGGATCCTCCTCCGACGAGGCGGTGATCAGCATCGTGCCGTGGGCGGCGGCGATCTCGGCGGCGACACTGGCGATCGTCGCGTAGAACGGGTTGGCGATCTCCTCGATGAGCAGCCCCACCGTGGCGTTGAGCTGCCGGGACCGAAGGTTGCGGGCGATGTCGTTGCGCCGGAAACCCAGCTCGGCAATGGCCGCCAGCACCCGGTTGACCAGCTCCTGACCCACCGGCTCGTCGTTGACCACCCGGGAGACCGTCTTCAGGCTGACCCCGGCGTGCCGGGCCACGTCGACCATCGTCGGGCGCCGACGCGTCGTCGGCCGGGTCGGAGTCTGGGTCACGGGTGGTCCTCCACGGCGGGCACCGGTCAGCGGTCGAGGGCAGCGAGCGCGTCGACCGCCTTCCGGGCGGCGACGAGCACCGGATCCCACACCGGCGCGTACGGCGGAGCGTAGCCCAGGTCCAGTGATGTCATATCGTCCACCGTCATGCCGTTCCAGAGTGCCACGGCAAGCGTGTCGATCCGTTTGGCCGCCTCGGACCAGCCGACGATCTGCGCGCCGAGCAACCGGCCGCTGGGCCGTTCGGCGATCAACTTGACGGTCATCGGCCGCGCGCCGGGGTAGTAGCCGGCCCGGTTCGTCGATTCGGCGACCACCGAGACGAAGTCGAAGCCGGCCAGGGTGGCCTCCCGCTCCCGCAGGCCGGTGCGCCCCACCTCCAGGTCGCAGACCTTCGTCACGGCCGTGCCGATCACGCCGGCGAAGGTGGCGTACCCGCCGCCGATGTTGATCCCGGCCGCGCGGCCCTGCTTGTTGGCGTGCGTGCCCAGCGGCACGTGCACAGGCATCCCGCTGACCCGGTGCAACGTCTCCACACAGTCGCCCGCCGCCCAGACGCCGGACAACCCGGCCACCCGCATCCGGCGGTCCACCCGGATTCCTCCGGTCGGCCCGATCGGGAAACCGGCAGCCTCGGCGAGCGCGGTGTTGGGGCGTACTCCCAGGCCCAGGACCACGACGTCGGCCGGGATCGGCCCCTCGGCCGTGACCACCGCGGACACCCGGCCGTCCCGCTGGTCCAGGCCGGTCACCGGCAGGTCGGTACGGATCGTGACACCCACGTCGCGCATCGCGGCGGCGACCAGCTCGGCCATGTCGCCGTCGACGGTCGCCATGGGCTGTGAGCCCGCCTCGATCAGGGTCACCGACAGGCCGCGCAGGATCAGCGCCTCGGCCATCTCGACGCCGATGTAGCCGCCGCCGACCACCACGGCCCGGCCCGGCCGCGGCTCGGCGTCCAGCCACTCGCGCAGCGCCGCCCCGTCGTCGAGGGTCTGCATGCCGAACACGCCGCCCGCGTCGGTGGCCGCCCAGGGCGGTTGCACCGGCACCGCGCCGGTGGCGTACATCAGGTCGTCGAAGCGCTCGCGGACCTCGCCGCCGCCTTCCAGGTCCCGGGCGACCACCTCGCGGCGGTCCAGGTCGATGGCCGTGACCTCGTGGCGCAGCCGGACGTCCATCGCGTACTTCGTGCGGAACGTCTCCGGGTCCCGGGCGATCAACGCCTCCGGGCCGTCCACCAGACCACTGATCCAGTACGGGATGCCACACGCCGAGTAGGAGGTGAAGTGGCCCCGCTCGAAGACCACGATCTCCAGGTCGTCGCGGTCGCGGCGGCGTCGGGCCTGGGACGCCGCCGACATGCCGGCGGCGTCCCCGCCGATAACGATCAGCCGTTGCGCCACGGCCTCATCCTGTCACGTCGTGATCAGCCACGGGTCTGTCGTGCGACGTCCTGCACCACGTCGGTGAGTCGGCCGGTGCGCTCGTACACCGCGCGCTGCCGGGCCGCGCCGCTGCCGTGCCGACGCAACCCACCCAGCAGGTCGGTGACCTCGGCCCAGTCGCCGTGCTGCTCCAGCGCCGGCCGCAGCCGCTCGACGAACCGGTCCAGCAACTCCCAGGCCGGGCGCACCTCGCCGGTGGTGACGTCGACGGCGTCGCCCTCCAGGCCGTCGTGCGCGGCCCGCCAGTGTGCCCCGACCAGCAGGTGGTGGTCGGTCTGCAACGCCGGCCGGCCGGCCTCGACATCGGCCATCGCGGTGGCCACCAGGGCCCGCACCAGGGCGGCGACCAGCACCGCGTCGTCCACCGACGGGCAGACGTCGCCGATCCGCAGCTCCACCGTCGGGTACTTCGCCGACAGGCGGGCGTACCAGTAGAGCATCCCCTCGTCGAGCATCACCCCACTGGAGATCAACTGACGGATCAGCCGCTGGTAGTGCTCGTGCGACTCCAGCCACGGCGTCGGCGCCACCGAGGGCCAGCGCTCCCACTCCACCGAGCGCCAACTCGCGTAACCGGTGTCCTCGCCCCGGGAGAACGGGGAGTTGGTGGTCATCGCGTGCAGCATCGGCAGCCAGGGGCGTACGTGGTTGAGCACCTGCACACCGGTCTCCGGATCGGGGACACCGACGTGCACGTGCATGCCGTTGTTGCCCGGACCCGGGACGAGCAGCCGGAACCGCTCGATCATCCGGTCGAAGCGGGGCTTGTCCACCACCGGCGGCACCGGACCGTCCACCGGACCCGTGCCGATGGCGAGTAGGCGTACGCCGGCCCGCTCGGCGGCGTCGGAGAGTGCCCGCCGCAGTACGCCGAGGGAGTGCCTGATCGACGAAAGCTCCAGGCCGGGCGGACTGCCGATCTCGATCTGACTGGTCTGGAACTCCCGCTCCACCTGCCCGCGAAGTTCGGCCGGCACCTGCTCCATCACCAGGTCGACGGCCGGGACCGCGGCCCCGGTGTGCGGGTCGACGAGCAGGAACTCCTCCTCGACACCCACGGTGAGCAATCCGGTCGCCCCAGCCATCTCGCTGGGCGCCTCCGCCACCTGACCGGTCATCGACACCACCGTCCGTTCCTACCGTTCGCGGTCCATCCGCGTCGGTGCCCTGTCTGGTTACCCAACGTGGCGACACCGGGAAACGTGGCGTGGCTTGCCGTGCCCGGGCGTGCCGCCGGTTTCGGCGAGACGACGTGACAGCGGGTCCTATGCTGAGCCCGTGCCGGTGCCACTGGGGTTTGTCGGGGTCGCGTGGATGGTCGCGTTCGCCCAGCTCACCCTGCTCGCCGGCCGTCCGACCGACCTGCTCGCGGGTGCCGCGCTGACCGCCCTGGTGCTGCTCGCCGTGGTGCTCGCGGCGCGGGTGCTCGGCAGATCGGGCACGCCCGGCACCGGGCCGCGGTGGGCCGGGCTGCGGGCCCGGTCCCGTGGTCGCCGAATGCCCCGGCAGATCGACCCGGACGCCGCCGGTCGCCCTCGCCCCCGTGCACCGGGACACCCCTCGGCCGCGTAGCGCCACGCCGCCACGCGGCCGATCCCGCCGTCACCGGTCCCCCTGTCGAGCGTCGCTCGTGCTGTCGGCCGTCGCTCAGGGGAGGACCCCACCGGAATCGGACCCGAGGGGTTGTCCATGCTTGCCTTCGCACCACTGCACGACGTCGTCGGCGCTGCCGGCACGGCACTGTCCTGGCTCACCGACCTGCTCGCACCGCTCGCCGGCGGCATGGCGACCGCCGCCGCCATCGTGCTGTTCACCATCGCCGTCCGGCTGTTGATCTCGCCGCTCACCGTCGCGCAGGTCCGCGGCGAGCGGCGCCGCGCGGCGCTCGCCCCGCAGGTGCGCGACCTCCAGCGGCGGTACGCCGACGACCCGGCGGCGCTTCAGCGCGAGGTGTTCGCGCTGTACCGGGAGGCCGGCGCCAACCCGATCACCGGCTGCCTGCCGTTGCTGCTCCAGGCGCCGTTCCTGCTCGTGCTCTACCGGCTGTTCAGCACCAACGAGGGCGGCACCGGGCTGCTCGACGAGCGGCTCGCCGGGGTGCCGCTGGGCCACCACCTCACCGACGGTGTGACCGGGGCGGCCGGCCCGCTCTTCGCCGTACTGCTGGCAGTGCTGGTCGCGGTGGCCTGGTGGTCGTCGCGGCGGGCACGGCGTGCGTCGGCGGCCGTCGGCACGGTGGCCGGTACGCCCACCGAGGGGCCGGGGGCGGCCGTGCTCGGGCGGCTGCTGCCCCTGCTGCCGTTCACGACTGTGCTGGTGGCGCTGGTGCTGCCGCTCGCCGCGGTCATCTATCTCGTGACCACGAGCGTGTGGTCGGCGGTCGAGCAGGCGATCCTGCGCCGGCCGCAGGCCGTGGCGGCGCCGGCCGACAGGTAAGACGCGGATCAGCGACCGGCGGTCACCGACCGCCGGTCGTCGCGCTCCCGGCGCTTGCGAACCTTGCGGATCACCCAACTGGCGACCATCACCACGAAGACCGCGCCGATCGCGTAGTTGAACCAGTCGCTGTAGCGCGCCACGTCCTGCCAACGGCTCCCGAGCCCGTAGCCGGCCCCGACGATCAGACCGTTCCACACGCCGCTGCCGATCGTGGTGAACAGGATGAACTCGCCCAGCGGCATCCGGTTGGCCCCGGCCGGAACGGAGACCAGACTGCGGACGACGGGCACCACCCGACCGATCAGCACCGCCCACCGGCCGTGCCGCTCGAACCACTTGTCGGCCCTCTCCAGGTCGTCGCTGTCGACGAGCGGGATGCGGTCCAACCACCGCTTGAGCCGCTCCTCGCCGAGCGCCGCGCCGAGCCAGTACAGCACCAGCGCGCCGACGAGCGAGCCGACCGTCGCGGCAAGCATCACGAGCAGGACGTTGAACTGCCCCTCGTGGGCCAGGAAGCCGGCGAGCGCCAACACGATCTCGCTGGGGATCGGCGGGACGATGCTCTCCAACGCCACCAACAGCGCCACGCCCACCGGGCCCATCACCTCGATCACCGAGGCCACCCAACCGGTCAACCCGGTGAACTCGGCCGGGTCGCCACTCTGGGCGTACGCCATGGTCGTCCTTCCGGTCGGCTGTCGGGGATCAGAAGGTCTTACCCGGTAAGGCGATTGCTACACCTCGGGGTGCAGCGCGGCGTCCGCCGGCCCCTGCCGCCAGCCGGTGAACACCACGGTCAGGCCGGCGCGCGACGGCGCACAGCAGAACGGCCCGGCCACCGCCTCGGCCGCCGGATCCAGCGGGGTGAGCCGGACCAGTCGCCACGGCTCGTCGTCGGCGCGGGCGCGGACGGTCAGCGCGTCGCCGGCCCGGCTGACCCGGACGGTCACCTCCCGGCCCACCCACTGCGGCACCGGCGCCACCGACCAGTCGGAGAACTCCCGGGTCACCACCGCGCCGACCTGCGCCTCACCGTCGCTGATCTCGACGCCGGCCTTGGTCCAGGTCCGCTCGTCGACACGGACGAACGCACCGGCCTGGTCGAACTGCTCCGCGAAGTCGAGCCGGAAACTCACCTCCGTGGCGGTGCCGACCGGCAGGGGGGCCAGCAGCGCCGGGCCGTTGTCGTGGACGAACCCGTAGCTGGTCCGCCGCCAGAAGTCGCTCTCCGCCGCCGGTTCGACGACGAGCTGGCCGGTCGGGCCCTCCTCGACGCGTACGGGCGGGTGCAGCCACCGGCCCGCAGACCAGTCCAACGGTTCGCTCGGCGGTACGAGGTCGTTTCCCATGACAGGCACGATAGCCAAGGGTTTGCCGCGGTGATCGAACGGAGATGTTCCTCCGGCATGGGTGACCGTTGGTATTCCGAAGCCGTCGTCTACTGCCTCGACATCGACACGTACGCCGACTCCGACGGCGACGGGGTCGGTGACATCCGTGGGCTCATCGGGAGGCTCGACTACCTGGCCCGGCTCGGCGTGACCTGCCTGTGGCTGCACCCGATCCACCCGTCGCCCAACCGCGACGACGGCTACGACGCCACCGACTTCTACAACGTGGACCCGCGCTTCGGCACCCTCGGCGACTTCGCCGAGCTGCTGCACCAGGCCCAGAACCGGGGCATCCGGGTGATCATCGACCTGGTGGTCAACCACACCTCCGACGAGCACCCGTGGTTCCAGTCCGCCCGGTCCTCGCCGGACTCGCCGTACCGCGACTGGTACGTCTGGTCCGACACCGAGCCGGCCGACCGGCACCAGGGCATGGTCTTCCCGGGTGAGCAGGACGAGACCTGGAGCTACGACCGGACCGCCAAGGCGTGGTTCTACCACCGGTTCTACAAGTTCCAGCCGGACCTCAACTTCGCCAACCCGCAGGTCCGGGCCGAGATCAAGAAGATCATGTCGTTCTGGCTCCAGCTCGGCGTCTCCGGCTTCCGGATGGACGCGGTGCCGTTCATCATCGAGCTGACCGAGCCGGGCAACCCGAACTCCCCGAAGGACTTCGAGTTCCTCACCGAGATGCGCCAGCACGTGCAGTGGCGTCGCGGCGACGCCGTCCTGCTGGCCGAGGCGAACGTCGAACCGGACCAACTGCCGACGTTCTTCGGCGACACCAGCGGGTCGGGCAACCGGATCCACATGCTCTTCGACTTCATGCTCAACGGGCGACTCATGCTCTCCCTGGCCCGGCAGGACCCGGAGCAGTTGATCGACGCGTTGCACGACACCCCGAAACTGCCCGTCGGTGGGCAGTGGGCCACCTTCCTGCGCAACCACGACGAGATCGACCTGTCCCGGCTGACGACCGAACAGCGCAACCAGGTGTACGCGGAGTTCGGCCCGGACGAGAACATGCGCATCTACGACCGGGGCATCCGTCGCCGGCTCGCCCCGATGCTCGGCAACGACCGACGGCGCATCGAGCTGGCGTACGCACTGCAGTTCTCCATGCGCGGCACGCCCGTGCTGCGCTACGGCGAGGAGATCGGGATGGGCGAGGACCTGTCGCTGCGCGGTCGGGACGCGATCCGTACCCCGATGCAGTGGTCGTACAAGCCGAACGCCGGCTTCTCCACGGCGGACCCGGAGAAGCTGATCCGCCCGGTGATCGACAAGGGTGAGTTCGGCTACCAGAACATCAACGTCACCGCCCAGCGTAGCGACCCGAAGTCGCTGCTCGCCTGGTTCGAGCGCATGATCCGCACGCTGCGGGAGGCTCCGGAGATCGGCTCCGGCTCGACCACCCACATCGACGTGCCGGTGCCGCCCGGCGTGCTGACGCACCGGGCGGACGGGCCCACCGGGACCATGGTCTTCGTGCACAACCTGGGCACCGACGACGTCGAGGTGGACCTGAGCAGTCTCGAACCGGAGGCCGACATGCCGATCGACGTGCTCACCGACCGTGGCTACGGCGAGTTGGGCAAGCTGGGCGCGGTGAAGGTCTCCGGCCACGGATACCGGTGGATTCGCCTATGCCGGGGGCCGGCCTGTTGACGTTAAGCTCCTCCGATCGACCCCACGTTACCGGGAGGTAATCATGTCGGAGGAGCCCCGCGTCGCCATCGTCACCGGAGCCGCACGCGGTATCGGCGCGGCCACCGCCCGGCGGCTGGCCGCCGACGGAATGGCCGTCGCCGTGGTCGACATCGAGGAGACAGCCACCAAGGAGACGGTGGACGCCATCGCCGCCGCCGGCGGCCGGGCGCTCGGAGTCGGCGCCGACGTGTCCGACCGGGACCAGGTCGAGGCGGCGGTGGCCCGGGTCGCGGCGGAGCTGGGCGCGCCCGCCGTGCTCGTCAACAACGCCGGTGTGCTCCGCGACAACCTGCTGTTCAAGATGACGAACGCCGACTGGGACACGGTGATGGGGGTGCACCTACGGGGCGCGTTCCTGTTCAGCCAGGCCGCCCAGAAGCACATGGTGGACCGGAAGTGGGGGCGAATCGTCAACCTCTCCAGCACCTCCGCGTTGGGCAACCGGGGTCAGGCGAACTACGCCGCCGCGAAGGCCGGCCTCCAGGGCTTCACGAAGACGCTCGCCATCGAGTTGGGGCCGTTCGGGGTGACAGTCAACGCGGTCGCGCCCGGCTTCATCGTCACCGACATGACCGCTGCCACCGCCGCCCGGGTGAAGGTCGACTTCGAGGACTTCAAGAAGCACGCGGCGTCCGAGATCCCGGTGCGTCGACCGGGGTTCCCGGAGGACGTCGCGCACACCATCTCGTTCCTGGCGAGCGAGGGTGCCGGCTTCGTCTCCGGTCAGGTCATCTACGTCGCCGGCGGGCCCCGGGACTGACACGTCCTCCCGACGAGGGCGCTCCTTCGGGAAGGGGTGCCCTCGTCGCCGCGGATCACTGTCGCTGGTCGCTGTCGCTGGTCGCTGGTCGCTGGCCGCTGGCCGCTGCCGCTGCCGCAGGTGGCGGCTGAGCCCGCGACGGTCCGTTCTTTCAGGCGGGGGCGCGACGGGTGCGCCAGAGCCAGATCAGGCCGAGCACCGGCAACACAAGCGGGATGTAGCCGTACCCGCTGCCGAACTGCGACCAGACCGTCTCGTCCGGGAACAGCTCCTTGTCGACGAGGCTCAGGATGCCGACCGCGACCACCCCCACCAACTCCACGGAACAGCAGGCCAGCGCGACCCGTCGGCCGGTGTGCCCGGCCCGGGCCAACCCCACCGCCGCCACGATGTAGATGAGCGCCGCCACCCCCGAGAGCAGGTACGCCACCGGGGCCTCGTCGAACTTGGTGGCGAGTTGCAGACCGGCCCGGCTTGTCGCCGCGATGGCGAAGAGCAGGTAGACCGCGATCAGCAGCCGACCGGGGCCGGCGTTCGTGGCGCGTCCGGCCGGTCGTGTCTCAACCACCGAGCACCTCCCAGGTCTGCTGCAACCGGACCACCACCACCGGGGCCACCAGGCAGACCGCGCAGACGATCGCCGAACCCCAACGGGTCGGCTCCATCCGGGCCAGCACCCAGGCCAACGGCGGCAGACACACAAGCGTGACCAGATAACCGAAGAATGCGCCGGGCTCACCGGGCCGCTCGCCGCCGCCGACCGCGACCAGGGCCAGCACGCTCAACACGAGCAATGCCACTTCGAGTACGCCAAGGCCGATGAACTGCACCCGGTCCGGTGGCCGTTGGCGTACCGCGGCCACCAGCGCCCACACCGCGACGAGCAGCGACAGCACGATCGACACCGTCGCGACGATGCCGTCCACCGGCGAGTCGGCGCTCACGCTTGCCACCGGACCTGCCCGGTCGTCGTTGCCTCGGTCACCGGCACAGCCTACTAACCGTCGTAGTAATCAAGTGACCCCACCTCGCCGTGGTCGGCGTGGTCCTGGTCGGCGTGGTCGTGTTCGGCGTGGCCGGCTTCGGGTTGGCCGTGTTCGGCGTGGCCGCCCCCGGCGTGGCCGCCCCCGGCGTGGTCGCCCTCGGTTTGGCCATCTTTTGCTTGGCCGCCTTCGAGGCCGGCTGTCCTGCACCGCCCGTCGCGCTTCGGCCGCGATTCGGCGGTGCTTCGGCCGCGCGTCGCGAGATCTTGGACACTTTCCGTTCGCGCGGAACTATTCAGTCCCATGACATCTGTCAGTGTTGAAGTCCCGATACATGTGTCACTCGGTAGGGATCTTGGGCGTGCTGGTTCATGGTGCCGGGTA
>NZ_JBICSY010000006.1:443881-598800 GCF_043197345.1 Micromonospora sp. NPDC049175 | reverse complement strand
GCCGGCGGCGGTCAGAGCGGTCTTACGGATCAGATCGGTACGCATGATGGCGTGCTCCTCTGCATCGGGGGAACCCACACAGCACTCAACGGGGGTGCGTGGCCGTGCGGGGGACGTTCGAGGGGGGTTCTGCCCGGTGACCCGTGAGGGGGTCGGCGTCGGGACAGGGTGTAACGGTTCGTGGTGGCGGGTCATTCCGCCTTCCCGGGGTCGGCGCATTCCGCCTGCCCGAGGGGTCGGCCGGTGGTGGTGCTCGGCCGTGCGGGGGGTGTAACCGGGGCGGGCCGGCGGGTGTTCCCGGCGGCTGGCTCTGGCGGGCGGACCTGGCGGTGGTTCCCGCCGGGGCCGGCACACCATGACCCGGACTGTTGCGGTGGTCTGCCAGGTATAACGACCCGGGCCGGCCGCCGATTCCGCCACGGGGGTGGCCCCGGCCGCCCGACATTCTCGCCCAAACCCGACACCGACCCCAGCCCGCCCACCGGCGATACGGACACGGGGGGACGATCGAGGTGATCGACTCGCGTTCCTGAAAGTGGCGGTGTCCGAGTGCCGGAAACACCCCGACATCATGAAGGCCGAGTGGATCATGCCGGTGTGCGCCGTCCGCACGCCCCGAACCGGTCCGACCGTGCGAAACCGGCGCGGCGGACGGATGGCGTGATCGACGTGGGGCAGCCCGAACGCGTCGGACTGCCCCACCCGGGAGAGCGGAGACGAATCAGAACCCGAGGACGCTCCGCCCGCCGACCACCGGCAGTCGTAGTTCGCTGTCGTTCGGGGCTACCCGCAGCTTTGTGCCGCCCAACGGCAGGAGGGTGTACTCCTGGTCGCTGGAGAAGACGACCACGCCGATCCGGTGCCCGGCCGGGAAGATGTAGTCCTTCGGCTCCATGGTCCACCGGTAGTCGTACAGCTTGCCCTGCTTGACCGGCTCGGTGCGGGCGGCGCTCTTGCGGTTCTGCGGGTCCATCCAGCCCCGGGTCACCACGGTCGGGACGGCGGTCGACCCGGCTGGGCCGTAGTCGACCAGGTACGCGGTGAGGTTCGCGTCCGGCTTGTTGTCGATCGCCATCCGCAGCCGCATCTCCGGACGCCCGGAGATGCGGACGTCCGACGTCAGCGCGGGGGAGCGGTAGGCGAGCCGGTTCGCGTTCGCCGTGTCGGGGTTGGCGACCAGGGTGTCCGGGTGGATGGTCCGGCCCTCGTCGACGAAGCTCTGCTCGACCTTGCCCTTCGGTGGCTTGCCCGTGGTGAGCGCGCCCGGGGCGGTGGCGTCGGTGGCGGCGAACCGCAACCCGACCGCACGGGCCGCCGGGTCGGGCCAGTTGGCGTACGTGGTGTAGGCGCGGTCCTCGCGTTGGAGCACGGCGGTCGGCTCGTCCATGATGCCGTTGCGCACGTTCCACAGCCAGAAGTCGAACCAGCGGTTCTCGGTCTGCTTGTAGGTCCACGTCTGGCCGCTCGGCAGGGTCACCGACGCGCTACTGCCCGGGCCGCCGTGGCCGCCCTGGTGCAGCCAGATCTTGCGCGGTACGTCGCGCTTGGCGAGCTGGTCCCACCAGCCGGCGAAGTGCTCGGTCTTGACGTTCCAGTCGTTGAGGCCGTGCACGACGAAGACGCTTGCCGTGACGTTGCGAGCGTCGAGGTAGTCGCGGTCGCGCCAGAAGTCCGAGTAGTCGCCGGTGACCCGGTCCTGCTCCGCGGTGATGGTCGCGAGTTCGTCGGCGCAGGGTCCCTCGGCGCGGGCCTGTCCGGCGGTGTACTGGGCCAGGATGTCGAGGTCCTCACCCTGGAACGTGCCGGGGGCGACGACCAGACCGTTGGCCCGGTAGTAGTCGTACCAGCTGCTGATCGCGGAGACCGGCACGATGGTTTTGAGTCCCTTGACCCCGGTGGTGGCCACCTGGTTGGGCAGCGTCCCGTTGTAGGAGACGCCGGTCATGCCGACCGCGCCCGTGGTCCAGCCGGCGGTGATCGGGGCGCCGTTCGCGTCGTACCCCTTCGCTCGGCCGTTGAGCCAGTCGATGACCGCCTTGGTGCCGAGGGTCTCGGCCTGGTCGCCGCTGGTGGGGCAGCCGTCCGAGTCGCCGGTGCCGACGCTCTGACCGAGCACCACCGCGTACCCGCGGGGCACGTAGTAGTCGTCGAGCGAGCCGGGCAGGTTGGCCTTCGCCTGGGCCCGCTGGGCGCCCGCGTCGAGCCCCAGACGCCCGGCCCGGTCGGTCCGACCGTTCTGCGGCAGGTCGTCGACGAGCACGCTCGGGTACGGCACGTCACCCCAGGTGCCCTTGCGGTACGGGCTGTGCTCGAAGATGACCGGCACCTTGAAGCCCTGCGTGGCGGTCTCGCGGGGGCGGGAGATGTCGATCGCCACCCGGTCGGGCCGACCGTCGTGATCGGTGTCGACAGGGGTCTGGACGAACACCCGCTCCTCGATCGCGTCGGCGAGCGAGAACACCGGTTGGGTCATGCCGTCGCTGACCACGATGCCGGTGGGCGTCGCGGTCGTGGGCGGCGCCGCGGTCGCGGTGGGGGCCGCGGCCAGGACCAGGGCGCCGGACACGCCGACGCTCAGGAGTGCCAGATGGCGGGGTCGACGCATGCGCGTCTCCCTTCGGTTGGGCTGGTCGCCGGGTCTCGGCAGGGGCCTATCTCGAAGATCCATTCGTCGCCATGCTAGGTCCGGGCTCGGGTCCCGTCGATGCCGTCGAACAGGGATGTGCCCTTTATTCGCAATGTGCCGTTCTGGACGAGGCGGACGGCAATCGAAACGTCATCGAACCGAGCCGGACGGTGACACGCTGCGGAAATCCGGGCCACACCAGCGGAAAAACCTGTCGTCGAAGACCTCCGAAGATCACGTACTCGTGCATATGATCTTGCGGGAAGCGCCCGAAGAGGCGCTTTCGTCCACATAAGACGAGGAGCAACATGCTCAGGAAAACACGGTGGCTGTTGGCCGTCGCCGTCACGGCGACGACGCTCACCGCCCTACCGGGCGGCACGGCCACGGCGGGACCCAGCGGCATCGGCCGGACCGGCCCACCCGCCACCTCTGCCGACGGCAGGACGCACACCGTCACCCTGCTGACCGGGGACGTGGTGACCGTCCGCAGCACCGGCTCGGGATGCCCGCACGCCACCGTCCAGCCCGCCGACGAGAACGCGGTGATCCGCCAGACCTGCGGCCCCGACGGGCACCTGCACGTCATCCCGGCCCGCGTCGCGTCCCAGATCGGCTCGGTCCTCGACCCCGACCTCTTCGACGTCACCACGCTGATCGCCGACGGGTACGACGACGACAACACCGCGGAGCTGCCGCTCATCGTGCAGCCCGCCACCGCGTCCGCCCGGGTCGCCGCGCTCGGCGACGTACTGCCGCTGCCCAGCATCGGCGCGGTGGCCGGCCGCGTACCCAAGAAGAGCCCGGCCACCGCGAAGCTGGCGACCACCTCGCTGCTCGCCGGCGCGAAGAAGGTCTGGCTCGACCGCAAGGTCCGCGCGACCGCGCTGACCGGCGGCGGACAGCAGCGGGACCTCGACCGCAACCTGGGACAGATCGCCGCACCCGAGGCCTGGAAGTCCGGCTACACCGGCGCCGGCGTCCGGGTCGCGGTGCTCGACACCGGCGCCGACTTCACCCACCCGGACCTGGTCGGCCGGGTCGTCGACAGGTCCGACTTCACCGCCGAGGGCGGTGACGCCGTCGACCACAACGGCCACGGTACGCACGTCGCGTCGACGATCGCCGGCACCGGCGCGGCCGCGCACGGGCAGCGTCGCGGCGTGGCGCCGGACGCCAAGCTGGTGATCGGCAAGGTGCTCGACGACCGCGGCTCGGGCGAGGACTCCGGGATCATCGCGGGCATGGAGTGGGCCGCCGCCCGGGCCGACGTCATCAACATGAGCCTCGGCGGCAGCGACCCGGACGACGGCAACGACCCGCTCTCGCTCGCCGTCGACGGCCTGAGCAAGCAGACCGGCGTGCTGTTCGTCATCGCCGCCGGCAACAGCGGCGGGGCCATCTCCTCGCCGGGCTCGGCCGCCAGCGCGCTCACCGTCGGCGCGGTCGACCGCGACGACAAGCTCGCCGACTTCTCCAGCCGAGGGCCGCTCATCACCAGCAACGTGGCCAAGCCGGAGCTTGTCGCACCCGGCGTCGACATCGTCGCCGCGCGGGCCGCCGGCACCAACCTGCAGGACCCGATCGACACGCACTACGAGGCGATCAGCGGCACCTCGATGGCCAGCCCCCACGTCGCGGGCGCCGCCGCGCTGCTCGTCCAGCGGCACCCGGACTGGACCGGCGCGCAGATCAAGGCCGCGCTCGTCGGCGCCGCGGACCCGCTGACCGGCGTCGACGCGTACGCCGTCGGTGCCGGCCGGCTCAACGCGGCCCGCGCCCTCGGCGGCCCGACCAGCGACCAGGCGGTGGTCAACCTCGGCACCTTCGCGTACCCGCAGTCCGGGACCAGCGAGGCGAAGCTGAGCTGGACCGGAGCGGCCACCCCGGCGACGAGCGTCCTCGACCTCGACGTGTCGGTGGTCAACCACGACGGCCAGCCGGTGCCGCGCGGCGCGGCGTCGCTGTCGACGAACCGGGTGACACTCACACGCGGCGCCACCGCCGGGGCGACCCTGCGGGTCAACCGCGCGGCGCTGGCCGCCCGGCCGGGCTTCTACCTGGCCACCGTCACCGCCCGCACCGCCGGCCGCAAGCTTGTCGCGACCACGCCGGTGAGCTTCTACGTCGAGCAGCCCAGCTACGACCTGACCATCCGCACGAAGCCGCTTGCCGGTCTGAAGGACGGCGCGGAGAGCTGGATCAACCTCGCGATCACCAACCTCACCGACCCGGTGATCTTCTACGGCGGGGCGGGCGGTGCGCCCGGCGACGACTTCACGCTGCGGGTGCCGGCCGGCCGGTACTCGGTGCTCGGCGCCTCGGTCGCCTACTACGTCGACAGCGACGTGCTGGAGACGACACTTGTCGGCGAGACCGACCTGACCGTCACCGGCAACCGCGGCGTGACGCTCGACCCGGCGCGCGCCAAGCCGGTGACGGCCACCGTCGACGGCGTCGCCACCAAGGCCACCAAGACCGATCTCACGAACGTGCAGACCGCGGCGAACGGGCTGTCCGTGTGGAACCAGGTCAGCGGGTACGGGACCGCGACGGCCGTCCGCGCCTCCGCCCTGCCGAAGCCCGGTGTCGGATCGCTCCGCAGCTGGGCCGCCGTCAACCTCGACGCACCTGCCGGCACGGCCAAGCCGTACCGCTACAACCTGGTGCACGAGTACCCGTTCGGCGTACCGGCCGATCCGGCGTTCCGGGTGAACGCGGCGGAGCAGGCGAAACTCGCCCGAATCGAGGAACGGTTCCACCAGGCGGACTCGGAGGGGATGTCCACCCAGCTGATCCGCACCGGCTTCACGCCGGACGGGGTGTGGGTGACGGAGACCCACGAGGGCAACCTGCCGCCGTACCGCACCGACTACCTGTCGCCCGGCTACCTCTGGGCCGACGAGGGCGTCTACGGTGGCCTGTCGGCCCAGGAGGCACCCCGCAGCTACCAGCCGGGCAGCCGGCAGGCCAAGGTCTGGGCGCGGCAGCCGCTGCACTCCGGCTGGTACGACGACCCGGCCGGCGTCGGCCACAGCTGCGCCACCGCGCCGTCGCGGACCCGGGGCAACCTGCACATCGACCTGGTGACCCTCACCGACAAGCACCAGCGGGCCGACTGCCTCCAGGGCGACTCGATCGGCGTGAACCGCAAGCTGTCGTTGTACCGCGACGGCAAGCTCGTCGACGAGCGGAACCGGCCGCTCGCCGACTTCACAGTGCCGCAGCAGATGGCGGACTACCGACTGAACCTCGACGTCGACACGAGCCTGATCCTGCCGATCTCGACAAAGGTCACCACCTCCTGGACGTTCCGGTCCGCCGGGCCGGACGGGACGGGAAGCGTCCCGCTGCCGCTGCTCGCGGTGGACTACGCGCTGCCCATGGACACCGCCAACCACGTCACCGGCGCGACCGCCGAGCTGGCCGTCCGGCAGGCGCACGGCGTCAAGGCGCAGAAGGTGACGTCGGTGCGGGCCTGGACCTCGACGGACGACGGCGCCACCTGGACGTCGGCCCGGGTCACCGCGAGCGGCGACGGTTACCGGCTCGCCCTGCCGAAGGCCGCCGCCGGGCAGGCCGTCTCGCTGCGGGTGAAGGCCGCCGCGAACGGTGGTAGCGGCATCGACCAGACCATCATCCGGGCGTACCACGCCGGCTGACGGTCGACGCGGTGGTGCGGCCCGGCCCCGGCCGGACCGCACCACCGTTCCGCGTCGCGGTGTCGATCCGGGCTCGCCTCGTTCGTCGTGACGGTGAGACGAGACGCCGACCCGAGAGGTACGTCAATGACGTCCCGGACGACAGTCCCCGAGACCCATCTCCGCCGAACGCGACTCCTGCTGGGCTGCGGCACGGCGGCCGGCGTTCTCTTCCCCGCCCTGTCGTTCGGGCAGGCGTTCACCCGATCCGGGTTCGACCTGCGCCGGCACGCGGTCAGCGCACTCACCCTCGGTGACCTCGGCTGGCTGCAGGTCATCGCGTTCGCGGGCACCGGCGTGCTGGCCGTCGCCTCCGCGGTGGGCCTGTGGCGGGCACTGCGTCCGGGCCGGGCCGGGACTGTGGTGCCGGTGCTGGTCGGCGTCTACGGGGTGGCGATGGTCGGCGGCGGAGTCTTCGTCCCCGATCCCGCGCTCGGCTGGCCACCCGGCGCCCCGAGCGGGCTGCCCGAGCAGGCCAGCACGGGCAGCATCCTGCACACGGTGTGCGGCGCGGCCGCGTTCCTGTCGCTCATCGCCGCCGGGCTGCTGCTCGCCCGACGTCTCGCCGGCCAGGGCCACCGGGGATGGGCGCTCTACAGCGCCGCCAGCGGTGGCGTCGCGTTCGTGCTCACCGCCCTGCCCTGGAGCGAGGGGAGTGCGAGCATCCGCTTCGCCGTCGGAGCGGTGCTCATCTCCGGCTGGCTCGTCGCGGTGTCCTGGCGGGTACGCGACGAGGTCGCCTGAGGGGTCACTGGCCCTCCCAGACCGCCTTCGCGCCGGAGTCGCCGGTGCGGACGACGTAGTAGACGACGATGCCGGCGGCCACCACCGACAGCACCTGCAACACCACCGTCAACGCCCGACCCGGCCGCCCGTCACCGGTGGCGTTCACCTCGGCGGCCCGCGGCGGGACGAACCGGACCAACGCCAGCGCCACGATCGCCAACAGGAGGGTCGCCCAGAACGTGATGTCGCCGAACTCCTGGTGCGCCTCGATCTTCGGGAGGAACTCGGGGGTGATCCGGTTGGCCGCGCGCATGCGCTCGAAGAAGGCATCCCCGGAGAGCTTCGCCAACAGGGCGGCGACCGGCGCGCCCACGGCGAGCAGCCCCAGCACCCAGCGGGTGTGCGGCCGGATGGGCGCGACGAGGGCGTAGCCGACCGTCAGCAGGGCCAGCAGCGGGACGAACACGACCGCGGCGTGCAGCACCAGAGGGTGGGCGGGGAGGCCCATGAACTCCTCGAACATCGGCGTCTCCTCCGGAGGCATCGGGTGGACGTCAATCGTCCAGAGATGGACGGTATCGGTCGCGCCGGGGCGTGTCAGCCCCCGAGATCACCAGTGGCGCCCCGGCCCGGCCCGCCACGGCGACCCACCGGGGCCGGAGGGTTCAACGGTCGCAGCGCAGGACGGCCAGGTCGACGGCATCCGCCATCGCCCGCATGCCCCTGTCGTTGGGGTGGAGATGATCCCCGCTGTCGAAGAGCGGCAGGAGCGCCCGCGGGTCGTGCGGACTGCGGGTGACCGCGTCGAAGTCGACCACCGCGTCGAACACGCCGCTGCGCCGGATCCAGTCGTTGACGCCCTGGCGTACGGCCTCACCCGCGTTGTCGTACTCGGGCCAGCCCCGGTAGGGCATGACCGTGGCGCCGACGACGCACCGGCCCGCCGCGTGCGCCCGGTCGACCAACTGCCGGTAGCCGGCGGTGAGGGCGTCGAGCGTGACGCCGGTGTGGGCCTTGATGTCGTTGATCCCCTCGTGGACGAACACCGTGTCGACGCCCGGGTGGGAGAGCACGTCGCGGTCGAAGCGGCGCAGCGCGGCCGGGCCGGCGCCGCCGGCGAGCACCTTGTTGCCGGAGATGCCCTCGTTGGCCACCCCCCGCACCGGGCTGTCCGGCGTGGCGTGGAGCCGCCGGGACAGGTAGTCGGGCCACCGACGGTTGGTGTCCGGGCTGGAGGCGAACCCGTCGGTGATGGAGTCGCCGAGGACGACCACCGAGCCGACCGCTGTGGACGTCCGCACGCTGACGGCGTCCAACCAGTACCAGGAGCTGAGCGTCTCGGCCCAGTTGGTCGCGGCCTCCTCGGCGGCGTGATCACCCGCGCTGGCGTACGACGTCTGGAGGGCCAGGATGTGCCCGCTGCGCATGCCCAGCGCGCCGGTGACGTGGAGGCTCACGACGAGGTTGCTCTCCGCGGCCAGCTCGCCGGGCAGCGGGTCACTCATGACCACCTCGCCCGCCGGGACGGTGACCGAGGTCTGACCGCCGAACGTCAGCGGCCGGTTGCTGCCCTGGATCAGCTCCGCGCCCTGCCGCTGCAACCCCGCGTAGGCGCTGGCGAACGTGACCGGGTGCTCGCCGAACGCGTTTGTCAGCCGGATCCGCAGGGCGTCCCCACCGACGCTGGTCCGGACGACGAGCCGGTAGCTGCGCTCGGCGGGCCCGGCGCCCAGCCGCTCGGCGCTGGCGGCCCAGGTGACCGCGAAGTGCTGCTGGTCGCGACTCGCCACCGGCGCCGGGCCCTGCTGCGCCGCCGCCCGGGCCAGCACCGGGGCCGGATCCTGCCGCGCCAGGTGCACCACCAGGGGTACGCAGAGCGCCGTCAGCAGCGCCGCGACCGTGGACGCCGCCACGCGACGGGCCGACCCGGCTCGCATCAGCGGACTCCCGGTGAAGCGGGACTCACCTGAGGCCCTTACCGAAATAGCCGCTCAGCGAGGTCCGCGTGTCGCACGACAGCTCACCCGGGGCCAACTGGATGCGTGCCGGCCGCCACAGCTCCGCACCGTTGCCGGTGACGCGGGCCAGGAGGCAGTCGTACTGGGCGGCCCGCAGGGCGACGCCGACCCGGCCGTCCTCCGCGGTCACCTCAGTCCTGATGGCGGGGTCCAGCTTCAGGCCGTCGATCGCCGCGCGGACCGCGGCCTCGTCCGGGCCGACTGTGGCGAGAGCGCTCTTCAGCCGCTCGTCGACCCCGGAGAGCGACGGGTCCTCGGCGACCTGGATGGGATCGTCCGGCGGGCACTCGATGTCGTCGTCGCGGCGGTCGTCGCGCGGGCCCAGCCGCAGGCGGAAGCAGATCGCCTCGTCACTCTCGTCGATCACCGAGCCGTCCGCGCCGATCTCCACCCCGTGCCCCGCCACCCGCAGCACCAGCGTCACGCCGGTCCCCCAGTGCGTGTCACCAGTGACCGTGAGCACCGCGACGTCGGGGTGCTGGCCGGCCGCGTGCACGTACTTGTCGGCCTGGTAGAGATGGTCGGCCACGAATCTGGACTGGACCCAGTCGACCTTCTTCGCGGCGTCGGCCACAGCACTGTCGTGGGTCGGGTCGTCCGGGCGGAGGAGATAGTGCCACAGACCGGCACCGACGAGCGCCACCACCAGCAGCGCGACTCCGCCGACGATCCCCAGCCGTCCACCCTTCGCCACACTCGGGATTATGTCGCAACCGGGGCGAGGCCGGTGCCCCCGCCTACCGGGAGCGCGGCAGGCAGTCCTTCTTGTACTTGAGGCCCGAGCCGCACCAGCAGGCGTCGTTGCGCTCCGGTGGCCAGGGGACCCGCGTGCTGGGTCGCGCCTGCACCTCGGCCGCGTAGCCGGCCCGGACCGCCGCGTCGCTCGGGTCGCCGTCCCGTCGACCGGCGAACGCGTTCAGTCCGTCCACGGTGGCGCGGAACACGCCCAGCCCGGCCTGACCGGCACCGCGCAGCCGGACCAGCTCCGTCTCCAGCCGGCCCCGATGCGCGTCCCAGTCCGGCCCGTACACCTCGCTCAGCGTCGCGTGCTCCGCGAGCAGCCGATCGAACTCGGCCCGGGGCCAGAAGAGCAGGTCCGACGCGGCGTCGCGGCGCTCTCCGGCCCGGCGCACGAGCTGCGACTCCAACCGGTCGGCCAGATCGTCCTGCCGGTCGTGCGGCAGGTTCAGATTCCGGCGTACCCGGTGCCGTTGTTGCAGGAGGAAGAAGAGGACACCCGGCGCGTCCGGCGGGCCGAGATCCGCCACCGGGTCGGTCGCGGTGATCGCCTGCCCGGACGTCCCGGCCGCTGTCGCGCGCTCGCCCAGCAGGGTGTCGACCGCCTCGCTCAGCCAGGTCTCGGCGGTCGACGAACGACCGGCCGCGTCCAGCGCGGCACTCAGGTAGGCGGGGGCGTCGGGCTGCACGAGCAGCAACGGGCGCAGCGAGGTCAACTCCGCCATCGCCTCGTCGTCGCGACCGCCGGCCCGGAACAGGGCCCGGGCCCGCAGCGCCCGCGCGAACCCGGCGCGAGGGTCGTCCCCGGACGGGTACGCCGCCAGGGCCCGCTCCGCGTACCGCAGGGCGGCCTCGGGTCTCGCCCGGATCTCGGCGATCTCGGCGGCCAGGGTCAGGGCGTCGCCGGCGTCGTCCGGATCCTCCAGCCGGCCCTGCTCCGCCGCCTCGGCGAGGTCGGCGGCGACACCGAGCGGATCGGCCGTCCCGAGCGCCGAGCGGCGTCGTTCGGCGAGGTCAGCCTTGGTGAGTACGTCTCTCGTCGGCACGTCCTCACGGTACGTCGGGGTGCTCGGAGTATGCGGGCAGATCACCCGTTACGCCGCCTGCGGAGCTACGACCACGCGCCGGCCGACGCGGCCCGAGCGGCGTAGCTGTCGAAGTCGAGGGGGTCCCGTCCGAGGACTCGCCGCACCCCGTCGGTCGGCTCGGCGAGATGTCCCGCCCGCATCCCGGCGAACAGGGTGTTCAGCGCCGTCGCGGCCTCCTCCGGATAACCCTCGGCGAGCAGCTCGGCCTGGTACTGCTCCGCCGTCAGCTCCACGTAGCGCATCGACCGCCCGGACGCCGCGGCGATCGTCGCCACCGCTTCGGCGAAGGTGAGCGCGCGCGGACCGGACAGGTCGTACACCTGTTCGTGGTGCCCGGGTGACGTCAGCAGCGTCGCGGCCACGTCGGCGATGTCCTGGGCGTCGACGAACGGTTCCGGGGTGTCGCCCATCGGCAGGGCCAGCCGACCGTCGAGCAGTGGTTGGCGAAACAGGTCCTCGCTGAAGTTCTGACTGAAGTTGTTCGGCCGGATGATCGTCCACTGGACGCCGGACTTCCGCACCGCCTCCTCCGCGGCGACCATGCCCGGGGAGAAGTCACCGACCCGGTCGATGCCACGCCCGGACAGCGCCACGAAGCGGCCGACGCCCGAGTCCACCGCCTGCACCACGAAGCCGGCGGCCAGCGCGGGGTCCTCCGGCGCCAACAGGTAGACCGCCGAGGCCCCCGCCAGGGCCGGTCCCCAGGTGGCCTGCCGCGACCAGTCGAACAGCACCTCACCGGAGCGGGAGGCGGCCCGGACCTGCTGACCCGCCGCTCGCAGCGTCCGCACCAGCCGACGACCGGTCTTACCGGTCCCGGCGAGCACGAGGATCGAACCCGCGTCTGTCGTCATGACCACAGTCAACGCGGCCGGTCGCGCACGGTACATGTGCTGTCGTACGCCGCGCATGTCCGATCGTCCAGGCCCCGTCGGCGGCGATCTATCGTCGATGTCATGGACCCGTTCGACAGTCTGCTGCGGGGCGTGCACGCCGAGGGTGCGGCCTTCGGCCGGTCGGTGCTGACCCCGCCGGGTGCGCTGCGGTTCACCGACGGCGCCCCACTGACGCTCTGTGTCCCCATGCGCGGCGAGGGGTGGATCTCGCACCCCGAGAGCGACAAGCCCCGCCTGGTCCGGGTCGGGGAGGCCGCGACCGTACGCGGCCCGGCGCCGTTCGTCTTCTCCGCCGAGCCACGGTCGAGCTTCGCTCCCGGGGAACTCCGCGACGTTCGGCGTGGCCACACCGGCACGTCCGGCACGGATCGCACCGACCGCCTGGTGCTGCTGGTCGGGGTCTACCACGTCCGGGGTCTGGTGCCCCAACGACTGCTGGGCGCGCTGCCGCCGGTGCTTGTCGTCCCGGACGAGCAGGACTGTGCCCCGCTACGCGACTACCTGGACGCGCAGCTCGACGCGGGTCGGCCCGGCCGGCAGGTCGTGCTGGACCGTCTCCTGGACTGGTTGTTGGTGTGCACGCTGCGGGACTGGTTCGACCAGCCGGAGGCCGAGGCTCCCGGCTGGTACCGGGCGTTGAGCGACGACACGGTCGGTCCGGTGCTGCGCGCCATGCACGACGCGCCGGGCCGGCCGTGGAGCCTGGCCAGCCTCGCCGCGCAGGCGGGAGTCTCCCGGTCCACACTGGCCACCCGGTTCACCGCGTTGGTCGGCGAACCGCCGCTGACCTACCTGACCGACTGGCGCATGACCCTGGCGGCCGACATGCTCGCCGAATCCACGGCGACTGTCGCCGCCGTGGCGCGACACCTCGGGTACGCGGACGCCTTCGGCTTCAGCGCGGCCTTCAAACGGGTGCACGGGATGAGCCCGAGCGCGGCGCGGAGCCGGTCGTCGAACGGTCGCAAAACCGACTAACTACGGCCATCTGCCGTCAACGCATCGTCGATAACCTCCGGTCGCCAGTTTCTCGACGAGATCGCACAAAGGCGGAGTTATGGGCACGGTGGATCGACGTACCTTCCTCAAGGCGATGGGCGTTCCCGCGATCGGCGCGGCGCTCCCGCTGGACCTCAGCAAGGCGCTCGCCATCCCGGCGAACAACCGGACCGGCTCGATCAGGGACGTCGAGCACGTCATCATCCTCATGCAGGAGAACCGGTCCTTCGACCACTACTTCGGCACCCTGCGCGGCGTACGCGGCTTCGGTGACCCCCATCCGGCGACACTGCCGTCCGGCAGGGACGTGTGGCACCAGCCCAACGGCGACGACGAGCTGCTGCCGTTCCGCCCCGAGGTGAAGGACCTCGGCCAGACCTTCCTGCCGGACCCGCCGCACGGCTGGAACGACGGCCACGCCGCCTGGAACGACGGCCGGTTCGACAAGTGGGTACCGAACAAGGGCGTCACGGCGATGACCTACCACACCCGCCAGGACCTGCCGTACCACTACGCGCTCGCCGACGCCTTCACCGTCTGCGACAGCTACCACTGCTCTCTCATGGGCCCGACCGACCCGAACCGCTACCACATGTGGAGCGGCTGGGTCGGCAACGACGGCAGGGGCGGCGGCCCGGTCATCACCAACGCGGAGGCCGGCTACGACTGGTCGACCTACCCGGAGCGGCTGGAGCGCAACGGCATCTCCTGGAAGATCTACCAGGACGTCGGCACCGGCCTCACCGCCGCCGGCTCCTGGGGCTGGACGAACGACCCGTACATCGGCAACTACGGCGACAACTCGCTGCTCTACTTCCACACCTACCAGAACGCGCAGCCCGGAACACCGCTCGCCGAGAAGGCGAAGACCGGCACGGAGATCAGGACCCAGGGTCGCGACCCGGAGGCGCTGCTCGCCGACTTCCGCGCCGACGTCGAGGCGGGACGCCTGCCGGAGGTCTCCTGGATCACCGCGCCCGAGGCCTACACCGAGCACCCGAACTGGGGGCCGGCGTTCGGCGCCTGGTACATCTCCCAGGTCGTCGACATCCTCGCGGCGAACCCCGAGGTGTGGAGCAAGATGGCGCTCTTCATCACGTACGACGAGGAGGGCGGCTTCTTCGACCACGTGGTCCCGCCGACGCCCCCGCAGACCCGCGAACACGGGCAGTCGACGGTGCCGACCACGAACGAGATCTTCCCCGGCGACGCCGACCACCCGGCCGGGCCGTACGGCCTCGGCATCCGGGTACCCATGGTCATCGTCTCGCCGTGGACGCGCGGCGGCTACGTGAACTCGCAGGTCTTCGACCACACCTCACTGATCAAGTTCCTGGAGGCGCGGTTCGGGCACGGTCGCCCGGACCTGATCGAGCAGAACATCACCCCGTGGCGGCGCGCCGTGGTCGGCGACCTGACCACGGCCTTCGACTTCCGGCACCCGAACCGCTCGCGCGAGGTCAGGTTGCCCGACACCGACGACTTCAAGCCCGAGGACCTGGTCCGGCACCCCGACGAGGTGCCGGTCCCGCCGGCCGACCAGCGGCTACCGAAGCAGGAGCACGGGGTACGCTCGGCACGCGCGATCCCGTACACCCTGCACGCCGACGCCCGGGTCGACGGCCGCGCGCTCCGGATCGACTTCCGCAACGCAGGCGGGGTCGCCGCGGTCTTCCAGGTCCGCCAGGCCAACAGCGTGGACGCCCCGCGCACCTACACCGTCGAGCCGGGCAAGCACCTCACGGACACCTGGCCGGTCACCTCCGGGTACGACCTGTCGGTGCACGGGCCGAACGGGTTCTTCCGCCGGTTCACCGACGGTCGCTCCCACCTCGACGTCACCCCCGAGTACCACGAGCGCGACGACAAGCTCACCCTCACGCTCACCAACCGCGGGTCGAAGCGGGTCGAGGTGACCGTCCGGGACGGGTACCACGCCCGTCCGGTGACGCTGTCGCTGCGCCCCGGCGCGACCGAGCGCGCCACGTGGGCGCTCGCCCGCACGCACGGCTGGTACGACCTGACGGTCCACGTCGCCGGCGACGCCGACTTCGCGTACCGCTGCGCGGGTCATGTGGAGAACGGCAAGGACAGCATCAGCGACCCGGCCCTCGGCGGCCTCGTCTAACAAGTGTCGCGTCGCCCGGGCCGCTCCCGGCCCGGGCGACGCACCTCGCAGCGGCCTGCCCACCGCCCGTCGGCGGGTGGGGTCGGTCAGAACTCCTCGTACACCGCCGGGTCCTGGTCCGCGAGACGCCCGTCCGGGCGGCCCAGCGCGGTGATGGCCTCGACCTGCGCGTCGGTGAGCGTGATGCCGAAGACGTCCAGGTTTTCCACCTGCCGCTGCGGGGAGGCGGCCTTGGGCAGCGGGATCACCTGGCGGGCCACGTGCCAGGCGAGGATCGTCTGCGCCGGGCTGACGCCGTGCGCGTCCGCGATCTCCCCGATGACCGGGTGCTTCTGAAGGTCGTTGCCGTGGCCGAGCGGGCTCCAGCCCTGCACGAGGATGCCGTGCTCGCGGTGGTAGTCGAGCGCCTCCTGCTGCGGGAAGTACGGGTGCACCTCGATCTGGTTGACCACCGGCGGCACCCCGGTCTCGGTCACCAGCCGGTCGATGTGCTCCGGCAGGAAGTTGGAGAGACCGATGTGCCGGACCAGACCGCGCTCACGCGCCTCGATCAGCGCCCGCCACGCCTGCACGTACCTGTCGACACTGGGGTTCGGCCAGTGGATCAGGTAGAGGTCGACCCGGTCGAGGCCGGTGCGGAAGACGCTCTCCTCGATGGTGGTCAACGCCTCGTCGTAGCTGTGGTGCCGCCCCGGCAGCTTCGAGGTGACGACCAGCTCGTCCCGCACGTCACCGGCCGACCGGGCGGCCCGACCGACGGCGCCCTCGTTCTCGTAGTTGACCGCCGAGTCGATCAACCGGTAGCCCGCCCGGATCGCCTGACCTATCGCGTCGACGCCCGCCGAGCCGTTCAGCCGGTACGTGCCGAGCCCGATCGCCGGCAGGGTGGTGCCGTCGGCTGCCGCAAGGTGGGGAATCGTCATGATTGGGACCCTACCCGCACACACCTCTCGGCCCGGTCGGAGTCAGCCAGCCGATGCGCCGAGCGGGTTCAGCCGGCGCGGCACGCACTGATTCTCCAGTGCCTCCGCGCTGAGTGACGGGAACTGCGCGGCGCACCAGGTCGCGACACCCTCCTTCGAGGAGTCCGGCACGAGCGCGAACGTGACCCAGAGGGGTTGGCCACCGAGTAGCTGCTGTCGTCCGTAGTCCGTGCTGAGCAGCAGGACCAGCCGGGCCTCGCCGGTGAACATCTGCCGCAGTCGGTTGTGCTCGGCCAGGATGTCCTGTGCGTAGAAGGTGTGTGAACCGTTCTCCGCGACCTGGTTCGGATCCACGATGCCCACTGTCTTCGACGCGAGCTGTGCCGCGTACCGGCCTTCGAGCGACACCGTGGGCAGGTCCTGACCGTTCAGCTCGTGCAGTGCCGACAGGGCCTCGTCCTCCGGATCCAGGATCGTCGTGGCGGAGGGGATCGGCTCCTCCGAAGGGACGGGACCGCCCGGCTCCCCGTCGACGAAAGTTTCGCGGGGCTCCGTCGGGACCGCACCGACGGAAGACGATCCTGGCTGGGCGTCACCGTCCTGCCCCACGGCCACCGCGACGGCCACCACGAGCACCGCCACAAGTGCGATCCCCGCCCACACGGTCAGGGTCCGCATCGAGGTCCCGCTCGGGTTCGCGGGCATCACCTCGGCGCCGAGCAGCTCGCCCCGCCACGGCGGGTCGGCTGCCCTCGCGGCGGGCACCTCGGCGGCGATGTCGACCGGGCGCCCAGCGGAGTCGTCGCCGACGTCGCCGGGGCGGGCCGAGGAGGAGTCGCCGGTCGCCGGAAGCTGACGAGCCGACGTCCGCGGAGCAGGCGCCGGAGGCACCTCGTCGGCCAGGTCCCCGACGAGGTCACGGACGTTCCAGATCGCCCCACGGTCGGGCTGGTTGTCGCTGCTCATCTCATCCTCCGAGTTACGCGTCGCCAGGAACGATCACTCGACGGCGGGCGCCAGGACCGGACGTGCCGGGAGTTCCGGCCGCGCCGGCGGGCACCGCCCGATCGCGGCCCCAGGCCCGGATCTCCGCGATCTCCTCCGGGTGCGTGCGGCTGAGCGGATTGGTGTTGACGAAGGTGTCGACGACGAAGTCCGCCCGGACGGTGCCCTTGCCCTCCAGCAGCATCACCTCGTACCCGACCTCGACGAGTGCGGACTCGATGTCGGAGCCGGCGAACCCGTCGGAGAGGGCCACCAACCTCTCCAGCAGGTCCGGGGGAACCTCCTCGTGGACGTACCGACGGTGATAGAGCTGGATGATCTCGGCCCGATCCGCGTCGTCGGGGAGGTCGACGAAGAAGAGCTCGTCGAATCGCCCCTTGCGCAGCAGCTCCGGCGGTAGCGACCGGATGTCGTTCGAGGTGGCCACGACGAACACACGGGAGGGCGACTCCTGTAGCCAGAACAGGAACTGCCCCACCAGGCGGCGGCCGACACCTGTCGAGTCGTGCTGCCCGGCCAGCCCTTTCTCGATCTCGTCGATCCAGAGGACGCAGGGGGCCGTCCGGTCGGCCAGGTCAAGCGCCTCGCGCAGCCGAGCCTCGGACTGCCCCACGTACATGCCGAGGATGGCGGCGAAGTCGAGGCGGTAGAGAGGCAACCGCCACTGGGCCGCCACCGCCTTGGCGGACAGCGACTTGCCACATCCGGGTACGCCGACCAGGAGCACCCCCCTGGGGGGACGCAGCCCGGCGCCACGCAGGTCGGCGAGCATGAGTTGGTGACGGCGGTCCAACCAGGTGCGCAGGGAGCTCAGTCCACCGATCTTGTGATCGTTCTGGCCGAGCGGGACGCGTTCGAGGCCCGCGAGATCCGAGAAGTGCTTGTCCTTGATCTCGGCGAGGCGGTCCACGTCCTCTCGCCGTAGCCGCCCCGCGGCGGCCATGGTCGCCAGGATGTTGATGGCGGTACCCTCCGGCACTCCAACGAGGAACTCGGCGGCGCGCCGGGCTTCCGCCTCGGCCCAGTCGATGGTGACGGCGCCCTGCTGTTCCTTGAGGAACTCGACGACGATGCCGTACATCTCGGCGGCATTTGGCGGATCGAGCGAGATGCTCATCCCGAGGCGTTGCAGACCGCTCCAGATCGGCGTGTCCGTGATCAGCACAATGCTGCCGGACTGGGTGTCCGCGAGGCGAGCCAGCTCCGCGATGTGCCGGGTGACGGGAGAGTCCCCGCTGAGGTCGTCCGGCTCGACGAACACGATCGTGGCCTGCGCCCGCCGGGTCACCTGGGCCGCGGCGAATTCCATGGCGGCGACAAGCGACCGGTCCTCCTGGACCGGGCTGTTGGTCCGCAGGTCCCGCAGGCCGGTGGCCCGGGTGTAGATCCAGAAGGGAAAGCTGGCTCTGCGCGGGGCTGCGGCGGCTTCCCGCAGGAGGCGGGTCGCGCGCGACTGCTCGGCGCTGCGGATGCCGATGAGCGGGACCCGGGCGGCGATGTAACTGTCGAGATCCCGGCGGGCCTCGTCGTAATGGGACACGCTACTCCTCGGGACGCAGAGGCGGGGGATCGATGAGGATCTGCCGGCGCGGTGGCCGGGACGGGTCGCACGACCAGGCGTCGGTGCGCCGCGGAGCCGTTGCGGTGTGCACGGTGATCGGGTTGTCGCGAAGGGTGCGGAGCCGGGCCTGGACGATCCGGTCGTCCACGCCGGCACGGCGGGCCGATTCGATGTTGTCCAGCAGCGCCTGCTGGGCAGCGCTGATCGCTTCGTTCACCGCGTCGAGGAGTTGGCGCGACAGCTGTGGTGGCAGACCTGGATGAGCCGCGACCGCCCGAATGACGGCGAGGCCCTGCCGGGACTGCGTCAGCGCACGTGCCACCTCGAACTCGTCCCTGGCCTCGGCCATGGCACGGAGGAGCCCGTCGGCCCAGGCGCGCAGACGGGACGCCAACACCTCCGTCATCCGTCGGATCAGCCGAGACCAACTGTCGGCCGGATAGTCCTGCTCGGCGAGGAGCGGAAGCTCTCGCGCATCGTCTGCCTGGCCGGCTCGCCACCGGTCCAGGAACGTTACCCAGGCCTGGTAGCCGCTGCCGGTGACTGCCACGCGTCAGTCCTGCCGGGGCCGGCGGACGGCCACACCCGGCGGCATCGGCTCCCAGTCGGGAAGCGTCTCGACGATCTGTCGGGCGCGACTCGTCGTTCGGCGCCTCGCCGGGTTCGGCTGACGCGCCCACGGGACGCTTTGCGCCCCGGCCTCCTCCGGCGCGTCGGACGCGGCATCGGTCGTTGGATCCTGAGCTGTCATGTCATGCCTCCTCAAGGCGGCCGACCACACGCCGCTCGTACGGGCTGCTCGGGGCGCCGATCGTGGCGAGATCGGCGATGAGGGTTTTCACGTCCGCCTCCTTGGCGTCCGCCGCGCTGAACCGACTCGTCCAGTCGCTCAGCTCCGCACCGGCGGCTCGCAGCTCCACCAGCGACCTCTTCGTGGCCCGCGCCACGCGCTCGCGGGCCTTCCGCTGCTCCTCGGCCGCGTCGTCGGCCTGCGACTTGAGAACCAGGCCCCAGATCACGCCAGCTCCGAGCGTCACGAGGATGCCCAACCACAGAACGCCGACGACGGACACGACCAGCAGGACGAGGAGGAGCACCACCGCCGGCGCGACGACACGCTTGTGCCACTCGAACGTGAGGCCACTCAGGAACCGCTCGGTGTGTCGGTTCCAGTGCGCGCTCAGGGACTGCTCCAGGACCTTCACCGGCTGATCGAAGGAGCCGGTCCACCGCGGTAGCCGCAGCCCGGGCAGGCCGAGGTTGTCGGTGAGGTCGAAGGTCACCGAGACCACGCCGGGCAGCCCGACGCGGTAGTCGCGGGTGAACGCCGCGTGGGACGTGCTCATCCAGTCATGGCAGAAGGCCACCGCCAGCCGCTGGGTCTGCGTCGACACGCCGATTTCGTCGGGATTGAGGGCCGACTCCGTCTGGATGGTGAGGTAGTCCCGTGTGTCGTTCAGGGCGGTGGACTCACGCTCAACCGCCCGCGCCTCGGTAAGGCTGCCGCGGGCCGCGACGATCGCCTCGTTGACCACGAGTTCCCGGCGTAGCGGCAGTTCCTCGAAGTCGTACTCCTCGACCAACTGATCGAGGATGTCGTCGATGGCATCCTCGATGCCGCTGCTCGGCGGCACGTCCGCGTTCATCAACTCGCGGTAGCTGTCGACGATCGACTGGTGTGCCTCGGCGCAGGCCAGGGCGCGGTGCAACTGGGGCCATTCCGGCGAGGCCTGGGCCAGGCGTGGGAAGTCGTTCGCGACCGCGTCGGGCTGGACGTGTGTCTCCATCTCCCGACGCCAGCGGTTGACCTGGGCGAGCGTCACGGCCTCGTCGTCCAGCAGGAGGCGGTGCCAGCCGTCGACCCGGCCCCGGACGACCTCCAGGCCACCCGGGCCGAAGGCGCCCTGGGCGACCGCCTCCAGAACGACCGCGAACTCGCGGTGGAGTGCCGCCGGGTCCTGCGCCTCGAGGTAGTGCTCCAGCCATCGCACGGCGCTGGATCGTCGCCCCTGCCGTCGAAGCACCAGCGTCAGAAACAGCGACGTGTGGCCCGGCGACCGCCGGTACGCCTCCTCCACCGCTCGGACGCACCGGTCCGGGTCGTCTCCCGACCACGCCGCGAGCGCCACCAGCACCGGGGCGAGCCAGTACCGAGGGGTTTGCACCATCAGCTGTTCACCGATGGCACGGACCGTCTCCTCGCGCACCAGCCCGAGGTCGAACGCCTGCAGCATGCCCACCGCTGTGCGACGAACCACGTCGTGGTGACCGAACTGGTGCTCCAGCTCGCCCTTGAGCTTGAGGATCTTCAGGTTGGCGTCGCTGACACGTGCGTCTCGGTGGGCTTGCTCCACGAACTCCGCGAAATCCGCCCGGAGCTGGAGGAGATCGCTCCGGGCGGCCTCCTGTTTCTGCCCGAGGACGCCGACCCGGGTGTCGACCTGGCCGATGGCCTGCCCCAGGGAGGCGACCAGCTCGTGGGTGCGGTGAATCTGCCTGTGCAGGCCGCTCAGATCAGTCATTGTCTCCGGTCCACGTGACGAGTAGGGGAGGTGACCGCCATGCGGATCCGGAGGATCGGTCAGCGGCGACGTTCTCTTCCCGGCCGATCCCGTGCACGGTACTGGGATGTGCGGCATGGAGGAGGCATGAATAGGGATAGGTTCGTGGTGCTCAATGTGACGTTATGAATGTTTGCCGCGGTGCAGCGGTCGTCGCGTCGACCAAAGGTGTCGAAGGCTCGACCGAACGGATATCGAAAGTGGGGTCGGTCCAGCACCGATCATGCGACCCGGACGAACGTTCGGCTACGAGATCCGGTCGGGAGGCTCGTTGGCCATCCGCCGCAGGGCAGCCGGATCCAGAATCGCAATACGGCGATAACCGGAGCGGATCAGGTCCGCCTTCCGCAGCGCTCGCAACGCCTTGTGGACGGTAGCCTCCGCCGCGCCGACCATTGTCGCCAACTCCGGCTGACTCAACGGCACGTCGATGACCACGCTGCCGTCGTCAGCCTGCCGTCCGTGCGTGCGGGCGATCTCGGCCAGGACCCGGGCCACCCGCATCTCCACCGGGTAGGCGACGAAGTCGGCGCGGCGCTGGTTGGCCCAGCGCAGTCGCTCGGCCACGGTCGTGGTGACCAGCCGGGCGGCCTCGGGATGCCGGTTGAGGACGTGGCGGAAGGCCTCGGCGGTGACCAGGCACCCGGTCACCACGCCGCAGGCGGTGACGCTGGCCATGCGGGGCAGATCGGCGAGGGCCGCCGACTCCCCGACGAGGTCGCCCGCGCCGCGAATGGCGACCAACGCCTCCACGCCCTCCACGTTGTTCGTCACCTTCACGAAACCACTGATCAGGAAAATCACGTACGTGTCGGTGCCACCCTCGAGGAGCAGGAGGTCGCCCGGCTCGTAGCGGCAGGCGTGGCCGCGGCCGAGTAGTTCCTCGCGGATGGCGCTCGGCAGTCGGGCGAGGAATCCTCGCGCGGGTGGCGCGTCCGAGCGTCGTACGACACCGTCCACCGCCACCTCGCCCGGCCCGCCGACACCCCTGATGATCCGCCAAGTCTGGGGCACCGGGCTGCGGCCTGCAACGGCTCGATGGTGGACGGTCGCGGCACCGACCAACGATCGTGGTGGGCCTGTTGACGTTCGTGCTCCCACTGGCTCCCCCTCGCGTACGCCGACGCGTCCGACTCTCGCACCTGCCCGGCCGCGCGATCCCGGATTAGTACGGGATTTCCGCCGGCGACCCGGGGGATTATGAAGATGTGTACGAAAGGGCGAGGGATCGCCCACCCGACCGAATGCTTCGCCTGTCGGCTGGCTGACAGACCTGTTCGGCCGTGCGGTCGGTCGGTAATGATCGGGCTCCTCGCCAATTGGTATGGACGTGCTCGGTCGTAACGGGCGCGGAACGGTGACCGGGATATCGGTCGTAACGCCGGCGTGACAGGCGCGGCATGGACGACTCGGTCAGTCAGCTGATCCGCCACTACTGATCCGATCTCGCCGGATAGTGATCGACCAACTGAGCTGGAGGACAGATGACCGGGGACGACTGGGCGTTGCCCGAGGACGAGCCGCTGCGGGCGTCCGACGTCCTGGCTCGCTCGTTACTGCGACCGAGCCAGAACCGGGATCCCGACGAACCGGATTCGTCGTTCGGGCCCACGGGGGTCACCTGCGGTCGTCCGCTGCTCTTTCCGGTGGCGGGGGAGGATCTGCCGAAGCCGCTGAGGCTGCGTGCCGAGGTGTCCGGACGTCGATACTTCGGCCTCTTGGCCGCGTTCGACCTGGACGAGTTGGCGGACGGCCGGCGCTACACGTCGGTCCGCTTCGAGATCGCTTTCGACACCGAGGACGCGGTCGCTGTGCGGCTGGACAGCGACGGCGGGGCGCTCGGGCTGACCTACGGTCAGGGCCCGCCGCGCCCGGTCACCGTCGCGGCTGACCGTGCGGTCCTGGCTGGTGTCGCCCGGCCGGGTTGGTTGGCGCGGATGGCCCCGCGAGCCGGTCGCCCCCGGGCCTGGTCCTTCGGCATGCACCGGCACCGATTCGGCTGGACCTACGCCGACCCGTCCGGGCGGATGTTCCTTCCGCTGACGTACGGCATGCACGCGCTCGTCGAGGTGCCGGCGTCGGTGACGGTCCTGTCCGGGCGCATCGGACTGCGTGTCGAGACGCTGGGGACCTGGCGCGACCGGGCCATCCGACGGCAGGCGACCCTCCGGGACGCCGTGGTGTTCCAGGAGGCCCTACCGGGACACGTCGAAGCGAGCAGCGCTGCCGTGCGCCTCTGCATGGCAGCGGACGTGGCGAGCTACAGCCAGCGACCGAACCATCTGGCCGAGCGCACCCAGTCCTGGCTGGTACGAGCGCTCGCCGACGCGCGTCGTGCCGCCGGTCTCGACGAATCGGCGGTGGCGGTGCAGGCCCAGGGCGACGGGCAGTTCGCCGTCCTGCCCGTCGGCATCGACGAGTCCACGGTGATCCCGCGGTTGGTGGGTGGCCTGGCCGACGCCCTGCGCCGAACGAACATCGGTCTCGGTCCGGCGGAGCGGGTGCGGCTGCGCGTCGCCCTGCACCGGGGGTTGATGAAGCCGGCCGACAGTGGCTGGGTCGGTGCCGCGGCGATAGCTGTGCACCGGATCCTCGACAGCCCTCCACTGCGCGCGGCGCTGCGGGACAACCCTGGCGTCGACTACGTCCTCGGCCTCCCCGACGTGCTGTACCGGGACGTCATCCGGCACTCCGCGTTGCCGCCGTTGCCCGACGCGTTCACCGAGGTCACCGTCGACCTGCCCGAGAAGCAGTTCGTCGAGCACAGCTGGTTGCACGTTCCGACCGGGAACGCGACATGACCAGGCGGGTGTTCGCGCTGTTGGTCGGGATCGATCGCTATCTGGCCGCCTCGCCGCTGCAGGGGTGCGGCAACGACGTGCGAGTGGTGGAGGAGTTCCTGCGCGTCCGTGTCCGGGGCCACGGGCGACCGGACCTCCGCGTCCTGAAGAACGAGCAGGCCACCCGGGACGCGGTCGTCACCGGACTACGCGACCACCTGGGCCAGGCCGGGCCGGGCGACACCGCGCTGTTCTGGTTCAGCGGCCACGGGTCGCGGGCGAAGGTCCCCGACGGGCTGTGGCACCTGGAGCCGAGCGGGACGATGCAGACGCTGCTCTGTCACGACAGCCGCCACGGCGACGTGGCCGATCTCTGGGACAAGGAACTGTCCCTGTTGCTCAGCGGGATCGCCGTGACCGGGTGTCACGTGGTCGTCGTGGCCGACAGTTGTCACTCGTTCGGCGTCACCCGCGACACGATTCGGGCCGTGCCGCCGTTGACGACCGCCCCGAAGATCGATTCGCTGCTGCCGGAGCTACGCCGCCTCGCCGCCCTGCCCCCGGTCGAGCATGTCGAGTTGGCCGCCTGCGCGTCGGCGGAGTCGGCCGTCGAGACGTGGGCCGACGGAGAAGAGCACGGCCTGTTCAGTTGGTCCCTGGTGAGCGCCATGCGACGGCTCGGCCCGTCGGCGACCTACCGCGAGTTGTTGACGGCCGCGCGGTGCGACGTGGAACGGCATGCCTACCAACAGGTCCCCCAGTTGCAGCCGGTCACTCCCGGCATCGCGGACCAGCCGTTCCTGGGCGGTCGGATCACGCCGTCGGCGACCGGCATGCGGATGCGGCGCGCCCGGGGCGACTGGGAGATCGATGCCGGCTCCTGCCACGGGCTGTCGGTCGGTCCCGACAACGACGACGTCCGGGTGGCCGTACCCGGCCCGGAGTTGCGGGAGGCGCGCGTGGTGCGGGTCCACCCGGAGCGCAGCGTCGTCCGACCGCTCGGCTGGGAGCCCGACGAGGATCTCCAGTACCCGGTCGTCGTCAGCCGGGTGCCCACCCCGGCGGTCAGTGTCGGTGTCGACGGCGAACACGCGCCGACGGGGGATCAGGTGCTGGCGGCGCTGGCGACGTTGGGGCCCGGTGGCGGCCCGTCTCCTCATCTGCGCACGGCGCGCAGTCACGAGATGCGGACGCCGGAGTTGGTCATCGACGTCCGCGAGCCGGGCCGGGTGCGGATCCGCGACGGGGAGGGCACCGCGCTCTGCGACGAGATGACCGACGTTCAGCGTGACGGTGGCCGTCGGGTCGCGGCGGCACTTGAGCACCTGGCCCGAGTTCGTCGGGTCAAAGCTCTGGTGAATCCGTTCTCCGCGCTTGTCGACGCGGTATCCGTGGAGCTTGTCGACGCGTTCCCGGGCGAGCTCACCGCACCCTTGGACAGACCCGCGCTGCGTCCGAGCGAGGACGGCGCCGTGCACCTGCGGTACCGGCAGGAGCACGGGCGCTGGGTACCGCCGACGATCTTCGTACGCCTCCGCAACGACAGTGACCGCCCCCTGTACTACGTACTGTTGAACATCACGGAGAAACACCGCGTCCACGCCGGGCTCTTCCCCGGCGCCCAGGTCGCGCCCGGTCGCGTCGGCGCGGCGCTGTACGGGCGGCCCGTCGAGCTGCGGCTCCCGGTCGGCACGCCGGTCGAAGAAGGTGCCACCACCCAGGACTGGCTGGTGTTGCTTGCCGCGGAGAAGGAATTCAGCTCGTCGCCGTTCGAGTTGCCCGCGGTCGACGAGGCCTGGCCCGGCCGGACGCGGGCACCGCTCGCCGTGACCGGCCTGCTGGGTCGACTGGGTCTGGCCGCCGTGCACCGCGACGCCGGGGGCACCGCGGACAGCGCCTGCGACTGGGTCACCCTCGCGGTGCCGGTGGTGACACGGGTGCCGGCGGCCCGGGACGAGAAGGTGAGCGCGAGCGGGTGACCACCGTGGACAGCACGAACAGTGTGCCCCTCGACGAGTGGGTCGCCCACCTGATCGCGCTCATCGCGGACCCGCCGCCCGACGTGGACCTCGCCGAACTGACCGGGATGCTCGGGCAGGCGTACCTGGAGTGGTACGAGGCGGAGCCGGACGAGGGTCTCCTCACCGTCGCGATCGCGCACCTCGACCGCGCGATCGACGGCGCAGCACACCACGATCAGACGGTGCTCTGGCACGCGGGGCTCGGCGTGGCCCATGCCGAACGGGCACGCCTCGGTGCGCGTTCGACCGACCACGACCAGGCCATCGGTCATCTGACCGCCGCCTATCAGGGCTGGCCGGCCGATGATCCCGAGCGTGACCTCGTGGCGGTGGACCTGCTCGAGGCGACCTGGGACCGGTTCCTGGGGCGGTGCCTGGACGACGGGCGACCTCCCCAGGCCGCCGCGGCGGACGCGGACGAGGTGGTGGCCGCGATCGAGGCCATTCGCGTGAGCGCCACGGCCACCGATCTCGCCGCGTACGTGCAGATGGTTCGCGGGATGGCGCTCCTGGCCCGGTACGACTGCGGCGGCGAGCGGGAGCAGGATCTGGAGCACGGCATCGACGTCCTCTCGGCCGCCCTCGCGCAGCTGCCACCGGACCTCACTCCGGGGTACGCCACCGCCTCTGCCGACCTGGCGGCGGCCCATCTGGACATGGCCGGACTGCGGGAGGACCCCAGGAGTGTGGAGCTGGCCGCCACCGTGGCAGACCGTGGCATCGACGCCTGCGGGCCCGGGCAGCCCGGCTGGCTCAGCCTGCACCGCTGCCGGGCCACGGCATGCGAGGTGCTGTGGGACCTCGGCGAAGATTCCGGTGACCTCGACAAGGCGATCGGGAGCTGGCGAACCGTCGCCGAGGATGACGCGGATCCGACCGTCGCGGTCACCCTCGCCGAGCTGCTGCGCAGCGGTGCGGAACACGCCAGCGACCCGAGCGGCCTCGCGGAGGCCGTCACCCTGCTGGAGCAGGCCCTACCCTCGATCGGGCACCAGGCGCCCGGGTGGCGGCAGCTCGCCGAGACCCACCGGCTGAACTGGCAGCTCGCCCGGAGCCAGGCCAGCCGCGACGCCGCCGCCCGCGCTGTCGAACACGCCCTCGCCGCTGCGGGCACCGACGACGACGTCCTGGCGGCGCACACCACGCGTCTGGTCCTCGCCACAGAAGTGCTCGAGTATGACGCCGCCCAGGAGGCAGCCGCAGCGCAGACAAGCCTCGACCACCTGGTAGCCGCGCTTGACGAAGCAGACCAGGTGCTGGACAACCGCGGGTCCGCGACGACCCGCGCACGTGTCCATCTCGCCACGGTGCTGGTCTACGCGGACTTCGCTCGCTTCAGCGAGGCAGAAGACGCGCTCGACCTGCCGAGACTGCGCCACCTGATCACGCTGGGTCGAGCGCTTGGCGCCGACGCTCCGCCGCGCCTCGCGGGGTTTCTCGACATGGCCGAGGGGATAGTGGAGCAGGCCGCCAACGCCAGCTCCGCGACGGGGGACTCGAACACGGCCGTGGAGGCGTTGCTGCGGGCTGGGCGGGACGAGAGCTTCAGCAAGGTCAGCGGCGACCGGATACCGGCGCTGCTCTCCTTCGCCCTGCAAACTCGTGCGTCCCAGTTGGGAGATCTGCGCGGGTCTCGCGCCGCCGGCAACCTGACGACGGACGGGGTCGTCGACGGTCGGCCGCAGGACCCGTTCGCCGCTGAGTGGCGGGTGTGGGCAGCCGCCATGGTGGCGTTCCAGCGGGCGCGGCAGGGTGATGTCGTCGGTCTGCGGAGGGCGATCGCACACGCCGGGGCGCTGGCGCGTCGACTCGGATCCTCGTTCGAGAACGACACGTCGTATCGACTGGCCATGCGCGTCCTTGACGACATGGTGACGGTAGGAACAGGAAGGGGAGAGGTGCGGCCACGCTCACCCGTGCCACTGCCGGCCAGGCAGCTGACGCATCGGGAACTGGGTGTGACGGTACTTGTCGGCGCAACCCAGGTAGCCGCGGCGCTACGACGTGGGGACCTGCCGCTGCTGCGCAGGTGGGCCGACCACCTCGCCGCCCTGGCGCACCGGTTGGAGCCCGGACACACCGCTCGTTTCGTGAGTCTGGCCGTCGCCGCCCAGGCCGAACTCGGCGCGGCGAGCCGGCTTGGCGACCGGGCGGCCGCAGGCCGCGCCGTCTCGCACTTCGAAGCGGCGACGGCCGAGTCCGGCGGGCCGGCGAACGCGCTCTGGACCGATCTGACCCGCGACCACGCCGAGGCGCTGCGCAGGTCCGGCGACCCGGATCGGGCCCGAACCCGGCGCCTTGGACTCGCCGCGCTGCACGGCCACGCCCGGCGGGTCCTGTTGCAGGCCGGCACCGATCACGCGATGGACATCGCCCGAGTGGCCGCCGCCGACGCCACGACAGTTGTCCGGTGGTGCCTGCAGGACCGGGCCGACGACGACCTGGTCACCGCCCTGGACGCCGGACGGGGTCTCGTCCTGCACGCCGCCACCGCGTCCCGCACGATCGCCGACTCGCTTCGGGAGGCCGGCCACCCGGACCTGGCTGAGGAGTGGCGGCAGACCGCGGGCCTGGGACGCGATCAGGCCACCGGTGACCCGCTCGGCGCGCTCTTCGCGGCCGGCGAGGTGCCGGACGACCTACGGTCGCGCGTCCTGCGTGCCCTGGAGAACGCGGGTACGAGTGCGCAGGGCCCGCTGGCCCAGGTGCCCGTCGCGGAGATCCGCGCCGCGCTTGCCGAGCTTGACCTGGACGCGCTCGTCTACCTGGTGCCGGCCGCGCGTCCGGTGCCGGGGTTCGCGGCCATCGTCCCCGCGACCGGGACGATCGAGGTGATCGAACTGCCCGATCTCGTGGTCGGCGACGGATCACCGCTGCAGAAGCTCCTCCAGGCTGCGCTGGGTCCGGCCGTGACGGGACGCGGAGCGGACACCCGGAAGAGCCGGCCACGAGACGCCGGTCCGGTCGGCGCGCCGATGCCGCCGTCGGTGGGGGCCCGAATGGATGATCTCTGTCGCTGGGCGTGGCGGGCGGCGATGGCCCGGCTCGTCGCCGAGACCCGGTCAACGCGCCAGTCGGCGCCCCCGCGGCTGGTGCTCATCCCGATGGGCGCCCTCGGGCTCGTACCCTGGCACGCCGCCTACCAGAACACCCCAACAGGCAGGCGGTACGCCGTACACGACCTCGTCCTGTCCTACAGCCCGTCGGCCCGCATGCTCTGTACGGCAGCGGCCCGGCCGCCACGTGCGATCCGGTCGACACTCGTCGTCGGGGACCCGCTCGGCGACCTGCCCTTCGCCGGCGTCGAGGCGCGAGCGATCCACAAGCGGTTCCACCAGGAGGGCCAGTACCTCGGCGGCCCCGAGGAGGGACCGGACCGGATCGCCCACCCCGACAGCGTCCTCGAATGGATCAGAGCCGTCGGTGGGCGCGGGGCGTCCCTGTTGCACCTGGCCTGCCACGGGCGCGTCGACACGGTACGGCCCGCGGACTCCTACCTGGTGCTCGCCGGAGGTCAGCTACCCGCGCGCCACCTGCTGGAGGTGTCCCGACTCGCCGCGCTCGACCTCGGCCACGTGTTCCTGGCCGCCTGCACCACGAACCTGGTGGGGGCCGACTATGACGAAGCCTTCAGCCTCGCCACCGCCTTCCTCGCCGCCGGCGCTCACACGGTCTTCGGGTCGCTGTGGTCGGTGCCCGACGTGGGGACGTCCCTGCTGATGTATCTCGTACACCACTTCCTGTACGAGGAGGGCCACAAACCCGCCGACGCCCTGCACCGCGCCCAGTTGTGGATGCTGGACCCGGCCCGGCAGCCACCCGACGGCATGCCGGCCGAGTTGGCTGCCCAGTGTGATCGCCCGGACAACGCCGCGCCGCTGAACTGGGCGGCCTTCACGCATCTCGGGCGATGACCTGCCGGGTGTTCGCCCGATCAGTCGAGAGACCGCCGCTCAACAGGGGGTCGGTACGCCGCTCGGTCTCGGGTATCTCCATCGCTGCGGCCAAGAGGTTGGCGAGCCGGTGGGTGTCGTCCAACCCTTGCCCCTTGCCAGCCCAGTCGTCGAAGGTGAGCCTGATGTTCTCGTCCACGGTGATGATGTCCAGTACGGGGCCTCTCTTGTCGCGTTCGCGGAACCGCACGTACCGAACGTCCGTGAGGGGGAACTCGCGCTCGATCGTGCCTTGTTTGCGCACTGAACTCTGTGCCGAGATGAAGAGACGTGCCGGTGTCACGCCGAGGTAGGCGTCCTCGCCGACGAGGCGGTCGAGATTGACATCGGCGATGGCCAGCAGGGGTTCCTCGCCCGGCACGACCCACCTGAGGATTCGCAGCACCTCATCCGGCACAGCCTCGGCGAATACGGTGAGGGGCGGATCCAGCGGAGCAGGCTGCCTGTGCACACGGTTGCGAAGAGCCGACACCCGTTCGGCCAACGCCTCGGCCATGGCAACAGCGTCTCTGATGTCTTGGCGCTTTGCGGTGAACGGCAAACTGAATTCGGCCGGAAGCTCGGCGATCAGACGGCATTGACGTTCAAGACCGGAGAGGAGATCCGCCACGTCCTCCATGGCTCTAGCGTGCTCACGCTGGGTCTCGGCGACCAACTCGGCCAGCAGGCCTTCGTTCTCGGCGGCATTCGCCTCGTCGCGGCTGATGTGTCCTGCGCGCAACACCTGGAAGCGATACCAGGACCACTCCGCCATGAGCATGCCGTGCGCGTCGGCGAGCATCTGGTCGACGTTCTTCTGAACGTAGGTTCGACGGCTCTGCCCGTCGGTATCGAGCGCCTTGATGTGCCGGCGGACGAGCGACGTGAAGAGGTGCCGCTGCTTGCGCAGGTCTGCGTCCCTGGTCGCGATGGAGGCGAAGACGTGGTCGTTGACGCCGCCGGCCGCTTGGGCCTCACGCACGGCGCGCAGCGTCGTCTCGTGCAGGCCGAGCAGCGTCGTCCACTGATCCTCGTGCAGGGCCCGAAGAACGTCACGGGTGAGTTGGACGTTCTCGTCGAGACGACGTGAGATCGACGCCAGTTGCACCTGCAGCGCCAGGAGCGCGGCGGCTGGCCCGAGAGCGGTGAGGATGGATGCGGCCTGCGCCCCTGTCGCAGGTGCCCAGCGCACCAGGTTGACGATCTTGCCGTTGCTCCCGACGAGCGCACCCAGGTTCCAGCCGCCCGACGTCATCGGTTGCGCCGTCTTGAGCACCTTCAATGTCTCGGGCGCCAAACGCACCAGGCCCTGCACCGTGGTCGCACCCTGTGCGCTCTGCGCCGCGAGATTGCCGATGCCAGAGGCCATCGAGAGCTTGTCGGTCAGGCCCTGGTTCGCGTGCGGGCTCATCATCTCGAAAGGGATCACGTCGAGGCCGACAGGCGGCTGGTCAGCGAAGAGCACGGCCAGCCCCGGCTCGATCTCGACGAGGCTGACGGTCGGCTCGTCGTCAGGGGAGACCGTGGCGTCGAGGGTGTCGTTGTCAACGGGTGTGGAGAGTTCGGTCTCGGATCCCTCGGCCTCGGGCGCCATCCCACATCCTTCATGATCGACAACGGGAACATCACAGTAGGTGTCAATGTGGTCACCCCGGCTCATCCGGAGCGGTAGCTCATCGCGCGTAGTGTCCACGCGCGAGTGACTGAACAGATCACGCGCGCGTGGTGGGCATCAGTTCTTCGAGCAGAGTGCTCACCTCGGTGTGCAGGCGACGCAGTTCCGCCGCCGTGGGGGCCAGCTCGTAGCAGTGGTGGTGGGTGGCGGCGGACAGCGTCGCCCAGGCGAACGCCACCCGGCGGGCGGTTTCGCCACCTGGGCCGAGCCGGCCGCGTAGCATCAACTGCTTCGCGCGACCCTGCCGGCACGCGGCCACGGTCGGCTTGACGCGCCGCCAGTAGCCGTCGATGCCGCCTTCGAGGGCGAGCCGGATCAGGCAGGCGCAGGCTCGTGGCCACCAGCCCGAGCTGACCGCAGCGGCGCCGAGCAGTCCGGTGCCGCGCAGCAACTGGTCGGCCGCCGCGAGGCAGCGCTGTGGCGTCGTCGCGGTCACGACAATGCCGCCGCGAGGAGGCGGGCGTCCGCGACCAGGCCGGGCAGGTCCGCCAGGTACGCCCCGTGCACGCCCTCCCGGCACGCCTGGTACGCGTTCACCGCCCGTCGTCCGTGCCGGCGGCCGAGCCAGCCGAGCACGTCGCCGCCCTTGTCGGCGTCATCGAACGCCGCCAGAGCGACAGTGGTGGCGACCCGCCGGGACGCGTTTTCGATCGCGCTCTCGATGTCGGCGTGCGGGACGCCCCGCGCCACCCGGGTCCGCCAGACCGCCCGGTGGCAGGCCGCCTCCAGCGCCGAGCGGCACAGCTCCGCGACCACCGGCCCGCGCACCTCGGCGGTGATCTCATCGCTGCACGCCAACGCGTACGCATCGTCCAGGTAGCGCGTCACCGGGTCGGAGCCGGGTCGCAGGGTCACCACCGACTTCTCCGCCCGGGTCACCTCGACGATTCGGGCCTTGCCGAGATCGAGTCGGCGCACCGCGTCTGGCAGTCGCGTGTCGTGGGTAAAAACCACCACCTGCCGCTGCTCGGCAAGTGCAGCGAGCACCCGCGCGAGACCGTCCACCTTCGACGGATCCATGCTCTGCACCGGATCGTCGACCACGATGAACCGGAACGGGCTCTCCGGGGCGCAGCTACGCGGCAGGAAGGTGGCCAGCCCGAGCGCCTGCATCTCACCCTGGCTCATCACACCCAGCGCAGTGCCGTTGTCGGCGCCGTCAACGCTTACCGGAAAGGCCACCCGCCGGCGGGTGTTCACGCCTTCCAGCGTCATCGCACCCAACTCGACGTTGCTCTCCTGCCGCAGTTGCGCCCAGATCCGCTGGGAGTGCCCGGCGAACGGCGCGACCCGCTCGTTGCGGATCTCCGTACCGGCGTCCTTCAGCCACCCGCGCGCGGCCTTCAACCGGGTCAGGGCCGCCTCCTGCGCCGGCAGGCCGCGGGCGGCGGCCACCCACTCGCGCACGTCGGCCGCCGCCGTCCGCCAGCCGGTGTCGCGCTGCCGCAGAAACCCCTCGGCGTACGCGCGGGCCGCGTCCGCCGCCGTCACCACCGCCGGGTACCGCGCGGCCAGGTGGTCGGCCAGGTCGGCTGGCTTCCCGGGTACGCGCCGCAGCGCGGCCACGGCGTCGCGCAGCGCCCCGATCGTCGGCTCCAAGCCGGGGCCCTCGGGCACCGCGAGGTCGTCGATCAGGTGGTGCGTCTGCCGCAGCAGGGTCGTCAGCCGGGTCGTCGCCGTCTGAGCGGCGACGCTGCGCTGCCGCAGCTCGGTGAGCGAACGCGCGGCGGCGGCACGCCACCCACCATCGAGGGTGCCGGTAACGCACACCGGACACGAGCCGTCGCCCTCGTCGTCGTGGTGTTCGAGGGAGAGACGAAGCAGCTCGGCGCTGCGCAGGGCGGCCCGGGACCGGCCGCCGTCGTGCCGCAGTGCCTCGGCCGCTGCCCCTCGCAGCTGGTCGGCCAGCCGGTTCACCTCGTCGACCGGCGGCGGGTCGAGAGCGGCGAGCTCCCGACAGAGCAGTACCTCCCGGTCGGCTGTCGCCTCGTCCGGCTCGTCAAGGATCGCCGTCACCGCGACGAGGTCAACCGCATCCCGGCCGCACAGCAGCGCGGCGGTCCGCCGAGCCCGGTCGTCGGCGATCCCCGAAAGCGCGTTGGCCAAGGCGGTGCGCTGTGCGCGTACCTCCTTGATCGTGGTGTCGTGCGGCCGGGCGGCGCGAAGCAGACGCTTGTCGGCGTCGGTGAGCGCGTCCAGGCCGAGGATCGCGAAGAGCGCGTCGAAGAGCTGGCTCTGCGTGCCGGCGGCGAGCCTGCCCAGCTCGGCGGCGGTGAGGAACGGCCGGTACAGCTCCAGTGGGCGGGCCAGACCCAGCTCGGAGAGTCCGTTGTGTCGGCCTCGGGCGCTGGTGACGCTCACCTCGGCGTCGGCCAACTCGGCCCCGACCGGCCAGGCACGGTGCACCCGCGTCGGCGTCGCGACCCCGTCGACCCGTAGCTCCACGTCGACCCAGCACGGGTCCGGGCTGTGCAGGTTGCGCCACCCCGTACGCCAGACGCTCGTCTTGTCGGCCCACCTGGCGCTGTCGCCGGTGAGGGCGAGCTCGACGGCCTCGGCGAAGCTGGACTTGCCGGAGCCGTTGCGGCCCACGACCAGGGTGAGGCCCGGACCGGGGTCGACCTGGAGGGTCCGCTCCGGGCCGACGCCGCGGAACCCGGCGACGGTCACCGACTTCAGCCAGATCCGCTCCGCCGGAGCGTCGCCGGTGGGAGAGCGGGGGTCGAGTCGGGTGGGGGTACCGGCGAGGGCGGCGACCACGTCGTCCTCGCTGGTCAGTGCGGCGAGGATCAGCTCGGCGGCCTCGGTCGGCACGTCGGCGGCGGCGAGCCGGTCGAAGATCAGTTCGATCAGCGGTTGGGCGTTGCGGCTCGGCAGGATAGGTGCATCAGCGGAAGTCTGGCGGGGCACAGGCATGGTCAATCTCCAGACGCATGGTCTCTGCGGACTGCCGGGGCGGCAACCCGCGCCGGAGGTGCGGAAGCTAGGGGTCGTCTACCGAGCGGTCGCCGGTTGGCGATCCTGTGGAGCTGATGTTGCGAACGGATCAGGCCGACGGGATGCCGATGACCTCGACCTCGACGCCCTCGTTGCGCAGGGACTTCATGGCCCGGTAGAGCGCGACCTGGGCGAAGGTGAAGAGCGAGTCCACGGTGAGCGGCTTGCCGGAGCCGAGCGCGATCGCGTAGATGACCTTGCGGGGCTGGAAGCCCGGGTCGATGACCCGTCCAGACGGCTGTCGCTTGACCATCTCGGCGAGCGCAGTGCGGGCGTCGGCCTCGTACCGCAGTGCGTCGACCGACACCGCGCCCTGTGCGAACAGGTGGCTCAAGGCCGAGCTGCCCTTGGCCCGCTTGACGTGAATCAGCTCGTCGTTGGGCCCGAGCAGGTCGCAGGCCTCGATACGGTGGGGGTGCTGGTTCGTCCGCAGCAGCCGCCGGTCGAGCAGGGTCAGACCGCAGACCTCGGCGGCGTGGACGTTGTACGCCTCCTCGTCCGTCAGGTCGGCGGTCCAGGCCGGGAGCGCGAAGCTGGCCGGGTGGGTCAGGATCTGCTCGATCTCGTCGCGGAGGAACTTCCGGTGCCGGTCGCCGATCTCGTACCAGCCGCCCTCGTGCAGCAGGAGCTGACTCTCACCGTGCGCCAGCTGCGCGGTGATCCACCGCGATGCCGCAGTGGAGCCGATCTCCTCTTGGCCGGCCGCATCCGCGTAGAGGGTGACGCGCCCATTGCAGAGCGACGTCCACCGCTCGCCGTCCGGGACGCCCTCGGTCTGCGCGAGGACATCCGCCAGCGTGAGCTCCGGCAGACGCGCCGGAGCGAGGCCGGACTTCGGCACCCGAAGCTTGTACGACTGGACCCGCTCGATCTCGCTGAAGACTCGGCCCGGCACGGCCAGCCCGACCTCCGCCGGATCCGGCAACATGAGCAGCCGGTCGAGCTGCCCCTCCACCTTCGACAGACGGGGATCCCGGGCCGACACCGGTCGGATCTGGGTGATGAACTCCAGGTCAGCGAAGGGTGCCTCCTGCCTGTGGACCCGGTCGATCTCCCGCAGGTCGGCGAGCAGGCTCGCGGGCTCGACACCGACGTGGATGCGAAGGGTGTCGCTGCCCTCGACCGGGGTGGCCTTACCCGTGGACCGGCAGACGGTGAGGTTCGGGTTGTACGTCCGCCCGCAGACCTGGCCGACGATCTCGCCCCACTTGTCGATGCCGTACATCCGGATGTGCTGGCCGCCCGGGACCATGTTGCGGTCGACCCGTCCGGTAGTGCCGAACACCCGTCGGCGTACCTGCTTGATCTCGGCGGGGGCGAGCGAGCGCACCGCGAAGCCGATCCCGAAGCCCGGGTTGGCCAGGTCCAGATCGACCATGTGCCGGCCGACGGTGCCGTAGGCGAGCGCGTAGACGTGGTCGTCGACCGCGACGAGCAGCGCGGCACCGCCGCTGCTGAACCCCAGGTCGGTCGTCTCCCCGGTCAGCGAGGCGAGCACGTCGCACCAGTCGGCCCGCTGGCGTGGCACGGTCCCGTGCACCAGCAGCGCCGGCGCACCGGCCACCAGGCGCTCGTCGACCATGAAGTCGTGCCGTCGCACATACCGGTGGTTCACCGCGTCATGCAGACCGTCGACGGTCGGCGCCACCCGTTCGAGCTGGTAGACCGACGTCAGGTAGGTGCCCTCCTGCCGTTCGGGCAGGTCCAGGTCGAAGAGGGTGGGTGCTTCGTAGGGCGGATGGGTGACGTCCTTGCGGACGACACGGCGGTTGGTTGGTCTGGTCGTAGTGGCTCTGGGCGTGGTCGGCTGGCTCGCACGGCGCACGTCGATCTCCTCGCGTTGAGAATCGGGGTGGCGGTGGTGCGGGTGAGGGGTGCGCCGAGGACGGGCTTCGCGGGTCCCGCCCTCGGCGCTGGTGGTCAGCTCAGGGCGACGGTGACACCGCCGGAGAACATCGAGTCGTGCAGCTCGAGCTTGGTGAGCTTGACGTTCTTCGGGATGTCGAAGACGACGACGCCGTTGACCTGGTTGCCGGGGTTGATGTCGTTGAGGAACGTCTCGGCGTTCTTGTTGGCGTAGATGGCCGCGCCGGAGTCGGCGGAGTACTCGGTGCCGTCGGCCGCGTACGCCTTCTGGCTGCTGCCATCGAACATCTGCGCCTCCTTGCCGATGTTCTTCACGTTAAGCGTGAACAGGCAGAACTGGCCCTGCGCCTTCTGGCCGAGCGGGTCGCTGCCGACCTTGGCGACGCCGCACTTGGACGACTTCACCGTGAACTCGAACTTCCCGTCCCGGGCGGGCTGGCCGATCTTGGCGGTCGTCGTCCCCTTCTCCTCGGCCTTGGCACCGGCCTTGTCGCTGGCGGTGGTGCCCGCCTTGGCGCCGTCGTCGCTGCTGGAGCTGCTTGCCTTGTCGGCGGCACCGGAGCCGCAGCCCAGGGCGATGAGGCCGGTGGCGAGCAGAGCCAGAGGGGTGGTCTTGCGCATCGTTGTCCTCCTGAAGTGAGCGTTGCGGGATCAATAAGAGCATCGTCCGACAACACTGTCAACAGACATTCCCGCGCTTGACAGATGTGCGAGACTTTCGGCGTGGAGAACCCGACCGTCACGGCAGCGGAGATCGCCCGGCTCGCCGGCGTCGGTCGTGCTGCCGTCAGCAACTGGCGTAAACGGCACCCCGAGTTCCCCGCCCCGGTGGGCGGGACGACGGCGAGCCCCGAGTTCGACCTGATCCAGGTCGAGCAGTGGTTACGCGCCCAGGGCAAGCTCCCCGAGCTCGCCACCGCCGACCGGCTCTGGCGCCACCTCGCCGCAGCCAGCGACTCCGCAGCCGGCGGTCTCGCCGCCGTCGGTGCCCTGTTGCTGGCCCGTCAACGTGGCTCCCGCACCGGCAGCGTCGACGGGCAGCTTGCCCCGCTGCTGCCCGACGTCGACGCCCTCGCCGACGAGCTGGGCGCGCAGGGCGCGTTCGACGAGCTGTGGCAGCGGTTCTCCGCGCCAGGCCCCGGCCGCCCCTTCGCCACCCCCGACGACCTCGCCGACCTGATGATCGGGCTCGCCAACGTCGGCGGCGGCTCAGTGCTCGACCCGGCCGCCGGCTCCGGTGCCATCCTGCGGGCCGCCGTCCGCGCCGGCAGCACCTCCGTCTACGGGCAGGAACTCGACGACGACCTCGCCCGCCTTGCCGGCCTGTGGCTGGCCCTGCACGACGTACCGGGGGAGGTCAGCACCGGTGACTCACTGCGCGCCGACGCCTTCGCCGGCCGCGCCGTCGATGCCGTCGTCTGCCACCCACCGTTCGGCGCGACCAACTGGGGAGACGAGGAACTCGGTCACGACCCCCGCTGGATCGTCGGCACCACACCCCGTACCGAACCGGAGCTGGCCTGGGTGCAACACGCACTGGCGCACCTGCGGGTCGGCGGGCACGCCGTCCTGCTGATGCCACCCACGGTCGCCAGCCGCCGCGCCGGCAAACGCATCCGCGGCGAACTGCTGCGTCGAGGTCACCTGCGCGCCGTCATCGCGCTGCCGCCGGGCGTGGCGGCGCCACACGGCGTCCCCCTGCACCTGTGGGTGCTGCAACGCGCCGCGACCGACGCGCCGCCACCGGCGCGGGCCCTGCTGATCGACGCCGCCGGCGGCGACCTGACCGACACCGCACCACGCGTGCTGGCCGCGTGGCGGGCCTTCGCCGCCGCCCCCGACGGCGACGTCGAGGAGGCCGGGTTCGCCCGCCCGGTCCCGGTCATCGAACTGCTCGACGAGGAGGTCGACCTCACCCCCGCACGCCGGCAACCCGCCGTCGTGGGCGAGGCTTCCGGAGAGCATCTGGTACGCACCAGAGAACGACTGGCCGCCATCGTCGGCGAGCTGCCGGCGCTGCTACCGCAGGTCGCGCCCGCGCCCAGCGGGCCGGCTGGCCTCTTCCTCACCGTGGGGGAGTTGGCGAAGACCGGGGCCCTACAACTGATCGGCCCGGTCCGCGCCGGCACGTCCCCACCTGCACCCGACGGGCCGTTGGTGCTCACCGTCCAAGACGTGCTTGCCGGGGTGGAAGCGTCCGGACGGGTCGACGACCGGTTCGGACAGGTGATCCCCCTGGCGGTGGGGGACGTGGTGGTGCCGATGATCGCGCGGCAGCTCACCGCGGGGGTGGTCACCGCCGAAGGGGCGCTGTTGGGGCGCAACCTCTACCTGCTGCGGCCCAACCCGGCTGCGTTGGATCCGTGGTTCCTGGCCGGCCAGCTGCGGACGTCGGCGAACGAAAAACAGTCTTCGAGTCTGTCAGGGACAATGCGGTTCGACATTCGACGCGCGCAGGTGCGGCGACTGTCGCTCGGCGAGCAGCGGGTTCACGGCGACGCGTTTCGACGCCTTGACGCCTTCGAGTCGGCGATCCGGCAGGCCGCCTCACTGGGGGCGGAGCTGGCGCAACTGACCGCTGACGGGTTGGCGCGAGGGACGATCCGTCCGGACGGCGCCCGGTGACCGCGGACTGCCCCGCATACTCGCCCGCATAGTGGCCCGAATGGCGTCGGATATCCGACGGCGACACAGCGCTTCGGTGACAAACGCGGAAACCTGGCGGCCCGGGAGCACGTCCAGCTGTTCGGCCACGTCATCGGGGACGGAAGTCATCACACCCGACTCATGCTCGCGAACCTAACGAGACACGAACCCTCCGTCAGCGACGAACCGCTGACACTCGGTTGATCATCTCCACCGAGTGGGGGACCCCGACGACGCGGGCCAGCCGCAATACTCCTGAACTTGAGGCAAACGAAAGGAACCTGGTGAGCACCAAGCACCAAGAGCTCGCGAACTTCATCTGGTCAGTCGCCGACCTGCTCCGCGGCGACTACAAGCAGTCCGAGTACGGTCGGGTGATTCTCCCCTTGACCGTGCTGCGTCGACTCGACTGCGTGTTGGAGCCGACGAAGGACGCGGTGCTCGCCCGGCACGTCCAGCTCAAGGACATGGGTGTACAGAACATGGACCCGGTGCTGCGCAAGACAGCCGGGCTGTCGTTCTACAACACGAGCGAGATGTCCTTCCGCAAGATCCTCGGCGACCAGGACCACGTCGCGCTCAACCTGCGTGCCTACATCGGCGGCTTCTCGCCCGGCGCGGTCGACGTGCTGGAGAAGTACGGCTTCGACACCCAGATCAGCCGCCTCGCTGAAGCGGGGCTGCTCTACCAGGTGGTCGCGAAGTTCGCCGACATCGACCTGCACCCGGACGTGGTCTCCAACCACCAGATGGGCTACGTCTTCGAGGAGTTGATCCGCCGCTTCTCCGAAATCAGCAACGAGACCGCCGGTGAGCACTTCACGCCGCGCGAGGTCATCAAGCTGATGGTCAACCTGCTGCTCGCGCCTGACGAGGACGAACTGGTTACGCCGGGCATTGTCCGTAAGGTCTACGACCCGGCCTGTGGCACCGGCGGCATGCTCAGCGAGGCCCAGGACCACATCCAGGAGCACAACCCGCATGCCACCGTCGAGGTGTACGGGCAGGAACTCAACGGCGAGACGTACGCGATCTGCCGGTCCGACATGATGCTCAAGGGCGGCGACCCGACGAAGATCGCCTACGGCAACTCGTTCAGCCAGGACGGCCACGAGGACGAACGCTTTGACTACATGCTCGCCAACCCACCGTTCGGGGTGGAGTGGAAGAAGGTCGAGAACTACATCAAGGCGGAGCACGCCCGCGGCCATGCCGGCCGGTTCGGCGCGGGCCTGCCCCGGATCAACGACGGCTCGCTGCTGTTCCTCCAGCACATGGTTTCAAAGATGAAGCGCCCCGAGGACGGCGGCAGCCGGCTTGCGATCGTCTTCAACGGCTCGCCGCTGTTCAGCGGGGCTGCCGGGTCGGGGGAGTCGGAGGTCCGCCGCTGGGTCCTGGAGAACGACCTCCTGGAGGGCATCGTCGCTCTGCCTGACCAGCTTTTCTACAACACCGGCATCTCCACCTACTTCTGGATCCTCACCAACCGGAAGGACCCGGCCCGCCGGCGCAAGGTCGTGCTGCTCGACGGTCGAGACTACTGGACCAAGATGCGCAAGAGCCTTGGCGACAAGCGCAAGATGCTCACCGACGAACACATCGCCGAACTGACCCTGGCGTACGTCGACGCATTGTCCATCGCGGACGACCCGGAGCACCCGCAGCACGCCAAGGTGAAGGTCTTCAAGACCACAGACTTCGGCTACCAGCGGATCACCGTCGAGCGCCCGCTGCGGTTGCGCTTCGAGGTCACCGAGGAGACGGTCGCGCTGCTTGCGGAGGCGAAGGCGGTACTCAAGTATGCAGAGCGGGAGTCGCTGCTGGCGGCGGCGAAGTCGCTAATCGGTGTGAAGTCTGGGACGCGTGCCGAGTTCGCGATGGAGCTGAACGGGCTTGGCAAGTTGCCGGCGGTGTTGGAGAAGGCAGTGTGGGAGGCGTTCTCGGTCAGCGACCCGGAGGGGGAGCTGCAGACCGACCGCAAGGGCAAGCAGATGGCAGACGCAGACCTGCGGGACAACGAGAACGTGCCGCTGGACGAAGACATCCACGACTTTCTTAAGCGAGAGGTGGTGCCGCACGTCCCCGACGCCTGGATCGACGAGACAAAGACCAAGATCGGGTACGAAATCCCCTTCTCGCGCCACTTCTACGTCTACAAGTCCCCACGCCAATTGGTCGAGATTGATGCGGATATCAGGGCGCTCGAAGCGGAGATTCAGGCTCTCTTGAGCGAGGTGACCCTATGAGGTCGCTGCTCCACCTCGCCCGTTATCAAAATGGGCGTGCGTTCGGTTCCCAGGAGCTGGGACAAGTAGGTGTTCCCATTGTGCGCATCCGTCAGCTAGTGGACCCTGCCGCGGATATAGACTACTTCGACGGCTATGTCCATCCACGGAACGTCATTGATAATGGTGACTTGATCTTCTCGTGGTCTGGCTCGTTGGTGGTCCGTCTCTGGGACCGAGGACAAGCTGCTCTGAATCAGCATCTCTTCAAGGTGCTGCCCGCCTACGACGTCGACAAGCGATGGCTCCGATGGGTACTGGAAGGCTCGATGCCACGCTTTTTGGGGCTCATGCATGGCTCGGCAATGACCCACCTCACAAGCAATATGCTACGAGACGTCAAGGTCGATGTCCCGTCCCTGGATGAGCAGCGACGCATTGCCGATTTCCTCGACGACGAGATGGATCACATCTCAAAGGCTTCATCGGCACACCAGCGCCTACGAGCAACCTTGGCGGAGCGGCGCTTTGCGTTCGTTCATCACGCAGTAACAGGGGCCCACATCCCAAGGGCTCGTGTCGCTTCTGATCTTGGCTGGCTCTCGTCGCTTCCGTCGGGCTGGCGAACTGTCCCGCTGAAGTACGTAGCCAAGCTTGGGAGCGGACACACGCCGAGTCGGACCGTGTCCGAGTATTGGAAAGATTGCAACATACCCTGGATATCTCTATTCGATGTGGGTCGAATGCGGGACGTACGCCAAGAGTGCATGACGAATACCAGTCAACAGATTAGTGAACTGGGGATGGCAAACTCTTCGGCCTGTCTGCATCCTGCTGGCACCGTCGTCCTATCTCGCACCGCATCCGTCGGGTTCTCAACGATAATGGGAACGAATATGGCGGTCAGTCAGCATTTCGTCACTTGGACCTGTGGTCCGCGGCTTCTGCCTGAGTACCTGCTCTTCCTGTTGCGGAGCATGAGTCAGTACTTCGAGAGCGTGCAGGTGGGGACGACCAATGTGACGGTCTTCATGCCTGATTTGCACTCGATCCGTATCCCTCTGCCGTCTGTGGTTGAGCAGCGATCGATCGTTGAAGAAATTCACACTAGGACCGGCCGCATCGATGCGCTAGATGATGTCCTGAAGCGTCAAATCGCACTACTTGAAGAGCGACGGCAAGCGCTGGTAACGGCGGCGGTCAACGGCCAAGTCGGAGTGACGACGACGCGGGGGGTGGAGGTATGAGTCCTCTCCATCACGAGCGGTCGTTCGAGGCGACGATAGCGGCGTCATTGCTCCTCACGGGGTGGTTGCGTGGGGCGGCCGGCAACTTCGACCGACAGCTCGGGCTTGACACCGCTGAACTGTTTGCCTTCATTAAGGCCACGCAGGCGGACAAGTGGTCGAAGCTGCTGGCGTACCACGGCAACAACCCGGACGAGGCGCAGCGGGACTTCGCCCAGTACCTCGCCAGGCAAGTCGACGAGCGTGGCCCCCTCGATGTCCTCCGCCGTGGCGTCAAGGACAAAGGCGTCCTCATCAAGCTGGCCTACTTCAAGCCCGCCCATGCCATCACTGAAGACGCGCTCAAGCTATACCGCGCCAACCGTCTCACCGTCATCCGCCAGCTCGCCTACTCGACGAGCAGCAAGAACACCCTCGACCTGGTCCTCTTCGTCAACGGCATCCCCCTCGCCACGGCCGAGCTGAAGAACCCGCTCACCGGTCAGACTGTCGAGGATGCCAAGAAGCAGTACCGCGAGACCCGCGACTCGAAAGAACTGCTCTTCGCGAGGCGTACCCTCGTGCACTTCGCCGTGGATCCCGACCTGGTCTTCGTCACGACGAAGCTGGCGGGCGACAAGACCCGGTTCCTGCCCTTCAACACCGGCTCCGAGGGGCCGGGCGTCTCCGGCGGCGCTGGCAACCCCCCGGCGGGGGCGTCCGGTTACCGCAGCTCCTACCTCTGGGAGCAGATCTGGCACCCGGACACCTGGATGGACCTCGTCCGGCGGTTCCTGCACACCGACAAGGAATCCAAGGCGCTGATCTTCCCGCGCTACCACCAGTGGCACGCGGTGACCAACCTGGCCGACCACGCCGCCCGCAACGGCTCCGGCCACAACTACCTGGTTATGCACTCGGCCGGATCGGGCAAGTCGAACACCATCGCCTGGCTGGCGCACCGGCTCTCTAGCCTGCACACCGCGCCCACCCTTGACGAAGACGCCCGGGCCAAGGGGCTGCGCCCCAACGAGCCGGTCTTCGACAAGGTCATCATCATCACCGACAGGGTAGTGCTGGACCGGCAGTTGCAGGACACGGTCTTCCAGTTCGAGCACGTGCCCGGCGTGGTGCAGCGAATCGACAAGGACTCTGCCCAGCTCGCTGCCGCTCTCCAGGGCGAGACCGCCAAGGTCGTCATCACCACCATGCAGAAGTTCCCCTACGTCCTCAACCAGGTGCAGGGGCTCCGCGGGAAGCGATTCGCCGTCATCGTCGACGAGGCACACTCGTCGCAGTCCGGCGACTCGGCCGCCGCGCTGAAGAAGGTGCTGCTGAAGCTCGGCAGCGACGACGTCGACTCGTCTGGTGACCTGCTCACCGCGTCGGCGCTGGCCCGGGGTCGACACGAGACGCTGTCGTACTTCGCGTTCACCGCCACCCCGAAGCCGAAGACCCTGGAGCTGTTCGGCACGCCGCACCCGGTGGCCGGCAACCCGCAGCCGTTCCACACGTACTCGATGCGGCAGGCCATCGACGAGGGCTTCATCCTCGACGTGCTGCGCAATTACCTGACCTACAAGTCGTACTGGAAGTTGGCCAACGCCAACCCCGACGACCCGGAGGTCGACCCGAAGAAGGCCGGGGCTCAGCTCGCCCGCTTCGCCAGCCTGCACCCCACCATGCAGGCGCAGAAGGCCGAGATCATCGTCGAGCACTTCCGCAAGCACACCGCTCCGCGCCTGGGCAACCGCGCCAAGGCCATGGTGGTCACCAGCTCGCGCGAGGCCGCCGTCCGCCTGCACACTGCCATCAAGAAGTACGTCGAGATGCAGGGCTACGTCGGGTGCGACGCCTTGGTTGCCTTCTCCGGCGACTTGGAGGTCGACGGCGTCGAGCACACCGAGGCGCGGAGCAACGGCTTCAGCGAGGGCGAGTTGCCCGAGCGGTTCGCGTACACCGCCGCCGACGACAAGCATGCTGGCACGCCCAAGGCCAAGCAGCCGACCGAGTATCGGATCCTGGTCGTTGCCGAGAAGTATCAGACCGGCTTCGACCAGCCGTTGCTCACCACGATGTACGTCGACAAGCTGCTCAAGAACGTTGCCGCCGTGCAGACCCTGTCCCGGCTAAACCGCACCCATCCGCTCAAGGCCCAGGGTGACGTCTTCGTCCTCGACTTCGTCAACGAGGCCGGCGACATCGCCGAGCACTTCAAGCCGTACTTCGAAACCGCCGCCACCACCCCCACCGACCCCAACCTGCTCTACACCGCCCAGAACGCGGTGACGGCCTATCCCGTCCTGGTCAACTCGGAGATGCAGGCGTACGTCGACGCCCTCCTCGCCGCCGAGCAGAAGGCAACCAGCGACACCGCGCTTCAGCGGGCTCACGGGGCGCTCTACCGCTTCACCGAGCCGGCCGTCCAGCGCTTCAACGCCCTGGCCGCCGACGACTCGGAGGCTGCGGATGCCTTCCGGTCCGCGCTGCGCGACTACACCCGGATGTACGCGTTCCTCAGCCAGGTAGTGCCCTACCACGACGAGGATCTGGAACGGCTCTACCTGTACGGGCGCGCACTGCTCAACCGGTTGCCCCGGCGGCAGGATCCGAGTGTCGACATTGGTGAGGTGGAGCTGACTCATCTGCGGGTCAGCAAGACCGGCGAGCATGACGCGTCGCTGTCGCCCGAAGGTGAGCAGATGCTGCCTGGCTTCCTCGGCGGGGCAGCGGGCCAGCAGCACGACCTGGAAAAAGTCGTGTTGTCTGAGCTGATCGACGCGTTCAACGACAGGTTCGGCATCGGGCTGGGCGAGTCGGACAAGGTCTGGGTCGAGCAGCAGATCGTCGCGCTCGCCGAGGATGGCACCCTTGAAGCCGCCGCGATGGTCAACGACGAGAGCAACTTCGGTGTGGTCTGCGACAAGCGTATCGAGGACGTGATCCTGTCCCGGCATGACGACAACGGCAAGCTGATGCAGCGCTATCTGGACGATGACAGCCTGCGCTCCCAACTGAACCAGTTCGCCCGCCGGCAGGCGTACCAGATGATCCGCCGCCGCAAGGGCATCGCCTGAGCGCTCAGACCTGCCGCCTGCCGAATCCCTCGAGAAAGGCAACGTCCTCTTGGTGTCGTCAGAAAACTACGTCCACTTGTGGATTGCCAGTGACGCGAAGGCCACCGCGGCCGCGTTGACCGAGGTGGGAGTCAGAGGCCGAGCCCGTGTGCACGAGTGGGGCAGCGTCACCGACATCACCCCGGAAGCCCCGATGAGCCGGGAGGCCGCGAGCCGCCGGGCCGCCCAGCAGATCATGCTGCTGGCGGTCGTCTTCGGTGGACTGTGCATGGCCGGCGGTGGGGCGTACGCCGGGATGCTCATTTCAGGCGGGCTCGTTCTCGCCGTGGTGGCGATCGTCGGCTCGGTCAGGGCCGAGCAGCCAGGCAGGGTCAGGACGCCGAACATGCGTAGCTTCCCCGACATCCACCGGGTGCTGACCACACCCCAGGAGCAGCGGACATTCCGGGCGCTGGTCAAGCTCGCCGAGCGAGTTGGTCGCACGCTGCCTGAGCTTGACGAGCTGGTGGAGCCGAACGAGGCCGGGGAGCTTTTGGCGCAAGCCCTGTGGGACGGTGCCAAGGACCTCGCTCGCAAGCAGGAGATCCGGGCTGTTCGCGACGACCTGCGACGGCACGAGACGCACGCCTCAGACGAGTCGAGCCGTGCCCATCGCGATCTCATGCACCAGCGGCAGCAGGCAGACGCGCTGTGGGAAGAGGTCAACGGCGACCTCGCAAGGCTTGTCGCGCAGCTGACCGCCGCTGCCGAGTCTGGCGAAATGTTCATCCGGGACCGTGACCTGGATGTCACCCTGCAGCGGACCGAGAAGGCGCTCGCCGAGCTGTCCACCGACCTCATGGTCGGCACCTCCGGTGCCAGTGAACAACTCGCAGACGAGACGACGGCGGTGCTCAACGCCTACCGCGAACTGAATGACTTGTACGGTGGCAAGCACTAACAGCACCCACAGCTGCAATTGACCGCGACAGTGAGGGCTTGATGCGGGCACAGGAGCGCGTCGCCGACCGGTACGAACTGACGTACCCGCTCGGTCATGGCGGCATGGGGGAGGTGTGGGGTGGTTTCGACGAAAAGCTCGACCGGCCCGTCGCCATCAAGTTCCTCCGCAAGCTCACCATTCCTGAGAACGAGCGGGACAACGCCGTCGAACGGTTCATGCGGGAGGCGCGAGTCACCGCCCGGCTGGACCACCCCGGGGTGCCCAGCGTCCACGACGTCGGCCACCACGGCGACGACGTCTACATCGTCATGCAGCTCGTACCGGGCTTGCTTCTCTCTGATCTGATCGCCGAGCGTGGCCGGCTCGCCGTGCCCTGGGCAGCCGCCATCGGCGCGCAGATCTGCTCGGTGCTCGCCGTCGCGCACGCCGCCTCTCTGGTGCACCGGGACCTCAAGCCGCAGAACCTGATGGTTACCCCGACCGGATCGGTCAAGGTCCTCGACTTCGGGGTGGCAGCGCTGCTCGGCCCGGACGTGCCCCGGCTGACCGCCACCAGCCACACGCTCGGCACGCCCACCTACATGGCTCCCGAACAGGCGCTCAACAGCGCCGTCGGGCCTCGGGCCGACCTCTACGCGCTGGGTTGCGTGCTGTTCGAGCTGCTAACGGGCCAGCCGCCGTACCGCGCGGAAAGCGCGCTCGGCCTGCTGCACCGACACCTGAACGACCCGATTCCGTCGGTCAACGACCATCGCGCCGGTGTGCCCGATGGTCTCGTGCGGCTTGTCGGCCGGCTGCTCGCCAAGGACCCGCAGGACCGGCCCGGATCCGCCGCCGAGGTGTATGAGCTCTTGGCGCCGCTCGGAGTAGTCGAGCCTGGCGTGGCCGACGACCTGGCGGTAGCGGTCGCGGACGGTCACTCCGTCGATCCGACAATGCCCCACCGTTATCCGTTCGGCCCGCTACCGCCCCGTGCGCCGATGGTGCCGACCAGAGTGGACATCGTCAGGCCGCGCTCGGTACCAGAGGTTGTCGGGCCGTTGTCCCTCGACGAGTTGGCCGAGGTCGAGGAGCGTGCCTGGGAGTTGGCCGAGGATGAGCGGTTCACACAGGCCGCCGACCTGCTCGAAACAGCGTTGCGTCCGGTGAGGCAGGGGCACGGCGCCAAACAACCGAGGATCTTGGAGCTGCGCCTCCACCTAGCCAACCTGTATGTCCTCGCCGGGGCGTTCCGGCAGGCGCTGCCAGAGTTTCAACGACTCGTTCCCGACTTGGGGGAACGCCCGGTCCCCGACCAGGAGCTGATCTGGCAGTGCCGGCAGCAGGCAGCGGTGTGCCAGGCCGAGCTGGGCGAGACGACAGCCGCGCTTGCCGAGTTGCGGTCGCTGCTCGCCGAGCAGCAGCAGCTCATGTCGCAGGACTCGCCAGAGCTGTTCGCGCTGCGGCAGCAGATCGCCATGCTCGCCGCCGGCGTCGGCGACGTCACCGACGCATGTCGCCAGCTCAAAGGCCTCCGGTGGGACGTGCACCGGCAGTACGGATCGCACTCAGCCGCTGCCGCTGAAGTGGAGGCGCTGCTGGATCACCTCGACCGGCTGGGCGAGGACTCGATGCGTACAGAACGCTGACTACCGCTCGACCTGCGCCTTTCTGGCACCCCGTACGCCGCGCTCGTTGACGCCCGGCTCGACACCGGGCACCGTGCATCTTCCCGTGAGCGGGAAGAGTCGGGCCGAGATCGCCCCCGCCGACGGAAATTCGTCGCCGTACTCCTCGCTGCGGTGGGTTCTGATTTGGTTGATCGTCAGGAACCCGCCCGGGGCGAGTGAGGTGAAGGCCGAAATGATGTGGGCGCCGATGTCGCGTCGCTGGGACCGGCGGATGTGCGGCGCTTCCTCGGTCAAGGCATGGCGCGTGTCGTCCCCCTGATCGCGCGCCTCGGCGGCCGCGGCCGGATCGATCCCGAGAAGCTCGAGGAGACGCTCGCGCATCAGCGCTCGCCGCCGATCGTAGAACGCCAGGAAGTCGGTCAGCGGCGGCAGCTCGCCAAGGTCGTTGCGGTACAGGTAACCGGCCTGAGCGGCGGGATCAGGGTAGGCCCGTTGGACCCACTCCCAGGGCAGGGCAGCCCGCTTGTCGACATTCTCCGTGCCCTCCAGGAGCTGGAGGTTGGCCAGCCGGTCGACCCGCTCGAGGTAGGCGGGAATGTCCTGGTCAGCGATCCCCGCAGCGCGCAGCCGGGCTGCGGTGAATCTGCTGCGTGGGTATACGTGGTCGACATGGAACGCGTTGCGTACGTCGATGCCCGGATAGAGCAGCGCCAGCAGCGCGAACGACTTCGTCGCTCCGTACTTGAGGTCGAGCAGATCGTCGATCTCGAGTGGATCGAAGCGGAGAGGTTTGCTCTGTCGCGACATCTCCCGTTCGAGGGACTCACGGGGAAACCCGGTGCGCGCTTCCGCGTCCAGCACCGCTCGGAGCCCACCGAGCAGCGTGTCGAGCCCGCTGCCCCAGATGCCACCCTTGATCACGGCCCGGAGCAGCCATCGGCGGATTTCCGCTCGGTCCTGGGCGTCGGCCGCTCGGCGCAGGTAGCCCGTGTCGAGCCGGCGGAGGTGTGCGTAGTGGGCGAGTGGGATGATCACGCTGTTTGCGGGCAGCGTGGCGGAGGAGAAACCGAAATCGCTGAGTAGCTGGGCCGCGAGTCGTAGCGCTCGCTCGATGTCGTCCCAGCCCTCTTCCATGGCGAGCATCGTGTGGCGGTCGAAGTTGTCGACCCTGAACCGGATGTCGCTTCTGCCCAGCAGGACCAAGCCGCTCTTCAGGACGCTGTTCTTGTCGAGGCTGAAGCCCTGCCCAGTGCGGTTGAGGTCGTCAACCAGCGCGTGAATCTCCTCCCGTGCGTCCCGCTCTCGCCACTGTGACGTGGCGATGCTCAGCAGCAGGTCGCTGAAGGAGAGGGGGACCGCGCCGCTGTTGACCCGAATGAAGATGTTGAGCACCTTCTCGAGACTCTGATCCTCTTCCTCGAAGTAATTGATCAGCGTCTGGCGTTTGACGACCTCGTAGAGCTTGAAGAGCACCCGTCCGGCGGCGTTGGGTAGCTCGTGGCGAGCCGTGATGTCGAAGACCTGGTCACCCTCGCTGATGCTTCGGATCTCCGAGACCGGGAACCAGAACGTGCCTGCGTCGCGGGCCTTGGCCTCATCGGAGGTCAGGAAGCGGAAGTGGTAGGCAAGCTCCAGCTCGTCATCGTCGCCCCGGGCCAGCAGGTTGATGTGGAGCCGCTTCGTCGGGTAGGCGAGGGGATTGTTCACCCTCATTCTCGGCAGCCTCTCGGCGTACGAGCCACGGAGGCCGATGTTAAGTGCCGTCAGCCGCTGCTGACCGTCGAGTATGGCGGTCACGTCCTTGCCGCGTTCGACGTCGAGAGTCGGGCAGTGCGGCGAGTTCTTTGCGTGATAGGTCCGCACGAAGTCGTAGAAGGTATAGGACTTGACCTTGTCCCCGTTGACCTTCCAGAACAGGAACGATCCGATCGGGTAGCCACGCATGAGGCTGTCGAACAGCTTGCAGATCCGGTCGGGTCCCCAGACGAACTCGCGCTGAATCGCGGGAAGGACATAGTCGTGCCGGGCCATCCGCTCAAGCGCGGCGGCAATCGTGATGGGTGCCTGAAACGGCACGTGACCTCCCTGGTCCGTCACCGGCAAGTGCGGAAAATTAGCGGGTGAACGAGCACCTTCCCATGCGGGGGCCGGTGCCGCCAGGCCGCTTGGATCGGCTCGGCGTGCGTCTCAGTAGGAGCGCGTGATTGCTGCGTGGGTGCCGGCGACAACGCTGGCGTTGTGTCGCTCCACGGCACGGGCTGCGAGTAGGGAGCCTAGGACCAGGTAGGCGATCCAGGTCAGGGGCATCGTCACGATGCCGACGAAGAAGAATAGGAGGAGGAAGTTGATCCAGAAGAGCCCCCAAAAGGACAGCATCAGGATGACACCGGAAGATGTTCGACCGGCATACAGGTTGCCCACGCCGAAGATGCCGAAGAGGCCCAGGACCAGCTCAAGGGCGACGGCAGCACCGGCAGATTTCTGCGGTACGAGCACCGCCTGGGGCACGACGTACACCGACTGCGTCGGTACCGGAACGTGATGGTGCTGAGCAACGGGGACTGGTAGATGCTCGGTCTGCGCCGGCTGCCACTGTTGGTAGGGGTCGGGATGAGTCACTGCACGAGTCTCGCGTGAGAATAGTCCGCGAGTCACCCGCCGTTTGGTCCCGCGCATCGGACTGCAAGGGCCGTCCCCACGTCCGTGCGGTCACGAGGGTATACGACTTCAGCGGGTCAACGTGTTGTGGCGGGCACCGTCGACGAAGGCGCTCCAAGCGATCGGGCGAAAGGTGAGAGCCAATCCGGCCTGATCCTTGGAGTCGCGCACCGCGATGATGCCGGGAAGATTGTCGGCAACCTCGACGCAGTCGCCACCGTTGTCGCCGCTGCGGGTGCTCTTGCGCCAGATGGCGCCGGTCAGGTCAGTCATGCCGCATCTCCCAACGATCCGCTTGATCATGTCAGTCGATTCTGCCTCGCCGAGGGCCAGCGCATCCAGCCCGCGCCAGACGCGCTCATAGGCGGCCAACTCGTCGGGCTTGTCGAGGTAGAGCGCCCCGGTCAGCGATTCGCTGTAAACCACTGAGGGCTCTGGCGCGGCACGGCCGCCCTTGGTGGGCGGAAAGTCGAGGATCACGAAGGATCCCGCAACCGCGCCGGGCTGCGGGCCTGCTGCCAGTGGCAGCACCCGGACGCTGACGTTCGGTAGCTCGGACAGTTTGGTGAGGTGAGCGAGCTGTTCGGTCATGACCGGCGAGCCACCAACGCCACGGCGGAGTACCGCCTCAGACAGCACGGACTCAAGCGTGGGAGCTGCCGGAAACCGCCGAAAGAGCAATGCCTGCCGTTGAAGTCGGACCTGTACGGCCCGCTCGCGTTCCTCCTCGCTCAGGATCCCGCCGAGGCGGTAGAGCGCGTGGGCGTACTCCTTGGTCTGCAGAAGCCCAGGGATGAGCGATTCGTCATAACGACGGAGGTGGGCGGCGGCGGATTCCAGCCCCACGTACAGCTCGAACCAGTTCGGCACCGCATCCCCGTACGCGTGCCACCAGCCCTTCGACTTCGTCTCCACGGCCAGCCCGCGCATCGCCTCGGTCATCTCGGGCGACACCCCGTACAGCTCGCACATCGCCTTGACGTCGAGCACCCGGACCGAGCCCTGGCCGCATTCGAGGCGCCAGATTTTCTGCCGGCTGTATTCGAGGGCTTCGGCGGCGGCGTCGAGGGTCACCCCGGCCTCGTTGCGGAACTGTCGCAGGAGCCGGCCGAGTTGTCGGCGTGGCACTGTCGATCCGATGTCGTCGGGCATCCGCACACTCCCTGGTTCCGCCACGCAACACTGCGTGACCTTCTCCTGCAACTCCTACGGGTTGCAGCAAAGAAAGTCAATGCACAACGGCGAAAACGCTGTCTGGAACGTTGCGTTTCCACTGCGGAGTGTCGCAGGGTGGTCACAGCACGGCGGCCGGCGGGTCCCCCCGAACGGCCGCCGTGCTTCCCGAACACCCCTCGCTCCTCCGCGTCCGGAAGGCAGGCAGATGAACCCCAGAAACCAGCGACCAGGGCCACCTACCTACCACTCTGCCGCGTACACCAGTCTGCTGCCGTGGCAGGTGCGCGAACGCCGCTTCCCGCCGACCGGGTTCGGACGTCGCGGTCTGAACCCCGACGACGTGTACGCCTTCCTCGACCGGGGCGCCGGCGACATGGCCGCCGTCTACGCCGCTCTCGCCGAGAGCCGCCGCGAGACTGCCCGGATCAAGGCCGGCCTGCTTCGCGGGCAGACCGATCAGGCCCGTGCCCGCAACGAGCGGGGCCACACCCGGTGAGCCAGCGGTATGTCATCCACCTGCCCGTCGTCGCCAACGACCTGCCTGCCGCGCAACGCCTGGCCCGGGTCATCGGCCGGTGGATGCTGGTGCTGCCGATGGCAGATCCGGGGGAGACCACCGTCTCCGAGGAGGACCAGCAGTTTCTCCGCCACCGGGTCTTCTGCGACCTGCGGATGCCCGGCGGCCGACGCTGCCTCCTCCACGACGGCCACGACGGCCACTGCTCCCGCCGCTTGCGCCGATGAGGGAAGCGATGCCAGCGGTCGGACAGTATGGACGAGGCCGATCTGGCGGGCCATGATGCGGCGGCAGGCCGGGGCTGTGGCAGGCTCCGCCGGTGACGATCACGACGGCAGGTGCGCGATTTCTCGCCGCCTTCAACGACATTGAGAAGCACTTCCGGTCTACTCTGCGGGCCGATGTGGCGGTCGGGTTCGCCCAGCTGATCCGGGACTATGGGCAGCGGAGGCCTCTGTCGCACCATCAGAAGAATGCCCTGGTCGCGTTTGCCTCGCTGCGGAACGCGATCAGCCACGGCACCTATTACGGCGGCCGGCCGATCGCCGACCCGGTCGAGGTCGTCGTGCAGGAGATCGAGCATCTCCGACAGCAGATCATCGAACCGCCGTTGGCGCTGACCGTCCTCAAATCCGGCAATGTCTGCAGGGTGCATCCGGACGATCCGATTAGCATCGCGCTGGAACACGTCCGTGCCTTCGGGTACTCACAGTTGCCGGTGTACGACGACGCCTACGTGGGCGTGCTGACCACCAACGCCATCGCGCGGTGGCTCGCCGATCAGTTGGTCAAGAACACGGGAATCGCCGAGGAGGAGCCGGTCCGGCAGGTGCTTAGTTTCGCCGAGCCCGGGGAGAACGCCGTTCTGGTCTCCAGGGCGATCACCGTGGTGGAGGCGATTGACCGGCTCAGCCGAAGCCGGCTTGCCGGGCAACTGAATACGACGCTCATCATCACTCAAAACGGGATGCGGACCGACAAGCCGTTGCGCCTGGTGGTTCCGTTCGACCTACCGATCTTGAGTAAGGCGCTCGCCTTCAACTGAGCTGTCCAGGCATGGGGCGGCGTCTCGGACTCGGAGGTGAATTCCAAGCCGGCGACGCCGCCGCTGTGTGGAGGAGCCGGTCAAGCGGCGGGCGAGCCCAGGCGGAAGCCGCCGAGCTGGTTGATCAGCGCGTCGTCGCGGGTCACCTCGTAGCCGCGTTCACGAAGCTCGGCCACCAACCCGCCCTCGCCAGCAACCGGGATCTCGAGGTAGTCGCCGTCATGGACGGTGACCTGGCGCTTGCCGCAACGGTCCTGGAGGTCCTGCGGCAGCACCGTGAACGCCCGCTTGGTGACCATGGGCGGCCAGTTTCCGTCCGCGACCGCACCCACTTCGGTGATGTCGAAGGGCATGTCGTCGGCGTACCCGTCCTTCGGGTCGTGGTATTCCCGGCCGGCGGGGTTCCACAGGTGGGTCATCCGGACCTGGCGGGCCTCGCCCCAGGTTCGCGCGTCGGCGAGCGCCTGGATCTCCGCGGCCTCCTCGGTCGCGGTGCCGGCGTCAGCGAAGACGAGGCAGTCGTGCGCCGTGGCGTGGCCGTAGACCAGGTGCTGGTGTTGCGTCGTCATGGCGGAGATCCTGCCTCAGACAGAAGACTTCCAAGATCGTCGTACGGCCGGGGCCCTCTCCACCTGTCGGTCGACCGCTAGGCTGGCTCTCCACGGTCTCCCCACCTGGAGGGATGCCCATGTCCGACAGCGTCTTCGCGCAGTTCACCGTCACCGACGACCAGCTCGACGTCGGGCTGATCGTGCAGCCGGCCATCAACGCGGCCCTGGTGCACAACCGGGTGCCGCTGGTCCGTCACCTCACGCTCGTCAACCGAGGTGCGGTGCCGCTGACCGATGTCACGGTGACCCTGGAACTGCGCGGCCCGGACGGCGCCCTGACAGAGCCGTGGACGCGTACCCTCGCCGCGCCGTTGCGGCCCGGTGCCAGCACGAGCTGGGACGACTTCCGCGACTTCACCCCCGACCGCACGCTGCTGTACCGCACCGACGAGGCATTCCCGGTCGACTACACCCTTCGGGTGCAAGCGCAGGAGGAGGCACTGACGCTTGTCGCCCCGTCGCGAGTGTTGGCGCACAACGAGTGGTTCAACAGCCCTGTCCTGTACGACAGCCTGGCGGCCTTCGTGCAGCCGAACACCAAGGCCGTGGAGGCGGTCCTACGCGCAGCCGCCCAGCTCCTGCTCGCGCGGACCGGCTCCGGCTCGTTGCAGGGCTACCAGGAGGGCTCGGCGCGAGCGGTGCTGATCGCCGGCGCCGTGTACGAGGCGCTGCGCCAGCTCGAGATCACCTACCAGACGCTGCCGGCGTCCTTCGAGCACACCGGCCAGAAGGTGCGCACCACGGCGGCGGTGCTCGACGGGCGGCTCGGCAACTGCCTCGACCTGTCCGTCACGTACGCCGCGTGTCTGGAGGCGGCGGGGCTGCACCCGCTCATCTTCATCAGCGCGGGGCACGCCTTCGGCGGCTTCCTGCTGGAGGAGGAACGGCTGGGCTCGGCCGCGGTGACCGAGACCAACCTGCTGATCTCCATGGTGGACTCCGGCCGGGCCGTCCCGGTCGAGCTGACCCGCATCGGGCCGGGCGCGCAGTCGGCGACCTTCACCGAGGCGGTACGCGTCGGGCTCGGCCACTTCCGCGGCGACGGCGACCGCATGCAGGGCGTCGTCGACGTGCACCTGGCCCATCGCTCGGGGATCCGCCCGCTGCCGTCAGCCGACGAGTTGGTCGCCACGCCGCTGCTGAAGGAAACGACTGCCGAGGCGACGCCAGAGACAACAGCGTCCCTCGACCTGCCGCCCGGCGTCGCCGCCGCGAAGCTGCGTCAGTTCGCCGACGAGGGCGAGGAGGTGCCGTACCAGTCCGACGGGTCGCCGGCGCGCGTCCAGCAGTGGAAGAAGTCGCTGCTCGACCTGAGCCTGCGTAATCCGCTGCTCAACCTGCCCAAGCGCGGCCGTGGGCTGGACCTGCACGTGCCCGCCGGTGCGCTGGCCCTGCTCGACGACCTCATCCACGACGGCCGCCAGGTGCAGGTCATCCCGCAGGACGACATCAGTCACGTCCACGAGCTGGCCGGGTCGCGCCGGGCGCAGGACCTCGACGGCGAGATCCTCACCCGGGAGCTGCGTACCGACCGGCGGGTCTACGGCGCGGTCACCGACGCCCGCTACAAGACCGCGATGCGGGCGCTGCAACGCGAGGCGCGCACGATGGAGCAGGAGACCGGCAGCAACTACCTCTACCTGACCATCGGCACCCTGGTGCACACGAAGACGACCGGGGGAGAGGCGTACGCGCCGCTGTTCCTCCTGCCGGTGCGCATCGAGGGCGGCAACGGCCGTCGTCCGTACGCGATGGTCATCGACGGCACCGAGGTCGCCAGCCCGAACTACTGCCTGATCGAGTGGTTGCGGGTCAAGCACAGCGTGCGGATCCCGGAGCTGGAGCGACCGGTCCTCGACGAGCACGGCATCGACATCGCCAAGACCCTGGCCGCGATCAACACCGGGCTGCTCGACAACCGGCTCAACTACCGTATCGACGAGACCGCAAGCCTTCGGCTGGTGCAGTTCTCCACCTTCCAGATGTGGCGGGACCTCACCGACCACTGGCCCCGGTTCCTGGAGAACCCGGTCGTCCGGCACCTTGTCGAGTCCTCCGGCGCCACGTTCGACGATCCCGCCCGCCCGGAGCACGACGTCGAGATCGCCGTCGACGAGGCCGACCTGCACCTGCCCATCCCCGCCGACGGGTCGCAGATGCAGGCCATCGTGCGCGCCGAGCGCGGCCACTCGTTCGTCCTGGAGGGCCCGCCGGGCACCGGCAAGTCCCAGACCATCACCAACATGATCGCCCGGGCGGTCAGCGCGGGCCGGTCGGTGCTGTTCGTCGCCGAGAAGCAGGCCGCGCTGGAGGTGGTGAAGCGCCGCCTCAGGCAGGTGGGCCTCGGGCCGTTCGCGCTCGACCTGCACGGGCGCAAGCAGTCCCTCAACGCGATCCGCCAGCAGCTGCGCGACGCCCTCGACCAGTACGACCAGGGCGGCGACGGCTCGTGGACGGCCGTCGAGACGGCCTACCGGACGCGGCTCGCCCCGCTGGCCGAGTATCCGGCCCAGGTGCACACCGCAAACCCCGTCGGGATGTCGCTCTGGTCGGCCTACGAGCAGACCCTGGCGTACGGAGACGGCCCGGTCGCCCCGATCCCGGTGGCCTACCTGCACGCGCCCGCCCCGGCACGCGCGCAGGTCGAGACGACCCTGCGGGAGTTTCCGGCGGCCGCACGATCGGCCCGACTCCGGGCCGCGCACCCGTGGGCGCTCAGCGGTTGCCGCACCCTCGACGGGTTGCACGGCGCCGCGGTCACCGAGATCGCCGGTGAGCTCGAACGCCTCCGCGCCGACCTCGCCACCCACCCGCACCTGGTCGAGTTGCTGCGGACGCTGCCCGCCCCGGAGACCGTGAGCGAGCTGCAGGCGGGCGCGTGGCTCGCCGTACGCGGACTGCTGCCGGACCGGCAGACCACCCTGCACGCCAGCGACCGACGGTGGGACGAGGCGGTGGCCCGGCTCCAGGCGGACCTGGCGGCCTTCCGGCAGGGCTTCGCCGGTGAGCTGGCCGACTTCCGGCCGGACGTGTTCGCCCGGCCGGAGTTGACCGCCTGGCACGCCGAGGCGCAGGGGGTCGCCAAGAGGCTCTTCGGCAAGCGCAAGCGTTGGCAGGCAATCGTGGATCGGCTGGCGGTGCACCTGGTCGCCGGTGCGACGCTCGACGTCGATCGGGTGGAGGTCACAAGCGGTCGGCTGGTGGCGGCCCAGGCGCAGGCGGCGGCCCTCGATCAGCAGTGGGTGGCGGTGGGCGGACTGCGGCTGTCGCAGTGGCAGCCCACGGACCCCGACGCGCAGGAGCGGCTGGCCGAGGCGATCGAGGCGACCCAGGTCGGTCGGACGCTCCTGGCCCGGCACCCGCAGGCCTGGGAGCTGTTCTACGGCGGGTTCACCGATGTCGACGCGGTGTTGCTCGACCGGGTCGCCTCGCGGTGGCGGGCCTGGCGCGGCGTGTTGCGCTCCGGCGGGTCGGAGCTGAGCCGGTGGGCCGCCGGAGCGCACTGGGTCGACGCCTGGCAGCGCGACGGCGTGGCCTGGCTGCACGAGCTGCGGAGCGAGGAGTTGTTCCCGCTGCGCCGGTGGGCGACCGTCCTGACCCATGCCGACGTGCTCGCCTCGGCCGGTCTCACCGACTACCAGGACCAGCTACTGCGCGCCGAGGTGGCCGGGCATCTCGCCGAGGAGGTCTACCGGCGGGGAGTCGCCGCGGCGTCCCTCGCCGAGCGGATGCGGGCCGGCGGCCTGCAGTACTTCGACCCGGAACTGCACGACGACGAGATCAGCCAGTTCGAGGCGGCCGCCGGTGAGCTGCGGTCCGCGCTGCCGACGCAGCTGCCGTCGGTGCTGGTCCGCCGCCGCCCCTTCAGCCCGGCCGACAGGCGTGGCCGCTTCGCCGACTTCGCGGCGGAGCTGCGCCGCAAGCGGGGCGGGCGGTCCTTCCGGGAGCTGTTCGAGCAGTACCCGGACGCGGTGCTCGCACTGACTCCGTGCGTGCTTGTCAGTCCCGCGTCTGCCGCGAACTTCCTGGCGCCGGGGAGCCAACGGTTCGACCTGGTCGTCTTCGACGAGGCCTCGCAGATCCGCGTGGCGGAGGCGATCGGCGCGATGGGCCGGGGCAGCGCAGCGGTGGTGGTCGGTGACTCCCGGCAGATGCCGCCAAGCAGCATCATGCAGGCCAGCCACAGTGTGGACGAGGTCGACGTGGGCGACGGCCCGGTGCCGGAGGACCTGGAGAGCATCCTCAGCGAGGCCGTCGAGTCGGGGCTGCCGCAACGGTGGCTCTCCTGGCACTACCGCAGTCACGACGAGTCACTGATCGCCTTCTCCAACCGCTACTACTACGACAACAAGCTCTCCAGCCTCCCGTCGCCCGGTGCCGCCAGCTCGGCGGGCGTCAGCTGGCGGCGGGTCGACGGCCAGTACGACCGGGGCGGGTCCCGCACCAACGAGGTCGAGGCGCGGGCGATCCTCGCCGACATCACCCGGCGGCTGCACGAGCCGGCGACCGCCACCCAGTCCGTCGGCGTGGTCACCTTCAACATCCAGCAGCGGGACCTCATCCTCAACCTGCTGGAGGAGAGCACCGATCCGATCATCCGCGAGCACCTCTCCGGCGCGGTCGCGGAGCCGATCTTCGTGAAGAACCTGGAGAACGTGCAGGGCGACGAGCGGGACGTCGTCCTGTTCTCCCTGGCCTTCTCCACCAACCCGGAGACCGGTCAGCTCCCGCTGAACTTCGGTCCGCTCAGCCAGGCCGGCGGCGAGCGGCGACTCAACGTCGCCATCACCCGCGCCCGCCGCCAGGTCGTCCTCTACTCGTCCTTCGACCCGTCGGACATCGACCTGTCCCGTACGTCCGCGTTGGGCACGCAGCACCTGCGGGCGTACTGCGAGATGGCCGCCGCCGGCGCGGAACGCCTGGGTGACCTCACCGCCGACCGCACCGAGCGGCGCAGTCGGATCCGCGCGGAGGTGGCCGCGGCGCTGCGCGACCGCGGCCACGAGGTCCGTACCTCGCACGGTCTCTCCGACTTCACAGTGGACATCGCGGTACGCAGACCAGGCGCACCGCTGTGGCAGGTGGCCGTCATGCTCGACGGTCCGGAGTGGGGCGCCCGCCCGACGGTGGCCGACCGTGACTCGGCGCCCGCGCTCCTCCGCTCGATCATGGGTTGGCCGGAGGTCGTGCGGTTCTGGCTGCCAGCGTGGATCCACGACCGGTCGGCGCTGCTCGACCGGGTCGACGAGGCGGTCACCCGGGCCGACGCCGCCACGACCGCCGAACCGGAGCCGTCGGCGGTCGCCTCGGCACCCGACACCATCGCGTTGCCACAGCCGCGCTCGGAGTCGGATGTGGAACCGCCGCGCCCGACACCGCCCGCCGAGGTGCCCCAGCCGCGCCTCGCGCTGGACGAGGAGCCGTTCCGGGAGGTGTCGGCGCCACCGGTCACCGCACTCGCCGCACCGCAGGTCACGGCACCCTCGGATGCGGACACGATCACGGTGAGCCCGTTCGTTCCGTACGTCCCGACCCCGCTCGGAGACCAGGCCGACCTCGACCTGCTGGCCACCGATCGGGCGGTACGTGAGCTGATGCGGACCGCCCTCCACGAGATCATCGAGGCCGAGGGACCCATCGAACAGCACCGGCTCGCACGCCTCGCCCTCGCCCGGTTCGGTTTCCTCCGGACCCGGGAGGACCGGCGTACCGCAGTGCTCTCGCTCGTCGACTCCCGTCGTCTGTACCCGCACCCGAGCGTGAGCCGGTACGCCTGGCCCGAGGACACCGACCCGCAGACGTACCGCGCGTACCGGGTCACGCAGGCGAGCAACGACCGCGCGTTCGAGGAGGTGCCACCCGAGGAGGTGGCCAACGCCCTCGTGCACGTGCTGCGGGGCGTACCGAGCATGGACGAGGAACGGCTGTTGCGCGCCGGCCTGGAACGGCTGGGCTACCGCCGCCGCACCGAGAAGATCGACAAACTACTCCGGTACGGGCTGCACGTCGCGGTGACAAGCGGTCGCCTCCGCTTCGACCAGGACGGTCGCCTCACCCAGGGTTGACCAGAGCCCTTCACTCGTACGGGTACCAGACCGTGTTTCAGCCCGCGGCGTGCAGCGGCCGTTCGTAACGGCTGACAATGGTGACGGGGCCCTGTTGTTCCCGCTGGCCGGGTGCACCACCCACGGCCACGTCACCGCGGTGAACGAACCCGGAGGCCTCGTAGTAGGCGCGTAGCCGACGATTGGATGCCACGCAGTCCAGGCGGAGAGCATCCCGGCCATCAGAACGGGCGGTGTCCGCAGCCCAGGCCAGGATGACGGCGCCGAGACCGCCTGCCCAGCGGCACACGGCCATCCTGTGCACGTACGCCGCCTGCCCGCTGATGTCGGCCCAGACGGGATCCGCCCAGTCCAGCGTGACGGTCCCGGCGATCCTGTCGTTGATCGCGATCAGCCAGGTCTCACCGCGGCGACACGCGTCATCGATCCAGCCCGCCTCGAAACGCGCGGGCCACTGACTGATCCCGCGTTCGCGCAGCCATGCCGCCGCCTCGTCGAGGACGCGGAGCACGTCGGGTATGTCGTCGACTCCGGCACGCCGAAAGGTGACCGTGTCGTCGCTGCCACCGCCAACCATCCGGACATGATCGCAGAGACTGCCGAGTGACCGGGCAGGGTGGCACCCACCGCTCGCCAGCCGTAACCAGCCCGCTGCCTCCGAACTATCTGTCGCGGTGCACTATCTGGTCTGTCCGGAGCGTGACCATGGCGACCGTACGGCCATCGGCGTCGGCGAACTCGACTTCGTACGCAGGCGGTGGGCCGTTGAAGACATGCACGACGGTTCCCGTTGCCCCGGCGGGCAGTTCTTCTCCCGGAATGGCTTCTCGGAGTTCAATCACGTCGTACAGCTCCACCATGTCAACCTTCCTTTGGCGGGAACGATATTGTCACCATCCGAGGTGCAGGTGCCCCGCTCTCCAGTATCCAGGCTGTGCGGACTGTGATCGTGCCATCGGGGCCGCTCAGGGGTAGGTCCACGTTCCACCGCTGGCCGAACTCGTCCGCCTTGCCGAGCAGGGGCTTGCCGGCGATTACGCCTTCGCGAATCTGCTGCAGGATTGCGTCGGCGTCGTCCGGGCCGAGGCCAGTGGCGGAGTTGATGACGCGATACTTGTTCTTGCCGACAGGGTGGTCCGGGTTCATGGCGTAGGCGGTGATCTTCCGTGAGTCGATCTCGGCCTGAGTGAAGTCCGGTCGGCTGGGATCAGCCGAAATCTTCGTCGGCCCGGGATTGTCGGGCCTCGGGGGATCGGGCGACTGCTTCTGGAGCCGACCCAGCGCCTGCTTGAGTTTCTCGATGAGGTCGCCGAGCCGGCGCATCTCCGGAATGAGCCGCCGCAGGCTGGCCAGCAGCCCGCGCAGCAGCCGTGCGATCCGCGCACCCCACGACGCGACCAACGTCGTCACCTGCTCAACGACCAGCGGCGCGGCCAGTCCGCCGGTGATGACGAGTTCGCTCGCGTACACGATGAGGCGGGACACGCAGGTGGCGATGGCGTCGCGGACCAGGAGCCGGACGGCGGCCACCAGGCCGGCGGCGCCTTCGGTGATCGCGGCCATGGTGTCGGCGCCCTGGGCGAGGCCACTGATGGCCTGCTGTTGTTCGGCGGCCCAGCCCCGGTAGGCGGGACCGGCGCTACCGCCCCAGCCGGCGACGTCGGTGCGAACGGCGCGGGTCAGCGCGCCGGCCTCCTCGCGCAGCGATGCGGCGACGTTGCGCCAGGTCTGGGCGTGTGCGGTGATCTGCGCGGGGTCGCCGGCGAGCCAGTCCAGCGCCTCACTGAGCGGCTTGACGTGCTCGATGAGCCAGGCGATCCCGTACTGGAGCAGGGCGCCGACCGGGTCGGAGACGAAGGCGAGGGCGTCCAGGCCGGCGCTCACCACGCCGAGGCTGCCGTCGATCCAACTGCCGTTGCGGACGCCCTGCGCGATGAGTTCGATGTCCTCGCAGATCCACACGCCCGCCCAGGCGCTGGGCGGGGTGTCCGCAGCGGCGGCGACGAGTGGATTGGACGTCACCGCTGCTGCCGCACCCCGTCGAGCAGTTGCCTGGCGTGGGCGTCCGAGTGTCGGTAGCGGTCCGCGCTGGTCCGCAGCCTCCCGGCGGTGTCCCGCACGGACCCGGCCGCGGAGCCGATGCCGTCGACCAGGGTTCGCTGCAGGCCGTCGAGCAGCGTCGGCATCAGCGCGCAGAGCTGCCCGTAGGCGTCGGTGCCCAACCGGACGTGCTGGCCGGCCTGCTGGGCGGTGTCGAGGCTGTCGGCACAGCGATCGAGACGTGCGGCGTGGGCGGTGAGGTCGTCCGGGTCGACCTCGATGCCGTCACCGGCGGGCATCGTCTGATCCCTGGTCGGGGAGAAGTCGGCTGCGGTACGAGTCGATGATCGCCCGGGTGCTCGCGTCGTCGCCCAACGACTCCGTGGCCGCGTCGCTGACCTGTCGGAGCAGGTCGGCGCGCGCGGCGGTGGTGGTCTCCAGGATCTGCCGAGCGGTGTGCGCCGCGGGTTGGTGCCGGATGAGCTCGTCGAGCCGCAGGTCGACGAGCAGACCAGCCGAGTCGACGGTGACGTGGACAGTCCGAGCGGCGTTGCGGGCGGTGCCGGTCAGCTCCCGCATCGTCGCCGACAGAGTCCTGGCTCGTTCCGCCCGCTCGGCGAGCGATGATTCCCACTCGTCAAGTCGGCCTTCGGCCGCGTCGAGCGCGGCGTCGTCCACCCACATGTCGACCCTCCCCAGGAACCGACGACATCACCGGCACGCTACCAACCAGTCGCACTGCGTGCGTGCCCTCAGGGTGGTCGCCGGCCCTCCGCGCGATCTTGCACTTGCTGTCGCGACAAATGACGCAGAGTCCCGCATCTCGGCGACAGAAAGTGCAAGATCGACGCAACAGGCGCGGTGGGCCCGGGTCCGCGGCGGCCCGTCACGAGGTGTCCGATTCCGAACCACGTGCCGATCGGCTCGACAAGGATTGTTCCCGTGACGAGCAGCAGTCCCCTGCGGGGATGGAGCAGTCGGACCGCCTGGGAGGGGCGGTTCAACGCTCCGCTGCGCGCGTTCCTGCGCACCGAGACCGGCGGTGCCCGGGTGGTGCTGGTCGCCGCGGTGCTGGCCCTCGGCTGGGCCAACCTGCACGTCTCGTCGTACGAGTCGGTGTGGGGCACCTCGCTCTCGGTTCGGCTCGGCGACTGGTCCGTGTCACACGACCTGCGTACCTGGGTGAACAGCGGCCTCATGACCTTCTTCTTCCTGGTGGCCGGGCTGGAGTTGCGCCGCGAGTTCGACATCGGCGAGCTGCGGGAGCGGCGACGGCTGGCGTTGCCGATGCTCGCCGGGTTCGGCGGCATGCTGCTGCCGATCGCGATCTATCTCGTGATCAACGCCGGCCACACCACGGCCGGGGGCTGGGGCGTGGTGATGGCCACGGACACGGCGCTCGCGCTCGGCGCGCTGGCCGTCTTCGGGCCGCGCTTCTCGGATCGGCTGCGGGGTTTCCTGCTGACCGTCTCCGTCGTCGACGACGTGCTCGCGATCGCGGTGCTGGCCATCGCGTACCCGCATCATCCCTCGCTGTCGGCGCTGCTCGTCGCGGTGGTGATCTTCGGTGTTGTCCTGGTCGTCCGGGCCCTGGGTGTGCGGTTCGGGCCTGTGTACGCGGTGCTGGGGGTGGCCGCCTGGGTGGCGGTCTCGGAGTCCGGTGTCGATCCGGTCGTGGTGGGTCTGGTGATGGGGTTGCTGACCTACGCGTACGCCCCGGACCGGAGCGACCTGCGGCGGGCCAGCGACCAGTTCCGCCTCTTCCGTGAGCAGCCCACCCCGCAGCTCGCCCGGATGGCGCGGGCCGGGCTGATTTCGGCGGTGTCGCCCAACGAGCGGCTCCAGAGCATCTACCATCCGTGGGCGAGCTACCTGGTCGTGCCGCTCTTCGCGCTGGCCAACGTGGGGATCGTGATCGACGGCGACCTGCTCGCCAGGGCTGTGGTCTCGCCGGTGGCGCTCGGTGTGGTGGTCGCGTACGTCGTCGGTAAGCCGGCCGGGATCGTGGCCACCTCGTGGTTGGTGGCCCGGCTGAGCGGTAACCGGTTCCGGCCACCCGTCGGCTGGGCCGCCGTCGTGGGGGTCGGCACGGTTTCCGGCATCGGGTTCACCGTCGCGCTGCTCATCGCCACCCATGCCCTGAGCGGCCCGGCCCTGGACGAGGCGAAGCTCGGCATCCTCGTCGCCACAGCCGGCGCGTCCCTCGTCACCTGGCTGGTGTTCCGCGCTGTCGGACGACTGTCACCGGCACGGCGTGCGCGGGCGCTGTTGGGCGTCACCGAGGGGATCGTCGACCTGATGCTGCCGGTCGACCCGGAGCGTGACCACATGCGCGGGCCGGTCGAGGCGCCGGTGACGGTCGTGGAGTACGGCGACTTCGAGTGCCCCTACTGCGGGCAGGCCGAGCCGGTGGTCCGGGAACTGCTGGCCGACTTCGCGAACGTCAGGTACGTCTGGCGGCACCTGCCGCTCACCGACGTCCACCCGCACGCCCAACTCGCCGCCGAGGCCGCCGAGGCGGCGGGGGAGCAGGGCGCGTTCTGGGAGATGCACGATCTGCTGCTCGCGCACCAGGACGCCCTCGACCCCACCGAGGTGCTCGGCTACGCCGAACGGCTCGGCCTGGACCTCGACCGGTTCCGGGAGCACATGGTGAAACGGATGGGCGTCGACCGGGTCGCCGAGGACGTCGACTCCGCAGACCTCAGCGGTGTCACCGGCACCCCCACCTTCTTCATCAACGGCCGGCGGCACCACGGCGCGTACGACATGACGGCGCTCTCGGCGGCGGTGCGGGGGGCGTTCGCCAGCGCGAGGCTCCGCCCGGAGTACCACCCTCGACCTCCCGGACGACGCGAGGGCGGGCCGTCGTACCCGGCGTGATCGGTCGTGGGGGCGCGGGCGGCGCACGGGCCGCCACCTGATGAGGGGCGTTTCGGGCCGTTGTCGCACCTGCGTGGCGGGCCAAGACCCATGCTGCACGGGGGGACAGGAGCCGCGATGGCCCGCAGCAGGGGCGTCCGAGCCCGAAGGGACCGATCATGTCCAACGCCAGCCGTGCCGATGGCGCAACGACACGGTCGGGTTCCACGTCCGGCGCGGTGCGGGTCACGTTCGCCTTCTGGATCACGCTTGTGGGCACCACCGTGCCGACGCCGCTCTACCCGCTCTACGAGATGGAGTTCGGCTTCTCGTCGTTGACGGTGACAGTGGTCTACGCGCTGTACGCGTTGGGCGTGGTCGTCGGGTTGCTGGTGTTCGGTCGGCTCTCCGACCAGATCGGTCGACGCCCGGTGATCCTCGTCGCGCTGCTGCTCTCGGTCGCCGCGGACGCCGTGTTCCTGGCCGCCGTGGACCTGGCGATGATCATCGTGGGTCGGGTCCTCGCCGGTCTCTCCGCCGCGCTGATCATCGGCGCGGCCACCGCGGCGCTGGCCGAGTTGATCAGCCCGCGGCACCCGAAGCGGGCCGCCACCGTGTCGATCTTCGCGAACCTGGGTGGCCTCGCCACCGGCACCCTGCTGTCCGGGATCGTGTCGGACGTGGCGCCCGACCCGCTCCGGCTGCCCTGGGTGATCGTGCTGGTCCTGGCGGTGGTCGCGATCATCGCGTTGCGCGGCGTACCGGAGACGGTGCGGGAGCGCTCGCCGGTGACGCTGCGGGTGCAACGGCTGCACGTGCCGGCGACCATTCGCGGCGCCTTCGTCCGCTCGGCGATCACCGCCGGCTCGGGGTTCGCCGCACTCGGGGTGCTCACGTCGGTCAGCGGGCTGTTCCTCGGCATGGTCCTGCACGAGACCTCGCACACCCTGGCCGCGCTCGTGGTCTTCGTGGCGTTCGCCGGTGCCGCGTTCGGGCAACTGCTGACCCGCGTCCTGTCCTCGCGTGCCGCGCTGGCCAGCGCCTGCGTCGGTCTGATCGTGGGGGCGGGCCTGCTCGCGTTCAGCATGTGGATGGCGCTGCTGGCGACGCTCGTCCTCAGCGCGGCGATCATGGGGGTCGCGTCCGGGGTGGCGGTCGGCGACGGCATCGCGACGATCACGATGAAGACCGAACCGCAGCATCGGGCCGAGGCGGTGTCGACCTTCTTCGCGATCCTGTTCGCCATGCTCGGCGTGCCCGCCGTCGGGGTGGGCCTGCTGATCCAGAGCGCCGGCCTGCGTCCCGCCGGTGAGATCTTCAGCGCGGTGGTGGCGGTGCTCGCCCTTGTCGTCCTGCTCAGCCTCTTCCGCGGCGACCGGACGCGCCCCGCGCACTGAACGCCGACCGGACGCGCCCCGCGCGCTGAGCCTCGGCCGCTCCCGGCCCGCGCGCGGCGCACCGGCCGGGCCGGTGTGCGTGCGGATCCGGACGTCTTGCGTTCGCACCGCGGAGCCGAGTGAGGTGTGGTCATGACGTTCACCACCCGGCCCACGCTGCGGGGCACCTTCGGCATGGTCTCCTCGACGCACTGGCTCGCCAGCCAGTCGGCGATGGGCATCCTGGAACGCGGCGGCAACGCCTTCGACGCGGCGGTCGCCGCCGGGTTCGTCCTGCACGTGGTCGAACCCCACCTCAACGGGCCGGGCGGCGAGGTGCCGGCCATCGTGGCCACCGCGCGGGACCCCCGGCCGAAGGTGCTGTGCGGGCAGGGCCCCGCGCCGGCCGGTGCCACAGTCGCGCACTTCCGGTCCCTCGGGATGGACCTCGTCCCCGGCGCCGGACCGCTCGCGGCGGCCGTACCCGGCGCCGTGGACGCCTGGCTCCTGCTGCTGCGCGACCACGGCACGTGCACCCTCGCCGAGGTGTTGGAGCCGGCCATCGGCTACGCGGGCGCCGGCCACCCGCTCGTGGGCCAGGTCGGTGCCACAGTGGCGGCCGTCCGGTCGCTGCTCGAGAAGCACTGGCCCACCTCCGCCGCGCTCTGGCTGCGCGGCGGCCGCCCACCGGCCGCGGGGGAGTTGTTCGCCAACCCGGCGTACGCGGACACCCTGCGCCGGCTGGTCGAGGCGGGACAGGCGGCCGGCGCGGATCGGGAGACGCAGATCGAGGCCGCGCGCCGGGCCTGGAGCACGGGTTTCGTCGCGGAGGCGATCGACACGTTCAGCCGCCAGCCGTTCCGGGACTCCACCGGACGGCCGCACGCCGGGCTGGTCACCGGCGACGACCTGGCCGCGTACTCGGCGACCTGGGAGGCACCCGCCACCCTCGACTGGCACGGCTACTCGGTGGCGAAGACCGGCTTCTGGGGTCAGGGCCCGGTGCTGCTGGAGGCGCTTGCCACCCTGGACGCGCTCGACGACCCCGGCGCGTACGACCCGGCGACGGCGGCCGGTGTGCACGCCCAGGTCGAGGCGCTCAAGCTCGCCTTCGCCGACCGGGAGGCCTGGTACGGCGACGGCGTCGACGTGCCCGCCACGGCCCTGCTCTCCCGGGAGTACGCGCGCGAGCGGGCGGCCCTGATCGGCGATCGCGCGTCGGCGGAGTTGCGGCCGGGGCGTCCCGACGGGGCGCGGCCACGCCTGCCGGCCCACGTCCGAAGCGCTGCCGCGCGGCGTGGGCACGCGGCGGACCCGACGACGGGGGAGCCGACCGTGCGGTCGGACGGGGTGACCCGGGGCGACACCTGCCACGTGGACGTGGTCGACCGCTGGGGCAACATGATCTCCGCGACGCCCAGTGGTGGCTGGTTGCAGAGTTCGCCGACCATTCCGGAACTCGGCTTCCCGCTGGGCAGCCGGTTGCAGATGTGCTGGCTGGAGGAGGGGCTCGCCTCCTCGTTGGTCCCGGGCCGTCGACCGCGTACGACGTTGAGCCCGACGATCGTGCACCGCGACGGCGAGCCGGTGCTGGCCTGCGGCACCCCCGGCGGGGACCAGCAGGACCAGTGGCAGTTGGCGTTCCTGCTGCGGCATCTCGTCGGCGGCCAGCCGCTCCAGGAGGCGATCGACGCGCCGGCGTGGCACACGCTCAGCCTGCCGGGGTCGTTCTATCCCCGCGACGTCGAGCCCGGCGTCCTGGTGGTGGAGGACCGGCTCGACGAGGGCGTGCGGGCGGCCCTGCGGGCGTACGGGCACCGGGTGCGCGTCACCGACGGGTGGAGCCTGGGCCGGCTCTGCGCGGTGACCCGTGATCCGGCGACGGGCGTGCTGTCCGCCGGTGCGAACCCCCGGGGGATGCAGGGTTACGCGTGCGGCCGTTAGACGCCGCGCGCGAACAGCGCGAGGCGGACCCGGTTGGGGCTGTCGGTCTTGGTCATCAGGCTGGTGATGTGGGTCTTGACCGTGGTGACGCCGATGTGCAGCCGGTCGCCGATCTCGGTGTTGGACAGGCCCTCGGCGACCAGGTCCAGCACGTCCCGTTCGCGGGCGGTCAGACCCTGCACCACCCGTGGCGACTCGGGTCGGGCGTGCACCGCGCGCTGGACGAGCCGCCGCAGCACCTCCGGGCTGAACGGGCTGTCACCGACGGCGGCCCGCCGGATGCCGTCGAGCAACTCGGTCGGGGGCGCGTCCTTGAGCAGGAACCCGCAGGCGCCGGCGGTCAGGGCCGGGTAGAGGTGGTCGTCGTCGCCGAACGTGGTCAGCACCAGGACGCGGGTGGCGGGGCGGTCGGCGAGGATCCGGCTGGTCGCGGTGATCCCGTCGACACCCGGCATCCGCAGGTCCATGACGACGACGTCGGGCAGGAGCCGCCCGGCCAGCGGGATCGCGTCCCGACCGTTGTCGGCCTCACCGACGACCTCGATGTCGGGTTGGGCGTCGCAGAGCATGCGCAGCCCGGCGCGGATCAGGTGCTGGTCGTCGACCAGCAGCACCCGGATCACGCCGGCTCCGGCGCGGGTGATCCGGCGGAGGCCGTGCGTTCCCGGGGCACCGGGTGGCCGGGCGACTCGGCGGCGGAGGCCGGGAGCACGGTACGCACCCGCCACCCCGTCGGGGTTCGGCCGGCCTCCAGCCGACCGCCGAGGACCTCGACGCGCTCGCGCATGCCGGTGATGCCGTGCCCGCCGCCGGTCGGCACGCCCGCCGGCACCCCACCGTGCCCGGTGTCGGCGACCTCCCAGTGCACGGCACCGTCGCGCACGGCGATCACGACGTGCGCGCGCGCGGACGTACCCGCGTGTTTGGCCACGTTTGTCAGCGCCTCCTGGGTCAGTCGCAGCACCGCCAGACCACGGACCGCGTCGAGCGAGCCGATCGCCGGGTCCAGGTCGGCCTCCACGGTGACACCGGCCTGGCGGGCCCGGTCGATGGACGCGCCGATCGCCGCCGGCAGCGCGGAGGGCTCGATCGCGGTCAGCGCCGCGTCACCGCGTACCCCGTCGGGGTTGCGCAACACCGCGACCAGCCGACGCAGCTCCGCCAGGGCCGCGGTGCCGGTGCCGTGCACGTCGTCGAACACCTCGCCCACCCGGGGATCCAGGTCGGTGAGCACGTGCCGGGCCACGCCGACCCGCAGGACCATCGACGCCACGTGATGCGCGACGACGTCGTGCAACTCGCGGGCGATGGCCGCGCGTTCGTCGGCGCGTGCCGCGCGGTTCTCCGACGCGTGCTGGCGCTGCTCGGCCACGGCCCGCTCGACGGCCTGTCGACTCAACTCCCGGTTGGTGCGGATGACGAGGCCGAGCAGCACCGGCACGCCAACCTCCAGGGTCAGCCCGACGACGCCGGAGGCGACCTGGTCGCTCGGGGCGCCGATCGTGTCGGCCAGGTCGACCGCCACCAGCAGCGCGCCGCAGAGCCAGATGACCCGGGGGCGGTGTGCCCGCATGGTGACCTCGAGCAGCGCCCAACTGGCACCGACCTGGTTGATCGTGAAGTCCTCGACCAGGCCGAGCGCGACCGCCAGCAGGGCGGTCTGGATCACCAGGTTGACCACCGGCCGGCGGTGTGCCGCCAGCGCCACCGCGAACGCGACCACCGCGAGGATCCACTGTGTCGTGCTGGTGGTGCGGCTGTGGGGGATGAGGAGCAGGAAACCCAGCCCGCTGAGGTCGAGCAGCACCATCCGTACGAGCGTGTCCCGCATGTCGAACAGTCGCCCCGGCCATCCCACGGTGGTCAGCCTAGGTGCTGCGCGCCGGTGGCGGCAGCCGACGGTCGCCGCCACCCGGTCCGGACCGCGAGGTACGCGGCCAGGCCCAGCGGTCCGAGCAGGATGGTCAGCAGCAGCACCGGCGCCATCACCAGCGCCGGCACCCCCCGTTCCCTGCTGTCCAACCAGGCCCAGCGCCCGACGAACAGATCGAAGGCGATCATGTGGGCCCAGCCCGCCGCCGCCCCGGTGGAGGTGCCGAGCAGGTCACGCACCCCGTCCACGGTCGGCGACCGCACGGCCGTCAGCACGTCGCCGAACGCCGGGATCACCAGCAGGGCGTAGATCACCACGACCGGCAGCACGATCAGCGGCGAGGAGATGATCCGGGCGGTCCACGACCAGCGCGGCAGCAGGATCATCAGCGCCCAGAACGGCGCGGCCACCGTGAACGTCAGGGAGAACAGCGTCTCGGTCACGCGGCCAACGCCAGTTCCGGGCGGCGTCGGCGGACCAGCACCATGCCGCTGGCGGCCGCCGTCGCGACCACCAGGGCCGCGACCGCGGCCAGCGTGCCGGCGTCCGGGCGCAGCAGCGGCTGTCCGCGCAGCGCCTGCCAGGTCAACAACACGATGAGTACGCCGTACGCGCTGCCCGCGACGACCAGCAGGCGGACGCGGGTACGCGCGTCCAGCCGCGTGGCGAACCGGGTCAGCAGGATCGCCAGGATCGGCAGCGACTGAAGGGCGTGCAACCCCACGAAGTGCCCGATCCGCAGGTCACCACCCGTGGTGCTCCAGCCGACGATCGGCAACCCCGGCCCGCCGTCGGGCACGCCGACGCTGTGCGCCCCGCCGATCCCCTCGATCCCCGGGTCCTGCATCGGCAGCACCATCGGCACCGCCGCGAGCATGCCCAGCAGGGACAGGCCGAGGCCCCACCCGACGGCGGTCGCGGCGACCCGGTCGGGGATCCGCTGGATCAGGACCACGATCCCGATGATGAGGTGCGCGACGAACAGGAACATGATCGCCAGGCCCGTCGACGCGGTCAATACGATGTTCAGGGGGGAGGAGATGTTGTAGTGGCTGGTCTCGCCGCGGAGCATCTGACCGACGATCCACGCGTTCTCGACGACCGCCACCGCGACGATGACGACGGCCGCCCTCTCGACGGCCCGGCTGCGTCGGGGCAGCAGGGAGAGCATCCAGGCGAGCGTCGCGCCGTACAGCACGAAGGACACGCCGAACTTGAACGGCTTGAGCCAGACCGGCGCCCCGGTGAGGACGCGCGAGTCGGCGAAGACGCCGACCGCGGCGATGACGGTGAGCACCGCCATCACGGAGACCAGGACCATCAGTGGGCGGTTCCAGTGCGTCGCCCGACGCAGCACGGTAGTCATGCCTGTAGATGCTCGCGGACCCTCCCGTGGAAAGCGTCCGACCGCGAGCCCCGGTTGCGGCCGGCGGTCGGAGCGGGCCTCCTCCCTGGGTAGGAGATGAATGCCGTCGAGTTTCGGCCCGGCCGGGCCGGCCGTCCGCTTTGCGATATGCCATCGGAGCGCGTACGTCCTGTCATTTCATGGAACGGCACGAAATTACCCCTTTAGGGTAAGGGCGCCTATCACGACTACATCCTCCGATAGCTTTCGAAGTAGAGGAAAACTCGTATTCCTCCCTTCGTGTGCGTAAAGGAGTCAGTGATGAAGCGCAGCGTTGCGCTCGCGGCAGCCCTCCTGGCGGGTCTGACCAGCGTCGGATCAACCCCCGGGACCGCTCTCGCCGACGGTGGCGGCCCCGGATACCACGACGACCGCAAGGGGGGTGACTACCACCACGGCGACGAGGGCGCGCTCTTCGTCCAGACCAACAAGGCCGAGGGCAACACCATCAAGGTGTACGACCGCGACGAGGACGGCCGTCTCACCAAGGCGGGTGAGTACGAGACCGGCGGGCTGGGCGGCTTCACCATCGGCGCGCCGCTCGACGCGCTGGCCTCGCAGGGCTCCCTTATCTACCACAAGGGGTTGCTCTTCGCCGTGAACGCCGGCAGCAACACCGTGACCGTCTTCGGTGTCGAGGGCACCAAGCTGCACAAGCTCCAGGTCGTCTGGTCCGGGGGCCTGCTGCCGGTCAGCATCGCCGCCCGTGGCGACCTCGTCTACGTCGTCAACGCCGGTGGCGAGGGTTCGGTGCAGGGCTTCGAGCTGAACAAGGGCCACCTGTCGCGGATCGAGGACGCCAACCGCTCGCTCGGGCTGCACAACGGCAACCCGCCCGCGTTCGCCACCGCCCCGGCCCAGATCAAGATCGACCCGGACAGCGAGTTCGTCCTGGTGTCGACGAAGGGCAACAACGTCATGTTCAGCTACGAGATCGGCCGCCACGGCGAGCTGGCCTCGAACCCCGTCATCAGCGACGCCGGGAACACCCCGTTCGGCTTCACCTTCGACAGCGAGGACTCGGTGCTGGTCACCGAGTCGGGCGCGAACGCGGTCAGCCGGTTCGAGCTGGACGACGACGGCACGCTCGACCAGGTCGGGGAGTCGGTGCCCAACGGTCAGCAGGCGCCGTGCTGGATCCAACGCGTCGGCGACTACTTCTTCGTCGCCAACGCCGGCAGCTCCACCATCAGCTCCTACCGGGTGAACGACGACGGCAAGCTCGAAATCGTCAAGAACGTCGCCGCCGACACCAACGGCGGGTCGATCGACATGACCACGAGCGACGGCTTCCTGTACGTACAGAACGCCACCGCCGGCAACGTGCAGGGCTACGAGGTGAACGAGGACGGCTCGCTGAAGCTCGTCACCACCGTGGAGGGCCTGCCGAAGTTCGAGAACGGCATCGGCATGGAGGGCATCGCCGCCTCCTGAACGGCGTCACCCGCTGGTCCCGGTCGCTCGCCGACCGGGACCAGTTCCGTGTGCTGCCCGCCCCGAGGACCACGCCCTGATCCGACGCTACGAACCGTCGGCCTGCCGGAGCGCGGCGGCCAACTCCGCCGAGCTGTGGTTGGCGCCGACTCCCTCGACGAGGATCGCCTCGCCCGCGAGGTGCCTCGTCCGCAGGGGTTTGATCTCCTGGTACGCGGGCGAGTGGTACCAGGAGCGGGCACTGGCCAGATCGGGGAACTCGATGATGACCAGGTCGCCCGGCCAGCTACCCTCCAGCACCTCGATGGGCCCGGCGTGGACGATGAACCGGCCACCGAAGGGCACCAGCGTGGCATCGATGCGCTCCAGATATTCCAGCACCTCGGCATGGACGGGTGCCCGGCGCAGATGAGCAAGCGCGTACGCGGTCATGATTCTCCTTCGTCGCGGACGGGGTTGTCGCCCTGCCGGAAATGATGGCGAGCGCCCGTGTTCCCTGTCGATTACGTCGCAGGTAATGGGGCCAACCCCGTGCTGTTCACTAAGGTCGGGGCGTGACGACCAGGACCGGGCCGGGCCGAACGGTGGGGGAGCTGCTGCGCGACTGGCGTCGAACCCGCGGGTTGAGTCAGCTCGACCTGTCGATCGGGGCGGGGGTGTCGACCCGGCATCTGAGCTTCGTGGAAACCGGGCGGTCCCGGCCCAGCCCGGACCTGATCCTGCGGCTGGCGGAGCAGCTCGACGTGCCACTGGCCGAGCGCAACACGGCCCTGCTCGCCGGCGGATACGCCCCCGCCTATTCCCGCCACGAGTTGGGCGACCCGGAACTCGCCCCGCTCCGGGCCGCCGTACGGCAGATGCTCGACGGGCACGACCCGTACCCCGCGGTGCTTGTCGACAAGCACTGGCGGCTCGTCGAGGCCAACCCCGCCGTCGCCCTGTTCACCGCTGGCGCGAAACCCCATCTGCTGACCCCACCGATCAACGTGCTGCGGCTCAGCCTGCACCCCGACGGCATGGCGTCGCGAATCACCAACCTGTCCGAGTGGCGGGCTCACCTGCTCGCACGGCTGCGTCAGCAGGCCGCGACGACTGGCGACCCGGTCCTGTCCGACCTGCTCGACGAGCTTCGCGGCTATCCCGGTGGCGACGACGCCGTGGCGCCGACCAGCGCCGACCGGCCACGTGTCGTCATCCCCCTGCGGTACCGCCACGGGGAGCGGGAGCTGTCCTTCATCAGCACCACCACCCTCTTCGGCACCCCGCTGGACGTCACCGTCGCCGGGCTGGCTGTCGAAGCCTTCTTCCCCGCCGATCCGGTGACCACCGCCGCGCTGCACGCCCTCGGCGCGCCCGGAGCAGGCACGCGCTGACCTCGGCGCCCACCGTCACGGCCGGGGCGCCGGTCGGCGCGCCTCGGCCGAGGCGACTCCTCCGTGTCCGCCGTGCCAGCGTGGCGGCGTGCGTTTCAGAATGAACCGATCGGTCATATTTTCCGTGTTCCCGGTGAGTCACCCCCCTGAGTCGCGGAGGCACGATGTCAACGGTTCGAACTGGTCCGGTCATCGGACTGCTCGTGCAGATCGCGCTGCTGGCGGTGCTTGCCGGGACTGTCGGTCTGGGCGCCGCGGGTTGGGTGGCCGGCCTGGCGTACGGGGTGGGCCTGTGCCTCCTGCTCGGTCGGGGGTTGTCCCGGTCGGGTGCGCGGGGCCTCGGCCCGGCCGACCGGGTGACCCTGGGCCGGGCGATCCTCGTCGGCGGCGTGACGGCCCTGGCCGCGGACGCGCTCACCCGGCCGGCGCCGATCGCGGTGCTTGTCGTCCTGACGGCCGTGGCGTTGGCCCTCGACGCGGTGGACGGGTACACGGCCCGACGCACCGGGACCACAAGTGAGCTGGGCGCCCGCTTCGACATGGAGATCGACTCCTTCCTGGTGCTGGTGCTCTGCCTCCACGTCGCTCCGGCGGTGGGCGCCTGGGTGCTCGCGATCGGCGCGATGCGCTACGTCTTCGTCGCCGCGAGCTGGGTGCTGGGCTGGATGCGCGGGTCCCTGCCGCCGCGCTACTGGCGCAAGGTGGTCGCGGCGATCCAGGGCGTGGCGCTGCTGGTGGCCACGGGAGACGCGCTGCCCGGACCGCTGACGACAGTCGTGCTGGTGGCGTCACTGGCGCTGCTGATCGAGTCGTTCGGCCGCGACGTGGCGTGGCTGTGGGTGACCCGGCACCGTCGCCGCACCCCGCTCCACACCATCCCGGGCGTACCGGCCACGATGGTCCACGTGAGCGGCCACCGCCCGACGGTCGCCGTGGCTCGCGGCGACATCGCCCGCGTCTGAGTCGCCCGTACGCCGCACACCGCAGGACCATGGAAGGATGCCCGGGTTGTCGCTCTTGACGCGAGTACGTGAGCTGCCGAGCCAACGGCGAAAGGCGATGAGGGACGGACTCCCGGCTGCTACCGCCGACGACGGCACCGAGGGCGCGGGGCGAGCGGCGCGTACCGTCGTCGCCCGGCTGACGACAGTCCTGGCCGCGCTGCTCGTGGTGTTCGTCCTCACCGTGCCGTACGACTTCGGCCGCCTCACCCCGGCGGCGTTCGTCCGGATCCCCCTGGAGGCGCTGCTGGTCGTGGCCCTCCTGCTCGCCCTGCCGCGGCGGGGCAGCCGACTGGTCGCCACCCTCGCCGGCGTGGCCCTCGGCCTGCTCGGCCTGCTGAAGCTGCTCGACCTGGGGTTCACGGCCGCGCTCAGCAGGGCGTTCGACCCGGTGCTCGACTGGGCGTTGCTCGACGAGGGGTTCGCCTTCCTCAGCGAGTCCTACGGCCGGCCCGCCGCCATCGGCGTCGCGGTGGTCCTGGCGGTGGTGCTCGTGGGACTGCCCGTCCTGGTGACGTTGTCGATGCGGCGACTGCGGCGGCTGGTGGTCGGGCACCGCACCGGGACCACCCGGGTGGTGGCCGCGCTCGTGGTCGTCTGGGTGGCCTGCGCCGCCTTCGACGTGCGGGTGGGGCCGGCCGTACCGGTCGCCGACACGTCCGCGACGACCCTGGCCAACGGCCACGGCTTCCAGGTGCGTCTGCGCCTCGACGACCGGAAGACGTTCTCCACCCTGATCGAGGCCGACAGGTTCCGTGACACCCCGGGCGACCAACTGTTGACCGCGCTGCGGGGCAAGAACGTGGTTGTCGCCTTCGTGGAGAGCTACGGACGGGACGCCGTCGAGGACCCGGAGTTCGCGCCGCAGGTGGGTGCCGTCCTCGACGGCGGCACCAGCCGGCTGGGCACGGCCGGCTTCGCCGCGCGGAGCGGTTTCCTCACCTCACCGACGTTCGGTGGCGGCAGTTGGCTCGCGCACGACACGTTGCTCTCCGGCCTCTGGATCGACAACGACCAGCGGCACCGCACCCTGCTGGCGAGTGACAGGTTGACCCTCAACGGTGCCTTCCGGCGGGCGAACTGGCAGACCGTGGGTGTGATGCCCGCGGTCAGCAGGGCGTGGCCGGAGGGGTCCTTCTTCGGCTACCAGCGGTTCTACGACGCCAGGGCGCTCGCGTACCGTGGCCCGAAGTTCAGTTTCGGCACCATGCCGGACCAGTACACCCTGGCCCGCTGGCAGCGCCTGGAGCAGGCGAGGCCGGACGGCAACGTGATGACGGAGCTGGCGCTGGTGTCCAGTCACGCGCCCTGGACGCCCGTTCCGCCGATGCTCGACTGGGCGTCCCTGGGCGACGGCGCGGTCTTCCGCTCCGCCGGGGCGGGCGAGTCGGACGACGACCGGCGCCGCAGCGCCACCCAGATCCGGGCGGACTACCGCGCGTCCATCGAGTACACGCTGAGCACGCTCATCTCCTACGTGCAGACCTACGGAGACGACGACCTCGTGTTCGTCTTCCTCGGCGACCACCAGCCCGCCGCGGTCGTCACCGGCGAGAACGCCAGCCACGACGTTCCGATCTCGATCATCACGAAGGACCGGGCGGTCCTGGACCGGATCTCCGGGTGGGGCTGGCAGGACGGGCTGAAGCCGGGACCGTCGGCACCGGTCTGGCGGATGGACAGCTTCCGGGACCGGTTCCTGACCGCCTTCGGACCGTGATCCGGCCCCCGTCGTACCCCTCTCACGGACTGGACCCAGACGCATGACGGCTACCACCGACACCAGGATCGCCGCGCTCCGGAGCGATCCGGCGATGTCCCCGCTGCACCTGTCACTCGACGTCTACTACGGCGATCCCGCACGGGACGCGCGGATGGACGCCTTCTACTCCCGGTTCGTCACCAGCGGGGATCTCGTCTTCGACGTCGGCTCCCACGTGGGCGACCACATCGGCAGCTTCCGTCGCCTCGGCGCCCGCGTCGTCGCCGTGGAGCCGCAGCCGCTGTGTCTGCGCGCCCTGCGTGCGATCTACGCCGACGACGACCAGGTGACGCTCGTCGGAGCCGCGTGTGGCGCGGTCCCCGGCCGCACCCGGTTGCACGTGAACTCGGCCAACCCCACCGTGTCGACCGCCTCGCCCGACTTCGTACGGGCGGCCCGGGGCGCGGGTGGGTGGGAGGGCGAGGTGTGGGACTCGGTCATCGAGGTCCCGGTGGTCACCGTCGACGCGCTGATCGACGAGTACGGCACACCACGCTTCACCAAGATCGACGTGGAGGGTTTCGAGGACGAGGTGCTGGCCGGCCTGAGCCGGCCGCTGCCGGCGCTCTCGTTCGAGTTCACCACTATCGCGCGCGCGGTTGCCGGGCGGTGTCTCGATCGCCTGACCGTGCTCGGTCTCGACGGCTTCGACGTCGCGCTGGGCGACGACAAGTCGATGACCTTCGAGCGGTGGGTGCCCGCGAGCGACATGGCGGCACACCTGCGCGACCTGCCACACGAGGCGAATTCCGGCGACGTCTACTGCGTGTCCGGTGTGCGCCAGACCGCCGCCGCCGTCTGAGCATCGAGGTCGGCGGGTTCCGAAGGATCGGCGGGCACCCCGACCAGCGGGGTCACCAGCGCCTCCGGCGCAACGGATCGCGTACCCTCCGTGGATGACGCTCGATGATCTTCCACTGGCCGAGTTCGCGTTTCCGGGGCCGTTGCGCGACAGCCTCGTCGCCGCGATCCTGTCCGGGGCGAAGACGTCGACGGCCGGGCTGCTGATCGGGTACGAGCGCGCGAACGAACCGCTCCCCGAGGTGGGGCAGCGGTCCGCCGTGGTGGACTCCGCCGGCCGTCGGGTCGCGGTCATCGAGCTGACCGACGTACGAGTGCTCCGGCTCGCCGACGTCGACCTGCGGCACGCCGTGGCCGAGGGCGAGGGGGACGAGTCGGTGGCGCAGTGGCGGGCGGGGCACGAGATGTTCTGGCACAGCCCGGAGGTACGCGCCGAGCTAAACGACCCCGGGTTCACCGTCGACGACGACACCCCGGTGGTCACCCAACGCTTCCGACTGGTGCACGTCGTCCGAACCGCGATCGGTCCACCGTGGAGCGAGGGGTCACCTATGCTCGGCGCGTGATCACCCCAGCACTGGAGATTCGCGGCCTGGTGAAGTCCTTCGGGGCGCATCGCGCGGTGAACGGGATCGACCTGACGGTCCACTCGGGCACGTTCCACGGCATCGTCGGTCCCAACGGTGCGGGCAAGTCCACCACCATCGGGATGGCCGTCGGACTCGTCACTCCGGACGCCGGTGAGATCCGGATCCTCGGGCACGACGCGCTGCGCGACCGGGCCCTGACCCGCGCGCTGACCGGGGTGTTGCCCGACGGCCTCGACTTCCCGGAGCGCCTCACCGGCGCCGAACTGCTGCGCTACAGCGCCGGCCTACGGGGGCTGCACCGGGTCGCGGCAACCGAACGGGCCGCCGAGCTGATCGAGGTGCTCGGCCTGGCCAAGGGCGCCGGCACACCGCTCGCCGACTGCTCGACCGGCACCCGCAAGAAGCTCGGCCTCGCCCAGGCGCTGCTGCACGCGCCACGGCTGCTCGTGCTCGACGAACCGTTCGAGGCGGTCGACCCGGTCTCCGCGGCCACCATCCGCCGGGTGCTGCGCCGGTTCGTGGCCGGCGGCGGCACCTGCGTGCTGTCCACCCACTCGATGCTGCTCGTCGAGCAGATGTGCGACGAGGTCACAGTCGTCCATCAGGGCCGGGTCGCCGCCGCCGGGCCGGTCACCGAGGTCGCCGCCGGCAGCAGCCTGGAGGAACGGTTCGTCGAGTTGGTCGGCGCCGACGCCTCCGGCAGCGCCGGCCTGGACTGGCTGACCGAGGCACGATGAGCGCGCAACCTGACGCCGCGCTGGCCGGCGCCCTGCGGACGATCGCGGTGCCGGCCCGGATGCGCGCGGCCATGCTGCGTCGCTCACTGCGCGAGCATCCGGGACCCACGGTGGCCGGCCTGGCCGGTCTGCTCGCCGCCGGCTGGCTGATCCGGTACGCGCTGCGCGGTGACCAGCACACCCTCGCCCTGCTCGTCGGGGCGTGGGTGCTCGGCTGGATCGTGTTGCCGCTGCTGCTCGGCGGCGGGCGTGGCCGGGTCCGTCCAGCACACCTACGGTTGGAGCCGATCGGCGGCGTCCCGGCCGCGACAGGTCTGCTCGCCGCGTCGGCGATCGGCATCGGCCCGGCCGTCTCGCTCGTAGCGCTCGCCGCGCTGCCCGTGCACGCCGCTCGGCACGGCTTTGTCGCGGTCCTCGTCGCCGCCGTCGGCGCGGTGCTGCTCTGGCTCTGCGGACTGATCGGCTCGGCGATCGCACTGGAGATCGTCGGCCACGCGGGCGGTCCGGCCGGGGCGCTGCTCACCGGCGTCTTCACCGGCACGGCGATGGGTGTCGCCGGGTCGCTCTGGGCGGTCTTCCCGTGGGTGTCGGTCCTGCTCGTGGCAGCGCCGGAGGAGGTCGTCCAGGCCATGGGGTACGTGCCGAGCGCCTGGCCGGTCACCGCCGCGTCCGGACCAACCGGGCAGGGGGTGCGCCTGATGGCGGCCCTGGTGGGCATCGTGGCGCTCGGCGCCGCCGCGTACCTCATGCTGGTGCGAAGGGTGATCACCACGGGCGTGCCGTTCCGGCCGCGCGGGACCACCGCGCTCCCGCTCGTCCGGCGCGGCGGCGACCAGCCGGCCGCGCGGCGCGGGACCACGGCAGCGGCCGGGGACCGGCGTCCGGAGCGCGGTTGGCGGGCGTGGGTGCCGGCGGCGACGCGGGCGGTCGCCGGCCGTGAGCTGCGGGCCTGGATGCGGCATCCGCTGCGGGTGCAGTACCTGGCGTTCGCGGTGGTCTACGGCGCGCTGCTCGCCGGGCTGCCGCTGCTGTCCGACGTCGACCTGCTGCTGCCGTGGGCCGGGTCGTTCGCCGTGCTCGGCGCGGCGGCGATGTCGGCCGGGCTGGTCGGGCTGGACGGCACCGCGTTGTGGCTGCCGCTCACCACGCCGGGCGGCGAACGGGCCGAGGTCCGGGGTCGGGCCCTGGCCTGGCTGGTGCTTGTCACCCCGATCGGGGTGCTGCTTGCCGTCGCCGGTGTCCTCCTCGCACCCGACGTCGACCCGCTGGCCGCGCTGTCCACCCTGCCGGCGCTGCTCGGGGCGGGCGCGGCGGTGCCGGTGTGGGTGTCGCTGCTGCGGGTGCGGCCGGTCGCCGACCCACGGCACCCCACCTCGGCCGACAACCCCACCGACATCGTCAGCGTGCTGGTCGCCACCGGGTCGGGGCTGGTGGCCGCCGCGCCGGTGCTCGCGCTTGTGGTCTGGGGTCCGCCGGAGGTGGCGCCGCTGCTGCCGCTGGTCGGGCTGGTCAGTGGTGCCGCCGCCTGGTGGAGCGGCATCTGGTTGGCCGACGAACGCCTCGCCCGACGCGCGACCGACGTGCTCGCCGCAGCCGGCCAGCGGAGTCGGCCCCCGGAGACGGTGCTCCCGCTGACCTGGGACGCCGCGTGGTACCGGGAGAACAAGCCGACCGCCTGGGCACTCGGACTGCTCACGGTGGGGTGGATCCCGGTGATCCCCCAGGGGGTGCTGCCGTTGGCGTTCGGGATCGACAGCGGATGGATCGTGGCCGGTCACCTGAGCGGGAGCGCGCACACGGCGGTGGGGTTGGCCATGGTCGGGCTGGGCGTCGCGATGCTGCTCGCCGGCCTGGTGCTGTGGGACCGCCGACCGCGGCCGGCGGCTCTTGATCGCCAACGTATCTTCTAGTCATGAGAATGGATGGCGCCTCGGCGTACGTGGTTCGGCGGAGCCGGACCCGGACCGGGCTCACGTTGGCGCTGTACAGCCTGTTGCCGGTGACGGCGATCGTGATCGGCCTGCAGGACCTGTCCGTGCGCTTTCTGTTCGTCATCCTCGGGGTGCTGTTCGAGGTCATCTTCCTCGCCACGTCACGTCGTCGCGTCAGCAGCGCGATGCGGCGGGAGCTGCTCTTCGCCATCGATGAGCAGGGCGTCTACCTGGGCCCGGACGACTTTGGTCGGCCGGCGATGCGCGAGAAGTGGTCAAACATCGACGCCATCGTCTACTTCCAGGGTCGGGTGTGGACGACGCAGAATCTGCCACCCACGACCCGTCACGTGGGCATCGTCCACGGTGGCAGGATCGTCATGTCCCGGGGGAGGGGCGGCTGGTGGTTCAACGTCAGGCGGGCCTCCGCGGCCGCCGCCCGGTTCGGCGGGGGAACGCCGGTGCTCAAGGCGCCATTTTACGGCCACATCTCGCGCGAGTGGTTCCACACCATCCCCCTGCCGCCAAACTGGCTCGCCACCCACGCCGGATCTCGCGCCAGGTGACTCCCCGGCACACGAGCTGATCAGAGCGGGCTTTCCCGCAGGCGTTACAGCATCGCCAGCGGGGCCAGGGTCACGCCGTCGACGCCGTCGAGCCCGATCAGCTCGCCCACTCCGGACCCTTCTCTGTTCAGGGGCATCTCGAACCGCCACGACTCGTGCGTCATCTGCGGTTGGAGCTGCGTGGACAGGTCACCCTTGCCCTTGCACCGCTCGCGCAGGCGCTCGTACGCGGCGTTGCGGTCCTCAAGCTTGATCGACTTCGCGGTCGGCAGCGCCCGGACGGTCTTCTCCACGGCGGCCCGTTGTTCGGTGGTCGCCGACGGCTTCAGCCGGACGACGACGCCGATCCGCGATGGCTGGGGGTCGACGCTCGCGATCCTGAGCGTCACGTCCTCCACGCCGTCGACCTCCGCGATCACCGCCTCGACCGCCTCGGCGATCGACGCGTCGGTGACGGTGGCGTGCAGAAGCTCACGCACGTACTCCGGCTTGAGGGCCGCCAGCAGGTCGGGCTTGTCCTTCAGATCCGCCTTCTGACGCTCGTACGCCTGCTCGCGGGTTTCGAAGGACACCTCCGTGACGCTGGGCATCGATCGAAGCCGCTGCTCCACGGTGTCCTTCTGCGCCACCGTCACGTCGGCGGCGAGGAAGACGGCCACGTCGACCTCGGCGGTCTCCTCGGGCGTCGAGGTGCAGGCGGACAGGGCCAGTAGGGCTGCGAGTGCCAGTGACGGTCCCATGCGACGCATGAGCGGAGATCGTAGTTGCCGTTCACGGCCTTCGCCGCCCGCGCCGGCGTCGCCCGGATCTCGGGGCCATGGCTGGTGTTCGTAACCTCGATCCGCCAGACTTCGCGGTATGGCTGATCGTTGGCGCCGGTGGGCGTGGGTCGGAGTGCTCGTCGTCGGGCTGATCCTTTACCTGGCGGTGCTGCGGACCCTCGTCGGCACCAAGAATCCGAACTTCGTCCCGGCGTTGATCCTGCTCGGGGCGACGCTCGTGCCGTTGACGTTCCTGACGTTCGCGCAGGCGCGTACCGGTCGGTGGCAGGTGCCGGCGTCGGTCCTCGTGATCTCGGCGTTCTTCGGCGGGGTGATCGGCACGGTGGTCGCCGGCATGCTGGAGTACGACACGCTGCGCGGTCTCGGCGCCCTGCCCATGCTGTTCGTGGCACTCATCGAGGAGTCGGCGAAGCTGATCGTCCCGGTGGTGCTGCTGTTCACGGTGGTGGCCCAGCATCGCCGCCGGGTGCCCTCCGACGGGTTGATCATCGGTGTCGCCGCCGGCATGGGATTCGCCGCGCTGGAGACGATGGGTTACGCCTTCACCGCCCTGCTGAGTTCGCAGGGCAACATCGGCGCGGTGGAGCAGACGCTGTTCATCAGGGGCCTGACCGCACCCGCCGGTCACACCGCGTGGACCGGGCTCACCGCCGGCGCGCTGTGGGCGCTGTTGGCCAGCCCGAGCGTCGGCCGGCTCTTCGGCTTCCTCGGCACGTTCCTGGGTGTCGTCGTTCTGCACACCCTGTGGGACACGTTCTCCGGTTCACTCGTCTTCGTCGTGCTGGCGATCGTCAGCATCGGCTGGCTGTTCTGGGAGCTGCGCCGCTACCGCGCCTTCGGTGAGCACCGGGTTGGTCAGCTCCAGCCGAACTGACCCCCGCCGGACACCATGCCTTCCCCGGCCTGCTCGATTAGGCCGGGGAAGGCATGACTCTTTGTGATCTCGCTGCGACCCGGTCGGGGCCTCGTCTACTGTCAGGCTGTTCACATTTGGTGTGATTGGTCGGGAAGGTGCGGCGATGGGGGTGCGGAGCTGGATCGAGGGCTGGCCGGTCTACCGCCAGCTCACCGGCACCGACCCGCTCGGACGGGGTACGGCTGCCGAATCCGACGGGTCCCGGGCGCTCACCGCCCGCACCGAAACCGCCGACTCGATGGCCCGGTCCGTCTGCCCGTACTGCGCCGTCGGCTGCGGTCAGCGGGTGTACGTCAAGGACGGCCAGGTCACCCAGATCGAGGGCGACCCGGACAGCCCGATCTCGCGGGGTCGACTCTGCCCGAAGGGCTCGGCCAGTAAGAGTCTGGTGACCAGCCCTCTGCGGCAGACCACGGTCCGCTACCGCCGGCCGTACGGCACCGAGTGGGAGGACCTCGACCTCGACACGGCGATGAACATGATCGCCGACCGGGTCCTGGCCGCCCGGGACGAGACCTGGGAGGACGTCGACGCCGAGGGCCGCCCGCTGAACCGGACGCTCGGCATCTCCAGCCTCGGTGGGGCGACGCTGGACAACGAGGAGAACTACCTCATCAAGAAGTTGTTCACCGCGATGGGGGCGCTCCAGATCGAGAACCAGGCCCGTATTTGACACTCCGCCACCGTCCCCGGTCTGGGGACCAGCTTCGGTCGCGGCGGCGCCACCCAGTTCCAGCAGGACCTGTCGAACTCCGACGTGATCGTCATCCAGGGCTCGAACATGGCTGAGGCGCACCCGGTGGGCTTCCAGTGGGTCATGGAGGCCAAACGCCGCGGCGCGAAGGTGTTCCACGTCGACCCCCGGTTCACCCGCACCAGCGCGCTGGCCGACTCGTACCTGCCGATCCGGGCCGGGACCGACATCGCCCTGCTCGGCGGGGTGATCCGCTACATCCTGGACAACGAGCTGGACTTCCGGGAGTACGTCGTCGCCTACACCAACGCCGCGACGCTCGTGACCGACGAGTTCGTCGACACCGAGGACATGCACGGGCTCTTCTCCGGCTTCAACGACGACAACGCCACCTACGACCAGGCAAGTTGGCGCTACGAGGGGCACAGCCAGACCCAGACGACCCGCGACAGCGAGACGCAGCGGGAAACCGCGGCCGGGTTGGAGAACGAGTCGCACGGCGCGCCCGTCGGCGGGCAGACCGAACGCGACGAAACGTTGCGGCACCCGCGCTGCGTCTACCAGATCCTCAAGCGGCACTACGCCCGCTACACCCCGGAGATGGTGGAACGGGTCTGCGGCATCCCGCAGGAGAAGTTCCTCGAACTGGCCCAGGCGTGGACGGAGAACTCCGGCCGGGACCGCACCGGCATGCTCGTCTACTCGGTGGGCTGGACGCAGCACAGCGTGGGCGTGCAGTACATCCGTACCGGCGCGATCATCCAGCTGCTGCTCGGCAACGTGGGTCGCCCGGGCGGCGGGGTCATGGCCCTGCGGGGGCACGCCAGCATCCAGGGCTCCACCGACATCCCGACGCTGTTCAACCTGCTGCCCGGCTACCTGCCGATGCCGCACCACGCCAACCACCCGACCCTGGCCACGTGGGTGGACAGCATCGCCCACCCCGGGCAGAAGGGTTTCTGGGGCAACGCGCGCACCTACGGCGTCAACCTGCTCAAGGCGTACTGGGGTGACGCCGCCACCGCCGACAACGACTACTGCTACGGCTACATGCCGCGGATGACCGGTGACCACGGCACCTACCAGCAGGTGCTCGACATGATCGACGGGAAGATCAAGGGGTACTTCCTGCTCGGTCAGAACCCGGCGGTCGGCTCCGCGCACGGCCGGGCGCAGCGTCTCGGCATGGCCAACCTGGACTGGCTCGTGGTTCGGGACCTGTTCGAGATCGAGAGCGCCACGTTCTGGAAGAACGCTCCGGAGATCGAGACCGGCGAGATCATGACGGGGGAGTGCCGTACCGAGGTGTTCTTCCTGCCCGCCGCGTCGCACGTGGAGAAGGAAGGCACGTTCACCCAGACGCAGCGGCTGTTGCAGTGGCGGGAGAAGGCCGTCGAGCCGCCGGGCGACGCCCGCTCCGAGCTGTGGTTCTTCTACCACCTCGGGCGGATCGTCCGGGAACGGCTGGCGTCGTCGACCCGGCCCCGCGACCGCGCGCTGCTCGATCTCACCTGGAACTACCCCACGCACGGTCCGCACGCCGAGCCGAGCGCCGAGTCGGTGCTCTACGAGATCAACGGGTACGACGTGGCGACCGGCCGGCCGCTGTCGTCGTTCACCGAGATGAAGGCCGACGGCTCGACCGCGGGCGGTTGCTGGATCTACACCGGGGTGTACGCCGACGGCGTCAACCAGGCCGCCCGCCGCAAACCCGGCGCGGAGCAGTCCCTGGTGGCCCCGGAGTGGGGCTGGGCCTGGCCGGCGAACCGGCGCATCCTCTACAACCGTGCCTCCGCCGACCCGGACGGCAACCCGTGGAGTGAGCGTAAACGCTACGTCTGGTGGGACGCGGAGAAGTCCGAGTGGACCGGCTACGACGTGCCGGACTTCGAGAAGACCAAACCGCCGTCGTACCGGCCGGAGCGCGACGCCTCGGGTGTGGCGGGCATCGCCGGCGACGACCCGTTCATCCTGCAGGGCGACGGCAAGGGCTGGCTGTACGCGCCCACCGGCGTGCTCGACGGACCGATGCCGACGCACTACGAGCCGGTGGAGTCGCCGGTGCGTAACCCGCTCTACCGGCAGCAGGCCAACCCGACCCGCAAGGTCTACACGCATCCGATCAACACACTCAACCCGAGCCCACCGGAACCGCACAGCCAGGTGTTCCCGTACGTGTTCACGGTCAGCCGGCTCACCGAGCACCACACCGCCGGTGGGATGAGCCGGACCGTCCGGACGCTTGCCGAGCTGCAACCGGAGATGTTCGTCGAGGTGTCACCGGAGCTGGCGGTCGAGCGCGGGCTCACCCACCTGGGGTGGGCGCACGTGGTGACCGCCCGGGCCGCCATCGAGGCGAAGGTGCTGGTGACCGACCGGCTCACGCCGTTGCGGGTGGACGGTCGGATCATCCACCAGGTGTGGTTGCCGTACCACTTCGGGTTCGAGGGTCTGGTGACCGGCGACTCGGCAAACGACCTGTTCGGCATCAGCCTGGACCCGAACGTCCTGATCCAGGAGAGCAAGGTCGGCACCTGCGACATCCAGCCGGGGCGACGCCCCCGGGGACTCCAACTCCAGGAACTCGTCGTCGACTACCGACGGCGGTCCGGGGACCTCAGCCCGCACTACCCACCGCAGGTCACGACCGACTCCGCCGACGGCGGCCCGGACCAGGAGGTCTGACCCATGCCCCACGCCAACGCCCTGTACGGCCCGTTGGATCCGGCGCCGGACGCCGGTTACGAGGACGCGCCGCCGCGGATGGGGTTCTTCACCGACACCAGCGTCTGCATCGGCTGTAAGGCGTGCGAGGTGGCCTGCAAGGAGTGGAACGGTGTGCCGGAGAGCGGCCTGGACCTGCTCGGCATGTCGTACGACAACACCGGCGCGCTGACCGCGAACTCGTGGCGACACGTCGCGTTCGTCGAGCAACCCCGCCGCGCCGGCCTGGCGACCCCGGCGTTCGCGCAGAACCCGGACGGGCCGGCGGTCAGCCCGGCGACGGCGGCGCTCGGCGCGCTGACGAGCGTCGACACCGGCACCAACCCGGGGCTGCCCACCGGGTCGCCCGCCGCGGCGGCGCGCATGTCGGCCGGCCCGCAGCCGGAGTTCCTGGGGATGCCGGGGGCGCAGCCCCCGGGCCGGGGCACGGGTGTGGAGGAGCGTTCGGATTTCCGGTGGTTGATGATGTCGGACGTCTGTAAGCACTGCACCCATGCGGCGTGTCTGGATGTGTGTCCGACGGGTTCGTTGTTCCGGACGGAGTTCGGGACGGTGGTGGTGCAGGAGGACATCTGCAACGGTTGCGGTTACTGCATCTCGGCGTGTCCGTACGGGGTGATCGACCAGCGTAAGGACGACGGTCGGGCGTGGAAGTGCACGTTGTGTTACGACCGGTTGGGTGCGGGGATGACGCCGGCGTGTGCGCAGGCGTGTCCGACGGAGTCGATCCAGTACGGGCCGCTCGACGAGTTGCGGCAGCGGGCCGCGGAACGGGTCGAGACGCTGCACGAGCGGGGCGTGCCGGAGGCCCGTCTGTACGGGCACGACCCCAACGACGGTGTGGGTGGTGACGGGGCGTTCTTCCTGCTGTTGGACGAGCCCGAGGTGTACGGGTTGCCACCCGACCCGGTCGTGACCACCCGCGACCTGCCGGCCATGTGGAAACGCGCGGGCCTCGCCGCCCTCGTCATGACGGCCGCCACCGTGTTCGCGTTCGTCGGCGGTCGACGATGACCGACAGTCCACCGAACGAGCCGGCCGGCGCCCGGTTCCGCGAGTTCCAGGACCGCGTCGACCAGGCCGTCGGGCAGCGCCGGGGCGGCCGAGGTCGCGGTCACGACGGCGAGCAACTGACCGTGCCGGTGGCCGACTTCACCTCCTACTACGGCCGCCCGATCCTCAAACCGCCGGTGTGGAAACACGACATCGCCGGCTACCTGTTCACCGGAGGCCTCGCCGCCGGCGGCGCGCTGATCGGCGCGGGCGCCCAACTGACCGGCCGCCCCGGCCTGCGTCAGGTGGGGCGGTGGACCGCCCTCGGCGGCGTCACCGCCAGCGCGTACCTGCTGGTACACGACCTCGGGCGCCCCGCCCGGTTCCACCACATGCTCCGGGTCGCCAAGCTGACCTCGCCGATGTCGGTCGGCACCTGGATCCTCACCGTGTTCGGACCACTCGCCGGTGTCGCCGCGATCACCGAACTGGCGCCGCGGCTGCCGCAACACGGCGTGCTCGGCCTCGCCCGCCGGCTGATGCCCCCGGTCGGCAACGTCGCCGGCCTGGCCGCCGCGGCCACCGCCCCGGCGCTTGCCACCTACACCGGGGTGCTGCTCGCCGACACCGCCGTACCGTCCTGGCACGACGCGTACCCGTCGTTGCCGTTCGTCTTCGCCGGCAGCGCGCTCGCCGCCGCGTCCGGTGTCGGACTGATCGCGGCGCCCGCCGCGGAGACCGCCCCGCTGCGGCGACTCGCCCTCGCCGCGGCGACCACCGAGGTGGTCGGCGGTCGCCGGCTGGAGCGGATGGGCCTGACCGGGGAGCCCTACACGCAGGGTCGCAGCGGCCGACTGATCCGGGCCGGGCGGGTGCTGCTGGGCGTGGGCACCGTCGCCGCGTTGTTCAGCCGGCGCAGCCGGATGCTGTCCGCGCTCTCCGGCGCCGCGCTTGTCGCGTCGTCGGTCGCCACCCGGTTCGGCGTCTTCGAGGCGGGGATGGCGTCGGCGCGCGACCCCAGGTACACGGTCGTGCCGCAACGGGAACGGCGCGACCGCAGGGAGGGCCGGTCGCCGGCCGAGGAGCGGACATAGCTCGACCAACAGGCGCCAGCCAATGAGCCAGCAGACGGGGGACTCAGCTCATGGCACACACCGCAACCGATCAAGGAAGATCCGCGCCGACGCGGGGCCGATGGGGTCTCGTCGTCGCCGCGGTGCTCGTCCAACTCGCGCTCGGCGCGGTGTACGCGTGGAGCGTGTTCAACAAGCCGTTGCAGGACGAATTCGGCTGGGCCAAGTGGGAGGCCGTGCTGCCGTTCGAGGTAGCGATCGGCACGATCTTCATCGGCAGCCTGATCGGCGGTCGCATCCAGGACCGGCGTGGCCCGCGACCGGTCGCGCTCGGCGGTGGGGTGCTCTACGCGGTCGGCAACATGCTGGCCTCGCTCACGTCGTCGGAGGACGACCTGTGGCTGCTGGTGCTCACCTACGGCGTGCTGGGGGGAATCGGCCTGGGGGCCGCGTACATCACCCCGATCGCGATGCTCGCCAAGTGGTTCCCGGACCGGCGCGGCCTGATCACCGGCATCGCGGTCGCCGGGTTCGGCTTCGGCGCGGTGATCGTCGCGCCGGTGGCGAAGAGGCTGCTCAACGGCACCGACGACCCCACCCACGTGTTCTTCCCGCTGGGCGTCGCGTACCTGATCGCGATCCTGCTCGGGGCGTCGTTCTTCCGTAACCCGCCGGCGGGCTACCAGGTGCCCGGGTTCACGCCGAAGACCGCTGGTCGCGCCCTCGCCGGCACCCGGGTCTACACCCTGCGGGAGGCCCTGCGCACCCGGCAGTGGTACCTGCTCACCGGCATCCTCGCGCTCAACGTCACCTGTGGCATCGCGCTGATCTCGCAGGCGTCCGATGCCGCCCAGGTCATCACCGGGGCCAGTGCGGCGGCTGCCGCCACCCTGGTCGGCGTGCTCGGTCTGTTCAACGGGGCCGGGCGGGTGGCCTGGGCGTGGTTGTCCGACCGCACCGGGCGGATGCCGGCGTTCCTCGGGATGCTGCTGCTCCAGGCGATCTGCTTCTTCATCCTGCCGCACGCCGCGTCCCTGGCGCTCTTCGCGGTCCTGGCCGCCCTGGTCTACCTCGCCTACGGCGGTGGATTCGGCACGATGCCCGCCACCGCTGCGGACTACTTCGGCACGCCCAACGGCGGCGCCATCTACGGCGCGATGATCGTGGCCTGGAGCATCGGCGGCGTAGTCGGCCCGCTTGTCACGTCGGTGCTCTACGAGGCGAGCGGCAAGAGCTACACGCTGCCGTTCACGGTCATCGCGATCGTCGCCCTGATCGCCCTGGTCCTACCGCCGATCACCCGAATGCCCTCCGAGCCAGGACTACCAGGGTCACCGGGCGGCGCAGGCCGCTGAGCCGGCCGGCAAGAGCGACGTGGGTGCGGGCCGGGAACCGGCCCGCACCCACGTCGACATCACTCGCGAGAGAACCCGCCCTTGGGCGCGATGATCTCCAGGTTGGTGCCGTCGGGGTCGTTGAAGTACGCGACCTCGGTGCCGACGGCGGCCGGCGGGTTCACCTCGCCGGGCGCGAACGTGTACGGCTGCCCGAGGAACTCGATCCCGGCAGCGCTCATCCGGTCGAAGACCGACCGTACGTCGTCGACCTGGAAACACAGGTGCATCGAGCCGGGCCGGTTGGCGGCGACCTGGGCGGCGTCACCGACCGGCTCCTGGAACTGGATCAGGTCGATCCCGAGGTTGTCGAGGTTGAACGTGGCGTACCGCAGCTTCGTCGTCGGCAGCCCCTGCGACTGCGCGAACCCGGCGCCGTGCATGCTCTCGTCCCGGACGACCGGCTCCGCGCCGAGCAGGGCCCGGTAGAACGCGACCGAGCGGTCAAGGTCACTCACCGCGATTCCGACGTGCGCGGCCGACGTGAGGCCGATGGACACCGTCGAGGTGTTCGGGAATGCCATGCTGACTCTCCTTACCTGCGTTCTGCGTCGCATCGGTGATGCTGATCTTGGTCCCGTACCCCGATGGGGCCGGTTTATGCGGCGACGTGTCCGGCCGCACGCGCCCCGCCTGCCCACATCAGGCAGGCGTCAGGCTCTTTCGATGCGTGGGTGGCGACGGTCGGTCAGCCGCAGCCCGACGCCTCGGACGGCTTCGATGCTGGCCCCGGTGTCTAGCTCGTGCAGCTTGCGTCGTAGCCGCTTCACCAGGGACTGCACGTCCGCCCTGCGCTCGCGCCCCTCGTCCCGCCAGACCGACCGGTGCAGGTCGGCGTAGCTCCAGACCCGGACCGGCTCGGTGGTCAGGCAGATCAGCAGGTCGTGCTCCAGTCGGGTGAGGTCGACCTCGCGATCCCGGTAGCGGGCGACGGACCGGGCGGAGTCGATCACCAGGGCCGTGTTGGCGGCGGGCGTCGGCCCGGACGAGGTGGTGGACGGCTGCTGTGGCGCGGCGATCAGTCGGCGTAGCTCGTCGAGGTCGGCCACCAGCAGCAACGGCGCGATGCCGTCGAGGCGTTCGGCGAGCCGGATCCGTTCGGCCGGCGACGAGGTCACCGCGATCAACAGCGGAAACGGCTCGTCGGCCGGATCGCCCCGATCCAACGTCGCCTCGTCGTCCTCGGCCACAGCACCGCCCGGGATCGATGGGCATCCCTGCCCAGCTATCGTCATGGTCCTGACAATGATTGGCAAGCGCGTCACCAGCGGGGCAACTCTTAGCGACAAGTTGCTCACGGCAAGTTCTTGATCGTCCGTTCTTCTCGATCATAGTGTCCAGTCGGGCAACCGGCGTGACCCGCGCGGTGCATGGGGAGGCATGGGGGGTTCGATCTCTCGGCCCGCCGAGACGATCCTCCCGCACCCTCACCATGGCCCATTGACACCCTGGGTCGTTCTGAGGGAGGCAGCACCGATGTTCAGACGTCCACAATGGGGGCGCGCGGCCAGATCGCTGGTCAGCGCCGGGGCGGCGACGATCCTCACCGCCACATGCTTGGTCACCATCGGATCCGGCGCGCAGGCCGCGCCGGGCGGCGCGGTGGGGGCGGGAGACAAGATCCGACCGGAGCTCGCACAGCAGCTCCAGGCCAAGAGTGAAGGGGACTTCTGGATCCGGTTCAAGGACCGGGCGGACCTGAGCAAGGCCAGCGCCATCAAGGACTGGTCGAAGCGCGGCACGGCGGTCGCGGACGCTCTGCGCAAGACCGCCGCGGCGAGCCAGGGCAAGATCCGGGCCGAACTCGACAGCTCGGGCGCGAAGTACCAGACCTTCTGGGTCACCAACGCGATAAAGGTGAACAGCGGCTCCCTGGCGATGGCGCAGACGTTCGCCAACCACGCCGAGGTCGAGGGCCTCTACGCCCCGGTCACCTACAAGGTGCCCGAGACGATCAAGGGCACCGACGAGAAGACCGCGAACGCCGTCGAGTGGGGCATCGCCAACATCAACGCCGACGACGTCTGGTCCCAGTTCGGCGTCAAGGGCGAGGGCATCACCGTCGCGAGCATCGACAGCGGGGTCCAGTTCGACCACCCGGCGCTCGTGAACTCCTACCGCGGCAACAACGGCGACGGCACGTTCGACCACAACTACAACTGGTTCGACGCCGCCGGCACCTGCGAGACCGGCCCCTGCGACGACGACGGCCACGGTACGCACACGATGGGCACCATGGCCGGCTCCGACGGCGCGAACCAGATCGGTGTCGCCCCCGGGGTCAAGTGGATCGCGGCGAACGGTTGCTGCCCCAGCGACGCCGCTCTCATCGAGTCCGGGCAGTGGATGCTCGAACCGCTCGACCTCAACGGCCAGAACGCGGACGCGAGCAAGCGACCCAACGTCATCAACAACTCGTGGGGCACCCGGGACCCGTCCAACGAGCCCTTCATGACGGACGTGACGGACGCCTGGGCCGCGTCCGGGATCTTCGGCGTCTGGTCCAACGGCAACAGCGGGCCGGCATGCCAGACCAGCGGCTCGCCCGGCAGCCTCGCCGACAACTACTCGACCGGCGCGTACGACGTCAACAACAACATCGCCGGCTTCTCCGCCCGGGGCACCGGGCAGGACGGTGAGATCAAGCCCAACATCTCGGCCCCCGGCGTGAACGTCCGGTCGAGCATCCCGGGCAACGCCTACGGCAGCAGCAGCGGCACCTCGATGGCCGCGCCGCACCTCGCGGGCGCGATCGCGCTGCTGTACTCGGCGGCCCCGTCGCTCATCGGCGACATCGACGCGACCCGTGCGCTGCTCAACGGCACCGCGATCGACAAGGCCGACGCCCAGTGCGGCGGCACCGCGGCCGACAACAACGTCTACGGCGAAGGCCGGCTGGACGCCCTCGCGTTGCTCACCGCCGCGCCCACCGGCGACATCGGCACCCTGGCCGGCACCGTCACCGACGCGGCCACCGGCGCCCCGATCGCCGGCGCGACAGTGACGCTCACCGGCCCGACCACCCGTGAGGTGACCACCGGCGCCACCGGCACCTACTCGACCCAGCTCCCGACCGGCGACTACCAGGTCACCGTGGCGGCCTTCGGCTACGGCAGCACCACGAAGCCGGCGACTGTCACCAAGGCCACGACCACCACGCTCAACGTCGCGCTGACGCCGGTGGCGAGTGTCAACGTCACCGGGGCGGTCACGGACGGCTCCGGCCACGGCTGGCCGTTGTACGCGAAGGTGACGGTCACCGGGGTGGCCGGCGTCTACGACTACACCACCCCGTCGAACGGCCGGTACAGCCTCAAGCTGCCGGCCGGGCAGACCTACACCCTGAAGTACGAGTCGCAGTACCCGGGCTACCAGACCGTCACCAAGCAGGTCGTGGTCGGCTCGGGCAACGCCACCGCGAACGTCGCGGTGCCGGTGGACACCACCGTCTGCACCACCGCGCCCGGATACACGACCGGCTCCGACGGTGAGTACGAGACCTTCGACGCCACGACCACGCCGGCCGGCTGGACCGTCGTGGACAACGCGGGCAGCGGTCAGGTCTGGACGTTCACCGACGACGGCGACCGGGGCAACCTGACCGGCGGCAGCGGCAACTTCGCGATGATCGACAGCGACAACTACGGTGCCGGCACCAGCCAGGACACCTCCCTGGTCAGCCCGGTGGTCGACCTGACCGGCGTCACGGCCCCGGTCATCCGGTTCAACCAGGACTTCAACCAGCTCAACGACGACACCGCCGACGTGGACCTCAGCATCGACGGCGGTGCCACCTGGACGAACGTGCTCCGGCAGGAGACCGACGTCCGGGGCCCGAAGCTGACCGAGATCCCGATCCCGCAGGCGGCCGGTCAGGCGCAGGTGCAGGTCCGGTTCCACTACTACGACGCGTCCTACGAGTGGTGGTGGGAGGTCGACAACGTCCTGATCGGCAGCCAGATCACCTGCGTGCCGGTCGACGGCGGGCTGGTCGTCGGCAACGTCCGCGACAAGAACGACAACAGCTACGTCAACGGCGCGACCGTCACCAGCAAGGACCGGCCGGCCGAGAAGGCCGTCACCGTGGCGACCCCGGACGACCCGGAGTTGGCCGACGGCTTCTACTGGATCTACTCGACGCTCACCGGCACGCACCCGTTCACGGCGACGGCCGGCAACTACGTCAGCCAGACCAAGCAGGTCGACGTCGAGGCCGACTGGGCGACCGTCGCGAACTTCCAGCTCGCGGCCGGCCGGCTGTCGGTGACGCCGACGCAGGTGAGCGCCACGCTCCAGATGCCCAGCGGCAAGGCCAGTAAGACGTTCACGGTGACCAACACCGGCGGCGCGCCGGTCGAGGTCAAGTTCGGTGAGCGGGACAACGGGTTCGAACTCCTGCGGGCGGACGGGTCCAAGGTCACCAGGCAGCAGGTGCTCGGCGGCTCCGGCGCGCCGGAGCAGCGGCTCAACGCCGCGACGTCCTTCGCCGCGAAGGCGTCCGGCAAGGCGGCCAAGGCGGCCACCGCGGGGGTCGGCCCGCAGGCCGCGCCGTGGACCGACATCGCCGACTACCCGTCCACGATCATGGACAACCGGGTGGTGAACCTGGCCGGCAAGGTCTACTCGCTCGGCGGTGGGGACGGGAGCGCCTCCACCACGAAGAACTACGCCTACGACCCGGTCGCGCAGACCTGGACGGCGATCGCCGACCTTCCCGGCGCCCGTAACGCCCTGACGGCCGGCGTCGTGGAGGGCAAGATCATCGTCACCGGTGGCTGGGGTGAGTCGGGGCCGGACTCGGCCACCTGGTCGTACGACCCGGGGGCCAACGCCTGGACCGAGCTGGCCGACAACCCGGCGCCGCGATCGGCGGCCGGTCAGGCCGTCGTCGACGGCAAGCTGTACGCCATCGGCGGCTGCACCACCGCCGGCTGCACGCCGATGTCGAACAGCGTGGTCCGGTACGACCCGGCCACTGACACCTGGACGACGCTTGCCAACTACCCGAAGTCGGTGGCCTTCGCCTCCTGCGGCGGGATCGACGGCATCGTCTACTGCACCGGCGGCAACGACGGGGCCGCCGCGCTGAAGTCCAGCTACGCCTACGACCCGGGCGCCAACACCTGGAGCACGGTCGCCGACGCGCCGACCGACAACTGGGCCAGCTCGTACGCCGTCGCCAACGGCAAGCTCCTCGTCGTCGGCGGTTCGCAGGGTGGTGCCATCAGCAACGCGGGCTTCGCCTTCGACCCGGGCACCGGTTCGTGGTCGAACCTGCCGAACGCCAACACGCCGCGCTACCGCGGTGGGGCGGCGTGCGGCTTCTACAAGATCGGCGGCTCGTCCGGCAGCTTCGACGCGGCGGCGGACAGCGAGGCGCTGCCCGGCTTCGAGGGCTGCGCCGAGTCGGCGGCCGACGTGAGCTGGTTCGCCATCGACAAGTCGGCGGCCACCCTCGCGCCGGGTGCGAAGGTCACGGTCACCGTCACGATGACGGCGAACGTGGACCAGCCGGGCACCTACTCCGGCGCGGTCGCGATCTCGGAGAACACGCCGTACTCGGTCGCGCCGGTCGCGGTGACCATGACCGTGAACCCCCCGAAGACCTGGGGCAAGCTCATGGGTACGGTCACCGGCACCAGCTGCCAGGGTGCGACCTCGCCGCTCACCGGCGCGGTCGTGCAGGTCGACTCGTGGGCGTCGTCGTGGACCTTCGCCACCGACGCCCAGGGCAAGTACGCCTACTGGGTGGACCGCCGCAACAACCCGATCACGATGATCGTCGCCAAGGACGGTTGGAAGCCGCAGACCCGTCAGACGAAGATCAACAGCACCACTCCGACCGTGGAGGACTTCGGGTTGGCGCCGATCCGGTGCTGACACCCGAACGGTAGCGAGCACGTCCGGCCCGCCTGGTGTCCGACCAGGCGGGCCGGACCGTGTCCGGCGGATCAGACCGGGACGAGCCGGAAGCCGACCCCGCGTACCGAGTGGATCGTCGCCGCGGCGTTCAGCCTGGCGAGCTTGCCGCGCACCCGGCGGACCACCGAGTGCATGTCGGAGCCGCGGCCGAGGTGCCGGTTGCCCCAGACCTCGAGGTGCAGGCGCTCGTAGGTCCAGATCTGCCCGGGCGCGTGCACCAGGCAGAGCAGGACGTCGTGCTCCAGGCGGGTCAGGTTGATCTCCTGGTCGCGCCACCGCAGCACCCGCCGGTCGGAGTCGACGGTCAGGTCCGGTGGCGGCGGCGGTGGGCTCGGCGCGACGTCGGCGAGCACGCCGGTGACCGGGGGAGTCGGAACGGGAGGTGTCTCGACCACCCCGAGGAACTCCCGTGCCTGGTCGACTGTCGAGACGATCAGGAAGGCGTCGCTTCCGCCGAGTAGTCGGGCCAGCTGTCGGCGTTCGGCCGGTGACGACGCGATGCCGATGACCAGGCTGTCGACAGAGATTCCCTGCATTCCCCCAACCCCTTCCGGTTCCCCAACTCACTCCGGATGGATTTGTCGCACCGTCGATGCCAAACATCGATCGGCGCCCTGACCCTAGTGGCGGCTGATCTCGCCCGGGTAAAACATCGTCGATGCAAGCAGATGAATTCGACCACGTCGCGGTGGTCAGCAGCCGGTCGCCGGCGGTCCGGAAGCGGTTGTGACAGAACCAAGACAATCCGCGCACGGTGTACGGACCTGCCGGGGCGAGCATTGTCGCCATGTCCATCGGATCGTCGTACCCCGTCGGGCGGTCGACGCCCGGCCCGCAGCCGGCGCGACCCCTGCCGCACGCCCGCGCGGCCGTGCCGCTGGGTCTCCGGCTGCTCGCGGCGTCGCTGTGCGGCCTGCTCGCCCTAGCCCTCACCGCGGCCGTCTTCGTGCGCACGTACCCCGGTCAGTGGTGGGACGGCGCGCTCCTGCCGCGCGCCGAGCGGGGCGGAGGCTACGAGCAGCAGACGGTGCTTGTGGGTCCGGCCAAGACCGTACTGGCCGCCTTCGGCAGCCCGACACTCCTGGCCGCCCTGCTCGGCGCGGTGCTGGTGGTGGGTGCGCTCCGCCGGCGGTTGGCGGCCGGCGTGGTCGGCGTGGGCATGGTCCTGTGCGCGGTGGTGGTGGCCGGCGCGGTGAAGTCGGCGCTGCCCCGCCCGGACCTTCAGATCGAGAGTTCGACCACCCACAACAGTTTCCCCAGCGGCCACGTCACGGCGGCCACGGCGCTGCTGCTGGCGTTCATGCTGGTCCTTCCCGGGTGGGCCCGGCGATGGCTGGTGGTGCCGGGCGCGGCGGGTGTCGCCCTCATCGCGGCGGCCACCATGATCGCGGGCTGGCACCGGTTCAGCGACGCGCTCGGCGGCGTACTGCTGGGGGTGGCGGTGTTCTGCCTGGCCGCGGCGGCCCTGGTGGTCTGGCGGGGGGACCAGGGCGCGGACGACCGACCGGTTGGCGGCAGCCCGTGGCGCGGGCTGACCGAGGGGGCGGCCGGCCTGGTCGTGCTGGTCGGGGCGCTCGCGGTGGTCGTGCCCGACCTGGCCACGTCGGTGCGGCGCGGGGCGCTCGTCGCCATCGTCGTGGTCGGCGCGGTGACGATGGTCCTGGTGGGCTCGGTGGTGTTCCTGGTACGCGCCACTGATCTCGCCTGCCCGCGTCCCCCGCGGCCACGGCCGTCGACCGGATCCCAAAAGATCTCATGATGGGATACTTGACGACATGTCCCAGGTGCTGCTGATCGAAGACCACCAGACGGTGCGCGACGGACTGCAGCTGGCGCTCACCCGGCAGGGCCACACCGTGCACGCCGCGGGGACCGGTGAGCAGGGGTTGGACCTGCTGCGCACGACCTCGTCCGACGTCGTGGTCCTCGACCTCATGCTGCCCGGGATGGACGGGTTCGAGGTCTGCCGCCGCATCCGGCAGCTCGGCGACCTGCCGATCATCATGCTCACCGCCCGCAACGACGACATGGACGTGGTGGCCGGCCTGGAGGCCGGCGCCGACGACTACGTGGTCAAACCCGTGCAGGCCCGGGTGCTCGAGGCGCGCATCCGCGCGGTGCTCCGACGGACCGGTGGTGAGTCCCGACGTCCCGCCGGTGAGCGCGCCGGTGTGGAGGAGTACGGCCCGTTGACCATCGACCGGGCCGCGCTCGTGGTCAGCAGGGACGGGACACCCGTCGGCCTGGCGCCGACCGAGCTGCGCCTGCTGCTCGAACTCTCGCACACGCCCGGCCAGGTGCTCAGCCGCCAGCAACTGCTGGAGGCCGTCTGGGAGCACGGATATCTCGGGGACTCACGGCTCGTGGACGCGTGCGTCCAGCGGCTGCGCGCCAAGATCGAAGTCGACTCGTCGGCGCCGGTCTTCATCCAGACCGTGCGCGGTTTCGGATACCGGTTCGGGCCGCTGTGACCCGCTGGGCCAGTGCCCGGGTCCTGGGCCTGCGGGTGCGGCTGCTCCTGACCTTCGCGCTGCTGGGCGTGACCACGACGGCGGTCGTGGCCAGTGGCAGCTACTTCCAGGCCCGGACCGTCATCCTGCAACAGGCGCAGGACGCCGCCGTGATGTCGCTCACCGACCAACTCGCGAAGGTCTACCCGATCGTCCAGCTCCCACCGACCCAGGCCGACCTCGACCTGCTGGCCCAGCGGCTCTCCGACCGGCAGGGCTCCGCGGTGGTCGTCTACCGGGACATGCGCTCACAGGGCGGTGTGGAGATCGCCGACCCGCTCACCCCCGAGCTGCGCCGGGAGGTCGGTGACGGCCGGATCGCCTGGCAGCGTGTCTCGCACGACGGACAGCCCTGGCTGCTCATCGGCACCCAGTTGACTCTCGAGGAGTCCGACGGCACGTCCCGGTCGTCCGGGCTGGAGGTCTACTCGGTGCGCAACCTCGTGCCCGAGCAGCAGAGCATCAACCGGCTCGCCACCCGGGCGTGGCAGACCGGCGGGCTGTCCCTGGTCCTCGCCGTCCTGCTGGCCCTGCTGGCCGCCCGCGGCGTCCTGCGGCCCGTCCGCGACCTGGGTCGGGCGGCCCGCCGCCTCGGCGAGGGCGACCTGAGCACCCGGCTGACCGTCCGGGGCGCCGACGAGCTGGCCGACGTGGCGCGGACCTTCAACGACACCGCCGGGACGCTGGAACGGCAGGTCGATGAGCTGCGGCGGATGGAGTCCGACGCCCGCCGCTTCGTGGCCGACGTCTCGCACGAACTCCGTACGCCGCTGGCGGCGATGACGGCGGTGACCGACGTGCTCGACGAGGAGGCGGACCACCTGCCCGGCGACGCGGGCCGAGCCGCCCGGCTGGTCAGCCGGGAGACGCAGAACCTCACCCACCTGGTCAACGACCTCATCGAGGTCAGCAGGTTCGACTCCGGCACCGCGCGGCTCGCCCTGGACGACGTGGACGTGGCCGCGGCGGTGACCGCGACCCTGCGGATCCGGGGCTGGGCCGACCGCGTACGCGCCGACCTGCCACCGGGAGTCATGGCCCGGCTGGATCCCCGCCGGCTCGACGTCATCGTCGCCAACCTGGTCGGCAACGCCTTCCGGCACGGCGCCGAGCCGGTGTCGGTACGCCTGCGCGCGGACGCGGACTGGGTCACCGTCGAGGTCGCCGACCAGGGTCCGGGTCTGGACCCGGCGGTCCTGCCGCACGTGTTCGACCGCTTCTACAAGGCCGACACCGCGCGGACCCGCTCCGAGGGCAGCGGCCTCGGCCTCGCCATCTCCTGGGAGAACGCGCGCCTGCACCACCACGGCGACCGGCGGGGGAGCCTCGTCGCGGGCAACGCCCCCGGTGGCGGCGCGGTGTTCACCCTCCGACTGCCCCGCGACCCGGCGGACGACGGAGGTGCCAGGTGACCAGGCGCGCGCTGCTCGCCGGTGGCGTTCTGCTCACGCTTCTCGCCACCGGCGGCTGCGGGGTACGGCCCAGCGAGGTCATCACCGGTCGGCCCGCGGTCAGTGGCCCGTCCCGGGGCGTCGGGCTCTACCTGCTCGGGGACGGCGAACTCGTGCTGGTCCTGCGCCCGGCGTCGGCGGACGCCTCGCCCGCCAACGCGCTCGCCCTGCTCGCGGCCGGTCCGCTGGGGTCCGAACGCGGCCAGGGTCTCACCAGCGAGGTGCCGGCCGGGCTCGACCCGGTCACGGTGACGTCGGGGGCCAACGGGTCCGGTGACCTCACGGTGCGCACCACCGGCGCGGCCCGGTCCCTGTCGCCCAGGGCGGCCGACCAGATCATCTGCACCGTGGCCGACGCCGCGGCCCAGGTCGGCCTGGCGGGCAACTCCACACCGGTCGCCGTCGTCGGGTCCGACGGCGCCCGACCGGCCCGGCCGTGCCCGCTCAGCTGACCGGATGCCGACCACCGCTGCGCGCCAGGTCGACGGGTCGCGCCTGCCGGGGCAGCCCGGTGTGGCGGCCCCGGTCCTCGTCGACGAGCGCGCCGGCGATCAGGATGTCGATGAGCGCGGCGAACCCGAGACCGGCCTGGGCCCAGATCTGCGGGAACTGCGACGCGGCGGTGAAACCGGGGAACGTGTTGACCTCGTTCACGATCGGCTCGGGGGACCCCTCGGCGGGCAGGAAGAAGTCGACCCGGAGCAGGCCCCGGCAGTCCAGGGCGCGGAAGGCGCGGATCGCCCGGTCCTGGAGCACCTCGGTGGTCTCCGCGTCGAGCGGGGCGGGGATCTGGAAGGCCGCCCCGCCGTCGTACTTGGCGTCGTAGTCGAAGAAACCGGGCCCGGTCACCCGGATCTCCAGCGGCGGGCCGGCCTGCACCCGCCCGTCCGGGTGCTCGAGGACGGCCACGTCGATCTCCCGCCCGCGCGCCCCCTGCTCGACGAGCACCTTCGGGTCGACCTGACGGGCCTGCTCCAGCGCTGCGGGCACACCCGCCCACTCGTCCACCTTGACCACGCCCAGGCTGGAACCGGCCCGCGCCGGCTTGACGAAGACCGGCAGGTCCAGCCGTTGCCGGTCGGTGGACGACAACTCCTCGCCGGGACGCAGGGTCACCCCCGGGCTGACCCGCAGGCCCTCCGCCGCGAGGAGTCGCTTGGTGACGCCCTTGTCCATGCCGGCGGCGCTGGCGAAGACACCGTTGCCGACGTACGGCACGCCGAGCCACTCCAGCAGCGACGCCACAGTGCCGTCCTCGCCGTACGGGCCGTGCAGGGCCGGGAACACCACGTCCTGGGTACGCAGCACGCGCAGCGCCTGGGGGAGCGTCGTCGGGCGGCCGCCCACGTGCCACCCGCCGGCACGGTCGATGAGCACCTCGGTGACCTCGTACCGCTCCCGGTCCAGGTTGGCGAGGATGCTCGCCGCCGAGCGGCAGGACACCTCGTGCTCGCCGCTCTGCCCGCCGTACAGCACTGCCAGTCGGGTTGTCATGAATTCCGTGCCCTTTCGTGGAGGTGGTCGCGGGCCACCCGGGGCCCGATCCCGGTCAAGATCTCGTGCGGGTTGGTGTCGGCCCAGCGCGCCCACTCGACGACGGTCGGTGGGGCCTGGTCACCCTCGCCGGGGCCGAAGACCACCACCGGGTCGCCGATCGTCACCGGTTGGTCTCCGGCGTCGACCACGCACTGGTCCATGGCGACGCGCCCGACGACGGGGCACCGTCGGCCGCCGAGCCACACCTCGGCGCGACCGCCGGTGACGCGGGGCAGCCCGTCGGCGTAGCCGAGCGGCAGCAGCGCCAGCGTGGTCGGCGCGCCGGTGACGTGGTCGGGCCCGTAGGAGACGCTCGTGCCGGCGGGCACCCGCTTGACGTTGACCACGCTCGTGCGCACCGTCATCGCCGGGGTCAGCCCGAACTCGCCCGGACCGCTCGCCCCGAAGGGGTCCACGCCGTACAGCGCGATCCCGATTCGGCAGAGGTCGTAGCGCGTCCGCGGTGCGGACAGCGCGGCCGCCGAGTTGGCCAGGTGCACCAGGTCCGGGTCGAGGCCGGCCGTGCGGGTGACCCGCAACGCCTCCTCGAAGGTCGCCACCTGCCGACCCAGCTCGGGTGTGCCCGGCAGGTCCGCGTCGATGAGGTGGGACCACACCCCGCGTACCCGGATCGCGCCCTCCCGCTCGTACTTGCGGGCCCACCGCACCAGCTCCGGCCAGTCGTCCCCGGCTGCTCCGTTGCGGGACAGACCGGTGTCCGCCTTGAGCTGCACCATCGCCGGTACGCCGAGCAGGTGGACCGCGTCGACGACGGCGTGCAGGTGCGTGGTGGTGGACACCCCGACGTCGACGCCCGCCGTGATCAACGCCCCGAAGTCGTCGTTCGGCCGGTGCAGCCAGCTCAACGTGGGCGCGGTCACCCCCGCCGTACGCAGGGCCAGCGCCTCGGCCGCCGAGGTCACCCCCAGCCAACGCGCGCCGGCGCGCAGCGCGGCACGGGCCACCTGCACCGCGCCGTGACCGAACCCGTCCGCCTTCACGACGGCCATCAGGTCGGTGCCGGTGAGCGACGTGATGGCCCGCACGTTGTCGGCGATCGCCCCGAGGTCGACCACCGCCTCGGCCAGCGCGCTCATCCGGCCGCCCCTCCCCGGCGGGGACCGGGGAGCGCGAACAGCCAGCGCGCGCGCACCGCCACCAGCCCGCGGTGGACGGCCAGGCTCACAGCGATCACCAGCCCGCTCAGCAGAATCGGATAACCGAGCACGATCAGGCCCTGGGCGGACCGGTCCAGCCCGGAAATCGGTACGAGCAACAGCCGGTGCAGCAGGGCCAGGACCGGCATGTGGATGACGTAGATCGGCAGTGTGATGCGGCCGAGCCTAGCCAGCGGATCACTGAGTGCCGACCACCGGGCCAGCCGGGCAGCGGCGGTTATGCCGAAGATCACTGCCACCGCGGACACCGCCGTCCACACGCCGAACCACTGCTGGGCGCCGGCCGCCGCCATCGCGGCGAGCGCGAGCGCGTAGGCGCCCGAGGTCAGCACGAGGCGGCGCCTGCTGGCGGTGGCCGCCCACCGCTCGATCTGCGGTCGCAGGGACAGGCCGGCGAGGAAGAAGACCAGGTTCTGATAGAGGCCGGCCCGATTGCCCGGGGTGTCGAGCAGTCCGGCGGCGGCGATCGCGGACAACGCCGCGGCGGGCACGAGGACCAGCGCCCGGGGGAGCCGGCGGGTCGCCTTGGCGACTGTGAAGTACAGCGCCAGCGCGTACAGGTACCAGAGGTTCGACGGCGTGATGGTGAGCTGCTCCAGCAGGCCCAGGGCGGAGGTGGCGCGGTCGGTCGGCAGTTGCGGGGCGGCGGCGAGGACCGCGGTGTGGATCAGCAGCCAGACGACGTACAGGTAGAGGAACCCGGCGATGCGGCCGCGGGCGACGACCCGCCACGGCCGCTGGGCGGCGTTCGCCGCGAAGACGCCCGAGATGGTGAAGAACAGCGGCATCCGCAGCGGCAGGAACTGCTCACCGAGCGTTCCCCACAGGCCCGGCACCGGTACGCCGACGTGCCAGTCGATCTGCAGGTAGTCCTTGACCACCACGTGCCAAAGGACGACGAGGATGATGCAGACGCCCTTCGCCGCGTCGGCCCACCGCGCCCGGTGTGACTGCCGGTCGGCGGGGACCGTCCGGGTCCAGTACCGGTGGCGAAACCGGACGCGCGTCGCCTCGGGCTGCGTGTCGACGGGCCGGGACTCGGTGGGAGACAACTGTTGGATCACTCAGCAGAAGCTGCCAGCCGGATATCCGCGCGTGATCCACGAATTGTCATGATCTGGTAATGGACGCGGCCAGCCCTCGACACGTCCCCTAGGCTCGTTGCGGAGGTGCCACATGAAGCTCGGGCTGCACTACTGGAACTACTCGACCCCGGCCGACCCGACCGCGATCGCGCCCACCCTGGCACAGGCGGCCACCACCGCCGAGCAGGCCGGCGTCGCGTCGTTCACCGTGATGGACCACTTCTTCCAGATGGACGCGGTCTTCGCCGCCGAGGAGCCGATGCTGGAGGCGTACACGACGCTCGGCTACGTCGCGGCGAAGACCGAGCGGATGACGTTGGGCGTGCTGGTCACCGGTGTGATGTACCGGTACCCGGGGTTGCTGGCCAAGACCGTGACGACCCTCGACGTGCTCTCCGGCGGCCGGGCCCGCCTCGGCATCGGCGCCTCCTGGTACGAGCGGGAGCAGCTCGGGCTGGGCGTGCCGGTGGTCCCGGTGGCCGAGCGGTTCGAGCGGCTGGAGGAGACGCTGCGCATCTGCCTGCAGATGTGGAGTGCCGACGACGGGCCGTTCGACGGACGCCACTACCAGCTCGCCGAGACCATCAACTCGCCGCAGCCGCTGCGCCGCCCGCACCCGCCCATCATGATCGGTGGCGGGGGCGAGAAGAAGACGCTCCTGCTGGTGGCGCGCTATGCCGACGCCTGCAACCTGTTCGGCCGTGCCGGCGTCGACGACGTGGCGCGCAAGCTGGACGTGCTGCGCGGGCACTGTGCCTCCGAGGGCCGCGACTACGACACCATCGAGAAGACGGTGGTGGCCTCCCGGTCGCCGCTTGACGACACCGACGCGTTCCTCGCCGAGGTCTCCGACTACGCCGCGCTCGGTGTGAGCGAGGTGCAGGTGACGCCGGACCGGCACCCGGTCGAGTTCGCCACGCGCCTCGGCGACGAGGTGCTGCCCCGGCTGGCGGACATCGGCTGATCCCACGACGACGATGCGGGGACGCCAATTGTGAACGGAATTGTCGGTGGCCCCGCGTCGATTAGGGTCGCGGAAGCGACGATGCGTGCCACGTACAGTGTGGACCGTGTGGATTGAAGAGCATCTGACCACGGTCCCGGACGTGACTGATGTCGTTCTCGATCTGTCGAACGTGGTGCGCGAGCGTGGGCTGTGCAGTGCACGGGAAGCCGACATGCGCCGCCTGCCGGCGTTGATCAACGGTCTCAAGAGCTACCTGCAGGACGAGACCGTTCGGGTGTACGCCGTGACCGACTGGTCGCTCTGGCGTCGAACGGACCTGCTGCCGCCGACCGACAGGCGCAACCTGAAGCGCTGGATCGATCTCGGCTGGGTCGAGGCCCGCGAGGGCGCGGACGATCGCGTCGTCGAGATCGCCGACGTCACGGGCGCCAGGATTGTCAGCCACGACACCTACAAGGGCAGGCATCGGGCTTTCCCCTGGATCCCGGGCAGCTCCGACCGCTTCCTCGGCATGGAGCCCGACGGCGACGGCGTCCGGGTCGTCGCGCGGACGATCCCGATCTACCCCGAGCGGGTGCTGTCCAGCGCCGAGGAGCAGGATCTGCTGCGGGAGGCAGGGCTGTACGACCGGGAACGCCAGTTGCGGCGCGCGCCTCTGTCGCGTGCCTGGTTGTGCCCCGAGCCGGAGTGCCCACTCTTCGGCGCCGGGCGTGCCGATGGTCAACCGCTTCCGGTGTACCGCAACGGTCGGGTGTGCTGCCCGACGCACCGACAGGCGATGGCCGACCTCGGCCCGCTCGTACGCCCGTTGCAGATCAAGGTATCGGTGGACCGTAAGGTGGTCGATCGTTTTCAGGTGCCGCCGGGCGAGCCGGTGGTCGTCGGCCGGGAGCTGCTCCAGCGCGTGCCAGCGGCGCTCCTGGAGTGGATCAGCCGGCGGCACGCCGAGATCCGTTGGGACGGTCAGGCGCTGACGGTCGCCGATCTGCGCAGCAGCCACGGCGTGCGCGTCAAAGGCCGCCGGCTTCCGCCCGGCCGGCCGGAGCGGTGGGACTTCCGCGACGCGGTCGCCCTGCATGACCGGGTCAAGCTGGTGGTCAGCGGCCGACACTACGTCTTCGACGTCGGGCCGTCATCGCCTGTCGAGCCGCCCGCTGTGGCGTTCGACGCGCAGACCCGCCAGCACCGGGATCACCGGTGATCGGCCGGCGGTTGGATGATCGCTACACCCTTGGTGAGCGCATCGGCGCCGGCGGCTTCGGGCAGGTGTTCCTGGCCCGGGACACGAAAATGGACCGGGATGTCGCGATCAAGGTGGTCCGGGACGAGGGCGAGCCTGCTCACCTCGCCCGGTTGCTGCGCGAAGCGCGGGTGCTCGCCGGGATCCGGCACCCCAACATCGTCTACATTCTCGATGTCGGTGACGATTACATCGTCATGGAGCGGCTCACCGGTCCGAATCTGCTGACGTTCGTGAGGCCGCGGCTGCCGCTCCCGGTGGACGAGGCGGCCAGCTACGGGGTCGCGCTGGCCGGCGCGTTGACGGTCCTGCACGACCGGCCGGATCCGATCGTGCATCGCGACATCAAGCTGGAGAACATCATGCTCGACGGTGAGCGCGGCCGTCAGCAGGTCAAGCTTGTCGACTTCGGGCTCGCCGCCGCCCCGAACCTGACCCGGGTGACCCAGATCGGTGTGGTGATCGGCACGCCCGGCTATCTGGCGCCGGAGCGGCGCGACGGCCTCCCGGGCGGTCCGCCCTCCGATGTCTACGCGCTCGGCGTCACCCTGCACGTGCTACTCAGCGGGTCTATGCCGGTCGCGGCGGACGCGAGCTCCGGACGGGCCGCCCGGTCGCTCGCGCAGCTGCGGCCGGCGCTGCCGCCAGGCCTGGCGGACCTCGTCGATCGCATGCTCGCCGCCGACCCGGCCGTGCGACCCGGCGCGGCGGAGGTCCGCGACGCCCTGGCCGGTGTCGGCGGGGCGCGGGTCGCGGCGGAGGCCCTCGCCTCCCGGCTGGCCGGCCAGTTCACCGAGATTCAGGTCCAGTTCGGTCAGGGACGCGAGGCTCTGGCGGCCTTCGCGCTGGTGCGACTGCTGGCTCGGGCTGGGGCGGAGCTGGGCTCGGACCATTCGCTTGTGCGTCGGATCAGGGCGTATGCCGACCTCAGGCGAACTCCGTAGTGGCCCACAGCGTCGCCGTCGCGGTGTCCCCCGCGGTGAAGCCGCCACTGATGGTCTTGACGGTGGCGTAGCCCACCAGGCCCTTCTCGGTCTGGAAACAGAACACCGAGTTCTTCTGGACCGTGACGCGGGTGGTGCCGACCGTCGCGATCAGGTCGTGGCAGGCCCGGGGCGATGGCTGGGTGTTCGCGGGCAGGTGCGCGACGCTTGTCTCGTCTCCACCGCCGATCCCGCCGATGGTGGACTCCACGTTGTTGGTAAGGCCGAGTTTCAGATCGACCACGCCGGCGTCCGGGTCCACGGTGGGCGGGAGCTGGTCCAGGTCGATGCCGTCGCCGTTGATCCGGATGTTGCCCGTCCACCGGACCTCGTCCGCTGTCGGAGATGGAGATGGAGATGGAGTTGGAGACGGGGACGGAGGTGGCGGGCTGGCCGCCGGCGCGGTGCTGCTGATCTGCGCCGCCGGCGTTGCGGACGAGCTGGCCAGCCCTGCGGTGTCCCTTCCCGGGTCGGTCGAGTCGGGGAGCAGTTTGACCGTGACCACTGTGGCCGCCGTCAAGACCACGGCCGCGGTTCCGGCGGCGACCAGCCACCGCCGGACGCTGTTTCGGCGGGGCGGGACCGTGGCCGGCGGAGCGGGTTGGGCCGCGACGCGCGCCAGCTCCGCCGTACGTGCGGCGATGTCGGCCGTCAACGCCGGAGGCAGCCAGCCCTCGGCCGGCCTGGGCGTGCCGGCGCACTCGGCGATCACCTCGGCGGTGGTCGGCCGATCGGCGGGGTCGACCGACAGGCACCGCTCGATCAGGCCTCGCAGCTCCGGTGGACAGCCGGTCAGATCCGCCTCGCCGTTGGTGATCCGCAGGAGCTGGCTGGCAAACGTCCCCTCACCGAAGGCTGACCGGCCGGTCGAGGCGAAGTACACGACCGCGCCGAGGGCGAAGACGTCGGAGGCGGGCACGGCCTCCTGACCGAGCGCGACCTCCGGAGCCATGAAGCCGGGCGTGCCGATGGGCGTGCGTGAGATGAGGCTCTTGGTGATGTCCGTCGCGCGGGCGACGCCGAAGTCGATGACCGTCGGACCGTTGGCGGCGAGGATGACATTGCCGGGCGAGAGGTCCCGGTGGATGACATCGCAGGAGTGGATGTTCTGCAGCGCGGCGGCAATCGTGGCGATGAGCGTCTGCGCGCTTGGCAGCGGCAGGGGGCCGTGCGCGCGTACCGCGTCCAGCAGCGTCGGCCCGATGACGTATGCCGTCGCCAGCCAGGGTACGGGCGCGGCCGGGTCGGCTTCCAGCAGCGGCGCCGTGTACCGGCCCGACACCTCCTGGGCCGCTCGTACCTCGCGCGCGAACCTGGCTCGGAAGTCCGGATCATCGGCGTACTCCGGGCGGATCACCTTGATCGCCAGCGGGCGTCCCCCCGGTGCGAAGCTGAGGTAGACCTCGCCCATGCCTCCGGCACCGAGTCGGGCGCGCAGGCGGTACCCGCCGATCTCGCGCGGATCGCGATCGTTCAAGGTGGACAGCACGGGCATCAGCGTAAGGCAATGCCGTCTGCACCGGGCGGCCCTGGTGGTGGTGGGCTGCTCGCCGGCGGCAACGAGGGCTGCCCCCCGCTTCGCGGGTAGGGCAGCCCTCGGCACTGCTCGACGACGGTCAGGCGACAGTGGCGGGGAACCTCTCCCACACCCGGTGCGCGGCCATCAACTGCTGCACGGCAGCCAGCGCCTCGGCGCCGGAACCCGCCGTCACGACGCCGGGCGTGCCGGCCACCCCGACCTGCTCCAGCACCGCGACGCCGGCGCCCCAGGCGCCCACGGCCTTGGCGTGCCGCCAGGACTCCTCGACGAGGAGCAGCACGCGGGGATCGACGGCGGCCGGCGCCGGCGTACCCGCCTTGGCGTCGCGGGCCGGGACGGCATCCGGCGCGGGCGCCGGCGCTCCGGCCAGCAGGACCGCGTCGAACTCGACGGACCGGCCGGTGGCGAAGGTGCGCTGCACCGGCATACCGCCCACCACGCCACCGTGCGGGGCGATCAGCAGCGGCACCATGCCGGCCGCGAACACGGCCCGCCGGACCTCGTCGACGCCGTCCAGGTCGCCGTCGGGGTCGACGACGATGCCGACCATCCGACCGTCACTCGGCCACTCCCGGCCGACCTGTGACAGCGCCGGGCTGGGCGTGACGTCGGCGAGCGGCTCCGTCGGCTGCGGGGTGGGCAGACCCAGCCCGGTGGCGACCTGCTCGCAGAGCACCGGGTCGATGTTGGCCAGGCACTGGAGCTGACGCTCCTTGATCGCCTGGTGGTAGCACTTGCCCAGCTCGAAGGTGTACGCCCGGATGATGTGCTCCTTCTCCACCGGCGACATGCTCGACCAGAACAGGCGTACCTGGCTGTAGTGGTCGTCGAACGAGGCGGGGTTGGCGCGTACCTTCGGCGCCTGCGCCACCGTGACCGGCACGTCGACGAAGGCGTGCTCGGCGTCGCCGGCCGGGAACGGGTTGCCGCCGTCGAGCGAGTTCGGCCGGTACGGCGCCACGCCGGCGTGCACGGCGTGCTGGTGGAAGCCGTCGCGCAGCATGTCGTTCACGGCGGCGTGCGGGCGGTTGATCGGGATCTGGGTGAAGTTGGGCCCGCCCAGTCGGGTGAGCTGCGTGTCGACGTAGGAGAAGAGCCGGCCCTGCAACAGCGGGTCGTTCGTCACGTCGATGCCCGGCGGCAGGTGGCCCAGGTGGAAGGCGACCTGCTCGGTCTCGGCGAAGAAGTTCGTCGGCGTCCGGTTGAGCACCAGCCGCCCGATCGGCTGTACCTCGGCCAGTTCCTCCGGCACGATCTTCGTCGGGTCCAGCAGGTCGACGCCGGCGAAGGTCTCCTCCGGGGTGTCGGGGAAGACCTGGATGCCCAGCTCCCACTCGGGGTACGCGCCGGCCTCGATCGCGTCGTAGAGGTCGCGCCTGTGGAAGTCCGGGTCGATGCCCCCGATCAGCTGTGCCTCCTCCCAGGTCAGCGAGTGCACGCCCAGCTTGGGCTTCCAGTGGAACTTCGCCAGCACCGTCTCCCCGGCCTCGTTGACGAGGCGGAAGGTGTGCACACCGAAGCCCTCCATCGTCCGGTACGACCGCGGGATGCCCCGGTCGGACATGTTCCAGATGGTGTGGTGCTGCGCCTCGGTGTGCAGCGACACGAAGTCCCAGAAGGTGTCGTGGGCGCTCTGCGCCTGGGGGATCTCCCGGTCCGGGTGCGGCTTGCCGGCGTGGATGATGTCCGGGAACTTGATCGCGTCCTGGATGAAGAAGACCGGAATGTTGTTGCCGACCAGGTCGAAGGTGCCCTCGTCGGTGTAGAACTTGGTCGCGAAGCCGCGGGTGTCGCGGACCGTGTCGGCCGAACCCCGCGAGCCGAGCACTGTGGAGAACCGCACGAAGACGTCGGTCTCGCGCCCCTTCTTGAGGAAGCCGGCCCTGGTGACCGCCTCGGCGGTGCCGTACGCGGTGAACACGCCGTGCGCGCCGGCTCCCCGGGCGTGCACCACGCGCTCCGGGATGCGCTCGTGGTCGAAGTGCGTGATCTTCTCGCGGAGGTGGTGGTCCTGCAGCAGCACCGGGCCGCGCGGCCCGGCCTTGAGCGAGTGGTCCGTGTCGCGCAGCCGCGCTCCGTTCGCGGTCGTGAGGTAGGCGCCCTGCTGCCCCTTCGCGGTCGCCGGGACGCCGGTCTCGGCACCGGTCGGCGTCCGCGTCTGCGGTGCCCCCTGCTCCGGCTTCGGTGGTAGCGGGTCGTGTGGCGTCGTCGGCTCCTCGACGCTTGGTGGCGCGCTTCCCGGCGCGCCGGGGACATCCGGGGTGAGGGCGTCGGCGATCTTGCCGGAGGCCGTCTTCACGGCGTTCTTGACCGCCTCGGCGGGCTTGCTTGTTTCCACTTGACGAACCCCTCCAGGGAGCGTGTGCGGGCAGGCGAGAGCCCTGCTACCCCTGGTCAGAGGGTCGAAACACCATCGATCCCGGCAACCTGCGCCGGAACTGGTGATTTCGCCGATGCGCGGACCGGTGGACCGGCCAAAACTCATGTACGTCGATTTCCCTCGACCCTAGGGAGTGCCCGACGTGTCCTCACCAACCACCACCCGTCCCCGTTCCGTCGCAGCTCGGCTCGCGGTGACCGCCGTCCTGGTCGCCGGCGGCGTTCTCTCCGGCCCGACCGGCGCCGCGCAGGCCGCCGGCCCGTACGAGCGGGGTCCGGCCCCGACCACCTCGATCCTGGAGGCCAGCCGCGGCCCGTTCGCCACGGCCTCGCAGAGCGTGTCGTCGCTGAGCGTCACCGGCTTCGGCGGCGGCGTCATCTACTACCCGACAAGCACCAGCGAGGGCACCTTCGGCGCCATCGCGATCTCGCCCGGTTACACCGCCGCCTGGTCCAGCATCAGCTGGCTCGGACCGCGCATCGCCTCGCACGGCTTCGTGGTGATCGGCATCGAGACCAACACCCGGCTGGACCAGCCGGACAGCCGGGGCCGGCAGCTCCTCGCCGCGCTCGATTACCTCACCCAGCGCAGCTCGGTGCGTACCCGGATCGACAGCAGTCGACTCGCGGTGGCCGGGCACTCGATGGGTGGCGGGGGCACCCTGGAGGCGGCCTCGTCGCGGCCGTCGTTGCAGGCCGCCGTGCCGCTGGCACCGTGGAACACCGACAAGAGTTGGTCCGAGCTGCGGGTGCCCACGCTGATCATCGGCGGGGAGAGCGACACCGTCGCGCCGGTGGCGACGCACTCGGTGCCGTTCTACAACAGCATCCCGGCCTCCGCCGAGAAGGCGTACCTGGAGCTGAACGGGGCGAGCCACTTCTTCCCGCAGACGACGAACACGCCCACCGCCCGGCAGATGGTGGCCTGGTTGAAGCGGTTCGTCGACGACGACACCCGCTACGAGCAGTTCCTCTGCCCCGGCCCGAGCGGTTCGCAGATCGAGGAGTACCGCAACACCTGTCCCAGCTCCTGAGCGTGGTCGCGGGGCGGTCGCCGGTGGCGGCCGCCCCGTCGGCGTGCGGACGAGGGCCATTGAAGGTCTTGACGCGATACCCGAGAAACGTACACTGCGAGTGTAAATAAACACCCGCCACGACAGAGGGATGGGTGATGGAGCGAGGCCTCGAACTGCACCACATCGGCGTCCGTTTCGGCGGCCTCACCGCCCTCGACGACGTCTCGCTGCGCGTCCCACCCAACCGGGTGGTGGGCGTGATCGGGCCCAACGGCGCCGGCAAGACCACGCTGTTCAACGTGATCTGCGGGTTCGTCGCGCCGGAGACGGGCTCGCTCACCCTCGACGGTCGGCCGCTGCGGCCCCGGCCGCACCGGCTGACCCGGCTCGGCATCGCCCGGACCCTCCAGGGCACCGGCCTCTTCGCCGGACTGACCGTGCTGGAGAACGTGATGGCCGGCGCGTCGCACACCGCCCGGGCGGGCTTCGTCCCGGCGCTGCTCGGGCTGCCGGCGAGCGACCGCGACGAGCGCCGGCTGCGTCGGCACGCCCTGGACATCCTCGACGACCTGGGCATCGCCGGGCACGCCGAGGCCGCGCCGACCACGCTTCCCTTCGCGGTACGCCAGCGGGTCGCCCTGGCCCGCGCGCTCGCCGCCCGACCCCGGCTGCTGCTGCTCGACGAGCCCGCCGGTGGCCTCGGCGCCGACGACATCGCCGAGCTGGCCGAGCTGGTCCGGCGCCTGCCCCGGCGCGACGACGACCCCTGTGCGGTGCTGCTCGTCGAGCACCACATGGACCTGGTGATGGCGGTCTGCGACGAACTCGTGGTGCTCGACTTCGGCAAGGTCATCGCCGCCGGCACCCCGGACGAGATCCGCGACGACCCGGCGGTCACCGACGCGTACCTCGGCGCCACCGTCGAGGAGGTCTCCCCATGACCGCGACCGACCTGCTCGTCGTGCGAGGGCTGGTCGCCGGTTACGGTGCCGCGCCCGTGCTGCGGGCCATCGACCTCACCGTCCCGGCCGGCACCATCGCCGCGGTCGTCGGCGCGAACGGCGCCGGCAAGACCACCCTGCTGCGAGCGCTCTCCGGCATGATCCGCCCGGTCGCCGGCCAGGTGCTGCTCGCCGGGGAGGACCTGCGCGGCACGCCTGTGGAGCAGCTCGTCCGGCGCGGCATGGCGCACGTCCCGGAGGGGCGGGGCGTGATCAGTGAGCTGACCGTCGACGAGAACCTGCGCCTCGGCGGGCTGTGGCGGCGGGACCGGGCCGACGCGCGGCGTGCCCTCGACGAGGTCTACGACCTCTTCGAGCCGCTGGCCCGACGCCGCCGGCACCTCGGCCACCAACTCTCCGGCGGTGAGCGGCAGATGCTCGCGCTCGGCCGGGCCCTGGTCGGCCGACCCCGCCTGCTGCTGCTCGACGAGCCGTCACTCGGCCTGGCGCCACGGGTGGTCGCCCGGACCATGGCCCTGCTCCGCCAGCTACGCGACCGCACCGGCCTGACCGTCCTGCTCGTCGAACAGAACGTGCGCAGCGCGCTCGCCGTCGCCGACCAGGGCGTCGTGATGTCCCTCGGCCGGGTGGTGATCGCCGCACCGGCCGTGCAGTTGCGTGACGACGTCGACCTGCGCCACGCGTACCTCGGTTTCTGACCACCACCTCGTCCCCCGGAGGGAGGACTGTTGGACCGCTTCGTCTTCCTCACCATCGACGGCCTGTCCCGGGGCGCGGTGTACGCCGCGTTCGCGCTGGCCCTGGTGCTCATCTGGCGGGCGGCGCGGGTCGTCAACTTCGCCCAGGGGGCGATGGCCGTCGCCGCCGCGTACGTCGCCTACACGGTCAGCGCCACGACCGGCTCCTACTGGCTGGGTTTCGTGGTCGCGATCGTCGCCGGCCTGCTGCTCGGCGCGCTCGTGGACCGCGTCGTGATGCGGCACGTCGACCACACCTCGCCGCTCAACCCCGTGATCGTCGCGCTCGGGCTGGTGCTGTTGATCCAGGCCGTGCTGGGCATGGTGTACGGCAACGAGTTCCGTCCCGCCGAGGCGCCGTTCGGTAGGTCCGCGCTCACCGTCGGCGGGGTGGCCGTGCTGTCGCCGTACGACCTGTTCGTCTTCGCCACGATCGCGGTGGTGGTCAGCGGCCTGGCCTGGATGTTCGCGCGTACCCCGGTGGGGTTGCGGATGCGGGCGGCAGCCTTCGCCCCGGAGGTGTCCCGGCTGCTCGGGGTCAACGTCGGTGGCATGTTGACCCTCGGCTGGGCACTCGCCTCCGGGGTGGGCGCGCTGGCCGCCATGCTGGTCCTGCCGACCGAGTTGGGCCTGCACCCGCACGCGATGGACCTGGTGTTCGTCTCGGCGTTCACCGCGGCGGTGGTCGGTGGGCTGGACAGCCCACCGGGCGCGGTGGTCGGTGGCCTGGTGGTGGGTCTGCTGCTCTCCTACGTGAGCGGTTACGCCGGCAGCGACCTCACGCCGCTCGCGGTGCTGGTCCTGCTGCTGGCGGTGCTGCTGGTCCGGCCCGGTGGGCTGTTCGCCCCGGTCGCGGCGAGGCGGGTGTGAGCGCCACGAGGGCGGCGGTGCCGCCGAAACAGCAGCTCGTCGACGTGGGCCGCCCCGTCGACCGGCGACGCGGCTCGACCCTGCTGCGCCACCTCGCGATCGTGCTCGTCGTCGGGCTCCTGCTGGTCGGGGTCAGCTACGCCGTCGAGCCGTTCCGTAACTTCCAGCTCGCCACCGTGGCCGCCTACCTCTGCGCGACCGCCGGGCTGACCGTCCTCACCGGACTCAACGGTCAGCTCTCGCTCGGGCACGGCGCGTTGATGGCCACCGGGGCGTACACCCTGGCGCTGTGCCAGAACGCGTTCGCCGACCGGGGGATGACCGGCGGCTGGCTGCTGCCGCTCTCGTTGGGCGCGGCGATCGTCAGCACCGTCGCGGTCGGGGCGGTGGTCGGGGTGGCGGCGGCCCGGCTGCGCGGCCCCTACCTGGCCGGGGTGACCCTCGCGGTGGCCGTCGTCGTGCCGGCGCTGGCCGTCACCTTCGACGGCGTCTTCAACGGCGAGCAGGGGCTGTCGGTGCCGGTGGAGCCGCCGCCGCTGTCGCTCGGCCCGTACTTCCCCTACGAGCGGTGGCAGCTCTGGCTCACCGGCGCGGCCACCCTGCTCGCGTTGCTGCTGCTGGCCAACCTGACCCGCAGCCGGTACGGGCGTACCTTCCGGGCGGTTCGGGACGACGAGGTGGCGGCCCGCCTGGCCGGCATCCACGTGGCCCGTACCCAGGTCCTCGCATTCGTGGTCAGCGCCGCCACCGCCGGACTCGGCGGGGCGCTGCTGGCGGTGCTCGCGCAGAGCGTCTCACCCGGGGCGTTCTCGCTGACCCTGTCGCTGTTCCTGCTGATGGCCGTGGTGATCGGCGGCCTGGGTCGGCTCACCGGCGCGCTCTGGGGGGCCATCCTGCTTGTCGCCCTTCCCGACCTCACCCACTCCGCGACCGAGTTGCTCACGCTCTCGCCCGCGGTGGCGCAGCGGCTGGAGGGAAACCTGCCGCTGGCGATCTTCGGCCTCACCCTGATCGTCGTCATGATCGCCGCACCCGGTGGCATCCAGGGGCTGCTGTCGCGTCTTGGTCGGCGCCTGCGGGCCCGGCGTTCCTCCTGAGCTGCTCCACGCCCGGCCCCGGTCGGGCGTACCACCACCCACACCGTTCCCCGAACCGGACCGAGAAAGGTCGGTGTTCTCCATGCACCGTTTGGCACAACGTGGTCTCGCGATCGCCAGCACCATCGCCCTGTTGGCCGCCGCCGCCGGTTGCGGTGGTGACGACGGCTCCGGTCCCGGCGGGGCGTCGGTGCCGGGCGTCACCGACACCGAGGTCGTCGTCGGCACCCACATGCCGCTCACCGGGCCGGCGTCGGCCGGCTACTCGAAGATCGCCCCGGCGACGAAGGCGTACTTCGACTACGTGAACGCCAACGGTGGCGTACACGGCCGGAAGATCACCTACAAGATCATGGACGACGGCTACAACCCGGCCAACACCCAGCAGGTGGTTCGTCAGCTCGTCCTGCAGGACAAGGTCTTCGCCATCCTCAACGGTCTCGGCACGCCCACGCACAGCGGAGTGCTCGACTTCCTCAAGAGCAACCGGGTGCCGGACCTCTTCGTCGCCTCCGGCAGCCGCAGTTGGGACCAGCCGGACAAGTATCCGGGCACGTTCGGGTTCAACCCGGACTACACGGTCGAGGGCAAGATCCTGGCCACCTACGCGAAGGCGAACCTGGCCGGTCAGAAGGTCTGCTTCCTCGGCCAGGACGACGACTTCGGCCGGGACAGCCTGGTCGGCGTGGAGAAGGTGCTCGGCGCCGGGACGGTGGCGGTCAAGCAGACGTACGTCACCAGCAACACGAACGTGGCGCCGCAGATCGGCGCGTTCAAGGCGGCCGGGTGCAAGGTCGTCGTGCTCGCCACCGTGCCCGGCTTCACCGCGTTGTCGATCGGCACCGCGGCGCGGCTGGGCTTCAAGGCGCAGTGGCTGGTCTCCAACGTCGGCGCCGACTATCCGACCCTGGCCAAGCAGCTCGGTTCCGCCGCGCCGATCCTGGAGGGCATGGTCGGCACCAACTACCTGCCGATGCAGAACGACACCGCGAACCCGTGGATCCAGCTCTTCACGAAGATCAACAAGGAGCACAACGGGGACGCGCCGTTCGACGGCAACACCGTCTACGGCATGTCGGTCGGCTACCTCTTCGTGCAGACGTTGCTCGCCGCCGGCAAGGATCTCACCCGGGAGAAGGTGCTGGACGCCGTGCAGAAGGGCGGCTTCCAGGGCCCCGGGCTGGTGCCGCTGCGCTTCTCCGCCAAGGACCACTCCGGGTACGGCGGTCAGCGGCTGAGCCAGGTGAGCGGGGGAGTGCAGAGCTACTTCGGGCCGGCGTACGAGACCGACGAGGCGGACGGGCCGGTCAACGAGTACACCGCCACCCCGGCCGCGCCACCGGCGAACGGGGTGCCCACGGTCTCCTGAGCGCACGCCTCCGTACCGCGCCGCCGTACCGCACCTCCGTACTCCCGCGATCTTGCACTTTCTGTCCCGATACAAGGGGCATTCCAACCATATCGACAACCGAAACTGCAAGATCGACGTTAGGGGTGTCCGGCCGGGCGTGGTCACGTGTGACCACGCCCGGCCGGCTTCGTGGTGCCTTCGAGGCGTTGACCGATGCCGATGAGCACTTCTAATATCTGCACTGTGAATGCATATTTTGTTCGGCTTGCGATCCGCAGCGTCATCGTCACCGGCAGCGCCATCGTCACCGGCGTCGTCGTCGGTGGCGGTGGCGTCTCGCGCACCGGTCGAGCCGGATGAGCACGCCGGCGGTCGGTCCGGGGCCGCTGATCACCGCCTGTCTAGAATTGTCGCTGCGTCAGGAGACGCCGTGGCGGTGAGAGGGCGGGGGCGGATGGACGGGGTCGAGGTCGCGAGCCGGGTCGACGGGCGCACCGCTCGGGCCGAGCGCACCCGCGCGGCCATCGTCGAGGCTCACCTCGCGCTCATCGGCGAGGGGGACCTGCGCCCGACCGGGGAACGCATCGCCGAGCGGGCCGGCATCTCGCTGCGGACGCTCTGGACCAACTTCAAGGACATGGAGACGCTCTTCGAGGCCAGCGGCGCGGAGGTGCTCCGGCAGCAGGACGCCGCCCACCGGCCGATCTCTCCCGGGCTGCCGCTGGCGAAGCGGGTCGACGCGTACTGCCGGCAGCGGGCCCGGTTGCTCCAGCTCATCGCGGCGTCGGCGCGGGCCGCCCAGATGCGCGAGCCAGTCTCCGAGCAGTTGCACCGCAACCGCCTCAAGCACATCCAACGGGTCCGCGACGAGGTCGAGGAGCTCTTCGCCGTCGAGCTGGCCGCGGCCGGGCCGGAGCGGGAGCAGTTGCGCAACGCCCTGGTGGCGGCGAGCACGTGGCAGGCCTGGTCGATGCTGCGCTACGGCCTCGGGCTGGGCGTGGACCAGGCGCGCGCCGTGATGACCCGGACGGTGGGCGCCCTGCTGGCCGAGGTCGCGGCCGGCTGATTCCGGCTCGGCCCGATTTCGCCATCTCTTTCCATTCGGTTACCAATAGGTGACACTTCATGCATGGTTGCTGCATCGAGAGTGCAACTAACCGTGCTGCGTGGCCGGGACGACGAATGCCGCGCTGTCCGGCGCCTGCTCGACGGCGTGACCAACGGCGGCGGTGCCCTGCTGCTGCACGGCGAACCGGGCTCGGGCCGTACCGCGCTTGTCGGCCACGCCCACCGCCACGCCGAGGGCTGCACGGTGCTCGCCGCGAGCGGGCTGGCCGAGGAGGCCGCGCTGCCGTACGCGGGTCTGCAACGGCTGCTCGACCCGCTGCCACACCACGCCACGGCCCTGCCGACGCCGCAGCGCGACCTGCTCCGGCGGGCACTGGGCGGGGACGGTTGCCCGGACAACCGTCGGCTGGCCCTGTCGATGGCGGTGCTCGGACTGCTCGCCGAGGCGGCACGGGACCGCCCGCTGCTCGTCACCATGGACGACGTCGACCGGGGTGACCCCCTGACCGCGCAGGTGCTGGCCTTCGTGGCCCGCCGGCTGCGGCAGCTACCGGTCGTCGTCCTGCTCACCGCGGACGTCGCGGTCACTGTCGACGGGATACCGGCGCACCGCCTCCGGCCGCTCGACACGCCCAGCAGCGTCGCCATCCTCACCGATCGGCTCCCCGAGCGGCCGGCCGCGTCGGTGGTGACCGCCCTGGCCGCGATCGGCGGCGGCAATCCGCAGGCCCTGGTGGACCTCGCCGAGGTGCTCAGCCCGGCACAGTGGCGGGGCGAGGAGCCGCTGCCCGCCGCGCCGCCGGAGGACGGTGCGCTGGGCCGCGCGTACCGGGCCCGGCTGGACCGGTTGCCGCCGGACACCAGGCGGATGCTGCTGCTCGCCGCGCTCGACGAGGACGGTACGCCGGGCACGCTGATCCGGGCCGCCGCAGCCGCCGGCACCGAGATCGAGGCGCTCGCCCCGGCGGAGGTCGCCGGCCTGGTCCGTGTCGAGCCGCAGGGCGTCACCTTCCCCCAGCCGCTGGTCCGCACGATGATCGCGGCCGGTGCGCCACTCGCCGCGCGCCGCGCCGCACACCGGCTGCTCGCCGCGGTGCTGGTCGCCGACGGGCAGCGGCTGCGCCGGGCGATGCACCTCGCCGCCGCCGCGGCAGGCGCCGATCCGGCCCTGGCCGCGGAGCTGGAGGAGGCGGCCTCGGGCGGGACCGGTGGGTGGGCCGTCGCCTCGGCGGCCCTGCGCTGGGCCGCCGAACTCAGCGATCATCCGACCCAGACGGCCGCCCGACTGCTGAGCGCCGCCCACTATGCCTGGGTCGGCGGGCAACCCGAGACGGCCCGGCTGCTGCTCGACCGCCTCCGCGCGGTGTCCAGCGACCCGGAGGTGCGGGCCCGCGCCGACCTGCTGCGCGGCGAGTTGGAGCTGCGGTGCGGTGCGGCGTCGGACGCCTCGGCCCGACTGCTGGCCGCGGCCACGGCGGTGGCCGACACCGATCGTGCCCTGGCGTTGTCCGGGCTGGTACGCGCCGGCGAGGCCGTCTGCTTCGCCGGCGACCAGTACCGGTACGCCGAGGTCGGCCGGCGGGCGCTGGCCCTGCGGCGGCCGACCGACCCGCCGGCGATGGAGCTGATGGGCAGCTTCGTCGCCGGGGTGGCGGCGACCCTGCGGGGCGACCACGAGCGGGCCGGCCCCACGCTACGCCGGGCCGTCGTGCTGGGAGCCCGGTTGAACGGGCCGGCGCTGACCCCCACGGCGCTCACCTGTGCGGCGGCGGCCGGCCTGGTGGTCGCCGTGGACGGCGCGGCGCACCGGCTCGCCGAGCGTGCCGTCGCGCTGGCGCGGGATCGGGGCGAGGTGTCCACGCTGCCCCGGGCGCTGGAGTTGCGGGCGGTCGCCGAGTACTGGCAGGGCCGGCACGAGGCGGCGGCGGAGACCTCCCGCGACGGGGTGCGGGTCGCCCGCGCCACGGGTCAGGTCAACTGCGCCAACATCCACCTGGGCATGCTCGCCGTGCTCGCCGCGATAAGGGCCGACCGCGACACCAGCCTGCGGCAGATCCGTGAGATCGGTGAGTCGCCGACGCCGGGCAGCCGTCCGCACGCGCTCGCCGGGTGGGCACTCGCGGTGCTCGACCTCATCGACGGACGGCACGCCGAGGCCGCCGACCGACTGGCGTCGCTGGCTCGGCTCGGCACCGGTCGCGGTCAGGTCCTGGTGCAGGTGATGGCGACGCCGTATCTGGTGGAGGCGGCGGCGCACCTGGCACACCGGCCGGCGGCCGCGGCGGCGCTCACCGTCTTCGACAGATGGGCCAGCGGCACGGCGAGTCCGCTGCGCCGGGCCCTGTCCGCCAGGTGCCACGCGCTGCTCGCACCCCGGGGCAGTGTCGAGGCGGAACACCATTTCCAGGTGGCGCTGCGGCTGCACCCGGCGGAGGCCGGCACGTTCGAGCTGGCCCGTACCGAGCTGCTCTTCGGCCAGGAGTTGCGGCGCAGCCGACGCCCGCGCGACGCGCGTACGCATCTGCATCAGGCCCGGGAGATGTTCAGTCTGCTCGGGGTGGCGTGCTGGGCCGAGCGGGCCACCACCGAGCTGCGGGCCGCCGGGGAGTCGGTCGGCCCGCCGGACCTGCCGGCGGCGCGGCTGCTGACCGGCCAGCAACTGCGGATTGCGGAGCTGGTCGCGGAGGGCGCCACCAACCGGGAGATCGCGGCCCGGATGTTTCTCTCGATCCGCACGGTCGACCATCACCTGCGCAACGTGTTCCACCGCCTCGGCATCCGCTCGCGGACCGAGTTGGCCCGCGCGTTCGCGGGTGAGCGGCACGCCGGGCTGGCCTCCGACCGATGATCCGGGGTCCGCTCTGGACGGCCTAAACTATCACCGCTAGTTTGATGGCCATGGACCTCACCCTCTCCGCCGAGCAGGCCGCGGTCCGCCAGGTGGCCGCCGAATTCGCCGACCGCGAGCTGGTGCCGCACGCCGCTGTCTGGGACCGGCGCGAGTCGGTCGACCCCGCCATCGTCGGCATGCTCGGCGACCTGGGCTTCCTGGGGCTGACCATCGCCGAGGACGACGGCGGCTCCGGCGGCGACCACCTCGCGTACTGCCTCGTGTTGGAGGAGCTCGGCCGGGGCGACTCGGCGGTGCGCGGCATCGTCTCGGTCTCGCTCGGCCTGGTCGCGAAGTCGATCGCCGCCCACGGGTCGCCCGAGCAGCGTGCCGAGTGGCTGCCCCGACTCTGCGCCGGCACCGCCCTCGGCTGTTTCGCGCTGACCGAGCCGGACAGCGGCTCGGACGCGGCCGCGCTGCGGACCCGCGCGGTCCGCGACGGCACCGACTGGCTGCTCACCGGCACGAAGACGTTCATCACCAACGGCACCACCGCCGACGTCGCGCTGGTCTTCGCCCGCACCGGCGGCCCCGGGCACCGCGGCATCACCGCGTTTCTGGTGCCCACCGACTGTCCGGGGCTGGTCCGCCGGGAGATCCACGGCAAGCTGGGCCTGCGCGGTCAGGCCACCGGGGAGTTGAGCTTCGAGGGGGTACGCGTGCCCGACACCGCCCGCCTCGGCGACGAGGGCGGGGGGTTCCGGCTGGCCCTCGCGACCCTCGCCAAGGGCCGGATGTCGGTGGCGGCCGGGTGCGTCGGCATCGCCCAGGGCTGCCTCGACGCGGCGGTCGGCTACGCCGGGCAGCGCACCCAGTTCGGCAAGCCGATCGCGGGGCACCAGCTCGTCCAACAACTGCTCGCCGCCATCGCCGTGGACACCGCCGCCGCCCGGCTGCTGGTGTGGCAGGTGGCCGACCTGATCGACCGGGACCAGCCGTTCGCCACCGAGGCGTCGATGGCCAAGCTCTTCGCCAGCGAGGCCGCCGTCCGCGCGGCCAACAACGCGGTCCAGGTCTTCGGCGGGTACGGCTACATCGACGAATACCCGGTCGGCAAGTACCTGCGTGACGCGCGGGTCGCCACCCTCTACGAGGGCACCAGCCAGATCCAGCAACTCCTCATCGGACGCGCGCTCACCGGCGTCAACGCCTTCTAGTCTCGGGAGACCTGACATGAGAGTCTTCAGCTCGTTCGAGGAACTGGCCAGCGCGGTCGGCGAGACCCTCGGGCCCGGTCCGTGGGAGCGGATCGAGCAGAGCCGGGTCGACCTCTTCGCCGACGCCACCGACGACCACCAGTGGATCCACCTCGATCCGGTGCGGGCCGCGGCGGGGCCGTTCGGCGGGACCATCGCCCACGGGTACCTGACGCTGTCGCTGCTGCCGGCGCTTGCCGGCCGGCTCTACCGGGTGGAGGGGGTGGCGATGGGTGTCAACTACGGGCTGAACCGGGTGCGCTTCCCCGCCCCGGTGCGGGTCGGCGCCGCCGTCCGGGCCGCGGCCACCATCGCCGAGGTGTCCCCGGTGGCCGGCGGCGTGCAGGTGGTCGCGACGATCACCGTGGAGAGCGACGGCGGCGGCAAGCCCGTCTGTGTGGCCGAGACCGTCAGCCGGCTCTACCGCGCGACGACTTGATGATGGCCTAGCTCGTCGTTGCGGCGAGCTCCGCCTTGCGGAGAAGTTCCGGAACTTGCGGCTCTTCCGCCTCCGTCGCTCCGCCTCGCTCGTCGGCTCACCAGATCGCGTTCCGGCCGGATGACCGCCCACCTGGACGGCTGTCTCTTCGGCGGATGAACGGCGTCCTGCGGCTCTCGTAAAACTTCCGGAAATTGTTGCTCGTCGATCAGCGGCGCTGACATACTCCACATCCATCGGAGTCGATGATCGAGGGCTCGCGCCTCTTCCCGGGCGCGCCCCGGCGTGCGTGGTCTCGACCCGATACCCCACCACCCGCCGGGGTGCTGCGTCAGACGCCCCATCCCGGGTCCCACCGGAAGGAAGAGACATGACCGAGAGGTGCCACGGGGACACCCGCCCACCGGCGGGCCCACGAGCGCGTACGGCTATCGTCCTCGCCGCCGCGGCGCTACTCGCCGCGACAAGTGCCGCGTTCCTGCCGACCACGGCGAGCGCCGGCACCACACTGGGCGCGTCCGCCGCCGAGAAGGGCCGCTACTTCGGCACCGCGGTGGCCGCGAGCCGGTTGAGCGACAACGCGTACACCACGATCTTGAACCGTGAGTTCAACATGGTCACGGCCGAGAACGAGATGAAGATGAACGCGACCGAGCCGCAGCAGGGTCGGTTCAGCTACGGCGCGGCGGAGCAGATCGTCAACCACGCGCGCAGCCGGGGCATGAGCGTGCGGGGCCACACCCTGGCGTGGCACTCGCAGCAGCCCGGCTGGATGGAGAGCATGAGCGGCAGTGCGTTGCGGCAGGCGATGCTCAACCACGTGACGCAGGTGGCCACGCACTTCCGGGGTCAGGTAGTGGCGTGGGACGTGGTGAACGAGGCGTTCGCCGACGGCAGTTCGGGGGGTCGCCGTGACTCGAACCTGCAGCGCACGGGCAACGACTGGATCGAGGCGGCGTTCCGGGCGGCGGACGCGGCGGATCCGAACGCGAAGCTCTGTTACAACGACTACAACACCGACAACTGGACGCACGCGAAGACCCAGGGTGTCTACAACATGGTGCGGGACTTCAAGGCCCGCGGCGTGCCGATCGACTGCGTGGGTTTCCAGTCGCACTTCAACAACAACTCGCCGTACGTGAGCAACTACCGCACCACGTTGTCGAGCTTCGCCGCGCTGGGTGTGGACGTGCAGATCACCGAGCTGGACATCCAGGGCGCTCCGGCGAACACCTACCGCAGCGTGGTGGAGGACTGCATGGCCGTGCCGCGCTGCAACGGCATCACGGTGTGGGGCATCCGCGACAGCGACTCGTGGCTGGCCTCGCAGACGCCGCTGCTGTTCAACAGCAACGGTTCCAAGAAGGCCGCCTACGACGCGGTGCTCGCCGCACTGAACAACGGCCCCGCGGTGCCGACGACGGCCCCGCCGACAAGCGTCCCGCCGACCACCGTCCCACCGACCACCGCGCCGCCGACCACCGCGCCGCCGACCACGGCCCCGCCGACCACCGCTCCGCCCACCACGCCTCCGCCCGGCGGCGGTTGCAGCGCGACGCTGCAGGACAGCACCCGATGGGGCGACCGGTTCAACAGTCAGGTCACCGTCAGCGGGGCGAGCACCTGGAGCGTCGTGGTGGTCGTCACCCCGCCACAGAAGGTGTCCGCCACCTGGAACGGCAGCCCCAGCTGGGACGGCAGCGGCAACGTCATGACGATGCGGTCGAACGGCAGCGGCAACGTCTTCGGCTTCACCACGATGGCCAACGGCAACTGGACCCGCCCACAGGTGCTTTCCTGCACCGCCTCCTGACCGGCACCGCACGCTGATGGGGCGGCGACGGAACTCGTCGCCGCCCCATCCGCCCAGGCCGAACCGGGTCGGTGGGTCCAGCGGCCGGCCGTGTGGGAGACGTCAGCTCAGCGCGGCGGCCTTGGCCAGGAGCACCGAACGTTCGCGCTTGTTGGCGCAGAGCCGGGCCGCCAGCTCCAACTCGGTCCGCGCTTCCGGCCGGCGGCCGAGGCGGGTCAGTAGCTCACCGCGTACGGTCGAGAGCAGGTGGGAGCCGGGGAGCCGGTGCGCGGCGACCAGCTCGTCCACGATGGTCAGGGCCTGCGCCGGACCCGAGGCCATGGCCACGGCGACGGCCCGGTTGAGCTCGACCACCGGCGAGGGCGCGGCCCGGCCGAGTGCCTCGTAGAGCAGCACGATCCGGTCCCAGTCGGTCTCCTCCACCGAGGGCGCCGCCGCGTGGGTGGCGGCGATCGCGGCCTGCAGGCCGTACGGGCCGCGCGTCGATGCCCGGGCCAGCGCGGCGAGCCCGCGGCGGATCGCCGAGGTGTCCCACAACCTGCGGTCCTGATCCGCGAGCAGGACCGGAGCGCCGTCCGGGCCGGTCCGGGCCGGGAAGCGCGCGGCCGTCAGCTCGCACAGCGCGAGGAGGCCGTGCACCTCCGGCTGGTCCGGCTGTAGCGCGGCCAGCGTGCGGGTCAGGCGGATCGCCTCGTACGCGACGTCGGGGCGCAACAGTCGGTCGCCAGACGTGGCTGTCGACCCTTCGGTGAAGATCACGTAGAGGACGCTGAGCACGCCGCCCAGCCGTTCCCGGCGCTCACCGGCCGGCGGCAGCTCGAACGGCACCCCGGCCGCCGCGATCGTCTTCTTGCCCCGAGTGATGCGGGCCTGCACGGTCGGCACGGGCACCAGGAACGCGCGGGCGATCTCCTCGCTGGACAGGCCGCCAACCACGCGCAGGGTCAGCGCCACCCGGGTCTCGGGGGAGAGCACCGGGTGGCAGCTGACGAACATCAGCGCCAGGACGTCGTCGTCGATCCGGTCGGGATCAACGGTGTCGTCGACCGCCGAGTCGACCGTCGGGTCGGCCGCCAGCAGGGCGTATCGGTCCTGCAGGGCCACCCGACGGCGGATCGCGTCGATCGCCCGCCGTCGGGCCGTGGCCATCAGCCAGCCGGCCGGGTTGGCCGGAGAGGCACGCGGCCACGACACCAGCGCCTCGGCCACCGCCTCCTGGGCCGCGTCCTCGGCCAGCCCGAAATCGCCTGTGAACCGGGTCAGCGCGGCGACGATCCGGGCCGACTCGACGCGCCAGACGGCCTCGACGTCGGCCGTACCCATCAGATCTGGCCGTTGTTCTCGCTGCCGTGCGGGACCTCGTCGGGCTCGGCCACCCGCCGGACCTCGATCTTGGACCCGCGGCCCGCGGGGAACCGCTTGGCCCACTCGAGCGCCGGGAACCGCTTGGCCCACTCGACCGCCTCCTGTTGGGAGGCGACATCGAGCAGGAAGTAGCCGCCGAACAGTTCCCTGGTCTCGCCGTACGGCCCGTCCGTGACCACCGGGGCCTCGCCGCTGAAGTCGACCACGACGCCCCGGCCCGGATCGTCCAGCCCTTCGGCCGCGACGAGAACACCGGCCTCCATCATCTCCTCGATGAACCGGCCGGTCGCGGCCATCGCCTCGTCGATGTTGGCCATCATGGCCGCGTTCGTCTCGTCGGTGCCCCGCATGATGAGCATGTACTTCGACATCGCGTTCCCCTCGTCCGGCGGGGCCGCCTCCCGGCCCTCGCACCTCCATGTCGAACGAGCGGCCCGCGGATCGACACGGCGCCCCCATGATCTCTCGCTGCGGCGGTGCCGGGCCGGTGCGGCCCGGCACCGCGACAGCGTCGTCAGGCGAGGGCGCAGGCGGTGCCGTTGAGGGTGAACGCGGACGGTCGGCCGGCGTTCCCGGTGTGGGTGGCCTGGAAGCCGATGTCGACCGAGGTGCTCGGCGCGATCGTCGCGTTGTAGGAGACGTTACGCGCGGTCACCTCCCCGCTCGACGGGGAGTAGCTGGCATTCCAGCCGTTGGTGATGGTCTGCCCGCTCGGCAGCGTGAACGCCAGCGCCCAACCGGTGACGGGGGTGCTGCCCGTGTTGGCCACCGAGACGGACGCGGTGAGCCCGTTGCCCCAGGCGTTGACCGTGTACGTGACACGGCACGCGCCGGACGGGGGCGGGGTGGTCGGTGGCGGCGTGGTGGGCGGCGGCGTGGTGGGCGGCGGCGTCGTGGGTGGCGCGGTGGTGGGCGGTGCGGTGGTCGGTGGCGCGGTGGTCGGTGGCGTGTCGCCGCCGATGCTGCCGGGCACCGACCGGAGCGCGTCGTACCAGGCCACGGCCATCTTGCGATAGCCGGTGGCGTTGGGGTGCACCCCGTCGGCCAGGTCGCTGAGCGTCAGGGCGCGGTACATGTCGACCAGGTGGACGCGTTTGCCGGCGGCGGCCCTGGTCTGCACGATCCCGGGGATCGCCGCGTTGTACCCGCGGACCACGTTGTCCGCGCCCGACTTCGGGATGATCGTCGCGACGAACACGTCCGCGTTCGGGGCGGTGTTGGTGATCCGGTCGACGAGGGTGGCCAGCCGGCCCGGGGCGCCGGAGGTGTCGCCGTACATGTCGTTGGTGCCGATGTGCAGCAGCACGGTCCGCGGATTCGTGGCCCGCAGCCAGTTGACCACGTTGGCGTCGATCTGGGCGATGGTCCATCCGGAGTGGCCCTGGTGGTCGTGGTCGCCGAGGCTGGCGGGGCCGTTGAACTGGGAGCCGACGAAGTCGATCCGGTAAGCACCGGCCGTGAACCGCTGCCAGAGCTCGATCCGGTATCCACCCGGGACGTTGAACCCGTCGGTGATCGAGTCGCCGAGGGGCATGACGCGTACGCCGCCGTTGGATTCCGCGTTGGCCGGAGACGTCGCGATCGGCACGACGGCGGCCACGGCCGCGACGGCGGCCAGGGCCGCCCACCACAGGCGGGCTCGTCGGGGCCTGGGCGTCGTCGCGGTGGCGGTGGGTGGCGGAGGGACGGGGTGGGCGAGCGGTGCACTGCTCATGGGACTTCCTCTGGTGGTGAGGGTGCGCGACGTCGGCGGCCACCGGGAGGACGGTCGCCGCCAGGACGCGGTACGCGGGGAGCGGGCTGCGGGAAACGACAGAGAACCCGGACATCCGCACTGGTGGTCGTGGCGCTGACACGTGCCATCGGTGGTCGGAGGCGACAGACCGACGAGTGGCGGAAGTGTGCCCTGCACCTCGCCTGACGCACCTTAACGTGTTATCGCTAACACCGGCAACAGATCGGTGTCCGACTATGAGTAGTGGGTCGGAAGCCGTCCGGCCGGGTGCGGCATCGAGCCGAGCCAGCGCAGCTGACGTCGGACGTGCACGGCCTCGCCGCCCTCGTGACCGTTGAACGGGTAGACGTGCATCTCTCGCGCGGGCGGCACCGGCGGCCGGGCCGCCGCGGCGTACTGGTTGTAGGCGGCGAAGCCGGTGCTGGGCGGGCAGACGGTGTCGCGCAGCCCGATCCCGAAGTGCGCCGGCGCCGTCGCACGCCTGGCGAAGCTCACCCCGTCGACGTAGGACAGGGTGCGCCACACCGCCTCCTCGGCCTCCCGGTGCACGGCCAGGTAGCGGGCGATCTCGCCGTACGGCGCGGGTTCGCTGAGCTGGACGGCCCGCCGCATGTCGCACAGGAACGGGGCGGTGGTCAGCACCGCGTGAAGGTCGCCGACCAGGCCGGCCACCGCCAGCGCCAGTCCGCCGCCCTGGCTGTTGCCGACCACGGCGACCCGGGCGCCGTCGACCCCCGGCAGGGCGCGGACCGCCTCGACCGCCCGGACCGCGTCGGTGATCAGACGCCGGTAGTGGTAGTCGCGCGGGTCGAGGATCCCCCAGGTGACCGGCCAGGGCCCGCCGGGTGCGCCGTGCGGGTCGGGGGTGTCCCCGGCGCCGTACTGGCCGGCTTGGCCCCGGTTGTCCATCAGCAGGTGGGCGTACCCGGCCGTGGGCCAGGTCAGGCGCTCGTGGGGCAGGCCGCGACCACGGCCGTAGCCGGCGTACTCGACGACGGCGGGCAGTGGCCCCGACGCCCCGGCGGGGCGGGTGTACCAGGCCCGGACCGGGTCTCCGCCGAAGCCCGCGAACGTGACGTCCCAGGTGTCGAGCAGCCGCAGGTCGGTGGGCTCTGGACGGACAGCGACGAGGACCGGCCGGGCGGTCGCCTCGGTGAGGGTGTCGTGCCAGAACGTGTCGAAGTCGTCGGGTTCGACGATCTCCGGCGCGTACCGCTGGAGGTCGTCGGGCAGGGCGGCGGCGTGGGGCACGGGTCCTCGCAGGGGCTCGGGTCAGTGCGGGCTGGCGGGGGGCGCGGTGCTCTCCCGGACGACCAACTCGGTCACCAGGTCGATCCGGCTGGTCGCCGGCTCGTTGCCCCTGGTCAGGTCGAGCAGCATCTGGGTGGCGATGCCCGCCATGTCGCGCAACGGCTGGTTGATCGTGGTGAGGGCCGGGTCGGTCCAGGTGGAGACCGGCAGGTTGTCGTACCCGATCACCGACAGGTCCTCGGGCACTCGCAGGCCGCACTGGCGGGCGGCCCGGAGCACCCCCATGGCCTGGGTGTCGGAACCGGCGAAGATGGCCGTCGGTCGGGACGGCAGGCGGAGCAGTTCGAGCCCGTGGGCGTGCCCGGCGCCGGCGGAGAAGCTGCCGTAGCGGATCAGCTCGCGGTCCACCACGAGCCCGGCTTCCTCGTGGGCCGACTGGAAGCCGGCGGCGCGGGCCCGGCTGCAGAGCACGTCGGGCGGCCCGGAGATGATGGCGATCCGCCGGTGGCCCAACTCCAGGAGGTGCCGGGCGGCCAGCAGGCCACCGTTCCAGTTGTTCGAACCAACAGTGGGTACGGAGGCCGAGGTCGCGCTGTCGGTGTCGACGACGACGAACGGGATGCCCTGACGCCGCAGGTGCTGCTGTTGCGTCTCGGCCAGGTGGGAGAGGACGAACACCACGCCCAACGGGCGGTCGGCGAGGATCGCGTCCAGCCAGCGGGCCGGGGGGCGGTGCGCGCCGTTGAGCTGGGCCACCGACAATCCGATGCCGGCCGCGGCGGTCACCGCCTCGACGCCGCGCAGGATCTCCATGGCCCACCCGGTGTCGAACTCGTGGAACACGAGATCGATCCGCCCGCCGCTGGTCGAGGGTCGCCGGGTCCGGCGCTGGTACTGGTGGCGGTCGAGGCTCGCCTCCACCCGCGCTCTGGTGCCGGGGGCGACGTCGCCGCGTCCGTTGAGGACCTTCGACACCGTGGCGACCGAGACGCCGACGTCGTGGGCGATTGTCGCGATGGTGGTGGACGCGGGTTGATCGAGCGGACGGTGCTCTGTCATCGCAGCCCCAGACAGCATCCGAAATTTTCGGGAGACCTTAACACGATTGGCCGATCACACCAGCCGTTGCGGCGGTCGTCCGGCCCGTTCGCGGGCCGTTTCGCGGAGAATTCGCGACGGAGTGCCGATGGCGGAGTCACCGTGTGCAGGAAGTGGCCGCCGGGGTCCAACTGAGACCCTTGACACTCATCGATGGGGCACTTAGGTTGCCGAAAAGGTTGCGCAGGCTTCCGGAAAGTTTCGGATCGCGTGGACGTCCGCCACGGAACTGGTTCCACCAGGGCACGGGGATGTGGCCGGAGCTAGGGGGTCAAGGCATGAGAAGTCAGTTGCCCGTGCACAGCGACGCCGCGCCGTGGCGTGATCCGCGGCTGTCGCCGACCGAGCGGGCCGAGGCACTCCTGCCGTTGATGACACTCGAGGAGAAGGTCGCGCAACTCATCGGGGTCTGGGTCGGCGCGAGCGCCTCCGGCGAGGGCGTCGCCCCCCACCAGTCCGACATGATCACCGAGCTTCCACCGTGGAACACCCTCATCCAGTACGGGTTGGGCCAGCTCACCCGCCCCTTCGGCACCGCGCCTGTCGACCCGGTGCTCGGCGCCCGGTCGCTCGCCGCCTCCCAGGCGCAGATCGTCGCCGCCAGCCGGTTCGGCATCCCGGCCCAGGTGCACGAGGAGTGCCTCACCGGGTTCGCGGCCTGGCGGGCCACCGTCTACCCGACCCCGCTGAGCTGGGGCGCGTCCTTCGACCCCGAGCTGGTCGAGGCGATGGCCGACCGGATCGGGCGCTCCATGCGCGCCGCGGGCGTGCACCAGGGGCTCGCGCCGGTCCTCGACGTCACCCGCGACTACCGCTGGGGCCGCACCGAGGAGACGATCGGCGAAGACCCCTACCTGGTGGGGACGACAGGCGCCGCGTACGTGCGGGGCCTGGAGGGCGCCGGGATCGTCGCCACCCTCAAGCACTTCGCCGGCTACTCCGCCTCCCGGGGCGGGCGCAACCACGCGCCGGTGCCGATGGGTCGTCGGGAGCTGACCGACGTGATCCTGCCGCCGTTCGAGATGGCCCTTCGCCTCGGCGGCGCGCGCTCGGTGATGAACTCCTACGCCGAGATCGACGGCCTGCCCGCCGCCGCCGACGAGGAGCTTCTGACCGGCCTTCTCCGCGACGAGTGGGGCTTCACCGGCATCGTGGTCGCCGACTACTTCGCCGTCCGTTTCCTGCAGACCCTGCACGGGGTCGCCGCCGACGCCGCCGACGCGGCCCGGCTCGCCCTGCGCGCCGGGATCGATGTCGAGCTGCCCACGGTGGACGCCTTCGGCGCTCCGCTGGTCGAGGCGGTCCGCAGCGGCGACGTCGACGAGGCGCTCGTCGACCGGGCGCTGCGACGGGTGCTGATCCAGAAGATCGAGATCGGCCTGCTCGACGAGGACTGGCAGGAGCTGCCCGACGACGTGGCGAACCTGCGACTCGACGACGAGGTCAGCCAGGACGTGGCCGTCCGCCTGGCCCGGGAGTCCGTCGTCCTGCTGCGCAACAGCGGCGTCCTCCCGCTGCCCGTCGGCAGCCGGGTCGCCCTGATCGGCCCGGTCGCCGACGACCCGATGGCGATGCTGGGCTGCTACTCGTTCCCCAACCACGTGGGCATCCACCACAGCGAGCACGGGCTCGGCCTGGAGATCCCCTCGCTGCGCGACGAGCTGGCCCGACGCGTCCCCCTGCTCAGCCACGAGCCGGGCTGCGCCATCACCGGCGAGGACACCGCAGGCATTCCGGCCGCGGTCGCCGCGGCGGCCGCCGCCGACGTGTGTGTGCTCGCCGTCGGCGACCGCGCGGGGATGTTCGGCCGTGGCACCTCCGGCGAGGGCTGCGACGCCGTCGACCTGCGGCTGCCCGGCGTACAGGCGGAACTCGTCCGGGCCGTCCTGGCCACCGGCACCCCGGTCGTCCTGGTGCTGATGACCGGCCGCCCCTACGCGCTCGGGCCGGAGTTCGACTCCGCCGCGGCAGTGGTGCAGGCGTTCTTCCTCGGGCAGCTCGGCGGGCAGGCGCTCGCCGAGGTGCTCACCGGAGCGGTGAACCCGTCCGGGCGGCTGCCGGTAAGCGTTCCCCGTGATGGCGGCGGACTGCCGGGCACCTACCTGTCGCCGCCGCTCGGGCGTCGCACCAAGGTCTCCTCGGTCGACCCGACCCCGGCGTACCCGTTCGGCCACGGGCTGAGCTACACCACCTTCGAGTGGTCCGACGCCGGTGTGGTCGATCCGGTCGACGAGACGCCGGACGCCCCGGCGGCCTGGCCGGTCGACGGCGAGGTGCGGGTGCGGATCACCGTCACCAACACCGGTGACCGCGCCGGCACCGAGGTGGTGCAGCTCTACCTGCACGACCCGGTCGCGCAGACCACCCGCCCGGTGGTCCGGCTGGTGGGCTACACCCGACTGCCGCTGGAGCCCGGCGAGGCGGCGCACGTGACGTTCGGCGTACCCGCCGACCTGGCCTCGTTCAGTGGGCTGTCCGGCCGGCGGGTCGTCGAGCCCGGCGAGGTGGAGCTGCGCTTCGGCCGGTCGAGCGGCGACCCGGTGGCGACCCTGCCGCTGCGACTGACCGGCGTCGAGCGCCAGGTCGGCCACCAGCGGGAACTGCTCACGTCGGTGCGGGTGGAGCCCCTCGTGGCCGTCCCGCATCCCGCCTAGGAGGGGCCGAGGATGACATCGACCTTACGGCCACCGCCGCCGGCGCCACCCCGGTCGCCGGCGGAGGCCGCCAGCCCCGCCCCGCGGGCGCCGCGCCGCCGCCGCAGCTGGCGACAGGCGCTGCGCCGGGACTGGCAGCTCTACTCCCTCGCCGTCCTGCCGCTGCTGTTCTTCCTGGTCTTCCGCTACCTGCCGATGCTCGGCAACGTGATCGCGTTCCGCCGGTTCAAGCCGGGCGGCAGCGTCTTCGGTGAGTACTGGGTCGGCCTGCGGTACTTCCGGATGTTCCTCTCCGACCCGACGTTCTGGGATGTCTTCACCAACACGCTGGTGCTCGGGACGCTGACCCTGCTGTTCTGCTTCCCGCTGCCGATCGTGCTGGCGCTGATGCTCAACGAGGTGCGCGCCCGCCGGTTCAAGCGGTTCGTGCAGTCGGTGTCCTACCTGCCGCACTTCCTGTCGATCGTGATCGTGGCGGCGATGGTCATGCAACTGACCTCGGTCGGTGGCGCGGCCAACCAACTCGTCGGCATGTTCGGCGGGGAGCCGGTGGCCTTCCTGCAGAAATCGGAGTGGTTCCGCACCATCTACGTCTCGTCCGAGGTCTGGCAGACAGTCGGTTGGGGGACGATCCTCTACCTCGCCGCGCTCACCACGGTCGACGAGGACCTGTACGAGGCGGCCCGGATCGACGGCGCGAGCCGGTGGCGGCAGACCTGGCACGTGACGTTGCCGGGGATCCGGCCGACGATGATGACGCTGCTGATCCTCAACATCGGCAACTTCCTGGCGGTCGGGTTCGAGAAGATCCTGCTGCTCTACAACCCGCTGACGTACCCGACCGCGGACGTGATCTCCACCTACCTGTTCCGGATGGGCTTCCAGTCCAGCAACTTCAGCTACGCCGCGGCCGTCGGTCTCTTCGAAGCGGTGATCGGGTTGATCCTGGTCCTGACGGCGAACCTCATCTCCCGGCGCACGGTGGGGACGAGCCTGTGGTGATCATCGGCGCCAAGAGCGACGCCCCGAAGACGCGGGGTCCGGTGGACAGTCGGGGCTACCGGATCTTCCGGATCGTCAACACGGTCGTCCTGATCGGCGTCGTGGTCGTGACGCTGTTCCCGTTCCTCAACATCGTGGCCCGCTCGCTCAGCGACGAGGCGTACATCATCACGGGGAAGGTGAGCATCGTCCCGCGCGGGTTCGACCTGACCGCGTACAAGCTGTTGATGTCCGACGGGCTGTTCTGGACGAACTACCGCAACACGGTGGTCTACACGGTGGTCGCCACGCTCATCTCGATCGTGCTGACCACCTGTTACGCGTACGTGCTGTCGAAGCCACAGCTCAAGGGGCGCCGCGTCCTGGTCGGCATCGCGCTGTTCACCATGTTCTTCTCCGGCGGCCTGATCCCCAACTACGTGCTGGTCACCAGCCTGGGGATGAAGAACACCATCTGGGCCGTGGTGGTCCCCAACGCCATCAGCGTGTTCAACCTGCTGGTCATGAAGGCGTTCTTCGAGAGCCTGCCCAGCGAGCTGGAGGAGGCCGCCGCCGTCGACGGGCTGAACACGTACGGCATCCTGCTGCGGATCGTGTTGCCGCTGTCGAAGGCGATCATCGCCACGATGGTGCTCTTCTACGCGGTGTCGTTCTGGAACTCGTGGTTCACCGCGTTCCTCTACATCGACCAGCAGGACCTGCTGCCGGTCACCGTCTATCTGCGCAACCTCATCGCGGGCGCCACCAGCGCCGAGTCCGCCGCAGCCGACGCCGACAAGGTCCAGGCCGCGGCCACCCTGGAGGCCGTGACGATCGTGCTGACCACCCTGCCGATCCTGGCGGTCTACCCCTTCGTCCAACGGTACTTCGTCCGCGGCGTGATGCTCGGCGCGGTCAAGGGGTGACGCGGACGCCACACCGATCCACATTCGAATCCCCACCACCGAAAGGACGAGCCATGCTCCACAAGACGTGGCGCCGCGTGGCGATAGCCACCGCGGGTCTGCTCGCGCTCACCCTCAGCACCGCCTGTTCCGAGGACCCCGGTGAGTCGACGGACCTCTCGGAGAACAAGGTCGGGGCGATGGCCACCTACGGCGTCGGCGACCAGTTCAAGGCCACCGAGGCGCTCTCCTTCTCCACCCTCTACAACAACCACACGTTCTACCCGCTCAAGGAAGACTGGGCGTTCTGGTCGGAGCTGACCAAGCGGACCAACGTCAAGATCGACCCGGTGGCCGTTCCGCTCAGCGACTACGAGCAGAAGCGCAGCCTGCTGATCGGCGCCGGGGACGCCCCGCTGATCATCCCCAAGACGTACCACCCGCAGGAGGACGCGTTCGTGTCGTCCGGGGCGATCCTCCCGGTGAGCGACTACCTGGATCTGATGCCCAACCTCAAGGACAAGATCGCCAAGTGGAACCTCAAGCCGGAGATCGACAACCTGCGACAGGCCGACGGTAAGTTCTACCTGCTGCCCGGCCTGCACGAGAAGCCCACGCAGGACTACACGGTGCTGGTGCGCACCGACATCATGCAGGAGCTCAACCTCCCGGTCCCGAAGACCTGGGACGACCTCTACACGGTGCTCAAGGCGATGAAGGCGAAGTACCCGAACGTCTACCCGTACTCCGACCTCTTCAGCAAGCCCAACCCGACCGGCGCCCTGCTGAACCTCCTCGGCTCGTCCCACGGCACCTACGCCGGCTGGGACTACCAGCACGCCACCTGGAACCCGGCGGAGAAGAAGTTCACCTACACCGGTTCGTCCGAGCAGTACAAGCAGATGGTCACGTTCCTGCACAAGCTCGTCGCCGAGGGTCTGCTCGACCCGGAGAGCTTCACCCAGACCGACGACCAGGCCCGCCAGAAGCTCGCCAACGGCAAGTCCTTCGTGGTCACCGGCAACGCGCAGACGCTTGTCAACAACCACCGGCCCGACCTGGCCAAGACCCTGCCGAACGCGAAGATGGCAAAGATCCCGCTGCCGATCGGCCCGGCCGGCGAGGTCAACCCGTTCCCCCGGCTGGAGAACGGCATCATGATCTCCACGAAGGCGCGGGAGAGCAAGAACTTCGTGGCCATGATGCAGTTCATCGACTGGCTGTGGTATTCGGACGCGGGTTTGGAGTTCGCCCGCTGGGGCGTCGAGGGCACCACCTTCACCAAGGACGCGTCCGGCAAGCGCACGCTCGTCCCTGACGTCAGCTTCCTGGGGCTCAACCCGAAGGCGTCCAAGCACCTGCAGAAGGACTTCGGCTTCCAGAACGGCGTCTTCGCCTACGGCGGCGCGCCCGACCTGGTCCGTGGGTTCTTCTCCCCGGAGGAGCTGGAGTTCCAGAAGGTGATGGACGCGCGCAAGCCGAGGGAGGTCCCCCCGCCGCATCCGTTCACCGACGAGGAACGCGAGCAGGTGTCGCTCTGGGAGACCCCGCTGAAGGACTTCGTCACCCAGAACACGCTCAAGTTCGCCCTCGGCCAGCGGCCCCTCAGCGAGTGGGACGCCTACGTGGCCGAGCTGAAGGCCAAGAACTCCGAGCAGTACATCGACCTGGTCAACAAGGCGTACGAGCGGTTCCAGAAGAACAACGGCTGATCAGCGGGGAGTCCGGTCGGGCGGTCCAGCAGGCCCAACCGACCGGACTCCCCGGCGACCACCGGCCCGGGGCGTGCGTCGACCCGCTCGCCCGCGGGCCGGACGACCAGAGGACGGCAATGCGCAGTTGCGACCGGAGGGGACAGCCGTGAGCGCCGCGCGCACCTGGCGACAGTTCGGCGACGGGCCACTGTCGCGGATCACCTCCCGGGTCTACATCCTGCTCGTGGTCGAGCTGCTGCTGCTGCTCACCACCCTGCCCGGCCTGCTGTCGATGCTGCTGCTGGGCCGCGACGCGAGCAACCTGCCGCTGGCCGCACTCCTGCTGGTGCCCGTCGGCCCGGCGCTCTCGGCCGCCCTGTACGCCCTGCGCCACCAGCGCGCCGACCTGACCGACCTGCGGCCCGCCGCCCTGTTCTGGCGCGGCTACCGGGCCAACCTGTCCGGGGTGCTGCGCGTCTGGGTGCCGACGCTGCTGTGGCTGACCGTGCTCGCCGTGAACCTCGCCTACCGGGGCGCGGTGGGACTGCCGGGTTGGTGGGCGGTGCCGCTGGTCCTGCTCGCGGTGGGCGTGACGCTCGGTGCGGCGAACGCCCTGGTGATCACCTCGCTGTTCGACTTCCGCACTCGCGACGTGCTCCGACTGGCCGTGCACTTCCTCGTGCGTACCCCGGGTGTCACCGTCGGCAACGCGCTGCTGGTGGCCGCGGCGGCCGCGGTCACCGCGGTCTTCTCCGAGGCGGTGCTGGCGATGTTCGCTTCGGTCGCGGTCCTGGCGCTGCTGCGCGTCAGCGACCCGATGGTCCGGCTGATCCAGAAGGAGTTCCTCCGATGAGCCCGCCCGGCACCGACACGGCGCCCCTCGGGGGCGACGACAACCGGACGTGTGCAAGCAGGCGTACGGTGTCCTCGTGCTAGGGGAGGATTGATGAACGCCGAAGAGTGGGTGGATCTGGAGCAACTGATGTTCGTCGAGGAGCCGCTGGGCACGGACGAGCCGCGCGTACATCCGGCCTGGCTGCCGCCCGAGGCGTTTCGGACCCTCGGCGCGCGCCGCGTTCTCGTCCACGGTGACGGGTTGCTCGTCGACACCGTGCTCGACGAGGTGTCGCGGGCCTGCGCCCGCTATGGCGGGCGGGTGTGGCACAACCCCTCCTGGGACGTCGACGTGGACCTGGTGCTCGCCGTGCGTGGCGCGGGCGAGCTGCCCGGCCCGGCGGTGGAGGCGGCAGGTGACGAGGTCGGCGACGGGACGCTCGGCAAGGAGGGCTTCCTGCTGACCCACGCCGGTCCGGTGACCGTGGTGCTGGCCGACGCGCCCGCCGGCCTGCTGTACGGGCTCTTCCACGTGGTCCGGCTCTGCGCGGCGGCCTTCGAGCCGACCCGCCCGCCCGAGCGGCACCGGCCCGCGCTGCGCCGGCGGATGCTCAACCACTGGGACAACGTGGCCGTGCACCCGGTGATGGGCCAGGTCGAACGGGGGTACGCGGGCGGTTCCATCTTCTGGCAGGACGGCCGGACGCGCGGCGACCTCGAGCGGATCCGCGAGTACGGACGACTGCTGGCCGCGAGCGGCGTCAACGCCATCTCGGTGAACAACGTCAACGTCGCCCGAACCGAGGCGCTCCTGCTCACCGAGCGGCTCGGCGACGTGGCCGAGATCGCCGACGTGCTGCGCCCGTACGGCATCCGGGTGCACCTCTCGGTCACCTTCGCCGCGCCGCTGGTCCTCGGCGGCCTGCCGACGGCCGACCCGCTCGACGAGGAGGTGCGGGCGTGGTGGGCGGAGACCACCCGCGACGTCTACGACCGCATTCCCGACTTCGGCGGCTACGTGGTGAAGGCCGACTCGGAGGGGCAGCCCGGCCCGTTCAGCTACGGGCGCGACCACGCCGACGGGGCGAACCTGCTGGCCGACGCGCTCGCCCCGCGCGGGGGAGTGGTGCACTGGCGGGCGTTCGTCTACAACCACCACCAGGACTGGCGGGACCGCTCGACCGACCGGGCCCGCGCCGCGTACGACCACTTCGCCCCACTCGACGGGCGGTTCCGCACCAACGTGGTCCTGCAGGTGAAGTACGGCCCGGTGGACTTCCAACCCCGGGAGCCGGTCTCCCCGGTGATCGCCGCGATGCCCGCCACCCGGCTGGCCGTCGAGTTGCAGGTCACGCAGGAATACACGGGCCAGCAGCGGCACGTCTGCCACCTCGGTCCGCTGTGGAGTGAGGTGCTGCGGTTCACGCCCTGGGGGCCGGGCGGACGTTCGGTGGCCGACGTGGTGGCGGGGGCGGCGGGCGCCGGCGGTGGCCTCGTCGCGGTCGCCAGCACCGGCGACGACAGGTTCTGGACCGGGCATCCGTTGGCGCAGGCCAACCTGTACTCGTTCGGGCGGCTCGCCTGGAACCCGGGGCTGGACCCGACGGCGGTCCTCGACGAGTGGATGACGCTCACCTTCCCACCGTCGGCGACCGCGGACCCGGACCTGGTTCGGCGGACGCTGCACGAGATCATGGACGAGTCGTGGCGCACCTACGAGCGGTACACCGCCCCGCTGGGCGTTGGCTTCATGGTCAACCCCGACGGCCACTACGGCCCCGGCGTCGACGGGTACGAGTACTCGCGGTGGGGCACCTACCACTTCGCTGACCGCGACGGCGTGGGCGTGGACCGCAGCCGCGCGTCGGGCACCGGCTTCGCCGGCCAGTACCCGTCGTACTGGGCCGAGATCTACGAGACGCCGGAGAGTTGCCCCGACGAGCTGCTGCTCTTCTTCCACCATGTGCCGTACCAGCACGTGCTGCACAGTGGATCGACAGTCATCCAGCACATCTACGACACGCACTTCGCCGGTGTCGAGGAGGTGGCGGCGATGCGCCGGAGGTGGCAGACGCTGAACGGGATGATCGACCCGGCCGTGTACGAGCGGGTGGCCGACCTGCTCGATGAGCAGGTGCGGTCCGCCACCGAGTGGCGCGACCAGATCAACACGTACTTCTTCCGCAAGTCCGGGGTGCCGGACGAGCGGGGGCGGCGCATCTACTGAACCGGCCGGGCGGCGGTGTCGCGGTCACCAGGGGTGGACCGTGCCGTCCTCCAGCCGGTTCACCGGCAGGTACGCCGGCGAGTACGGGTAACGGGCCGCCGCCTCCTCGTCGATGTCCACGCCGAGCCCGGGCGTCTCGGCCGGGTGCAGGTAGCCGTCGGCGAAGTGGTAGCCGTGCGGGAACACCTCGTCGGTCTGCTCGGTGTGTCGCATGTATTCCTGGAGGCCGAAGTTGGGGATGGAGATGTCGAGCTGCAACGCGGCGGCCATGCAGACGGGGGAGAGGTCGGTGGCGCCGTGCGATCCGCTGCGGACGTGGTGCAACGCCGCGAGGTCGAAGATGCGGCGTAGGTGGGTGATCCCGCCGGCGTGCACCACTGTGGCCCGGATGTAGTCGATGAGCTGTTCCCGGATGAGCTGGGCCGCGTCGAAGATGCTGTTGAACACCTCCCCGACGGCGATCGGGGTGGTGGTGTGCTGCCGGATCAGCCGGAAGCCCTCCTGGAGGTCGGCGGGGACCGGGTCCTCCATCCAGGTCAGCGCGTAGGGCTCCAGGCTGCGGCCGAGCCGGGCCGCCTCGATCGGGGTGAGCCGGTGGTGCACGTCGTGCAGGAGCCGCAGGGTCGGGCCGAACTCGTCGCGTACCTGGGCGAACACCTTCGGCACGTGCGCCAGGTAACGCGGGGTCGACCAGGTCGCCTCGCTGGGCAACGCCGCGTCCGCCGGCTCGTAGAAGAACTTGTCGGTGCTGACCCCGTACGTCTTGGGCAGGCCAGGCACCCCGCACTGCACCCGGACCGCCCGGTAGCCGAGGTCGACGTAGCGGGCGACCTCGACCAGCACCTCCTCGACGGTCTCGCCGTTGGCGTGGCCGTACACGGTGACGCCCTCGCGGGAGCGACCGCCGAGCAGTTGGTAGACCGGCAGGCCGGCGACCTTGCCCTTGATATCCCACAGCGCCGTGTCCACGGCGGCGATGGCGCTCATCGTGACCGGTCCGCGTCGCCAGTACGCCCCCTGGTACAGGTACTGCCAGGTGTCCTCGATGCGGGCCGGATCCCGGCCGATCAGCAGGGGCGCCACGTGGTCACGCAGGTACGACGCGACGGCCAGCTCCCGGCCGTTGAGGGTGGCGTCCCCGACCCCGGTCACCCCCTCGTCGGTGACGATCTTGAGAGTGACGAAATTGCGGCCCGGACAGGTCAGGATGACCCGGGCATCGACAATCTTCACGAGATCTCCTTCGTGCCCAGCGGCGTCGTCAACTGACACGCACCGAGGGGCGGGAGGGATGTGAACGTCCGGCACGTTTCGAGAACATCCCGATAATAGCCCGCGAGCGGCCATCGGCGGCCGGGCCCACCGCTGTCCCCGGTCGTGCAGGTGGGCCCGGAATCCGTTGCAGCGAAAGGTTTCCGGAAGTCTTGACAATCGAGTGTGCTCGATTGAAGCTGACTTCGTCACGCGAGCCGCGGTCAAGGGTCGGGCGAAGGGCAGTCCTCGACTTCAGTCCCCTTCCACGCGCCTATCTCCCGAGGGATCGCGATCGATGACACTCAAGACACGGCTGCTCGGCGCCGCCATGGCGGCCCTGACGATGGCCGCCGCCGCGCTGACCTTCGCCGCCCCGGCGTCGGCGGCGACGCTGACCCAGGTGACCGGCTTCGGCACCAACCCCACAAACCTCCAGATGCACCTGTACGTCCCGGACCGGGTGGCCACCCGACCGGGGATCCTGCTGGCCCTGCACTACTGCACCGGCTCGGGTCCGGCATTCCACTCCGGCACCCAGTACGCGTCCCTCGCGGACCGCTACGGATTCATCGTGATCTACCCGTCGGTGACCCGCAGCAGCAAGTGCTGGGACGTGGCCTCACCGCAGGCTCTTCGCCGTGGCGGAGGCAGCGACCCGGTCGGGCTCATGGCGATGGTCGACTACGTGCGGCAGCGCTACGCCGCCGACCCGGCGCGGATCTTCGCCACCGGCACCTCCTCCGGAGCGATGATGACGAACGTCATGCTGGGTGACTACCCGGACGTGTTCGCGGCGGGCGCTTCCTTCGCCGGTGTGCCGTTCGGCTGCTTCGCCACCGGGGGCAGCTCCGAGTGGAACAGCGAGTGCGCGAACGGACAGCTCATCAAGACTCCACAGCAGTGGGGAGACCTGGTCCGTGGGGCGTACCCGGGCTACACCGGCCAGCGGCCACGCATGCAGATCTGGCACGGCACCAACGACGAGACGCTGCGCTACCCGAACTTCGGCGAGCAGGTCAAGCAGTGGACGAACGTGCACGGGTTGAGCCAGACCCCGACGTACACCGACTCGCCGCAGTCCGGCCACACCCGCACCCGGTACGGCGGCAGCGGCACGACGGCGCCGGTCGAGGCGATCAGCATGCAGGGCGTCACGCACAACCTGCCGGTCGACGCCGCGCAGGTCATCCGCTTCTTCGGCCTGGACGGCGCCACGCCGACCACGCCGCCCCCGACCACGCCACCGCCCACGACTCCGCCGCCGACCACCCCGCCGCCGACGACTCCACCCCCGACCACCCCGCCCCCGACGACTCCGCCACCGACCACGCCACCGCCCAGCGCGGGCGCCTGCCGGGTCGGCTACACGGTCAACGCGTGGAACAACGGACTCACCGCGAGCGTGGCCATCACCAACACCGGCACGGCCGCCGTGAACGGGTGGGCGCTGGCCTTCACGCTGCCCAGCGGGCAGGTCATCACAGGTGGATGGAACGCGCAGTACGCACCGACGAGCGGCGCGGTGACCGCCCGCAACGTCTCCTACAACGCCACCATCGCCCCGAACGCGTCGGTCGAGATCGGCTTCCAGGCCACGCACACGGGCGGCACCGGCAAACCCTCGTCGTTCGCCCTCAACGGGGCTACCTGCTCGGTGTCCTGACCGTTCCTGCCACCCCCACCACCCAAGGAGTCGCACGATGAGAAACACGAGATGGAAGGCGGCATCGAGAGCCGTGGTCGCGGCGACCGGCGCGGGCGCCCTCGCGGTCGGCATGGCGCTGGTCGTGACGGCACCCGCCTCCGCCGGGACCACGCTCGGCGCGTCCGCCGCCGAGAAGGGCCGCTACTTCGGGACGGCGGTTGCCGCGTACAAGCTCTCGGAGAACGCGTACACCACGATCTTGAACCGTGAGTTCACCATGGTGACGCCCGAGAACGAGATGAAGATCGACGCCACCGAGCCGCAGCAGGGTCGGTTCAGTTACGCCAATTCCGAGCAGATCGTCAACCACGCCCGCAGCCACGGGATGCAGGTACGTGGCCACACCCTGGCGTGGCACGGCCAACAGCCGGGGTGGATGCAGAGCATGGAGGGCAGCGCGCTGCGCAACGCGATGCTCAACCACATCACACAGGTGGCGACCCACTTCAAGGGGCAGATCTATTCCTGGGACGTGGTGAACGAGGCGTTCGCCGACGGCAACTCCGGTGGTCGTCGGGACTCGAACCTGCAGCGCACCGGCAACGACTGGATCGAGGCGGCGTTCCGCGCGGCCCGCGCGGCGGATCCGGGCGCGAAGCTCTGCTACAACGACTACAACACCGACAACTGGACCTGGGCCAAGACGCAGGGCGTCTACAACATGGTGCGGGACTTCAAGGCCCGTGGCGTGCCGATCGACTGCGTGGGTTTCCAGTCGCACTTCAACAACGACTCGCCGTACGCCAGCAACTACCGCACCACGCTGTCGAGCTTCGCGGCGCTGGGTGTGGACGTGCAGATCACCGAGCTGGACATCCAGGGCGCTCCGGCGAACACGTACCGCAGTGTGGTGGAGGACTGCCTGGCGGTGGCCCGCTGCAACGGCATCACCGTGTGGGGCATCCGTGACAGCGACTCGTGGCGGTCGTCGCAGACCCCGTTGTTGTTCAACAGCAACGGCTCGAAGAAGGCGGCGTACGACGCGGTCCTCGCCGCGCTGAACAACGGCACCCCGCCGCCCACCACGGCCCCGCCCACGAGCGTCCCGCCAACCACCGCACCGCCCACCACCGCACCGCCGACCACCGCACCGCCCACGACTCCGCCGCCGGGGGAGGGTGGCTGCACCGCGACGGTGACGGTTAACCAGTGGACCGGCGGCTTCGTGGCGAACGTCCGGGTGACAGCCGGCTCGTCGGCTCTCAACGGCTGGACCGTGACGACCACCCTGCCGTCCGGCGCGACCGTCACCAACGCCTGGAGCGCCAACCCCAGCGGTAACACCGGCACGACCACCTGGACGAACGTGTCCTACAACGGCCAGGTCGGCGCCGGGCAGGCCACCGAGTTCGGGTTCCAGGGCACCGGCACCGCCGGCAGCCTGAGCCCCACCTGCGCGGCCAGCTAGAGGGATCACCGGCCGGTGCGGAGGGCCACCCACCCACCCACCCCCCGCACCGGCCCCACCCCAGCCCTCGTTGATCATGAGGTTATTGTCCCCCAAAGCGGCGTGTCATGACGCTAACCTCATGATCACCGGGTGCTGCGGCGGGGCGGACAGCACCGACCTCATGCCTGGGCGGCTACGAGGAAGATCGGCACGACGACGAGGATCCGGTTCGCGTGGGCCCGCTCGCCCTGCTCGGCGAGCCAGTCCTCTTCGTCGGTGATCCGCTTCACCACGTCGAGCGCGGTGTCGTCAGTGAACACAGCAGTGTGCACCTCGACGATCGGGTCGGTGAAACCGGCGTCGAGCAGCAGGTTGCGATACCTACGGGCGACGCGCGGCGACGGCAGCGCATCCGCCTTCTCGTGGATCAGCCGACGGGTGGTTGCCGAGTCGTCCGAGTCGATGGCGATCAGGTCCCAGTCCTGGCCGAGCAGCACGGCTCGGCCGCCCGGCGCGAGCACCCGCCGGGCCTCGGCCACGGCGCGCGCCGGGTCGTCGAGCACGTGCAACATCTTGTCCGCCCGGTAGTAGGTGACCGACTCGGTCTCCAGCGGCAGCTCGGTGGCGTCGCCGACCTGGAACGCGCCGGCCGGCCAGCGCCTACGGGCCACAGCGATCATCTCGGGATCGAGGTCGACACCGAGCGCGTGGGCTCCGCGCTCGGCCAGCTCGGCGACGGCGCGGCCACTGCCACAGCCGACGTCGACGACGGTTCGGCCAGTGAGGTCGCCGAGTAACTCGTAGGAACGGGCGCGCAGTTCGACGGCGGCGGGCTCGCTCTCGATGGCATCGAGGACAGTGAGAAGACTGGACATGCCCGCCATGCTCGGACTTAATGTCGACATGAAGTCAAGCATGATGACGATCGGTGAGGTGGCGGACCACTTTGGGCTGCCGACACACGTACTGCGGCACTGGGAGTCGGTGGGCCTGCTCTGCCCCGCCCGGGTCACCGGCGGTCGTCGCCGCTATACCCGCGACGACCTGTTCCGGGTCGCCTCGATCCTGCGCGCGAAGCAGGCCGGCCTGTCGCTGCCGGACATCCGGGCGTTCCTCGCCGCGGGAAACCCCGCCGTTCGCAAGGACGTGCTCCGCCGCAACCACGGCGCGCTGCGAGTCAGGATGGCCGCCCTGCGCTCGGCGCTCGACCTGTTGGAGGCCGGGCTGAACTGCTCACACGAGGACGTCGCGACCTGCCCGAACTACCGGAGCCAGTTGGCGGAACTGGTGGAGGTCGGGGACAGGTCCTAGTCGCCGGAGCATCCCCAGAAGTAGATCTCCTCCGGCTTGCCCCGCTCGTCGTGCAGGACCGCGCAGCGGCCGAACCACGCCTGCGAGGCCAGCCCCCTGATCGCGTCCAGGTGCTCGCGGGTGAGCCGCTCGGTGCCGGCCTCGCGCAGCGCCTCGGCGGCGCTCACCGGCTCGACCGTGCCGACGTCGGGCTGTCCAGGTCTGGCTGGTACGCCACGAGGTAGCTCCATCCGGATGCGCCCACCGCTGCCTCTCTCCTCCAGGTCCCCACAGTGCCGGCACGGGAGCGGGCAGCACCGACATCGCGAACCTGACGTGCGCGTGGCGTTTGTCGGGCCCAACCCGCACGGCCGCCCTGATCAGGTGTGATGTCCTGGCTGGTCCCGGACATAAGCCCGATAGGGGGTGCTGTGGACGTGGTGGAGGAGCGGTTCACCGAGTTGTACAGGCGTCATCACGACGACGTGCGGCGGTACGTGGCGCGTCGGGTCATCGGGTCCGACGTCGGTGACGTGGTCGCCGAGGTGTTCCTGGTGGCGTGGCGTCGCCTGGCCGACGTGCCGCCCGCCGCGGTGCTGCCGTGGCTCTACGGCGTGGCCCGGCTGGTGCTGGCCAACGAGGCGAGGGGGCGACAGAGGTGGCGGGAGTTGACGCTGCGGGTCGCGGCCGAGCCGGGCCGGTCGGTGGAGGACGACCACGCCGACGAGGTGATCAGCCAGCGGGACGTCGTGACCGCCTTCGCCCAGGTGTCCGATGCGGACCAGGAGATCCTGCGGTTGGTGGCCTGGGAGCGGCTGACCCCGACCGAGGCGGCGGTGGTGCTCGGGTGCACGAGAGCGACGTTCGCGATGCGGCTGATGCGTGCCCGCCGTCGGCTGCGGGCGCGCTTGGATGTGACCGCGGACGGGGCGAGCCGACCATCGGCCGAGACGCCGACGATGAACGTGGGTGGGTGAGATGAAGACCCTCGATGACGTACGCCGGTTGTTGGGCGACCTCGACCCGGCACGCGACCTTGATCCCGCCGACGAGCAGCGGCAGGCCGCGGACCTCGCCCGAATCCTCGCCACGGATCGTGGGCCGTCCACCGGTCGTCGTGCCCTCCCGCGACGCCGCTTCGTGCTGGCGGCCGGCGCGGCGGCGCTGGCGTTGGCAGCCGGGGTCGTGACGCTCGAGACGGTGCGGGAGCCGCAGCCGGTGTGGGCGGTCACCCCGGCGATGCTGACCTACGGCCCGGCGTCGACCACGGAACGGGCCGATGTCCGGCTGCGCCGCCTGGCCGAGGTGGCGGCCGCACAGCCGGCGCCACCGAGGCCGGCGGGCACGGTGGAGCACCTGGAGTCGGCGAACTGGTTCCTCAACTCCTCGATCTCCGGCGGCCGGACGACGTCCGCCGTCGTACCGCAGCAGTGGCGGTCGTGGCGCACCGACGACGACGCCGGCCGGATGGTGAAGAGGGAACTGCCGCCGGTCTTCCGCTCCGATGCCGACCGGGAGGAGTGGCGGCGGCGGGGCGGCCGGGTCGACTCGTCACGGGAGACGACCGACTACGCCGCTGGTGAGTTCACCCCGGGCTGGCCGGGCCCGGTGCCGACGGACGTCGCGACGCTGCGGGAGTGGCTGGACGCGGGCAGCCCACCCGGGGAGCCGGTGCAGGATCTGGAGGACGTCGCCCACCTGGCCGGGGTCCGGCTGCTGAACCCGGCACAGCGGGCCACGACGCTGCGGCTGCTGGCCGACCTCCCGGGCATCACCGTGACCGGGACCGTCACCGACCGGGCCGGCCGCGCCGGTGAGGCGTACTCGATCAGCTCCGCCGCCCATGGGCTGCCCGCCCAGTACACGGTCATCATCGACCCCGACTCGGGTGTGCTGCTCGGCTACGAGGAGGTGCTGACCACGACGGCGGGCAGGTTGAACGTGACGGTCCCCGCGGTGATCACCTACCGAACGTATCTGGTCGCGGAGTATGCCCCGTTGCCAGGCTGAACGGGGTCAGCCGTCGATGCGGGTGATGTTGCGGATCTTGTTGGACGCGTCCAGGGCGGCCACCTTGTACGCCTCGGCCAGGGTCGGATAGTTGAACACGGCGTCGATGAGGTAGTCGATCGTGCCGCCGCAGCCCATCACCGCCTGCCCGATGTGGACGATCTCGGTGGCGGCGGTGCCGAACACGTGCACGCCGAGCAGCCGGCCGTCGTCGGGGGAGACGAGCAGCTTGAGCATGCCGTACGAGTCACCGACGATCTGGCCACGGGCCAGCTCGCGATAACGCGCGACGCCGACCTCGAACGGAGTCGAGGCGTCGGTGAGCTGCGCCTCGGTCTGCCCGACGAAGCTGATCTCCGGAATGGTGTAGATGCCGATCGGTTGTAGGCCGTGCATCTCCCGGATCGGTTCGCCGCAGGCGTGCTGGGCCGCCAGTCGACCCTGTTCCATCGAGGTGGACGCGAGCGCGGGAAAGCCGATCACGTCACCGACGGCGTAGATGTGGTCCACCGCCGTGCGGTAGTTGGCGTCCACCTTGATCCGGCCGCGGCGGTCCGCCTCCAACCCGGCGGCCTCCAGGGCCAGGTCGTCGGTCTGACCCTGCCGGCCGGCCGAGTACATGACCGTGTCCGCGACGATCTTCTTGCCGCTCTTGAGGATGCACAGCGCGGCGGTCTGGTGTTTCTCCACGGCGGCGACCTCCTCGCCGAAGCGGAACGCCACCGACAGGTCGCGCAGGTGGTATTTGAGCGACTCGATCACCTCGTCGTCGCAGAAGTCGAGCATCCGCTCGCGGCGCTCCACGACTGTCACCTTGGTGCCGAGCGCGGCGAACATCGACGCGTACTCCATGCCGATCACACCGGCGCCGACCACGACCATGCTGCGCGGGACGGCCTGGAGGTTGATGACGCCGTCGGAGTCCACGATCGTCCGGTCGTCGAAGTCGACGCTGTCCGGGCGGGCCGGGCGGGTGCCCGCCGCGATGACGATCTTGTCGAAGGTCACCTTCGACTCGCGGCCGGAGCCACCGTCGACCCAGATCGAGTGCGCGTCCGCGAAGCGGCCGGTGCCGGTGATCATCACGACCCGGTTGCGGGCCAGTTGGTTGCGGATGACGTCGGTCTGCCGGCTGATCACGTGCTGGGTCCGGGCGGCCAGGTCGCTGACCGTGATCTCCTCCTTGACCCGGTAGTTGCTGCCGTAGAGGTCTCGCTGGCTCAGCCCGGTCAGATAGAGGACGGCCTCGCGCAGCGTCTTGGAGGGGACGGTGCCGGTGTTGATGCACACCCCACCGATCATGTCGCGGCGGTCGACGATGCCGACCCGCCTGCCGAGCTTGGCGGCAGCGATCGCGGCCTTCTGACCGCTGGGTCCGGAGCCCAGCACCAACAGGTCGTAGTCATACACAACCGCTAGCGTCGCAAGATGTCGCGACTGGCGCCAGACCCCGGAGCCGAGCGTTATTCGTCTGCCACCACGCAGAGGCCACCGTTGAGCGTGATCTCCTGCGGCAGTTGGGTGCCGCTGGCGACGAGCCCCAGCGACACCGTGCCGCCCGGTGGGATCACCTTGTTGCGGCCGGTGTTGCCCACCCGCAGGAGGCCGTAGTTGGGGCGGTCGACGACCTTCGCGCCCCAGATGCCGTGGACCTTCTGGCTGGCCGAGAACCGCCACGTCATCGTCCACCCGTTGACCGCAGTGGTGCCGGTGTTCGTGACGGCGAGGTGCGCCACGAAGCCGTCCGACCACTGCCGCACCACGGACCGGACTTCGCAGCTCGGCGGTGGTGGCAGGGTGGTGACGGTCACCGGTGCCGACAGTGGAGACAGGTTGCCGACCTCGTCGCGCGCACGCACCACGAAGGTGTACGTGGTGTTCGGCGTCAACCCGCTGAGCTGGGTGCTGTTGACGGGCGGGTACTGGGAAACATCGCGGACCAGGGTGAGAGCGCCGCCGGCGTCCACCCGGAACACCTCGTACCGTTCGACCGCCCCGTTCTCCACCGAGTGCGCCCAGCGCAGCCGAACCCCGGTGGCGGTGACGTCGAGCGCCACCGGTTGACCCGGCGCGCCCGGCGGTTGGTCGTCCCCCGGTGACATGGTGAACCGCAGGGGCCCGGTCGACGGTGAGCTGTTGCCGGCCGCGTCCAGCGCCCTCACGAAGAAGGTGTACGTGCGTGACGGCTGCAGGTCGGTGAGCCGAATGCTGTTGGTGTCGGTCGACCAGGTCCTGCCGTTGTCCTCGAACTGCGCGGAGACCGGATAACTGACCACCCCCACGTTGTCGGTCGAGGCAGCCCAGGTCAGCTCGACCCAGGTGGCGTCGATGGCGGCGACGGTGATCGGGCCTGGGGTGGTGGGAGGCTCGGTGTCGGCGGCAGCCGCGAGTGCCGGGGTCGCGCCCGTCGCCACCAGGACCGCCGTGAGCGTGCAGGCGGCCAGTGCGGCGGCCCTGGACCGGACGCCGCGCCACACATGATCGCGCAAGATGATCGCCTCGCTTTCGGGTGACCGCAGCGGACCAGTCATCGACTGCTGACGATGCTAAGCCAGTGGCGGTCGCGTCGCTGTCCCCCTCAGCCGACGAGGCGGCGTTCCCAGGCCCACGCGGCGATCTCCACTCGGTTGCGGGCCTTGAGCTTCATCTGCACGCTGGCCAGGTGGGTCTTGACAGTGCCGACGGCGATAAAGAGCCCGGCGGCGATCTCGGCGTTTGTCAGGCCCCGGGCGACGAGCTTCACGACCTCGAGTTCCCGTGGTGAGAGCCCGGTGTCGCCGCGCGCCGGGGCGGGCGAGCTGAGGTGCTCCAACAGTCGTACCGTGATGGAGGGGCTGATCAGCGCGTCACCGGACACGGCCGCGCGGACCGCCTCCACCAGCAGCGTCGGGCCGGAGTCCTTGAGCAGGAATCCGCACGCGCCGTTGGAGAGCGCGGTGTGCACGTACTCGTCGAGGTCGAAGGTCGTCACCACGACCACCCGGATCGGGTCGGCGACGCCCGGCCCGGCGATCAGCCGCAGTGCTTCGAGCCCGTCGAGACGGGGCATCCGGATGTCCAGCAGCACCACGTCCGGGCGCAGCCGCCGGGCCAACTCCACGGCGACCACCCCGTCGGCGGCCTCGCCGACCACCTCCATGTCCGGCTGAGCCCCGATGATCATGCCGAAGCCGGTCCGGACCATCGCCTGGTCGTCGGCGATCAATACCCGGATCATCGCCCCACCGCCGTCCGCAGCGGGAACGCCGCGTCGAGCACCCAGCCGCCAGCGACGCCGGGCCCGGCGGTGATCGTGCCGCCGAGGGCGCGTACCCGCTCGGTCAGGCCGATCAGGCCGAAGCCGTGCCCCCGGGCGGGCGCGGTGCGCCCGGCCGCACCGTCGTCGGCGACCCGGACCAGCAACCAGTCCTGGGTACGGCGCACGGCGACGTCGACGGAACGGGCGTCCGGCGCGTGCTGGCGGGTGTTCGTCAGCCCCTCCATCACCACCCGGTACGCCGAGGTCGAGACCTCCACCGGCAACCCGTCCAGGTCGCCGTCGACGTGCAGGCGGGCCGGGGCGCTCGCCGTGCCGTTGAAGCCCGCCAGCAGCGGCGGCAACTCGGCCACGCCCGCCAGCGGGGCCAGCGGCGCGTCCGGCGGGGTGTCCGGGTTACGCAGGATCCCCACCATCCGGCGCATCGAGGCCATCGTCTCCGTGCCGGCCCGCTCGATCTGCTCCAGCGCGACGATCACCCGACCCGGGTCCTGCTCGGCGACGAACCGGGCACCCTGCGCCTGCACCACGATGCCCGTCACGTGGTGGGCGATGAAGTCGTGCAGGTCACGGGCGAACTCCGCGCGCTGCTCGGCCCGTACCAGCGCGATCGCCCGATCCCGACCGGCCGCGATGATCCGCAGGTAGAGCCCCACCCCGGCGGCGCCGGCCGCGGCGAGCACCTGCAGCAGTCCGAAGATCACCAGCAGGTTCTCGGTGCCGGCGCGCAGCGGCAACGCGGCGACGGCCAGCCCGACGGCCGCCGCCGACCACGGGGTTAGCCGGGGCGCGCCCCAGCGGGTGACCACGAAGACCACCCCGATCAGCCCGGCCGACTCGGCGAGCCCCCAACTGCCACCGATCAGGTAACTGCCGCCGGAGAGGAACACGACGGCCGCGGTCACGGCCAGTGAGGCGCCGGCGAGCGCCAGCGCGGCCAGCGGCACCACCCGCGAACCCAGCCGGTGCACCGGCAGCCAGAGCGGCACCGTCGCCACCGCCAGCCCCATCCGCACCAGGAGGACCAGGAGAGCGGCCATGCTCTCGGGCGCGCCCCGCCGGAGGTCGAAGAGGGCGAGCAGCCCCATGGCCACCAGGCCGGCGGCCTGGGCCAGGCGTACCCACAAACGTCGAAGATCCGGCGTGCTCATGGTGACCCAGCGTAGCCAGCGGGCGGCGCGGACAGATCGGCCGAAAGACAGACCCGACGCCGGCGATACCCGGCCACGGGCCGATGCGCCCACCCGCCGGCGGCGGCGACGCTATCCGGGCCACATCGCAGCCACCGGCTGTCCAGCCACATCGCACGCCACTGGAGGAACAATGACAACCCACGCCCCGCCGGAGACCAGCCACGCCGCGGTCGCCGCGGTCGACCTGGTGAAGGTGTACGGCAGCGGCGACACCGCCGTCCGTGCCCTGGACGGGGTCTCGGTCGGCTTCGGCCGGGCCGAGTTCACCGCCATCATGGGCTCGTCCGGGTCCGGCAAGTCGACGCTCATGCACTGCCTCGCCGGTCTCGACACCGCCACCTCCGGCCGCGTCCTGCTCGGCGGCACGGAGCTGACCGGCCAGTCGGACCGGACCCTGACCCGGGTACGCCGGGAGCGGATCGGCTTCGTGTTCCAGTCCTTCAACCTGCTGCCGCAGCTCACCGCCGCACAGAACATCACCCTGCCGCTGGACCTCGCCGGCCGACAGCCCGACGCCGAACTCCTCGCGCACCTGGTGCGGGTGCTGGGCCTCGGTGACCGGCTCAACCACCGGCCCAGCGAACTCTCCGGCGGCCAGCAGCAGCGGGTCGCGTTGGCCCGTGCCCTCGTGGCGCGGCCCGAGGTGGTCTTCGCCGACGAGCCGACCGGCAACCTCGACTCCCGCTCCGGCGCGGAGGTGCTCACCATCCTGCGCGACTCGGTACGCGACCTCGGCCAGACCGTCGTCATGGTCACCCACGACCCGATCGCCGCCGCGTACGCCGACCGGGTGGTGCTGCTCGCCGACGGCCGGGTCGCCGGTGAGGTCGAGAGGCCGGACCAGGTGTCGGTCACCGACGCGCTGCGTGATCTGGCGGCCCGCGCATGAGGGCGACGGTGCTGCGTACACAGACGACCGCCGCCGCCCGACGGCCCGGCCGGCTGATCCTGACCGGCCTGGCGATCCTGGTCGCCTCCTTCGTCGTCTTCGGCACCGTGCTGGTGCAGCAGATCACCGAGCGGACCGTGCGGGACAACCTCAGCGGCACCCCGGCCGTCACCGACCTGGTGATCGGCCGCGTCGACCTGCCGCCACCCACAGTGACGGACCTGCGGAAGATCCGGGCCGTGCCCGGGGTGGCCGAGGCGGTGCCCCGGGTGTCGACCGGCGTCTCGATCGGCGAGGGGTACCTCAACCTCCAGTCCGATCCGGGCACCGGCCCGCTGACCACGGTCCGGGTGACCGAGGGACGCTACCCGGACCAACCGGGCGAGATCGCGATCACCCCGCGTACCGCCGAGCGGCTCGGGCTCTCGGTCGGCACCACCACCAGCGGTACGGGCGGCGAACTCACCACGCCCGCCCCGCTCACCGTGACCGGTGTGGTGGACGTCGCCGCCGACGCCGGCTACGACGCGTACGCCCCGGAGAGCGCCGTGATCGGCTGGGCGCACCTGACGGCCGTAGAGCGTGTCGACGTCCGCGTGGCCCCCGGCACCTCGACGGAGGACGTCCGGCAACGGGTTACCGCGGCCGTCGCCGGCCAGCCGATCCGCTCCGGCGCCGAGGTGCGCGACGCCGAGGCCAACGCGGCGGCCGAACAGGTCGGGAAACTCTTCGTCCTGGTCGGCATGTTCGTCTCCATCGCCGTCGCCGCGGCGGCGCTCGTGGTCACCTCGACCTTCCGCATCGTCTTCGCCCAGCGGATGCGGCAGCTCGCGCTGCTGCGGGCCGTCGGCGCGAGTCGGGGCACCCTGGTCGGCGCGTTGACCGCCGAGGGCGCCCTGACCGGCCTGGTCGCCGGGGTCGTCGGGGTCGCCAGCGCTCTCACCCTCGGGTACGCGCTGCCGGTGATCCTGCGCGCCACCGGCCACGAGGTGTCCTCGCCCGGCCTGCCGCTGGCGGCGGCGGTCGCGGTGGTGATCGGCGCTGTGGTGATCACCGTGCTGGCCGTGCTGGCCCCGGCGCTGTCGGCCGCCCGGGTCTCCCCGCTGGAGGCGCTGCGGACGGCGAGCGTCACCGCCGGCCGGCGCGGCATCAAGCTGCCGCGTCTGGTCTTCGGGCTGCTCCTGGCCGTCGGCGCGGTCCTGGCGGCGGTCGCCACGATCAGCCATTTGCCGAAACCGGACCAGGAGAACTACGACCCGTCCAGGCCACTGCTGCTGCTCGTCGCGTCCGGCACGTTCGCGTTCTTCGCGCTGGTGGCCCTCGGTCCGCTGCTGGTGCGCCCGGTGCTGGCCGTGGTGGGTTGGCCGCTGCGCCAGCTCGGGCCGCTCGGACGGATGTCGGTCGGTGGGATCGGCGGGGCGCCGCGCCGGGCGGCCGCGGTCTCCGTCGTGGTCGCGCTGGGCGTGACCCTGATCTCCGGGGTGGTCATCGGTGGCGCGTCGTTGCAGATCCTCGCCGACCGCGAGATGGCGCTCTCGGCGCCGACCGACTTCGAGGTGACCGGCAACGGTCAGACGCTGCCGCCGGACGTGGTGACCCGGGCCGAGGCGGCGCGCGGCGCGCTGGCCCGGGTGGTGCCGTACCGGATGGTCGGAGACGCCACGCTGCTGCGCGGGGCCGACAAGCTCGGCGACGTCGAGTCCGGTTACCCGACAAGCGACCTGGACCTGGCGGCGCTGCCGAGCACCGGTGACCTGGACGTGGCCCAGGGCACCCTGGCCGATCGTGGCCCCGGCCGGATCGTGCTCAACAGTTGGGTCGCCCGGGACGCGGGTCTGCGGGCCGGCGACACCGTCACGCTCGCCGTCGCCACGGGCCGGGTCGAGGTGCGGGTGGCCGCGATCCTGCCCGGCGACGGCCCGCTGCACGCGGGCATCCTCGCCGATCCGGCCGACCTGGACCGGATCGGCGTGCCGGCCGCGTACACGGGTCTGCTGGCCGACGCGGCCGGCGCCGGCGAGGACGGCCGCACGGCCGGCGTGCGGGCGCTGCGCCAGGCCATCGGTGGCAGCGACGGGGTGGGCCTCGCCGTGCTCGCCGACGAACGGGACCGCAACGACGCGCTGGTGCGCACCCTGGTCTGGATCGCGGTGGGCCTGGTCGGCCTGACCGTGTTGATCGCGGTCGTCGGCGTGGGCTCCACGACCGCGCTGTCGGTGGTGGAGCGGATCCGCGAGTCCGGGCTGCTCCGCGCGATCGGCCTGTCCCGGACCGGCCTGCGCACGATGCTGACCGTCGAGTCCGGCCTGTACGGGGTGATCGGGGCGACGATCGGCCTGGTGCTCGGCATCCCGTACGCCTGGTTGGCGGTGCAGGCCCTCGGGATCGAGGCGCCCCTGACCGCGCCGCTGCTGCCGCTGGCCGGGCTGTTCGTGGTGCTGGTCGGGCTGACCGCGCTGGCCGGGGTGCTGCCGGCCCGTCGGGCGTCGCGGGTCAGCCCGGTGGTGGCGCTGGGGGCCGACACCTGAGCACCGCCGTGGGGGGGGGCCCCCGCGGGGGGGGGGGCCCCCGCCCCCCCCGGCGGGGGGGGTGTTTGGGGGGGGGGGGGGGTGCCCCGCCGCGCCCCACGGGTTTGTTGGGGGCCGCC
>NZ_JBICSY010000006.1:0-443871 GCF_043197345.1 Micromonospora sp. NPDC049175 | reverse complement strand
GGCGCCACCCCCGCGGGGGGGGGGGGCGCCCGGCGGGGGGGGGGGCCGGGGGGGGTGGCCCCGCCGGGGGGGGGCTGCCCGGGGGGGGCCGCCCCCGGGGGGGGGGGCCGCCCCACGGCGAACCGGTCAGTTGGGGTTGTTGGCGTGGGTGAGCGTCTCCCAGGCGACGAACAGGTTGTTGGTGCCGGCCGGCCGTTGTTGCAGCGTGAGCGTCTGCGTGTTGGTCATGACGTTGCCCAGCCGGTTGCTCATCGCATTGAAGCCGACCTCGGTGATCGGGCCGAGGCCCCGGGTGAGGCTGCCACCGCACAGCCAGGAGGGTGCCGCCTCGCCGAGCTGGTAGCGCGAGTGCAGGCCGAGCGCCTGCCGCAGCCGCTCACCGACCTGCGGGTAGAGGTCCCGTCCCTGGATGCGGGAGGTCTCCGCGACGTGCGAGATGGCGGAGATCCCGTACCCGGTGTGCACGAAGTCGCGGCACGTCTCCTGGGCGAGGCCGGCGACGAATGTGGACTGACCCTGCCAGTAGCCGATGATCTCCGAGCTGGTGTCCAGGCCGCTGCCCGGCACCGTGTACGGCAGCGCGCCGTCGCTGGGCAGGTAGACGAAGGCCCGGGTGCGGTTGAGGAAGCGGGTGACCGCCGCGTCGTAGGCGCTGCGGTCGTCCAGGAAGACGGCGATGCCGACGGCCGCCTCCATCATCGTCAGCTCCCAGTTGCCGTTGCTGTTCGAGCCGTTGCGCACCACCGGCAGGTAGACGGTGCGCAGCATGGTGGCGAACCGGTTGGCGTTGGGCCAGCTCGGGTACGTGTACTTGATGATCTCGGCGGCCCGGGGCCAGACCGAGGCGGCCCAGCCGGTCTGCAACGGGCCGTTGCTGCCGGTGTGCGCGGTGATCGTCGCCGACCACGCGTCCATGAGCTGGATCGACTTCTGCGCGTACCTGACGTCTCCGGTGACGTACCAGGCGAGCGCGTCGGTGTACGCGGCGATCGCGTCCTCGCGCTCGTCGGTGCAGCCGTTGTTCGGGTTGGAGTAGGACCCGCACTCGACCACCGAACGGGGAGCCGGGGTGCGCGACAGGGAGGCGTACCGGCTGCCCATCATCTGGTTGTAGGCCGACGCCCACGGCTGCGCGCCGGCCTGCACGCGACCGCGGACGAAGTCGAGCTGATCCCGGCTGACCAGCACGCCGGGGTGCGTGAAACCACCGGACGGGGGTGGCGTGGTGCCACCGCCGGTGGGCAGCGTCCAGGTCTGGTTGGCGGCGCCCGTGCAACTCCAGATCTGCAGCGGGGTGCCGTCGGCGGCGCTCTGGCCGGTCGCGTCGAGGCACTTGCCGGAGGTGGGGTTGACCACCTGCCCGGCGGTGGACGACCACTGCTGTGCCCCGGTGCCGTTGCAGTCGTAGATCTGCACCCGCGCGCCGTTGGCGGTGCTGGCGGCGGCGATGTCCAGGCACTTGCCCAGCGCCCGGATCGTGCCGTCGTCGCCGACCGTCCACTGTTGCGCGGCCGAGCCGTTGCAGGTGTAGAGCTGGACGGCCGTGGCGTTGGCCGGGTTCGCGGCGGCCACGTCGACGCACGTGCCGCCGTACCCGGTGATGGCGCCCGTCGCGGCCGCGGCGGCCGGCGCGACGGCGACCAGCAGGCCGATCGGCACGGCGAGCAGGGCCGCGGTGAGCGCGGAGGTCAGTCTGATGCGGGGGCGGCGGGGCGCGAGCCCGGCCAGTCGTCGCGCCATGTGGGGTCCTTCCGGGGCGGCGAAGTCAACTGTAAAGTGTGTTAATCATTACAGCCGTGTGCACCGATATCAATGTCTTCGTCGCCACGGATGCCCTAAGGGTGCATGGACGCACCCTTGAGCACCTTGTCCACCACATTGCGCGGGGCGTGCAGCGCCACGCCGACCAGGTCGAGCTTGTCCCGGCCGACGGCCTGCACGGCGGCCCGGTTGTCCCGGTCGTTTCCGGTGGCGAACAACTCCGACGTGAAGGCCGCCATCCGCAACCCACGGGCCAGGGCGCGCGAGTGCGCGCCGACAAGCGTCGCCCGGTCACCGGCGAAGACCAGCACCGGCTGGCCGAACATCGGCAGGTAGGCGGTGCCGTCCGCGTCGCGGTACTCCTCGCCGAGCAGCTCCGGCACGGCGTTCGCGATGCCACTGACCAGAAAGGCCGTGACGTTGAGCCGCTGCCAGCTCGCCAGGTCGTCACGCAGCAGCACAGCGATCTTGGTGGGGAATCGGATGGGTTCGCTCATGGCATCGAGCCTGCCCGCCGCGACACCTACCGGTCTTGTACGTTCTTAGCGTGGCCACCCGCCCGCCGGGCTCGCACGTCAGCGCGTGGCGACCCGCGGTAGCCGGGGTCGCCGAGGTCTTCCACGCCCATTTCGTGGACCACGCCTACCCCCGGCACATCCACGACGTGTGGACGCTGCTGATCGTCGACGACGGCGCGGTCCGCTTCGACCTCGATCGACACCGGCACGGCGCGCTGCGCACCTCGGTCACGCTGCTGCCGCCGTACGTGCCGCACGACGGCCGCTCCGCCACCGCGAACGGCTTCCGCAAGCGGGTCCTGTACCTCGACACCTCGGCGCTCGGGGCCGAGCTGGTCGGCCGGGCGGTCGACGAGCCGGACCTGGCCGACCCGCAGCTGCGCGACCGGATCGACCATCTGCACCGGGTGCTCGCCGCACCCGGTGACGAGTTCGAGGCCGAGAGTCGGCTCGCGCTCATCCTGGACCGGCTGCGCGGGCAGCTCCACCGGCGTACCCCGGTCAGTCTCGCACCGCCCGCGGGTGGCCTCGCGGCCCGACTGCGGGAGCTGCTGGACGCCCGGACCGTCGAGGGCGTCACGCTGGGGGAGGCCGCCGAGCTGCTGCACGCCCACCCGACCCACCTGGTCCGTACGTTCACCCACGTGCACGGGGTGCCACCCCACTCGTACCTGACCGGTCGCCGGGTCGAGCTGGCGCGCCGCCTGCTCCTCACCGGGGAGCGGCCCGCCGCGGTCGCCGTCGCGGCCGGCTTCTTCGACCAGGCGCACCTGACCCGCCACTTCCGGCGTCACCTGGGCGTCAGTCCGGCCCGCTACCCGAGCACGCGGCGACCGGCCCAGCGCTCCGGCGAGGGCTGACGCGATCAGACGAGCTGGCCGCCGATGACGGTGAGCAGCCGCAGTTTCTCGTCGCTCGCCGAGCCGGGCGCGGCGGTGAAGACCAGCAACGTCTGGGACTCGTCGGGGTCCACCAGGGTCTGACAGTGCAACTCCAACGCCCCGACCTCCGGGTGCAGGAAGCGCTTCGGCGGGCAGGAGCCGGCCGGCACCGGGTGCTCACGCCAGAGCTGGGCGAACTCCGGGCTCCTGGCCAGCAGGTCGTCGACCAGGGCCGCCGCCCGCGACCCCCGGCCGTCACGGGTGTACGAGGCGTGCAGGCTCGCCACGAGCAGGCGGCTCTGCGTGTGGTGGTCCTCCACCGGGTACAGCCGCCGCGCCGTCGGGTCGGTGAACCAGCGGTGGTGCGCGCTGCGGGCCAGCCCTGTGTGCCGGGTCTCGTCGCCGAGCAGGGCGACGGCCGGGGCGGTCTGCGCCAGGGTCTCGCCGAGGTGGTTCACCACCTGGGCCGGTGTGTCGGGCATCCGGTCGAGGATCCGCATCATTCCCGGATTGACGTGGTCGGCCCGCACCGCCCGGTGGGGGATGGCGTGGCCGGCGAGTTGGAACAGGTGGTCCCGTTCGGCCAGGGAGAGCCGCAGGCCACGGGCCAGGGCGGCGAGCATCTGCTCCGACGGGCGCGGCCCCCGCTGCTGCTCCAACCGGCTGTAGTAGTCGGTGGACATACCGCTCAACAAGGCGACTTCTTCGCGGCGTAGCCCACCGGTGCGCCGACGTGGGCCTCGGGGCAATCCGACGTCCTCGGGCTGAAGGGCCTCGCGGCGGGTGCGCAGAAAACTGGCGAGCGGGGCGCGGTCCACGGTGTCTCATCCTTCCACCCGGAGTCGGATGTGGTGGACGCCGGCGGTAGCCGGCACATCAGGTGCAACAGGCGGGCAGGCGTGCGATGTTCCGCCGGCGGACGGCCTGGACCACAGGCGGGCCTGCCGCTGGGCGGGCCCGCCGCAGATGGATCATGGGGGCTGAAGGTGTCGTACACCTGTTCTGAGCTGCGCTCATGGTCGAGGAATTGACGCAGGCAGAGGACGCCTTCGCGGCCTGCGCCGACGCGGCCACCTGGGCGCTGCCCGAGGACGAGCTGATCGCCGCGCTCGACACCGCGCACCGCGTCGAGCAGCGTCTCGCCGCAGTGAAGCTGGCCCTGATTCGCGAGCTCGACGGCCGCAGCACCGCCGTCGCGCAGGGTGCCTCCTCCACCGCGGTCTGGCTCCGCGAACGGTTGCGCCTCACCATCCCGGCCGCCCGTCGCCTCGTCGACCTCGCCGCCCCCCTGAAAACCGGCAATCCTGGGGTACGCCACGCACTGGCCGACGGCCACGTCACCGTGGACCAGGCCCGGATCATCGTCGACGCGGTCGACACGGTGCAGACCGCGGCCGGTCCCGACGCCGCCGCCAAAGCCGCCCTGGACGCCGAGGCCCACCGCGCCACCCGCGATCGTCACCTCACTTTCTCCACCCTCACCGACGGTCGCCTGCGGCTCGCCGGCATCCTCGACACCGAAACCGCCGGGCTGCTCCGCGCCGCCATCGACCTTCTGCCCGCCGTCCTCAACAGCACCGGCCAACCACTCGACCTCGGCCGGCAACGCCGCCTCATCACCGGCCCTCTCCGGCGAGCCCTGGTGCTGCGCGACCGTGGCTGCGCCTTCCCGGGCTGCGACCGCCCACCGCGCTGGTGCGACGCCCACCACATCCACCACTGGGCTGACGGCGGCACCACCAGCCTCGCCACGCCGTCCTGCTCTGCGGCCACCACCACCGGCACCTGCACCACAGCGACTGGACCGTGCGGTTGGCGGGCGACGGCCCTGCGCCCGCTCAGCTACTGCGGTCGGTGGACCGGTTGATCACCAGGGCACCACACCGGCGTCCTCGAAGAACCCGCCGGTGGGCCCGTCGTCGGGCAGGGTCGCGAGTCGGATCGCGATCGCCGCGCCCTGTTTCGGGGTACGGATGCCGCGGAAGCCATTGAGGTCGGTCGCGACGAAGCCGGGGCAGGCAGCGTTGATCCGGATCTTCGTGTCGCGCAGTTCCTTGGCGTACTGGACGGTGACGGCGTTGAGGAACGTCTTCGATGGCGCGTACGCGACGGCGAGCGGGCCTGTCGTCAACTCGTCGGTGGAGTTGCTCTGCCGGGTGAGGGAGCCGACGCCGCTGGACATGTTCACGATCCGCGGTGACGACGAGTGGCGCAGCAGGGGCAGCATGGCGTTGGTGACGCGGATGACGCCGATCACGTTGGTCTCCACCGCCGTCCGTACGGCCGCGAGGTCGACCGTGGTCGGCTCCTGCGGCGCACCGCCGGTGACGCCGGCGTTGTTGACGAGTACGTCGAGGCCGCCGGCACGTTTCTCGACCAGCCGGGCGGCGGCGGCCACGCTCGCGTCGTCGGTCACGTCCAGTGGCACACCGAACGCGTCGACGCCGGCGGCGCGCAACGTCTCCACCGCGGCTTCTCGGCGCGTGTCGTCCCGAGCGCCGACCCCGACGCTCCACCCGAGGGCGCCCAGGCCGGCCGCGATCTCGTATCCGATTCCCTTGTTCGCGCCGGTGACCAGCGCGATTGTCGTTTGGCTCATGCATCCGATCCTGTCCACGCCCCAGCGGGCCGCCAACACCGCTTGGGTGGGCGTCGATACCTCCCGGGTATCCATCGAGGCCGCGGCGTCGGCGCCCGAGCGGGACGGGTCATGCCGTGCCGTGCCGTCGGTACCGTTGGGGCATGGAGACGCGTGAGCTGCGGTATTTCGTCGCGGTCGCCGAGGAGTTGCACTTCGGGCGCGCCGCGCGGCGGCTCGGGATCGCGCAGCCGCCACTGTCGCGGGCGATCGCGCAGTTGGAACGGCGGCTCGGGGTGGCGCTGCTGGAACGCACCAGCCGCGCCGTCGCGCTGACCGAGGCCGGCTCGGTGCTACTGGTCGAGGGCCGGGCGGCCCTCGACGCGGTCGAGGCCGCCGAGCGCCGTACCCGCCGTGCGGCCCTCGTCGGGGCCGGCCATCCCGGCCTGGTCCTCGTCACGAAGGCTGGAGCGTCCGGCGAGTTGCTGTCGAAGCTGCTTGACGCGTACGCCTCCGAGCCTGGCGCGGTCTCCGTCGACGTTCTGCTGTGCGGGATCGGCGAGCAGGAGCGGCTGTTGCGCGACGGGCGGGCGGACGTGGCGCTGCTGCACCGGCCGTTCGACTCGACGGTCGGACTGGACACCGAGGAGCTGAGCACGGAGGGGCAGGTTGTGGTCCTGCCGGCCGGGCACCCCCTCGCCGCCCAGGCCCAGGTGCGGATGGCCGACGTCACCGCGCTGCCCGACCTGCCGCCGCCCCGCCGCCCCGGCCCCGATGGCACGTACCCGGACGGACCCGGTCCGCAGGTACGGGACAGCACGCAGCTGTACCAGCTGATCGCGCTCGGCCGAGCGTCGGCGGTCTTGCCCGAGTCGTGCCGGGCCGACCTGCGCCGCGATCTCGTCGCCGTGCCGGTGCTGGACGCGCCAACCGTGACGACGGTGATCGCGTGGCCGCCGCACAGTCGATCCCTGGCCCTCGCCGCGCTGATCCGGACCGCGATCCGCCTCTAGGGCGCATGTCAAAGTCCTAGGGCGGCTGGTGCCGCTGCACACCGTCGTCACCGTCGCCGGCTCCCGCTGGAGCACGAGTTCCAGCCCCGGGACCGGAAGGCACTCGTCCCGCTGTTCAAGCGCGAGATCTTGTCCCCAGCGTGGCCCCCGACCGCTGGGTGGATCCGTCGCGGTCCTCCAGCCTGACGGCCGGATGTTCGAGTCTGAACGTTCTTGAACGTCTCCGTCTGTTTCCTGGCACCTATAGATCCGGATAGCATAAATATGCTTCGATGTGATCGGACGATGACGTGCCACCTCTGGACATCGCAGGCCGGTGAGCCCGAGGCGTCGCCTGCCACACCTTGACCGGTTGACTGGAGATCTCATGACCAGCCCTCGATCCGCTCCGCCTCGGCAGACTCCGGGAGTAGCCGGCCCGCGCCGTGCCCGCGTCAGGCCCAGCGCGCTGAGCATGCTGTCGGTCGTCGTGCTTGCCCTGACGTACGTGGTGACCATGCCTGTCGCATCCACGCCAGTGGGCCTCACCATGGAAGCAGCCGCCGCCTACGTCAAATTGGGCAACCGGACCACCGGCAAGTTCATCGACGGCATGGGCCGGACCACCAACGGCGCCGCGGTCGGCCAGTATTCCTCGTCGTCCAGCGTCAACCAGCAGTGGACGATCGATGCCGTCGGCGACTACGTCCGGATCAGGAATCGGGCCACCGGCCTGTACCTGGACGGGATGGGCCGCACGACGGGCGGATCCATCTGCGGCCAGTGGAGTGAGAGTGGCAGCACCAACCAGCAGTGGACCCGGGAGGACTCCGGCGGCTACGTCAAGTTCAGGAACCGCGCCAACGGGCTGTACCTGGATGGCGGGGGCAGCACGTCCGACGGCGCCAACCTCGTCCAGTACGCGAACAGCGGCAGCACCAACCAGCAGTGGATCGTCACTGACGTGTCGACTCCGGGGTCGGGCACGATCACGGTGGACGGCAACAACATCCGCACCGGCAACGTCAACGGCCTGACGTTCAAGGGCTTCGGTGCGCTCAGCGCCAACAGCACCAGCGAGTTGCTGATGGATTACAAGGCCCAGAGCCCGACCGCGTACGCGCAGCTGCTGCGGGTCCTCTTCGGTGGGGAGAATCCGGTCTTCACCAACGTGAAGATCGAGATGGGCAACGACCGCAACAACTCCACCGGACCGGACCCCTCGACCATGCGGTGGGAGTCCGAGACCCCCAACGTCGAGCGTGCGCAAGGCTTCCAACTCGCGGCCGACGCGAAGAAGGTCAACCCGAACGTCAAGGTGTCCCTGCTGCGCTGGAACTCCCCCGGCTGGGCGAACAGCAACGACAAGGTCTACACCTGGTTCAAGAAGACCATCCTGAGCGCGTACCGGACCTACGGGTTCATGGTCGACTACGTCAACCCGGGTCTCAACGAGCGCGGGGCGGACCTGAACTGGACCAAGACCTATGCCAACCGGGTCAGGACCGACAGTGCCGACTTCGCCGACTCGACAGAGCGATCCCGGTACAACCAGATCAAGGTCGTCATCTCCGACGAGGTCGGTGTCGGATCGTTCGGCGGCAGCATGATCAGCGACGCCGGCCTGCGTGACGTGGTGGCGGCGGCCGGCTACCACTACAGCCCCGACGACGACGGCGCCGGCAACTTCAAGCGCCTGGCGATGGACTACGACAAGGAGATCTGGAACAGCGAGGCACAGGCGACCTTCGGCAATTCCGCCTTCCGCCCCAGCAACAACATGCGGTCCCCGTCGGTGGTCGGAACCGGCATCGGCGGCACCAACAGTGCGCTGGAGATGGGAAACACCATCATCAAGGGATTCGTCAACTCGCGCCGGACCAACTTCATTTACCAACCGGCCATCGGGTCCTTCTACGAGGGTGGGCAGTACTCCTACAAGGAGATCGTCAGCGCCCGTGATCCCTGGTCGGGCTGGCTGCACTACGACGCCGCCATCGACGTCCTGCGGCACTTCAGCTGGTTCGCCAAGACCGGCTGGGAGAACTCCAGCAACACGGCCGGTATCTGGCGCGCCGTCCCCGAATCCAGCTATACCGGAGCGACCGGGACGAACCCGGTGGTCGGACGCAACGGCACGCCCAGCTACCTCACGCTCGCCGCGCCCGACAAGCGAAACTTCTCCACGGTCTTCATGAACGACAGCGAGTACACCCAGTCGTACCGCCTCCAGCCGGTGAACATGGCCTACTCCGGCGCTCCGGCCCTACAACTGTGGGAAACCCGCGCGGCCGACCCCGGCCAGGCGTTCAACGCCAACTACCTGAAGCACGTGGGCAGCGTCCCGGCCGATGACGGCGGGGTGTACTCCGTGACGGTCAGGCCGAACTCGGTCGTCACCGTGACGACGCTGGCCAACCACACCAAGCCCGAGTACCTGGAACCCCTGCCGGTGGAGGGCCAGCGCACCGTGCTGGACACCGACATCTCCGGCGACGTGCAGAACACCAGCGACAACATCCTCTACGCCGACGGCTTCGACTACTCCGGCAAGACGGTCCCGGTGATCGGCAGTGGCGGCACCATCACGGGCACGGCGGACTTCATCACGTCGCGTGGCGGCGCCAAGAGCGTCATCCCGCGCTACGCCAGCGACCGCAACGGCGCCTTCGAGGCGTACCGGCCGGACGGATCGACCAACTACGTGCTGCGCCAGCAACTGGATGGCCCGAGCCAGGGCCTGGGCGGTGCGTGGAACGGGGGCGACGCGGTCACCAGGATCGGTGACAGCCGGTGGCTCAACTACAAGGCCAGTGTCGACGTCTCCTTCGAGAACAGCAGCACCCAGAACGGCGCCAACCACGCCCGGCTGGGCATCCGTGAGCAGCACGGTGACAACGGTGCGCCGTACTCGGTGAAGTTCACCTTCGACGGAGGCTGGCAGTTGCTGGTCAACAACAACGCGGTCGCCAGCGGCAACGTGGTCAGCGGCGCCGGCGGCGTGCGGATCGGTGGGTTCAACACCGCTCACAACGCGTGGCACAACATCGCGCTGAAGGGCGTCGGAAGCACGGTGACCGCCTACCTCGACGGCGTCACACTGGCCACCTACACCGACCCGAATCCCAAACTGTCCGGCCGGATCACGCTGGGCAGCGGCTACTACTTCACCCGGTTCGACAACCTGCGGGTGGAGACGGTCGACGGAAGCCCGTCGTACTACTCCGAGGTGCTGGACAACCTGGAGATGTCCGACCTGGCCAACCCGCCCGCCAAGAAGCTGGTGTACGGCGGGTCCTGGGCGCACGAAAACGGCAAGGGTATGTACAACGTTCAGCGGAGCCTGTCCACCAGCCAGGGAAGCGGCTCGACGCTGACCTACACGTTCGCCGGTACCGGACTGGACATCATGGGGCCGAACAACGGCTCGGCCGTCCTGCAGGTCAGGGTGGACGGTACGGTGGTCAACTCCGCGGCGAGCACGCTCGCCTCTCCCGAGTTCTATCAGACGTACGCCCTGCGCAACCTCGGCGCCGGCACGCACACCGTGGAGATCACGGTGCGCAGCGGCAGTCTCGTCGTGGATGCCGTCGGGGCCGTCCGGCCGTGATGCCGGTCGCGCCTCGTACGCATCGACGACCTCGCCCTGCGAATCCCCACCACCGAGTGGCAGCCGCGCAGTCGCGGGCCAGGAGCGGAAGGACCCCACGACTAGTCACCAACCGCACCGCGTCAGCCGCGCGGTGAGGACGTCAAGATCAGTTACAACCGGTGATCACAAAATGGACAAAGAAGCCATCATCAATGGCTGGTTCACCCACAGTATTATGCCCGTTCAATTCGAGGCCTCAGAGCATTCTTATTAGCACAGACGGGAGCGGCGTCGGTGACTGGCGAGCTTCGCGCCACCGACGCCGCGACCGTCCGAGGCTGGCCCGGGTCTGACATTCGTCAGATGTCGTTCAGGTCGAACACGCTAAGAATATTGCCGCCGTTGGCGAACGAGTAGAGGCTCGCCTCGACGACTACGAGGCCGCGGAACTGTCCGGCATCGTCGATGATCTGCAGGGCTGGCTTGAGATGCCCGGCGTAGGGCGAGCCGCCCCCACCAATGCAATGGTCCGCGTTGACGCTGTACAACTGGTGGTTGTAGTACATCTTGCGATCCGTGCCGCTTCCGGCCAGGTAAATTTTGTTGCTTGGCACCGTCACGCCGGTCTCGTCCGGCTTGACCGTCGAGAGGTTCATGCAGTTTACATTGCACAGGCGGATCGGATTGTAGTCGTCGGGCCAGTGGATCTTCTGCGACGCGGACGGGAACTCCGTGATACTGCCGTAGTTGTTTTCCACTCCGGGGCCGGAGTATGTGCCGTGGAGGTTGTAGATGTCGGTGACACTGACGCCTGTACGGAAGTGTGTCGTACTCCCCCAGCCAAAGCCGCGATTGGCGGTCGGATGGCTGGCCAAGTCCACCTTGGTGACCGTGGCCATGTTCGTGAATTTCCACCGCTCGGTCTGGAAGTTGGTCGTCCACTGAATGGTCAAATCGTCACCCGTTACCGACCAGGTGCCATACAACTGCTTCGGCGCGGCTTCGAATCCGGCGGCCGTGTAGACCGGGCAGGCGTGGGCGCATCCGGACGTGGTGAATCCCGTCGTCGCTCGGCCTACGAGGGTCTTGGCGTTCCACGCCCAGTAGTCCGCCCGAGCCGTACCGTCCGACCGAAGGCTGTACTCGGCCAAGCGAACGAAGGACTCGGTACCCACGTTCCGCATCAGGGCCACCGTGTAGTTGGCACGCCCACCGGGCGGAACCGACACGGCATGCGCTGGCGCGGGAGCAGCGGCCATAACCGCCACCACGGCCAGCAGCACTGCCACCAGACGAGACCTGTAGGAGCGTCTGCCCCCATCCAAGATCGCCACAAACACCCTCCATACCCTGACCGGCTGCTCCACCTGAGCAACCATCAGCCGCAGCAGCGCGGCGGTCGACAGCCCGGCGGCGGCAAGCTTCCCATAAGGTCAACGGGTACGGGAGCCCACATTTCAGGCAGGCAAGCCGAGGACAGTGCCACGCCGAGCTCGCCGGGTAGGCCACCACCAGCAAGCGTCACCAGCGGCGCGTCCCGCTCGCCGCTGGCGGCCACCTTGGCTCCAGGTACGCCTGCACTGCGGAACTGGGTCCGCCAGGACGAGGCTCACCGCGGCCTCCACGGACAGTGACAGGGTGACGGCGACCGTGCGCTGGTAGTCGTCCGGAAGACCGTTGGGATCGTCGGGGCCGGGCATTAAGTCATCGAGGCGCACGCGGCGGTCGGCCCAGCGTGCCCGGTACTGGGAGCAGGGCACGTGCTCGTCGAGTAGAAACGCACTGGCCTGGCCCAGAGCAGCGGCAGGCTTCCCAGATCGGTGACCACGCCGTCGATGTCGTCGGCAAGGTCCAGGTGGCCTTCGAGCCGGGCTTGTAAGTATGCCGCCCCCTCAGCGGCGGTGAACGTGCCCATCTGCACAAGACGCTGATCCGGACCTTCGAGGGCCACACCGCGAAGGCGAGTGGTCAGCACGGTCCGACCGAGATCGCGCAGTGCTCTCGCTGATCGACGCCCCGACGTTCGGCCGTAACGGGACGGCCGAACGGATTGTGACTTCCCGGCGGTCACGAAACCTGGAGGCGAACCGTCACAACTGACGGTTAGTCTGCCAGCGCGTCGTCGCCTCGGCACGTCGCGTCACGCGCCGGTGCAGGCGCGGCACCTCGCCACCACCCATCATCCGGCGCTCAATCGAAGACTTCAGGAGAGTTAGTGACACAGCAATCCGTCGCGACATCGGACAAACTCGACGCCGCGGTGCTCAAGGTGGCAGGCGTCGTCGTCCTCGGTGCGATCATGTCGATCCTCGACGTGACGGTGGTCAGTGTGGCGCTGCCCACATTCCAGAGCGAGTTCGACGCGACGTACGCGCGCGTCGCGTGGACGATGACCGCCTACACCCTCGCGCTCGCCACCGTGATCCCGCTCAGTGGTTGGGCAGCCGACCGGTTCGGCACCAAACGGCTCTACATGGTGGCGTTGGCTTTGTTCACCATCGGATCGGGGCTCTGCGCCACGGCCGACACGATCGGCGAGCTGATCGGCTACCGCGTGCTCCAGGGCCTCGGCGGCGGCATGCTCATGCCGCTGGGCATGACCATCATGACCCGCGCGGCGGGGCCGCACCGGATCGGCCGACTGATGGCCGTCCTCGGCATTCCGATGCTGCTCGGGCCGATCGGTGGCCCGATCCTCGGCGGCTGGCTGATCGACACCGCGAGCTGGCACTGGATCTTCCTGATCAACCTGCCGATCGGCGTCGTCGCCCTGATCTACGCGCAGATGGCGCTCCCGAAGGACGCCCCCGAGCCGTCCGAGTCGTTCGACTTCGTCGGCATGCTCATGCTCTCGCCGGGCCTGGCGCTCTTCCTCTATGGAGTGTCGTCGCTGCCGGAGGCGGGCACCTTCGCCGCGACAAAGGTGTGGGCCCCGATGCTCGTCGGCGGCGCGTTGGTGGTGGCGTTCGTGCTCTACTCGTTCAAGCCCCGGCACCCGCTGCTCGACCTGCGGCTGTTCCGCAACCGCAGCCTGACCATCTCGTCGCTGACGCTGTTCGTGTTCATCATCGCGTTCATGGGCGCCGGCCTGCTGTTCCCGAGCTACTTCCTCCAGGTGCGCGGCGAGACGACGCTGACCGCCGGTCTGCTGATGGCCCCGCAGGGCATCGGCGCGATGATCACCATGCCGATCGCCGGCACGTTGGCCGACCGGGTGCCGATCGGGCGTACCGTCCCGTTCGCGCTGCTGCTCATCGTCGTCGGGTTCTTCAGCTTCACCCAGGTCGATCCGCAGACCTCGTACTGGCTGCTCGAGGGCTCGCTGTTCGTGATGGGCCTGGGCATGGGCGGCACGATGATGCCGATCATGACCTCGGCGCTGCGGACGTTGTCGGCAAACGACGTGGCGCGCGGCTCGACGCTCGTCAACATCCTTCAGCAGATCGGCGGCTCGGTCGGCGCCGCCGTCATGTCGGTGATCCTCACCAACGAGCTGAACGGCTCCCGGCTGATCCCCGGCGTGGTGGATCGGAGCGGCACGCCGGTCACCGAGGCCGGGCTGGCCATCGCCTCCCAGCGACAGCCGGAGCTGCTCCAGCAGATGCCGGTGGACCCGTCGATCATCGAGCGCGGGCTCGACTTCGCAGCCAAGTCGTTCGCCACCACGTTCTGGGTCGCGTTCGCGCTTGTCGTGCTCACGCTCGTTCCGGCGGCTCTGCTGCCGCGCCGACGTGAGCCGGCGAAACTCGACGACCCGCAGGGCGAGCAGGTCCGGACGCCCGTCGTCATCCACTGAAACGACGCGCCCGCCGCGCTCAGCACCTCCTCGGGTGGTGAGCGCGGCGGGCGCGGCAGTCAGCGCAGCGGGCCGTCGCCGGGCCCGTCCGGGTCCTCGACCACGTGGATCGCGGCCTCCTCGGCGCTTGCCCCACCCGCGTCGATGCCGGCGTCCCACGCCACCGACTCGGCCTCGTCGTCCTCGCGGACGCCCTCGTCGTAGGCGACGAGGCGGCCCGCGCGGGCCTCGCTCTCGTACCCCCGGCGGGTCAGCTCGTCCTCGTCGTCGCCGCCCTCGGCGTAGGGGTCGACATCCGGCACCTCCTGGGCGAGGTGCTGCGCCACGGACTCGCCCGCCCGCTCCTCGGCCGGCGTGGTGCCGAACCGGTTGGCGGCGGTCCAGTGGTCCTCGGCGACGATGCCGGTGTCGAGGGGGTCACCGACCCGGTCGTCGTCGAGGGTGTCGGAGGCGTCCAGGACACCGTCGTCCTCGGCCACGTTCCACTCGTCGACGGAATCCATCCGCTCGGTCTGGCTCACGGCGGTCTCCTCTTCGTCACGGTGCACCAAAGTGCCCAGCCTATGACCGCGCAACGCCAGCGAGCGCCGCGGCCTGCCCGCTGTGACGAACCGACCTCGGGTCGCGCCGGTTCAGCGCGTGAGCAGCCCCACCACGGTATCGGTGAACTGCGCCGGCTGCTCGATGTGGGCGAAGTGCCCGCTCTGTTCCAGCAGCACCAGCCGCGAGTCCTTGAGGCCCGCGTGCAGTTCCTCGGCGCGACGCGGCGGGCAGATGAAGTCGTACGCGCCGACGATCACCACGGCCGGCGCGGTGATCTCCGCCAGGTTCTCCCGCACGTCGAAGGGCGTCGGGTCCTGCGCGCTCGCCGGCGCCAACGAGATCCGGACAGCGGCCTGAAACGGTACGAACTCGTCCTGCCGGCCCCAGAAGTCCGCGAAGTAGACCGGAAGGGCGGCGCGCAGGGCGGTCGCCAACGACTCGTCGTCGGTGGCCGCGCCGATCTGCCCGAAGGCGGCCGGGATCGCCGCCGCCTCCGGCCGGTCCGGGTGCCGCTGCGGGTACGCGGAGAGCCCGGCCATCGCCTCGGCCCAGAACTCGGCCCCGGTGACGGGCGAGGTGTCGTACAGGGCGAGACCGGCGACCCGGTCCGGGTGTGCGAGCGCGTACCGCTGGATGACGAAACCGCCGTGCGAGTGCCCGAGGAGGTACACCCGGGGCTCGCCGAGGTGCGCGACGACGGCGTCGAGGAACCGGACATACGTGTCGAGACGGTAGTCGCTGGGGTCGTCGAGCCGCCCCGAGGCGCCCGTGCCCACCGGCTCGACGTACACCATCGTGAAGTGCTCCTCCAGGCTCGGCGTCCGCAGGTAGGCCCACTCGATGCCGGGGCCGCCGGAGTGCGCCACGCACACCGGGCCGGTGCCGGCGACGTGGTAGACCTGCCGGACGCCGTCGACGGTGAAGGCGTGGGCACCCGGTGCGAGGGCGCTGACGTCGTGGCTTGTGGAACCCATGAGTTGTCTCCCGATCCGAGATCCGCGCGGCGTGTGCCGGCACGGCAACTGGTGCATGACACGGACCAGATGCGTGGGTCGACGGAAAAGTTCGCTCGGTCGGGGATGTTCTTTCAGCGCAGCGCGGGCACGGGGTGGAAGAGGGTGAGCTGGCGCACCCGCCCCTCGCGCAGCACCTGCAACCACAGCGCCGAGGGCGGACAGTGCTCCGGGTCGTCCGGCGGGCTGATCAGGTCGGTCTCCCAGATCAGCACGTCGCCGCTGGCCACCACGTTGCGCAGCCGCTGGCGTACCCCGGCGGTCAGGTCGCGGTTCATGCCGGTGACCGCCAGGTCACGGCCACCGCGCGGGCCACCCGGCACGATCATCTCGGCGTGCGGCCACCAGCTCTCGCGCACGACCCGGTCGAAGTCGCCGCCCATCGCCGTGGCGACCATGTCGCGACCCTCCCGCCACCGGGACTCGCTCGCCGCGGCGACGTCGGTGTGCGCGGCGTCCGCCGCCGTGCGCAGGCCGCCGGTGAGCGCACGGCGGGCGTGGCTGAGCCGGCTGCGGACGGTGCCGACCGGGATCCCGCACACGGCCGCGATCTGCTCGTACGAGGACGCGTCGCTGAAGTAGCGCAGGAGCGTGACCAGCCGGTCCGGCTCGGACAGCCGCCCGATGGCGTGCCACACCCAGTCGCGCATCGCGCCCCGGTCCAGTGCCTCCTCCGGGGTGGGTGTGTCGGCGGGGCCGGCGAACCACTCCGGCTCGGCGACCGGGATGGCTCTGGGGCCGCGAAGCGCCGTCCGACTGTTGTTGCGGACGATGGCGCGCAACCACGGGCCGACGGCGGCCGGGTCGCGGACGTCGCCGATACGCCGCAGCGCCACCAGCATCGCGTCCTGCACCGCGTCCTCGGCGTCCGGCCCGTAGCCGAGGATGCTCAGCGCGACGGCCCGCATCTCGGCCTCGTGGCGGGCCAGCAGCGCACCGAGCGCCGCCGCGTCACCCGCCTGCGCCAGCACCACCAACTCCGTGTCACCCTGCGTCACGCGTACGTCCTCCTGCCCGTCCCATTAGCGGCGGTATAGGCGGTCTGCTCGGTGCCTGTCGCCCCTACCAGCCTACGACGGGTGACGGCGTCGATCTCTGGGCCGGAACCCGGACGGTCGGCGGCGGCTGCCGGAAAGTGACATACGTCGGTCGTAGCGTGGGCGGCATGACCAGACGCGCTCTCGAAGCCCCGCCCGCGGCCGGGGCCGACGTCCACGGAGGCCGCCCGTGACCGAGCTGAGCTGGGCGCAGGTGTCCGCCCGGCGGCTGGCGCGACACGGGCTCTCGGCGGCGTCCGCGCCGGACGCCGCCCCGGACGCCGCCCCGGACGCCGCCCGCGTCGCCGACGTGGTGTCGACGATGTGCGGCGCGCACGCCCAGGTCGCCTCCGCCGCCGAGCTGTCCGTCGGGCTCCGCGTCCCGGGTGCGACTCGCGCGCTGGTGCGCCAGGCGCTCTGGCGGGACCGCACCCTGGTCAAGACCCGTGGCCCACGCGGGACTGTGCACCTGCTCGCCGCCGCCGACCTGCCGATGTGGACCGGCGCGCTGACCGCGATGCCCGTCCCCGCCTGGGAGCAGAGCCGAGGGCTGTTGACTCCCGAGCAGACCGAGCAGGTCCTCGCGGCGATCGCCGACGCGTTGGCGGAGGCCGAGCTGACCACCGTCGAGCTGACCGAGGAGATCGTCGCGCGCACCGGCGCGTGGGCGGGCGAGCGGGTCATGGAGGCCTTTCAGGACCGGTGGCCCCGGTGGATGGCCGCGATGTCGGCCGCCACCCGGGGCGGGGTCATGTGTCACGGCCCGACCCGGGGACGCGCCACCACCTACACCAGCCCGGCCCGCTGGCTGCCCGGGTTCACCCCGATGCCCGGCCCGGCGGCGCTTGCCGACCTCGTCCGCCGCTACCTGCACGCGTACGGGCCGGCCACTCCGGCCCAGTTCGCCAAGTGGCTGTCGGCGACCGAGCGGTGGGCGACCGAGGCGTTCCAGTCGCTGGACCTGGCCGAGGTCACCGTCGCCGGCACGCGGGCGTGGGTGGTCGCCGGCGACACCGAGTTCCCGGACGATCCGCCGTCCGGGTTGCGGTTACTGCCCTACTTCGACGCGTACGCGGTCGGCTGCCACCCCCGTGACCGGCTCTTTCCCGGTGCCGCCGCCGAGCGGGCGCTGGCCGGAGGGCAGGCCGGCAACTTCCCGGTGCTGCTCGTCGACGGGACGGTCGCCGGGGTGTGGCACCAGCGGCGCTCCGGGCGCACGATCCGCATCACTGTCGAGCCGTTGCGGGCCCTCGGCGCGGGTCGACGCCGGGCGTTGGACGAGGAGGTCGAGCGGGTCGGCCACATTCTGGAAGGCAATCCGTCGTTGACAGTCGGAACCGTGGACGTCGGCCCGCACGCCTGAGACAGGATGAGGGCGTGCACATCGAACCGGTCGACCACTCGCCCCGGCGGGCGTTTCCCTGGGCGATCCTGCGGCAGCGCTGGGAGGACCTCACCTTCCTGCACTGGGCCGTCGCCCCGGACATCGTCGCGCCGTTGCTGCCGGCCGGCACCCGCCCGGACACGATGGACGGGGTGAGCTTTGTCGGCCTGATCGGCTTCCGGATGGTCGGGCTCGGCTTCGGCCGTGGTCCGGGTGTGCCCTATTTCGGCACGTTCGACGAGACAAACGTCCGGCTCTACTCGGTCGACGACGCCGGCCGGCGGGCGGTGGTGTTCCGCTCGCTCGACGCGTCCCGCCTGGTGCCGGTGCTGGTGGCGCGGGCGACACTGCGCCTGCCGTACCTCTGGTCGTCGATGCGGTTGGACCGCGACGGCGACCGCCGCACCTACCGCTGCCGGCGACGCTGGCCGGGCCCGGCGGGTACGACGAGCCGCATGGTGGTGCGGGTGGCGGAGCCGATCGCCGACCCGACCCCCCTGGAGCACTTCGTCACCGCGCGCTGGGGCCTGCACACCCGGGCACACGGGCGCACGCTGCACCTGCCGAACTGGCATCCGCGCTGGCCGCTGCACCGGGCCGAGCTGCTGCACCTGGACGACGAGCTGGTCGCCGCCGCCGGGTTGCCGGCACCGGTCGGCCCGCCGGTCAGCGTGCTCTACTCGCCCGGCGTCGGGGTCAGGTTCGGCCCGCCGGTGGCGGCCCGGCCGTGGGGTGCCGGGCCGCCGCAGCCTCAGTAGCGACCGCCCTCCGGTGCCGGCAGCGCGTCCAGGTCGGCCAGGTCCTCGGCGTCGAGCCGCACGTCGCCGGCGGCGCAGTTGTCCACCAGGTACTTCGGGGTCTTGGTGCCCGGGATCGGGATGACCTGGTCGCCCTGCGCGACCACCCAGGCGAGGGCGACCTGTGCGGGGCTGACCCCGGCCCGGTCGGCGATCTCCCGGACCCGGGCGACGATGGCGAGGTTGGCGCGCAGCGCGTCCTGCTGGAAACGGGGCAGGCCGCGGCGGAAGTCGTCGGCGGGCAGATCGTCGAACGAGGTGAACCGGCCGGCCAGGAAACCGCGACCGAGCGGGGAGAACGGCAGGAACGCGATGCCCTGCTCGACGCAGTACGGCAGCACCTCGGTCAGCGGGTCGCGGGTCCACAGCGACAGCTCGGACTGCACCGACGCCACCGGGTGCACCGCCTGGGCCCGCGCGATCTGGGTCACCGTCACCTCGGACAGCCCGATCTGCCGTGCCTTGCCCGCCGCGACGATCTCCGCCATCGCGCCCCAGGACTCCTCGATGGGCACCTCCGGGTCGACGCGGTGCAGTTGGTAGAGGTCGACGTGGTCGGTGCCGAGCCGACGCAGGCTGTCGTCGATCGCGGCGCGGATGTGCTCGGGGCGGCCGTTGTTGCCGATCCTGGGGGAGTTGCCGGGACCGCCGGTGGGGGAGGTGGCCACCAGGCCGGCCTTCGTCGCCAGGACGGCACGCTCGCGGTGACCGCCGGCCAACGCCCGCCCGACCAGCTCCTCGTTCGTGTACGGCCCGTACACGTCCGACGTGTCGATGAGCGTGGCGCCCAGGTCGAGTGCCTGGTGGATGACCGCGATCGACGTGTCGTCGTCGCGCGGGCCGGTGATGTCGTAGGCGTGGGTCATGCCCATGCAGCCGAGGCCGATGACGCCGACCTCGGGGCCTGCGCTGCCCAGCGTGGTGGTTCGCATGCGTCCCACGCTACGACCCGGCGCGGGCGGTGCGCACCCGGCGTGCCGGGGCGGCTCGGCAGGCCGGGGCGGCTCGGTAGGCCGTGGCGGCTCGGTAGGACACCGTAAGCGGACGGTAAGGCGGCCGGCGCAGGGTGAAGCACATCGGCCGCGGCGAGCGGTCGTTCACCCAGCGTGAAGGGACACTCCGATGTCGACAGGTCGCCTCCTCCCCGTACTCACCGCCCTGCTCCTGCTCGCGTCGGCCGCCCCGGCGAACGCCGCGAGCACCGGCCGCGACCACCCGGCCACCTGGTCGGCGGCCTGGTCGGTCACCCACCACCACCCCGTGCCGGGTAACGACTGGTTCGGCGCGAACTGGTCCGTGCCCGGCTTCGCCAACGAGTCGGTTCGGCAGGTGGTCCGGGTCAGCGCGGCCGGTTCCCTGCTCCGGATCCGGGTGTCCAACAGGTACGGCAGCCAACCGCTGCGGCTCACCGGCGCCACCGTGGGACGCCCGGACGCCGGCGCGGCGGTGCGGCCCGGCACCCTGCTCCCGGTCACGTTCGACAGGCGGCGCACGACCACCGTGCCGGTCGGCGCAGAGACCACCTCCGACCCGGTGCTCCTGCCGGTACGGGCGCTGGAGGCGGTGACCGTGACGCTGTACTTCGCCGGCGCGACCGGCCCGGCCACCTACCACCAGGACGGACTCACCAGCACGTACCGCGCGACCGGTGATCACCGCTTCGACCATCGTGCCGCCGCGTTCTCCGGCGAGACCAGCCAGTCGTGGTACCACCTGGCCGGGGTGGACGTCGCCGGGTCGCCCCGTACCCGGGGCACGGTGGTGACGTTCGGTGACTCGCTGACCGACGGCTACGGCTCCACCCCGGGCACCGACAACCGTTACCCGGACCAGTTGGCCGAGCGCCTGGTCGCCGCCGGCCGCCCGCTTGCCGTGGCAAACGCCGGGATCGGCGGCAACAAGCTGCTCGCCGACTCGCCGTGCTTCGGTGAGCGGGGCGTCACCCGGTTCCGCCACGACGTGCTCGGGCAGCCGGGCGTGCGGTCGGCCGTCGTCCTGATCGGCATCAACGACATCGGTGGCGGCGGCTTTCCCGACTTCGGCTGCGGCGCCTCGCCCGTGGTGACCGCCGCGCAGCTCATCGACGGTCACCGGGCGCTGATCCGGGCCGCCCACGCCCACCGGATCACCGTCATCGGCGCCACGGTGCCGCCGATCAAGAACGCGGCCGGCTACGACACCCCGGGCAACGAGGCGGTCCGCGACGAGGTGAACACGTGGATCCGCACCAGCGGCGCGTACGACGCCGTCGTCGACCTCGACCGGATCCTCGCCGACCCGGCCGACACCGACGCCCTGCGGCCCGCGTACGACCACGGTGACCACCTGCACCTCAACGACGCCGGGGCGAGCGTCGCCGCTGCCGCCGTCGCCGCCCGGATCCGCTGAACCCGATCGCCCGTCGGGCGGCGGGCTCCGGTCGGAGCGAGGTCGAAAAAGAATCAGGGGAACGTGTCGAGAGCGGCGGCGCCGGCTTCGACCACTGGGTGAGGGCCGGGGATAACCCGGTCCCACCTGAAGGCCGACCTGGCCCGGACCAAGGAGTGGATCGATGACGAAGGTGACGACCGGCGCGACGATGTCGTTGGACGGCTACATCGCGAACGCGTCCCACGGTGGCTTCGAGTACCTCTTCCAGTGGTACAGCAACGGCGACGTCGAGACGCCGACGGCCAACCCCGAGATGACGTTCCGGACGTCCGCGGCGAGCGCCCAGCACCTGCGGGACCTCAACGAGCGGACCGGCGTGCTGGTCGTCGGCCGGCGACTGTTCGACATGACGAAGGGGTGGGGCGGCCGGCACCCGATGGACGTGCCCGTCGTGGTCGTCACGCACAGCGTGCCGGAGGGCTGGGAGCCGGAGAACGAGTCCTTCGTGTTCGTCACCGACGGCATCGCCAGCGCCATCGACCGGGCGAAGGCGCTCGCCGGTGACAAGGAGGTCGGCGTCAACGGTGGCACCATCGCGGCCCAGGTCGTCGAGGCCGGCCTGCTCGACGAGGTGCACGTCGATCTCGTCCCGGTGGTGCTCGGCGGTGGGGTCCCCCTCTTCGCCGACCTGCGGATCGCGCCACTTCAGCTCGACGGCCCCCTGCGCGTCGTCGAGGGCAATGGCGTCACCCACCTGGCATACCGGGTACGCCCCACGGCCTGAGCGCCTCGGGGACCGGCCCGGTCGGGTCGGTCCCCGCTCGACCTGACGCCGGGTCCGCTGCTCTCCGCGCCACCGTCGGCTCTGGCGGGCACGGGGCACCGGGCGGTATGATCCGCCGCGATGATCACTTCCTCTCATTCCAGATTGGGGGTCCATTCCGCGAACGGTGAGTGCTGATGCATTCCCGGGCCGCGGATGCGGATCCTCGACTGTCCTTCTGGCGGCGCGTGCGCGAGTTCGCCGTGCCGCCGTCCATGATCGAGCTAGCGAGTGCTCGCCGTCAGGTCGGTGACTGGGGCGGGGCATGTGCCGCCGCGCGCGTCGATGCCGACATCAGCCTGCGCGCGGTCGCCCACCGCCACGGTCGAGACCTGGCGGCACGGCTGCGGGCCGACCTCCGTCACCTGGCCCCTGACCTGCTGCGCTGGCACCTGCCAAGGGTCGCCCCCGATGGTCTGCTACGTCCGGGCCTGACCATCTCGCTGATCCGGTACGACCCGGAGCAGCCCACCGCCGGCGCGGTGCACCTGGTGGCCCGCACTCCACCGGCCTGGGCCGACGCCGGGCAACGGATCAGCCTCGGGCTCTGGGACGAGTCCCGTCGCGGGTCCGGCCCGCATCCCCACCCCGACCAGCGCTTCCGCCTCGACCTGCACCGCCACCTGTTCGACGCGCGCCGGACCGGAGAGTTGCGGGCGCGATCAGGTGCCGGCCGGGCCGGCGCCCCCGCTCCACCCGACGAGCTGGGGACGACTGTTGGCGCGCACCGGGACCGGTACGCGACCGACAGGTGGCCGGCCGAGGCCGCGCTCCTGCTCGGGGCCGAGGGTCGGACCAGCGGGGCCGTCACGGTGCGGCTCGGCACCGGACGCCGGCTGGTCCTGCGGGTCGGCGATCGAGCGGGGATGACCTCGGGCGGGGACGGCAGCCGGTCGGTCGTGGCGCGGGTCGGCCCGCCGGCGGGCGGGACGCGTCCGCCGGTGCTGCCCGACGCGGCGACCTGGGTCCTTCCCGATCTGGCGCTGCTGCGCGCAGGGCTGATCGAGCCCGCCGAACTGCATCCCCTGGTCGCGGCGGCGCTGGTGCCCGAAGGTCAGGCGCCCACCCGCCCGGCGGCGTCGGATCCGGCCTCGGCACCACGGCTGGTGCCCTGCCGAGGCGCCCTGCATCGCGTCGGCCTGGTCGACGGGGTGCTCAGCGCGCTGGACCACGGCCCGGCCGAGATCCGGCGGGAGGAGCTGCTGGCCGCGCTCACCGGGACCCCGCTGCCCTGCCTGCGGGCCATCGACGAGGCGCACCGACAACCGGAGTGCCTACCCGACGTGCGGGCGCGGCTCGACCACGGCGACACCGCCGCCGCGCTGGCCACCGTCGAGGCCCTGCTCGGCCCCGAGGCGCTGCTGCGCGACGGTGCCCTGCGCGACGAACTCGAGGCCGCCGTGGAGCGGCGGCTCACCCACGGCCTGTTCCGGGCCGGACTGATCGAGGCGGGGCGTGGCCCCACCGCCGAGAAACCCCGCCGCTCGGGCGGCCGCCGCCAACGCACGCGGCACGCGACAAGCGGCTGACCGAGCACCCCTCTCCCCGGTACGGCTCCCACCGCACCCCACGCGAACCCCAAAGGTGATGACCATGCCCACGTCCAGTCCTCAGCTCGATGTCGCCGACGACCTGCTCGCCCTGCTCGGCGCGACCACCACCGAACCCCGCACCGACACCCAGTTGTCGGCCCTGACCCTGACCGTGGCGGCCGACCTGCCCGTCCTCCTCTGGGGGGCGCCCGGCATCGGCAAGACGGCGGCCCTGACCCACCTGGCCGCAACCCTGGACCTGCCACTGACGACTGTCGTCGCCAGCGTCCACGAACCGTCCGACTTCTCCGGACTGCCGATCGTCGGCGACGACCCGGCGACCCAGGGTGTCCCGATGGCCCCGCCGGACTGGGCGGTCCGCCTGGTCCGGGCGGGTCGCGGCCTGCTGTTCCTCGACGAGTTGTCCACCGCGCCACCCGCCGTCCAGGCCGCCCTGCTGCGCCTCGTCCTGGAGCGCCGCGTCGGCGCCCTGCGGCTGCCACCCGGCGTACGGATCGTCGCCGCGGCCAATCCACGATCGTCGGCTGCCGATGGATGGGAGCTGACTCCGCCCCTGGCCAACCGCTTCGTCCACCTCCAGTGGATACACGACCACGAGGTCGTCGTACGCGGACTTGGCGGCACCTGGCCGCGTGCGGCGCTGCCCCGGCTCGACCCGGACCTGCTGCCGGAGGCCGTCGCCTTCGCCCGCCGGGCGGTGTGTGGTCTGCTGTCCGTCCGTCCGGATCTCGTGCACCGGCTGCCCACCACCGACGCCGCCCGTGGTGGGCCGTGGCCGTCGCCCCGGAGTTGGGAGATGGCGCTGCGCCTGACCGCCTTCGCGACGGCGGCGGGTGTCTCCCGTGAGGTGCTGTCGCTGCTGGTCCGGGGCACGGTCGGCGACGGCCCCGGGCTGGAGCTGCTGGCCAGCATGGATCGGATGGACCTGCCCGACCCCGAAGACCTGTTGGCTGACCCGGCTGCGGCGGCGCTGCCCGACCGGGGTGACCTGCGGCAGGCCGTGTTGGACGCCGTGGTGGCGGCGGTCCGCAACCGCCCGGAGCGGTCCCGGTGGGACGCGGCGTGGGTGTTGTTGGCGCGGGCCGTGGAGACGGGCGCTCCGGATCTGGTGGTGGTCCCCGCGACCACTCTCGCCAGCCTGCGCCGCGAGGACTGGGACGTGCCCGCCATGATCGAAGGCCTCGCCGGGGTGGTGTCGCTGTCCCGGCGAGCCGACGAGGCGGCGACCCGGATCGCGGCCGCCGCCGGGGCTCGACGATGAACGCGGGGGCCTCGACGACGTGGGACGTCGACAAGCTGTACGCCGCCCGCCTGTACGCCGCCAAGGTGCGCCCCTACCTGGCGACCGCGTTGTTCGCCCTGCACCCGGTGGAGTCGAGGCAGGTGCCGACGATGGCGGTGGACCGGCACTGGCGCTGCTACGTCTCGCCGACGTTCGTGGACCGCACCCCGCTCGAGGAACTCGCCGGGGTGTGGGTGCACGAGGTGTCGCATCTGCTGCGCGACCACCATGGCCGCGGTGACCGGGTCGCCCGGGATCGAGGGCTGAACGGTCCGGGGGAGCGGCTGCGCATGAACATCGCCGCGGACTGCGAGATCAACGACGACGTCTTCGGGGACGGGCTGACGATGCCCGAGGGCGCCGTCGAGCCGGCGTCGTTGGGGCTCGCCCCCGGGGAGTTGATGGAGGACTACCTGCGTCAGTTCGGGCTGGGTCCGCGTACCCAGGGTTTGGTCTGGTTGGACTGCGGCAGTGGCGCGGACGGGTTGGAGCGGGGGTGGGACCTGGGACCGGACGGCGCGGACGGCCTCAGCGAGCAGGAACGCGACGCGGTCCGGTTCCGGGTGGCGGAGGGCATCACCGGCCACCCGGGATCCGTGCCCCAGGGGTGGCGACGGTGGGCGGAGCAGGCGTTCCACCCACCGCAGCCGTGGCGTGACCTGCTGGGTGCGGCGGTCCGCTCGGCGGCGGTGGCGGCCGGGACCGGTACGGACCACACCTACGGCCGGCCGTCCCGGCGATCCCAGGGCGTGCCAGGGGTGATTCTGCCCAGCCTGCGCCGCCGACCTCCGACGGTCTGCGTCATCGTCGACACGTCCGGGTCGGTCAGCGACGCCGAGCTGGGCAGCGCGCTGCTCGAGGTGGCGGCGATATCCCGGGCCCTGGGCGGTCGACGTGATCTGGTCAGCGTGTTGCCGTGCGATGCGGCAGCACGAGTCGTGCATACGCTGTGTCGTGCGGAGGAGATCCCGCTGATCGGCGGTGGAGGCACGGATCTGCGGGCCGGCTTCGCCCGTGCGCAGCGGGTGCGGCCGGACGTCATCGTGGCGCTCACCGACGGGCAGACGCCCTGGCCGAGCGCCCGTCCGGTGGCGCGCACGGTCGTGGGCCTCTTTTCCCGCAGCCGGGCGTCGTGGAGCGAGGACGTGGACCGCGTTCCGGACACCCCACCGGAGTGGGCGCGGGTGGTGACCATCGGGCCACACTGAGTCCGACGAGCGGCCGCCCACGGCCGACGCCCGGTCAGCGCGGCCGACGCCCGGTCAGCGGGAAAATCGGCGGGCCGACCTTGAAATGCATAGTGGATGATCGATATTGTCTGCCGCAGGCGCCGCCCCGCCCCAGGCCATCACCGTCGATCGACCGAAGCGGGTTCAGCATGCGCGCACTGAGACTTGTCACGACTCTGGCCGTCGCCGGCCTGCTCGCCGGTGCGGTGGCGACGCTCGCCACACCGGCCAGCGCGGCGACCGCCGTGTTCTCCGTGACCAACACCTGGGGCAGTGGCTACCAGGGGCAGGTCACCGTCACCAACAACACCTCCACCCAGATCAGCGGTTGGCGCGTCGAGTTCGACCTGCCGGCCGGCACGAGCATCAGCCAGTCGTGGAACGCGCAGCAGACGACCTCCGGCAGCCACTATGCCTTCAGCAACGTGTCGTGGAACGGGACGCTCGGCGCCGGCGCGTCGACCTCGTTCGGTTTCCTCGTCAACGGGTCGGGCACCCCGGTGAACTGCACGGTCAACGGCGACAGCGTGTCCTGCACCGGCGGCACACCGCCGACGACACCTCCGCCGACCACCCCGCCCCCCACGACTCCACCGCCGACCACCCCGCCCCCGACCACCCCGCCCCCGACCACCCCGCCCCCGAGCACCGGCACGCCCGTCGAGCGGCACGGGCAACTCCGGGTCTGCGGCACGACGATGTGCGACAGGTCCGGCGCGCGGGTGCAGTTGCGCGGCATCAGCAGCATGTGGCTCAACTGGGAGACCGCCCCGTACGCCGAGAACCTCTCCGCGCTCACCTGGATGCGGGACAACTGGAACCTCCAGGTGATCCGCGCGGCCATGGGCGTGGAGCCGGCCGGGGCGTACCTGAGTGACCCGAACAGGGCGCGGGCGCAGGTGGAGACCATCATCAACAACGCGGTCACCGCCGGCGTGTACGTGATCGTCGACTGGCACGCGCACGAGGCGCAGAACAACAGGTCCCAGGCAGTGGCGTTCTTCGGTGACCTGGCCCGCCGCTACGGCCACCTGCCCAACGTCATCTGGGAGCCGTACAACGAGCCGTTGCAGGTGAGCTGGACAAGCGTCATCAAGCCGTACCACCAGGCGGTGGTCTCCGCGATCCGCGCCGTCGACCCGGACAACATCGTCGTGCTCGGCACCCCGACCTGGTCGCAGGACGTGGACGTGGCGGCGGCCAGCCCGGTGACCGGCACCAACCTCATGTACACCCTGCACTTCTACTCGTGCACCCACGGCGCGTCGCTGCGGGCCAAGGCTGACGCCGCGATCCGTGCCGGACTCGCGCTCTTCGTCACCGAGTGGGGCGCCAGCAACGCCGACGGCGGCCTCGACGGCCGGTCCTGCCTGCCGGAGGCGCAGTCCTGGATCGACTGGATGAGGGCGAACGGCATCTCCTGGACGGCGTGGAAGCTCGACGTCGGCACCGACACCACGAACCTGCTCAGCCCCGGCGCGCCGGTGACCGGCGGGTGGAGCAACTACCTGCACGGCCACGCGCCGTTCGTGGTGGCCAACATGAGGTAGTTCCCGTTCAGGTCGACGAGGTCGGGGTGTCCGGGCACGTGGGACACCCCGACCTCGTCGATGCCTGTCAAGCGCCTGCTCCCGCCGCGCGTCGCCGGGGTGCCCGCAGAACGGTCCGCCACCTTAACGCACCGGAAACACGCCCGGTACCAAACCTGGGAACGCTCGTCGGACAGCCACGACCACCGACACGTGAACCGGGGTGACCATGGCCGACAACACCACGAACGCGCCGACGTTCGACGGGCCGATCAGCCGGTCCGGCAACGGCCGGGCAGTGCCCACGCCGCGCGCCAACCCGGCCGCGACAATCGACGACGGCGACCCGGCGGATCTCGCCACGATCGGTGTGGAGGAGGAGTTCCACGTCGTCGACCTGCACACCCGGGAGCTGGTGCCCCGGGCGGGGGAGTTGCTCGACCGGCTGCCGGCCGACTCGTTCACCGCGGAGTTGCACCGCAGCGTGGTGGAGACCAACACCGCGGTCTGCCGCACCCTGGACGAGATCCGCGCCGAGCTGACCCGGCTGCGCCAGCTTGCCGTCCAGGTCGCCGACCGGGCCGGGCTGGGCATCGTGGCGGCCGGCACGGTGCCGTTGCGCGCCGACGGCGACCCGAGCGTCACCCCCACCTCCCGTTACCGACGCATGCTCGACGAGTACCAACTGCTCGCGCGGGAGCAGCTCATCTGCGGTGCGCAGGTGCACGTCGGGGTGTCCGACCGGGACCTGGCCGTCGCGGTCACCCGTCGGGTGCAGCCGTGGCTGCCGGTGCTGCTCGCCCTGTCGACGAGCTCGCCGTACTGGATGGGTCAGGACAGCGGCTACGCGAGCGTCCGGTCCCTGGTCTGGCAGCGCTGGCCCACGGCCGGCGACCCGGGCGAGGTGACCAGCGCGGCAGATCATGAGGCGCTGGTGGCCGAGCTGATCTCGTCCGGCACGATCACCGACCCTGCCATGATCTACTTCGATGTCCGGCCGTCGGCGCACGTGCCCACAGTGGAACTGCGGATCACCGACGCCAACGCCGACGTGGAGACCATCGTCCTGCTCACCGGGCTGTTCCGGGGGTTGGTCCGGCGGGAGGTCGCCGCCCTGCGCGCCGGGGTGGAGCGCACCGCCGTGCGGCCCCCGGTGCTGCGCGCCGCCGTGTGGCGGGCGGCCCGCTCCGGGCTGGAGGGCGACCTGCTCGACCTGCCCCGCTCGGCCCGGCCGGTACCGGCCGCCGAGGCGGTCCGCCGTCTGGTGACCGACCTGCGCCCCCAGTTGGAGGCGACAGGTGACTGGGAGCAGATCCGGGAGCTGACCCGGCACGCCCTGGAGCGCGGCAGCTCCGCCGCGCGGCAGCGCCGGGCGTACGAGCGTCGTGGCCGGCTGGCCGACGTCGTGGACCTGCTCCTCGACGAGACCCGGGGTCGGGTCCGCGAGGCGCTGCCGGGCGCGCACACACCGCCGGCGTTGCCCACGTACGCCGATGCCGGCGACGAGGTCTTCGGACCGGCCGGACCGGAGCCGGCGTACGTCCCGATCCTGGCGACCCTGCGCCACCTCGGTGCCGGCGCCCTCCGGCAACGCGAGCACGACCGGGACGAGGAGCAGCGCGCGCGGGGCGTGACGTTCAGCGTGGCCGGTGAGGCGAGCACCCGGCTCTTCCCTGTCGACCTGGTGCCCCGCGTGGTGCCGGCGGCCGACTGGCGGACCCTGCGCACCGGCCTGGTGCAGCGCGCCCACGCCCTGGACGCCTTCCTGCGGGACGTCTACGGCGACCGGGCCGTGGTGGCCGACGGTGTGGTGCCGGCGTGGGTGGTGGAGTCCTCACCCGGGCTGCGCCCGACCGGCGCGCTGATGGGCCGGCGCGGCACCCGCGCCCAGGTGTCCGGGACCGACCTCGTCCGGGACCCGGACGGCGGCTGGTACGTCCTGGAGGACAACCTGCGGGTGCCCTCCGGGATCGGCTACGCGGTGCAGAACCGCCGGCTGACCCAGGCGGTGCTCCCGGAGCTGCCGGTGCCCGACGACCTGCTGCCCGCCGACGAGACGCCGGCGATGCTGTACCGGGCGCTGATCGCCGCCGCGCCCGCCGCCGCCGCCGACGATCCCGCCGTGGTGGTGCTCAGCACCGGCCCGGGTGACCCGGCGTGGTTCGAGCACCGGTTGCTCGCCGACGAGATGGCCGTGCCGCTGACCGAGACCAGCGACCTGCTGGTGGAGGAGGGGCGGGTCTGGCTGGTCCGTGCCGGCACCCGCAGCCGGGTCGACGTGATCTACCTGCGGATGGACGAGGAGGCGCTGTTGCACGCGCCCGGCGCCGACGGGGTGCCGCTGGGCTGGCCGTTGCTCGCCGCGGTGCACGCCGGGCGGCTTACGCTCGCCAACGCGCTGGGCAACGGCGTCGGCGACGACAAGGCGCTGTACGCGTACGTGCCCCGACTCATCGAGTACTACCTGGGCGAGAAGCCCCTGCTGGGGGATGTGCCGACGTACCTGTGCGGGCTGCCCGAGCAGCGGGCCGAGGTGCTGGACCGGCTCGACGAGTTGGTGCTCAAGCCCGTCGACGGGTACGGCGGCGACCGCGTGGTGATTGGCCCGCGGGCCGAGGCGGAGGAGCTGGACGCCGTCCGGGAGCAGATCCTCGCCGCCCCGCACCGGTGGATCGCCCAGGAGATGGTCTCGCTCACCACGCACCCGGTCTTCGACGGCACGGCTCTCGCCCCCCGCCACGTCGACCTGCGGGCCTTCGTGTTCCTCGGCGAGCGGGCCGAGGTCGCGCCGGTGGCGCTGACCCGGGTGGCGCCCGCCGGCAGCATGATCGTCAACTCGTCGCGAGGCGGTGGGTCGAAGGACACCTGGCTGCTCGGTGGAACCGAGCAGAATTCGGTGTAACGCACGGTTGACCTTTCCGTCATCGGTACGCAACCCGGCCCGCCAAACCTGGACCGGTCAGCGGCCCGAGCGGATCCGAGCCGATGAGAGGTGAGTGCCATGTGCGGTATCGGAGGCGAGTTACGCCTCGACGGGGCGCCATCGGACCTGGCCGCCGTCGAGCGGATGCTCCCCGCCCTGAACGCCCGAGGCCCGGACGGTGAGGGGCGGTGGCAGCACGGCCCGGTGGCCCTGGTGCACCGCCGGTTGCGCATCATCGACCTCTCCGACGCCGGCGCCCAGCCGATGGTCGACCCCGAGCTGGGCCTGGCGATGGTCTTCAACGGCTGCATCTACAACTACCGGGAGCTGCGCGACGAGCTGATCGGCCTCGGCTACTCCTTCCGGTCGACCTCCGACACCGAGGTGATCCTCAAGGCGTACCACAGGTGGGGGACGGCCTGCGTCGAACGGTTCTTCGGGATGTTCGCGTTCGCCCTGGTCGAGCTGGCCACGCACACCCTCGTGCTGGCCCGTGACCGGCTCGGCATCAAGCCGCTCTACCTGGCCGAGGGGCCGGGCCGGGTCCGCTTCGCCTCGACCCTGCCGGCGCTGCTCGCCGCCGGTGACGTGGACACCGACCTCGACCCGGTGGCCCTGCACCACTACATGACCTTCCACTCGGTGGTGCCCCCGCCGCGCACGATCCTCGCCGGGGTCCGCAAGCTCCCACCGGCCACCGTACGGGTGATCACCGCGGACGGCCGGAGCACCGACACGCTCTACTGGCAGCCGGAGTTCAACCGTGCCGCGGCCGACCCGATGTCCGCCGAGGAGTGGCAGGAGCGACTCATGGCGGCGTTGCGCACCGCCGTACGCCGACGGATGGTCGCCGACGTGCCGGTCGGGGTGTTGCTCTCCGGCGGGCTCGACTCCAGCCTGATCGTCGCGCTGCTGGCCGAGCAGGGCCAGACCGGGTTGGCCACCTTCAGCATCGGGTTCGAGGCGGCGGCGGGGGAGAGCGGCGACGAGTTCCACTACTCCGACCTGGTGGCCCGCCACTTCGACACCGACCACCAGCAGATCCGCATCGGCGCCAGCCGGTTCGTCCCCGCCGTGCACGACGCCATCGCGGCCATGAGCGAGCCGATGGTCAGCCACGACTGCGTCGCGTTCCACCTGCTCTCCGAGGAGGTCTCGCAGCGCATCACGGTGGTGCAGTCCGGGCAGGGCGCCGACGAGATCCTGGCCGGCTACGACTGGTACCCGCCGATGGCGAACGTGGCCCGCGCGGACGCCGTCGAGGCGTACGCCCGGGTGTTCTTCGACCGTCGGCACGACGCGCTCGCCGGGCACCTGGCGCCCGAGTGGATGCTCGACCACGACGCCAGCCTGGAGTTCGTCGCCGCCCACTTCGGCGCGCCCGGCGCGGACACCGCGCTGGACGCGGCGCTGCGCCAGGACAGCCTGGTGATGCTCGTCGACGACCCGGTCAAACGGGTCGACAACATGACGATGGCCTGGGGGCTGGAGGCCCGCGTGCCGTTCCTCGACCACGAGGTGGTCGAGCTGGCCGCCGCCTGCCCACCCGCGCTGAAGCTGGCCCAGGGTGGCAAGGGCGTGCTCAAGGCGGCGAGCCGGGGCATCGTCCCGGACGAGGTGATCGACCGGCCGAAGGGCTACTTCCCGGTGCCCGCCATCCGGCACCTCTCCGGCCCACTGCTCGACGACGTCCGGGACGCGCTGACCGCCCAGCCGGCGCGCGAGCGGGGCCTGTTCCGCAAGGACTACCTGGAGGAGTTGCTGGACGCGCCAAACGCCCGGCGGACCACGCTGGGCTCCAACGCGCTCTGGCAGCTCGGGCTGCTGGAGCTCTGGTTGCAGCGGATCGGGGTTTAGATGATCGTTCGGACCGAGGTGCCGCGTACCGTCCTGCGGACCCGACCCGCCAGCCCTCGGCCGGCGCTGCCGGTGCCCGTGGGCGAGGACTACCGTCCGGCGCCGTCGCCGGACGGCCGCCGGGTGGCGTACCTCTCCGATCAGGGCGGCAGCCCGCGCGTCTGGGTTCGCGACATCGACGCCGCCGAGGCCGTCGCGCTGCCCACCGGCGACGAGCCGGTGCTGGCGCTGAGCTGGTCCCCGGACGGGCGGTGGCTGGCCTGCGTCGTCGCCCCCGGTGGCGCGCCCCGCACCGAGCTGTGGGTGCTGCGCCCGGACGGCTCACGACGCCGGCAGGTCGCCGGGTTCGGCAGGCGCAGCGCCGCGCTGGCCGGTTGGCTGCCCGACGGCGCGGTCCTGATGGTCACCGAGACCGACGAGCAGGGCCGGGCCGTCCTGGTCGACGCGGGCACCGGGCACCGGCGGGTCCTCGCCGAGGGTGATCTGCTCACGCTCCTGGACGTGACCCCGGACGCCGGCGCGGCGCTGCTGCGCCGGGGCCCCCGCAACGCCCGGTGGCTGGAACTGCTCGACGTGGCGACGGGCGAACGGCGGCGGTTGTTGCCGGACACCGGCCGGGGCAGCACCGACCAGGGCTGGTTCGGCCCGGACGGCACGACGGTGCTGGCCCGCACCGACGCGTTCTCGGAGTTGGCCGCGCTGGTACGTGTCGACCTGAGCCGACCGGAGCGGACGCCGACGCGGCTCGCCGGGCGACCGGACGCCGAATTGGAGCAGGTGGCGCCGAGCGCGGACGGGCGTCGCGCCGCGCTGCTGTGGAACACCTACGGCGGGCGCAGCGAGCTGAGCCTGCTCGACCTCACCGACGGCGTGCAGCGGGTCGTCACCGCCCCCGGGGAGGTGTGCGACGACGCCGTCTTCGCCGCCGGTGGCGACCTGCTCTGCCTGACCGCGCAGGGGCCGGTGCAGCCCCGGGAGGTCTGGCTCGTCGACCCACCGACCGGCGGGCTGCGCCCGCTGCGACCGGGCACCACGGCCACCGCCACGACCGGCGGCGTCGCGCCCCAACTTGTCGACCTGCGCGCCCCGGACGGGTTGCCGCTGTCCGGCTGGCTCTACCGCCCGGCCGGGCCGGGCCCCTGGCCGACCGCGATCAGCCTGCACGGCGGCCCGGAGGCGCAGGAACGCCCCGGCTACAACCCGCTGTTCCAGGCCCTCGTGGCGCAGGGTGTCGCGGTGTTCGCGCCGAACGTCCGCGGGTCTTCCGGGTTCGGCCGCTCCTTCGTCGCCGCCGACAACCTCGCCGGCCGCTACGGTGCGATCGCCGACGTCGCGGCCTGCGCCGAGTACCTCGTCGACGCCGGTGTCGTCCGGCCCGGTCAGCTCGGCTGTCTGGGCCGTTCCTACGGCGGTTACCTCGTCCTCGCGGTGCTCGTGAACTTCCCCGGGCTGTTCGCCGCCGGGGTCGCCGAGTGCGGCATCTCCGACTTCCACACCTTCTACGCCGGCACCGAGCCGTGGATCGCCGCCGCCGCCGTCAGCAAGTACGGCGACCCGCAGCGGGACGCGGAGCTGCTGCGTGACCTGTCGCCGCTGACCCACATCGACCGGCTGGACGTACCGGTGCTGCTCATCCACGGCGCGAACGACACGAACGTGCCGGCCGGCGAGTCGGCGCAGGTGGCGCGGGCCCTCGCCGCCCGGGACGTGCCGCACGGGCACCTGGTGCTCACCGGCGAGGGGCACGACTTCCTGGCGCGGGCCAACCAGGAGGCGGCCCGTACGGCCACCACCGCCTGGCTGACCCGGCACCTCGCCGCGACCGTGGCCACCGTCGGCTGAGGCGTTATCCTGCGCCGGTGGAGGTCACGACGCAGGGCGAGCATTTGGCCGCGGACCTGGGTCGCTGGTTGGCCGAGCTGACCTTCGTCGACCTGGACACCGACGCGGTCACCGCCCGGGTGATCGACGCGGTGGTGCGGTGGGCCGAGGCGCAGGGCTGGCGGGTCTACCGGCGGGCGCCGAGCGTGTTGCCGTTGCCACCGCCGATGGAGCAGCGGCACTCGGTCCTCGACGTGGCGTGTGCCCGCCCGGACGGCCCGCCGGTCGTGGTGGAGGTCGACCACACCGACCGGGCCCGTACGGTGCAGAAGCTGCGTGCCGAGGCGGACGCCGGTCGCATCCCACTCTGGGTGCGGTGGGGTGTCGGGCGGTTCACCGCGCCGCCGCCACCGGTGCGGATGGTGACCGTCGAGGTGACCCGGCGGGCCGGGCCCGCCGGGCACGGGCGGTTGCACAGCCGCACCGGGGACCTCCCCGCGCCGGCGCACTCGACGGGCGGTGGCACGGCGGCCGCGCAGGCGCTGCCCATCCCCCTGACCGACCCGGCCCCGGGCGACGGTAAGGGCGTCTGAAGCGAACCGTAAGTGGGGGCCGGCAGAGTTCTGGGTGTCACCGGAGAACACGACGAAAACCCAGGAGATTCCGATGCGCAAGCTCATCAACTCGACCTACCTCACCCTCGACGGCGTCATCGAGAACCCGATGTGGACCATGCCGTACTTCGACGAGGAGGCCGCCAGCCTCGCCGGGGCGCAGACCGCCGAGGCCGACGCGATGCTGATGGGTCGGGCCACCTACGACGGCTTCTCCGCCGCCTGGCCGAACATGGACGAGAGCGACCCGACCACGGGCGCGGCGTTCTTCAACAACGTCAAGAAGTACGTCGCCTCGACCACCCTGACCGACCCCACCTGGAAGAACACCGAGGTGCTCCAGGGCGACCTGGTCGAGGCGGTCACCGCGCTCAAGGCCCAGGAGGGCAAGAACATCATCCAGTACGGCTTCGGTTCGGTCACCGCCGAACTGATCAAGGCGGGCCTGGTGGACGAGGTCCGGTTCTGGATCCACCCCGTGCTGCAGGGTGGCGCCAGCGTGACGGCGGCGCTCACCGATTTCAAGGCCTCGTTCGACCTGGTCGACACCCGGGTGCACAAGAGCGGCGTGATCGTCGCCTCGTACGCGCCGAAAGCGACCGCCTGAGCGTCGGTCAGAGCTGAGCCCGGGCCTCGCCCGGGCTCAGCTTCGCGCCCTCGGCGAGCAGCGCGTCGAACCGTTCCGGCCCGAGTTCGGCCCGCAGTCGCGCGGTCGTCCGGTCGGTGTCGTCGCGTTCGGCCGGCGCGGCGGGGGACCGCGTGGCGAGTCGGGCGGCGGCCGCGGCGCCCAGCAGTCGGGCGGCCACCTCGGGGGAGCGCACCGCCGACGCCATTCCCTCCAGCGGGCCGACCGCGTCACGCATCGTCGCCATCGCCTCGGCGGCCTCGAACGCCTCGACGTGCAGGGGCAACGCCGCGTCCGGGTCGCCACCCTGCTCGACCGCGTAGCCCAGCTCCACCAGGACCATCGGCAGATAGAGCGCGGGTTGGCTCTCGCCCCGGCCCAGGTCGGCGAGACGGGTGAGGTGGGTGACGGCCAGGTCGAGCTTGCCGTCGCGGCGGGCGGCCAACCCGAGGCTCATCTCCGCGAAGATCAGCGCACCGGGAGAGCCCTGCTCCACCGCCAGGTCGTACGCGCGTTCGGCGAGTTCCCGGCCCTGGGAGTAGTCGCGGGTCTGCACGGCGAGCCAGGCCAACCAGGACAGTTCCGCGCAGACCTGCGGCCAGAGCGCCAACTCCTCGGCCCAGCGCAGCCCCTCCCGGTGCAGCGCGACGGCGCGCTCGTGCTCGCCGCGCATGTCGGCGAGCCCACCCACCCACTCGGTCGCCCGAAGCCGTCCCCACCGGTCGCCGAGGTCGGCGAAGATCGCCGCGCTGCGGGTCGCGGTGCGCTCCAGGGTGGCCTGGTCACCGTTGGCGTGCGCGAGGTGTGCCCGGGAGGTGAGCACCGCCGCCTCGGTCCAGGCGTCGACGACGTTCGTGGGCAGCAGCTCCGCGGCCAGGGCCAGGTCGCCGTGCTCGATCACGGAGTTGGCCGCGAACCAGGCGGCGTGGCCGTCCGGGTCGACAGCCACCGCGGCGCGTACGTCGTCAGGTGCGACCGCCTCGCCCTGCGACAGGGCGAAGCCGACCCGCCAGGGCGCCGCGCGGGTCTCCTGTCCCGGGTCACCGGGCACGGCCAGGGCCTGCCGCGCCTCGGTGAGCCGGCCGCGCAGATACCAGTACCAGCTCAGCGCGACGGCCAACCGCAGCCCGCCACCGTTGACGAGCGCCGACCGCAGGTTCGCCGTCTCCGCGTCCAGCAGCGCCAGCCACCGCTGCTGGTCGGCGCCGCGCAGCTCGGGGTCGGCGCGTTCGGCCAGCTCCGTGAAGTAGGTGGCGTGTCGCGCGCGTACCTCGTCGGCGTCGGTCAGCCGGCCCAGGCCGAACGCGGCCACCGATTCGAGCAGCCGGTAGCGCGGCTCGGCGCCGGAGTCGTCGAGCACCACGAGCGACCGGTCCACCAGCCGGGCGAGGGTGTCCAGGTCGGTGCGGCAGACGTGCTCGGCGGCCTCCGGGGTGCAGCCGTCGGGGAACACCGCCAACCGGGCCAGCACCTCCCGGTCGGCCGGGTCGAGGAGGTCCCAGCTCCAGCCGATCACCGCGGTGAGTGTCCGCTGCCGGGTCGGCACGTCCCGTTGCGCGGTGGTGAGCAACCGGAAACGGTCGTCGAGCCGGTCCACCACACCCCGCACACCGAGGGCGCGGACCCGGGTCGCGGCCAACTCCAGGGCCAGCGGCAACCCGTCGAGGCGGCGGCAGAGCTGCGCCACCGCCGGCGCGGTCTGCTCGTCGAGCCGGAAGCCGCGCTGTTGCGCGGCGGCGCGGGCGGCGAACAACCGGGCCGCCGCCGAGCGCCGGACCGCGTCCAGGTCACCGTCGGCCGGCACGGGCAGCGGGGGTACGTCCCAGAGCAGCTCGCCGGTCAACCCGAGCGGCTCCCTGCTGGTGGCCAGCACGCTCACCCCGGGCACGTCGCGCAGCAGTCGGGCGACCAGGTCGGCGGCCGGCTCGATCACGTGTTCGCAGTTGTCAAGTACGAGGAGCAGGTGCCGGTGTCGCAGGGCCGTGACCAGGCGGTCGCTGGCCGACAGGCTCGTGCCGGCGACCTCGTGGGCACCCAGCACCGCGAGCACCTGCTCGGCGACGCGCGGCTCGCCGGCCGACAGCGGGGCCAGCTCCACAAGTTGGACGCCGTCCGGAAAGGACTGGGTGCGCGCGGTCTCGGTGGCCAGTCGGGTCTTGCCGACCCCACCCGGCCCGACAAGTGTGACGAGCCGTTGCCGGGGCAGCAGCGCCCGCAGCTCGGCCAGCGCCTCGGCCCTGCCGACCAGTTCGTCGAGTTGGGCCGGCAGGCTGTTGCGGATGAGCGCGGCCTTCGGCGGTGCGCTCAGGCCGGCGTCCTGGTCGAGGATCCGGCGGTGCAGGGCGACCAGCTCCGGTCCCGGGTCGAGGCCCAACTCCTCGGCGAGCCGCTCGCGCAGGTCGGCGTAGCTGTCCAACGCCTCGGACTGGCGGCCGGCCGCGTACAGCGCGCGGAGCTGCACGGCCCGCAGACCCTCGCGCAGCGGATGCCGGGCGACCAACTCGGCGAGGTCGGCCGCGACCAGGTCGTGTTCACCACGGGCCAGTCGGGCCTCGGCCAGCCGTTCGTGCACGGCGAGGCGCTGCTCGGTGAGACGGGTCGCCTCGGCGCGGACGAACTCGGCGTCGGCCACATCGGCGTACGCCTCGCCGCGCCACAGCCCGAGCGCCTCGGTCAACCGGTCGGCGTCGTTGCTGCGGGCCAACTCGGCGAACCTGTCGGCGTCGACGGTGGCGGTGCGCAGCAGGTAGCCGGGGGGCCGGGACTCGACCAACTCGCGGGCGCCCGGCTCGGCGTCGTTGAGCGCCTTGCGCAACTGGGACACCCGCACCTGAAGGGCGCCCAGGGGGTTGGCGGGGGATTCCGCACCCCACAGGTCGTCGACGAGGCGGTCCGCCGAGACGACCTGGTTGCGGTTGGCCAGCAGGTCGGCCAACAACGCCCGCACCTTCGCGCCGGGCACCACCACCGGCTCGCCGTCGTCGGTGGCCACGGCGAGCGGCCCGAGCACCCCGAACTGCACGGCGGTCAGCCTAGTGCGGCAACCGCCTTCGTGGTCATCCGGGAATCGGCAGCGAGTCTCACCGTCCTGACGCCTTCACGTCGATGGCCGATGGCTGACAGTCCCGGTGTGACGCGTGCCACTAGCCTGCCGCCATGGCAACAGGGCAGAGCGGCGCGCTCTCGGCCGCCGATGAGGCGGCCAGACCGTTGCGCGGCGTGCTGGAGGACGCCTGGCTGACGCTCGACGCCCGGCCCGCCGGCGACGGCCGGTGGCTGGAGGTGTACCGCGGCGCCCCGGCCGACCCGGTCTTCGTGTGCATCGACGTGATGGGCAACGTACTGCACGTCCAGTTCCGGGACGCCACCACGCTGACCGTCAGCTACCTGCCCGGCTGGTGCTACGAGGCGGCCACCGCGGCGCACGCCGACCGGCGCCCGGACCCGCCGGAGATCCTCGTTACCGACCTGGACTCGGCCCAGCCGTTGGTGTTCGAACTGACCGTCGAGAACCCGATCGACGGCGCGTACCGCAGCGTCACCGTTGCCGGCGAGGCCGTCGCGTACCGGCCGCTGCCCTTCGGGTACGCGTTCAGGCCCGCACGAGGGTTCCTGATCGAGGAGGCGCGGGCCGGATCCACGCCGCTGGTGCACTGGAGCGCGCTGCGGCTGCGGCTGGCGGCGGCGCCCGGCGTCGCCTACTCCGCCCGGCCGCTGCTCAGCACCGCCGCGCTGACGACGCTGCGCGCGGCGTACGTGATCGGCGACGGGCCGACCACCTGCGACCAGGCCCTGTCGTTCGAGTTCGAACGCCACCGCCACCCCGGCACGGTGCCGCCGCTCGGCGAACCGCTGCGTACCGTCCCGGCCGCCGAGGCGGACCTGGTCGCCGGTGCCGTGGCGATGCGCGCCGCGGCCAGCGCCGGACCCGACGCCGGCGGCGGCGAACCCGACGCGGGCGGCTTTGCGGGCTTCGAGGGCCTTGCGGGCTTCGACCTCGGCGGAGGCCCGCTGGCGACCGCCACGCACCAGGTCCGCGCCGACGGGATCGATCTGCTGCTGGTGAAGCCCGACCAGCGCAGCGCGCCGAGCGTGCAACGGTCGTGGCAGCCGGCCTGGTATGTCACGGCCGCGACGATCCTCGACGCCGCCCTGTTCGCCCTGGCCAAGGACATGTACGACTCGTACGTGCAGTGGCTGGGCGGGCTGCCGGACACCACGCCGCTGCCGATCCGGATCCGGGTCGATCCGGCCAGCGCCGAAGACCGCTTCGCGTACCGCCTCGACCACCTCGACGCCGACGGCGAGCCGACCGACCGGCCGGTCCCCGCCGAGCAGGGCCGGGCGGCATTCCGGCTCTCCGTCGTGCACACCCCCGGGGTAGAGGTCTTCCTGGACCTGCCCGTCGGCAACGCCGCGGCCGAGGGGCCGGACGCGATCAGCGGCATCGTCGAGTACCGGGCGCGGGAGGAGAAGTACTTCGACGACGTACCGCTGGAGATCACCGACGAGACGCTGGTGCCGGAGGCGGTGCTGCCCGACCGGCCGGCGACGCTCGCCGAGATCGTCCACGTGATCCACACACTCGGCCAGCTCGTGCCGATCCCCATCGTGCAGAACATGTACGACCTGGAGGACCTCGGCAGCGTCGCCGCCTACGTGCTCACCGGCCGGAACCTGTACGGCGAGCCGATGACCGGCCTGGAGGCGGCCCTCACGCTGGGCGGGGTGCTGCTGCCCGACATCGCCGAACGGGTCGGCGGGACGCTGCTGACGACGGCGCGGCGCGTGCTCACCCTGGGCGACACCCCGCTGTACCGCCTGCGGGGCGCCGCCGCGGCCGTCCAGCCGGTGGACGCGCGCGTCGCCGAGGCGCTCGTCGACACGCTCCCCGAGGCGGCCCGATGACCCGGCCGATGTCGATGCTCGAGGAGTTGGGCCTGCTCATCCCGGAGCAGCGCCTCACCCGGCAGTTCCCGTCCGGCATGCCGGACGGCGCACCGCCACCGTTGCCCGCGTTCGTTCGCGACCCGACCGAGCTGATCGACCGCTCCGGCATCGCGTTGCGCTCCGGGTACCTGCAGAACGGGTTCGTCGCCGCCCGGGAGGCGGACCCCAACCTGACCCTGCTGGAGTACCTGGCCGGCGGCGGATTCGACTCGCTGTTCCGTGGTGTCATCGACGATCTGCTCGGCCATGCCTCGGCCACGATGCTGCGCACCACCGACGCCGCCCGGTACGTTCGGGCGCTGCAGGACGTGTACCGCGAGTTCCGCGCCGTCCCCACCCCGTTCGACGGGGGCGTCGCCTACGCTGCCTACCGTTACCAGACCGGCTTGCACGTCGAGCTGCCGGAGAACCTCAACGTCCTGCCGATGAACGCGCCGATCGTCGTGGGAAGCGACCTGCGCTACCCGGCCTACGGCAGCGTGGTCACCGCGCGCGGCCACCGCGCGATCGGCACGGTGATGGCCGGCCGAGCGTGGGGCCGGGACATCTCCCTCACCGCCCGTGGCAAGGAGCTCTTCAACGAGCTGGGGCTGGAGAGCAGGGACGTGCTACACGGCTGGGACTACGACCCCGACCTGCTGATGTCCGAGGTGCAGATCGCGCACATGATCTCGACCGGCGAAGGGCCGGCGTACCGGTTCCAGATCCTCGGCGGCCCGCCCCGGCCGCGCGCGCGGTCGCAGGCCCGCTGGGAGCTGGCCGCCCGGCTCGGCGACGACGCGATCCTCGACGCGGACGAAGCGGGCCTTCGGCGGCTGTGGAAGTCCCACGGCTCGGACGCGGCCCGGCGCACCGGCGACCCGTCCAATCTGAGCACCCGCTACGGCCGGGACCCCTACTACCGGTTCTCCCGCGACGAGCTGTTCGAGATGGCGCTCGGCCTGCCGCACGCGATCGACGTCCGGGACGTGGTGTACGAGTGGGAGCACGCCAGGCCGCAACGGTTCATCCGGGAGATGCAGCGCTGGGTTCGGCGGCTGGGCGATCAGCTGCCCGAGGCCGAGGACTTCTGGAGCAGCCGACTGTCCATGCTCACCGGCGCGTCCGAGCCGGGCAACCTGCAGCTGCTCTCGCCGTACGCGCACGCCCGCACCGATCTGGTCGCCGGACGGATGTTCGGCGGCGCGACCCGTGTCGACCGGTACGGCAACCGGGCGGTGGCCACCATCGCCGCGGCCGAGGAGTACGACCTGGCGGCGCGGGCCGCGGACTACGCCTCGAAGAGCGGTGACCCGCTCAGCGCGTTCTCGCTCGGCGACCTGGCCCGGGCGGAGGAGCCGATCGTCGCCTTCGACCAGCACACCCTCGCCGAGCTGACCGCCGCCCTGCAGGAGCACGAGTGGCAGGCCGCCCTGCGGGCCACCACGGGCGCCCAGGCCGACTGGAACGACCTCGTCAGGCGGCTGAACGCCCAGCTCATCGCGTACGGCATGCCGAAGGCTCTGCTACTGCCCACGATCTGATCGCAAGTCTCCGGCGGGACCACCCCGCCGGGTGGAGAGGACGATCCGATGACCACACCGGCACAAGCCACCGTGCGTTTCGTCCAGCTACGCCGCGTCGGCGGGCCGGACGAGGACGCCTGCACCACCGGCCCGAAGACCACCGGTCCGCTCGTCGACTTCCGCGACGACTGGAGCGGACCGGTCCGGGACGCGATCACCTCCGGTGACCGCGACGCCGCCCAGCAGCTCCTCGAGGCACTGCTGGCGCAGCACGACGAGCTGCTGGACGAGACCGCCCGGCTCGCCCTGCTGCTGCTGCGCCGCGCCGGAGTCGACGCCCGGCTCACCGTCGGGCAACTGCGGGAGGCCCTCACCGGCTGGGCGGCCCAGCGGGACATCGGCGGGGAGCAGCTGCGCACCGCGGTCGCCCGGCTGACCGCCTGGGCCGTCGACGTGCTCGTGCTCGGCCGGTTCCTACGGCTTCGCAAGCAGCCCTTGGCCGACACGCTGGTCCGGGTACTGCGTGGCGTGACGCTGCTGCGGCTGGCCCGCTCGGCGGCGCAGGAGGCGTGTCTGGTGCGCGCCCTGCTCGGCGGGCGGGACCTGGTGCTGCCCGATCCTCCGGCGTCGCCGCAGCGGCCGGCCGACCCGAACGCCGAGCGCGCCGACCGGTTCGCCGAACTCGGCGGTACCGTGCGGCGGCTGCTGGCCCGCGCCCGGGTGACCGGCCGGCCCAACCCGACGCTGCGGGACCTGCAGGCCGACGGCTTCCCCGACCTCGGCGCGGCAATCGAGGCCACCGCGCAGGCCGCCGACGAGCTGGGCGCGCCACCCGCCACCACGCTGCGCGGGCTGCAGCGGGTCTTCGACGCCGAGCGCGACGACGCCCGCCGCCGCGCCTCGGCCCGGACCGCCACCGGCATCCCGGACGTCGACCCGAGCCCCGGCAATCCGATTCCCGGCAACGGCAACACCGTCCCCTACCTGCCGCCGAAGGTGCCGGTGTTCGACGCGTACGCCCGCGTCGCCGGCCGCGGCGACCTCATGCTGATCCGCACGACGCACCTGCGCTACGAGGCGGCCGACATCTCGCACGTCGAGAACGTGCTGGCCAGCGAGGTCCGGGGGCGGGTGCACACGGTCGACGCCAGCACCAAGGAGACCGTCACCACCGCCAGCCAGACGATCGCCGAGTCCACCGAGGAGATGGAGTCCACCGAGCAGAACAGCCTGGATCGGGCGCTGCAGACGGCGGCGACCCAGCAGACCTCGACCTCGCTCGGGGTCAGCGTCTCCGGCGGGTTCGGGCCGATCCAGGCCGGTATCGAGGTCAACGCCGACCGCTCCAACACCACCGAGACCAGCATGAGTTCGGCCGTCTCGTACGCCAAGACGCTCGCCGAGAGCGCCTCGGAGCTGCTGCGCACCGAGACCTCGCAGCGCCGCACCACCACCAGCAGAACCCGGGTCACCGAGACCAACGAGCACCGGTTCGACAACGCCGACGGCGTGACGAACATCGCCGGGATCTACCGGTGGCTGAACAAGGTCGACCGGGCGCAGGTGTACAACTACGGCGAGCGGCTGATCCTGGAGTTCATCGTTCCGGAGCCGGCCGGGACCCTGGTGTGGCTCGCCGAGCAGGCGGAGCAGACCAGCAGCCTGGGCGCCGTACCGGAGCCGCCGGGCTGGTTCCTGGAGGTGGGTGATCTCCACGACGACAACTACGCCGACAAGGCCGCCCGCTGGGACATCTTCGGCGTCGAGCCGCCGCCGGACTTCGAGATCTTCGCGACCGCCACGTTCCTCGACCCGGCCGCCCGGCCGTTCGAGTACAGCAAGAACTCCACCGACAAGTCGCAGCCGGAGTGGGGGTACACCTCGTACACCGGTGAGGTCGCCGTGCCGGCCGGGTACGCGGCCACCGAGGCGTACGTGACGGTCACCTGGTCGCTGGAGGAGGGCGAGTACAGCGCCGAGGAGGGCAGCCCGCCGCAGGCCGTGCAGATCGCCATCGGCGAGGACCGGATCGTCGACAACGACACCGACGACGGCGAGCACGTCGTCCCGCTCGACCACGTGATCCCCGGGCCGGTACCGATCGGGATCAGCGCCGACCAACGCGGCGGGCTCACCGTCGTGGTGCGGGTGCGCTGCGAGCGCACCACCGCCGCGTATACCGCGTGGCAGCTACGCGCCTGGGAGGCGATCCGGGCCGGGTACCTCGCCCAGCGCACCGCCTACGACAACGACCAGGCCCGCCGGCAGGCCCGGAACGCCTACCGGGCCGACCAGCCGGCTTCGGCTCTGCGGCTGGTCGAGCAGTTGGAGCTGAAGCGCGCCTGCCAGTCCCTGCTGACCGGGCAGGAGTTCGACCTGTACGGCTCGCTCGACTTCCCGGCCGACGAGGCGCCGCGGATCGACCGGCTGGAGCTCGTCGCCGAGGCCGACCACATCCAGTTCTGCGAAGACCTGTTCGAGTGGGACAAGATCAGCTACCTGTGCTACTCGTACCAGTGGGCCGGCCGGGACCGCTGGGCCACACTGCGAACCCGGACCAGCTCCGACCCGCTGCACCAGGTGTTCCTGCAGGCCGGCGCCGTCCGGGTGATGGTGCCGGTGCGCGCCGGGTACGAGCACGTCATCGGCCGGTACCTCGCCACGTCGGAAGTTCCGGCGCTGACCCCGCAGCCGTGGCGCGGCGGACACAACCCCTACCCGCCGATCGACGATCTGATCGGCGACGCCCTCGACCGGCCCGGCGAGGAGGTCACCGTCGGCGAGCCGTGGGAGGTGGTCACCCCGACCGACCTCATCCAGCTCCAGACGGGTACCGAACTCAACCCGGCTGCCTGAGCACGGCAGCCGCCGTCCAGCCTCGACAAGGGGATCGAAAGCGGACCGTAAGCGCGCTGGCGCACCGTGTGGGCATGGACATCTACCACGAGACACATGGCAACGGCGAGGGCCGCCCCCTGGTGCTGATCCACGGAGCGCTCTCCGGCATCGGCACCTCGTTCGGCACGATCCTGCCGTTGCTGGCGAAGACCCGACAGGTGCTCGCCGTCGAGTTGCAGGCCCACGGCCGCACGCCGGACACCGACCGCCCGCTGACCGTGGAGCACTTCGCCGCCGACGTGGTGGAACTGCTCGACCGGCTGGGCATCGCGCGGGCCGACGTGTTCGGCTGGAGCATGGGCGCGGCGGTCGCGCTGCGCCTCGGCACCGATCACCCCGACCGGGTCGGGCGGCTGGTGCTCGCCTCGGTGAGCTTCGACGACGACGGCCTGCACCCCGGGCTCCTGGACGGGATCCAGGACCTGCAACCCGAGCACCTGCACGGCTCGGAGTTCCACGAGGAGTACCTGCGGACCGCGCCGGACCCGGCGGGGTGGGCCAACCTGGTCACCAAGATGAAGGCGCTGGACGCGAACCTGCCGCAGTGGACGCCCGAGCAGATCCGTGCGCTTGCCGCACCGACGATGATCGTGCTGGCCGACTCGGACATCGTCCAGCCGGAGCACGCGGTGCTGATGTTCCGACTGCTCGGCGGCGCGGTGCCCGGCGACCTGACCGGTCTGCCGGCCTGCCGGCTGGCCATCCTGCCCGGCACCACGCACACCTCGATCCCGCAGCGCGCCGACTGGCTGGCCCCGATGATCGACGAGTTCCTGACCGACCTCTAGACGGCAACGCCTTCGCTTGACGCGGAGGGCTGCCATGTGCTGCTATTTTATCCATGCAGATAACACCGGAGCTCGATCGGAAGACGCGGATTCTGGAGGCGGTCGTCGAGTTGCTGGCCGAGCACGGCTACGCGGGGGCGACGTTCGCGCGGATCGTCGAGACGGCGCGACTCAGCAGCACGCGGCTCATCACGTACCACTACGACACCAAGCAGGAGCTGGTCGCTGCGGCGTTGCGCCACATCGGTGAGCGGGCGCAGCAGTTCATGGTTCCGGCGATCGAGGCCGAGGCGTCGGCGCGCGGCAAGCTCGCCGCGTACCTGCGCTCGAACTTCCGCTTTCTCGGCGAACGACCGGCGTACGCGCGTGCCGCGGTCGAGATCGCCCGCAACCTGCCCCGGGACACGACGGACGCGGATCTTCGCGAGGACGTGCCGGTGGTGCTGCTGGCGCAGCTGTTCGTCTCCGGTCAGGAGTCCGGGGAGCTGCGCCGGTTCGACCCGGTCGTGATGGCGGTGACGGTCCGCGCCGCTGTCGATGCCGCTGTGGAGCGGTTCGCCCGCGGAGACGGGATGGACCTGGCCGCCTACGCGGAGGAGTTGTGCGCGATCTTCGATCGCGCGGTCACCGTGGACCCGACCTCGGGGGATCTCGGGGAGGTGCTCTCGTGAGGCTGGTCGACGACGACCCGAAGGACGCGACAGACGCCGCCGAGGTGCGGGTGAGACGGGGTGCGCGCCGCGCTCTGGTCGGACGAGTCGTCGTCGACGCGGTCCTGCCGCTTGTCGTCTACTACGCGCTCCGCGCCATGGGCGCCGACGTGCTGGCCGCAACCCTCGCCGCGGGCGCGGTTCCCGCCGCGAACGCCGCCCTGGTCGCCGCCCGCAGCCGACGGGTCGACGTCGCCGGCCTCGTGGTCGTCAGCCTGTTCGTCGCGGGAGGCGCGTTGAGCGTGGTCACCGGCGACGCCCGCCTGCTCTACATCAAGGACGGATGGCTCACCGGCCTGCTCGGCGCCTGGGTGCTGCTGTCGCTGACCATGAAGCGGCCGTTCATGCTCCACCTCGGCACGGTCATCGCCACGGCCAAGGTCGGCGATGCCGGAGCCGCGGCGTGGCAGCGGCGCTGGATCGACGATCCCGTCTTCCGGCGCCGGCTGCGCCTGGTGAGCGTGGTGGTCGGCGTGGTGCTGCTGCTGGACGCAGTGGTCCGCGTCGCGATCGCCTCGGTGATCGACCTCGACGCGGTCGCGACGGTCACCAACGTGCAGTACGTCGTCATGCTCGCCGGGCTGCTGTCCTGGTTCTTCTGGTACACCGCCCGACACGGGCTGCGCGCGTGAGCACGACGATCGGCGCGCACGTCGCGGTCCTCGCCGTCGGGGCCACCGGGCACCTGCTTCCCGTGCTCGACGTGATCACGGAATTGCGGGAGCGCGGGCATCGGGTCACCTGTTTCGTCCCGGACGTCGCGGCACCTGCGGCGAGCCGTGCCGGCGCTGACGTCGTCACCTATGAGTCGACGCTCGTCGCGCGGCCGTCGTCGACGCCGCCGAGCGATTTCGCGGTGTGGCTGCCGTTCGTACTGCTGGCGGAGGCAGCCGCCGTCGTACCCCAGGTCATCCCCGTCCTGGGCCGCGACGTTCCCGACGTCCTGCTCTACGACCGGGCCGCCCACCCGGCCGGCCGCGCGCTGGCGCAGCTGCTCGACCGGCCGGCGGTGGCGTTGTTCCCGTCCTTCGCCCAGGGGCCGGCCTGGTCGCTGGCCGCGGCCACCGGCCAGACGAGCGTGCTCGACCCGGCACATCCCGCCTTTACGCCGTTGCAGGACCAGCTCGACCAGTTCTCCGCGCGCTGGGGAGTCGAGCGCAGCACCGTCCGCGATCTGGCCGAGGCGCGCGAGCGGCGATCGGTCGCGTTCCTCCCGCGCTGGTTCCAGTGGAACGGAGACGAGTTCGGCACGGACCACCACTTCGTCGGACCGTGTCTGGGCTCGCGGCTCGGCACCGGACCCGCGCGGCACGAACGGCTCGTGTACGTCAGCGCGGGCACCGCAGCGGCCGAGCCGGAAGCGGTACGGTCACTGGTCCGCTCCGCGGCCACCGCGGCGCCGAACCACCGGGTGCTCGTGTCCACCGGCGGGTTCCCGGTCGCCACTCTCGGGACGGTGCCCGACCGGGTCGAAGCGCACGAGCACGTCGACCAGCTCGCCGCGTTGGCACAGGCCGACCTCTTCGTCACGCATGCCGGGATGGGCAGCGTCATGGAGGCCCTCTGGTTCGCCGTCCCGATGGTGTGTGCGCCGCGCACAAGCGAGCAGCACCTCGTCGCGGCACGGGTCGAGGCCCTCGGTCTCGGCGTGAACCTCCCGGACGGCGGTGCCCCGAGCGGGGACGAGGGCGTGGCCAGGATGCGCGACCTCGCGCACGATCCGACGATGCGCGAGCGGTTGGGCGCCGCCTCCGCGAAGGTGCGGGCCGCCGGTGGGCGCCGAGCGGCAGCGGACGCGGTGGAGACGGCCCTCGCGTCCGATCGGGATGAGGTCGGTGCATGACCGCGGTTCCGTCCTCCGTCGAGCTCACCCCGATGCCGGGGCTGGACCGGGTGTGCGGCTGCACCACATCATGACCGATCTCGGGCGCACCGACGGGGCCGGAGCCGGCGAGGCTCCGGCCTCGTCGTCGGTGACGCCGCGCGGTGCGGTGGGTGGAGAATCCGCGTCGACGGTCTTGAATTCCTATCCCGCAGGTAGGAAAATGCGGGAATGCCGGTCGGTCCGTTCCTCACCTCGCGTCGGGTCGTCGACCTGATGCGGACCGCCAGTGAGCTCTGTCCGGGCACCCCGGCCACCGACTGAGCACCGCGCCACCGCATCTCTCCTCCGGCCGCACCGCCGGATCCGCGTCGAACCGCCACCCCTGCGCGCCGGCGAGGCACCGCACCGCACTTCCGACCGATCCGGCACGGCCGGATCGGTTCACACCCATGGAGGTACGCCATGACATCCGACGAATCACCGGCCACCCGACCGACGGCGGGCGAGTCCCGCCTCGCGTTCAACGAGGACTGGGTGGCGACCGTCCTCGGCCTGGCGCTGCTCGCCCTGGTCCTGCTCGGTGCCATCCCCGCCGGGCTGGTGCCCTGATGACCACGGACGCGACCCGGGCGGACGACGCGACGGGCACCGGCGACGCCGTCGAGCCTGCCCCGGCCAGCGGCCCACCCACCACCGTGGACCCGGCCGGCCCCACCCGTACGGCGCGCGATGGTCGGTTCTGGGCCTGGACGGCACTCGGCCTGGTGATCGTGCTCGGCCTCGCGGCGCTCACCCGCTATCTGGAGCAGAACGTTCCCGGGTGGGCCGAGGGCACCGCCGTCGAGGACATCGGGGCGGCGATCGAGTACCCGGTCTACGCCATCCTGCTGGGCCTGCTGGGCAACGTCGCCGTCACGCTGCTGGGGTGGCGGGACCGGATCGCCGCCGCGTTCCGGACCGAGTTCTTCATCAAGACCGGCCTCGTGCTGCTCGGAGCCTCGATCAACCTCGCCGTCATCAAAAGTGCCGCTGGCCCGGCCATCGCCCAGGCGATCCTGCTGATCAGCGGGGTCTTCTTCTTCACCTGGTGGCTGGCCGGCAAGTTCGGCCTCGAGGACAAGCTGCGCGCGTTGCTCGCGTCGGCGGTGTCGATCTGCGGGGTCAGCGCGGCGATCGCCGCCGCCGGCGCGGTACGGGCGCGGCGGGAACAGTTGGCCTACACGGCGAGCCTGGTCATCATCTTCGCGCTGCCGTCGATCTTCATCCTGCCCTGGCTGGCCGACGTGTTCGGGCTGTCCGACGCGGTCGCCGGCGCCTGGATCGGCGGCAACATCGACACCACCGCCGCGGTCACCGCCGCCGGGGCGATCGCCGGTGAGGAGGCGCTCCAGATCGCCAGCATCGTCAAGGTCACCCAGAACGCGCTGATGGGTGTGGTCGCGGTCGCGCTCACCGCGTACTTCACCCTGCGGGTGGAGCGGCGGCCCGGCGCGGAACGGCCGGGCCTGCGCGAGCTGTGGACCCGGTTTCCGAAGTTCGTCCTGGGCTTCATCGCCGCCTCGGTCATCGCCACCTGGTACCTCGACGGGTCCGGTGCGGACGGCAAGGCCACCATCGCGATCGTCAACGACCTGCGCGTCTGGTTCCTGATCCTGGCGTTCGTCAGCATCGGCCTGGAGGTCCGGGTCGCGTCCCTGCGGGAGGCCGGGTGGCGGCCGGTGGCCGTGTTCGCCAGTGCCACAGTCTTCAACCTCGCGTTGGCGCTCGGCCTGGCGTCGCTGTTGTTCCGCAACTTCTCGGCCTGAACGGCTCGCGCCCCGCCCCTCGACATCCCGGGGCGGGGCGCTCTACTACTTCCGCTGCGCTGACGAATAATTTCATCGATCAGTCGTACTCTTGCGGTGCGGCAACCACTCCTGCCACGATGGCCGTCAATGCCTTCCGTCCCGAAGGAGTGGTCCACATGGCGGTCTCCCGCCGCAGGTTCGTCACGTCGGTGCTGGGTGGGTCCGCCCTCGCCGCCGCCTCCACCACCGAGCTGCTCACCGCCCTGGCCAGCCCCGCCTCCGCCGCCAGTCCCCCCGGGGACGTGGTCGGCAAGGTGACGGTCGGCTACCAGGGCTGGTTCAGCGCCCCCGGCGACTCCGCGCCGATCGGCGGCTGGTGGCACTGGAGCCGCGACCGGTTCCAGCCGCCCTCGCCCGCGAACACCACGATCGTGTCCTGGCCGGACATGCGCGAGTACACACGCAGCTACCCGACCGCGTACCCCAACCTGGGCAACGGATCGCCGGCCACCCTCTTCTCCTCCTACGACCAGCAGACGGTCGACACCCACTTCCGGTGGATGCAGGAGTACGGCTGCGACACCGCCGCCCTGCAACGCTTCAACCCGACCGGCGACGAGGGGCCGACCCGCGACGCGATGACGCTGAAGGTCCGCTCGGCGGCCGAGCGCTACGGCCGCAAGTTCTACATCATGTACGACGTCACCGACTGGCTGACAATGCAGTCGGACATCAAGACCGACTGGACGACGAAGATGTCGACGCACACCGCGTCCAGCGCGTACGCCCGGCAGAACGGCAAGCCGGTCGTCTGCATCTGGGGCTTCGGCTTCAGCGAATCGAGTCGACCCTTCACCCCCGGGCCCTGCCTGGAGGTCATCAACTGGTTCAAGGCGCAGGGCTGCTACGTCATCGGTGGCGTGCCCACCTGGTGGCGGCTCGGCCGAGAGGACTCCCGCCCCGGCTTCCTCGACGTCTACCACGCCTTCAACGCGATCTCGCCCTGGATGGTCTACCGGACCGACACCCTGGAAGGGCTCGACTCGTACTACAACAACGTCAACATCGGCGACATGGCCGACTGCGCGGCGCGCGGCATCGACTACCTGCCCTGCGTGATGCCCGGTGACCTCGCAGGTGGCCACCGCCGCCACGGCGACTTCTACTGGCGGCACATCTACAACATGGTCCGGCTCGGCTCCCAGGGCCTGTACGTGTCCATGTTCGACGAGTACAACGAGGGCAACCAGATCGCCAAGACGTCCGAGACCCAGGCCACCACCCCGGCCGGCGCGAACATCCGCGCCCTGGACGAGGACGGCGTGGCCTGCTCCTCCGACTACTATCTGCGGATCACCGCCGACGGTGGCCGGATGCTCAAGGGCCAACTCGCGCTCACCGCGGTCCGCCCCACCCCACCGACGACCGGCACCCCGCCCCCGACCGGCGGGGACCTGGCCGCCGGCAAGTCAACCTCGGCGAGCAGCCAGGGCGGCGGCTTCCCGTCGGGCAACGCGGTGGACTCCAATGCCGGCAGCTACTGGGAGAGCGGCGGCGGCGCGTTCCCGCACTGGTGGCAGGTCGACCTCGGCGCCAGCCACCAGGTCAACAAGCTCGTGGTACGACTGCCCGCCGGCTGGGGCGCGCGTACCCAGACCCTCACCGTGCAGGGCAGCGTCGACGGTGGATCGTTCAGCACCATCGCCGGGGCCTCGGCGTTCGCCTTCGACCCGGCCAACGGCAACACCGTCACCCGCACGCTGCCGACCACCACGACCCGCTACGTCCGTCTCAGCATCGGCGGCAACACCGGCTGGCCGGCCGCGCAACTCGCCCAGGTCGAGGTGTACGCCGCCAGCGGCACCACGGACAACCCGCCGAGCACGCCGAGCGGCCTCACCGTGACCGGCAAGACCTCGACGAGCGTGTCCCTGGCCTGGACGGCGTCCACCGACGACAACGGAGTGACCGGTTACCAGGTGCGGCAGGGTGGCACCGTGGTCGCCACCGTCACCGGCACCACGGCGACCGTGAGTGGGCTGAGCGCGAACACCGCGTACACGTTCACGGTGACCGCGCGCGACGCGGCCGGCAACAGCTCCAGCGCGTCCTCCGCGGTCACGGTCACCACCGACGCCCCGGCCAACGCGGACCTTGCCCGGGGTCGGTCCACCTCGGAGAGCAGTCACGTCCAGAGCTACGGGTCGGGCAACGTGGTCGACGGTGACGCGAACAGCTACTGGGAGAGCGCCAACAGCGCGTTTCCCCAGTGGGTGCAGGTCGATCTGGGTTCCGCACGGGCGGTCGGGCGGGTGGTATTGAAGCTGCCGCCGTCGTCGGCCTGGGGCAGTCGGACGCAGACCATCGCGGTGCAGGGGAGCGTCGACGGGGGGAGCTTCGGGACGTTGTCGGGTTCGGCGGGGCGCACGTTCGACCCGGCCAGTGGCAACCAGGTGACGGTCACCTTCAGTGCCGCGCAGACGCGGTACGTGCGGATCACCGTCACCGGCAACACCGGCTGGCCGGCCGGACAGCTGTCGGGCCTGGAGGTGTACGCGAGCTGAGCAGCGGTTGGGCGGTCGCCGTACGCGGACCGGCGGCCGCCCGCCTCATTGGGAGCTGTCGTTATGGCAACATCTCGACCGAAACCGAGCAGGTCCCGCCTCGTGACGCGGCGGTCGCCGGGGGAGTGGGCCCTGGGCGGGACGCTGCTGCTCCAAGCGGCCCTGGCCGCCGCCGGCTCCGGCGAGCGGGGTGTGGGACACCGCGATATCCCGGAAACCGAGTTGATCGTGGTCTCACGTGGGCCGCGACCCTTGCTGCTGGGGCCCGTGTGGTATCTCAGCGCACCGAGGAAGTCCCGGGAGGTCGACGCGGATCACGTCGCGCTGGACGAGGTCCGGGGCCGGCCGTTGGCGCGTACCCTCATCGCCGATGTCGCCCGCGCGAAGCCGGCGCTGGCGGGCGTGACGCGACTGGCGACGGTTGTCGGTATTACCCGGTGACGTGGCCGCGAGGCATCGGAGAGATCACGCCGTAACCACATGGACGGGCTGAGCATCGCGTGGTGCACATCGCAACCGACAGGGAAGCCGTCGACATCATCACGGCTGGCGACCACTGGCAGTCCTCCTGGTATCCGCCGTCGAACCTCCCCGCTGGCACCCCACACGGATCGACCGGGGTCTGCGTGGTCGGTGGTCGTGTGATCCTGGTCCGCGACGACGGCAACCACTGGCAGTTTCCGGGCGGACGCCCGGAAGCCGGCGAGGACTGGTCCGACACCCTGGCCCGTGAGGTGAGCGAAGAGGCGTGCGCGACGGTGCTCGGCTGTCGATTGCTGGGCTTCAGCCGCGGGTGGTGCAGGAGGGGGCCGGAGCAGGGTCTCGTGCTCGTGCGGGCACTGTGGCGCGCGGATGTCCGCCTGGATGCGTGGACGCCCGAGCACGAGATGGTCGAGCGTCGTCTCGTCCCTCTGGAAGGCGTGTGGGACGCGTTGTCTGTCCCGACCGGTTGGGAGCCGATTTACCGCCGAATCCTGATTGAGGCAGGCATCCCAGTTGGTCAATTGCCGAAGGCGGACAGGTGAACCCCTGACCGCTGCCCTGGTACGGTTGCTCCTGGAAACCAATGTTTAGGAGCCTCGGGCTCCGAAGGGATCGAGTCTTCGATCCTCCAGCGAGTCTCAGGCTCGCCTCGCAGGATTTCCGCCAGGCGCACATTCGTGCCACGGCCTCCTGCGATGCCCTTTTCGTAGCGGGCCTGCCTGGCCCTACGAGACGAGGGGCTTCCCATGACCGCCACCGTCAGCTACGCCGACGAGGCCGCGATCCGCGATCACTACCAGCACATGCTCGACAGTTGGGGCGATTCGTTCGCCTACGCCGAGTGCTTCACCCCCGACGCGGACTACATCATCGCGAACGGGATGATCGAGCACGGCTGGCAGGAGATCATCGACGGCCACGACATCATCTTCTCGGCGTGGGCGCGAAACAGCCGACTGATCGGGCGGATCGAGAGCATCCGCTTCATCACCAACGATGTGGCGTTGCTGATCGCGCACGGGCACATCGAGTACCTGGACAACCGTTCCAGCGACAGCAACAAGCGCACCGTGTACTCCCTGGTCGCCCAGCGATTCGAGGGCCGCTGGCTGTTCGCCGCGTACCAGAACACACCGCTGGCCGGTCACTGACCAGCCCCGCCCTACCGCCCCGGTGATCATGGAGTTGGCGGGCCTCGTGGAGATCAGACCGTCCGTCAACCTCATGATCGGCAGGGCAGGGCGACGTTTGTCGTCCTCGCCCGGCCCTGACTAAACGATGTCTCGTGATTGGCGTCGATCTTCACTGCATGCGATGGTCCCGTTGTGACCGGACGAGCCTGGGACGACGTGGACGTAGGGCACCTCGCAAAGGTGACTGCGCTGGTGGAGCAGCTCGTGACCGCTCAGGATCCCTACGAGGTGGGGATGGAGCTGTGGGACGCCTCCGGACGCGCTGCAGGCGAACTGGCTTACAACATGCAACTGATCTGGGGCGCGCTCACCGACTGGGTGGAGTTGAAGCCAGAGGACGGGCAGCAGGCCAGGGCCGAAATGCAACGCGCAGCACGAGAGTGGTTGGCGCTCGATTCCGCCGACCGAACCGCCGTTGAGCGGTATCTGGACGACTGGGTACATGACGTGTGCGGCTACGACAGGTAGCGGCGGATCCAATCGATTTCTCGCTAGCCCGGTGGCGGTCCGGGTTCAAAGCGTGGGTGATCATCGATCTACTGCTCGTGGCCGTGTACTGGCGCACCAACTTGACCATGCGCCAGATCGGCCCGCTGTTCGGGGTGTCGCACTCCGCCGCTCGCTTAGCCGAGTCCGCCTCCCGACTGTTGGGAAAGCGATGATGATCGACTCGGTTTCGGTGAAGCCGGGGTGTCCGAGCCGCTCGGACACCGCGATATCGCGGAAACCGAGTCGATCTTGAACCGGCTCGGCCCGCGCGTGGCCCGCGCGCGGCCGGGTGTGGCGCGACTGGCGGCGGTTATCCGCTGACCGGCCGGGAGGAGCCGGAGAGGCCGCGCATCCGGCGGACGTCCTCGGCGGGGTTGATGGTGCGCACGGGATCGGGCACCGGCCCGCGCCGCCGCCACTCGCGCGGGTAGCCCAGCGAGACCTCCTCGAACCGCACCTCGTCATGGAACGTGGTGCGGGGGATGTGCAGGTGCCCGTACACCATTGTGGCCGCGCCGAAGCGCAGGTGCCAGTCGCGGGTGCGGACGGTGCCGCACCACTGGGCGAACTCCGGGTACCACAGGATGTCGGTCGGCTCGCGCACCAGCGGATAGTGGTTGACCAGCACGGTCGGCAGGGCCGGGTCGCGTGCGGCCAACCGGCGTTCGGTCTCGGTGATCCGGGCGTCGCACCACGCCTCGCGGCTCGGGTAGGGGTCGGGGTGCAGCAGCGCCTCGTCCGTGCACACCACCCCGGCCGCGTGCGCCAGATCCAGTGACTCCTGCTTGGTACGCGCCGCCGGCACCCGGAACGTGTAGTCGTAGAGCACGAAGAGGGGGGCGATCGTGGCCGGGCCGCCCACGCCGTCCCAGACCGGGTACGGATCCTCCGGGGTGACGACGCCCAGGCCACGGCACAGTCGGACCAGCTCCTGGTAGCGCGCCTCGCCGCGCAGTTGCACCGGGTCGTTGGGTGGGGTCCACAACTCGTGGTTGCCCGGCGCCCAGACGACAGTGGCGAACCGGCTGCTCAGCACCTCCAGTGCCCACTGGACGTCGGCGTACCGCTCGGCCACGTCACCGGCGACGAGCAGCCAGTCGCCGTCGTGCTCCGGGCGCAGCTCCTGCACGAACGAGCGGTTCTCCGGGTAGGCGATGTGCAGGTCGCTGACGGCCCGCAGCCGGGGAGAAGGACTCACGCGTCGAGGCTAGGCGCTTCTGCCCCGATCGGCACGCCCCCGGTCCGGCGTGCTGGGCGATTCCCGCCGCCGGCATATCCGCCGACTCGGCGGGAAAGCCGCGACGTCCGACAGCCCGAGACCGGAGCAGGAGACAAGCATGCCTTTCATCACCGTGGGTACGGAAAACTCCGCGCCCATCGACCTGTACTACGAGGATCACGGTTCCGGTAAGCCGGTCGTGCTGATCGCGGGTTTCCCGTTCAACGGGGCGACCTTCGAGAAGGCGACGAACGCGCTCCTCAAGGCCGGATACCGGACGATCACCTACGATCGACGCGGTTACGGCAACTCGGCGCAACCAGCCTTCGGGTACGACTACAACACGTTCGCGGCTGACCTCGACGTGCTGATGACCGAGTTGGACCTGAACGAGGCGACCCTGGTCGGCCACTCGATGGGCACCGGCGAGGTGGTCCGCTACCTGGCCAACTACGGCTCCCGCCGAGTGAGTCGCGGCGTTCTCCTCAGCCCGCTGCAACCCATGCTGGCCAAGGCGAAGGACAACCCGGAGGGCGTCGACACGAGCCTCTTCAAGGGCTTCCAGGACGCCATCATCAAGGACCGCTACGCGTACCTGACGTCGTTCTGCGACGCGTTCTTCAACCCGGACCAGAACATGGGCAAGCGGGTCAGCGAGGACGCGTATCGGGGCCACTGGCAGATCGGCGCGATGGCCTCGGCCAAGGCCACCCACGACAGTGTGGACGCCTGGCAGGAGGACTTCCGCCAGGACCTGCCGAAGATCGACGTACCGATCTTGATCATGCAGGGTGACCAGGACCGGGTGCTGCCCTATCCGGTGACCGGTCAGCGGCTGGGGCCGATGATGCCCACCGCCAACCTCATCACTCTCAAGGGCGCTCCGCACGGCATCCCGTGGACCCACGCCGACGAGGTCAACAAGGCGATCATGGACTTCATGAAGCAGCCGGCCAAGGCTCGCGCCTGACCCCGTACCGGTAGCCGATCGGACGCCGGCGTCGTGAGACGCCGCGACACCCGGCCCAGGGTTCGCACCGGGGCCGGGTGTCGCGTCGGTCAGGGCCGGTGCGCCACCACCGCGCCGTTGGCGCCGGGGGCGTCGAACGGCACCGTACGCACGTCGACGAAACCGGCGTCGGTGAGCCAGGCACGGTATTCCGCGCCCGAGTAGTTGCGCCCGCCCTCGGTCTCGACGAGCATGTTCATGCCCATCAGCGCCGCCTCCGGCGGCCCGGTGCGCTCGTCGTTGAGCAGCAGCTCACAGACGACGATCGCCCCACCGGGCGGCAGCGCCGCGTGACAGCGGGCCAGCAGCGCCCGGTTCGTGGGCTCGTCCCAGTCGTGCAGGATCATGCTGAGCAGGATGACGTCGTGCCCGCCCGGCAGCGCCGGGTCGACGAGGAAGTCCCCGGCGACCGCCTCGATCCGTTCGGTCAGACCGGCCTCCGCGATCCGCTCCCGCGCCCGTTCACACACGTGCGGCAGGTCCAGCACGGTGGCCCGCAGGTCCGGCAGGCGGCGGCAGAACTCGATCGGGAACGCGCCGGCCCCGCCGCCCACGTCGAGCAGGCGGCGATGCGCGGAGAAGTCGTACGCGTCGGCCAACGCGCTGGCGGTGAAGCTCGACGTGGAGAACATCGCGTCCCAGAACTGGGCCAGCATCGCCGGATCTTCGGTGTCGAACATCGACTGTTGGGCCTCCGGGTCCCAGGTCAACGGCCGATCCGTGCGCAGCGCCTCGCCGATGCGGTGCCAGGGCAGGTAGGTGCGCAGGTCCGAGTAGCGCACCTGCGCGCCGAAGTAGTAGGGGCGACCCTCGACCAGGAACTGCTCGGCCAACTCCGTGTTGCGGTAGCCGTCGCCGGCCTTCTCCAGCAGGCCGAGCGAGGCGCTGGCGGCCAGCAACAGGTCCGCGGGCCGGTCGGGCAGCCCGAACTCGGCGGCGACCTCGTCGACGGTCATCGTCCGCCCGCTGGCCAGCCGGGTGAACAGGCCCAGCTCGACGCCGACGGCGAGGGTCTTGAACCCCCAGACACCGGCCACCAGCCGCATGAGGGGAGTGGGAGTGGTCACGGAAACATCAGATCACAGGTTCACTTCATCCACGATGGTCGTTCACGCCCGGATGAGCGTCACGAGCCCGGCCGCGACAAGCACGCCGGCCCAGAGCCGATCAACGTTGAACCACGCCCGACGCAGCACCCCGACCCCGAGCACCTGGTAGACGAGCATCGCCACGACCAGGGCCGTGCCGAGCATGGCCACGGTGTGCACCCCCGCCGCCGCGAGCCCGGACAGCGCACCGACCGGCGCGGCGGCCAGGTGCCCGGCATGACCCCCGGACACCGGCGCGGCCACCAGCAGCGGCAGCAGCATCAGCCCCGCGCCGTGCGCCGACGACATGAGGAACGACCAGCCGGCGAGCTGCGCCGAGGACAGCCGCATCCCCGCCCAGCGGAAGTGCCGTTCGGAGAGCAGCCGCCACAGCCCGAACGCGACGAGCAGCACACCGCCGACCACCGCCAGGGCGGTGCTCGCCGTCACCGACCGGGTCGCGCTGACCAGCGCCGCGACGACACCCACCGAGGCGAGGTGCCCCGCCGCGATCGGCGGCAGCGACCGCAGCAGCGCCGCCCGGCTGCGCTCCTGCAGACCCCGGGCCACCGCGAACAGCCAACCCATCGCCGGGTTCAGACCGTGGAACGCGCCGAGCGCGGCGAGCGTCACCCAGGTGGTGACGGTCACGGGAAGCAGTACGAGTCGGAGGACGCGTCCCCGCCCTGCAACCGGGTCTGGTGCACCCGCAGCCCGCGGAACTCCTCCCCGTGCGGGAAGAACCTCTCGTCGGCGGTGAGCCCGCCGGAGTCGGTGTCGACGTCGACCTTCGCCAGCCAGGCCCCCACGCCGTCGGGGTAGAACTGGTCGTCCCAGGCGCCGTAGAGGGAGTTGCTGACGTAGACCCGCCGGCCGTCGCGGCTGACCTCGACCATCTGCGGGCCGCCCGCGAGGGCCTCGTCCGGCGCGGACGGGTGCGCGGTCCGGCGGACGATCCCACCGAGGCGTACCGAGCCGGTCTGCACGGGGTGCAGCGGGTCGCTGACGTCGTACTGGCGGAGCTGCCCGGTGCCCCAGCAGGAGACGTAGAGAAACCTGTCGTCGACGGACAGGTCGATGTCGGTCACCAGCGGCGGCACCGCGCCGAACGGCTTGAGCAGGTCGGGCAGATCGGCCGGGTCGGCCGGCTCCGCCGGGATGTCGATCACCTTGGTGACCGCCCAGGCGTCGCCGTCGCGGTGCCACAGCCACACCGAGGCGGACAGGTCCTCGACGCTGATCACCACCCCGACGAACCCGTACGACTTCGTCGGGTCGTGCGCGGGGCGCAGCTCCAGCGGCATCTGGTACTGATCGCCCAGGTCGACGCGCTGCACGTGTCGACGCTTCGCGAGGTCCCAGAAGTGGATCGCGTGGCCGTAGCGTCGGCCCAGCAGCAACTCACCGACGATCCCGTCCTCGATCATCGACGGGGTGCCCCACTCGCTCGTGACAAGCACGTCCTGGGTGAGGTGCCACCACACGTCGTACGCCAGGAACTGCGGACCCCGGTCGGACTCCCACGCCCCGCGTACGTCGAACGTGGTGTGGTCGAGGATGGCGATGCCGCCCGGCCCCTCCGCGCCGTCCGCGCCGCCGAGGGCGGAGAGGTAGATGCCGTCCGGACCACAGTGCACGGTGTGCGGGCGCGAGTAGCCGGCCTTCTTCGCCAACTCCTCCGGGCCGATGACCTTGACCACCTGGGGCTGGCGCGGATCGGGCTGCGTGTCGAGCACGTGGATGCGCGACGACCGCAGACCGGGCACGATCAGGTAGCGCCGCTCGACGTGCGGGTGCGGGGCGGTCGGGCAGAGCGCGCTGCTGCACGCGTTCCATCCGAAGTGGTGCAGCTCGTCGCCGAGGTGCGGCAGATCCGTCCAGCCGACCACGGTGCTGTAGGTGGGGGAGTCGGGGTCGGTGTCCAGCACCACGATGGCGTCCGGGCGTGTGGCCGTCCGGTCGAAGGCCGCCACGTACGCGAGCTTCTCCGCCGGCGCGGCCACCGCCTCCCGCGGGGAGGGATAGAACGTGGGATCGGGGGTCCAGCGGGTCATCGGGTCTCCGCTCGTCAGGTGGTGGGTACGCCGAGTCGATCGAGCAGGTGCCGGCGCAGCGCGCCGAAGGCCGGGTCGTCCGGCGTACGGGTGGGGGCCAGGTCGACGGGCAGGTCCGCGGCGATGCGGCCCTCGTCGAGGAGCAGGATCCGGTCGGCGAGCAACAGCGCCTCCTCCACGTCGTGGGTGACAAGCAGGGCGGCGAAGCCGTGCTCGGCGCGCAGCCGGCGCAGCAGGACCTGCATCCGCAGGCGGGTCAGCGCGTCCAGGGCCCCGAACGGCTCGTCGAGCAGCAACAGGTCCGGTTCGCGGACCAGGGCCCGTGCCACGGCGACCCGTTGCGCCTGCCCACCGGACAGCTCCGCCGGCCAGGCGCGGTCCCGTTCGGCGAGCCCGACCTCGGCCAGCGCGCGGCCGATCCGGCCGGCGGTGTCCGCGCCGGTCAGCCCGAGCCCGACGTTGGGCGCCACCCGCTTCCAGGGCAGCAACCGGTGCTCCTGGAAGACCACGGCGGCGGTGCCGTGCACGACGATGTCGCCGCTGGCCTCGCCGTCCAGCCCGGCGAGGATCCGCAGGAGGGTGCTCTTGCCGGAGCCGCTGCCGCCCAGCAGCGCCACCACCTCGCCCCGGGCGATGGTCAGGTCGACTCCGGCCAACACGACAGTCGGCCCGAACGCCCGGTGCACCGCGTGCGCGGTCAACACCGGCGTCGTACCGGTCAGGTGGCCCGCAATCCGCGACGCCATGTCAACATCCTCCTCTCCAGCACCCGCAACGCAAGGTCGGATATCAGCCCGAGCAGGGCGTAGACGAGCAGGCCGAGCACCACCACGTCGGTCTGGCTGAACTCCCGCGCCTCCATCATCAGAAAGCCGATGCCGGTCTGGGCGTTTACCTGTTCGCCGACGACCAGGCTGAGCCAGGCCGCGCCGATCGCCAGGCGCAGGCCGAGGAACAGCGACGGCAGCGCGCCGGGCAGCACCACGTGCCGCAGTCGGGCGGCCTGGCCCAGCCCACAGGTACGGGCGGCCTCCACCAGCCGCTCGTCGATGTCCCGGATGCCGGCGTAGGTGTTGAAGTAGATGGGGAAGAACGCGCCCAGGGCCACCAGGCTGATCTTGAGTGACTCGCCGATCCCCACCCAGATGATCAGCAACGGGACCAGGCCCAGGTGCGGCAGCATCCGGGCCATCTGCACCGGTGGGTCGACCAGGTCGTCGCCGAGGCGCAGCAGCCCCGCCACCGTGCCCAGGACCAGCGCCAGGACGCCGCCGATCAGCAGCCCCGCCCCGGCGCGGGTGAGGGAGTCCAGCAGGTGCACGAGGAGCGTCCCGTCCCGGGTCAGCCGCCAGCCGGTGGCGAGGACGTCGCTGGGCGCGGGCAGCTTCTCCGGTGCCAGCAACCCGGTCCGGGCAGCCAACTCCCAGCCCAGCACCAGCGCCACCGGGCTGATCAGCCGCCGGTAGCGCCGGGTCGGCCGGGGACGCCGAGGCAAAGCGGGCGCGGCGGTCACGACCTCGTCGGGTGCCTCGGCGAGCGTGGTCCGGCTCACTGGAAGACCGCGCTGAACCGGTCGTCGACCCGGGACCGCAGGTCGACCGGCCCGGGAATGAGCTCCAGGGCGATGAAGCTGTCGGTGATCGCCTGGAGTTCGTCGCCGATGGCCGGGCTGACCGGGGCCAGCGGCCGGGCGCTGCGGGCCAGGGCGCGGCTGGTGACGTCCTGCGGGATCTTCAGTTCCGGCGCGAGGGTGCTGGCCCGCTCCTCGGGATGGGCGATGCCCCAGTCGGTCACCTCCCGGTAGCGCTGGAGGAACGCCTTGACGTCGTCCGACCGCTTCGTGACGGCGTCCGGGGCCGCCAGGACGTACTCCCGGTTGCTGGCCAGACCCGTCGCGTCCGCGAGCACCTGGACCCCCGGTTGCTCGGCCAGCGCGAAGTACGGGTCCCAGATCACCCAGGCGTCGACCTGGCCGCCGTCGAACGCGGGTCGCCCCTCGGCGGGCTTGAGGTACTTGACCTGGATGTCCTTCAGGGTCATGTTGTTCGCCTTGAGGAGCTGGACCAGCAGCCAGTGCACGTTCGACCCCTTGTTCAGCGCCACCGTCCTGCCCTTGAGGTCGGCGAAGCTGCGGTAACCCCGGTCGGCCTTGACGAGCACCGCCTCACCCTGCGGAATCGGCGCCGAGGTCCCGATGATGGAGAACGGGATCTTCCCGGCGGCGGCGAAGACGGGTGGGGCCTCGCCGACCTGTCCGATGTCGATCGAGCCGGCCTTGAGGGCCTCGGTGAGCGCCGGGCCGCTCTCGAACAGCGACCACTCCACGTCCGGCGCGGCGCCGCGCGCCTTGACCAGGCTGAGGCCGCCGAAGCGCTGGTACCCGATCCGGAGCTTGCCCCCGCCCTCCCCGGCGTCGGCGGAGCCGCCACAAGCGCTCAGGATGGCCGTGGCGAGCAGGGCCACGGTCGTCAGCGCGGCGGTGGCCAGGCGACTGTGGTGCGGGGGACGGCGGACCGAGGGGGTACGCATGGCGGCTCCTTGGGTGGTCAGGTGTGCCGGGCCGCGTCGACCGGCGTGAGTGCGTGGGCGGTAGCCTACTAACCCGATAGGTTTTATGGGTAGGCTGTCGGCGCGATCGTCCCACCCCTCAGGAGGTGCCCGCCGCACCGCGTGCGCCGCCCGTCCCCGCTGGAGGAAAGAGCCGCGATGACCCTCACCTTCCACTGGTTCCTGCCCACCAACGGCGACAGCCGGGACATCGTCGGCGGCGGACACGGCGTACCGACAGGCGCCGCCGGAGGAGCCCGCCCGGCCAGCGTGGCGTACCTGGGACAGATCGCCCGCACCGCCGAACAACTCGGCTTCGTCGGCGCGCTCACCCCGACGGGCGCCTGGTGCGAGGACGCCTGGCTGAGCACGGCGATGCTGACCGAGGTGACCGAGCGCCTCAAGTTCCTGGTCGCCTTCCGACCCGGGCTGACCTCACCCACCCTCGCCGCCCAGATGGCCTCGACCTTCCAACGGCTGTCCCGGGGCCGGCTGCTGCTCAACGTGGTCACCGGCGGCGAGTCGTCGGAGCAGCGGGCCTACGGTGACTTCCTGGACAAGGACGCCCGGTACGCGCGGGCCGACGAGTTCCTGCACGTGGCGCACGCGCTCTGGCGCGGCGAGACGGTCGACCACGCCGGCGCCCACGTCCGCGTCGAGCAGGCGCGGCTGCACCGGCTACCCGACCCGGTCCCACCCGTCTACTTCGGTGGGTCGTCCGCCGCCGCCCTGCCGGTGGCGGTACGGCACAGCGACGTCTACCTGACCTGGGGCGAGCCCCCGGCGCTTGTCGCCGCCAAACTGGCCCGGGTCCGGGCGCTGGCCGCCGACGCCGGGCGCGAGCTGCGCTTCGGCATCCGGTTGCACGTCATCGCCCGGGACACCGCCGAGCAGGCCTGGGCGCAGGCTAACCGGCTGCTCGACGGGATCGCCGAGGCCGACATCCGGGCCGTGCAGGACGGGCTGCGCCGCAGCGAGTCCGAGGGACAGCGCCGGATGCTCGACCTGCACGGCGGCTCCCGCGACGGCCTGGAGGTCGCACCCAACCTGTGGGCCGGGGTCGGGCTGGTCCGCGGCGGGGCCGGCACCGCGCTCGTGGGCAGCCACACCGAGATCGCCGACCGGATCGCCGAGTACCACGCGCTCGGGATCGACGAGTTCATCCTCTCCGGCTATCCGCACCTGGAGGAGGCGTACTGGTTCGGCGAGGGCGTGCTGCCGATCCTGCGCGACCGCGGACTGTGGCGGCACCCCGACGGACCGCCCGGCGTGGCGGAGAACATCGATGTGCCGTTCGCCGCGATGCCCACGCCGCAGCCGGCCGCGGCCCACTGACCGACCGGCCCGGCTGGGTTCTGGCTCGCCGATCATGAAGGTCGCTCGTCATCCACGCCCGGATCGGGCCCGAGCGGGAGTGGCGGCTCACGGTACGAGATTGATCGTGTGCTTGTCGCTGGGTATGTAGACCTCGCGGAGCCCGACGACCCGCGCGTTGGTACTGCCGGTATTCGAGCACCAGCTGAAGGCGGTCTGCGGGACGTAGATGGGTCCGTACGGGCCGGTCCACACCGTGCCGTCGGCGGCCTCGGCATAGTAGTAGGCGTAGCGATTGTTCGTGTTCAGCACGTACGCCTGGCCGCCGTTGTCAATGGTCCACCAGCCCCGGGTCGCCCACGAGGACCCGTCGGAGTTGCAGCCGGTGTCGTAGTACATGATCGCGACCCAGATCCGAGGGCCGTAGCTGTTGCGGAAATGCAGCTGCATCGCTCAGCCCTCCACGGTCCACGGCGCCGGGCGGCGGCTCAGCGGGGTGTTGATGATGCGGCTGTGGTTGGGGGCGAGACGGGCCCCGGAGGCGGTGCCGGGCGCGGGCCCCGTCGCCTGGCCCGGCCGGACGTTGGTAATGCTCCCGGTGCGGGCCCGGTTCGCCTGCTGGGGGGCGATCCCCGGTGCCGGCGGGGCGCCGAATCCGCCCGGAGCGTCCGGGACAGCCGGCGCGCCGGTGTCATTCGCTGACGCGCCGGCACCGACCGCGGCGATGCCGGCGGCAGTCAGGCCGAGCACGCCGCCGATGCGGAGGAGTACGCGCCTGGTGAACGACGCGTCGGCGGGATCGGGTGGATTAGGATACGGGGAATCAGGCATAATTCGGTCCCTTTCCGATTGCCTTCTCCGGCGGGGCGGATCTGGCCGTTTCGGCCGGTCGCTCATCCGAGAGGCGATAAGGATATTGGCGCTCCCACATCGAAGGTATGACGCCTGTTATGAACCGGTCCAGGGTTCGGAAGAAAGGGCACAACCCGAAAAATCCCGAATGACCACGCTGAATGCCTTGGCCAATTCTCCAACTGTCCGAAATTGGCCCCTCGCATCGTGCGCACGCTCGCCGATCAAGGGCAAGCGCGCATGCTTTGATCTCCGATCCGCGCGCTGGAGTCCCCGGTGCACCGCCGGCGTTTCGGGCCGAACGGCCTGTGTGTCAACCGCCCGGACGGCAAACCGGCCGAGCCGCTCCCCGTCCGGGAAGAGGCGGGTTACCTCTGGCTGCTGCCCCCGGGTCGGGCCGCTGACTCCGGCGCGGGTGTTCCGGCCTGATCAGCCGGACTCGCCCCCGGGAGCTGCGAGGACGCAGAGCTCATGTCCGTCAGGGTCGGTCAGGCAGATCCAGGAGACGTCGCCGCCCTGGCCCACGTCGAGATCGGCGGCACCGAGCGCGCGCAGGCGAACGGCCTGGGCGGCCTGGTCGTCGCCGGTGTCGGGCCGCAGGTCGAGGTGCAGCCGGTCGAGTGTGGGCGTGGTGCCGGGGACGCGGACGAAGGTGAGGTCCGGTCCGGTGCCGCGGCCGGACCGCAGGGTGGCCCGCTCGCCGGTGACGGCAACCACGGGCCAGTCGATCGCCGCGCCCCAGAAGCGAGCCATGGCGGGCGGGTCGGTGCAGTCCATGACCACCGCGGAAATGGGACCGGTGTCCCGGCCGGTCTCCTGCGGTCCTGGTACGCAGAACTCGTTGCCCTCCGGATCGGCCAGCAGGGCGCAGGACGCGCCGAGCCGATCGGCGCCGGCGGGTTTCGCGCCAAGCCTCTCCAACCGGGCCAGCAGCTCGGCCCGGTGTCCGGACGAGCTGCTGGCGAGTTCGAGACGCATGCGGTTCGTTGTCGCTGTCTTCGGCTCGGGCACCGGGACGATGTCGATGCCCAGGAAGTCCGGGTCGGGCCAGACCAGCTCGGCTCGGGGCCCGACGTACGTGGTGACGCCGGGGTGGAACGCGTTCCAGCCGAGCGCCTGAGCCCAGAACTCGCCGACCGCGACGGGATCGACTGCCTTGATGTTCACATGAGCCGGTCGCAGGGCCATGCCCCGATTCTACGGGCCGCTGGTCGCGCCGGTCTGCTCGTCGACCGTGTACCGGGTGTCCCAGCCCAGCCAGAGGATCCACCGCCTACAGGTCCATCGCGTAGACCCGGACCCGGCGGCCGGTGTCCGGCTGCACCGTCTCGCGCTCCAGCGACATGCCCAGCTTGACCATCACCCGCGCCGACGCCTCGTTGCCGACGACGTGGATGCTGACCAGCCGCCGCAGGGCGAGCGCGGCACGGGTGTGGGCGACAACGGCCTGGGCCGCCTCGGTGGCCAGGCCCCGACCCCAGTACGCGCGGCCGAGCCGCCAGCCGATCTCCACGGCCGGCATGATCTCGGGCAGGAACGTCGGCGTCGCCAGTCCGGTGAAACCGGCCAGCTCGCCGGTCTCTCTGACCTCCACCCGGTACAGGCCGAAACCGTGCTCGTCCCAGTGCCGCTGGTAGGTGGCCAGACGCTCCGCGGTCGCGGCCCGGTCCAGGGTGCGGCCGTCATGGATGTAGCGCATCACCTCGGGCTGCGCGTTGACCGCGGCGAACGCGTCCAGATCATCGCCCCGCAAGGGGCGCAACAGCAGTCGCGGAGTCGTGAGGGACGAGGCGGCAGGGAAACCAGTCAGGTCAGGCACGTCCTCTTCGTAGCATTTCGGCGTCCACCGGGTTGTCCCCGAACGGTCCGGTACGGCGAACGCCCGCACCGGAACAGCCGTCCCGCGCGCCGACCTCAGACGCCGGTGGCCTCCCAGACCACGACGTGGACGACGAACACCTGATCCCTGCCGGGCGGGGCGATGGTCGCGAACCCCACGCGCCCCTCCGAGGTGCGGAAGCAGAAGTCCGCCCCCGGTGTGAACGACGCCCGCGCCGACCCGGAGCCGCCCCGGGCGCAGTCCTGGTACGCCCGGCGGGGGTCGCCGCCCGAGAACTGGTAGACGTTCGGCGGGTTGGCCACCTGGATGTTGTCCGACCGGATGTCCGCCCAGTCGTGGTACAGGTCGAGCCCGTCGGTGGCCCCGCCGGCGTGTTTCACGACGACCTGCTGATTCGGCTTATCCACGTCGATCGCGGCAGCGCGTCCCGGCGCAGCACGCTCTCCACCGCCGTGACCACGCCGAGGACGTTGGCGGCCACCCCGACCACGGTGAGCGTCCGCAGCCGCCGCTCGCCGTCACCGTTCGCCGCGGGCGCTGACTCCTGCATCGGATGCCTCCCCAGCGGCCGGTGCCCGATCGCGCCGCAGCCCGACCGGGACGGCGGAAAGCCCGCCCAGGTCATGCTCTCACCGGACCGCACGCCGCCGCGGACCAGGACACGCGGGTGCCCGACCCATCCGTGGTCGACTGTTGCCTTGGTCGGTGGCGATCCTCTACGGTCTGCTCAGCGGTGGGCGGTGCGGTCCGCATCCGACCGGACACCGCCGGTTGCCCGTCGTTCGGGCCGGGATGGTGGAGTCCCGGGTCGACCCGTCGGCGGCGGCTCGGCGGTCGTGTGACTCCAGCTCGTACTCCCGGGTGTGTTGCCGCCCGGCGTGGCTCAGTGCGGAGCCGACGACGAGCGGGGCACGCTTACCCCACCGGGAGAGCCCCGTGTTTCTCAGCCCGCACGAGCAGGACCGCCTGCTCGTCCATGTCGCGGCCGATGTCGCCCGCCGCCGCCGCGAACGCGGCCTGCGCCTCAACTATCCCGAAGCGGTCGCGCTGATCACCGCGTTCCTGCTGGAGGGGGCCCGCGACGGCCAGTCGGTGGTCGACCTGATGTCGACGGGCCGGACCGTGCTCAGCCGCGACGACGTCCAGGACGGCATCCCCGAGCTGCTGAGGGAGGTGCAGGTGGAGGCAACGTTCCCGGACGGCACCAAGCTGGTGACGGTGCACCACCCGATCCCGTGATCCCGGGGGAGATCCTGCCGGCCGCCGGCCCGGTCGAGATCAACGTGGGCCGTCCGGTGACCACAGTGCTCGTGGTGAACACCGCCGACCGACCGGTACAGGTGGGATCGCACTACCACTTCGCCGAGTCCAACCCGGCGCTGGCGTTCGACCGGGACGCCGCCTGGGGGCAACGGCTCGCCGTGCCGGCGGGCACCTCGGTCCGGTTCGAGCCGGGCATCAGCCGCAGCGTCGACCTCGTCCCGTTCGGGGGAGCGCGCGTCGTGCCCGGACTGCGGGGCGAGTGCGCCGGTCCGCTGGACGCGCCGGACGCCAGCGGGTCGTCGCGGTGAGCGCCGTGCGGCGGGACCGCTACATCGACCTGTACGGGCCGACCACCGGTGACCGGATCCGGCTGGCCGACACCAACCTGCTGATCGAGGTGGAGACCGACCACTGCGTCGGCGGCGACGAGGCGGTCTTCGGCGGCGGGAAGGTGATCCGCGAGTCGATGGGCCAGTCCCGTGCGACCCGCGCCGAAGGGGCGCTGGACACCGTCATCACCGGCGCCGTGGTCCTCGACCACTGGGGTGTGGTCAAGGCCGACGTGGGGCTGCGCGACGGGCGGATCGTGGCACTCGGCCGGGCCGGCAACCCGGACACCATGCCCGGCGTCCACCCCGACCTGGTCATCGGCCCGGCCACCGAGGTGATCGCCGGTAACGGTCGGATCCTCACCGCCGGCGCGGTGGACACCCACGTGCACTTCATCTGCCCGCAGATCGTCACCGAGGCGTTGGCCAGCGGCATCACCACGATGGTCGGCGGCGGCACCGGGCCGGCCGAGGGGACCCGGGCCACCACCGTCACCCCGAACGCCTGGCACCTGGCCCGGATGCACGAGGCCCTGGACACGCTGCCGGTGAACGTGCTGCTGCTCGGCAAGGGCAACACCGTCTCCACCGAAGCGCTCTGGGAGCAGTTGCGGGCCGGCGCGGGCGGGTTCAAGCTGCACGAGGACTGGGGCACCACACCGGCGGCGATCGACGCCTGCCTGCGGGTGGCGGACGCGTCCGGGGTCCAGGTGTCGATCCACACCGACACGCTCAACGAGGCCGGTTTCGTCGCCGACACCCTGCGGGCGATCGGCGGCCGGGCCATCCACTCGTACCACACCGAGGGCGCCGGCGGCGGGCACGCACCGGACATCATCACGGTGGCCAGTGAGCCGAACGTGTTGCCGTCGTCGACGAACCCGACCCGGCCGTACACCGCGAACACGCTCGCCGAGCACCTGGACATGTTGATGGTCTGCCACCACCTCAACCCGTCGGTGCCGGAGGACCTGGCCTTCGCCGAGAGCCGGATCCGACCGTCCACGATGGCCGCCGAGGATCTGCTGCACGACCTCGGCGCGATCTCCATCATCGGCTCCGACGCGCAGGCGATGGGTCGGGTCGGCGAGGTGATCATGCGGACCTGGCAGAGCGCGCACGTCATGAAGGACCGGGTCGGCGCGCTGCCGGGCGACGGCGCCGCCGACAACCACCGGGCCCGACGGTACGTCGCGAAGTACACCATCTGTGCGGCCATGGCCAACGGGTTGGAGGACGAGGTCGGCTCGGTCGAGCCGGGCAAGCTCGCCGACCTGGTGCTCTGGGACCCGGCGTTCTTCGGCGTACGACCCCACCTGGTCCTCAAGGGCGGCATGATCGCGTACGCCCAGATGGGTGACGCCAACGCGTCGATCCCCACGCCGCAGCCGATGTTGCCGCGGCCGATGTTCGGGGCGTACGGCGCGGCGGCGGCCGCCACCAGCCTGGCCTTCGTGGCGCCGGCGGCCCTGGACGCGGGACTGCGTCTGGACGTCCGACGCCGGGTGGTGCCGGTGCGCGACGTGCGGTCGCGGGGCAAGGCCGACCTGCCGGAGAACAACGCGATGCCCCGCATCGAGGTGGACCCGGACACGTTCACGGTCCGCATCGACGGGGTGGTGGTGGAGCCCGACCCGGTGACCCGGCTGCCGATGGCCCAGCGGTACTTCCTGTTCTGATGGCGACATCGAGCCTGCTGTTGCTGTTGGCCGACGGGCGCTTCCCGGCCGGGGCGCACGCGCACTCCGGCGGTCTGGAAGCGGCCGTCGCCGCGGGCCGGGTCACCGACCTGGCCTCGCTGGAGGCGTTCCTGGCCGGACGGTTGGCCACCGCCGGCCTGGTCGGCGCGGCCTTCGCGGCGGCCGCGCACCGGGCGGTGGAGCCCGGGTCCGTGGCCCGGTCGGGCCTGCTGGCTCAGCTCGACGTGGAGCTGGACGCGCGTACCGCGTCGCCGACCCTGCGGACGATCTCCCGCCGGCAGGGTCGAGCGCTGCTGCGCGCCGGCCGGGCCATCTGGCCGGACGCGCCGTTCGGTGACCTACCCGCGACGTCCTGCGGCGTGCACCAACCGCTGGTGCTGGGGCTGCTCTGTGCCGGGGCCGGGCTGTCCCGCGTCGAGACCGCCACGGTCGCCGCGTACGGGACGCTGACCGGTGCGGCCAGCGCCGGCGTACGCCTGCTCGGCCTCGACCCGTACCAGGTCCAAGCCCTGCTCGTCGGTCTTGCCGACGCCTGCGACGGCACGGCCGCCGACGCGGCGCGGGCCGCCGACGACCCACCGGAGCGGCTGCCGGCCGCGGCCGCTCCACTCGCCGACATCCATGCCGAAAACCATGCCACCTGGGAGGTGCGTCTCTTTGCGTCCTGACACTGTTGTGCCGAGCGCTGGGCCCGCTGTCGAACCGATCACCCCGTCACCGAACGGCCAACCGCACGACGAGAGCGTCCCGCACACCCATCCGGAACCGGGGGTCGACCCGCATCCGCCGCTGGCGCAGGCGGACCGTGCCCTGCGGGTCGGCATCGGTGGCCCGGTCGGGTCCGGAAAGACGGCGCTGGTGGCCGCGCTCTGCCGTGCCTTCGCCGACGAGTTGCGGCTCGGTGTGGTGACGAACGACATCTACACGACCGAGGACGCCGACTTCCTCAGGCGGGCCGGAGTGCTGGACCCGGCGCGCATCCGCGCGGTGGAGACCGGCTGCTGCCCGCACACCGCGATCCGCGACGACATCGGCGCCAACCTGGACGCCGTGGACGAGTTGGCCGAGGCGGTCGGCCCGCTGGACCTGGTCCTGGTGGAGAGCGGTGGGGACAACCTGACCGCGACCTTCAGCCGGGGCCTGGTCGATCGGCAGATCTTCGTGGTCGACGTGGCGGGAGGGGACAAGGTGCCGCGCAAGGGCGGACCCGGCGTCACCGCGGCCGACCTCCTCGTGATCAACAAGACCGACCTGGCGCCGATGGTGGGCGCGGACCTCGGCGTGATGGACCGCGACGCGCGGGCCCGACGCGGCGACCTGCCGACCATCTTCCTGTCCATCGTGGGCGACCCGACGGCGAGCAGGGTCGCCGACTGGATCCGGCACGAGTTGGCCCACCACGCCACCGCGCACCCCCTCGCCGTGCCGGTCGGCCCGCTCTGATGCGGGCGTCCGCCCGGATTGTCGCTCGGGCCGACGGTCGGGGTGGGACGGTCCTGGTCGAGTTGCACGGCGAGACGCCACTGCTGCTGCGCCAGACCCCGGCCGACGGCGGTGTCGCCACCGTGCACCTCGTCGGAGGGGCGGCCGGGCCGATCGCCGGTGACGATCTGCGCCTGGACATCGAGGTGGGACCGGGCGCGGCCGTCCGGGTGCACACCGTCGCCGCGTCGATCGCCCTACCGGGCCGACCGGGCGCGGTGTCCCGGATGGCGGTGCGGGCGGTCGTGCGGGCCGGGGCCACGCTGCACTGGCTTCCGGAACAGTTGGTCGCGGCGGCCGGCTGCGCGCATCTCGCCGAATCCAGGATCGACCTGGCGGCCGGGGCGAGCCTGCGCTGGCGCGACGAGCTGATCTGCGGCCGGTACGGCGAGACGCCCGGCGGGGCCGTCGTGCACACCCAGGTCGACTACGCGGGCCGGCCGCTGCTGCGGCAGTCCCTGGCCGTGGGCCCACAGGCACCGGGTTGGGCCGGGCCGGCGGTGCTCGACGGCGCGCCGGCCACCGGCTCGCTGCTGGTGGTCGACCCGTCGCGACCCGCCGAGCCGCCGCACGTCCGGCCCGACGCGGCCGTCGCCCGACTGCCACTGGCCGGCGGCCCGGCAACACTGTGGACCGCCACCGCCCCGGACGCCCACACCCTGCGGGCCCACCTCACGACCTAGCACAGTCGGCCGCCGGGCGGTGTCGGCCGCCGGCCGGTGTCGGCCGCCGGGCGGTGCCGGCCGCCGGGCGGTGCCGGCGGCCGAGAGCTGGACGGGGAGGGTCAGCGGTGCGGGCTGCCGGCCCGGCCGGCGTTGGCGTGGTCGCGGTGGCGGGCCGGGTCGAGGCGGCTGATCAGGTCGTCGAGCGCGCCGACCAGGTCGCCGGCCGGCGCCCCATCCGGCTCGGCGGTCTGGGTGATGCCCAGCTCGGCGAGGCTGGCGCGGACCCGCTGGTCGAGGCGGTCGTGCTCGCGTCGGCCCCGGGCCGTGAGGTAGGCGCGGATCCGCCGGCGGTCGATCGGATCGATCCGGCGGAAGACGAGGTTACGGTCGACAAGCTGGTCGACAAGCTTGGTGAGGGTGCCAGGAGGCAGTGACGCCTCGGCGGAAACCTCTGTCATCGGGTGGCCCTGGCCGTCGGCGAGCAGGCAGAGCACCCGCCACGCCTCGATGGTCAGCGCGTCGTCGGCCAGGACGGCGCCCAGTCGGCGGGAGAGCAGCCGCTCGGCGCGGGTGAGCGAGCGCAGCAGGTCCGCTGGCGCCCCGGGCACGTCTGACATGAAACTCCCTGGTCCGGTGGCCCTGTCATGCTACCGAGTCGTCCCGGTCCGTGGTGAGCTCTGGCCTTCCGTCGTGGACCGGGCAATCATGTGCACATGTCCGCGCCGGCACCGCCGTGGCTGACCGTCGACCGTGCCGTGGTCAGCATCGCCCTGGTCTATCCGATGCGCGGGCCGGCCGGCATGTTCGGCCCCACCTGCGAGCTGTGTGCGCAACTCGCGGTCGAGGAGATCAACAGGTGTGGCGGGGTGCTGGGTCGGGAAGTGCGGCTGGTGTTCGTCGACGGTGGCGCACCGCCGGCCGAGGTTGCCGCCGAGGTCGAGGCGTTGGTGTCGGTGGGGGCCGTGCAGGGGGTGACGGGGTGGCACATCTCGTCGGTGCGCCAGGCGCTGGCACCCCGCGTCGCGCACCGGGTGCCGTACGTCTACACCGCACTCTACGAGGGCGGTGAGCGTACCGAAGGGGTCTTCCTGACCAGCGAGACGCCGGACGCCCAACTGTGGCCCGCGATGCGGCTGCTCGCCGGCGAGCAGGGGGCGCGTCGCTGGTTCGTGGTCGGCAACGACTACGTGTGGCCGCGGCGTACCGCGCGAGCCGCCCAGTCGTACGCGCTGCGCAGCGGTGGACAGGTGGTGGGGCAGCACTTCCTGCCGTTGGACGCGCACCGGTTCGACGAGGTGCTGCGCCGCATCGAGCACAGCGACGCCGACGCGGTGTTGATGCTGCTCGTGGGTGCGGACGCGGTGCGGTTCAACCGGGCGTTCGCCCGCTCCGGGCTGGACCAGCGCTGTCTGCGGCTGAGCACCCTGATGGACGAGAACATGCTGCTGGCCAGCGGTGCCGGCGCGACCCGCCGGCTGTACAGCACCGCGGGTTTCTTCGCCGGGCTGGTGACCCAGGAGAACCTCGACTTCCACGGCGAGTTCGCCCGTCGGTTCGGGATCGAGGCGCCGCCGCTGGGCAGCCTGGGGGAGTCCTGTTACGAGGGTGTGATGCTGCTGGCCGCGCTGATCGGCCAGGCCCGCACCCTCGACGTGCGAGCCATCGAGACGGCCGCCGACACCGTCGCGTACCACGGGCCGCGCGGGCGGTTGCGGTTGCGCCGGCGGCACGTGCGTCAGCGCATCTACCTCGCCGAGGCCGACGGGCTCGACTTCACGGTGCTCGCCCAGCTCTGACCGGCGGCCGGGTCGACGCAACCCTTGACAGCCGTACCCGACTCGGCCCTAAGATACTTCCTGCGTGAAGGATCTGCCCTCTGCGGGCAGCTGCCACCAATGTGTGTCCACGATCGGCGACATCATTCGCCGACCATTGTGCTGGCAATTTTTCCGAGCATTCCAGCGGCCGACACCGTCTTTCCCCGACGGTGTCGGCCGTCTTTTTGGCGACCGTGCCGCGCGGTTGGCGGGAAACACTCAATTAAGGGCCGGGAAACACGATCGCAATGATGCCGGTCGACGCTTTCCCTGCCCGCATCCGCTGCGGTGCCCCGGTGACGTCCACCCGTCGACCCCGGCATCGCCCACCTGAGATCCACCGGACCGCACCGACCGTCCATTCGCCACGTGAGTGCACCGCAGGGGAGAATTGATGTCATTATTCCGGGGCCGCCGCATCCTGGCGGGTGCCATGACCCTGGTCGCCGCGGCAGCGTTGACCGCGTGCGGCAGCAAGACCACCGACAAGACAAGTGCGGCAGGCGTCGCCGCCGACGTCTCCGGCGACACCGTCAAGGTCGGCCTGCTCAACTCGCTCTCCGGCACCATGGCGATCAGCGAGGTCACCGTCCGCGACTCCATCATGCTCGCCGTCGAGGAGATCAACGCGGCTGGCGGCGTCCTCGGTAAGAAGATCCAGCCCGTCGGTGAGGACGGCGCCTCGGACTGGCCCACCTTCGCCGAGAAGGCGGAGAAGCTCATCTCCGAGGACCGGGTCGCGGCCGTCTTCGGCTGCTGGACGTCGGCCAGCCGCAAGGCGGTCAAGCCGGTGTTCGAGAAGAACAAGGCGCTGCTGTTCTATCCCGTGCAGTACGAGGGTCTGGAACAGTCGCCCTACATCTTCTACACCGGCGCGACGACAAACCAGCAGATCGTTCCCGGGCTCGACTATCTCAAGGCGCAGGGCGCGAAATCGGTCTATCTGGTCGGCAGCGACTACGTCTTTCCCCGTACCGCCAACAAAATCATCAAGGCGTACGCGGCCGCCAACGGGATGACCGTGTCCGGCGAGGACTACGCGCCGCTCGGGTCCACCGAGTTCGGCACGATCGTCAACAAGGTCAAGTCGGCCGGGGCCGACGCCGTGTTCAACACCCTCAACGGTGACAGCAATGTGGCCTTCTTCAAGGAGTACAAGTCGGCCGGGCTGACCGCCGCGGCGATGCCCGTGGTGTCGGTGTCGATCGCCGAGGAGGAGGTCAAGGGGATCGGCACCCAGTACCTGGAGGGCCAGCTGACCGCCTGGAACTACTACCAGACCACCCCGGGGGCGGCGAACTCGAAGTTCGTGGCCGCGTACAAGGCCAAGTTCGGGGCGGACAAGCCGACGAGCGACCCGATGGAGGCCGCGTACGTGGCGGTGCACCTGTGGAAGGCGATGGTCGAGAAGGCCGGCGCCTTCGACGTGGAGAAGGTCCGCACCGCATCCGGGGGGATCACCCTCGACGCGCCGGAGGGCATGGTCACTGTCGACGGCCCGACCCAGCACATCGCCAAGACCGCCCGAATCGGCAAGATCGGCGCGGACGGCCTGATCAGCGAGGTGTGGAACTCCGGCAAGCCGGTCCAGCCGGACCCGTACCTCAAGACCTACCCCTGGGCGAGTGGCCTGAGCTGACGATGCCGGCCCGGGCGGAGCGCGTTGCCGCGCGGTCTGCCCGGGCCCCCCGACCAGCAGTACGGAGTACCCACCGTGACAGTCCTCTTCGGTCAACTCTTCACCGGCATCAGCATCGGCGCGGTGCTGCTGCTCATCGCTCTCGGCCTCGCGCTGACCTTCGGCCAGATGAACGTGATCAACATGGCGCACGGTGAGTTCATCATGGCCGGCGCGTACACCACATACGTCCTGCAGCAGAGCATCACCGGGGCCGGCCTGTCACTTGTGGTCGCGCTGCCGGTGGCGTTCGTGGTCGCCGGCACGATGGGCGTCCTGCTGGAGATGCTGCTCATCCGCCGGCTCTACGCCCGACCGTTGGACACCCTGCTGGTCACCTGGGGGGTGTCGCTGATGCTGCAACAGTTGGCCCGCGACGTGTTCGGCAGCCCGAACGTGCAGACCCGCGCCCCGGAACTGTTGACCGGCAACGTGGCGCTGCCCGGCGGGCTGACCATCGCCAACAACCGGCTGTTCATCCTGGCCCTGGCGTTGGCCGCCGTCGCGGCGCTCACCCTGGCGCTGCGGCTCACCCCGCTGGGGCGCCGGATCCGCGCGGTGGTGCAGAACCGCGACCTCGCCGCGGTGTCCGGCATCCCGACCGCCCGGGTCGACCGGACCACCTTCTTCGTCGGCTCCGGCCTGGCCGGGCTGGCCGGGGTGGCGCTGACCCTGCTCGGCCCGATCGGCCCGACCATGGGCACCAACCTGATCATCGACGCCTTCCTGGTCGTCGTGGTCGGCGGGATCGGCCAGCTCAAGGGCAGCGTGATCGTCGCCTTCGCCCTCGGCGTGCTCCAGGCCACCGGGGAGTACCTGACCACCCTCAGCGTCGCCAAGGTGATCGTGTTCGTGGCGATCGTCGCGTTCCTTCAGTGGCGGCCACAGGGCCTGTTCACCCTGCGGACCAGGAGCCTCGCATGACCGCCGTCACCCCCGCGCCCCCCGGCGCCGCCACCGGACCGGCGCCCACCAGCCCCGCACCTCCGGCCCGCACCGGCGGTCGTACCCGGCTCCGGACCGCCGCCGGCTTCGCGTTCGGCGCGGCACTGCTGTTCGCCGTGGCGCCGCTGGCGCTGTCGGACTTCCGGCTGGCGCTGCTCGCCAAGTATCTCTGCGTCGCCATGGTGGCGGTCGGCATCGGGATCGCCTGGGGCCGGGGCGGGATGCTGACCCTCGGCCAGGGCGTCTTCTTCGGCCTCGGCGGCTACGCGATGGCCATGCACCTCAAGCTCGCCGACGCGGGTCCCGGTGGGATGCCCGACTTCATGCAGCTGTACGGGCAGCTCGACGAACTGCCACTGTGGTGGCGGCCGTTCGCCAGCCCGTGGTTCGCGCTGCCCGCGACGGTGCTGCTGCCGATGGCTGTCGCCTTCGGGCTCGGCTCGCTGGTGTTCCGTCGCCGCGTCCGGGGCGCGTACTTCGCCATCCTCAGCCAGGCGCTCGCGGCGGCCATGGTGATCCTGCTGATCGGGCAGCAGGGCACCACCGGAGGCACCAACGGGCTGACCGACATCAAGGGCTTCTTCGGCTACGACCTCGACGACCCGGTCAACCAGCGGATGGTCTACTTCATCATCGCCGCCACGCTGCTGGCGTTGCTCGCGCTGACCCGCCAACTCATCCAGAGTCGCTACGGGGAGCTGCTGGTGGCGGTCCGTGACGGCGAGGAGCGGGTCCGTTTCCTCGGCTACGACCCGGCGTCGGTCAAGCTCGTCGCGTACGTCGTGGCGGCGGGCATGGCGGGGCTGGCCGGGGCGCTGTTCGTGCCGGCGGTGGGCATCATCTCGCCCGCGTTGATCGGCATCGTCCCGTCGATCGAGTTCGTCATCGGGGTCGCGGTGGGCGGCCGGGCCACCCTGCTTGGTCCGGTGCTCGGCGCGGTGGCGGTGGCCTGGGCGCGTACCGCCCTGTCGGAGCGTTTTCCCGGCACCTGGACGTACCTGCAGGGTCTGCTCTTCGTGGTGGTGGTGGCGTTCCTTCCCGGCGGCCTGGCGTCGCTGTGGGCGCTGGCCCGCCGCCGGGAGGACGGCGTCGCAGCGCGTCGACGTCTGTGGTTACCAACGACTCGGCGACGCGCCGAGCGGGCGGAGGTGCCGGCGGCATGAGCGAGGAGCGGCTGGACGGGTTGTCCGTCCGTGACGTGCGGGTCAGCTTCGACGGGTTCACCGCCGTCGACGGTGTCTCGTTGGAGGTGCCCGCCGGTGACATCCGGTTCCTGATCGGGCCGAACGGCGCCGGCAAGACGACACTCGTCGACGCGATCACCGGCCTGGTCCGGGCCACCGGTTCGGTCCGGTTCGGTGAGCACGAGCTGCTGGGCCGCCCGGTGCACCGGATCAGCCGGTTGGGCATCGGGCGCACGTTCCAGACCTCGACGGTCTTCGAGGAGCTGTCGGTGTTGCAGAACCTCGACATCGCGGCGGGCGCCCGTCGCGGCTGGGCGACCCTGGCCCGTCGTCGGCGCGTCATTCCCGACGAGGTGGCCGCGGCCCTGGAGACCATCGGGCTGACCGGGCGCGCCGGGCACCTCGCCGGGACGCTCGCGCACGGCCAGAAACAGTGGCTGGAGATCGGCATGCTGCTGGTGCAGGACGTCCGGCTGCTGCTGCTCGACGAGCCGGTCGCCGGGATGAGCCACGAGGAACGCGACGCCACCGGCGCCCTGCTGGAGACGGTGAGCCGGGACCGCACGGTGGTGGTGATCGAGCACGACATGGACTTCCTGCGCCGGTTCGCGCGCACCGTCACCGTGTTGCACGCCGGTCGGGTGCTCAGCGAGGGCACCGTGGCGCAGGTCCAGGCGGACCCGCGCGTCCAGGAGGTCTACCTTGGCCACCCGGTCGACGCCGGGGCAGGCTCCACAGTTCGGGAGGCATGATGCTGACGCTGCGTGGGGTGCACGCCGGGTACGGACGCTCGCGGGTGCTGCACGGGGTGGACCTCGCCGTCCCGCCCGACGGGGTGGCCGCCGTGCTCGGGCACAACGGCGCCGGCAAGAGCACCCTGCTGCGGGTCGCGGCCGGGCTGCTGCGCCCGAGTGCCGGCACCGTCGAGTTGGACGGCGAGGACGTCACCCGTCTCGGGCCGCACGAGCGGGTGGCGCGGGGCATGGCGTACGTCCCGCAGGGCCAGCAGAGCTTTCCGCACCTGACCGCCGCGGAGAATCTGCGGCTCGTCGCCGATGGTCGCCGCGACGGCGCGGTGGCCACCGCCGAGGTGCTGGACCTCTTCCCGGCGTTGCGCCCGTTGCTGAGGCGGCGCGCCGGGTTGCTCTCCGGCGGTCAGCGCCAGCAACTGGCCATCGCCCGGGCGTTGATCACCCGGCCGAGGTTGCTGATGCTCGACGAGCCGACCGAGGGCATCCAGCCGTCGGTGGTCGCCGAGATCCAGGAACGGATCGTCGAGTTGACCCGGCAGTCCGGGTTCAGCGTGCTGCTCGTCGAGCAGCACCTGGGCTTCGCGTTGCGGGTGGCGAACCGCTATCACGTGCTGGAGTCCGGCCGGGTCACCTCGCACGGCGACGGGGGTGTCACGGCGGAACGGGAGGTCCGGGCGGCCCTGGCGGTCTGAGCCTCGCGGCGCGCTCCGCCGACCTGGCCCGGCGAGTGCCCTCCGGTTCGTAGAATCCGTGCCATGCCGGAGATCATCGAGTTGCTGGCCTCGCCCGTGCACCGCTTCCTGGGCCGGCCCGCCGACGGCCCGGCGCCGGCCCCACCCGGTGAGCTTGTCGACGCCGTCCGGATCCGGGCCCACCTCGGCATCGTCGGCGACCGCTACTTCGGCCAGCAGGCGCACCGCGACGCCAGCGTCACGGTCATCGCCCAGGAGTCACTGCCGGTCGGCATCGGCCTGGCCGAGGTGCGGCGCAACATCCTCACCACCGGGATCGCGGTGGACGAGCTGATCGGCAGGGTGCTGGTCCTGGACTCCGGCGACGGCCCGGTCAGCCTGCGGGTCAACCGGGCGGCCCGGCCGTGTGCCTGGATGGACGTCACCGTCGGCCCGGGGGCCTGGAAGGCGTTACGCACCACCGGCGGCATCCGCTGCACGCCACTCACCGACGGGACCCTGCGCATCGGGCCGATCGACGCCGTGGTGAGCTGAGGAAACGACTCGACGCCAGCGCCCCCGGACCGGCATGGTGTGCACCGGACACCGCCCGGTCGGGGCGGCCGACCAGCGCCCGGGGGAAGCGGCAATGCAGCAGTCGGTGACGGATCAGCAGGTCGAGGACCGGACGATCCTCCAGGTGGTGGTGGGGTCCCGGGCGTTCGGCCTGGCCGGTGCGGCTTCGGACACCGATCGGCGCGGGGTGTACGCGCTGCCCGCCTCGGCGTTCTGGGGGCTGCGGAAACCCGCCTCGCACCACGAGGGGCCGCTCCCGGAGCAGATGCGGTGGGAGGTGGAGCGGGTCTGCGCGCTGGGGCTGGCAGCCAACCCCACGGTCCTGGAGGTGCTGCACTCTCCGCTCGTCGAGACGTGCACCCCGCTGGGCGCGGAGCTGCGGGCGCTCACGCCGGCCTTCCTGTCCCGCCGGGTGGCCGACACCTACCTGCGGTACGCCACCGCTCAGTTCGGCAAGGCCGAGCGCGGGATCGCCCGCTCCGGCACGCCGGTGTGGCGGCACGTGATGCACCTGATCCGCCTGCTGACCGCCGGGGGTGACCTGGTCCGCACCGGCCGCCTGGTGCTGGACGTGGGCACCGACCGGGACCGTCTGCTGGCGGTCAAGGCCGGTGCGGTGCCCTGGGACGAGATCGTGGCCTGGAGGGACCGGCTGGTGCGCCGGATGACGGCGGACCTGGCCACCAGCCCGCTGCCCGAGCTGCCGGACGAGGTGAGGGTGGAGCAGTGGTTGATCTCGGTCCGGGACCGCTCCGTGCGGTGCCCCGCGTGAGCACCTGGGGGTCCGCGGGTCTGCCGGCCGGCATCGACCTGACGGCGATCGTCGACGAGCAGCCGTACCCGCTGGTGTTCGCCACCATCTCCGGCGCCCACCTGTACGGCTTCCCGTCCACCGACTCGGACGTCGACCTGCGCGGCACGCACCTGCTTCCGGTCGAGGAGGTGATCGGGCTGGCGCAGCCGACCGAGACGCGTACGGTCATGGCCGACCGCGACGGTGTGGAACTGGACCTGGTCACGCACGACCTGCGCAAGTTCGTGCGGCTGATGCTGGGTCGCAACGGCTACGTGCTCGAACAGCTGCTGTCCCCGCTCGTGGTGCGGACCACCACTGTGCACGCGGCGTTGGTCGAGCTGGCGCCGCTGGTACTGACCCGGCACCACGCCCACCACTACCGTGGCTTCGCCGCCACCCAGCGACGATTGTTCGGCACGACCGGTGAGATCAAACCACTGCTGTACGCCTTCCGGGCGCTGCTCACCGGCATCCACCTGATGCGTACCGGTCGGGTGGTGGCGCACCTGCCGAGCCTGCTCGACGCCGAGACGGCGCCGGCGTACCTGGCCGACCTGATCGCGGCGAAGCGGACCGCCGAGCACGGGGGACTGGGCGACCTCGTCGCCGGCGCCGTCCTGGATCGTGACCTCGCCGAGGTGTCGGCACGGCTCGACGAGGCGCACCACGACACCCGGCTGCCCGCGCAGCCCGCCGGGGCGGCTGCGCTCAACGACCTCGTGGTGGCGGCCAGGCTTGCCGATTCGGCGAGGTGACGTCGCCGTACGCCGATGCGTGGTAGAACCAACACGCGCACCGGTTCGCGGAGCTGAGGGCAGATCCGGGCCGACCGGACGGACCTGAGGCGAACAGAGGTGGTGGATTGATCCCCGAGCTGCGGCAGCTCATCGAGGAGCTGCGGGTGGACCTGGCCGACCAGCCGGCGAGCGTGGCGTTCGCCGAGTTCGGCGAGGGCGCCGCCATCGACGCCGTCCCGGTGGGTGTGCCGGACGACCTGCGGGACCTGCTGCTGGTCGCCGACGGGCTGCGCGCCGGTCGGGTCGAGCTGGCGTCCACGGCGACCCTCACGGGGATCCAGTACCACCTCGACTACGCGCCGGACTTCTCGTCGATCCCCGAGGACCGGGCGGGCTGGCTGGTGATCGGCACCCGCAGCGACGAGCCGATCTTCATGGACCGCGGCACGGGCGCCATCTGGTATTTCCCACCCAACGGCACCGAGTGGTTCATGGCCGACGCGTTCGAGGAACTCGCCCCCGACCTCGGCTCCTTCGTGGACTACTACCTGCTCGGCCCGGGTTACGCCGAGCTGACCCCCGGCGACGACAGGTGGTTCGCGTTCCTCGACGAGCAGGGCCTGCTCGACACCGACGACGACATTTGAGCCGGGTCAGACCGGGCTGATGTGTGCGGCGAGGACCCGCCAGCCGTGCGGGTCGTCGTGGACCCAGGTCCGGGTGTAGCGCAGGCGCGCCGCGAACGCCGCCCCCTCGTACACCCCGGCCACCCGGCCCAGGAAGAACGTCACCCCGGTCTTGCCGACGACGAGCAGGTCCAACTCCTCCTCGACCAACTCCTCCACCACCGAACGGCGCTCCCGGTGGGCGGCCAGGTCATCCTGCTTGGTGTGCGTCCGGCCGTCCGGGCCGATGGCGATGAGCTGGTCGACGAGCAGTTGGTCGAGGGCGGTCACGTCGCCGGCCCGCTGGGCGGCCTGCAGGGTCCGCTCGGCATCGAGCAGCTCTGCCTCGCGTGCGCTGTCCGGCATCGTGGCGTCCTCCCGATCGGTGTCGCCCGGTGTCACCGTCGGCCCGGGCTGTCCGCATTGTGGCAGCCGGCGGGGGCCCGCGGCGGGTGGATCGCCAGTGGCGGTCACAGGCTCAGGCGAATCCGTACGACTGTCTCGCCGGGGCTGGTGAGCACGGCGACCTCGTCGCAGATCTGCTCCACGATCGCCAGCCCTCGACCCCGTATCGCGTCGGCGGCCGGCATGCGCCGGCCCAACGCCCGGGTCGGCCCCCGGTCGACGACGTCGCAGAACAGCTGACCCGGCTCCGCCCAGAGCCGGACCCAGCCGCCGCCGGTGGTGTGCTGCAACGTGTTGGTGGCCAGCTCGCTGACCGCGAGGGTCAGCAGCTCCACCCGATCGGGCGGCAGGCCCCGGGTCAGCGCCCCGACGCTGACGAACGCGCGCAGCGCTCGTACGTCCGTCGCGACCCGGTACGACATGGTGTCCGCGAGATGGGCGGGGACGTTCTGGTCGGCCACGGCCTCCGGTCGCTCGGCCGGCATCAGCCCGCCATCCGCGCGTTGCCGGGGAGCGTCACCACGACAGGCCCGGGTGTGGGGAACGTGCGAGCCGCGAAGTGCGCCATCGGGCAGCAGCAACCCTTCTCCTAGCGACAGCTGGTTGTCGCCACATCATGTCACCTGTTGGCCCGGTGGCTGTGCCACCCGTTCGGAGGCCGATCCGGCGACGCGCGGTCATGCCGGCCACACCGCCGTCCGGGGGCCGCGTCGGCCGGGGCCGAGTCGGTCAGGGAGGCCGCCTCGGTCGGTCGGGGGAGCCGGGTCGGTCAGGGGGCCGGGTCGAAGGCGATGGACTCGCTCAGCTCGCGCCAGCGCGCGTCGGACGCGGCCAGGGCCTCGGCGGCGGCCGAGGCGCCCGCCACCGCATCGGCGCCGAGCAGCAGCCGCAGGGGCGGGTCGTCGACCCGGGTGATCTGGATGATCGCCTGGGCGGCGCGGGCCGGGTCGCCCGGCTGGTTGCCGCTGGCCTGGCGCAGCCGCTGCACGGCCGGATCGATGACCGGCCGGTACGGGTCGCTGATCGGCAGCATGCTCATCGACGAGCCGGCCCAGTCGGTCCGCAACGCGCCCGGCTCGACGCTTGTGACCCGGATCCCGAAACCCTCGACCTCCTTGGCGAGCACCCCGGAGAAGCCGCTGACCGCCCACTTGGCGGACTGGTACGCGCCCAGCCCGGTGCTGGCGACCCGGCTGCCGACGCTGGAGATCTGGAGGATGTGCCCGCGCCCCTGGGCGCGCATCGCCGGCAGGGCCGCGCGGGAGAGGTTGACCACCCCGTAGAAGTTGGCCTCGATCTGGGCCCGGAGGTTGTCCTCCGGCATGTCCTCGATCGCGGCGACGTCGGCGTACCCGGCGTTGTTGACGAGGATGTCGAGGCTGCCGAAAGTGTCCACGGTGGTGCGGGCGACGGTGTGCGCGGCGGCGGGGTCGGTGACGTCGAGGGCCACCGTCCGGACCCGCTCGCCGTACCTGTCGCTCAGGGCGTCGAGCTGGGCCGGGTTGCGGGCGGTGGCGACCAGGTGGTCGCCGTCGGCCAGCACGGCCTCGGCGAGCGCCCGACCGAGACCCCGGGAACAACCGGTGATGAGCCAGACTCGCGGCACGTGGTCTCCTCGGGGCGGGTGGGCGGCTGCTAGGGGCGGATGTCCAGCGCGCCGACCAGGTCGTCGCGCAGGGTGAACCGGTAGCGCAGGTCGATCGGGCTGCCGGGGAAGTCGCCGGACACCCGGGTGCGGACCAGGTACGAGTCGCCGGCCTGCGGGGTGACACCGACCGGCTCGGCCGTGTACGAGGAGGCATCCATCGTCTTCTGCCGCCAGGCGCGGATCGAGGCCCGACCGTCGTAGAGCCGGTCCTCGTCGGCGACGCTCGCGGTGTCCGCGAAGCAGGCGACGAAGGCATCGAGGTCCCGGTCGTTGACGGCCCGGAAGTACCTGTCGATCACGTCGGGCAGGTCCACCGCCATCTGCTCCTCCTGCGACACGGGCCGCCGTCGGGCAGCCGTCGGGTTCCCGGTCCGACCTCACCGTACGAGAAGCGGGCGGCGCCGCGCGGAGCAACGAACAGAACGGCCGGGCGCGCGACCGGAGCGTGCCCCGTGGTGGCCGTCCGGGCCGGTGGGCGGGTTTGCTACCGGTGGGCCCGGGTAGGCACGCCTTTCCGGAGCGAAGGGCGGGGGCATGGCCGAGCTGAGGTTCGTCGACAAGGTCGCGGCGCGGGCGGGCATTCCGCCGGAGCAGGCGTACGCGCTGACCGAGGCTGTCCTGCGGACCCTCACCGAGCGCCTCAGCGGCGGTGAGGCGGGCGCGTTGGCCCCGCACCTGGCCGAGGAGTTGAGCCCGCTGCTGGTCAAGGCCGCGGAGCCGCCCGAGGCGTTCGGCTCCGACGAGTTCCTGCGCCGGGTGGCCGAACGCGCCGGGATCGACAGGCCCGCCGCCGAGCGGGGTACCCGCGCCGTCCTGCAGACGATGCACCGGGTGGTCGGGCACCGGGAGTTCGAGGATGCCCTGGCCCAACTCCCGTCCGAGCTGCGGGCGTTGGCGCAGCCACTGCCGCACGGCCCCTGACCGACGCGGGGGTACCGCCGGACGCCCAGGTATCGATGACCGTTCGGTCCCTGGCGTGCCGGGGGCGACGCCAGCTCTACTGTGCGTGACCAATCGAACGCGCAGTGGTGTTGCCCGGCCGCTTCCCACGCCGGTCATGCGCTGCTCCGATGCGAGGAGCGTCCCCTTGACGTCCGTGGTGTCCCCGCGTTCCCTGTTGACCATCGCGACGACGACAGTCGTCGCCCTGACCACCGTCGCCCCCGCTCCCGCCGCCGCCTCCCCGCGCACCTACCGGGTCGTCGACCTCGGCACCCTCAGCGGAGGCGACGGCGCCGCGACGGCGATGAACGACCACGGTGACATCGTCGGCTGGAGCACCGTCGCCAGCGGCGCCCGGCACGCCGTGCTGTGGCGGCACGGCGTCATCACCGACCTCGGCGTCCTGCCGGGCGACACGGATTCCGAGGCCGTGGACGTCAACGAGTTCGGCGACGTGGCGATCACCTCGTTCGGCGCCGACTACCTGACCCGCGCCGTGCTCTGGCGCAACGGTCACCTCGTCGACCTGGGCACCCTGGGCGGGGAGAACAGCGTGGCGATCGGCGTCAACGACCGGGGACAGGTGCTCGGCACCAGTGATCCCGCGGCCGAGATGTCGCACCGGGTCCTGTGGCGGAACGGCTCCGTCACCGACCTGGGTCTGCAGTACTTCTACGAGTACACCGCCGACGTCAACAACGCCGGTGACGTGGTGGGCGGGTGGAACGTGCCGCCGCGGGACTCTCCGTGCACCTGCGTCGGCGGCTTGTTGCACAGGGGTGTGCTCACCCAGATCGGCAGCGAGGCGATCGGGATCAACAACCGGGGCCAGGTGGTGGGCGCGGCCAACGGGCGGGCCTTCCGCTGGCAGAACGGGACGCTCACCGACCTGGGTACGCTCGGCGGCGGTTGGAGCCGGGCCACCGCGATCAACGACCGGGGCGACGTGGTGGGCGAGAGCACCACCACCGCGCAGTGGCGACCGTTCCTCTGGCGCGACGGGGTGCTGATCGACCTGACCACGCGGGGCGTGCTGGAGACCGACGTGATCGAGGACATCAACGTCCGGGGTCGGTTGGTCGGCGCCCGGGTGAACCGGCCGGTCCTGTTCCGCTGAGCGTCGGTCCGGTTCCGGGCGGGGGCGTCCGGGGCGTGACCCGACCCGTCGGTCGGGCCACGCCCTCGCCGAGGTCAGCCGGTTACCCCGCTACCGACGACCCACTTCTGGTGTGCGCCGCCCGAGTACGTGCCGAGCTGGATCTGGGTGCCGTTGGCGGTGCTGCCGCCGGCGGCCTCCAGGATCTTGCCCGACTGCGGATTGCGGATCGAACCGTCGGACTGCGGCTGCCAGACCTGTGCGCCGGTGCCGTTGCAGGTCCAGAGCTGGACCTTCGTTCCGTTCGCGGTGCCGGCGTTGTCCACGTCCAGGCACTTGCCGAGCACCCGGTACGTGTCGTCGACACGTGTCCAGGACTGCGCCGCGGTGCCGTTGCAGGTGTAGAGCTGGATCTTGGTGCCGTCGGCCAGGCCGGAGTTGTCGACGTCCAGGCACTTGCCGCCGGCGCCGGTGATGGTGCCGCCGGTCGGCGGCGGAGGACTACCCGGGATGGAGTTCAGCGTGTACCACGCCTCGGTGCTCCACAGTGACTGACCGCTGGTGGAGGTGAACGGGCGCGGCGAGCGCAGGTGCACCACCCGGCCGGCCTTGCGACCGGGCACCGTGAGGCTCACCTTCTTCCCGTCCGAGGAGAGGGTGGCCGAGGTGACGGTGAGTGTCTCCTCGTCGATCTTCGGTCCGCCGTAGTTCGACGTCGCCACGTACCGCCACTGCTTGATCTTGTAACGTGCGGCCAGCTCGGCGGCGGTCTCCGTCGAGACGGGCTGGGTGTACTCCACCTCGAAACCGGTGGTGGTGGCCCGCATGGCGAGCATCTCGAACGTGGTGGTGCTGGTCGGGGTGAGCTTCTGCAGGCCGTACGACAGCTTGCCGGTCTGACCCCAGTTGCCGCCCGCGCCGAGCCCGCCGACGTAGATCGCGCCGTCCGGGCCGACGTTGACCTCCGAGACGCCCGCCTCCAGGCCCTGGGTGAGCCGGAACAGCGCGCCCTGGTACTCGCCGTTGACCTTCTCCACATTGGCCCGCTGAAGGCCGCCGTACGTCACGTCGCCGATGACGAACTGGCCCGCGTAGCGGCCGCTGGTCAGGTAGAACGGCGTGCTGGGCGAGTTGGCGATCTCGTTCTGCGGCATCCAGAGCACCGGAGACGTCACCTGGGCGGTGTCGAAGGGGCCGGCCGGGTTCGTGTAGTGGTTGAAGAATCGGCCCTGCTTGACGTGCAGCAGCTTCGACGAGGGCAGCCAGCCGCCCTGGTTGTCGGTGACGAAGATGCCGCCCTCCGGGCCCCACCCGATGCCGTGCGGCGTACGCAGGCCGCCGGCGACGTAGCTGACCGCGCCGGTGTCCTTGTTGACCTTGAGGGTGGTGCCCCGGTTGGCGGCGGGCTGCGGGTTCGTGGTGGCGCCGCCGGAGTTGATCGACACCGACAGGTTCAGGTAGAAGAACCCGTCCTGGTAGAGCAGCCCGAACGCGAACTCGTGGAAGTTGCCGCCGTACGGCCAGGTGGCGACGGTGTCCAGCCGCTCGGCCACCTCGTCGCCGCCGGTGTTGACCAGCCGGGTCAGCCGCTGCTTCTCCGAGACGTAGACCACCCCGTCGACGACCTTGAGCCCCTGCGGCTCCTTCAGCCCACTGGCGATCTTCTTGGTGGTGACGGCGCCCGGAGTGGTCGCGCCGCCGGTGTTGCCGAGGATCCAGACCTCACCGTCCTGGGAGGTGCCGGACTGGTCGGTGCCGCCCCAGGTCGAGATGACCAGCCGGCCGTCGGCCAGCCAGTCCATCCCGGTGACCTTCGGCTGGAAGCCGCTGGGCCGCAGGTTGGTGAGCGTGTAGCCGGGGTGCACGCCGGTCAGCGGCAGGCCGTCGCCGGGGGTGTCGGCGATGCCCTCACACTCCTTGCGGCCCGGCGCGGTCACCCGGACCACGCCGGCGTCGGTGCTCAGGGCCGAGTTGGGTACGACCACGAAGGACGACGAGCCGGGTGTCTTCCATTCCAGGGTGATCTGCTGCCCGCCCCCACGCTCGAAGTGGTCGATGCGCAGCGGGTGCAGGCCGGCGGTGAGGGCGACGGTGCCCTCCTTCGGCGGGGTCGCGCCGTGCAGGCCGTCATGGTTGATCACGACCGTGTTGTCGATGGCCAGCTTGGATCCGTCGTCGCTGCTGAGCCGGAACGTGTAGCTGCCGGCCTGGGTGGTGGTGATGTTGCCGAGCACCTGCGAGACGAAGTTGTCCTCGAAGCCGAAGTCGGACGCCGAGGTCCAGTTGATCGTGGACATGAGCTTGTCCACGTTGGGGGTCTGCGCCGGCTTGAGGGTGCAGAGTTCGGAGAGCGGCACCTGCACGTCGAAGACGCGCAGCGTGACACCCGGTTCCTGTGCGGGGGCGGCGCTGGCCGGAGCGGCCCAGAGACCGGTGGTGAGGACGAGTGCGAGCGCACCCAGGACGGGATGGGGGAGTCGGCGTTGCGGGCGTGGGCCCATCGTTCCTCCAGGAGGCAGTGGAGTGTCCGACGGCCGGTGCGAGGCAGCGGTGAGGATGGCCGTCGGGCCCGGCTCCGTAACGTCCTCGACGCCGACGAGTGACAGTGCGGAAACACCGGGTTGATGGGTCGAGACATTAAGGTGCTTCGATAGAGCTGTCCATGGCTTCGCGTCGATACATCAAAAGTTCCTCATGTCCGTGCGAAAGTTCGCGCTGCTACGCGACGAATGTCGGATCCGCCCGGGTGCCTGGGGCGGCGCCGGCGGGCGGGCCACCGGCCTTCGACAAGGCGGGCCGCCGGCCCACAGCCGGCCTGACCCGCGCCCCAGACCGCCCGCCACTGGCCGGCTGGCCTATCGCCGTCCGCGTCGGGCCCGGCCGCCGGACCGATTGCCGGGTCCGCGGGTCGGGGTGGCGGGCTTGCGGGTCGGGGTGCCGCCCTTGCCGGCGGGCCGACGCCTCGGCGTGGTGGCACCACGTGTGGCGGGTCGACGGCGGGCCGCCACCAGCACGAGCACGGCGACCGTGACGACGATCAGTGCGGGGACCAGCCAGGACGGGAACCCGCCGTCCCGTTGCTCGTCGGCGGCGCCGGCCGGATCGCTCGCCGGGGCGCCGGTCGCGTCCGCCGGGCCGCCGGTCGCCCCGGGGCTCGCCGACCCCTCGCCCTCGCCCTCGGCCTGGGCGAGCAGTGCCGCGTCCGGCCCCGCCGTGGGCGCCACCCAACCGGCCGGCGCCGGCGTACTGGGACCCTGGTAGTCGAAGGTGACGGTGCCGCGCACCGCCTCACCGTCCGAGGCGACGGACAGGTAGCTCGCGGTGTAGCGACCCTTCGCCGGCCAGTGCGCGACGCTCACCATGGCCGGGAAACCCTCGTGGTAGAGCCGGGGCTCGAACACACCGTTGACCATGAAGTATTCGGTGACCGGCTTGTCCAGTCGCTTGGGCTCACCGAAGGACCAGCCATTGTCCACGCGCGAGCCGTTCGGCCCGCTGACGGCGAAGTGCGCGTTGGCGGCCGGCTTCTCGGTGAAGTACAGGGCCAACCGGGTCAGGGGCTCGCGCACGACGGTGCCGGTCAACGGGGTGGAGGTCGCCAACTGCCCGTGCGCGGACGCCGGAGCGGCGGGCAGCAGCAGCGACACCACAAGCACCGCGGCCAACGCCGCCGTCGTACGGCTCAGGGCGTTACGCGCAGTGACCAACCTCGATCGCATCCGTTCATCATGGTCATTTCCCCTCCGCCGAACAAGACGTAGAGTTCTCCTCCCCGACGATCACTCGACACCCGTCCCCTCGCGTCGTTCGGAGTCCGCCCGTGTTCCTCCGTACCCCCGCCACCCGCACCTCTGTCGCCCTCGCCGCAAGCGTCCTCACCGCCCTGCTCGCCGCTGGTTGTGGGCACGACGACGACCCCTCCGTGGCCACCCCCTCCGCGCCGGCCACGTCCGCCGCCCCGCCGAGCGCCGCCACCACCGCGCCGAGCCCGACGGCCAGCCCCACCCCCAGCGCACCGTCGGCGGACCGCGAGATCGTCGTGACGATCGCGAAGCGGCGGATCAGTCCGCCGACCGGACGGGTCACCGTGGCCAAGGGACAGCTGGTCCGGATCACCGTCACCTCGGACGTGTCGGACGAGCTACACGTGCACGGCTACGACCTGGGCGCTCGACTGCCGGCCGGCACGCCCGGATCGGTGGAGTTCCGGGCCGACAAGACCGGTCTGTTCGAGGTGGAGACGCACGAGACCGAGCTGGTGCTGTTCCAACTCGTCGTCCGCTGAACGAGATGACCACCCCCGCAACGGTGCTGGCGCACGGCGTCGGCGGCCGCCAGGACCTGCCGATCACGCTGCCGCAGCTCGTCGTCGCCGCCGCCCTGACCCTCGTCGTCACGTTCCTCGCGCTGGGCCTGCTCTGGCGTGAACCCCGACTCGACCGGGACGCGACAGGTGGACGCCCGCTGCCCCGCTGGCTCGCCCGGCTCGTCGACGCGCCCACGTTCCGGTGGACGCTGCGCGGGCTCGGCCTGCTCGCCGCCGCCTGGTTCTGCCTGGGTCTGCTGGGCGGGCCGGACACCCCGGACAACCCGACGGCCGGCGCGCTCTACGTGCTGCTCTGGGTGGGGCTGGCGCCCCTGTCACTGCTGCTCGGCCCGGTCTGGCGGGCGCTCAACCCGCTGCGTACCGTGCACCTCCTCGCCGCGCTGGCGTTGCGCCGCGACCCGGAGCGTGGGGTTCATGAGCTGCCGTCGGGTGTGGGCCTGTGGCCGGCCGCCGCCACACTGTTCGGGTTCGTCTGGCTGGAGCTTGTCGCACCCGACCGGGCCACCCTGCCGGTCGTCACCGCCTGGCTCGCCACGTACGCGGTGGTCATGCTGGTCGGGGCGGCGCTGTTCGGGGCCGGCTGGTTCGACCGCGCCGACCCGTTCGAGGCGTACGGCGCCCTGGTCGGTCAGCTCGCCCCGATCGGCCGTGCCGCGGACGGCGTGCTGGTCTGGCGCAACCCGCTCGACGGGATCGCCGGGCTGCGGCCCCGCCCCGGACTCGTCGCCGTGGTGGTCGTGCTGCTCGGCTCGACAATGTACGACAGCCTCTCCAACGCGCCGGGCTGGCTGCGCTTCGGCCAGGAGAACGGCCTGCACCCGGCGGTCACCGGCACCGGTGGACTGGTCCTGGTCAGCGCCGCCGTCGCGGTGGCGTACCTGCTCGCCACCGCGGCCGCGGCCCGCGTCGGCCGGGCCGAGCCGGCCGACGCCCGAGCGGTGCCGGGCGAGATCGCCCACTCGATCGTGCCGATCGCGGTGGGCTACGTGGTGGCGCACTACTACTCGCTGCTGATCCTGGAAGGCCAACGCACCGTCGCGCTGCTCTCCGATCCGCTGGGCACCGGCGCCAACTGGCTCGGCACCGCCGACTGGGAGCCGCACACCGGGCTGGTCACGCCCTCCGGGGTGGCCACCCTCCAGATCACCGTCATCATCCTGGGACACCTGGTCGGCACGCTGCTCGCCCACGACCGGGCCCTGTACCTGTTCCCCCGGGCTCGGGCGGTGGCCGGCCAACTCCCGCTGCTGGCGCTGATGGTCGCGTACACCATCGCCGGTCTGCTGCTGCTCTACGCGGGGTAGCCAGGCCCGGCGCCGACCCGTGCGTCATGATGGCCCGTGGACTCCGCTCTTCGGCACTACCTCGACGACCTGGTCGCCGCCGCCCGCGACGTGCTCGGGGCCGACCTGGTCGGCGCGTACGCGGCCGGCTCGGTGGGGCTCGGCGCGTACCAGGCCGGCCGCAGCGACGTGGACGTGGCGCTGGTCAGCGCCGGGCCGCTCACCGACGCCGCCAAACGGGCGCTCGTGGCCCGGCTGCGGCACGAGGCCCTGCCCTGCCCGGCGCGCGGGCTGGAACTGGTCGCCTACCGGCGTGCGGTGGCCGCCTCCGGAAACCCCGAGCCGGGCTTCGAGGTCGAGCTGAACACCGGCTCCGGCATGCCGTTCCGGTGCACCCTCGACCCCGCCGACCGGCCGGCCGCCGACGGCCGCTTCTGGTACGGGCTGGACCGCAGCATCCTGCACCAGAGCGGGCTGCCGCTGCTCGGCCCGCCGGCGCACGAGGTCTTCGCCGACCTCGCCCCCGCCGACCTGCGCCGCCTGCTCATCCACGCGCTGTCCTGGTGGCTGTCCCTGCCGACACCGCCGGACGACACGCCCGCACCCGGTACGGAGGACGCGGTCCTCGGTGCGTGCCGGTCTCTGGTGCGCCACCGCGACGGCGTCTGGCTGGCCAAGGTCGCGGCCGGCCAGCGGCTGATCGACGCCGACGACCCGGCCGAGGTGATCCGTCAGGCGATCACCGCCCGGCACGGCGGGCCGCCACCCACCGGCGCGCAGGCCCGCGCCTTCCAACAACGGGTACGCGACGAGATCGCCGCCACGTAGGCACGGGCCGGCAGCGGTCAGCGGATCGGCTCCGGGCCGAGATCGAGGACCAGCAGATCCATGGGCGGCCCCCACGGCAGGACCGATAGACCGACCTGCCGCCACCCGTTGCGCGCGTAGATCTCCCGTGCCCGGGAGCGGGAGTCGGAGGCGAGGGTGGCGTACCGCTCCGGTCGCCCGGTGAGAAGCCGGCGCATCAGCTCCGCGCCGACTCCCTCGCCACGGCGCAGCGGGTGGACGATCCACTCCATGACCGCCAGCTTCGACGCCGCACGGATCCGCGCGGGCGGTTCGGCGTCGGCTCGCGACCACCAGTTCCCGGCCGACATGGTCCATCCGTAGGTCGCGCCGACCAGGGAGGAGCCCTCGGTGACGGTGACGAGGGTGAAACCGGGCCGGACGGCCTCGCCGGGCAGCCCGTCGCGGAAACGGGACACCTGGTCGGGACCCTCCTCGTACGGCGGCTCGGCGTAGACGCACTCGTACAGGTCGACAAGTGGCCCGAAGAATCGGGCCGCGTCGTGGCCGTGGCTTGTCGCGTAGGTCAGGGCCATGCCCGGATGCTAGACGCGTACCCGCTCCATCAGCTCGCCGTACACCGGGCGGTGCCGCTCGGTGTCGGGGACGGCATCGGCAACCTGTCGTGCGACTGCCCGGACGATTTCGTTGTGCTGTTCGGCGGGTAGGTGGTCGAGCAGGTCCGCCGCGAGGCGCAGCCCGTCGGGGATGGACCCGCTGCGGCACAACGCCGCCGCCTGGTGCAGTTGCACCTGCGTGCGTAGCCGACGCTGCGACGGCGGGTACAGCTCCAGGGCGCGCTGCTGTGCGGCCGCAGCCGCTCGCTGCTCGCCGGCGTGGGTGTACACCCACGACTCGGTATGCCGCAGCCGGTGCTCCGGCCACCCCCACAGCGACTCCACCTCGGCGGTGACGGCGGCGGGCAGAGCGTCCACCTGCTCGGCGAGGGACCGCACGGAGGCCACCGCGTCCGCATGTCGACCAGCCAGCGAGAGTGCCTGCGCCCGGCCGGCGAGCAGCCCGCAGATGGCTGCCGAAGACCTGCCGTCGATCAGTGGTAGGACCTGATCGGCCAGCGCCACCACGCTGGCCGGCGTCCGACCGTCGTAACAACCGTTCACCACGTCCCAGGCCCGAGTGAGGACCCGGGTCTCCACGTCGCCGGACGCGTCGGCGAAGCGGTGCGCGCTCGTCCGCCACCTGCCGGCGAGCACGGCCTGCCCCGACGCGTTCAGGCGGAGCGCCACGATGACCGCCAGGCGGGCAGCGGCGCGGAGCAGCAGTGGCCGGCGGTGTCCACGATCGGCGGCGATCTGGTGCCGCAACACGGTCAGATCCCGGCCAAGTTGGGTCACATGCTCGTCGTGCGGACGACGGTAGTAGCCGTGGCCGTAGTCTGCGACGATCTCAGTCCACTCATCGAAGTCGAGACCAGCGGCGGCGCCAAGCCCCTGCCGCAGTCTTTCCCAGTCGACGAGCCGATCCACGGCGGGCGCCGCAGCGAGCGCGCCCATCGCCTGGAGGATCGTCCTTCTGCCCATGTCCCGGTCGGCTGGCGGCCTCGTCGCGTATTCCTCTTCCAGCGCACCGCCAGCCGACAACGCGCGGTCGTAGGCGGCCACCACCACGGCGTTGGCGGGTCGGTCGCCGCGTTCGATCTGGCCAAGGTAGCCGAAGTCGTACGCCGTCAGCCCGGCGAACTTCCGTAGCGACCAGCCGGCAGCCTTGCGGCGCTGCCTGAGGGTGTCGCCGAAACCGTCCATGTCGCCCTCCGGCGTGTGTGCTGCAGTGTGGGCCCACTGCTCACGGCTGCCGCAACGCTCAGCGTAGCGGCCACGCTACCCAAGTCGGCCGATCTTCGGTCGGCACGAATGGGCGCGGCGGATCGCTGCCGGACGGGGCGTGATCTGTCGTAGCCGCTGGTTGTGGTGGCCGGCGGGGTGCTGTTCTTGTCGGCCACCGCGCAACCCTTGGGGTGGACGCATGTGCCGATCAAGCGAGGTTCCCGCCGGAACGAAGCTGTTCTTGCTGGCCGGAGAGTGGTTCCCCGAGCCCACCGCGCCCGCAAGGCGGGACGAGATGGTGACCGTCGTGGCCACTTGTCCGGACGAGATCAGCGGCCGGGTGTGGGTCCAGGGCCACGCGTGCGTGCGGCACGACCCACCTGACTGCGGCACCGGATCCTGCTTCGAGCACCAGGTGCTCGCCTCGGCCATCCGGGCGAACCTCGCCGGTCAACGGTGAGCGCTCGACCCGTACCCCCGTCCGGTCGGCAGGCCGATGGTCCGGCGGCGGACGGCGAAACGCCGCACACCCCGCTGCGCCCCCTGTGGTCTTGCCGGACAGACGGACAAAATTGGCCCTGCCGCGAGGCGCGGCTGCGGCTCACGACCGAGTTCGACGGCAACCCCTCGGGGTTGACTATCTATCTGGCCAGCATGTTCTGCGAGGCCGCCCAGGACATCCACCATCTGGGCCCGTCGAACGGACCCAGCCCGCGCGAGTTGTTCGACCGTTTCGTGGGCTGGGCGCGAAGGGGCGAGCCGCCGGATAGGTGAGCTGTGTGAGCCTTCGACGACGGGCGCGGCGCTCAGCGGACCGGGCGGGACCTGAGCGAGGCGAAGAGCAGGTTGAGACCCTCGGTCATGGTCGGGTGGGTGATGATCGCGTCGCGCAGGGCGGTCCACGGCATTCCGGCGAGCATGGCCAGCTGCACCGAGGTGATCACCTCACCGGACTCGGCCCCGAGCAGCGCCGCGCCGAGGATCCGGTCGGTGGTGGTGTCGATGACCGCCTTCCACATGCCCTCGGTCTGGCGCAGGGTGCGTGCCCGGGGGATCGCGGCGACCGGCAGGCGGGCGACCTGGATGTCGTACCCGGCGCGGCGCGCCTCGGTCTCGGTGAGTCCGACCCGGGCCAGCTCCGGGGTGGTGAAGACGGTGTACGGGATCAGCCGGTCGGTGGTGCTGCGTTGCCCGCCCGCGAGGTTGGCGCGGATGATCCGGTAGTCGTCCAGCGAGACGTGGGTGAACTGCGGGCTGCCGGCGACGTCGCCGGCCGCCCAGGTCCGCTCGGCGCTGGTGAGCAGGTGCTCGTCGACACGCACGAAGCCCCGCTCGTTGAGGCGTACGCCGGCCACGTCCAGGCCGAGCCCGTCGGTGACGGGTTCTCGGCCGGCCGCCACCAGCACGTCATCCCCGGTCACCAGGCTGCCGTCGTCGAGCGTCACCCGGAGCGTGCCGTCGACGTCCCGGTCGACCCGGGCGACGGCGATGCCGACGCGTACGTCGATGCCGTCGTCGAGGAACACGCGCAGCACCGCGTCACTCATGTCGGGATCCTCCCGGGGGAGCAGCCGCGGGCCGCCCTCGACGAGCGTCACCGCGCTGCCGAACGACGCGAACATCTGCGCGAACTCCACCCCGACGGTGCCGCCGCCGAGCACCACCAGCCGGGCCGGCAGCCGATCCAGGCGCAGCAGCTCGTCGCTTGTCAGCACACCGGCCTCGGCCATCCCGGGCACCGAGGGCAGATGCGGACGCGTACCCGTGTTGATCACCACGTCGTCGCCGCGCAGCAGCCGCTCACCGCCGTCGGCGAGGGACACCCGTACGGTCCGGGGGCCGACGAAACGGGCCTCGCCGATCACCAGGTGCAGACCGGAGTCGAGGAACTGCTGGCGGTTGGCCGCCACCATCCCCTCGACGACGTCCTGCTTGTGCGCCCGCAACAGGTCCACGTCGACCCGGCCGCCCTCGACCGCCAGGCCGAGCGCGGACGCGTCCCGCAGGTGACGTGCCGCCCGTGCGCTTGTCACCAGGGCCTTCGTCGGGATGCACGCGACGTTAATGCAACTGCCGCCGATCATGCCGCGTTCGACCATGGCGACCCGTTGCCCGGAGCGGGCGACGTCCATGCTCAACGTCTTCCCGGCCTTGCCACCGCCCACGACGAGCAGGTCGAACTCCTCCGGTTGGTCGGTCACCGGGCGCTCCTCTCGGTCGCCGGGCGGGCCGGCGGCCACCGCTGGTGCGCGGCGGCCAGCCCAGCCTGCCAGTTCCGGGGAGGTCGGCGGCCCCGTTCCGCGCAGAACCGTCCCAGGTCAGCCCGTGCCGATGGGCAGGTCGACCCGACTTCGGGAAAGCGGAAGCCACGCCGGCCGCCATAGGGTGTCGCCCATGGGCCTGGTCGTGCGCACCGACGACAACTGCCGCCTGTGGGCCGAGCAGTCCGGCACCGGGCCGCCGCTTGTGCTCTGTCACGGTGGTCCGGGCCTGTGGGACTACCTCGGCCCGGTCGCCGGGCTGCTCGACGACCGGGCCCGCACCGTCCGATGGGACCAGCGCGGGTGTGGACGCTCGCAGCGACGCGGGCCCTACCGCGTCGGCCGCTTCGTGGCCGACCTCGACGCGGTACGCGACCAACTTGTCGGACCACGAATGGCCCTGCTCGGCCACTCGTGGGGAGCGCACCTGGCGCTGCGGTACGCCATCGCACATCCCGAACGGGTCAGCCATCTGATCTACGTGTCCGGGACCGGCATCGACCCCGATCGCGGCTGGCACCCGCACTACGAGCGGAACCTGAGGCTGCGGCTCGGGCAGCATCTGGGCCGGTGGGAAACGCTCGGCGCCCGCAGCCGCACGCCTGCGGAGGAGCGCGAACGGGCGGTCCTGCAATGGTCGGCCGACTTCGCCGACCACGCCGACGCGCTGCGGCACGCCGAACGGATGGCCACCCCGTGGCTGGGTATCAACGACGACTGCAACCAGTCCATCAACGCGGAGGTCAAGCAGGAACTCCGCCACGACGGTCTGGTGGCGCGGTGCCGTGCGCTCGACCTGCCCGTGCTGATCATCGACGGCACCGAGGACATCCGTCCCCGCTGGGCAGTCGACTCGCTGCACCAGGCGTTTACCGACAGCCAACGCGTGAGCCTCGCCGGATCCGGTCACCTGCCCTGGGTCGAGAACCCTGACGGTTTCCGCGAGGCGGTGACCGCCTTCCTGGCGTACCGCGGTCGCCAGATCCCTGACGCCCCGGTGCGGTTCCGGGCACGGGTCCGCCACGAGCCGGACCGCTCCTACGCGGTGCTTGTCGAAGGACCCGAAGCAGAGGTGTACGTCGGCACCACGCGCAGCACGAGGGAGGTGCGCACGGTGGCCCGCGAGGGCGCGGCGCGCCTGTTCGGCGTGCCGACGGAGCGGATCGCCGAGCAGCACCTGGACGTGGAGATCCCGCAGCCGCCGTACGGGCGCGACGGGCAGTGGGTGCGGGTCGTCTCGACCGGTGGATCCATCGCCGCGGAGGACGTCGCCGATCTCGGCGCGGCCGGGCAGGCGCACTGGTTCGGCCGCGAGGGCGCCTGGTTCGTCACGGTGGCCGGCTCCGGCACCGCCGTCCACCCCAGCGAGCACCTCGACTTCACCCCCGTCCTCACCGCCGTGGAGGTCGCCGAACTGCGGAGCTATCTGGCGCGGTCCGCCCAACCTCCCTCCTGAGGCGCGGCGTCAGGGTGCGGCTCAGCGGAGCACCAGCAGGTCCAGCGCGTCGACGACCGGGCCGGACGGCGTCCGTGCGGCATCGTTCAACCGGGCGACGCCTGCCGCGTACGCCTCGTCGCTGATCAGTTGCAGAGGGGTGTGCGCTTCGCGGCGAAGTCCGGCGGCGGCGTCGGCTATCGAGGGGGCGGTCACCTGCGGAACCGGTTCGCAGCCCGTGACCGTGAACCCGGCGGTGGCGAACGCGGCCTCGACGTCGGCGATGCTCGGGTACCGGTCCAGCACGGCGACGGCCTCCGGAAACCAGTGGAACAGGCTGATCGCCTCGTGCCGACCGGCGAACGCGGACCGGATCAGCACCGGCGCGCCCGGTTTCAGCACCCGCCGGATCTCGCGGGCGGCCGCAGCGAGGTCGGCAACATGGTGAATCACCGTGGAGAGCCAGACCCCGTCGAGGCTCCCGTCCCGCAGCGGCATGTCGTCGGCGGCTCCCGGCACGACCGGCTGGAACACCGCACGCTCGCGCATGGCCGCCGAGGGGTCCACCGCCACGACACCGATCTCCGGCCACCAGGTGCGGAACGCGTACGCCCAACTGCCGGTGCCGCAGCCGAGGTCGAGCAGGCGCATCCCGGGTCGGGCCTCGAAGTGCCGGCTGATCGCCGTACGCCAGGTCGCGAGATCGTCGTCCCGCAGGTGTCGGGTCGCGTGGAAGGCGGCCGCGTCCACGCTGTCGTAGGCGATCAGAGCCATGCGCCCATCCAACCCGGCAGACCGTGCGGTGGCCAAGAGGGCGAGGGCCGATTCACACGGGCGGTGGCGTCCGGGTACGCGATCTGATCCCGTCCACGACCGGGCCGTCGTCCCCGGGCCCGCGCGGGTGCGCTCCGGGCCCGGGGACGACAGTGGTCGAGGTCAGTGCCGGGCGGCGCCGTTCTCGCTGACCGGCTGCCCGAAGGCGAGGAACGGCACGGGCGTCGGGGCGTCCGGCCGGGTGAAGATCCGCTCGGGCTCCTGGATGTGCCCGTCGGGGCCGGCCGCACGGTCGGCGAACGCAGCCACCGGCTCGTCCACTGTGGTCGGTCTGTCGGAGCGCTCACCCTCGGTCGGGTCGGCACCGGGCCGGTCGGCCGTCGACTGATCAGTAACGGACTGGTCGTCGGCGGGTTGGTCGCCCTCGGCCCGCCCGGCGCCGGCCCGCTCGACGTAGGGCCGGTCGACGCTCGGCCGGTCGAGGTGGGACCGATTGCCCACCATCGGGTACTCGGCGGTCTCCGGACCACCGGCCGCCGCCGCCATGACCGCGGCGGCGGCGAGGTCGGCGACCCGCTTCGCCTCGCGCTGCACCCGGGCGCGTACCTCCTTGGCGTGCCGCTCGGCGGAGTCTCCGGCCCGCCGGGCCTCCTCCAGCCGGGCGTTCTCGGCGGTGAGGTCCCGGCGGACCTCGCCGAGCCGCTGCTGCATGCGCGACAGCTCGTTCTCCAGCGTCTCGCCCTCCTGCTGGATCTCGGCGAGCTGCTGGCGGGCGGTGTCCAGCTCGGTGTGCAGCTCCTCGGCCTCCTGCCGGCGCTCGGCGATCTCCTGCTGGAGGGCGGTGAGTTGCTCCTGGTGACTGGCCGCCTGCTCGTCGGCCCGGTTACGCAGCTCGGTCACGTGCTGCTGGGCCTCGGCCAGCAGGGCGGCGATCTGCTGCTCGGTCGCGTCGCGCTGCTCGGCGAGCTCCTGCTCGGCGGTGGCCTGCTGCTCGGCGATGTCCTGCTCGGCGGCGGTACGCCGCTCGTTGACCTCTCGCTCCACGTTGGCCTGCCACTGGGCCATCTCCTGCTGGTTCTTGGCGCGGGCCGACTGGAGTTCCTGCTGGATCTGGGTGCGGGCCGACTTCATCAGCGCGTCGGCGGCGACCCGGGTCTGGTTGAGCTGCTGGGCGCTCTGCTCGGTGATTCGCTTCGCCTCGTGCTGGGCGCGCTCGTGGGCGGCCTCCCCGTCGGCGCGCAACTGCTCGGCGTGCTCGCGGATCGCGGTCAACTCGGCCTCGGCCAGGGTACGCCGCTCCTCGTGCGCCTGCTCCTGTTCGGAACGCCGGGTCGCCAACTCCTCGGACAGGTCCTGCCGTGCCTGCGCGGCCCGCTCCCGGGTGTCGGTGAGGATCCGCTCCGACTCGCTGCGCAGCTCGTTGGCCCGGTCGGTGGCCGACTCGATGATCATCGCGGCCTGCTTGTCGGCGAGGGTCATGATCTCGGCGACCATCGGGCCCAGGTCGTGGATCGAGGCGCGGTCCACCTGCACCGGTTGCTCCCGCATCTCGGCCAGCTCGGTGCGCAGCCGCTGCACCTCGGCGGTCAGCTCCCGGACCCGGACCGCGGAGCGGCCGTGCTCGCCGCTGAGCATCGTGATCTGACCGTCGAGCTGCTCCAGGTGCCGGTCCACCTGGCGTTTGTCATAGCCGCGCAGGGCGAGCTCGAAGCTCGGCCGTGAGGCCGCATCGTCGCGTGTTGCGTGCGGCTCAGCGCCGATGGACATGCGCCATCCTCCGTACGATCGGGGGCGTGAGGGTCGGCGGTCGCCTGCCCCGCGGGCCGTCAGTGTGGCGCAACGCTACCGCCGAGCCGACCGCATGCGAAGTCCCGCCCCACCACGTCCCACCCCGCCGCCCCGCCCCCGCCCCACTCCCGCGCCCCTCCCGCGCCCCTTCCGCGTCGACCATGGAGTTGTGGCGGCCGACATAGGTCGTGGACCACCATCATTCCGGCACCACAACTGCATGATCGACGGGGTTAGCGGCGGCGGGCCAGGAGGACTGCGTCGTGCAGGGTCAGGGGCTGGCCGTCGGGGTCGGTGGCGGGCCGGGGGCGGGCCTCGGCGGTCAGTAGCTCCCACTGGGACTGGTCCAGGGTGGTGGCCACGTCCTCCGCGGTGAACATCATGTCCGGCATGTGCATGCGGCGCGCCGACGTCCACAGATCCGACGGGTGGTGCCCGACGATCAGCAGGACGCCGCCGGGCGCCACCGCCTCGGCCAGCCGGGCGAACAACTCCCGCCGTTGCACCGGAGGCAGGTGCATGAACTGCGCGGACACCAGGTCGTACGCCTGCTCGGCGGGCGGCTTGTCGCGCAGGTCGGCGTGGGTGAACTCGATCCGGTCGCCGACGCCGACGGTGTCGGCGTGCGCGGCGGCCCGACTCAACGCGGTGGTGGAGATGTCCACAGCCGTCACCCGCCAGCCCCGCTCGGCCAGCCACACCGCGTCGGCGCCCTCACCGCTGCCCACGTCCAGCGCGCGCCCCGGGGCCAGGTCCGCGGCCTCGGCGACCAGTTGCGGGTTCGGTCGGCCGCTCCACACCGAGGGCCGGGACCGGTAGCGCTCCTCCCACGCCGGCTCCTCGAACGCCGTGGCCACCACCTGCCGGTACTCCGCCACCGCCACGCGGGTGTCCTCGCCGATGAGGTCGGCGTTGATGGCCGCCGCGGCGGTGAGGCCGGCCGCGGCGGACGTGATGACCTGACCACGGATGTCGGCCACGTTGCCGGCCACCCAGACGCCCGGGACGCTCGTCGCGCCGGTGGGATCGGCCGGGACCTGGGCGCCGATCACGTGCTCACCCATCGTCACCTCTTCCGGGGCGAGGCCCAGCCCCACCAACAGGCCGGCACGGGGAGTCAGCCGCGTCGCGACCACCACCGCGTCCAGTGCCACCACCCGGCCGTCGGCCAGCCGTACGCCGGTCAGCGCGTCGTCGGTCACCTCCAGCGCGGCGACCGGACCCGGCACCACGGCGATGCTCCGGGCGGCGAGCCGCTCGGCGGCCTCCGCGTCCGGCGCCGGGGCGTCGTGCAGCAGGAGCAGGACACTGGGGCTCCACTGTCGCCACATCTCGGCCTGGTGCACCGCCAGCGGCCCGGTCGCCAGCACGCCGATGCGCCGGTCCCGGACCTCCCAGCCGTGGCAGTACGGGCAGTGCAGCACGTCGCGCCCCCACCGCTGGGCCAGGCCGGGCACGTCGGGCAGCTCGTCGGTCAGCCCGGTGGTCACCAGCAGCCGACGGGCCCGCACCGCGCTCCCGTCGTCGAGGTCGAGCCGGAACCCGTCGTCCTCGCGGATCGCGGCCTCCACCCGTCCGGCGCGGAACTGCCCGCCGTACCCGGAGACCTCGGCCCGCCCGACCGCGAGCAGCTCGCCCGGCGGCGTCCCCTCCCGTCCCAGGTAGTTGTGCACATGGCCGGCCGGCGCGTTGCGCGGCTCGCCGGCGTCGACCACCAGCACCGACCGTCGCGCCCGGCTCAGCGCCAGGGCTCCGCTGAGCCCCGCGGCGCCGCCGCCCACCACCACCACGTCATATGTCTCGTCCACCGGTTCTCCCTCTTCCCTCGTCGGCTGAGCCCACCATCCGTCGTCACCGGAAGACCGGCAACTATTCTTGCCGTTATGGCAAACGAGGACACTGCCGCGCTGGCGGCCGTCGGTCCACGGCTGCGCGCCCTGCGCCACCAGCGCGGGACCACGCTGACCCAGCTCGCCGAGCTGACCGGCATCTCCGTGAGCACCCTGTCCCGGCTGGAGTCCGGCAGTCGCCGGCCCACCCTGGAGCTGCTGCTCCCGCTGGCCCGTGCCTACCAGGTGGCGTTGGACGAACTGGTGGACGCGCCGGCCACCGGCGACCCCCGGGTACGTCCCAAGCCGATCGTCATCCACGGCATCACGTTCCTGCCGCTGACCCGCCGGCCGGGTGGCCTGCGGGCGTTCAAACAGATCTTCCCTCCGGATCCGACGGCCGGGGAGCGGACCCCGCAGACCCACGAGGGGTACGAGTGGCTCTACGTGCTCTCCGGCCGGCTGCGCCTGCTGCTCGGCGACCGCGATCTGACCCTGCTCCCGGGCGAGGTGGCCGAGTTCGACACGCGCATCCCGCACCTCGTCCTCAACCCCGGGCCGGGCACCGCCGAAGCTCTCAGTCTCTTCGGGCCGCAGGGGGAGCGGCTGCACGTCCGGGCCCGACCCGCCTGATCAAGCGATGGTGGTGGTGACATGGCGCGAGGGCCGGACCGGTTCCCCTCCGGTCCGACCCTCGCGATCATTCCGCGCTAGGCGCGGGCCCTACGCTGCCGTACGACAAGCAGCAGAGTGGCGCCGAGGAGCACCGCCAGCACGCCGGCAGCCATCCAACCGCCCATCGGGAACGACGCGCCGGTCACCGGGAGCTTTCCCTTCACCGGGATGGTGATGGTGGACTCGGGGGAGAGCGGCGCCGGACCGTCCGGCGGGGTGCCGGTGGCCGTCGCGGTGTTGCGCAGCGAGCCGTGGTGGTAGTCGGCCTTGCTGACCGTGTACGTCGCCGTGCAGGTCACGGCAGCGCCGGCGGCCAGCGTTACGGAACCGTTCGGGGTCCGTTCCGGACCGCAGGTGATCGGCCCCAGGTTGGCCGCAGCGGCCGGGGCGGTCAGCGTGTCGGTGACCGTCACACCGGTCAGCGCCACCTGGCCGGTGTTCGTCACCACGAACCGGAACGGCACGTGCTGGCCCGGTCGGCTGATCTTGTCGGTGCTGCTCGACTTCACCACCGTGATCGCCGCACCCCGAGTGGCCGTCACCTCGGCGGTGGCCGGTCCGGAGCGTACCGGGGTCGGCGGTTGCTGACCGGGAATGGTCGGCGGCGTGCCGACGGCGACGGCGGTGTTGGTGACCCTGCCGGCCTCGATGTCCGCCGCAGTCACGGTGTAGGTCGACGTGCAGGTGGTGCTTCCCCCGGCCGGCAGGGTGACGTCGCCGTTGGCCACCGGCGGCGTGCCGCAGGTGATCGTCCCGGGTGTGCCGGTGCCGGAGAACGCGGTCTCGTCGACCGTCACCGCGCTGAGCGAGGTGTTGCCGGTGTTGGTCACCACGAACTGGTACGTGACCGTGTCACCGGCCGCGGAGACCACCGTGGGCGTGACCGCCTTGGTGATGGCGATCTCCGGGTGCGGGATCGGAATGTCCAGCGACGACGGCGGGGAGACCGGCGGCGGTCCGGTCGGTGGTGTGCCGGTGGCCGTGGCGACGTTGACAAGCGCCGTGCCGGCGAAGTCCTCCGCGGTCACCGTGTAGGTCGCCCGGCACTGGATGTCGGCGCCCGGCGCCAGGGTCACCTCGCCGTTCGGGATGTTCTCTGGACCGCAGGTGATCGGCCCGAGCCCGTTGCCCACCGACGGCGGCAGCACGGTGTCGGTGACGCTCACGCGGGTGAGCGTGAGGCCACCGGTGTTGACCACCAGGAAGGTGAACGGCACCTGCTGCCCCGCCGCGGTGATCGCCGCAGTCGTCGACGACTTGATCACGTCGATGGCGGCGACGAGCCCCGCCTCGGGGATGGTCAGCGTCGAGGGCGGCGAGTTCACCGGCGTCCCGCCGGGCGGCGTCCCGTGTGCGGTGGCGGTGTCGGTGACGCCGCCGTTGTCGAGGTCGGCCTGCGTGACGGTGTACGTCGCGGTGCAGCCGGTGGCCTCACCCGGCGCGAGCGTGGTCGTCGCGCAGGTGATCGGCCCGAGGTTGGCGTTCGACGACGGTGGTGTCTGGACGTCGGTCACGTTGACGGTGGTCAGGGTGAGGCCGCCGGTGTTGACCACGTGGAACCGGTAGGGCACCTGCTGTCCGACGGTGGTGATCGCGGTGGTTTCGGAGACCTTGATGACCGAGATCGCGGCGACCAGTCCGGTCTCCGGGATGGTCAGCGTGGACGGCGGTGAGTCGATGGGAGTGTCACTGCCCGGCGGGTTGCCGTGTGCGGTGGCGACGTCGACGACCGCGTTGTTGTCCAGGTCGGCCTGGGTGACGGTGTAGGTGGCGGTGCAGGCGGTCACCGCACCGGGCGCGAGCGTGGTCTGCGGGCAGGTGATCGGCCCGAGGTTCGCGTTCGACGAGGGTGGGGTCTGCGCGTCGGTGACGGTGACGTTCGTCAGCGTGACGCCGCCGTTGTTGATCGCGAGGAACTGGTAGGGCACCTGCTGCCCGACCGTCGTGATCGACGTGGTGGTGGACGACTTGACCACCGCGATCGACGGGGTGACGTCGGCCGCCGGAATGGTCAGCACCGACTGGTCCGAGTCGACCGGTTCCTCCGTGCCCGTCGGGGTGCCGTGCGCGGTGGCGATGTCGGTCACCTCGTCGTGGTCCAGGTCGGCCTGGGTCACGGTGTAGGTGGCGGTGCACGTCGTGGTCTGGCCGGGCCCGAGCGTGGTCTGCGGGCAGGTGATCGGCCCGAGGTTCGCGTTCGACGACGGGGGATCCTGCACGTCCGTGACGTTGACGCCGTTCAGGGTCAGGCCGCCGCTGTTCGCCACGAGGAACTGGTAGAGCACCTGTTGACCCACCGAGCTGATCGCCGCGGTGGTGGAGAACTTCACAAGCGCGATGGCCGGGGCCACCTCACCGTTCGGGATGATCAGCGTCGACGGCGGCGACTGCACGGGTGGGCCGCTGGGCGGGGTGCCGTGCGCGGTGGCGGTGTCGCGTACCGCGCCGAAGTCCAGGTCGGCCTGGGTGACCAGGTACGTGGCGGTGCAGGCGGTCCGCGCGCCGGGGGCGAGGGTGGTGGCGGCGCAGGTGATCGGGCCGAGGTTCGCGTTGGACGACGGCGGCGTCTGCACGTCGGTGACGCCGACGTTGGTCAGGGTGAACCCGCCGGTGTTGACCACGTGGAACGAGTAGGGCACCTGCTGCCCGATGGTGGTGATCGTGGTGGTGGTGGACGTCTTCAGCACCGCGATCGAGGCGACCAGGCCGGTCTCCGGCAGGGTCAGCGTCGAGGGCGGCGAGTCCACCGGCGTGCCGCCGCCGGGCGGGGTGCCATGGGCGGTGGCGGTGTTGGTGACCTGGTCGTTGTCGAGGTCGGCCTGGGTGACGGTGTAGGTGGCGGTGCACCCGGTCCGCGCGCCGGGCGCGAGGGTGGTGACGGGACAGGTGATCGGGCCGAGGTTCGCGTTCGACGACGGCGGCGCCTGTACGTCCGTGACGTTGATGTTGGTCAGGGTGAGACCGCCGGTGTTGACCACGTGGAACGAGTACGGCACCTGCTGTCCGACGGTGGTGATCGACGCGGTGGTGGAGGTCTTCGTCACCGTGATCGACGGGGTCAGCCCCGACTCGGGAATGGTGAGTGTCGAGGGTGGCGAGGTGACCGGCGTGCCACTGGGCGGCGTGCCCTGTGCGGTGGCGGTGTCGGTGACCCCGTTGTTGTCGAGGTCGGCCTGGGTGACGGTGTAGGTGGCGGTGCAGGTGGTGGTCTGGCCGGGCGTGAGGGTGGTCACCGGGCAGGTGATCGGGCCGAGGTTGGCGTTCAACGACGGCGGCGCCTGCACGTCCGTGATGCCGATGGTGGTCAGGGTGAGACCGCCGGTGTTGGCGACCAGGTAGCGGTAGGGGACCTGCTGCCCGACTGAGGTGATCGACGCGGTGGTGGAGGACTTGACGACCGTGATGGCGGCGGTGAGCCCCTGCGCCGGGATGGTCAGGGTGCTCGGGTCGGAGACGACAGGTGGACCGGTGGGTGGGGTGCCCTGGGCGGTGGCGACGTTCGTGACACCGCCGTTGTCCAGGTCGGCCTGGGTGACGGTGTAGGTGGCGGTGCACGCGGTCCGCGCGCCGGGGGCGAGTGTGGTGGCGAGGCAGGTGATCGGCCCGAGGTTGGCGTTCGACGACGGCGGGGTCTGCGTGTCGGTGACCGAGATGGTGGTGAGCGGGACGCCGCCGGTGTTGACCACGTGGAACGAGTACGGGACCTGCTGGCCGACGCTCGTGATCACCGTGGTGGTCGACGACTTGATCAGGTCGATGCCCGCCGGCGTGCCGCCCGCGCAGGAGAGCGTGGTGCTGAACGGGAAGTAGTGGATCTCGCCGCCGCGGTGCTCCAGCGTACGGGTGATGACGCTGCCCTCGGTGTTGCTGGCCGAGAGGTCGGTGAGGCTGGCGTTGGGGGCGTAGATGGTGCCCTCGACCGTGGCCGCACCCGGGGTGAGGGTGAGCGCGGTGGCGGTCGGGAAGTTGAACAGGATGTAGCGCGCCTGCGGGCCGCCGATGCCGGCGAAGTTCGGGGCGGTCCAGGCGAAGTCGTTGCCGACGCCGCTGGTGTCCACGTTGACCAGCAGCGGGGTGTCCGCGGTGGGCTGGCTGGCGAAGGTAAGCGTCTGGATGTTGTTCAGGTCGTTCGCGCTGAGGTTGAGCACGTTCGTCACGCCGGGGGTCAGGGTGACCACGGCGTTGCTGCCCGCCGGGATCGGCCGGGGCAGCACGTCACCGTTCGGTGTGCGCAGCACCACCGTGTTGTCGCAGGTGGCCAGCCCGGCGGTGGTGTCGCGGAAACTCGCGAAGGCGCCGACGAAGTTGATCGGGGAGGCGGGTCCGACGCTGGCGACCGGCTGCCGGGTGACCAACTCGACGCGAGGTGCGGCGTCGTAGTTGTCCGACGGCAGGATCCGGGTGTTGACCTGGGCGCCGTTGTTGTCGGTGTCGCGGACGAACGTGCCGGTCAGGTCGCCGACCTTCGCGTATCCGCTGCTGAGCACCTGGAGGCGGCTGCCGCCGACGCTGCCGGCGAAGTTCACCCGTCCACCCACGACGAGAGCGGTCGGGTTGGCGTCACCGGGTACGACGAACGACCCCGCGGTCGCGCCGGCCACCTGGTAGGTGCCGAAGGTGAGGTCGCCGCCGACGGCGAGGGTGCCCTCGTTCTCGTTGTCGAACACACCGGCGTTGCCCTCGGTCATCACTCCGAAGCTCAGCGCCTCGGCGACCGGGTTGACCGGCCCGATGGCCTCGGCCGCGACAAGTCGTTGGTTCGGCGGGGGTTCGGCCGGCGTCGGGGCCAGCAAACCGTTGACCGCGAGCACGCCCGCCACGGCGACCATGGCCGCCGCCTGTGACCTGCGGCTACCCCACCACGAAATCCTCATCACGCCCCCGTTGGTTCGAATGTGCCAGGGGAGCGTATAGGGGCAAAAGAGCATTTGATGGGCTTTTGTCCGTTTTGCGGGTCGAGCGGCCGCAGACGAGATCAGGCCGCGCGGGCCGGACCGGTTTCACCTCCGGTCCGGCCCGCACGCGTTTCACACCAGCCCAGGTGTCAGCCCTTGTGCTTCTCCTGGCACGGCACGCAGAAGCGGACATGCGGGAGGACTTCGAGGCGTTCGGCCGGGATGCTCTTGCGGCACCTCTCGCAGGCGCCGTAGGTACCATCCGCGATCCGGCCCAGCGCGCCGGTGATCTGCTCGAGGTGGCGGCGGGTGGCCACCAGCAGAGCGGCCTGGTTGTGGGCCTCGCCCGGGTCGCCGGTGTCCGCGTTGAGTTCGGTCAGTTCCCGTAGCCGAGCCGTCTGCGTCGCGAACTCGTCCGCCAGGGACGCTCGTAGATCAGCCAACCAGCCGTGCTCGACAGCGCGTTGATCGATGCTCATGGTCTGCCCTTCAGAAGAACGAGGAAAAAGAAAAAGGGCCGAAGCTTGAGTAGCTTCGCCCTGCGGTCGTTTCGGGATGCAACGATTCCGCGGGAGGGCCTCGGCCGGTGCGCGCCAGGCTCGACGCCCCGCGCGTGGGCACGATGTACAAGGCGCCGACGACCGGCACTCCCATGCAGGCCTTGCCGCGCGGAACTGTCACGACGCGGGCAGCACTGCCAGCCGTCACGTCAGTGACGGCTGGCGAGCGGAAGGTCACCCACGGCATGCCCCCACCATAGGGCGGCGGATGCCCTAAAGCCAACGTCCCTTGATCCATGATCGACGCATCGGGACAGGCGATGGCACCCCGGGCGGGATCGGACTTCTGAGCACGGTCGAGGCACGACACCGGTGACGCGTCACCAGCACGGCGAGCAGCGTCCTCGGCCGATCACCGGAGAACGTCGAACTGTGGACGCGGTACCTCCGTGTTTATGATCGACGACCCCGACCGGGGACGGCCGCGCTGTTCGGCCGGGAGTAAGAGGTGAGGTGCGCGACGGTGATCCGCGAGGCGTACGCCTGCTGGGTGCGCGAGCCCGGCACGGCGGAGATCCGGCCGGTGTCGCTCCCGACGCCAGGCCCCGACGAGGTGCTGGTCCGGGCCCGCTACTCCGGGGTCAGCCGGGGCACCGAGACGCTTGTCTTCGCCGGCCGGGTGCCCACCGACCAGTACGCGGCGATGCGCGCGCCCTTTCAGGAGGGTGACTTCCCCGGCCCGGTGAAGTACGGCTACCTCAGCGTCGGCGAGGTCGAGCACGGCCCGCCGGAACTGCTCGGCTGCACGGTGTTCTGCCTGCACCCGCACCAGAGCGCGTACGTCGTGCCGGCCACCGCGGTGGTGCCCGTACCGGACGGGGTGCCACCCGCCCGCGCGGTGCTCGCCGGCACGGTGGAGACCGCGATCAACGCGCTCTGGGACGCCGCGCCCCTGGTCGGCGACCGGGTCACCGTGATCGGCGCGGGCATGGTGGGCTGCTGCGTCGCCGCCCTGCTCGCCCGGTTTCCCGGTGTGCAGGTCGAACTCGTCGACACCGATGCCCGCCGGGCCGGGGTGGCCGGCGCGCTCGGCGTCGAGTTCGCCCAACCGGCCGACGCGAGCGGCGACCGGGACCTCGTCGTGCACGCCAGCGCCACCGGCGCCGGCCTGCAACAGGCCCTGGACCTGCTCGCGCCGGAGGGCACTGTCATCGAGCTGAGCTGGTACGGCGACCGCCCGGTGCAGGTGTCGCTGGGCGGGTCGTTCCACTCCGGTCGGCTCACCGTACGCAGCAGTCAGGTCGGCATGGTCGCTCCCGCCCGGCGGGGACGGCGCAGTTACGCCGACCGGCTGGCGCTCGCCCTGGACCTGCTCGACGATCCGGCCTTCGACGCGCTGATCACCGGCGCGTCCCGGTTCGCGGAGCTGCCCGACGTGCTCGCCAGCCTGAGCGCGGGCGACCTGCCCGCGCTCTGCCACCTCATCACCTACGACGACGGGGAGTGACCGTGTTCAGCGTGACCGTTCGGGATCACATGATGATCGCCCACAGTTTCCAGGGCGAGGTGTTCGGTCCCGCCCAACGCCTGCACGGGGCGACGTTCGTGGTGGACGCGACGTTCCGCCGCACCGACCTGGACGCCGACGGCATCGTGGTCGACATCGGCCTGGCCACCGAGCAGCTGCGGGCCGTACTCGGCGAGCTGACTTACCGCAACCTCGACGACGAGCCGGCCTTCGCGGGGGTGAACACCACCACCGAGGTGCTGGCCCGTACGGTCGCGGATCGGCTGGCCGAGCGGGTGCACGCCGGCCAACTGGGCGCCGGCGCCCGCGAGCTGGCGGGCATCACCGTCACCCTGCACGAGTCGCACGTCGCCTGGGCCAGCTACGAGCGGTCACTGTGACAGACGCGGGCCGGACGACGCCCGCCACCGGCCGTACGGTGCACGTCGTCCTGCCCGGCGACATCGACGACCCGGCCACACCCAGTGGCGGCAACACCTACGACAGGCGCGTCTGCGCGGGGCTCGGCGACCGGGCCTGGGCGGTGCACGAGCACGCGGTGCCCGGAGCCTGGCCGAGCCCCGAGCCCGCCGAACGGGCGGCGCTGGCCGCGGTGCTCGCCGGCGCGCCGGACGACGCCGTGGTGCTGCTCGACGGTCTGGTCGCCTCGACCGTGCCGGACCTGCTCGCCCCGCACGCCGACCGGTTGCGCCTGGTCGTCCTCGTGCACATGCCGTTCGACGACGAGGCGGAGGGCCGGGCGTTGGCCGCCGCGCGGGCCATCGTCACCACGAGCGAGTGGACCCGCCGCCGCCTGCTGCTGCGCCACCCGCTGCGCCGCGACCGGATCCGGGTCGTGCCGCCGGGCGTCACGGCCGCTCCGCTGGGGCCCTCCGGCTCGACCGCCGGGGACCGGTTGCTCTGCGTGGCCCCGGTCACCCGGCACAAGGGCCACGACGTGCTTGTCGACGCGTTGACGGTGCTGGCCGAGGTGCCCTGGACGCTCGTCTGCGCCGGCGCGCTGACCCGGGAGCCCGATCTGGTGCGCCGGCTGCGCGACCAGCTCGCCGACGTGGGCCTCGCCGACCGGGTGCGGTTGGCCGGGCCGCTGACCGGGGCGGCACTCGACGCCGCGTACGCCGCCGCCGACCTGCTGGTGCTGCCCTCGCGGGGCGAGACGTACGGCATGGTCGTCACCGAGGCGTTGGCCCGGGGCCTGCCCGTGCTGACCACCCGGGTGGGTGGCCTGCCCGAGGCGCTCGGCCGGACCGCCGACGGTGACCTGCCGGGACTGCTGGTGCCACCTGACGATCCGGCCGCCCTGGCCGGCGCGCTGAGCTGGTGGTTGGGCGACGACCTGCTGCGGGCCAAGCTGCGGTCGGCGGCTGTCGGCCGGCGGCACACCCTGACCGACTGGTCGGTGACGACCGCGTCGCTGGCCACCGTGCTGGAGGAGGTGGCGGGATGACCGTCGAGGAGACCCTGCCGTTCGCCGACTGGTTGCGCCTGCGGGAACCGGCCGACGCGGCGGCGCGCGCCGAGGATCTGCTGGACGTCGTACGCCCCCGGCTGACGGGTGCCACGCCGACGGTGATCCACGACCTGGGCAGCGGCACCGGTTCGATGAGTCGCTGGCTGGCCACCCGGCTGCCCGGCCCGCAGCACTGGGTGCTGCACGACCGCGACGCCGACCTGCTGGCCCGCGCCGCCGAGGGCATGACCGGGGTGGTCGCCGCCGACGGCGCGCCGGTCACCGTACGCACCCGGTGCGGCGACCTCACCCGGCTCGGCGCCACCGATCTGGCCGACGGTTCCCTGGTCACCGCGTCCGCGCTGCTGGACATGCTGACCGCCGAGGAGATCGAACGCGTGGTGGCTGCCTGCGTCGGCCGACCCACCCTGTTCGCCGTCTCGGTGACCGGGCGGGTTCGACTCACCCCGGCCGACCCGCTGGACGCGGCGGTCGAGGCAGCGTTCAACGACCACCAACGACGTACCGTCGACGGCCGACGACTGCTCGGCCCGGACGCCGTCGCCGCCACCACCGCCGCGTTCGCCCGGCGCGGCGTCGACGTGCGGGAACGGCCCAGCCCGTGGCGGCTCGGCCCGGAGCAGGCCGACCTGGCCGCCGAGTGGTTCCGGGGTTGGCTGGCCGCGGCCCGCGCGCAGCGTCCGGACCTGGCCGGCCCGACCGAGGAGTACGCCCGGCGTCGGCTGGCCGACGCGGCGGCCGGCCGGCTCACCGTCCAGGTCGAACACACCGACCTCCTCGCGGGCGGATGAACCGTTCACACCCTGGGTACGTGGACTAGAACAAATGAACGATCTTCAAGGGGAGGGCCGGCGTCGATGTTCTGGGCCTGGGCACGAGTGGTCGGCGGGGTGGGTCTGCTCGCCGTCCTGCTGTGGCAGGTGGGCAGCGGCCCGTTCCTCGCCGGGGTGCGGCTGATCGACGTGCCGGCGTTGGCCGCCGCGCTTGTCATCGGGGTGCTCACCACGGTCTGCGCGGCGTGGCGGTGGAGCCTGGTCGCCGGTGGCCTGGGCGTGCGGCTGCCGCTGGCGACCGCGGTGGCGCACTGCTACCGGGCGGTCTTCCTCAACGCCACCCTGCCCGGCGGAGTGCTCGGCGACGTGCACCGGGCGGTCCGCCACGGCCGGGACGCCGGTGACGTCAGCCGGGGCATCCGCGCGGTGGTCTGGGAACGTACCGCCGGGCAGGTGGTGCTCGTCGGCGTCGCGCTCGTGGTGCTCGCCGCCTTCCCGTCCCCGGTGCGGTCGTATCTGCCGGTCGCCGCCGCGCTGCTGGTCGCGGCCGGGCTGGTCGCCGTGCTGCTGGCTCGGGCCGTGCCGAACGCCGGCCCCTCGCGCTGGGCGCGGGCGCTGCGCACCGCGGGGGCGGACGTGCGATCCGGGCTGCTGTCCCGGCGCACCTGGCTCGGCGTGCTGATCGCCTCCGCGGTGATGGTCGCCGGTCACCTGGCCACCTTCCTGGTGGCGGCCCGCACCGCCGGCTCCGACGCCCCGCTGTCGCGGCTGCTGCCACTGACGCTGCTCGCCCTGCTCGCCATGGGCCTACCGCTGAACGTCGCCGGCTTCGGCCCCCGGGAGGGGGTGGCCGCCTGGGTGTTCGGCGCGGCCGGCCTCAGCGCGGCCGAGGGCGTCGCCACCGCCACCGTCTACGGTGCACTGATCCTCGTCGCCAGCCTGCCCGGAGCCGCGGTGCTGCTGGTGCGACGGAACCGACACCCGGTCGCCGCCCGGGAAGCCGCCCCCGTCGGCGGCTGTTGAGTCGGTGGTGAGGAACACGCGTCGCCGCCCGTCGGTGGCGCCGGACAGAGGAGTCCCATGCCCGAATCATTGCCGGTCGCCACGATCCGTACGCAGGTCACGGTGCCGTTGACGTTTCCCGACGGCTACGCCACGACGGTCCGGGTGTTCTCGTTCAAGGGCCTGGTCGACGGCCGGGAGCACCTCGCGCTCGGCCTGGGTGACTGGGCGGGCGCGCTGGACCGGCTCGCCGCCGGGGGAGAGCCGCCGCTGGTCCGCCCGCACAGCGAGTGCCTGACCGGCGACGTGTTCGGCAGCCAACGCTGCGACTGCGGGCCGCAACTGCGCGAGGCGGTGCAGCGGATCGCCGAGGCCGGTGGTTTCCTGCTCTACCTGCGGCAGGAGGGGCGGGGCATCGGCCTGTACGCCAAACTCGACGCGTACGCGTTGCAGGACGCCGGGCTGGACACCTACCAGGCGAACGTCGCGCTGGGCCGTGGTGAGGACGAGCGGGACTACAGCGCCGCCGCGCAGATGCTCACCGCGTTGGGGGTGCCGCGGATCCGACTGCTGAGCAGCAACCCGGACAAGGCCGTGCAGCTGACCCGCCTCGGCGTGGACGTCGTCGAACAGGTGCCCACGAGCGTCTTCCTCTCGCCGGCCAACGCCGACTACCTGGCGGCGAAGGCCGCCAAGGCGGCGGAGATCGTCTCGGCCGCGCCCGACCTGCCTGTCGACAAGTGAGCGGCACACCGGCGCCGACGCGGCCGTACGTGCTGCTCAGCTGCGCCACCTCGATCGACGGGTACATCGACGACGCGTCCGACAAGCGGTTGCTGCTGTCCAACGACGACGACCTGGACCGGGTCGACGCGGTCCGGGCCAGCTGCGACGCGATACTTGTCGGCGCCGGCACCGTCCGCCGCGACGATCCCCGGCTGCTGGTGCGTTCGGCGAGCCGCCGGGCCGAACGGGTGGCGTGCGGGCGGCCCGCCTCGCCCACGAGGGTCACCCTGACCGCCCATGGTGACCTCGACCCGACCGCCCGGTTCTTCACCGCCGGTGACCCCACCCGGCTCGTCTACTGCGCCACGAGCGTGCGGGAGAAGACCGAGGAACGCATCGGTCGACTGGCCACGGTGGTGGACGCGGGGGAGCCGGTCGACCCGGCCTGGCTGCTGACCGACCTGTACGCGCGGGGCGTACGGCGGCTGATGGTGGAGGGCGGCGGGACGGTGCACGCCCAGTTCCTCGCCGCCGGTCTCGCCGACGAGCTGCACCTGGTGGTCGCCCCGTTCTTCGTCGGCGACGGCCGGGCGCCCCGGTTCGTCGGCGAGGGGCGCTTCCCCTGGCACCCGGGCCGGCGCGCCCGGCTGGCCGAGGCCCGCCAGATCGGCGACGTGGTGCTGCTGCGCTACGCCCTGTCCGACCGCTGCACCGAAGGCTGACACCGTCTGCCCGTGCCGGAGGCGCGTCACCGCGGCGTCGGCAGGCGGCGGGCGCCGGGGCCCTCGCGGCCCAACACGTCGCGGGGGTTTGTCAGGTGGCAGGCCCGCAGGGACAGGCAGCCGCACCCGATGCACGCGCTGAGGTCGTCCCGAAGTGCCCGCAGGTGCGCGATCCGCGCGTCGAGGACGCCGCGCCAGTCGGCGGACAGGCGAGCCCAGTCGTCGCGGGTCGGGGTGCGCTCGCTCGGCAGCCGGTCGAGGGCCTCCCGGATCACCGTGAGCGAGATGCCGACGTGTTGGGAGGCCCGGATGAACGCCACCCGGCGCAACGTGTCGCGGCTGTACCTGCGCTGGTTGCTCGCCGTCCGGCTGCTGCGGATCAGGCCCTTGCGCTCGTAGAAGTGCAGCGCGGAGATCGCGACGCCGCTGCGGTCGGCGACCTGGCCGACGGTGAGTTCGTGAAACGTGATGCGAGCCCTGGGCATGGGACCAAGCCTAGGGCTTGACCTCAATCGAGGTTGAGGCCAGAGAATCGGCGGCGTCCAGAACCGCGAATCAGGGAGCACCCTCATGGCACACGTTCTCGTCATCGGCGCCACCGGCAAACAGGGCGGTGCCGTCGCCGAGCTGCTGCTCGAGCACGGCCACGACGTCGTCGCCTACGTGCGGTCGCCCGAGTCGCCCGCCGCGGTGACGCTGTCCACCGCCGGAGTCCGGCTGGTCACCGGCGACCTGGCCCACCCCGAGGGCCTGGCCGACGCCGCCAAGGGCGTCGACGCGATCTTCGGTCTGTCCGTACCGTTCGGGGCCGGCGGTAGGGACGAGGAGGTCGCCCAGGGCCGCCACCTGGTCGACGTCGCGGCCCGCGCCGACGCGCACCTCGTCTACTCGTCCGTCCGCGGCGCCGGCCGGTCGACGCCCACCGACCTCGACCACGCCGACAGCAAGCAGCTCGTCGAGGCGTACCTGCGGGACCAGCGGGTCCGGGCGACGGTCCTCGGGCCGGTGTACTTCATGGAGAACGCGCTCAACGTCGGGTTCAGCCGCCTGACCGACGGTGTCCTGGCCAACCCGCTCACCGCCGGCAAGCCCCTGGACCAGGTGACCGTCCGCGACATCGCCGGCCTCGCGGTGCACGCCGTCGAGCACCCGGACCTGTTCGTCGGCGAACGGATCGACGTCGCCTCCGACCGGGTCACCGGCGACGAGGCCGCCCGCATTCTCGGCGACGTGCTCGGCCGCGAGATCCCGTACCAGCAGATGCCGTTGGACCAGGTCCGGCAGTGGGCCGGCGACGAGATCGCCGACATGTTCCAGCGGTTCGAGGAAAACACCGACTTCGTCGACATCGACGGGCTGCGCGCCAGGTACCCGGAGGTGACCTGGCACCGCTACGCCGAGTGGGCCCGGACCGTCGACTGGGACCGCGTCCTGGCCGCCCGGCCGAGCTGGCAGTAGTCCGCCCGGCCGAGCTGGCAGTAGTCCGCCCGGCCCGGCCACGACCGATAGGGTGGCCGGCGTGCCGCGACTCGTGCAGATCACCCCGGACAACGTGGAAGCCGCCTGCCGCGTGAGCGTGCGACCGGACCAGGAGAAGTTCTCGTCCCCGGTCGCCTGGTCTCTCGCCGAGGCGTACGCGCAGCCCGACGTCGCGTGGCCACGGCTGATCGTCGAGGGTGACGACATCGTCGGCTTCCTGATGGGTTTCTTCGACATCGTGTGGAACCCGGACAGCCCGGACGACAGGCGCTCGGGCCTGTGGCGGCTGAACATCGCCGCCGAGCACCAGGGTCGCGGGTACGGCCGCTTCGCGGTGCGGGCCGTCTGCGCCGAGGCGCGCGAACGCGGGCACGACCGCGTGTTCACGACGTGGGAACCGGGGGCGGACGGCCCGGAGCGGTTCTACCTCAAGCTCGGCTTCCGCCCCACCGGGGAGACCAGCGGCGGGGAGGTCGTCGGGGTACGGCACCTGACCGACTGATCAGCGGTGCGGCGTTGCCTGCGTACGATGCGGGGTCGAGTTCCCCTCGTCACGGCGGAGGTATCGGGCAGATGGCAGGCCAGCACGAGGGTTTCGCCCTCGGCGTCGACCTCGGTACGTCCAACACGGTCGCGGTGCTGCGCTGGCCCGACGGGCGGACCCGACCGCTGCTGATGGACGGTCAACCGCTCAGCCCCTCCGCCGTGTACGCCGACCCGGACGGCACCCTGCACACCGGGTGGGACGCCCGGCGGTTGGCGCAGACGGACCCGGCCCGGTTCGAGGCGAACCCGAAGCGTCGGGTGGACGAGCCGACGGTGGTGCTCGGCGACCGCTCGTACCCGCCGGCCGACCTGCTCGCCGCGGTGCTGGCGGCGGTCGCGCGGGCCGCGGTGGGTGCCGTGGGGTTTCTGCCCCCGGCCGTGCTGACCTGCCCGGCCGCCTGGGACGAGACGCGTCGGCAGGTGCTCGCCGACGCCCTGCTGCTGGCGGGCTGGCCGCAGGTGGCCGAGCACACCCTGGCCGGGCCGACACCGCCGGGCACCCGGCTGCTGCGCGAACCGGTGGCCGCCGCCCGCTACTACACGCAGGTGCTGCATCGGCCGGTGCCGGTCGGCGACGCGATAGCGGTGTTCGACTTCGGCGGCGGGACGCTCGACGTGGCGGTGCTGCGCAACGAGGGCGCGGACCCGTGGGGTGACTCCGGCTTCAGCGTGGTCGCCGACGGTGGCCTGCCGGACCTGGGCGGCCTGGACCTCGACGCCGCGTTGGTGCAGCGGGTCGGCGAGCTGCTCGGGGAACGGCACGCCGCGCAGTGGGCCCGGCTGATCCGGCCGGAGGACCCGGCGCAGCGCCGTGACCAGGTGCGGCTCTGGGACGAGGTACGAGGTGCGAAGGAGACGCTGTCCCGCTCGACGGTGGCGCCCGTCGCGGTGCCGGGGGTGGCCGAAGCCGTCCAGCTCACCCGGGCCGACGTCGAGCGGGTGGCCACTCCGCTGCTGCGCCGCGCCGTGGAGCGGGCCCGGGAGGTGATCGCCGCCGCCGGGCTCAGCCCCGACCAACTCGCCGGGCTGTTCCTCGTCGGTGGCTCGTCGCGGATCCCGCTGGTGGCCCGGATGCTGCACACCGAACTGGGGGTCGCGCCGACGGTGCTCGACCAGCCCGAGCTGCCGGTGGCCGAGGGCGCGCTGACCGACCTGCCGCTGCGCCGACCGCTGCCGGCGTACGCCGGGCCGCAGCTCGCCCCGCCCGCACCGGCTCCGGTGAGTCCGCCCGCGCCGTCGGCCGGGCCGACCGTACCGTCGCAGCCCTGGCCGGGCTCGGCCGCGCCGGCGGGTCCGGGTTGGGCCGGTCCCCCCGCGCCGCCGGCGGGTCCGCCCGCACCGGGAGGGGCGGGTGCCGCGCCTGCGGGTCCGCCCGGCGCGGCGCGCTGGCGGCGGGCGCGCTGGGTGGTGCTGGGCGCGGTGCTGGCCCTGCTCGGGGTGGGCGCCGCCGCGACGCTGTACCTGACCCGGGACCGCTACCCCGATCTGGAATTCGCGGCGCTGCGCGAACTGTCCCGGCCGAAGGCCGGCGGCGAGCGACCGGCCGACATGTGGACGGCCGTGCTCGACGACCGGGCCTACCTCGGGTTCCCCCTGCCGGACGACCGGCTGGAGGTGGTGGCCGTCGACACCGGCACCGGCGACGAGCTGTGGCGCAGGGCGACCGACGTGCGGGCCGACGACTGGGAGGCGATCATCGCCGTCCCCGGGGCGGTCATGGTCCTCGCCGACGCACCCGGCGACAGCACGCCGCGCCCACTGGCCGTCCTGGACGGTCGTTCGGGCGCCCAGCGCTGGCAGCGCACGGTCCGCGGTGACGACGACATCTACGTCGCCGACGACACGGCGGTGCTCGTGGATCGTGGCGCGGCCCAACTGGTCGGCCTGCGCCTGAGCGACGGCACCCAGAAGTGGACCAAGCCGAACCCCCGCGACCAGTACGACGGCAGCCGCACAGTGGTCCGGCCGGTGGGCAGCGACGAGGCGGCGGGCGGACCGGCCTTCCTCGACGGCACGCCCCGCGACCCGTGGACGGGCAAGGGGCGGCGACTCGTCCAGGTGGGTGCGGACCGGTCCGTGCGGCTGCTCGACCTGGCATCCGGCGCCGTGCTGCGCCAGTGGGGCAACGTCGCCGACCTCGACGATCTGGTGGTCGCCCACGAGGACCGCCTGTTCGTGGCCGCCAGCGAGGGCGGGTACCAACTGCTGGCGTACGACCTGGGGTCCGACGCGGAACCTGTGGTGCTCTACCGCTCCGGGAACGACGAGCAGCGCGCGAAGGCACTCGTGGCGTGCGGTGAGCGGCGGGCCTGCCTGTTGCAGGTGCCGAACAACGACGCCCAGCGCACCGAGGTGGTGGCGGCCACCGAGGGCGAACAGGCGGCGCACTGGCCCGCGCCGGGCGTGACCGACCTGGTGCCGGTGGGGGAGCAGGTGCTCGCCCAGCGGGAGTACCCGGAACCGGCGGTCACCCTCTTCGACGCCGCCGGCAAGCCGGTGTTGCGGAACCGGGGCGGTGTGGGGGTCCGGCTGGACGAGGGCAACCTGCTGGTCTTCGCCAAGGCGCCCAGCACGTTCGCCGACAACCGCGTGCTCGCCGGGGTGTGGACCGAATCCGGTGAGGTCGACGAGTTGGGCGAGCTGAAGGACGTCCGCAGCGCGTCCTGCTCGTGGAACACCCACGTGATCGCCTGCGGGGCGGAGAAGGACTTCGTCCTCTACCGCTTCACCAAGGACTGAACCCACCCCTGCGGAGCTGACCTCGTACGATGCTCCGGTGAATCTTCGGGGTACGGTCCGCGCCGATCGTCCGCTCGTGGTGCTCGCCGTCGGGGAGGAGGCCCGTTACCTCCCTCCCGAGCTGCCGGTGCTGCTGACCGGCATGGGCAAGGTGAACGCCGCCAGCGCGGTGGCCGCGGTGCTGGCCGCCGGGCCGCGCCCCGCCCTGCTGCTCAACCTGGGTACGGCGGGCGCGTTGCGCCCCGGGTGGGCCGGCATCCACGAGGTCGCCACCGTGCTCCAGCACGACCTGGACACCGACCTGCTGCGCACGCTCACCGGCGAGACCTACGGGGCGCCGCTGACCCTGGCCGCCGAGGGCGCGGTGCTGGCCACCGGTGACACGTTCGTGGCCGACGACGCGGCGCGGGACCGGTTGGCGCGGCGCGCCGACCTGGTCGACATGGAGGGGTACGCGGTGGCGTGGGCCGCCGCGCAGGCGGGTGTGCCCTGCCGACTCGTCAAGCAGGTGAGCGACGAGGCGGGGGACGGCGCGGCGCGCACGTGGCGGGAGTCGGTGGACGCGTGCGCCCGGGACCTCGCCGAGTGGGCCGGCCAGCGCTTCGGCTGACCGTCAGTCGTCGGGTTGCCGTACCCGCAGACCGGGCGTCGTCTCCCGGGCGGCTCCCGGTATCAGGATGTGCGCCGCCAGCCCGAGCGCCACGAACGTGGTGACGAGCAGCGGCGGCCACTGGCCGGCCCAGGGCAGGGTCAGCAGCGGCACCGGCAGGCAGAGCATTCGCCGCCACGGCACGATCATCGACACCAGCAGGGTGAACAGGACGCGACCGATCACGAACAGCGCCGGGCCACCCAGGATCAGGAGGAGCCACCCCACCGGTGTCCGGCCGGTCGGCCGGGTGACGACCAGGTCGAACGAGGCCGCCGTGGCGACCACGCCGGCCAGCATCACCAGATGGGTGTACGGAGCCACCCGCGCCGGACGGCCCGCCCGCGCCCCGGCCTCCAGCAACTCGCCGGCCCGGAACACGTAGACCTGCCACAGCAGAAGCATGATGGCGAACGCGCAGAACAGCGCGGCGACCCGGAGTCCGGCGAACTCGCCCCGGCTGACCTGCAGGGTGGGCACCAGGATGATGTCGCCGAGGGCCAGGATGACGAACTGTTGATACCGCTCGCCCAGGTGCGCCGTGGTCCGTTCGTACTGGTCGAAGGGCACCCGGCCCAGCCCGGGCGTGGGATAGCGGGCCGCCGCGGAGACCAGGTCGATCGTGACGGCGACGACCCAGAGGGTCCAGTTCACCTCGCCGGACAGCGCACCGGTGATCCAGAAGACGCCGGACACCAGGAACCAGAACAGGAACCGGGTCGCGCGGATCATGGCCGACCGGTGTCGCTGCTGGTACAACCTCGTGATCAGGATGATGCCGCGAATCACGTGCGTGCCGACGTACGCCATGGCGAAGACCAGCGCGTGCCCACTGGTGATCTTCGGCAGCGACGCGCCCATCCCCACCGCCCCGACCATGGCGACCATCAGGATGACCTGGATCGGGCGCTGCTGCGGGTCGTAGAACTCGGTGGTGGTGGAGGTGACCGACCAGGTCCACCAGATCGCCGTCAGCATCAGCAGCACCGTCGCCGCGCCGGACCAGGTGTGGCGTCCCGCAAGCAGCGTCGAGGTCAGCGCGAGGGAAGCCACGAAGACCACGTCGAACAGCAATTCCAGCAGCGTGGCCCGGGTCGACCCGTCCGGCCGGCGTACCAGTGCCGCGGTGCCTCCGGTGGTCATGCCCGGCCTCCCGCCGTGTCTTCGGAGAATTATCGGCGGCCCCGGCGCGGACGTCCCCGGATCGGCGATTCCCGCCGGTCGGGGGAGGAGGGCGGCCTGGTGGGCTCGCGCACCTCGCCCGAGGTCAGGCGTCCTCGGCCCGCCGGACGTTCAACCCGGGCGCGGTCTCCCGGTCTCCGGCGGGGACGAAGATGTGACCGGCCAGCGCGAGCGCCACGACGGCGGCGACCAGCAGCGGCGGCCAACCGCCGGCCCACGGCAGCACGAGCAGTGGCGTGAGCTGCCAGGCCACTCGCCGCCACGGCACGCTCCAGCCCACCAGCAGGGCGAGCAGGACGCGGCCGAGCACGAACAGCGTCGGACCGCCGAGGATCAACACGAGCCACCGCACAGGTGTCGTCCCGGTCGGATGGTGGACGACCATCTCGAACGAGGCCGCCGTGGCGACCACACCGCCCAGCAGCACCAGATGGGTGTACGGAGCCAGCCGCACCGGTCGGTGCGCCCTGGCCTCGGCCGCCACCATCAACTCGCTGGCGCGGAAGACGTAGATCTGCCAGAGCAGCAGCATGGTGGCGAACGCGCAGAGCAGGGCGAGGACCCGGAAGAACTCGAGTTCGCCGCGGCTGACCTGCAGGGTCGGCAACAGCACGATGTCGCCGAGGGCCAGGATGACGAACTGCTGGTACCTCTCGCCCAGGTGCCCGGTGATCCGCTTGTACTGGTCGATGGGCACCTTGCCCAGCCGGGGCGTGGGGTAGCGGGCCGCCGAGGCGACCAGGTCGATCGTGATGGCGATGGTCCAGAGCCCCCAGTTCGGACTGTGCGACAGCGCGCCGGTGACCCAGAAGACACCGGACACCGTGAACCAGAAGAGGAACCGGGTGGCCCGCTCCCTGGCCGTCTGGTGTCCCTGCCGGTGCAGGGCGACGACCAGGATCACGCAGCGACTCACGTGCGTGCCGACGTACGAGATCACGAAGAGCAGCAGGTGCGCGACGCTGACCATCGGCAGCGCTACCGCCATCCCCACCGAACCGACCATGGCGATCATCAGGACGGCCTGGATCGGGCGCTGCCGCGGGTTGTAGAACTCGGTGGTGGTCGCGGTGAGCGACCAGGTCCACCAGATGGCCGTCAGCATCAGCAGCACCTTGGCGCTGCCGGACCAGGTGTGCTCCTCGGTCAACAGTGTCGACAGCAGCGCGAGGGCGGCCACGAAGACCACGTCGAAGAGCAACTCCAGCAGCGTGGCCCGGGTCGACCCCTCCATCCGACGTACCAGCGCCGCATCTTCTCCGGTGGTCATGCCCGGCCTCCCGCCGTGTTCCCGAGGATTATCGGCGGCGTCGACGGGGCCCGTCCGCGGATCGGCGATTCCGCACCGGCCGGTGCGGGGACGGCCCGAGGTTGCCACGGCGTCGGACCCGGGGCGATGCTTGAGGGCATCCATCATGCTCGATCCTCGCGGAGGTTCGGATGCGCCGCTCCCCGCTCGTCGCCCTCGTCCTGACCACCCTCCTGCTCGTCGCGCCCAGCACGGCGCGCGCCGCCGCCCCCGACCGGGCCGCCGACGCGGCGGCCACGCTCGCCGGGGTACGCACCGCGGGCACCGCCTGGGGCCTCGACCCCGCCACCGGCCGGATGACCCTCACCGTCGACGACACCGTGGCCCCCGCCGAGCTGGCGACGCTGCGGGCGACCGCCGACCGGGCCGGCGTGCTACTGCGCCGCGAACCCGGAACGTTGCGCCCGCTGATCGCCGCCGGCCAGGGCATCTACGGCGGTGGGGCGCGCTGCTCGCTCGGCGCGAACGCGCGCAGCGGCAGCACCTACTACGTGATCACCGCCGGGCACTGCACCACCGCCGCGGCCACCTGGTACGCCGACAGCGCCCAGACCACGGTGCTCGGCACCCGGACCGCCACCAGCTATCCCACGAACGACTACGGGCTGATCCGCTACACCGGCCGGATCGCCCATCCCAGCGCGGTCTACACCTACCCCGGTCTGCTGACCATCCAACGGCCCGGCACCGCGTACGTCGGTCAGGCGGTCTGTCGCAGTGGCGTCACCACAGGCGTGCGGTGCGGCACCGTCACCGGCCTCAACCAGACGGTCAACTACGCCACCGGCGTGATCTACGGCCTGATCCGCACCAACATCTGCGCCGAGCCGGGCGACAGCGGCGGACCGCTCTACGTGGCATCGACAGGCACCATTCTCGGCATCCTCTCCGGTGGCAGCGGCAACTGCACCGCCGGCGGCACCACCTACTACCAGCCGATCGGGGAGGTGCTGGCCGCGTACGGGTTGACGGTGCCCTGATCGTCGAGGTGTGACGTATGACGGGTTGCCCGTCTCGCGCCCGAACACCTAGGCTCGGCGGCGCCCAGGATCCCCGCCGCGAGGACGTGTGCCCCGATGCCTACCGACTCCCCACCCGACGACGCGACCGTCCCGGCGGGCCCCGCGCCGATCGAGGTTGCCGCGGTCGGGGAGACGATGGTGGTGCTCTGCCCCGCGCCCGGCGAGCCGTTGGAACACGCCGGACAGGTCGCCGTCTCGGTCGGCGGCGCCGAGTCCAACGTGGCCGGCTACCTGGCCCGGCTGGGGCACCGGGCGGCCTGGGTGAGCCGGGTCGGCGACGACCCCTTCGGCCGGGCCGTCGTCCGGCACGTCGCCGCGACAGGCGTCCGCGTCGACCACGTCAGCGTGGACCCGACCGCCCCCACCGGCCTCTACGTCAAGGACCCCGGCCCGGAGGGCACCGCCGTGCACTACTACCGGGCGGGCTCGGCGGCCTCCCGGATGGACCCCGGCACGCTGGCCGCGCCGGGTCTGGCCGGCGCCCGTGTGCTGCACCTGTCCGGGATCACGCCGGTGCTCTCCGCCTCCTGCCGCGAGCTTGTCGAGCACGCCGTGGCGGATCGGCCACTGGCCGGTGCGCTTGTCAGCTTCGACGTCAACCACCGGGGTCGGTTGTGGCCCGCCGAGCAGGCCGCCGACGTGCTGCGCGACCTGGCCGACCGCAGCGACCTGGTCTTCGTCGGTCAGGACGAGGCGGAGACGCTGTGGGGCACCGCCGACCCGGCGGCCGTACGCCGGCTGTTGCCCGGCCCGGAGACGGTGGTGGTCAAGGACGGCGCGGTGGGTGCCACCGCGCTGCGCCGAGACGCCGAGCCGGTCTTCGTCCGCGCGCCCCTGGTGGCGGTTGTGGAACCGGTCGGCGCCGGAGACGCGTTCGCGGCCGGCTACCTGGCGGGGCTGCTGCGCGGCCTCGACCCCGTGCGCCGCCTGCGCCTCGGTCACCTCGTCGCCGCGCAGGCGTTGACCAGCAGCGGCGACAACGCCCCGGTCCCGCCGTGGGCCTGGTTCGAGCGGCTGATCGACGCCCCCGTCGAGGCCTGGTCGCCACTCGACCTGACCGGCGCGCTGGCGGCGGCCTGAGGGGCGCCCTCGGCTCCCGACCGGGCCAGGTCGGCGTTCGACCGGGCCAGGTCGGCGTTCGACCGGGCCAGCAGGCAACAGATTCACCGCGATCTCGGATGGAGTGCACCATGACCACAGCGGATTTCGAGCACATCTTCGGCGGCGCCCGGGTGATGGCGATCCTGCGCGGCCTGCCGGTCGCCGAGACCGTTCGGCTCGCCGAGCGCGCCTGGGACCTCGGCATCGACGTGGTGGAGGTCCCGGTGGCCACCCCGGACGCCGTACCGTCGCTGCGCGCCGCCGTCGAGGCGGGCGCCGAGCGGGGCCGGATCGTCGGCGCGGGCACCGTGCTCGACGCCGAGCAGGTCGCCGCGGCCGCCGACGCGGGCGCCAGGTTCACCGTGGCGCCCGGCCTCGACCTCACGATCGCCGACGCGGCCGCCGCGCGTGGCCTGCCGCACCTGCCCGGCGTGGCCACTCCCACCGAGGCCCAGCAGGCGCTGCGGCACGGCCTCACCTGGCTCAAGGCGTTTCCCGCGATCACGCTCGGGCCGGCCTGGTTCAAGGCGATGGCCGGCCCGCTGCCGCAGTTGCGCTTCGTCGCGACCGGCGGCCTGGACGCCAGCAACGCCGGCGCGTTCCTCCAGGCCGGCGTACGGGTGGCAGCCGTCGGCTCGGCCCTCTCCGACCCCACCCAACTCGACGCCCTCGCCAAGCTGACCAGCCCGTCCCTCTAACCCTCCCGCCCACCCCGCCCCCGCCCCCGCCGTCCCGCCCCCGCCCCGCCGCCCCGCCGCTGGGCGGCGGGCGGCAGGCGGCAGGCGGCAGGCGGTTGATCATGAGGTTGTTGTCACGACACGCCGCGACGGTCGGCTATAACTCCATGATCAACGGTGCGGGAAGGGTGGGAGGGCGGGACGCGGGCGCGGGCGGGGGGAGTGGGTGGGTTGGTGGCGGGGTTGTGACATGGCGTATGTGCGTCGGGGTGCGGGGCGCGGTGGGGGTGGGTGATGCGTCGATGCTGTGCTGCGTACCACTTCTCGACGCAAAGAGGTCATCTTGGCTCTGTCTCGCCGGCGTCGCCGATCCGGGCTGATCGCCCTCGGCACCGCCCTCACCCTGGCGGCCGGGTTTACCCCACCCGCCGCGGGGGCGTCCGCCGCCCCGCCGACCATCCCCGACCACCCGACCGGCCTTCCCCCGGCCGCTGCCGGACGGGCGTCCACCGTCACGTTGATCACCGGTGACACGGTCACGGTGACGACCGCCGCGGACGGCAGCACCGTGTCGACAGTGCGCCGCCCGGACGGCAGCACGCCGACCTTCCACCGCACCGTGCTCGACGGCGACACGTACGTCTACCCGGACGCCGCGCTGCCGTACGTCACAAGCGGCGTGCTGGACCGCCAACTGTTCAACGTCACCGAGCTGATCGCCGACGGCTACGACGACGCCCACACGGACAAGCTGCCGCTGATCGTCACCATGACCGACGCGGCGGCCCGCGCCCGCACCCGTCCCACAGTGGACGGTGGCGAGCTGGTCCGTCCGCTCGACAGCGTGCGGGGCGCCGCGCTGACTCGCCAGCGCGCCACCGCCGACCGGTTCTGGACCGCCCTCACCGCCGGCGCGGCCCGGCGTACGGGTGCCGCGCCGACTCTCGCCAACGGCATCGCCAAGGTCTGGCTGGACGGACGGGTGCGCGCCGACCTGGCCGACTCCACCGCGCAGATCGGCGCCCCGGACGTCTGGGCCGGGGGCAACACCGCCGCCGGTGTCGACGTCGCGGTCCTCGACTCCGGTGCCGACGCCGAGCACCCGGACCTCGCCGGTCAGATCGCCGAGTCCAGCAGCTTCGTGCCCACGGAGCCGGACATCCTCGACTACAAGGGCCACGGGACGCACGTCGCCTCGACGATCGCCGGCAGCGGCGCCGCGTCCGGCGGAGTCGAACGGGGTGTTGCCCCCGGCGCCCGCCTGCACATCGGCAAGGTGCTCAACAGCGAGGGCAGCGGGCAGGATTCATGGATCATCGCCGGTATGGAGTGGGCGGCCCGCGAGCAGAAGGCCCGGGTCGTCAGCATGAGCCTGGGCGGTGAGGCCACCGACGGCAGTGACCCGATGAGCCAGGCCGTCGAGCGGCTCAGCGCCGAGACCGGCGCCCTGTTCGTGATCGCCGCCGGCAACGGCGGGCCGAACAGCATCGGCAGCCCCGGTGCGGCGAACTCCGCGCTCACGGTGGGCGCCGTCGACTCGACCGACCACCTCGCCGAGTTCTCCAGTCAGGGGCCCCGGGCCGGCGACGGTGGGCTCAAGCCCGAGATCACCGCGCCGGGCGTGGACATCCTCGCGGCCCGCTCCCACTACGTACGCGGTGGGTCGGGGGACTACACGCTGATGAGCGGCACCTCGATGGCCACCCCGCACGTGGCCGGCACGGCGGCGCTTGTCGCCGCCGCGCACCCGGACTGGACCGGTCAGCGCATCAAGGAGGCGCTTGTCAGCACGGTCAAGGCCACCCCCGGGTACACCCCGTACCAGGCGGGTGCCGGCCGGGTCGACGCGGTTGCCGCCACCCGGGCCACCGTCTTCGCCACCCCGAGCGCCTACTCCGGCTTCCAGGCCTGGCCGCAACAGCCGGGGATGACCGTCGACCGGACGGTCACCTACACGAACCTCGGCAGCGCCCCGATCACGTTGAAGCTGGCTCTCGACGCGGCCGCCGCGCCGGCCGGCCTCTTCGCCCTCTCCGCCGACACGGTCACCGTGCCCGCCGGCGGCACCGCCACGGTGAAGCTGACCGCGGCGTACGACAAGCTGCCGGTGGAGAAGCAGGTCAGCGGCATGATCGTCGCCACCGACGACGCTGGCACGGTCCGTGGTCGGACGCTGATCGGCGCCGGCAAGGAGGGCCAGCGGCAGAACCTGACGCTCGTCGCCAAGGACCGGGACGGCAAACCGCTCGTCGGCAAGGTCATCCTCACCACCGACGGGCTGTTCACCGCCGTGGACCTGCCCGAGAGCGGCACCGCCACGCTGCGGCTGCCGGTGGCGAGTTGGACCGGCTGGATCACGGCGGACGTGCGCGGCGTGAACGGCCCGCGCTCCCGGGGCATGGCGATGCTCAGCTTCACCGACGTCAACCTGGACCGCGACCGCACCGTCACCCTGGACGCGCGGGCCGCCCGGCAGGTACGGGCCATGGTGCCGCAGCAGGTCACCGCCACCTCGCTGCGGATGGACATCCACCGGTCCACCGCGAACGGTCTCACCGAGAGTCAGGTGCTGCCCAACGACTCGTACGACAGCATGTGGGCGTTGCCGACGAGCCGCAAGGTCACCGACGGCGAGTTCGAGTTCGGCGCCCGGTGGCGGCTCGAACAGCCGGCGTTGACGATCTCCGCCGCCGGCCGCTCGTACGACGATCTGCTGGTGAAGCGGGCGAGCCCCGCGCTGCCGGCCGGTCGTCGCCAGGTGGACGCGGTCTACGTCGCCGACGCGTCGGCGGCCGGGCTGGCCAAGCGTCCGGTCCGGGACCGGGCGGTGGTGGTGCGGCGCAGTGACACCGTGGACATCGCCACCCAGGCGCGGCTCGTCGCGGCGGCCGGCGCGACGCTGCTGCTGGTGGTCAACGACGGCGGCGGTCGGCTCGACCCGTGGGACGAGACGCCGTGGAGCCCGCAGAGCCCGGCCCCGGTGACCGTGGCGACGCTGACCGCCGACGAGGGTGACCAGCTCATCGCGGCGCTGGGCCACGGCCCGGTGCGGCTGGCCGTCGAGTCGCACCCGGAGACCACCTACCTGTACGACGTGGCGCACCACTGGACGGGCACCGTGCCGGCCGACCCGACCTACCGGCCCGCCAAGCGGGAGCTGGCCCGGGTCGACGTGGAGTTCCGCAACTACCGGCCGGGCAAGGCGCTGGAGTTCCGCACCGACGTCTGGAAGGGCCTGGCCTCGGGCAACCAGGAGACCGTCCCGGCCCAGGGCCGGCGCACCGACTGGGTGACCGCCGGCGAGCGGTGGGTCGACGACGCGTACATCGTCGGCGAGACGGGCCAGCACCTGATGGAGGTGGCCACCTACCCGGCCGGTCGGCCGAGCGCCGTCGAGTGGTTCGTGCCGATCCAGCGACCCCGGATGGGTGGGGGTTACGTGCCGGTACGCTACCTGGACACCGTCTACCTGCCCGCGCCCGGCTGGGGCGACGGGGGTGGGCACATCGGTGAGGCGCGGGCCAACTACGACATGGTCAACCGGACCACCCTGTACCAGGGGGACCGGGAGCTGAACTGGGGCAACGCCGAGTATCTCCAGGTCTCCGGTCTGGCCGCGCAGCGTCTGCCGTACCGGCTGGTGGTGGAGAACGACAGGGCCGCCTGGACCAACCCGTACTCCCGGCAGACCCGCACCGAGTGGGGCTTCACCTCGGCCGCCACCGGGGAGGAGTCGTCGTCGGTGCTGCCGATGATCCAGCTGGACTACCGGGTGGCCCTCGACTCCGCCGGGACGGCGTCGCGGCGGGCGCCGCTGACGGTGGTCGCCGGCCACCTGCCCGGCGTCTCGGGCACGGTCGGCACGGTGACCGTCGAGGTGTCCTACGACGACGGGGCGACCTGGCGCAAGCAGCGCCTGAGCCGGCACGGGGACGCCTGGCGTACCTCGTTGGCGGCGCCGGCCGGCGCCGGTTTCGTGAGCCTGCGCACCACCGCGCGGGACGCTGCCGGCAACACCGTGAGCCAGCGCATCACGCGGGCGTTCGGCCTGCGCTGACGGTGCGGTCGGCCGTCGGTCGGGGTGCCTCGCCCAGCCCGACCGGCGGCCGGTCCGCGCGGGTCGCGGATTCTCGGCGTACCGGTCGAGTCGGTGCCGGGGCCCGCGTCTGGTCAGGACGCGCGCCAGCGGGTGCAATGGGGCGCATGGGATTCCTGAGTACCGCGAGTCTGTTCGTCGCCACGGTGACCACCGGTCTGACCGCCGGGCTGTTCGCCGCCTTCGCGTACGCGGTCATGCCGGGCCTGGGCCGCACCGACGACCGGACGCTCGTGCTCGCCATGCGACGGATCAACGAGTCCATCCTCAACGTCTGGTTCGCCGCCTGTTTCGGCGGCGCGCTCGTGTGCACGCTGCTGGCGGCGGCGCTGCACCTGGACGCGGGGCGCCGGGCGGTGCTGCCGTGGATCGTGGCCGGGCTGCTGCTCTACCTGGTGGTGCTCGGTGTGACGGCCGCGGTGAACGTGCCGCTCAACAACGTGCTGGCCCGGGCCGGTGACACCGACACCGACCTCGCGGCTCTGCGGCACCGCTTCGAGGCGAGTTGGGTACGCGCCAACGTGGTCCGCGCGGTCGCGTCGACAGGCGCGTTCGGGCTGCTGGCGTGGGCGCTTGTCGAGGCGGGGCGGCTGCCCGGCTGAGTCGCCGGGTGACCGACCGCGGCGGTTCCGGGCTCAGTCGGTCGTCTCGGCGTTCTCGGCGGTGCCGGCCCGCTGGAAGGCGCGGGCCAACTCGGCGAGGTCGTAGCCCTCGAAGTGCTGCAGGAAGCGGCGGCGTACGGCGGCCAGGTGGCTGGGCCAGGACTCCGTCAGGCGGGCGAATCCCGCGTCGGTGAGGACGGCGTTCCAGCCGCGCGCGTCCTCCTCGCAGCGCTCCCGCGTGACCAGGCCCTGCGTCTCCAGCCGGATGATGGTGCGGGTCATGCCGCTCAGCGAGAGGTAGCAGGCCGAGGCGAGCTCGTTCATCCGCATCCGCCGGCCCGGTGCCTCGGATAGGTTCATCAGGGCGGTGTATTCCGTGAGCGGTAGCTGACGGTCACCGACCATGTCGGCGTCGATCGCGCGGGGCAGCACGTGCATCACCTGGCCCAGGGCACGGACCAGGGCCTCCTCGTCGGGGTTGAGGGGTTGCCGAGGTTCTGCCGCGGGGTTGGACATTCTCACAGCGTACTTGCTTGATTGAGCAATTGCTTACTCAGCGTGTGATCGCGACCATAGGGGCAACATTTGCTTGACCAAGCAATCACCGGCTAGCGTCGGGCCGTCAGCGCAAGTACCGAGGAAAGGCGCCACCATGACCAGGATCGGGATCATTCTCGGCAGCACCCGCCCGGGGCGTAACGGTGAAGCCGTTGCCCGCTGGGTGCTCGAGATCGCCAAGCAGCGCACCGACGCGGAGTACGAGCTGGTCGACCTGCTCGACTACCAGCTGCCGCACCTCGACGAGGCGTACCCGCCGTCGATGGGCCAGTACTCCCAGCCGCACACGCTGCGGTGGGCCGAGACGATCGCCTCCTACGACGGGTTCATCATCGTCACCCCCGAGTACAACCACTCGACCTCGGGTGCCCTGAAGAACGCGATCGACTTCCTGTACGCCGAGTGGAACAACAAGGCCGTGGGCTTCGTCAGCTACGGCTCGGTCGGCGGCGCGCGGGCCGTGGAGCACCTGCGGTTGATCTCCGGTGAGCTGCAGATGGCCGACGTGCGGTCGCAGGTCGCGCTGTCGCTCTTCACCGACTTCGAGAACTTCAGCGTCTTCAAGCCCAACGAGTTCCAGCGGGACGCGCTGACCACCACCCTCGACCAGGTGGTCGCCTGGAGCACCGCGCTCGCGCCGCTGCGCCAGGCCTGATCGTTTCGCGCACGTCCGCAGACGGCCGCGGGGGATCCTCCCGCGGCCGTCCGCGTCTGTCCGTCTCCCGGGCGGTCAGGCCCGCCGGCCGTCGGCGAGCAGGTCGAGCGAGACCTGCCACAGCCGCTCCGCCGCCGCGGGATCGGTCGCGTGGTCGGCGACGCCCTGCAGCGGCGTCTCCGGGCGGTGGCGCGCGGCCTGGTCGCAGTCCTCGAAGTAGCGGCCGCCGACGCCGTCGAGCTGCGGCCAGGCGGCGAGCAGCACCGACGTCGCCGCCCCCTGCTCCGGAGTCTTGAAGTCGTACGCCGGCAGCCCCGCGTAGTCCTCCTCGGTGAGATGCCGTCCCAGGTTCGTGGCGACCGCGCCCGGGTTGGCCGCGTTGACAGTGATGCCGTCGTCGGCCCAGCGCCGGTCCGCCTCGACCGCGAACAGCGCGGTGGCGGTCTTCGACTCGCCGTAGGCGAGCAACCGGTCATAGGGGCGGGCGCGGAAGGTGACGTCCTCGAAGACCATCGGCGCCTGCACGTGGGCGATCGAGCTGAGCGACACCACGCGGGCCCGACCGGCCGCCGCGAGCGCCCGGTGCAGCCCGGTGGTGAGCGTGAAGTGGCCGAGGTGGTTCGTGGCGAACTGCAACTCCCAGCCCTCCGGCGTGCGCGTCTCGGGGGTCGCCGACACCCCGGCGTTGTTGACCAGGATGTGCAGGGGACCCGCCCAGGCCGCGACGAAGGCCGCGATCGACGTCTGGTCGGAAAGATCCAACGGTACGACCCGAATCGACGGGTTTGTCGTGCTGTCCCGGATGTCCCGCGCTGTCCGCTCCCCGGCACGTACGTCCCGTACCGCCAGGGTCACCTCGGCGCCTGCGGTGGCGAGGGCCCGGGCCGTCTCCACGCCAATGCCCGACGAGGCGCCGGTGACGATGGCGCGCTGCCCGCCGAGGTCGACACCGGCCACCACCTCACTGGCGGTGGACCGGCCGTCGAACGGCGTGGTGACACGTGTTGCAGTCATGATCGGCTTCCTTCGGTGGGTGTCGTCGGGAGGCCGTTACCGCCTCCCGGACGATCGTGCGCGGAGGTCCGGCGAGACGGCCAACACACGCTTCCTGACCTGGCTACAGTCTGTCTCTGTGGCCACCCCTGAGCTGCGGCAACTGCGCTACTTCCGGGTCCTCGCGGAGGAGCTGAGCTACACCCGTGCCGCCGCCCGGCTGATGATCGCCCAGCAGTCGCTGTCCCAACAGATCACCGCACTCGAACGCACCCTCGGGGCGAAGCTCTTCGACCGCGACTCCCGCGGCACCACCCTGACCGACATCGGCGTCCTGTTCCTGCCCGAGGCGCGCGCCGTGATCGACCGCGCCGACGAGGCCGTGGCCGTCGTGGGGCGGGCCCTGCGGGGCGAGGTCGGCAGCCTTCGACTCGCCTTCCTGACCACTGTCGCCAACCACCTCCTGCCCCCGGTGGTCCGGGCCGTGCACCAGCAACTTCCCGATCTCCACCTGGCCACCGAGTCCACCGGCATCACGCCGCTGGTGCGGGGCGTGCTCGACGGTCACTACGACGTCGCCTTCACCCGGACCCCGCTGGTCCCCGGCCTGGCGTCCAGGAGGCTGACGACCGAACCGGTGTGCGCGGTGCTGCCCGAGGGCCACCCGCTCGCCGACCGCGCCGAGTTGACGCTCGCCGACCTGGCGGACGAACCGTGGGTGACGACGCCGCGCAGTTCCTGGGAACCCTGGCACCGCACCTTCGACGAGCAGTTCCGGGAGGCGGGGTTCGTGCCGCACGTCGTCCAGGAGGAGGCCAGCGTGCAGAGTCTCCTCGGCCTGGTCGCCGCCGGAGTCGGTGTCACCAGGCTCGCCAGCTCGGCGGCCAGCCTTCGCCGCACCGGCGTGGTGTTCGTCCCGCTGACCGGCGCCTACACCCACACCGAGATGGTCTGGCTGCCGGGCAGCACCGCGCCCGCCCTGCGCCGGCTCCTGGACGTGGTAGCCGACCTCGCGGCCACGACCGACCTCACCAGGACCGGCTGACGCCCCGCCCGCCGGCGGGGTCGACTCAGCTCGTCCGAAGGTGGTGGGTGGCGCCGTCGGCGACCGCGCCGAGCTTGTCGGGGTTGGCCACGTTGTGGATCGCGGCGACGCGTCCGCCGGCGTCGAGGTCGAGACAGATGGTGGCCACCACCCGGCCCCCACCGCTGAACACCAGGCCCGGACCTCCGTTGATCTCGACCAGGGCGGCGTGCATGTCGTGCGGCTCGACGCCCTGGTAGGTGACGGTGCCGATGGCCGCGAACCAGGCGGCGACCGACGCCGCGCCTCGGACCGGACGCCGGGCCTGGCGGACCTTACCGCCACCGTCGGTCCACAGCGTGACGTCCGGGGACAACAGCTCCAGCAGGGTGTTGATGTCACCGCCGGTCGCGGCGGCGAGGAACCGCTCGGTCACACCGCGCTGCTGCGAGCGGTCCACAGTGAAGCGTGGTCGCTGGGCCCGCACGTGCTCGCGAGCCCGGTGCGCGGTCTGGCGGACCGCGGCCTCGGAGCGTTCCACCGCGACCGCGATCTCCGCGTGACTGAACTCGAACACCTCCCGCAGGACGAACACCGCACGTTCCAGCGGGCTGAGCGTCTCCAGCACCACGAGCATCGCCATCGACACCGACTCGGCGTCGGTGACGGCGTCGGCGGTGTCCCCACCGGTCAGGACTGGTTCGGGCAGCCACGGTCCCGGATAGGTCTCGCGTTGCCATCGGGACGAGCGCAGACGGTGCATCGCGAGGTTCGCCACGATGCGGGCCAGGTACGCCTTGGGGTCGGCGACCTGGGCGCGGTCGGCCGAGGACCACCTGATCCAGGCGTCCTGCACCGCGTCCTCGGCGTCGGCCGCGGTGCCGAGGATGCGGTAGGCCACCGAGAACAACAGGTTGCGATGACGATGGAAGACCTGCTCGTCCGGGTCGGGCGGGTGCGTCACCGCGCGTCGTCCCGCCGACGGGTGCGGCGGCCGCCGCGCGGCCAGAAGACGCCGGAGGAGGGCATCGTCGTCATGCGGCGGTACGTCGGCCAGGGTGAGGCGCTCACGGTCTCCTTGTACCAGACCGCCGGACGCCCGGTCAGGCAGCCACGGCGGGGGCTGTCGTCGGGACGGGTGAACTGCACGACCGCATCGTTTCGGCCCAGGCTCACGGGCGTGTGGTAGTAACCGAAGCGGAACCGCCTGGGTTGCCTGCCCCGCAACGTCCGGGCGATCGACACCGCCGCGTGCACTCCGGTCGGCATGCCGCTCTGGCAGGTCCCGTGCAGCACGCCGTAGCCCTGCCGGACCGCCGCCGCGTCGCCGATCGCGTACACGTCGGGGTGCGACACCGACCGCAACGTGGCGTCGGTGACGACGCGCCCGCGCTCGTCCACCGTCAGGCCCGCGGCGGCGGCCAGCGGCGACACCCGCGTACCGGCCGTCCAGAGGACGACGTCGGCCGCCACCGTCCGCGCGCCGGCCAGTTCGACCCCGTCGGGCTGCACCTTCGTGACCGTGGTCCCGCTGATCACCTGGACACCGAGGCGGGCGAGCGCGGCCCGCAGGTGTGACCGGGCCCTCGCGGACATCCTCGCCCCGGGATCCTGCCGACCCACAAGCACGACGTCGAGATCCGGGCGCTGTTCGGCGATCTCCGCGGCCGTCTCGACGCCGGTCAGCCCGCTGCCGACCACGACGACGGTGCCGCCGCCGAGCCGCGCCAGCCGGTCCGCAAGCGCCGTCGCCTCGCCCGCACCGTCCAGGGTGTACGCGTGCTCCTCGACACCCGGCACCGCCGCCGTGTCGGTCACGCTGCCCAACCCGTACACCAGGGTGTCGTAGCGCAGCACCCGACTGTCGTCGATCCGGACGGTCTTCGCGTCGGCGTCGACCGCCGTCACCCAGCCGCGGACGAAGTGTGCGCCGGTGTTCGCCAGCAGCGTCGGGATGTCCAACTCGGCGACGCGTTGCCCGGTCGCCGTCCGGTGCAGCCGGAGGCGCTCGGTGAACCGCTCCTGCGCGTTCACCACCGTCACCCGCACGTCGGCCTTCCTGGTCCGGGCCGCGAGCTGGGTCGCCGCGGCCATGCCGGCGTAGCCCGCGCCGAGGATCAGGACGTGGTGCGGGCCCGCCGGGCCGGTGGAATGCGCTGTGCTCATCGTGTGCCTCCCTGCTCGGATTGACGCCCACGAGATGCGCGGCGCCCGCCGCTTCGTGACATCGGGCCGCTGTGACGCCCGCCACGGTCAGCCCCGGGTGGCCGCGCCCACTACCCTCGTCGCGATGAGCCGATCTGCCGCCGCCACCCGGCCTCCGCTGTGGCGGGACCGCACCTTCGGCACCTACTGGGTCGCCCAGTCGCTCTCCGCGGCCGGTGACTCGTTCGCCTACCTGGCGGTGCCGCTGTTGGTGCTCCAGGCGACCGGGTCGGTGGCGCGGATGGGCCTGCTCACCGCCGTCGCGGGGGCGGCGTCCGTCGGCGCCGGGATCTTCGGCGGGGTGCTCGTCGACAGGTACGACCGCCGCACCCTGATGATCGTGGCGGACCTGGCCCGGTTGGTGCTCTACGGCCTGGTGCCACTGGCCTGGCTCGCCGGCCCACAGGTCTGGCTGCTCTTCGTCGTGCTGCCGATCTGCGAGGCGGCCGGCATGGTGTTCCAGGTCGCCGCGGTGACCGCGGTCCGCAACCTCGTCGACGCCGACCGGATCACCGAGGCCAACGGCCGGTTGCAGGCGACGTACGCGGCGGCGGCCGTCCTGGGGCCGCTGCTCGCCGGTGTGGTGTCGGCCCGCTTCGGCCCGGCGCTCGCCATCGCCGTCAACGCGGCGAGCTTCGCCCTCTCGGCAACCGGTCTGTGGCTGATCCGGCTGCGACCCGCGCGGGCCGACGCCACCGCACCGGCGACCCGGGAGCGGCCGGTTGCCGAGTTCCTGGCCGGTGCGCGGTTCCTGTGGCGGCAGCCCGTGCTGCGCGCGCTGACCGTGCTGCTGTCGGTGTTCATCTTCCTGACCTACGGCTTCACCGACGTGCTCATCTACCACATCACCCACGACCTCGGCGGCTCCGAGGGCACCGTCGGCACGGTGCTCGGCCTGGCCGCGCTGGGCACGGTCGCCGGCGCGTTGCTGGTGGCCCCGCTGCGCCGCCGCCGTGGCTTCGGCGCGACCTGGATCGGCGCGCACTCGGTCTGCGGTTTCGCGGTGGCGGGCGTCGGCCTCGCGACGAGCGTGCCGGCGGTCACCGCGCTGACCGCCGTGTACCTGTGCTGCCTGAGCGTCGGCGGGATCTGCTCGATGTCGCTGCGTCAGGAGATCACCCCCGATCACCTGCTCGGCCGGGTCACCTCGGCGTTCTGGAGCACGCACTACGCCCTCGGGCCGATCGGCGCCGCCACGCTGACCTGGGCCGCCGGCCGGTACGGCGTCCAGGCGGTCACGCTCGCTGCCGGAGCGGGATGCCTGCTGGTCGCGATCGGCGGCCTCTTCACCCCGGTCCGCCGCGCCGGCTCCGAAGAGCGTCGTCCGCCGGCCACAGTCGTGCCGGGCACGGCCGGTCAGCCACCGGCGGACCAGCACTCGACGGCGTGAGCTGGAGGGGCACGGTGGCTTGTCGCGTGCCGTGCTCGGTCAGCCGCGGTGCGGGCGTCGGCGAGACGCCGCCGGTCAGAACTCCTGGTACATGACGTGCAGACCGACCCGGCCGAGGGTGGGGTGGCGGAACGCGCCGGGCACCGTGCCGACCACCGCGAAGCCCTCCCGCCGGTACAGCCCGACCGCCGAGCTGTTGCTCTCCACCACGGCGTTGAACTGCATGCCGTCGTACCCCCGCTGGCGGGCCCACCGCAGGGCGTCGCGGCACAGCGCGGTGCCCACACCCCGGCCCCGCGCCTCGGCGGCGACCATGAAGCTCGCGGTGGACACGTGCGCGCCCGGTCCGGGCCGATTCGTGCCCATCTTCGCGGTGCCGAGCACCCGCCCGCCGTCGACCGCGACGACGGTCCGGCCCGGCGGCGCCTCCGCCCACATGCCGTACGCCTGCTCGGCGGTCATCGCCGGGTCGTAGGGGAACGTCTCCCGGGCCCGGACCACCTCCTCGACGATCGGCCACACCTGGGACCAGTCCTCCGCCACGAACTCCCGAATCCGCACGCCGAGCAGGGTACGAGCGGCGAACCGTCCGGACAACGGGAAATCGGGTCAGGCCGCGAGCGCGTCGAGTTCCGCGGCCAGCAGTGCCGCGAGCCGGGCGTGCCGCTGCGGGTGGCTGCGCGGAGTCATGCCACGGCTGGGCATCTCCACGGTCATCAGCAGGTATAGGTGCAGTCGGTAGAGACCGAGTCGGCGGCGCGCCGAGCCGTCCAGCACCAGGGGAGCGCCGACGGCGCTGCGATAGCCGCGCAGCAGCGGATGCTCCGGCTCGTCCTCGACGCGCCGGAAGAGCAGCGGCGAGACCAGGTCCAGCAGCGGGTCGCCGTAGAGGAACCGTTCGCCGTCGACCAGGCCGCGCAGCCGAAGCCGACCCTCCGGATCGGGCGCGGCCAGCACGTTGCCGTCCCAGCAGTCGAAGTGCAGCAGCGCCGGTCGGCGTACCTCGTCCAGCGTGTCGGCGTGCCGTTCCACGAGCGTGTGCAGGCGATCCGGGGTCACCGGCAGCGGCACGTGCCAGTCGGTCGCGTCGGCGAGCAGCGCGTCGAGCATCGCCGTGAACGCCACCCGCCAGGTCGGCCCGCCGGCCCGGTCGCCGTCGTACCCGAACCGGTCGCCGGTGACCCGGTGCAACGCGGCGAGGGCGACGCCGAGGTCGTGGCGCGCCGGGCCGTCGTCGACCGCGACGCCGGCCCCGGCCAGCTCGGACAGGGACCGGCCGGGCAGCATCGTGGTGACCAACCACTCGCCGTACGCGGGGTCGGTGCCGTGTCGCAACACCTGGGGTACGGGCACCTGCGGGGCGTGTGCGGCGACGAGGCGGAAGTATCGCGCCTCGGCGGCGCAGAGTCCGCGTTCGTAGCGCAGCAGCGGCGTCCCGGCCGGCGGGGCGAGTTTCAGCACCACCCGGCGGTCGTCGTCGAGGCGTGCCCACCAGACCGTCGCGTATCCGCCGCCGGCCAGCGGCCCGGCGTCCCGGACCCGGGTGTGCGGGCCGAACGACGCGCGGACCAGGTACGCGACGTCGTCGCCGGTGAGCGGACGCTGCGTCGGGCTGACGCCGGTCACGAGGCCGCGTCGCCCCGTCGGGCGCGCGGCGCGGAGCCGGCGGTCACGCGGGCGGCGCTCGGAACGGGACCGGCGGTGTCCCTGCGGACCAGCTCGGCGGGGATCACCTCGACCCGCGCGACGGGGACCTCCGCGCCGAGCACCAGGGACATCGCCCGGACTCCCAGGTGGACGAGCGGCAGCCGCACCGTGGTCAGCGCCGGGGTCACGTCCCGGGCGATCGGCATGTCGTCGAACCCCACCACGGAGATCCGCTGCGGCACGGCCATCCCACGGGCCCGCAGGGTGGCGAGCGCCCCGATGGCCATCGAGTCGTTGAGGGCCACGATCGCGGTCAGCTCCGGGTCGGTGTCGAGCAGTCGCCCGGCCGCCTCGGCGCCGCCGTCGCGGTCGAACTCGGCGTAGCGGATGAGCCGTTCCGGCAGGTCCCGGCCCTGCTCGGTGAGGGCCTGCCGCAGGCCGGCCAGGCGGTCGGTCGTGGTGGTCAGGATGCGCGGGCCGGCGATCACACCGATCACCCGGTGTCCCAGCTCGCACAGCTCCCGTCCGGCGAGGTAGCCGCCGGCCCGGTTGTCCGGCATCACCGCGTCGCCGGAGTGTTCGTGGCGACCGATCACCGCCACCCGCCCGCCGGTGGCCTCGTACGCGGCGAGCTTCTCGTTGAGCTGCCGGGTGAACGCCTGGTCGTGGTAACCGGACCCGGCCAGGATCAGCGCCGCCACCTGGTGGCCGCGCAGCAGCTCCACGTACTCCAACTCGCGGTCCGGGTCCCGATAGCTGTTGCAGATCATCAGCAGCCGGCCCTGGTCCGAGGCGACGCGTTGCAGGCCCCGGGTGATCTCGGCGAAGTACGGGTCGGAGACGTCGTGCACGATCACGCCCACCGCGCTGCGGTGCGAGCGGGCCAACAGTTGGGCGTGGGCGTTCGGCACGTACTGCAACTCGGCGACGGCGGCGCGGACCCGCTCACGTAGCTCGTCGGTCACCGGCTTGCTGCTGCCGTTGATCACTCGGGAGGCGGTGGCGGGTGAGACGCCCGCTCGGCGGGCCACATCGGACAGGGTCGCCATGGCCCGCCCTCTCGGTCTGTTGACGGCGTTTCACCGTGCCGGCTAGCGTCACGGTACCGCAGAGAAAGCCCTTTCCCGCAGGGAGGCCCGGCCAGCACGACGGAAGGAACTCCATGACCCACAGGTCGATCGGCATCATCGTCAACGGCGTCACCGGCCGGATGGGCTACCGACAACACCTCGTCCGCTCGCTGCTGGCCATCCGCGAGGCCGGTGGTGTGACGGTGGCCGACGGCACGACCATCTGGCCGGAACCGATCCTGGTCGGGCGTACCGAGACGAAGCTCCGGGACCTCGCCGCACGGCACGGGCTGACCGACTGGACGACCGACCTGGCCTCGGCGCTGGCCCGCGACGACGTCGAGATCTACTTCGACGCCCAGGTCACCCAGCAGCGGGAGAAGGCGATCCGGCAGGCCATCGAGGCCGGCAAGCACATCTACACGGAGAAGCCCCTCGCCGAGGACACCGCCGCCGCACTCGACCTGGCGCGGGCCGCGGACGCCGCCGGCGTCCGCACCGGCGTCGTACAGGACAAGCTCTTCCTGCCCGGTCTGCGCAAGCTCAAGCGCCTGGTCGACGGCGGCTTCTTCGGCCGGATCCTCTCGGTGCGTGGCGAGTTCGGCTACTGGGTCTTCGAGGGTGACTGGCAGCCCGCCCAGCGCCCGTCGTGGAACTACCGGGCCGAGGACGGCGGGGGCATCACCTCCGACATGTTCCCGCACTGGCACTACGTGTTGGAGGAGCTGTTCGGTCGGGTCGCCGCCGTCACCTGCGTGACCGCCACCCACGTTCCCGAGCGCGTCGACGAGGTCGGCCGCCCGTACCAGGCCACCGCCGACGACGCCGCGTACGCCGTCTTCGAACTCGACGGCGGGATCATCGCGCAGATCAACTCGTCCTGGGGCGTGCGGGTGTACCGCGACGAGCTGGTGGAGTTCCAGGTCGACGGCACCGAGGGCAGCGCGGTGGCCGGGTTGCGCACCTGCCGGGTGCAGCACCGGGCGGTCACGCCGAAGCCGGTGTGGAACCCGGACCTGCCGGCCACCGAGGACTTCCGGGCCCAGTGGGCCGAGGTGCCCGACAACGAGGAGTTCGACAACGGGTTCAAGGCGCAGTGGGAGGCGTACCTGCGGCACGTCGTGGCCGGTGAGCCGTTCCGGTGGGACTTCCTGGCCGGCGCGCGCGGCGTCCAACTCGCCGAGCTGGGGCTGCGCTCGGCCCGCGAGGGCCGCCGCGTCGAGGTCCCGGAGCTGGTGGCTCGGTGAGTGTCGAGGTGGAGCTGCCGGGCGGGCGACGGCACCGGCTGGCCGGGGGGAGTGGCTTCGCCCGGCCGGCCGCGCCGGCGAGCACCCGGATCGCGTACGCCGCCGCCCACGTGGTCGCCGACCCGAACGCGGAGAACGTGCCGGGCGCCCCGGCCGCTGTGGACTGGCACACCACGCTCGCGTTCCGGCGGCACCTCTGGTCGTACGGGCTGGGGGTCGCCGAGGCGATGGACACCGCCCAGCGGGGGATGGGGCTGGACTATCCGGCCACCCGGGAGCTGATCCGTCGCAGCGCCGCCGAGGCCCGCGCGGTGGGCGGGCGGATCGTCGCCGGCGTCGGCACGGATCAGCTGCCACCCGGGCCGGCCACCCTGGCGGCGGTCACCGCCGCGTACATCGAACAGCTCGGCGACGTCCGCGCGGCCGGCGCCCGGCCGGTGTTGATGTGCAGCCGGCACCTGGCCGCCGCCGCCCGCGGCCCGCAGGACTACCTCCGGGTGTACGACGAGCTGCTGACCGTCGCCGACGGGCCGGTGGTGCTGCACTGGCTGGGCCCGATGTTCGACCCGGCGTTGACCGGCTACTGGGGTGCGGTCGACCTGGACGTGGCCGCCGACACGGTCACCGAGCTGATCAAAGCACACGCGTCCAAGGTGGACGGCATCAAGGTGTCACTGCTGGACGCCGGCCGGGAGATCGCGCTGCGCCGCAGGTTGCCGGCCGGGGTGCGCCTCTACACAGGTGACGACTTCCACTATCCGGAGCTGATCCGGGGTGACGAGCAGGGCCACTCCGACGCGCTGCTCGGGGTGTTCGCGGCCATCGCGCCGGCCGCCGCCGCCGCGTTGGCCGCACTGGACCGGGGGGACCTGGCGGCGTACGCCGAGATCTTCGCGCCGACGGTGCCGCTGGCCCGGCACCTGTTCGCGGCGCCGACCTGGCACTACAAGACCGGGATCGTGTTCCTGGCCTGGCTGGCCGGGCACCAGGACCACTTCACGATGGTCGGTGGCGCGCAGTCCGGCCGGTCCGCCGCGCACCTGGCGACCCTGCTCGTCCTGGCCGACCGGGCCGGGTTGCTGCCGGACGCCGACCTGGCCGCCGCCCGGGCGCGCGCGTTCTTCACGGTGGCGGGCGTGGTGCGGTGAGCCTCGCGCGGTTCTCGTTCAACCAGGCCACCGCCCAGCGCTGGCCGCTGCCCGACGTCGTGGCCGGCTGCGTCACCGCCGGGGTTCCGGGCATCGGGCTGTGGCGGGAGCCGGTGGCGGAGTACGGGCTGGCCCGCTCGGCGAAGCTGGTCCGCGACGCCGGTCTGGCCGTCACGTCGCTGTGCCGGGGCGGCTTCTTCGCCTCCGACGACTGGCGGACGGACAACCTGCGGGCCATCGAGGAGGCGGCCACCCTCGGCGCCCCCGAGTTGGTGCTGGTCTCCGGCGGGTTGCCGGCCGGCGGCCGGGACCTCGACGGCGCGCGTCGTCGGGTCGCCGACGCGATCGGGGAGCTGGCCCCACACGCGGCGGCGGCCGGGGTGCGGCTGGCGATCGAGCCGCTGCACCCGATGTTCGCCGCCGACCGCTGCGTGGTCACCACCCTCGGCCAGGCGCTGGACATCGCCGAGCGGTTCGCGCCGACGGTGGTCGGCGTGGTCGTCGACGCGTACCACGTCTGGTGGGACGACACGGTGTACGCGCAGATCGAGCGGGCCGGCGCACGGATCGCCGCGTTCCAGGTCTGCGACTGGGTGACACCGCTGCCGGCGGGGGTGCTGCTCGGTCGGGCAATGCCCGGCGACGGCTGCATCGAGTTGCGGCGGCTGCGCGAGGCGGTGGACGCGGCCGGTTACACCGGCCCGATCGAGGTGGAGGTCTTCTCCGCGGAGGTGTGGGCGCGACCGGGCGCGGAGGTGCTGGACGCGGCGATCACCGGCTACCTGGGTCACGTCATCTGAACCGCTCGAACGAGGGTGGACGCCACCGCGCCACTCGACGACGGGTCGGGGCGGACCGGCGACCTAGGCGGCGGGCGGGATGCTGGCGTCGATGAGGTGGGGGCCGGTCCGGGTCAGGGCCTGGGAGAACTGCTCCGCGAGCTGCTCGGCGGTGGTGGCGCGGGTGGCGGGCATCCCGAACGCGTTCGCCAGCCCGACGAAGTCGATCTGAGGATTGGTCAGGTCGAACATCGGGTTGGTGTCAGGATCGGCGCGGCCCGGACGGTCGCTGAAGTATCCCCACTCCTGGCGCAGGATGGCGTACGCCTGGTTGTTGAGGATCACGTTCGTGATGTTCAACTGCTCGCGGACCTGGGTCCAGAGCGCCGTGGCGGTGTACATGACGCAGCCGTCGGCCACAAGCGCCACCACCGGCCGGTCGGGCGCGGCCACGGCGGCGCCGACGGCCAGGGGCAGGCCGTCGCCCATGGCGCCCCCGGTCTGCATGAGCACGTCGTGGCGGGGAGCGCCGGCGGTGGCGGCGGCGAGGGCGATGCCCGAGCTGACCGACTCGTCGATGACGATGGCCCGCTCGGGCAGCAGCGCCGCGATGACCTCGACCCAGTTCTGCAGGGTGAGCGCGCCCGTGGGCAGCGCCGGTCGGTGCGGGTCGGTGACCTGGGCGGCGGTGTCCGGGGCCACCAGGTCGGCGAGTCGGACCAGCGCGGCGACGGCGTCCTGACCGACCTCGGCCAGCACGTGCGTCTGGGCGCCCTCGGGCACGAGGAGACTCGGCTGGTCGGGATAGGCGAAGAACGACACCGGGGCCTTGGTGCCCGCGACGACGAGGTGCCGCGCCCCGTGCAGTTGGTCGAGCACCTGGTCGGGATAGAAGCCGAGCCGGGGGAACGCGGGTAGGCCCGCTCCGCGTTCGACCCGGTTGGAGTAGAGCTCCGAGAAGACCCGGGCACCGGTCGCGGCGGCGATGCGCCCGGCGGCCAGCAGGCCCGCCTCTCGCAGCGCGGCTCCACCGATCACCAGCGCGGTCGGTTCGCCGCCGCGAAGAGCCGCCGCGACCTGCGTGATCACCTCCTGGTCGACGGTCGGTGCCGGCCGAGCCCGCACGGGCGCACCGGCCGCCCCTCCGTCGGACCAGGACACGTCCGCCGGCATGATCACGGTGGCGATCTGCCCCGGTGGCTCCAGGACGGCGGCAAGGGCGGCCGCGGCGTCCGGGCCGGCGCCGGCCGCGTCCTCGGGGCGGCGGACGGGACCGCGTAACCATCCCGCCAACGCGGCGATGTCCGAGTTCAACGGTGGGTCGAAGGCGGTGTGGAACGTCGCGTGGTCGCCGACGATGTTCACCACCGGCGAGTTGGCGCGTCGGCTGTTGTGCAGGTTCGTCAGGCCGTACGCGAGCCCGGGCCCGAGATGCAGCAGCGTCGCGGCGGGCTTGCCCGCGATCCGGGCGTAACCGTCGGCCGCACCGCTGACCACACCCTCGAAGAGAGCGAGGACGCCGCGCAGCTCGGGGACGGATTCCAGCGCTCCGACCAGGTGCAGTTCGGTGGTGCCGGGATTCGTGAAGAGCACCTCGACCCCGCCGTCGACAAGCGTCCGCAGCAGTGCTTCTGCGCCGTTCACACGTCACCCCAACGCCGGTCGGATCATCAGTGCTCAGATACTAAGCTCGCATTTCGGACTATTACTGCTAGGTTCCAGTAAATAGCCCAGGAGGTGAAGGGGGTCCGATGGGGCAGGGATGGACCGAACGTGGCTACCAGGCCCGGTGCCTGGATATCACCATCGATGCGTCCTTCGAGGACTTCCGGCGGACGTACGAGCAGGCCGTCCCGCCCTACGACGCGGCAGCGTTCAACGCGCTGGTGACCCGCGACGCGCCCTGGGGCGATGTGCTCGCCCTCATGCGTGACCGGGCGCCACACGACTTCCTCATCTACTGGAGCAGCGGCGACCTGCGACCGATGATGAATCTCGCGGGCGACCCCAGGCACTGCGTCGAATACCTGATGGGCAACCACACCACGGCTGAGCGGATGTTCCGCCACGACCCGGCGGCCATGCTGTACGCGCCACTGCGCACGTTGATCAGCGACAGACCCGACGGCGGAGCGCGGTTCGTCATCGAGCAACCCAGTCGCGCGTTCGGCTCGTTGGGAGTGGACGCGATCCACGAGGTGGGCCGGGAACTCGACAGTGAGGTCGCCGCCCTCCTGACGCACCTCAAGGTGCCCGTGCCGGCGGGCCTGTCCGGATAGCTGTTCTGTCCGAGGGGTTGGGGAACGCGGCTGGCGGGTGGGCCGCCGAGTGCGGTGTGGGGCCGGGGGTCACTCTGCGACGAGTGGTGTGCGATATCTTGCGCGCGGACACGACGCGGGATGGAACTCATGACACGCACCAAGCCGGCTGCCTCAGCAATCATTGGCGCCCTGACTGCGACCCTCGTGGCCGCTGCCGGGTGTGCGGGGCAGTCCGGCACCCCTGCGCCGGCCGAGCCAACACCTCCCGCCGCGTCGATGCGCATCGACAAGCCAGCCAAGCTTTTGGGCACCTGGACCGAGTCCGTGAATCGGGGCTTCCACGAACAAGCCGAGCAGAACATGGGCAACTTCAAGAAGCTGCTCAGCTCCGAAGCCAACAGCGCGATGGGCACCGCCTACGTGCAAGCCGAAGAGGTGTACTCCCGCGAGCACGGGCTACACATTCCCGGCGACGACCAGCGGGTCATCCTGATCAGCGCGGTGTCCGGCAGGATCACCGACCCGACCGCGGCGCTGGACAAGACCTTCGCCGGGCTGCCGAAGGTGACCGATGTGGCGCCGATCCAACCGGGCCCTCTGGGCGGCATGGCCGGCTGCGGCACCGGTCCGGGCGGGGCGAGCACCTCCGTCAATGTCTGCGTCTGGAGTGATCAGCACACGCTCGGCATGGTGACCTTCGTCGGGTTCGCGAAGACGGACGACCCGCAGGGTGTGTTCAGCCGGATCCGCGCCGAGCTGGAGCAGCCCGCTCGGTGACTGAAAGCCCTCGGTTCGGAGGTCGCTAGGGAGCGAGGATCCGGGCCGGCGTCCCCTGGCGGGACGCGACCTCGGTTGTCCTACTCGGCTCGCCGATCTTCCGGAGCGCGCGAGCCGTACGCCGGGCCGAACACCACGAGCAGCGTCAGGTCCTCGGTCACCTCGTCGAAGCGGTGCTCCTCGCCGGCCGGCACGAAGATCACCGAACCCGGGCCCACCTCGGCCGCGCCGTCCGGCGTCACGATCCGGGCTCGCCCCGTCGTGACCATGTAGATCTCGTCCTCGGTGTGCGGGCTCTGGTCGTCGCGACCACCGGCCGGGATGCAGTACGTCCCCACCGACAGGTCCGGCACTCTCAGCTGTTCGACCCAGTCGTTGCCAGCCCCGGCGGGTGCGGTCCACCGGCCCGCGCCTTCGATGATCAGCATGGCGGAAGCCTAGTAGCTGCCGCCGAATTCGAGGTTCCGGATTTACTGGGTCGACTCGACGAACTAATAACGAACTGATCCGGGTGTCGATGTCACGTCAACGACGATGACGGTGACGTTGTCGTGCCCACCCTGGTCGATGGCCAAGGCCACGAGTTTGTCGGCGATGTCCCCTGGGCTTGCGTCGGAGTCGAGCGTGGCTCGTATCTGTTCGTGTGGCACGTACGAACTCAGCCCGTCAGAGCACAACAGGACTCGGTCGCCGGGATGGAGGTGCAGAGGCGTCAGGTCGGCCGACCGACCGTCGTCCCGTCCGTCGAGGAACCGGGCCAGCCTCTCGGAAAGGTTCGGCACCTCCTCAGCGCCGGCCACGAGGTGTTCGTAGGTGTGATCCTCACTGACCTGGACCATGGCGTTGTCGTGGGCCCCGTGGCGTCGGATCAGGTAGGCGCGGGAGTCCCCGACGTTCGCCACGACCGCATGACTGCCGGACCGCAGCAGCGCGACGAACGTGGTTCCCATCCCCGCCAGCTTCGGGTCCTCGCGGACTTTGCGGCGTAACGCCTCGCTCGCTTGGTTGACGGCCCGTCCCAGGACGCCAGCAAGATCCTCCGGATCCACCGGGCGGTCGTACGGCTGCACGGCAGCGATGGCTGTGCTGCTCGCGATGTCACCGGCGACGTGGCCGCCGAGACCGTCGGCAACGACGTAGAGCCATTGCCCTTGGCTGTGGGAGTCCTCGTTACGTTTGCGGACGAGGCCCTGGTGGGTCCGGCCGGCGGCTTCGATGGTGAGGGCCACCGTCATGACCCCTGCCTCGGTCCGGCGTCCGGCCACGGCTCCTTGGCGTTCGCGTCGCGGTGCAGGACGTGGACCGTTTCGACACGGTCGCTCGCCACGACGTACTCGGTCACCTCGACCGGCTTCTGGTCGCCTCCCGAGGTGCCGACCCGCACGATCTCCAGCACGGGCAGGTTGGTGGGGATCTCCAGGAGGGCTGCTTCGTCTTTGCTGGGCATCCGGGCGCGGTGAATCTCCATCCAACTGATGGGCCAGTGTCCGGCGTTCTCGAGGTGGTGCAGCCACTCGCCCGCTGCCGGGTTCGCGTCCAGGTCGGCGACGACGTCGGCGACGCGTGGGTGAATCCACGAGATGTTGATCTGGAATGGGGCTTCGGACGCTGGTCCGGTAACCCGAAACCGGCGAAGCACTTCGGTGCCGGGCTCCACACGAAGAAGCTTGGCGATGCGGGGATCGTCAAGTGGGGCTGGCGCGCTGACGGCCTTGCCGTGACGAACCCATAGCTCCTGGCTGCTCGCTGACGGGAACGAGTAGCCGGTTGCTTGCTCGTTGCGCTTGACCAGATCGCCGCGGGGTCGACGTGGGCGCATCGTGCCGTAGCGAACGGCAATGCCGCGTCCCTGGACAGCCCACACGTAGCCCTCCGTTTCCAGCAGGGCGATGGCCCGCCCGATGGTGTCGCGGTTGGCGTCGTACTCGGCGGCGAGGTCGTTGAGGGTCGGAAGGCGCGCACCCGGCTCCCACTCTCCGGCTTCGATCCGCTCTCGGATCCTGGACGCGATGTTCAGGTAACGCGAGTGCACCGGCACGTCCACACCTCCCCGCTTGTCCCGTGACGATCCTTGACTCTGGGCCAGATTGTCCCCAGACTATCTCGTATCAATTGTCCCAAGACAATCCGATGTCGAGGGTCGCCCCACGGGGCCGGCGCACCGGGGTGCCTCAGGAGGCGGGTGGACGTGACTGGAAAACGTGGCGAGCCTGAAGAGCAGCGGCCCGCGAGCAAGCCGGCGATGCCCGATATCCCGACGGTTGTCGTGGCGGAAGTGCCGCAGGTCTTCCTCCTCATCAGGGAAGAGGAGGTTGTCGGCTACCTCTTCGACCTTCCATCCGGAGTGGTTGCCATCCTCGATGGCGCACGGGAGATCTTCCGATCCGACTTTCTGGAGGACTTCACGAGGTTCTTCGGCCCCCGGCTGGACCTGGACATCGCGAAGGTTCGACAGGGCTCCTGAACGCGCGTCTCCGGCCCTTGCGCGGCCCGGGCTGTCCACTGCGTACTCTCGGGTCCCGTTTCCGGTGTTGCCCCTCGCCCCTCGGCCCCTCGCACCACCGCGCCGACGAGAGCTTGCCGGGGTGTTCACCCTGCTCCGACGGCATCGGGAAAACTTGATCTAGGCGCGGCCGGCGGAACGTGATCTTATACGCACCGGCGATCCGTAACACCGCGCAAACCGACGATTAACCGTCGGCGGCTTAGGTGGGGGAGCGCTCCCATGAGCGGATCGTGATCGAGGAACAGCTCCACAAGGGAGCCATCGAAAGGAGCCTCGTGGCTACAGGCACGAGCGGAAACAGGCTGCGACGACTAGCGATACCGACGCTTGTCGTCGCCCTGATCACCGGCATCACCGGGGTTGCGGGATCGGCGTCGGCGGCCCCCGGAGGGGCCTCGGGCAGCGGCACCACCAGCTACTTCACCGCCGGGCAGGACAAGAAGGTCACCCTGACCGACGGGGCCGACCGTCGACCCGACGGCCGCAACGAGGCCAGCCCGCGGGCCGCGACGGACGCCGGTTCGGGCAGGTACGTCGTCGAGTTGGCCGAGGACCCGCTGACCGCGTACGCCGGAGGTGTGTCCGGGTTGGCGCGGACCCGTCCGGAGGCGGGCAGCCGACTGGACGTGACGTCGGCACCGTCGCGGGCGTACCGGGGACACCTCGACGCGCAGCGTAGCGCCGTCGCCGCCGCCGCCGGGGTCACCGTCGACGCGGCGTACACCGCCGCCTTCAACGGGTTCTCCGCCAAGCTGACCGCCCAGCAGGTGACCACCTTGCGGGCGGACAAGCGCGTCCGCGCGGTGACCGCCTCGCGGGCCCTCGGCACCCCGACGCCGCCGCCCACCGCGCCGTCACCGGCGACCCCGGCCCCCGGCGCTCCGCCGGTCACGGCCCCGGCCACGCCGGCGCAACCCCCGGCGGGAGGCCCCGCCGGCAAGCCGGTCAAGCCCGGCCCCGGCACGGGCGCGGGCATGGTCATCGGCGTTCTGGACACCGGTATCTGGCCGGAGAGCGCGTCGTTCGCCAAGAAGATGACGGCCCCCTCGACCTGGCACGGCACCTGCCAAACCGGTGTGGCCTTCGTGGCCGAGCACTGCAATGGCAAGATCGTCGGCGCCCGGTACTTCGCCGACTCGTGGCTCGCGGACGGCGGCTCGTTGCCCGAGGGCGAGGTGCTGTCTCCCCGCGACATGAACGGGCACGGCACGCACACCGCGTCCACGGCGGCCGGTCTGCCGATCCCGGACGTCACCATCGACGGTCGGCACTTCGGTCCCGTCTCCGGGGTGGCGCCGGACGCCCAGATCGCCGTCTACAAGGTGCTCTGGAACGGCATGGGCTACGACGCCGACATCATCGCCGGCATCGACGCCGCCGTCGCCGACGGCGTGCAGGTCCTGAACTTCTCCATCGGTAGCGACCTCGGCGACTGGGAGGCCAACACCCCCATCGGCACCGCCTTCCTCAACGCCACGCTGGCCGGAGTCTTCGTGGCGGCCTCGGCCGGCAACACCGGCATCGTGAGCGGGGCGATCAGCAACGCGGCACCGTGGGTGACCACTGTCGGCGCGGCGGTGACCAAACTCGACGAGGCGACCGTCAGGCTGGGCGACGGCACGAAGCTCGTGGGCGGCTCGCTGGACGCGCTGCCCGCCGGCGACGCGACGATGGTCTTCGGCGACCAGGCCGGTACGCCCGATCTCGGTGCGGTCTACTGCGAACCGGGCAGCCTCGACCCCGCCAAGATCAAGGGCAAGGTGGTCGCCTGCGCGCTGTCCAACATGTTCGCCTCGGCTGCCGAGATCAAGGCCAAGGGCGGCGCGGCGATGGTGGTGTTCGACCCGGTCGGCAACTATCGGATCAACTCGATCTTCAACTTCCCGGTCGTCTACCTGCCGACCGAGAAGCAGGCCGGCACGCTGTTCAACTACCTGATGCGCCACCCGACCGACGCGAAGGCGTCCCTGCGCAGCGGCGGTGACGGCTCCAGCGTCCCCGGCCTGCCCAGCGTCGCGGACTTCTCCTCCACCGGCCCGTCCAGTGTGGCCGTCGGCGTCCTCAAGCCGGACCTGGTCGCGCCGGGTTCGGACATCATCGCCGCGGTCTCGCCGGCGGGCAACTTCGGGCGCGCGTACGACGCGTACTCGGGCACCTCGATGGCCTCGCCGTACGTGGCCGGCGCGGCCGCGGTGTTGCGTGCCGCGCATCCGACCTGGTCACCGGGCCGGGTCGCCTCCGCGCTGCGGACCACCGCCACCGACACGGTCGGCACCAGCAGTCCCCTCGACCAGGGCAGTGGCTTCGTCAACCTGGCCGGGGCCACCGACCCCGGACTGGTCATCGAGCCCACCGCTGCGGACCTGATCGCCTTCAGCGAGACGGCCGCGCCGGACGGCAAGGAACTCAACCTGCCGGCCATCTCGTTGCGCGAGTACGACGGGACCCGCCCGGTGACACTCACCCGCACCCTGACCAACGTGGGCAAGGCGCGGGAGACCTACCGCTCGTCGGTGTCCGGGTTGGCCGGCATGAAGGTCACCGTGACGCCGTCGTCGGTGACGCTGGCGCCGGGCAAGTCCGCGACGGTGACCATCACGCTGCGCCGGGGCAGCGCGCCCTGGGACCGGTACGTGACCGGGTCGATCGGCTGGCGCGGCAAGGCCCACAGCGCCCGCATCCCGGTCACCGCCCGTCCGTGGGGCATCATGCCCCGTCCGTACGCTGACGACGGCGAGGAATTCGGCCGGATGACCAGCGGATCGTTCGGCTTCGTCCAGCCCGGCTTCACCGGACCGCTCGCCGGTCGCAGCACCGGCTACACGCCGATGCAGCGGGCGTCGTACTCGATCCCGGCGGGTGTCTACGGCGGCGTGTTCGACCCGAAGGCCGCTGGCGTGAAGAAGTTCGACTTCACCGTGCCGGCGAACACCGCGGGCATCATGGTCGAGACCAACACCGACGACCCGAACACGAACCTGGACCTCTACCTTTACAAGGGCGACGAACTGATCTACAGCAGTGACAGGTACTGGACCAGCACCGAGCAGGCGTACAAGTTCCTGCCCGAGCCGGGGCGCTACACGGCGTACGTGTTCGCGCAGTTCCCGGGCGGCCCGGTCGTCGACTTCCAGTTCGGCCACGCCATCATCGGCCGCAACGCGAAGTACACGGGCGCCACGCTGACGCTTCCCCGCACGGTGGAGCGCGGTTCGTCGCAGCAGTTCACGCTGAAGCCGAACAAGCCGCTGCCCGCTGGCGACTTCTGGGCGTACACCGAGTACAGCACCAACGGCACCACCATCCCCGGCAACCTCGTCTACACCCAGCAGAGTGCCTGGGAGCAGTAGCCCGTAGACGGTGGGGCGGTGCCGATGTGCGCCGTCCCACCGTCGCTCCGCCAGCTGCGGCTATCTGTCGTACCTGCCACCGTCCATCCGGAGGGTGGCGCCGGTCAGGTAGCCGGAGACCGGGCTGGCGAGGTACGCGACGAGATCGGCGTACTCGCGGGGATTTCCGATGCGGCCGACGTCGGTGCCAGCGCGAATCGGGGCGGCGTTGCGCTCGACCTCCTCCCACGTCTCACCCCACCCGTTCTCGCGGCCGAGTTCCATGAGGTACTTGCGGGTGGCGGGGACCAGGATGGCCCCGGCCGCGATGGCGTTGGAGGTCACTCCGGTGTGCTTGAGGTCACGGGACAATGACCGGGCGAGGTTGAGCCGGGCAGCGTTGCTGGCCGCGTAGTGCGGCTGCCCCGCCGACGGCGTCTCACCTGTCACACTGCCGATCTGGATGACACGGCCCCATCCCTTGGCCCGCATCGCGGGGACCAGGTGTCGGATGAGACGGACCGAGCTGAGCACGTTGAGGTTGTACATGTCGGCCCACGCGTCCGCGTCCAGGTCGGACCACAGTGATTCGGGGTCGTAGCTGCCGGCGTTGTTGACCAGGATGTCGACCTCTCCGGCCTGGGTAGCCACGGCCTCGGCGCCGACATCAGTGGCGAGGTCTCCGATCACGGCCTGACCGCCTACCTTCTGGGCGATCTGCTCGGTACGGGTCCGGTCTCGGCCGTGAACGACCACGGCAACGCCCTCGGCGGCCAGGGCCGCCGCGATCTCCGCGCCGAGGCCGCTGCTCGCGCCGGTCACCAGAGCGCGCTTGCCGGCTAGCTGCAAATCCATCGTCTTCCCCCGTTGCCTCCGAAACGGCCGGGCCAGTGCTCGGCGCCGTATCGGACTGTGACTCGCAAATAATGGACCCGCAAGTCCAGAATCGGGATCGACAATCCACGCGACCGAAAGCCCCGCCGGTCTGCACCCCTCGGCCGAGCCTGGTCGAACGGTGGGGCGATCGTGGCGATATCGACCGATTGGGGCGGACGGGAAGGTGTCCCGATCGTCCAGGGCAGCGTTGCAGCTCGTGGTCCCGCCCTTCAGCGCAGCGGGTACGCGGTGAGGCGATCGGCGAGTTGCTTCGGGTGGCTGAGCGGCACGCAGTGGCCGCCGCCGATTTCATCCGGGACGACGCCGAGTCGGTCGGCGGCCACCCGGCGCTGGAAGTCCGCCGGGAAAAACTGGTCCTCGCGTGCGAGGAGCACAGTCGTCGGCACATCAGGCCAGGAGTCCAGGGGCCACGGCTCGTTCCCCTCCGCGCTGACCTGGTCCCGGCTGCGTGCCGCTGCTTCCGCGATGACCTCGGCCGGGACACCGTTGTAGAACTGCTCCTCCGCACTGAGCCCTTCGGCGCTGCGGTAACCGGTGTTGGCCCACCAGTCACCGGGTTTCTCACCGGGCTTGGGGATCATCGGTGTGAGCAGGACGAGCAGCCGCACCGGCAGCTTGTCGGCGATGAGCGGCGCGGTGAACGCACCGTACGAGTGCCCGACGACCACGAGGTCGCTCCGGTCGCCGATCGCGTCGACGACCGTCTGGCCGAACTCGGCGAACCCGGCGGACCTGTCCTCGATCGGCAGCTCTGGTGTCACCACGTCGTGGCCGCGGCTGGTCAGCTCGGGAACAAGGAGATGCCAGTCCCAGGCGCTGCCCCCGCCGCCGTGGATCAGAACGAAAGTCGCCATGCCCCGAAGCCTCACACGCGGGTGTGACAGCCACCGCTTGAACCACCCGCGCGTCTGGTCGAGAATCGGCGCGGTGGATGACGGGGACTTCTCTCTGGACTGGGTCCGGTTGCTGGGCCACCTCGACCGGCAGGTGTCGTCCGGGCTGCTGTCGCCGGACACGGCGACGTTGCCCGACCTGATGAGCAGCTACCAGGTGCCGGGGGTCGGCATCGCCGTCGGGCACCTGGGCGGGCAGGTGTGGGCGGCGGGGTACGGCGTCACGGGTGGCGAGACGGCGACGCCGGTGACCGAGCGCACGACGTTCGCGGCCTGTTCGATAAGCAAGCACGTGGCCGCGTTCGGCGCACTGCGACTGGTCCAGGACGGTGTCCTGGACCTGGACACCGACATCCGTGAGTACCTCACCTCGTGGCAACTGCTCGACCGCGCCGGCCGGCAACCGACGGTCACCGTACGACAGCTGCTGGCGCACACGGCGGGCCTGTCCGACACCTGGTACCGGGGCTATCCCGCGGACCGCGTCCCCTCGCTGTCGCAGGTCCTGGACGGTAGCGGCCCGACGACCACCGCGCCGGTACGGGCGACCCTGTTGCCGGGCAGCCGTTTCCGATACTCGGGCAGCCACTACTGCGTGCTCCAGCAGTTGCTCGTGGATGCGACAGGTACGCCGTTCGAGGAGCTGATGCGCGCATCGGTGCTGGACCCGGTGGCGATGGTCGACAGCAGCTTCGACGAGCGGTTTCCGCACCAGCGGTCGCATCTGGTGGCGCGGGGCCACCACCTGGGCGGCACCGCGATCCCCGGCGGGTGGCGTACGCAACCGGAGCTGGCCGCGGCTGGACTGTGGAGCACCCCGACCGACCTGCTCCGGCTCGACCTGGAGATCGCCCGAGCGGCCTCGGGGCATTCGGAGCTGCTCGGCCGCGACCTGGCCACCGAGATGTGGACGCCGCAGATTCCGGGCGGCTCCTACGGGCTCGGCACCGAGATCGGCGACCGCGCCGGGTGTCGACGTTTCGGGCACACCGGGTTGAACGTCGGCTATACCTGCTTCTCGTACGTGTGGCCCGACAGCGGCTTCGCGGTCGCGGCGATGACCAACTCCGAGGACGGCTGGGAGATGCTCGCCAGCCTCCGCGCCGCGGCGGACCGTCGGTACGCCACACGTGTCACCACCGCACCGCTTGGCGACGTGTCGGGCCGCTACGCCCTGCGCGACGACTATCCGATCGACATCGCGGTCACCGACGGTCACCTGACCTTCGCCGCTGGCGGCCAGCAACCGGTGGTGCTGCGGGCAGACCAGGACGGTCGCTACCTCCACCCGGGACTCGATCTGGAGATCCGGTTCCTACCGGCCAACGGCCAGCCCGACATCGTGGAACTGCGGCAGGAAGGGGTGACCCAGACCGCGAGACGGTCGTGATGGCGACGGGCACCGAAAGGATCTTGGTTGTACTAGTCTTCCCGCCATGGCTTTGCGACCCGACCAGTTCTACGACCACGCGATGGCCGTCGCCGACGGCGAGCGGCGGCTACCGCTGGCAGACATGACCGGATGGGACATCAGCCCGTTCGACCAGGATGGGTTACGCGTCGCGCCGCTGCGCCCCCCGGTGGTGCCCGACCCCCCTCGACACGGCGAGGACCCGGCCGAGTGCCGCAACTGCCAGGAGCGCGACGAGGGAATCTGGTTCAACGATCACTGGCGGCTGGCCCGGGTCACGGGTGTGGGTGTGCCGTTGGCGCTGATGCTGTATCCGCGCGACCACTACGACATGGCCGACCTCCCCGACGATCTCGCCGCGGAGTTGGGGTTGCTGACCACGCGAGTCGTCCGCCACGTGCAGGCCCTGCCGCACATCTCGCGCGCCCACGTCTACCGCATCGGTGACGGTGCCGCCCACCTGCACGTCTGGTTCTTCGCGCGGCCCGAGGGCCAGGCGCAGCTCTTCGGATCGTGGCTGGTCGTCTGGGACGACCTCCTGCCGGAGTATCCCGCCGACATCGCCGAGGCCGACGCCGCGGTCGTGGCCGACGCCCTGGTCGCCTCGCACGGGGGCCGCCGAACGGCCGCCTCCTCACCGCCTGCCCGACCTGCTGTCTAACTCCCGTACGCGGGAGAAGAACGCCGACAGCAGGAGCATTGCGAATATCACCAGGTTGATGATCCACCGAGGATCGTCGACGTGCAGCGCCGCAGCGAACTGGTCCCTTTCCGCCGCGGTCAACACCGCTGTCGACCGCTGCGCGGCGGCGAAGTCCAGGCGATCAGGGGCGAACACGAGATAGGTCCAGATCCGGTGGACGAAATACAGCGCGGCCGAGGCGACGAAGAGGACCCGACGGGTGCCGGGATGCCAACCGAGCACCAGCAGACCCGGGAGGACGACGAGCTCGGTGGGCACGTTCGCGGCGATCGCGATAGGAATGCTGGGCACGAACATCGTCACCACCGTCTCCCCGGTGACCGAGGAACTGTCCAGCGCGGTGCCCACCATCATCAGCCCGACGGCACCGCCGAACGCCAACAGCGCCATCGTGACACCGCCCAGCGCGACGAGGCCGTCTTCCACCCAGGCACTGAGCGGCGGTCTCCGGCGGACCCAGCGCGCCGCGAGCCCGATCGAGACCGCCCATCCGCCTCCGATCAGCAGCGCGATCGGAAGCGGTAGGAACTCCATCAGGGACAGACCCTGCACCACCACCGTGAATACCGTGACGAGGGCGAACGGTGCGACCTGAGCAAGACGTTGCTTCATGCGTCCGGACGTTAGGAGGGACCGGCCGGGTACCGCATCTGCCAATCGGCCTAGCGGTGGTTTACACCGGGTTTATTCGAGTAGACCGGCTTCGCGGGCGTGCGCGACGGCCTGCAGACGGCTCCCCGCCTCGAGCTTGCGGAAGATGTGGTTGAGGTGCGCCTTCACTGTGCCGGGCGCGACGAAGAGCACCTTGGCGATCTCCGCGTTGGTGCGGCCGGTCGCCAACTGGTGCAGCACCTCCAACTCGCGCGAGCTGAGCGCCTCGGCGGGCTTGCGCAGCCCCGCGACCGGCTCAGCGGCGACGGGTACGGGCAGCTGCGCCGGAGCCGTGTCGGCCACGGACGGGGTGACGGAGAGCCAGCGGACGGCCAACACCGCGATCGCCAACACGAATGCGCCGAAGAGCGGGATCACCCACCACTCGCCGGTGCCACGCTCCACCATCGCGAACGACAGCCCAACGGTGACCATCGCCCACACGAAACAGCCGATCAGGACTGCCGCGATGAACAGGCGTCTGCGGTTGGGCGATGACCGCAGCCATGCGGTGACGTGCATCGACAACTCCCCGAGATCAGAAACCGTGCCGAGCCTAACCCGAGAACTCGTGGGCGCGTGGAGCAGCGACGCGGGACATGAATCGCCACCGGTTCAGGGATAGCTACTGCGCGGTGCCGGCGAGCAGCCACCGCCGGACGGGAATCTCCAGAAGCACCCGGTCGCTTCCCGCGCCGACGTCCCAACCGCCGTATTTGCCGGCGAACGCGGTGACGATCGCGCTCGGGAACGCATCGCGGTGCACCTGGGCGACGCCCTCGGCCACGACGGGAGCGTCACCGTCCTCCAGGGCCAGGGACACCCGTGGGTCGGCCAGGATGCTGCGGACCTTGACGCTGCGGCTGTCGCAGCCGATCCACCAGGTCGCGGCGGCGTAGACGAACCAGACCGGGGTCAGGTGCGGGGAGCCGTCGCGCCGCAACGTACACAGCCAGACGTTTCGATCCCGGGACAGGCGTAGCTCGACGTCCGCCGATGGTGTGGTGCGGGGCTCGGTCACCTGGCAAGTCGATCACAACGCCCGGGGTACCGGGCACCCGCGCCGTCAGGTGGCCGGCGCCCAGGATGGGCGCCAGGTCGGCGTGGGGAGCGGCGCCAGGCTCGCGACGTGGTCGAGGACCGCCCGCAGGCCCGGGTGCGGGTTCGCCCGGGGGAGCAGGAGCGACAGCGGGTACGCGAGCGTCGGGCGCACGATCGGGATGCGGCGTAGGTCGTGGTTCGCCGGCCAGAGGTACCTGTCCCGCGAGCCGACCACTGTTGCCACGTCGGCGGAGTCCGCGAGGATGTCCAGGAGGACCTCGTCGCCGAAGTGTGGGCCCGCCGCGTCGATGCGTAGGTCGAAGTCGGTCGCGAGCTGGTCGTAGAAGTCCGCCCATTCGCTGCGCGGCGCGATGCCCGGCACCCAGATCCGGTGACCGCGCAGCCGCGCCGGGGTCAGTGTTCGGGCGCCGGCGAGCGGGTGTCTCGGGCCGACGAGGAGTTCCAGCGGGGAGTCGAACGCGTGGATCATCCGCACGTCGCGCGGCAGCGTGGTCGGGTCGGTGACCGAGCGGAACGAGGCGTCGACGTCGCCGGCCTGGACGGCGGCGACCGCCGCACGCGGATCGTCGACCCGCAGGGTCACCACGTCGAGGGTGATCTCCGGATGCGACCGCCAGTAGTCGTGCAGGACCACGGCCTGCGCGGTTCGCAGGCCGAGCACGTCGATCCGCAGGGCCCGCGAGCCCGGCCTGATCGCGGCGACGGCACGGTCGACACCGGCCACGACGTCCCGGGCGTGCGGGAGGAAGGCCTGGCCGTCGAGTGTCAGCTCGACCCCTCGGGCGGTACGGGTGAACAACCGCACGTCGAGGTCACGTTCGAGGGCCGCGATCCGCTTCGACACGGCCTGTTGCGTCACGCCGAGCTCGTCGGCCGCCTGTTGCAGTTGGCCGAGCTCCGCCGCTCGGACGAACGATCGCACCGCCTCGGTATCCACTGACGAATTATGCCTGCCCACAACCAGTGGTTGTGACTCGCCCGTAAGGTGGTTGTTTGATTCCGCAGCGCCCTGTGCGGTGGGATGCCCGGACCGGAACGTCTGGTGTCACGGGGGTCGCATGCGTACACGGTTGGGGCCGAACTTCGGTTGGCTGTGGTCGGCCTACGGGGTCAGCACGTACGGCACGTGGCTCGCCTTCGGCGCGTTTCCACTGCTCGCGGTGCGGGTGCTGGACTCGTCGGCATTCGCCGTGTCGCTGCTGGAGGCGGCGGGGCTCGCCGTCGCGGCGATCGTCGCCCTCGCGCTCGGGCCGTGGGTCGAGCACCGGGCCAAGCGTCCGGTGATGATCGCGATGGACCTGGTCCGGTTCGCGGCGATGGCAAGTGTCCCGGTCGCGTACCTTCTCGGCGTGCTGTCGTACGGCCAACTGTTGGTTGTCTCGGTGGTCTGCGGGACCGCGAGCATCGCGTTCACCGCCGCCTCCGGCGCGTACCTGAAATATCTGGTCCGTGGTGAGCACCTCCTGGTGGCGAACGGGCGGTTCGAGGGCACGACCTGGACGGCGGTCGCGGTGGGCCCGCCCCTCGGTGGTGCGCTCGTCGGGTTGCTCGGCCCGGTCGTCACGGTCCTGGCCGACGCTCTCAGCTACCTGCTGTCCGCGTTCGCGGTCCTGCGCATCCGGGGCGGCGACGCCGCGGCGCCCCGCGACCGGGCCACCCGGCTGCGTCCGGCCGACCTGCCGCACGGCTGGCGACTCATCCTCGGCGACCGCGTCCTGCGGGCTCTGTTCCTCAACTCGGTGCTGGTCGGCGGCCTCATCATGGCCACCGCCCCGCTGCTGGCCGTTCTCCTGCTGGGCGAGTACCACATGCCGGCCTGGCAGTACGGTCTCGCGTTCGGCATCCCGGCGCTCGGCGGGTTCGTGGGTGCCCGCCTGTCCGCGCCTCTCGTGCACCGCCACGGCCGGTACCGGGTCATGGTCGTCTCCGGGTGGCTGCGGTCGGTGTTCCCACTCGGTCTCGCGTTCGTCCAGCCCGGCATCCCCGGGCTGGCCACCGTGATCGTGGTCGAGGGCCTGCTGATCACCTGCATGGGCGTCTTCAACCCGATCTACGCGACCGAACGCCTGCAACGGACTCCGGTGTCGCACACCGCCCGGGCGCTCAGCACCTGGACTGCCAGCAGCAGACTCCTCCAGGCCGTCCTGATGGTGATCTGGGGTGTGCTCGCCACTCTCACCAGCCCGCTCGCCGCGATCGCCGTATCCGGCGTCCTCCTGCTCGCCACCCCGCTGCTGCTGCCCCAGCGGGAAGACCTCTCGGCCCCGGAGCCGGTCCGGCCGGCCGAAGACGTCCGGGTGGCGTGACCACTGCGCGCTTCGACCCAGGATCACCGGTCCTTGCGGAGCAGGAAGGTCACCGCCTGCCCGTCGGCCCTGCCGAAGGTGCCGTCGGTGGGATGGCCCAGCGTGGCGCCGAGGGTGCGTACGTGCAGATCGACCACCGACTCCACCAGGTCGGCCAGCACGGACACCGTGGCGCGGCCGTGTCGCCACCCCGCCACGCACAGCCCGAGGCCGATGAGCGCCGCGGGCCACCACAGCAGGCCGAGCGCCAGATACAGCAGCCCCCAGCCCACCCGCCGGGCGGCGGCGGTGAAGTCGGCCTGCGCGAGGGCGAGCGGATTCCGGCTCTCCTCGGGCAGCAGCAACCACAGTCGGGGCCAGGCCGCGGCCAGGTCCAGGCCGTAGCAGTCCCGCACCCGTACCGCCGTGGCGAGCATGCGGTCACCGATCCAGGTCGGCCGGTCCGGCTCGGTCACCGCGATCCGGTCACAGGCGCGGGCGAGCGCCTGGGTGTCCGGCAGCGGTCCGGTGGCACCGTCGCGAGACCGCAACCGGCGTGCCTTGTCCCGCAGCGCGTTCTCGTAGCGGTCCACGGCGGCGTGCCACCGGCGTCGCCGTCGACGGGTCACGGCCTCGCCGGCCCGGCCCCAGCCCTGCGTCCAGAGGGCCACGACCAGGCGTTCCAGGCTCTGGGCGACAGTCGCGGCGACGACGCTGGCCAGCACGACACCGAGGACGATCAGCAGCGCCGAGCCGGTGCTCCGGGCCGGTGACCCGAGGGCGAGCCGGTCCACCTCCTGCCGCAGCAGCCCCAGGTCCCACCAGTGGGCGTGGCCGAGCCGCACCGCCGCGGCGCACACCGCCACGAACACCACACCGGGCAGCGCCAGACTGGCGAGCCACCGCTCGGCCAGCTTCCCGCCGAGCGAGGCGATGACCGCGTTCACCGGTCCATCCGAAACGCCGGAAGCGGGCAGTCCCACACGGCGCAGCGGGGCGGCGGGTCGGCGTCCGGCCGGGGGATCTCCACCCGGTCGCACAGGTCACCGGGGCACACCTGGACGACTTCGGGGCGGCGGCCGTGGATGCCGGCCAGGGGCAGGTACCGCTCTCCCCGGACCGTCGTGTCACCACCGACCAACCCGCCGCGACGCATCAACTCGGTCACCTCGGCCAACACCGCGTCCCTGCCCTCGTCGGACAGTGACAGGTCCCGCAGCCGTGCCAGGGCCTGGGCCGGTGCCGGCCCGAGCAGGTCGCCCACCTGCGCGATGTCGGCGCAGATCCGGGCCAGCCGGGCCGCCCGGTCGTCGTCGAGTCGCCTGTCCGGCGCCGATTGACTCATCAGCTGATTATCTCCTGTCGATGTCGGCGCGCGGCTGGCAGGCTGGGGAGCAACCGCGACGGGAGGTGCGCCGGTGGGTAACTACGCGAGGGACGTCGTCGACCACTGGCGTCGTGCCGCGGCCAGGCAGCCGCACGGCGACCGGCGGTGGACCCAGGCCCAGGTGGAGCTGGGGGCCGCGCTGCTCGACAGGTACGCCCAGGACCACGCGCGGGAGGACCTGATCGAGGCCACCGTGGTGCTGGAGGCCGCGATCCGCACGATGGCCGACTCCTTTCTGGCCGAGGAGTTGGGGACCGCGCACGGTGTCCGCGCGTTGGCCACGTACACCGATGTGCTGCTTGCCAGAGCCCAGGTCGAGAGTGATCCGCAACTGCTGGACATCGCCGAGCAATATCTGCAGTTCGCCGAGGACTCCTCCGCCGACCTCGGCAACAGCGCGGTGCTGATGCTCAAGACCTGTCAGGTCTATCGAGCCCGGCACACCTTCGACGGCTCGGTCGACACGCTCTACCGGGTGACGTTCCAGGCCAAGATGGCCGAGCGGTGGATCAGCGAGGAGCATCGGCCCACGCTGCGGGGCATCCACGCCGAGGCGCTGCTGCGCGCCTACCAGCTCACCGGGGTGGAAGACTACGTCGACGAGGCGTTGGAGCTGGTGTCCTCGGTGGACACGACCGGGCCCAACCAGGACCAGATCGTCATGCTGCGAGCCCGGTGCCTGCTGGCCAGGGCCGCCGGGACCACCCACACCGCCGATGCCGAACGGGCCGTCGCGTTGCTGCGGGCACACACCCCGCAGAGCAACGCCCCGCGTTTCCTGGCCGGGCAGACGTTGCTCACCCTGGTCGACCGCACCGGCCGCGTCGAGTTGCTCGGCCAGGCGTGGGAGGAGTTCCTGGCCGCGCTGAACACCGTTTCCGAGCGGCATCCGGACCACCGGGCGGCGCTCGCCAGCCTCTCCGGCGTCGGCATGAAGACGCACCAGCTGACCGGCGACATCTCCCCGCTGGAGACGGCGATCGGCCTGCTGCGCCGGGCGCTCGCGCTCTCCGTACGAGGCGAGGCCAACCACGCGTCGTACCTGGACCAGTTGGGCTACAGCCTCCGGTTGCTCTACGACGCCACCGGCGAGCCCGCCTACCTGGAGGAGGCGCTCGTCCTGCTGCGCAGAGCGCTGGACGCCCTGCCCGCGCGCGATCCGCAGCGCGTCGAAACCGGGCTGTCCATCGCCCAGGCGTTGCGGGCGACCTACCTGCGTACCGGTGAGACGGCCCTGCTCACCGAGGCCGCCGAGCGGGCCCGCGTCGCCGGCCGCATCGACTCCGGCGCCGTACCGGTGCGGATCCAGGCCTTCGACAAGGCGGCCTACACGCTTACCGCGCTGGGCCGGTGGGAGGAGGCGACGGAGGCCTTCGACGAGGCCATCACGCTGCTGCCACGGCTGGCCTCCCGGGGACGTACCCGACACGACCAGTACGCCGACCTCGGCTCGACGGCCGGGTTGGCGGCGACGGCCGCCTCCTGCGCGATCGGCGCCGGGCAGCCCGAGCGCGCCCTGGAACTGCTGGAGCGTGGCCGGGGTCTGCTGCTGCACCAGCGGTTGACCGCCGACGGCGAGTGGGCGGCGCTCCAACGCGCCGACGGGCGCCTGGCCGCCGACTTCCAGCGGATGCGCCGGGACTTCGAAGCGCCCGTCCCCGAAGCGTCCCGACCCACCACCTTCGGGCGGGACCGGGAAACCGAGTGGAACGTGCTGCTGGCAACGATCCGGGAGCTGCCCGGCCTGGGCGACTTCCTGCGCCCGCCCAGCGCCGGGCAGGTGCTCGACCAGGTCGACGGGACCGTGATCGTGCCGATCGCGAGCGAGTTGCGCTGCGACGCGCTCATCCTGCGGCAGCACCGCGTGACGGTGCTGCCACTGCCGGACCTGTCGCTGACCGACGCCATGACGCAGCTGCGGCTGCTGCAGGAGGCCACCACCACGGCGTACGACCCGGCGGCGGACGCGCGGAGCCGGCTGCGTGCCCAGTCGGTGCTCACCGGCGTACTGCAATGGTTGTGGTCTGCCCTCGTCGGGCCGGTGCTGGCCCGGATCGACGCGACCGGGGCGCCCGGCGAGCTGCCGCGCGTCTGGTGGTGCCCGGTCGGCCCGCTGGCGTTCTTTCCCCTGCACGCCGCCCAGGACGGCGCCGGCCGGTCCGCCCTCGACCGGGTGGTCTCCTCCTACACCCCGACCGTGACCGCGCTCGCCCGCAAGCGCACCGGGTCCCGCACGTCCCGGCCCGACGCCCGGTCCTGCGTCGTGGCGATGCGCGCCACCCCCGGCGGCCCGGGAGCGCTGCCCAGCGCCGAACACGAGGCCGCGTCGGCGGCGCGGGCGCTGCCCGGAGCGTGGCTCGGGCTGGACGCGAGGGCCACCCGGGAACAGGTCCTGGAGCGGTTGGCCGACTCGGCCTACGCGCACTTCGCGTGCCACGCGGTGGCCGATCCGCACGACCCGGCGCAGGGCCGGCTGCTCGTGCACGACCACCAGGACAGCCCGCTCACCGTGGCCGACGTGTCCCGGCTCGACCTGGACGCGGAGTTCGCCTTCCTGTCGGCCTGTGCGACCGCCCAGGCCCCGCCGACCCTTGTCGATGAGGCGCTGCACATCACCGGCGCCTTCCAGCTCGCCGGGTTCCGGCACGTCATCGGCACCCTGTGGGAGGTCGACGACGCGGTCTCCCTCGCCCTGACCACCGCCTTCTACGAGCACGCCGACGCGACCGGGGCGGCGGCGTACGCGCTGCACGCGGCCGTGCGGGGGCTGCGGGACCGCTACCCGCTGGCGCCGACGCTGTGGGCGGCGCACATCCACACCGGCGGCTGACCGCCGCCGCCCGCCGGCCGACGCCGGTCGGTGTCAGCGGGTGACCCGGACCAGCGCCCGGGCCCTCTCCGTGTCGGGGTGGCCCGGGCCGTGCACGCGTTCGCACCCGGCGAGCGCGGCCCGCGCCTCCGGGCCGGCCCGCCGGTCACCGGCCTCCACCAGCAGTTGGGCGAAGAGCGTCCGCATCTCCAGGGTCGCGGGATGGTCGACGCCTCGGCCCCGTTCACTGTCCGGCAGCGTGTCGGCCAGCAACCCGATCGCCTCGGCCCGCCGGTCCACTCCGGCCAGCGCTCTGGCCAGGGAGTGCCGGGCGTGCAGACGTACACCGTCGGTGTTGCTCAGGGCTCGCCCGGCGTCGTCCGCCAGCGACCGGGCCGCGTCGACCGCCTCGGCCGCCCGGCCGTTGTCGAGCAGGACGACGAGCAGGTTGCTGCGGGCCTGGAGCGTCACCGGGTTGGTGGGGCCCACCGTCCGGCTCAGCCGCGTGACCACGTCCCGCAGGGCCCGCTCGGCCTGCTGGCTGCGGCCCTGCAGGTGCTGGAGCCCGGCCAGCTTCATCTGGCAGGTCAGGGTGTCCGCGTCGTCGCGGCCCAGCGTCCGGGCCATGCCGTCGGCGACCTGCCGCAGCAGCGGCTCGGCCTCGTCCATCCGACGCAGCTCGATCAGCAACCAGCCCAGGTTGTTGCCGCTGCGCAACGTCTCGGCGTCGGAGTCGCCCAGCACCCGACGCCGCGCCTGGTAGACGTCCCGTTGCACCCGTTCCGCCTCGGCGTGGGCGCCGCGCTGCCAGAGCGCGAAGGCCAGGCTGTGCTTGCTGCGCAGGGTGTCCGGATGCTCCGGCCCCAGCGCGGAGCTGCGCAACCCGACGATCTCCTGATAGACGGCCACGGCTTCGTCGATGTCGTGGCCGCGCACCAACTCCTGCGCGTAACGGGACCCCGCCTCCAACGTCCGCGCGTCGGTCGCGCCGTACTGCTCGTGGTAGGCGTGGTACTGCAGCCCGAAGGCCACCGCACCACCGACCGTCTTGGTGGTCGAGCGGCCGCCCTGGGTGACGGTGATCTCGACGACCGGCCCGGATGAGGTCGACTCGCGCGGTGGCTCGTCGTCGCCCTTACGGTTGCGGTTGAACCATCTGCCCACCGCCCGCACCTCCCGCAGTGTCGACAACCACACGATCCGTCATCGACTGCAGACTACGTGTCGACGTCAACCGATATCGGCGGCGGCGAGGGAGTATCGACGCTTGCACGTCGGGAGGTCGAGAGTGCACGTCAGCCTGGTGACCAGCGCCGGTAGGGCCGACCGGCGCAACGAGGACTTCGTCGGTGCGGTGCCCGGTGCTGTCGTCCTGCTGGACGGCGCTGGCATCCCGGGAGCGGAGTCGCTGTGCCGCCACGGGGTCGCCTGGTACACCCACCGTCTCGGCGGTGCGCTGCTCGGCCACCTGTCGGCCGACGACGGCCGGGACCTCGCGGCCGTCCTCGCCACCGCCATCGACGAGATCGCCGCCGCGCACCGCGACACCTGCGACATCGCGGACCCCAGCAGCCCGCAGGCGACAGTCGCGCTGGCCCGCGCCCACCGGGGCCGCCTGGACTATCTGCTGCTCGCGGACTCCTTCCTCGTCCTCGACCAAGCCCACGGTGGCCCGCAGGTGATCACCGACGAGCGCGAGGTGACCGCCCGGCGCGACTGCTCCGCGCCGCTTGCCGGTGTCGCCCGGGGCACACCCGAGTACGACCGTGTTCGCGCCTCCTGCGCCCGGGTGCTGCGTGCCCGGCGGAACCGGCCGGGCGGTTACTGGATCGCAAAGGACGACCCGCGCGCCGCGTGGGAGGCGGTGACCGGCAGCCGGTCCCTCGCCGACCTGAACGGCGTCGCGCTGCTCAGCAACGGTGCCAGTCGCATCGTCAGTCCGTACGGTCTGACCGACTGGCCCGGCGTGCGGGACGTGCTCGCCACCCACGGCCCGTCCGAGGTCGTCCGCCGCGTCCGGCAGGCCGAGGCCGGCGGCGGCCCCGACGCGCAGTCCCCGGACGACGCCACGGTGGCGTACTGCACGCACCTGTCGCGCTGACGGTCAGCCGCGCAGCGGACCCGTCTACCCGTGGGGCGCGGGTGCGTTCAGCGGGCACTCGGGTTTGGTCTGGCTGACGTACGAACTGGTGGCCACCAACAGGCCCAGGCCCCACAGGGTGTAGGCCGGCAGCACGACGGCCAGGAACCATCCCGCGCCGTCCACGTTGTTGCCGGTGGCCCAGGCGGTCATGCCGCCGATGCCGAAGTAGGTGGTGAGGCCGGCACCGAGGAAGAAGCCGGGGCCGGCCACCAGCCAGCGGGGGACCTGTCGGCCGGCGAGCGGCAGCACCCATCCGGGCCAGATCCGCCCCCAGTGGTGCACCAACGCCAGCGGCAGCAGTGTGCCCGCGAGGAGCAGCAGGACGATGAAAGTGATCATGAAGGCCCAGGGGATCTCCGGCGCCTTGCTCGACACGAAGCCGTGCACCATCTCGGCGACGAAGCGTGCCAGGCAGGCGGCGACCGTCAGGTATCCGGCGAAGAACGCCCACGACGGCGCGGGAGCGTCCCTTCCCTCGGGCCGGCGACCGTGGACGCGACCGCAGCTCCGGCAGCCGCCGCGTGCCCGCCGCTGCTCCCCGACGGCGATGGCGATGGTCACGGCACCGCCGAGGGCGCCACTGCCCCGTGCCAGCAGGGTCACCCAGTCCATCGCGTCCAGATCCATCCCGAACAGGCCGCCGAGGATCATCAGGAGGCTCAGCGGGAACATGAACGAGTACAGGACCAGGGCCACGCCGGACACCCCGCCGAGGGCGGCCAGCGCCCATCGGACCCGGCTGCTCCGGTCGCGTTCGGCGCCCGACGCGACCAGCAGGATCGCCGCCGCCGACAGCACCGCGGGCACCACCGGAAGCCACCCTCCGGGAAAGAACGACTCACCCGGCTCGGCGAACCGTGGCGCGCCCCGGACGGCCCACCAGGCGTGCACGACCGCGTACGCCGTGACCCACGCCGCGGTGGCCGCAGGCACCCACCTCCGCCCGTCGGCGGTCGTGCGCAGGTGTCGTTCTGTCCGGCGGATCATGGACCGATCATCGCTGGCGCCGGCCGGCCGCTCCTCACCGCCGAAGGGGAACGCCCTGCCTCCGTCGGGGGAGCCGGGCAGGACGGGAACTGGGCAGGACCGGCGCCGGGCCGGCTCGTCGCGGAGCGCGCGCCGGGTGCGGTGCCCACCCACGTAAGCTCGGGGGGTTTTGGCGCGTCGTGGCTGGCCGCACGGCGTGCCGAACAGCGAACGGACAGACGCGATGGAGGCGGGGTTGGTGGCGGTCCTACGGGTGACGACTCGCAATGCACGGTTCCAACAGTGGGAGGCGCTGCTGGGCAATCGCACCAAGCGCCAACGCAGCGGCGAGTTCCTCGTTCAGGGCGTCCGACCCATCACGCTGGCGATCCAACTGGGGTGGCAGGTCCGCCAGCTTCTGTACAACGCGGACGCCCACCTGTCGACCTGGGCGCGGGAGACCCTCGACGCGGCCGGCGCGACCAGGGTCGCCGTCGCCGGCGAGTTGATGGTCGAGCTGGGCGGCAAGGTGGAGGGCGCACCGGAACTGCTCGCCGTGGTGGCGTTGCCCGACGACGACCTCGGTCGGATTCCGACGGGCCCCGGCCTGCTCCCGGTCGTCTTCGACCGGCCGACCAGCCCCGGCAACATCGGGACGCTGATCCGGTCGGCGGACGCCTTCGGCGCGAGCGGCGTCGTCATCACCGGCCATGCCGCCGACGTCTACGACCCCAAAGCGGTACGCGCCAGTACGGGTTCGCTGTTCTCCGTGCCCGTCGTGCGCGTGCCCGGACACCGGCCGGTCCTCGACTGGGTCGCGGCCATCCGCGCCGACGGCGTCGAGGTGCAGGTGGTGGGCACCGACGAGAGCGGGGCGGCCGAGGCGACCGAGTACGACTTCACCCGGCCGACCCTGCTGGTGGTCGGAAACGAGACGTCCGGGCTCAGCTCGGCGTGGCGCGATGCCTGCGACCACCTGATCCGGATCCCCATGGTGGGCATGGCCAGCTCCCTGAACGCCGCCACCGCCGGATCCGTCGTCCTGTACGAGGCGGCACGCCAACGGGCCGGCGGGGGGCGCGTCAGGCGATGAGTCGGTCGAGCAGGCCGAACTGCTCGTAGGGCTGGTCGTAGTCGCCGAAGTGCCCGTCGTCGCGCACGATCTGGGTGCCGCCGAGCCGCTCGAACATGGCACGTCCCTGGCTGTCGTCGCAGCCGTACGGATCCTTGCGCGAGTTGATGAAGGAGATGTCGTGCACGTGCGACCGGATCGCGGCCCAGTCGTAGCTCTGCTGCAGGACCGGCTCCTCGCTGGTGTTGGGTGGGGTGGAGTAGCCGGCGACCAGGATCGCCTGGGCAACTGTCACCTCGACGTGTTCGAGGAGCGCCAGGAGGAACGCCGCGCCGCCGGAATGGCCCACCAGGACCGTGTTCTCGTCGAAGCGGTGCGCGTCCAGCACCTTGGGCAGGAACGTGGCGATCGGCTCGACGTTGAGGTCGGGGAGGTGCGGCACCTCGACGGTGTAGCCCCGGGCCTCCAACCGCCCGGCCAGCCAGCGATACCAACAGACGTCCGGGTTGCCGCCGGTCCCGTGAAAGATGATCGCTCTGCGCCCCACTGTGCCCCCTCGGATCGAGGGTCTGATCACACCACGCCCCGGTGACAGTCAGCCCAGCGGCACCTGTTCGGCCCGGTCGCCGTCGCCCCCGGAGTGGACTCCGACGGGAGCGGCGATCGGGGCGGCGACGATCCGGCTGGGCAGCACCGGCGCGTCCCGGCCCGTGCCGCGCCGGTCACCGCCGGCAGACTGCTCGTGGTAGTCCTGCTCGACGTTCACCGTCCAGACGTCATGCGTACTGCCGGTGGCGATGTTCTCGACCGTGAGCATCGCGGTCAGCATCGAGTGGTCCTGGTTGTTGTAGCGGTGCATGCCGTTGCGGCCCACCGGGTGCACGTTCGGCACCGCCTCGGCCAGCCACGCCCGGATCACGTCCACGTTGTGCTGGTAGCGCTCGTCGTACACCGGGTAGGCCTTCGGCATCCGCACGACGTGGCCGGCCTCCACGACACCGGGCCGCGCCAACCCCAGCCGCTCCAGCTCCGCCGTGGCCAGGGCCACGAGGTCGGCATCCGGGGTACGCCACATCTCGTCGTCCTCGAAGACGAAGTACTCCAGGCCCAGGCAGGTGCGGCCGTCCTTGACGAGGTACGGCGACCAGGAGCCGAAGTTCTGGATCCGGCCCACCCGTACCCCCGGATCGTGCACGTAGATCCAGTTGTCCGGGAACGAGAACTCCGCGGGCACCACGAGCGCCACCGTCAGGAAGTCGCGGTAGCGCAGGTCGGCGGCGCAGGCCAGCACCTCCGGTGGCGCCGCCGGACGCAGGACGGACACCAGCTCCGAGATCGGCATCGACGAGATCACGTGGTCAGCCGGTTCGGTACGCTGCCCGCCCGCCCCGTTGACAGTCACGCTTATCGCCCGCCGTCGCGTCGGGTCGCGGTGCACCGCGGTGACCCAGGCGCCCGTCGACACCTGCCCGCCCCGGTGGCACACCTGCTCGGCGCAGCGCTCCCACATCATCCCCGGCCCGTACTTCGGGTACTGGAACTGCTCGATCAGGCTTGTCACGTCCGTGCGGTACCGCCTGGGCAGCAGCGCGTTGCGGATCGCCGTGGCCAGAGACAGGTTCTTGATCCGCTGCGCGGCCCAGTCCGCCTGCAGCCGGTCCGCGGGCATCCCCCAGACCTTCTCGGTGTACGTCTTGAAGAAGATCGAATACAGCCGCCAGCCGAAGCGGGCCGACACCCAGCCCTCGAAGTGCGTCTGGTCCCGGGGCGGCCGCAACCGGGCGTGGGCGTACGAGCCGAGGCAGCGGGCCGCCTCCGACAGCCCCAGGTTGCGCAGCGCGTTGACGGGGCTGAGCGGGTAGTTGAACAGCGCTCCCCGGTAGAAGATCCGGCTCATCCGGGGCCGCGTCAGGAAGTCCTCGTCCGGCAGGATCTCGTGCCAGAACGCCTCCACGCGAGGCACCTTCGTGAAGAACCGGTGCCCGCCGATGTCGAACCGCCACCCGTCGCGCTCCACGGTCCGGCTGATCCCGCCGACCACCTCGTCGGCCTCGAAGACCCGGACGGTCCGGCCGTGCCGGAGCAGTTCGTACGCCGCCGTGAGCCCCGCGGGCCCCGCGCCGATGACCACCGTGCCGTGCTGCTCGCCCATGCTGCCGCACTCCCTGCTCTGCGCCATCGTCCTGCTCTTCGCCATCGTCGGGGGCGCCGGTTCTACCCGAACCGCGCCGAATGTCACTCCCGGTCAACGATCGATTCCGCTCCGGAGTGGCGTCTGGCGGCGTACAACGGGTTGGACCACACTCCTGTGCGGCGGGTGGGCCGACGAACCGGGGGGCGGGGGCGGATGCACCGGTGGCGAAGCGGCGCGGCGGCGCTTGCCGTGCGACTGGACGCGGCCGGCCGCGCCGGAGCGCGCGTGGCCCGTCGGGTGCCGGCGCCCTGGGCGTACGTCATCGGCCTGTTCCTCGGCGCGAAGCTGCTGCTGACCCTGCTCGGGCTGCTGGTCCTGCACGCCTGGGACGGGGTGCCCGGGGCGCCACCGCCCGACGAGGCGCTGATGTGGGCGCAGCAGCGTGAGATCTCCGGCCACCGGTGGATCTCCTTCTGGTTCGCCTGGGACGGGCTGCTCTATCTGCGGCTGAGCGAGCTGCCCCTGACCGGGCCGTGGCGGGACTTCGGCTTCCCGCTGCTCTACCCGTTCCTGGCCCGGCCGGTCGGCGCGCTGCTCGGCGGGGACAACGCGCTGGCCCTGCTCGTGATCAGCAACGTCGCGTTCCTGCTCGCGCTCTGGTACGGCTACCGGCTGGCCGAGGTGCTGCTCGGCGACGCGCCCGCGGCCCGCCGCTTCACCAGGTACCTCGTGCTGCTGCCCACCGCGTTCCTGTTCCAGGCCGCGTTGACCGAGTCGCTCTTCGTCTGTCTCGCGTTGGCCGCGTTCTACCACGCCGAGCGACGCCAGTGGCTGCTCGTCGGTGTGCTCGGCTACTTCCTGGCGCTGAGCCGCTCCGTTGGCCTGCTCGTCGCGCTGCCGCTGGCCCTGGTCCTGCTGCGCCAGCACGACTGGCGGCTCGGCCCCCGCGCCCTGCTCGGCTACCTGCGGATCGGCTGGCCATTGCTGCTGCTGCCCGCCGGCTGGTTCACCTTCATGGCGTTCTGCCGGTGGCGGGGCGGGGACTGGTTCGCCTACCAGCACGCCCAGCAGGTCGGGTGGGGCATCGAGGTGCAGAACCCGGTGCCGGTGCTGTTCGCCGGGGAGCCCCGCGACGCCGGCCGGGTCCTCTTCGCCGTGGCCGTGCTGGCCGTGCTGGTCGCCGGGTTCCGTCGCCGGGAGCTGGCCTACCTGGTGTACGGCGTACTCATGGTGGTGGTGCCGCTGTCGATGGGCCCGGCGGTGTACCGGAGCCTGCTGCGGTATCTGCTGGCCGCGTTCCCGGTGGCCCTCGTGCTGGCCCGGTGGGCGCGCCACGCCGGCGTCGACGTGTGGTTGACCGCGATGCTCGCCGTCGTGCAGGGCACGCTGTTCGTGCTCTGGCTCACCTACTGGACCCACATGATCATCTGATTGGGCCGGCCGCCGACGGGGCAGAAGGAGGCGGTGACCGAGCCGCGGGTGCGCCTCGACGACCTCGGGGCCTGGCTGATCAAGGGCAACGCCGACCTGGTCGACCTGACCGCCCGGTTCGCCCGGGATCCCCGGGTGACCAGCTGGTGTGTGCGCCCCGGCTACCGGGCGCGGATGATGAGCGCCGGACAGGCGATCGTCTTCTGGGCCAGCGGCAGTCGCGGTCGACTGCCGTACGGGTTGTGGGGGATCGGTCGGGTCACCGGGCCGGCCGAGCCGGGGTCGCCGGGGCAGCCCTGGTCGGTGCCACTGGACCTGCCCATTCTCGCCGAACCGGACCGGGTGCCCCGGCAACGACTACGCGCCGACGATCGGCTCGCCGCCCTGGAGGTGTTCCGCCAACCACAGGCCGCCAATCCGTCGTACCTGACCGTGGCGCAGTTCGCGGCACTGCGTACCCACCTGCCGACCTGAGCGCGGCCGGCGACCGTGCCCGGCGCGGGCGCACGCGCCAGGCCTGTGCGAGGCTGTTTCCCCGCACCCGACTGGAGGCCCGGTGTTCGCCCTGCCACTGACCGAGGAGGTCGAGCTGCGTCCGCTGAACCCGTGGCGGGCCGAGGAGTTCCTCGCCCACCTGGATCGGGCGCGGGAGCACATCCAGCCCTGGGTGTCGCCGTCGTTCGTCGCCACCGACCTGCCGTCGGCCCGCGCGGTGTTGCAGCGGTACGCCGACCGGTGGGCCAGCGACACCGGCGGCATCTGGGGGCTGTGGTGGCGCGGCACGCTCGTCGGCGGCGTCATGTTCGTGTCGTTCGACGTGACCCGGGGCGTCTGCGAGGCGGGTTGCTGGGTGGAGCCGTCCGCGCAGGGCAGGGGATTCGTCGCCCCGGCGATCCGCCGGATCGTCGACTGGGCCGTCCGCGAGCGCGGCATCCACCGGGTCGAGTGGCGTAACACCGCCGACAACACCCGCAGCAGGGCCCTCGCCCGACGGCTCGGCCTGCGCCTCGACGGAACCCTCCGCCAGGTCAGCCCGGGTCCGCACGGCCGCATCGACCTGGAGGTCTGGTCGGTCCTGGCCGACGAGTGGCTGGCCGGACCGGGGACGACGCCGACCACCGTCCACTGACGACAGCGTGTTTTGTCGTACCCCGGCGGCACCATGCATTCATGGCCGTCCCCGCGCTCACCCCCCACCCCGACCCGCCGCGTTCCGTGCCGCTGCGTGAGGCGCGCACCCGGTTCAGTCAGCTTGTCGCGCTCGCCGAGCTGACCGACACGGTCACCGTCGTCACCCGCGACGGCGATCCCCGCCCGGTCGCCGCGATCGTCCCCGCCGCGGCCGCCCGCAGCGGCGCCCAGGCCCGCGCCGACGCCGACCGGCTCTCCACCGTCACCGCCGGCTGGGCCCGCCGCCTCGACGAGCAACACCGGCGCAGCACCCAGCGGCACGCCGCCGAGCTGGCCGCGATCCGCGCCGCGCTGGCCGAGGCGTGGGCCGAGCTGGACCGCCGGGTCGTCCCGGGCAGCGACCCCACGGTGGCCCGGCTGCGCGCGGCGCACAACGACCTGCTCGCCGGCTGACCGCCTGCGCGCAGCCGGTGCCGACCGGGTTGCCAGCGGTCAGCCGGTGGCCGGGTAGGCGTGCGTCTCGGCCGCCTTGACCGCCACCCAGACCCGCTGACCGGGGACCAGTCGCAGTTGGGCGGCGGCGGCCGGCGTGACGTCGGCAACCACCCCGATCGGCCCGTCCACCTGCACCCGGAGGTTGTCGCCGTGCCGCTGGACGCCGGCCACCGTCCCCGCCCAGGTGTTGCGCGGGCTGCCCTCCGGTCGGGCCGGGTGCAGGGCCACCGCCGCCGGACGGAACGCCACGAAGGCCTCGCCGTCCAACCGGTCGGCGACGGTGAGGGTCAGCTCCGGCGCGACGCGTACCCCATGCCCTTCGGCCCTGCCCCGATAGAGGTTGAGCCCGACCAGCCGGGCGACGTAGTCGGTGCGCGGGCGGGCGGTGACGCTCGGCCCGTCGCCCTCCTGCACCACCCGGCCACCCTCGACGATGACAAGCCGGTCGGCGAGCGCGAGGGCGTCCAGCGGGTCGTGGGTGACCAGGACCGTCGCGCCCGGGTGCGCGGACAGGTGGCGGTGCAGCTCCGCGCGGGTGTCCAGTCGGGTGCGGGCGTCCAGCGCGGCGAGCGGCTCGTCCAGCAGCAGCAGCGACGGCGCGACGGCCAGCGCGCGAGCCAACGCCACCCGCTGCGCCTGACCACCGGAGAGCTGCCGGGGGCGGCGGTGCGCCTGGGCGTCCAGCCCCACCCGGTCGAGCCACTCCCGGGCCGTGGCACGGGCCGTCTTCCGGTCCACGCCGTGCCGGCGCGGCCCGAAGGCCACGTTGTCCAGGGCGTCGAGGTGCGGAAAGAGCAGGTAGTCCTGGAAGACCACACCTACCGGCCGACGCTCGGTGGGCACCCACCCGCGCGTCGCCGGGCGGTCCAGGTCGACGTCGTCGAGCGTCACGTGGCCGGCGGTGAGCGGGTGCAGCCCGGCCAGCGCGCGCAGCGCGGTGGTCTTGCCGGCGCCGTTCGGCCCGAGCAGCGCGACCACCTCGCCGGGCGCCACCCGCAGCGGCACGTCGAGCCGGAAGGCGCCCCGGTCGACGACGAGCCGGGCGTCCAGCAGCGCATCGCTCACGCGCTTGTCATCCAGCGGTCCCGCAACGCCACCAGAATGCCCACCGACACGACGAGCAGCACGAGGCTGAGCACGATCGCGGACTCCAGGTCGGTCTCCAGGGCCAGGTAGACGGCGAGCGGCATGGTCTGTGTCCGACCGGGATAGTTGCCGGCGAAGGTGATGGTGGCACCGAACTCGCCCAACGCCCGCGCCCAGCAGAGCACCGCCCCGGCGGCCAGCCCGGGCGCCACAAGCGGCACCGTGACGTGGGTGAAGGTGGTCCACCGGCCGGCGCCCAGCGTGGCGGCGGCCTCCTCGTAGCGATGGTCCGCGGCGCGCAGCGCCCCCTCCACGGCGATGACCAGGAACGGCATGGCCACGAACGACTCGGCCAACACGACACCCGCGGTGGTGAACGGCAGGGTGACGCCGAACGTGGCGTCCAACCAGCCGCCGAGCAGCCCACGTCGGCCGAAGACCAGCAACAGCGCCACCCCGCCGACCACCGGCGGCAGCACCAGCGGCACGGTGACCAGCGCGCGCACCAGTCGGCGGCCGGGAAACTCGACCCGGGCCAGCACCCAGGCGAGCGGCACCCCGAGCAGCAGGCAGAGCACGGTGGCCAGGGTCGCGGTCTGCACCGACAGCCGCAGCGCGGTCAGCGCGCCCGGCTCGGTGAGCCGCTGCGGCAGCGTGGTCCACGGCGCCCGGATCACCAGCCCGGCCAACGGCAGGACGAGGAAGAGTAGGCCCAACCCGGCGGGGATCAACAGCGCCGCCGGCACCCGCCCCCGCCGTCGGGGCGCGGCGTGCTCGAGGACCCGGCTCATGGGGCCTGGAAACCGGCCTCGGCGAGGACCGCCTGCGCCGGCGCCGAGCGGACGTACGCGACGAAGGCCCGTGCTCCGGCTGGATTCGGCGCGTCCTTCAGCGCGACGATCGGGTAGTCGTTGACCGCCCGCGCCGACTCGGGAAACTCCACAGCGGTCACGTCGCCGCTCGCCGCTCGCACATCGGTGCGGTAGACCAGGGCCGCGTCGACCTCACCGAGCTTCACCTTGGCGAGCGCGCTCTTGACGTCCTGCTCCAGGGTGACAGGCGTCAGCGCGACGCCGGCCGCGTCCAGGGCGGTGCGGGCCGCCGCGCCGCACGGCACCTGAGTGGCGCAGAGCGCCACCTTCACGCCGGACCGGCTCAGGTCGGCCAGGCCGGTCACGCCTGCCGGGTTACCCCGGGGCACCGCGACGACCAACTGGTTGCGGGCGAAGACGGTCGGTGTGCCGTCGGCGTTGCCCGCCTCGGTGACAGTGGCCATGTTCGCCGGGGCGGCGGAGGCGAACACGTCCGCCGGCGCACCCTGGTTGATCTGGTTGGCCAGGGTCGAGCTGCCCGCGACGTTGAGGGTCACGGTGCTGCCGGGGTTGGCGGCCTCGAAGTCCTTGCCGATCCGGCGGAACGACTCGGTGAGCGAGGCGGCCGCGAACACCGTCACCGCGCCGGTGCCCCGGCCGTCCGAGGCCCGGTCGTCGCCCGCGCCGCAGCCGGCGACCGTCAGCGCCAGGACCACGGCCATCGCCATACGCGTCGCGCGCGCGCTCATCCGCCCGACCTTCCCCGGCTCGGGGCGGGCGCGGCCCGCTCCACCACCACCGTGGTCGACTTGATCACCGCGACGGCCACCGACCCGACCCGCAGATCGAGCTCGTCGACCGCCTCCCGGCTCATCAGCGACACGACGCGGAACGGGCCGGCCTGGATGTCGACCTGGGCCATCACCGTGTCCTTGCGGACGTCCACGACGATGCCGCGCAGCCGGTTGCGGGCCGAGGAGAACTCCGCGCCCGCGTCCGGGTCGGCGGCCTGGGCGCGGGCGAAGGCGGCCAGGTCGACCCCGTCGATCACCCGCTGGCCGTGCTCGTCGCGCCCGGCCGTCAGCCGCCCGGCATCGACCCAGCGGCGAATCGTGTCGCTGCTGACACCGAGCAGGTCGGCCGCCGCACCGATCCGGAACATCGTCACCGGCTCACCTTAGCTGCCGCATCTGCGGGCATGGAAGGCCGGATCGGGCCGTGTCTGCGTACTCCCGTGGGGTTCTCTGGCGGTATTTGCGCCACCCGGCCGAGCGTGGTGCCGACGGGGGGAGGCCTCAGGCGACGTGGTTGTCGTACGTCGCGCGGTTGGCGAGCACGTCGTCCATGTGCGTTTCGGCCCAGCCCTTCAAGCCGCGAATCACCTCGTGCAGCGAGACGCCGAGGTCGGTCAGCTCGTAGGTGACGGTGACGGGCACGGTCGGCACCACGGTGCGGGTGATCAGGCCGTCGCGTTCCAGGGAGCGCAGCGTCTGGGTCAGCATCTTCTGACTGACCCCGGCCAGGAGGCGCGACAACTGCGAGTACCGCATCGGCCGGGGCTCGCCGGCGCAGTCGGCGCCGAACTGGTGCGAGCCGTCGCTGCGCAGCGCGGCCAGCACCAGTGTGACCCACTTGTCCGCGATGCGGTCGAGCAGTTTGCGGCTCGGACACTGCGCCAGGAAGGCGTCGTACTCCACCTTGGCCTGCGCCCTCTTCCCCGCCGCCGCCGCCGTCGTCGTCATCGAACCGCTCCTCCCGCCGCTGGGGGCGTTACGCACCTTCAGGTGCCTACTTCCCATAGTGAAGTTACACCCCGATAGTGGAGCGGGTAGGCGGTGCACGGGCACGGCTCGGTACGACACGAAAGTCAGAGGTAAGAACATGGCCTCCACCTCCCTTCCCGGCGGCACCTGGACACTGGGAGACCTGACGGTCACCCGGTTCGGTTACGGCGCCATGCAGCTGGCCGGCCCCTGGGTCATGGGACCGCCGGCCGACCACGACGGCGCACTCGCCGTCCTCCGCGCGGCCGTCGAGCGTGGCATCACCCACATCGACACCTCCGCGGCCTACGGGCCGCATCTCACCAACCAGCTGATCCGGGAGGCGCTGCACCCGTACGCCGCCTCGCTGCACATCGCCACAAAGGTCGGCGCGAACCGCGACCAGCAGGGCGGCTGGCCCCCGGCCCGCGACCCGGAAAGCCTGCGGCGGTCCGTGCACGAGAATCTCGAGACCCTCGATCTCGACGTGCTCGACCTTGTCAACCTCCGGCTCGGCGATGCCGCGGGTCCGCAGCCCGGTCCGGTCGCCGAGGCGTTCGAGACACTCGTCGACCTTCAGCACGAAGGCCTCATCCGGCACCTCGGAGTGAGCAACGCGACGCCGGAACAGGTCGCCGAGGCGCAGGCCATCGCGCCGATCGTGTGCGTGCAGAACATGTACAACCTCGCGCACCGCCAGGACGACGAGCTGGTCGACGCGCTTGCCGAGCAGGGCATCGCCTACGTGCCGTTCTTTCCTCTCGGCGGCTTCAGCCCCCTGCAGTCCTCGGTGCTCGCCACCGTGGCCGCCCGGTTGGAGGCGGCACCGATGTCGGTCGCCCTGGCCTGGCTGCTGCGGCGTTCGCCGAACATCCTGCTGATCCCGGGGACCTCGTCGACGACACACCTGCGCGAGAACATCGCGGGCGCCGCCCTGCCCCTCTCCGACGACGACCTCGCCGAACTGGACAAGATCGGCGGCTAGGGAGAAAGGGTGTCGGGGCAAGATCGTGCGCGAATCAGGAAGTAGTGGCATCGGTGCGGTGGTGAGGCCACTACTTCCCGGATCGAGCGTGACCGTGCGGCTGGCGGGCCGAACCCGTGCTGCCGGCCGGTCCAGCGTGGTGCTCGTCGTCAAGATCCGCGCAACATCGGTGATGGTGCTGTCTCCGGCGCGTCGGAGGCAGCACCATCGGGGATGTTGTGGCGCTGCGTGCGTGCGGGGTGCGGGGGTGCGCCTACGTGCGGGTCGGCGGCAGGGCCCCCAGGGGGAAGGCGGGCCGCAGGGGCCCGCCTTCCCCGAGCCCACCCTCAGCAGTTGCGCAGCTCCGGTGACTGGTTGAGCAGTTGGCCGCGTGTCGACACGAAGCGGCGGCAGCGCTCCCCGTCGACGGGCGAACGAAGGCAGGTCAGGGCCTGCGGGGGTGCCCCTTGAGGTGCCGGCCCAGTTCGCGGGCGATCTCCCGGTTGGCGTCCCGCTCGGCCATCGTCTGCCGCTTGTCGTAGGAACGCTTGCCCTTGGCCAGCGCCAACTCGACCTTGGCGTAGCCGTTCTCGAAGTACATCGACAGCGGGACCAGGGTCACCCCGCCCTCGCGGACCTTGTCCAGGATCCGGTCGATCTCGGCCCGGTGCAGCAGCAGCTTGCGGTTGCGGCGCGGGGCGTGGTTGGTCCACGTGCCGTAGGCGTACTCGGCGATGTGCAGCCCGTACAGCACGATCTCACCGTCGCGTTCGTGGGCGAACGCGTCCACCAGCGAGGCCCGCCCCTCGCGCAGCGACTTCACCTCGGTGCCGACCAGCACGATGCCCGCCTCGTACGTGCGCAGCACGGTGTACTCGTGCCGAGCCTTCTTGTTCGAGGCGATCAACCGGCGTTCGGGCTGCTTGGACGGGCTCACCCCGCGACGATATCCGGCCGCTGCCTCAGCCGGGCCGGCCGGCTCCGCCGGTCGCCCGCCGCTCCGGGCTCAGCCGCCCGGTCAGTTCCCGCACCGCGTCGGCGAACTCGTCCTGCGACTCACACGGCCAGTGCCCGAGGATCGGTGGGGGGACGCTGTCGCTGGGCGCCGGCACCACATCATGCGGATCGACCAACCGGCGGTCCACCGTCGCCGCCGGCCCGGTCAGCGTCTCGGGCTCCCCGGGCCGCCGGGAGGAGAAGATCCAACCGCCGATCGGGTCGGTGTCGCGCCACAGGTTGATCCAGCGCCAGCCGACCCGCTCGCCGATCTCCCGCAGCGCGGGCTCGTCGGCGTAGGCCGGGAACAGCCGCGCGTACAACCGGCCCAGTGGCGATCCGTAGGTCAGCAGGGCGACCCGCTCGGTGATCCGGGTGGGTAGTTGCAGCACCGTGGCGGCGAGCAGCACCGAGCCGTGACTGTGCCCGGCCAGCAGCACGCCCTGTCCCTGTTCCACCAGGTAGGTGATCCGCTTGGCCAACTCCGGCACGGCCCGCTCGGCGTAGCAGGGCGGCGCGAACGGGTGTGCCGCCCGGGGCCAGAACGTGCCCAGGTCCCACAGCACGCCCACGTAGCGACGGAACTGTGCCGTCCGGTACGCGAAGATGCCGCCCACCACCAGGCCGAGCAGGATCACGGCGATCGCGTAGCTGCCCGACCCGATCAGGAAGTTGACCATGCTGTCCGGCACTCCGACGTAGCGCTGCGCCAGTTCGCCCGGCAGGAGTTGGAGCAGGCCGAGCACGCTTGTGGAGAGGCCGAGCGCCGCCAGCCCGGCGTACACCACGGACAGCGGTTCCAGCCGCTCGGTGAACCGGGCGCGGGCGATCGCCTGCTCGACGCGGCGCAGCCGGTCCGCCGCCGCCGGTGGCGCGTGCGGGAAGTCGGCGGCCACGATCGCCCGGGCGGCCCGCCGCCGCCCGCGCCGGGTCAGCCTGGTGACCACGGCGGCCACCAGCAGGGCGGTCACCACCGCCAGGAAAAACCCGAAGATCGCCCACTTGTACGCCAGCGGAGGGCTGGTCTCCAGGCCGTCCGCGGTCGTCCCCTGGCGATCGAGCAGGTCCGCCACCCGGTAGACCAACTCGGCGGAGAACGCCACGGCGAGGCCGGCCGCGATCGTGACGAAGACCGGCGCCCCCAACGCCCGCAGCGGCCCCCCGCGCTGCCGGCCGCCCCGCCGCCAGAGCACCAGCGCGGCGAGGGCGGTCACCAGCATCATCTGGCTGACGAACAGCCAGGCCACGATCGCTCCGTAGCCCGGCAACGCCCCGCCCCGGGGCCACGGGGCCGGGCTGATGACGACGTGCACGATCACCAGGATCGTCACGCCGCAGGCGATCGTGCGCAGCCCTCGGAAGAGGGCGTCCACCCGGGGCGCCGGGTCGGTCCGGTCGATGCTCGGCACCACGGTGAGCAGGACCAGGCAGGCCAGCAGCAGCACCCCGGTGGCCGCCAGCAGGATCACCATCACCCACGAGCGGTGTTGGCTGGCCCGGGCGGCCAGCAGGCTGCCGTCGAGGGTGGCGAATCCCGCCGCGACGTGGACCGAGCGCAGCCGACCAACGAGTGGCTCGCCGTCCCACTGGCCGACCGCGCTCAACTGGTGCTTCGAGGTCGGGGTCGACGGAGTCCGGAACGCGTCGAACGAGTGGCCCGGGCGGGCGCCCAGCCACCAGACCAGCCCGATGGCGGCGACCGGCACCAACGCCAGCACGCCCAGGCGCAGCCCGGGCGGGCGTCCGCCGAGCCAGGACAGCCAGCTCCGCCCGGCCAGGCAGGACGGGGTGTCCATGCAGCGCCAGGCGACCAGGTCCAACGCCACGCCGACGATGGAGAGCACGTAGAGCATGGTGAGGGTGAGGGCGAGCACCCGGCACAGCGCCATGAAGCCCAGCTTCGAAGCGGTGTTCGACGGGCGCATCCAGAGCGCCACGTTGCAGAGCATGAACGGCAACAGGAACACCAACGACAGCGTCCGGACCGCCGTGCCGGACGGCAGGTCACTCCACCGGTACGCCTCCAGCGTCACCCCGTCTGTCCCGGTCGAGTCCGGGTAGCCGGGGCGCGGTCGGTAGAACCCGCCGCTGCGGTCCCCGGCGACCTGCTGCACGTGCGGCCGGTCCAGCACCTGGTCCGCTCCCGCGCCGGAGACACCGTGCACCCGCAGTTCCACGATCCCGCCCGACGTGGTCGGTCCGGTCGGCGACACGTCCGCCATGGGCCCCCCGAGGTGTGCGCGGCAGCCGGGCGCGTCGTCGACGTACGACCACCCACGCGGCTCCCCGGCTTACCCATCCCGAACCCGGTCAACCATGCCGGCCACCCGGGCCATGGTGCGGCCGACCGCCAACAGGTGGTTTCATGGCGCCATGGCGAACCCGGTGATCCTGACCGTCGACGACGACCCCGTGGTGTCCCGTGCGGTGGCCCGGGACATCCGCCGCCGCTACGGCGACCGCTACCGGGTGCTGCGGGCCTCCTCCGGACCGGAGGCGCTGGACGCCCTGCGGGAGGTCAAACTGCGCGGCGAACAGGTGGCGCTGCTGCTGGCCGACCACCGGATGCCGGAGATGACGGGCGTGGAGTTCCTGGAATCGGCGATGGACATCTTCCCGGCCGCCCGCCGGGTGCTGCTCACCGCGTACGCCGACACCGACGCCGCGATCGAGGCGATAAACGTCGTCGACCTGGACCACTACCTGCTCAAGCCCTGGCATCCGCCGGAGGAGAAGCTGTACCCGGTGGTCGACGGGCTGCTGGAGGCGTGGTCGGTCACCCCGGACGCGGCGAGCGCGGAGATCCGCGTCGTCGGGCACCGCTGGTCGGCGCCGTCGTTCAAGGTCCGTGACTTCCTGGCGCGCAACCTGGTGCCGTACCGGTGGATGCTCTCCGACGACCCGGAGGGCGCCCGCCTGCTCGACGCGGCCGGGGCCACCGAGGCGGACGTACCGCTTGTGGTGACGGCCGACGGCAAGGCGCTGGTCGCCCCGAGCGAAGCCGAGTTGGCCGCGCTCGCCGGGCTGACGGTCGTGCCGGCGTGTGACTTCTACGACCTGGTGGTGATCGGCGGCGGCCCGGCCGGCCTCGGCTCGGCGGTGTACGGCGCGTCGGAGGGGCTGCGTACCGTGCTCGTGGAGCGGCGGGCGACCGGCGGGCAGGCCGGGCAGAGCAGCCGGATCGAGAACTACCTGGGCTTCCCCGACGGCGTCTCCGGCGCGCAGTTGACCGATCGGGCCCGCCGGCAGGCGGTCAAGTTCGGCGCCGAGCTGCTCAGCGCCCGGGAGGTGGTCGGTCTCAGTGAGGCCGGCGGCGCCCGGCTGTTGCGCTTCGGCGACGGTTCCGAGATCGCCGCGCACACGGTGGTGCTGGCCACCGGAGTGTCGTACCGGGTGCTCGACGCCCCCGGGCTGGCCGACTTCACCGGTCGGGGGGTGTTCTACGGCGCCGCCGCCACCGAGGCGCCGAGCTGCGTCGAGCAGGACGTCTACATCGTCGGCGGGGCCAACTCCGCCGGCCAGGCGGCGGTGCACTTCTCCCGGTACGCGTCGAGGGTGCACCTGCTGATCCGGGGCGCGGACCTGACCGCCTCGATGTCGCGTTACCTGATCGACCAGTTGGAGCGGATCGACCGGATCACCGTGCACCCGCATACGGCGGTGGTCGGCGGGGCGGGCGACGACCACCTGCAACGGCTCACCCTCTGCGACACCCGCACCGGGGAGGCCCGCTCGGTCGACACGTCCTGGTTGTTCATCTTCATCGGCGCGGAGCCCCGCACCGACTGGCTGGACGGTGTGCTGGTCCGGGACGGGCGCGGCTTCATCGTCACCGGCCCGGACCTGCTGGCCGGTGGGCGTCGGCCGGCGGGCTGGTCGCTGTCCCGCGACCCGTACCACCTGGAGACGAGCGTGCCGGGGGTGTTCGCGGCCGGTGACGTGCGGGCCGAGTCGGTCAAACGGGTCGCCTCGGCCGTCGGCGAGGGCGCGATGGCCGTCTCGCTCGTGCACCGCTACCTGGAGGCCCAGTGAGTGCGAGGAGTGAGCCGGGTTTGCTCGCCCCGCAGTCGCGAACGAAGGAGACCCAGTGAGTGCGGGGAGTGAGCCGGGTTTGCGAGCCCCGCAGTCGCGAACGAAGGAGACCCAGTGACCACCGAGTCCGATCGACTGACACCTGCGGAGTTGCGCACCCTGTTCCTGTTCGAGTCCCTCGACGAGGGGCAACTCGAGTGGCTGGCCGAACGCGGCCGGGTCGAGCAGCGTGCCGGGGGCACCCTCGTGTACGCCGAGGGGGAGCCCGGGACCTGCTTCTTCGTGCTGGTGCGCGGCGCGGTGGCGCTGAGCCGCCAGGTGCGCGGCGACGACATCGAGGTCAGCCGCACCGACCAGCGCGGCGTGTACGGCGGGGCGGTCCAGGCTTACCTGGGTGACCAGGTCGACCAGATCTACCGCAACAGCATGCGGGCGGTGGTCGACTCGGACTTCTTCGTGCTGCCGGCGGAGGACTTCGCGTACGCCCTGCGGTCCTGGTTCCCGATGCCCATGCACCTGTTGGAGGGGCTGTTCCTCGGTCTGCGGAACAGTCAGGTCATCGTCGGCGAACGGGAGCGGTTGTTGGCGCTCGGTTCGCTGTCGGCCGGGCTGACCCACGAGCTGAACAATCCGGCCGCGGCGGCGGTGCGCGCGACCTCGGTGCTGCGGGACCGGGTCGCCGGGATGCGGCACAAGCTCGCGATGGTCGCCGACGGCCGGCTCGACGGCAGGGCGCTGCACGGCCTCGTCTCGTTGCAGGAGGACGCCGTCGCCCGGGTCGCCACCGCGCCGAAGCTGACCCCGATGGCCACCGCCGACGCCGAGGACACCCTCACCGACTGGCTGGAGGAGCACGGGGTCGGCGGCGCCTGGGACCTGGCGCCGATCCTGGTGGGTGGCGGTCTCGACGCGGCCTGGTTGGCGCAGGTGAAGACCGCGGTCGGTGCGGCGGACCTGGAGGCGGCGGTGCGCTGGCTCACCTACACGGTGGACACCGAGCTGCTGATGCGCGAGATCGGCGACGCGGTCACCCGGATCTCCGGTCTGGTGGATGCCGCCAAGCAGTACTCGCAGCTGGACCGCGCGCCGCACCGGGTGGTGGACGTGCACGACCTGCTCGACGCCACGCTCGTGATGTTCAAGGGCAAGATCCCCGCCGAGGTGAAGCTGGTTCGCGAGTACGACCGCGGCATCCCGCCCGTCCCAGCGTACGCGGCCGAGCTGAACCAGGTGTGGACCAACCTGATCGACAACGCGTTGGGCGCGATGGGGGAGAAGGGGGTGCTGACCATCCACACCGGACGGATCGGTGACCTGCTGGCGGTGGAGGTCACCGACACCGGCCCGGGTATCCCGCCCGAGGTGCGACCGCGCATCTTCGAGCCGTTCTTCACCACCAAGCCGGTCGGCGCGGGCACCGGTCTGGGGCTGGACATCTCGTACCGGATCGTGGTGCACAAGCACCACGGCGACATCCGGGTGGAGACCGAACCCGGACGGACCACGTTCCGGGTGCTGCTGCCGATCACCGAGGGCGCACCGGAGGTGCCCGTCAACGAGATTCAGTGAACGCGCGTCCGCCGCGCCGATCTTGCACTTTCGGTTGTCGATATGCGCCGTATGCACCTTTTATCGGGACAGAAAGTGCAAGATCGCGGGGCGGGGCGGGGCGGGGCGGGGCGGGTTCAGGGCGGGTCAGGTCAGGTCAGAGGGTGAGGAAGTCGGCCAGGACTTGGGTGTGGGTGGAGAACGCCAGCTCGACCGGGTCGGTGAGCACCAACCACTCGGTCGCCTCCTCCGTCGGCGCGGACGGTGGCAGGTCCTCGGCGGCGCGCTCGGGCAGCACCCCGAAGACCATCATCGTGCCGCCCGCCGGTGCGCCGTGCACCGCGAACAGGCGGACGTCCTCGGCGGCCGCGACCAGGCCGGTCTCCTCCCGCAGCTCACGAACGAGCGCTTCGGACCACTCCTCGCCGTACTCGACGAAGCCGCCGGGCAGCGCGAGCAGCCCGCGGGCGGGCTCGATGTCCCGGCGGACCACCACGACGCCCAGGCCGTCGGCCGTGCGGACCGGCAGCACCGCGACCGCCACCGGCAGCGGATTGCGCCAGACGGTCTCACCGCAGGCCGCGCAGACCCGCGGCCACCCGGCGCCCGCCGGGTAAACGGCGCCGCAGAAAGAGCAGTGCGAGTACGGCGTACCTGTCATGCCGCAGCACGTTACCCCGTCGATCTAGGGAGAATCGTCGTGATCTTAGATCAACTAGCGGCGATACTCCCCAGATCGACGAGGGCGAGGGCGAGGGGGTCAGGCTTCGGGGGCGCCGGTGTAGAAGGCGGTGGTACGCGCGGCGGCGGCGTTCGCCTCGTCGGGGTCGGTGCCGGCGGCGATGCTCGCCGCACCCCACAGGTGGCTGCTCAGCTCCATGGCCCGTCGGCCCTCGGGTGAGGCGGTCCACTCGGCGCTCTGCTCCGGGGTGACCCCGCTGCCGTCGCCGGCCAGGTGGGTGGCGAGACCGAGCAGCCCGAGGTCCCAGCCGACGCCGACGGCGCCCGGCCCGAACTGGGCCCACCGGTCCTGGTCGACGTGCGCGATGTGGTCCAGGTCGAGGCGGGCACGCTCGTCGTCGACCGGGGTGATCCGCACCTCGATCCAGCTCACCTCGCCGCCCATCTCCCAGGTGGCGGTGAAGCGGTGCGGCGGCTCGCAGCTCTCGACGACGCCGTGGGCGTTGCCCTGGAGCTCGTACTTGCCGTGCAGCCGCAGGTCGCCGGAGATCGGCAGGAACCAGCGGGGGATGCGCTCGGCGTTGGTGCAGGCGTCCCAGAGATCCTCGGCCGTCGCCTGGTAGGTCTGGCTGATCGTGGTCACCCGGGCCTCGCCGGCCTCCAGGGTGCGGCTGCCGACCGTGCGCCGTACGGCGTTGATCTGCTCGGTGGCGTCGAACATCAGGTGGTCCTCTCGTCGGGTGGGTCGGCCGGCTCGCGCAGCCGACGGTCGCGTCGGCCCCGGGCCAGCTCGGTGGCGAGTGCCGCCAGGGGTGGGGTCCAGAACCGGCGGAAGTGCTCCAGCCAGCCGTCGACCTCACGCAGTGGCCGGGGGTCGACCGCGTACAGCCGCCGGGCGCCCTCCGGCCGTACGGTGGCGAAACCGTTGTCCCGTAACACCTTGAGGTGCTGGGACACGGCGGGCTGGGAGATGCCGAACTCGTCGCGGATCACCGCGCTGACCGCGCCGGCGGTCTGCTCGCCGGTGGCGAGCAGCTCCAGGATGCGGCGCCGGACCGGATCGCCCAGCACGTCGAAGGCGTGCACGGCCACAGTTATATCAGCAGTGGCTTATTTAAGCCAAGCGTGATGAACCGATCAGCTTGTCCAGCCGGATCGGCAGGTCCCGGACCCGTACGCCGGTGGCGTGGCGCACCGCGTTGGCGACCGCCGCCGCCGCGCCGACGATGCCGATCTCGCCCATGCCCTTGACCCCGGCCGGGTTCAGCTCGTCGTCCCGCTCGTCCAGCCAGTACGCCTCGATGGACTCCACGTCCGCGCAGCAGGTGATGTGGTAGGTGGCCAGGTCGTGGTTGACCCAGTCGCCGTACCGCTCGTCGAGCAGGCCCTCCTCGTGCAGGGCCATCGACAGTCCCATCGTCATGCCGCCGATGAGCTGGCTGCGGGCCGTCGTCGGGTTCACCACCCGTCCGGCCGCGAACACCCCGAGCATCCGGTTCAGCCGTACCTCGCCGGTGTCCGCGTCCACCCGCACCTCGACGAACTGCGCCCCGTACGCGTACCGGGGCAGGGCGGGCTGCCCGCCCACCTCGTCGGCGGTGTCGGCCTCGGCGGTCACGTCGGCGTCCGGCGGTACGCCCTCGCGGAGCTTCTCGCGCAGCGCCTGCGCGGCCCGGATCACCGCCCAGCTCCAACTGGCGGTGCCCATCGAGCCCCCGGCCAGCGGCGCGCTCGGCAGGGCGGTGTCACCGATGTGGATCTCCACCCGCTCCGGCGACACCCCGAGGGCGTCGGCGGCCACCTGCCAGATCGCCGTGCGGGCGCCGGTGCCGATGTCGGTGGCGTTGATCCGGACCACGAAGGTCCCGTCCGGTCGGGCGGTGGCCGTGGCCGACGACGGCCTGGCCCGAGCCGGGTAGCTCGACCCGGCCATCCCCGTGCCGATCAGCCAGCGCCCGTCGCGCCGGGCGCGGGGCGTCGGGTCCCGGTCGGTCCAGCCGAACCGCTGCGCGCCCTCGCGCAGGCAGGCCACCAGGTTGCGGCTGGTGAACGGCCGCCCCTGGTCCGGGTCGACCGCCGTGTCGTTGCGGATGCGCAGCTCCACCGGATCGACGCCGGCGGCGACGGCCAGCTCGTCCATCGCCGACTCCAGGGCGTACGCGCCGGGGCACTCGCCGGGGGCGCGCATCCAGAACGGCGTGGGCACGTCGAGGCGGACCAGCCGGTGCGTGGTGCGGCGGTGGGGCGCGGCGTACATGCTGCGGGTGTAGACGGCGGTCTGCTCGGCGAACTCCCGGATGGTCGAGGTCTGGCTGATCGCGTCGTGGCAGATCGCGGTGAGCCGCCCGTCGGCGTCGGCGGCGAGGCGGACCCGCTGGATGGTGGGCGTGCGGTAACCGACCGGCCCGAAGATCTGCTGACGGGTCAGCGCCAGCTTCACCGGTCGGTCCACGTGCCGGGCCGCGAGGGCGGCCAGCACCACCGACGCCTTGGCGTACCCCTTGCTGCCGAAGCCGCCGCCGACGTGCTCGGCGACCACCCGGATCGACTCCGGGGGCAGCCCGAACAGCTCGGCGAGGGTGGCCCGCACCGGTGACGCGCCCTGGGTGGAGTCGTGCACCAGCAGTTGGCCGTCGCGCCACTGTGCCGTCGTGGCGTGTGGCTCCATCGGGCTGTTGTGGTACGCCGGGGTGCGGTACGTGGCGTCCACCCGCACCGGCGCCGCCGCGTACCCGGCGTCGAAGTCGCCCTCGGCGGTGTCGGTCGGATAGCTGGGGTTGACGTGGTCCGGCCGGTACAGGCCGGGGTGGTCGTCGGTGAGCACGGTGCTGTGCGGGCCGGCGTCGTAGTCGATGCGGACCAGCCGGGCGCCCTCCCGGGCCGCCTCCAGGCTGGTGGCCACCACCACGGCGACGTACTGCCCCCGGTAGTGCACCGCCGGCTCCTGCAACAGCCACAGCTCCGGCTCGGGGCCGGGCGCGAGGCGCGGCGCGTTGCCGTGGTGCAGGACGGCCAGCACGCCGGGCGACGCGAGCGCCTCGGTGGTGTCGACCCGGGTGATCCGGCCGCGCACCACGGCCGACGGCACCGCCCAGCCGTAGGTGACTCCGTCCACCTGGTACTCCACCGCGTACCGGGCCGTGCCGGTGACCTTCGCGCGGCCCTCCAACCGGGGGTACGCGCGGCCGACCGCGCCGGTGGTCACGACGACGCCAGCTCGCTGAGCGCCCGCACGGTGATGGCCCGGGTCAGCGGCACCTTGAATCCGTTGTGCCGCAACGGGCGGGCCTCGGCCAGCTCCGCGTCGGCGGCCCGCGCGGCCAGCTCCGGGCTGAACGGGCGACCGCGCAGCTCCTCCTCGGCCCGGTACGCCCGCCACGGCCGGTGCGCCACCGCCCCGTACGCCAGCCGCACGTCACGGACCACGTCGCCGTCGAGGTCCAGCACCGCGGCCACCGAGCCGGCGGCGAAGGCGAACGACGCCCGGTCGCGCACCTTGAGGTACGTCGAGCGGCGCGCGGCCGGCAGCGGTGGCAACCGGACGGCGGTGATCAGCGCGCCCCGGGCCAGTGTGGTCTCCCGTTCCGGGTGCGTGCCGGGGGAGCGGTACAGGGCGGCGATCGGGATGTCGCGCGGGCCGTCGCTCTCGTGCACCTGCACCACCGTGTCGAGTGCGGTGAGCGCCACGGCCAGGTCGGACGGGTGGGTGGCCACGCACTGCTCGGACCAGTCCAGCACCGCCAGGTCGCGGTTCTGGCCGTGCAGCGCGGCGCAACCGCTGCCCGGCTCCCGCTTGTTGCACGCCTTGCCGGTGTCCTGGAAGTAGACGCAGCGGGTGCGCTGCAACAGGTTGCCGCCGGTAGTGGCCATGTTGCGCAGCTGTCCGGAGGCGGCGGCGAGCAGGGCGCGGGCCAGCACCGGGTAGTCCCGGCGGACCACCGGGTGGGCCGCGAGGTCGCTGTTGCGGACGGTCGCGCCGATCCGCAGCCCACCGTCGGGCAGCTCCTCGACGGTGTCCAACGGGAGCCCGGTCACGTCCACCAGCACGTCGGGGCGCTGCACCCCGAGTTTCATCAGGTCCACCAGGTTGGTGCCGCCGCCCAGGTACGCGGCGTGCGGTTCGGCGTCGAGCACGGCGACCGCGTCGGCCACGTCGGCCGGCCGGTGGTAGCGGAACGCCCTCATCGCGTCGCGGCCGCCTCGCGCACGGCAGCCACGATGTGCGGGTACGCGGCGCAGCGGCACAGGTTGCCGGCCATCCGTTCGCGGATCTCCGCGTCGGTCAGCTCGGCCGGGGCGTCCAGGTCGTCGGTGACCGCGCTGGGCCAGCCCCGGGCGACCTCGTCGAGCATGCCGCGGGCGGAGCAGAGGTGCCCCGGCGTGCAGTAGCCGCACTGGAACGCGTCGTGCGCGACGAACGCGGCCTGCAACGGGGACAGCTCGTCCGCCCCGGCCAGCCCCTCGACCGTCACCACCGACCGCCCGTCGAGCGTGACGGCGAGCACCAGACAGCTCTTCACCCGGCGACCGTCCAGCAGCACCGTGCAGGAGCCGCACTGGCCGTGGTCGCACCCCTTCTTCGCCCCGGTCAGGCCGAGGTGCTCACGCAGCGCGTCCAGCAGCGTGGTGCGGTTGTCGAGCGTGACCGCGTGGGCCGAGCCGTTGACCTCGACCGTCACCCGGGACGAGTGTCGCTCGTCGGTCGTCGTCGCGTTCCCTGCTCGGTCCGGCACCGGCCCAGACTAGCTTTACCGGTACGAACAGGGGCGAATAACGCGGGAGGTGGCCGGGTGGGAGACCTGCCGGTGACCGCCGGGCTGCTGCTGGCCGCCGGGGCCGGGCGGCGATACGGCCGCCCCAAGGCGCTCGTCGAGTTGGAGGGCGAGCCGCTGGTGCGGCGCGGAGTCCGGCTGCTCGACGCTGGCGGCTGCGCGCCCGTGCACGTGGTGCTCGGCGCGGGCGCCGACGAGGTGCCCGACCTGCCCGGCGCGGTGCCGGTCCGGCACGACAGGTGGTCCGAGGGGCTGGGGTCGTCACTGCGCCGGGGCCTGGCCTCGCTGCCGGCCGACGTGTCGGCCGCCGTCGTGGTCCTCGTCGACCAGCCGCTGCTCAGCCCGGTCGCGGTCCACCGGGTGCGGGCGGCGTACGCCGGCGGCGCGCTGGTCGCGGTCGCCACCTACGCCGGCCGGCCGGGGCACCCGGTCCTGCTGGGTCGGGACACCTGGCCGTTGCTGGACGGCTACGCCGTCGGCGACCGGGGTGCCCGCGACCTGCTGCGCGAGCGGCCGGACCTGGTGGTCGAGGTGCCCTGCGACGACGTCGGCTCCCCGGTCGACGTGGACACCCCGGCCGACCTGCCCGGCCGCTGAGCGGCGCCGAACGGCCGCCCGGGGTGTCGACACCCCGGGCGGCCGTACCCCCGTTCTCAGGCCACCGGCGTCGCGGTGCCGGTGGCGCGGGCGAGACGCTGGTGGGCGCGGATCAGCTCGGCGTAGCGCAGGCCGCTCGCCTTCACCGTCCGGGCTTGCGTGGCGTAGTCGACGTGCACCAGCCCGAAACGCTTGTCGTAGCCGTACGCCCACTCGAAGTTGTCGAGCAGCGACCAGACGAAGTAGCCGTCCAGCGGCACCCCCCGGGCCACCGCCGACGCGCACGCCGCCAGGTGCTGCTCCAGGTGGTCGGTGCGCTCCTTGTCCTCCACGGTGCCGTCCGGGGTGACCTCGTCCGGCCAGGCCGAGCCGCTCTCGGTGACGATGATCCGGCCCGGCCGGTACTCCTCGTGCACGTCGACGAGCAGCCGCTCCAGGCCCGCCGGGTACATCTCCCAACCCATCGCGGTCTCCACCGAGCCGGGCACCGGCACCTGCCGGGCGTACGGCGCCGCGCCGGTCGGGTCGTCGACCACCAGTTGACGGAAGTAGTAGTTGACCCCGAGGAAGTCGGTGGGCGTGGCGATCACCGTCAGGTCGTCGCCACGTACCGGCGGCTCGACACCGTAGGTGGCGATCATGTCGGCGGGGTAGCCGCGCCCGTGGATCGGGTCCAGCCACCACCTGTTGACGTGCCCGTCCGCCCGGCGGGCCGCCGCCACGTCCTCGGGTCGGTCGGTGGCCGCCTCGATCGGGCTGAGGTTGACCACCAGACCCACCGAGGCCGGGCGGGCCGCGTTGGCGCGGATCGCCTGGGTGGCCAGCCCGTGCCCGAGCAGCACGTGGTGCGAGGCGTGCACCGCGCGGGTGAGGTCCCGCTCGCCGGGGGCCATGTTGCCGTCCAGGTGCCCGATCCAGCACACGCACAGCGGCTCGTTGACGGTGCACCAGTCGGCGACCCGGTCACCGAGGCGGGCGGCCACCACCGCCGCGTAGTCGGCGAACGCCTCGGCGGTGGCGCGCTCCGGCCAACCGCCGGCGTCCTGCAACGCCTGCGGCAGATCCCAGTGGTAGAGCGTGACGAACGGCCGGATCCCGTCGGCGAGCAACGTGTCGACGAGCCGGTCGTAGAAGTCCAACCCGGCGGGATTGACCCGACCGACGCCGTCGGGCATCACCCGGGGCCAGGCCACCGAGAAACGGTACGCGTCCACGCCGAGCCGGCGCAGCAGCGCCAGGTCCTCCGGCCACCTGTGGTAGTGGTCGCAGGCCACCGCGCCGGTGTCGCCGTTGTCGACGTTGCCGGGGATCGCCGAGAAGGTGTCCCAGATGGACGGCGTCCGGCCGTCGACGTCGACGGCCCCCTCGATCTGGTACGCCGCCGTGGCGACACCCCAGAGGAAGTCGGGTGGCAGCTTGGACAGGTCGGGCACGGGACGGGTCTCCTCTGGGATTGACGTACTCACTTGACCGCGCCGGCGGTGAGGCCGGCGACGAAGTACCGCTGCAGGGCCAGGAACCCGACGACGACCGGGACGCTCACCACGAGTGAGGCGGCCATGATCTGGTTCCAGTAGACGTTGAACTGGGTGGAGTAGCCCTGGAGGCCGACGGCCAGGGTGCGGCTGCCCTCGTCGGTCATCACCGACGCGAAGAGCACCTCGCCCCAGGCGGTCATGAACGCGTACACGGTGACCGCGACGACGCCGGGCACGGCGGCCGGCAGGATCACCTGGAACAGGGTGCGCAGGGGCCCGGCCCCGTCGACCTGCGCCGCCTCGTCCAGCCCTCGCGGGATCGAGTCGAAGTAGCCGACGAGCATCCAGATCGAGAACGGCAGCGAGAAGGTCAGGTACGTGATCACCAGGCCGGTGCGGCTGGCGTACAACTCGATGCCCGTGGCGTTGCCCAGGTTCACGTAGATGAGGAACAGCGGCAGCAGGAACAGGATGCCGGGGAACATCTGGGTGGACAGCACCGTCACCGAGAAGAGGCCCCGGCCACGGAACCGGTACCGGCTGACCGCGAACGCCGCGAAGATGGCCACCGCGACCGAGCAGATCGCCGCGATGCTCGACACCACCAGGCTGTTCACCAGGTACCGGGCCAGGGGCACGGTGCTCCACATGTCCACGAACGGTTGCAGCGTGGGTCGGCTGGGCCACCAGGTGAAGCCGTTCTGCACGTCCTGCAACGGCTTCGCCGCGGAGGTCACCATCACGTAGAGCGGAATGACGACGAAGAGGGTGAGCAGGGTCAGCACGATGCGCCGGCCCCAGCGCTCACCGGCGGTCTCACGCATGGTCGTCCCTCCGACGGTTGGTGATCAGCAGGTACGCGGCCGAGACGATCATCAGGAACAGCAGCAGCGCCACCGACATCGCCGAGCCGGAGCCGAAGTCCCAGGTCTTGAAGGAACTGCGGTAGATGTGGATGGAGATGAGGTCGGCCTGCTCGGGGGCGGAGCCGCCGAAGAGCACGAACGGGGTGTTGAAGTCGTTGAACGTCCAGAGGAACAGCACCAGCAGCAGCACCAGGTTCACCGGCCGCAACATCGGCAGGGTGACCGAGCGCAGCCGACGCCAGAACCCGGCGCCGTCGATCGCGGCGGCCTCGTACAGCTCGCCGGGCACGTTCTGCAGGCCGGCCATCAGGCAGAGGAACGCGAACGGCCAGTTGCGCCACACCGACACCACGAGCAGCGACCAGAAGCTGTTGTCATCGATCAGCCAGAACGGCCGCTCGTTCAGCAGCCCGAGCTGGTCGACCAGGACGTGGTTGACCAGGCCGGTGTCGCGTTGCAGCAGGAAGCTCCAGGTGATCACCGCGGCGTAGACCGGCAGGGCGTACGGGGTGAGGAAGAGCGCGCGCAGGATCGCCCGTCCGCGGAACGGCTTCTGCAACACGACAGCCGCCGCGATGCCGAGCAGCCAGGCGAACCCGACCGAGAGCAGGCTGTAGGCCAGGGTGATCCAGAACGAGTGCAGCAGTTCCTTGCCGGCCGCGCTGTTCAGGTTGAGCGTCGCCCGGTAGTTCTCGAACCCGATGAAGGGCGCGGTGGACCAGTCGCGGATGTGGAACTGGGTCAGCTCCAGCAGGCTCATCCAGACCCCGACCACCATCGGGATGACGTGGATGGCGAGTTCCAGCACGATGGCCGGGGCGAGCAGCAGATACGGCAGGAGGGAGCGGCGGGGGCCGCGGGGCCGGCGGGCCGGCTTCCGGGCCGGTGACCCGGCCCGGGGTTCGCGCCGGTCGGCGTCCGGCGCGGTGGTGCTGGTTGCCATCGGGGTCCTCTCGGAGGCGGTGGCCGTGGCCAGGCTCAGCGCCTGACCACGGCCACCGGTGACGCCTGGGTCAGCGCATCTTCTGCTGCGCGTCGGTCAGCTTCGCCTTCACCGAGGCCTCGGTGACCGGCTTGCCGCTTGCCGCGTCCGCGAACAGTTCCTTCATCGCGGTGCCGACCAGGGTCTCGAAGGTGCTCTCCTCGGGCACCTGCGGCAGCGGGGCCGCGGTGGTGACCAGGGTCTCCTGGATGGTCTTCTGCTCGGTGGCGCTGAACGCCGGGTCGGAGCCCGCGGTCTTGACCGCCGGCAGCGAGCCGTACGTCTTGTTGAGCAGCGTCTGCTCCTCGTCGCTGGTCATGAACTTCACGAAGTTCAGCGCGCCGTCCTTGTTCTTCGTGTGCTTGAAGACCGCCATGTTGATGCCGGCGACCATGCTGTTGACCTTCTTGCCGCCGGCCGGCGGGCTGGCCAGGAACGGCACCGGGGCCACACCGTAGGCGTCGGCGGGCATGTTCTGCGTCTTCAGGTTCGAGCCGGCGGACTGCCACAGCAGCATGGCGGCCTTGCCGTTGGCGAAGTCGGAGACCGACTGGTTTTGCGCGTACTCCGCGTTGCTCGGGTTGGTGATCTTGTCGGCGGCCATGAAGTCGATGTACCGCTTGATCGCCGAGACGTTCTGCGGGGTGTCGAAGGTCGGCTTGCCGGCCGAGTCGAACCACTCACCGCCGTACTGCTGGCTGAAGGTGAACGCGTGGTGGGCGTTCTCCGACGGGTTGGCGCCCTCGATGGCCAAGCCCCACTTGCCGCCGGTGCTCAGCTTCTTGCCGTACTCGGCGAGCTGTTCCCAGGTGGTCGGCGGTGCGGTGAGGCCGGCGTCGGCGAACGACTTCTTGTTGTAGTACAGGCTGTACGCCATGCTGTAGAGCGGCACGGCGGCCGGCGGCTTGCCGGGGGCGCCGGCGGCGGCGAGCGCGGCGGGCACGATCCGGTCCTTGCCGCCGACGGCCTGCAGGGTGGCGTCGTCGAACTCGACGAGCGCGCCGGTGGCCTGCAACGACGCCGACCAGGTGTTGCCGATGTTCACCACGTCCGGGCCCTTGCCCGAGGCGGCGGCGGCGAGCAGCCGGTTGAGCAGGTCCGACCACGGGACCACCTCGACGGTGACCTTGATCCCGGTCTGCTTCTCGAACTTGTCCAGCTCGGGCTGGAGGGTCGTCTTGTCGGCCTCCAGGCTGGCGCCCTGGTTGCTGGCCCAGTAGGTGAGCGTCTTGGGCGATGCGGCGGAGTCGTCGCCGGAGCCGCCGCAGGCGGTCAGCGAGGCGGCGGCCAGTACGGCGGCGGTGAATATCCCGAGGTGTCGTCTCGACACGGGTCAGCCCTTCCGGAGCGTGGTGGGGGTCCGCCGACCTCCGTCGCCGATAGGGGTCGAGACGACGGGCGGCCGGCTGCGGGACAGGGTTCGGGGGTGCGCCGTCGGAGTCCGTCGGCGTTTCCCGGGAGTTACATCACGGCTTAAATTATGTCGTCATTAAAGTGGCTGGCCGGTGGGTCGTCAAGCACGGTGCGGTTACAGTCGCCTCGAACGGCCAACCAGAACGGGGTGTCGAGTGGAGCTGGCGCGTGCCACCAACCGCAGCGTGCGGCTGCGCAACCGGTCCGCGCTGCTGACCAAGCTCTTCCTCGACGGCCCGCTCACCCGCCAGGACCTGGTGCGCAGCACCGGGCTGAGTCAACCGGCGGTCAGCAACGTGGTGGCCGACCTGATCGACGAGGGGCTGGTCGCCGAGGCCGGGGCCGCCGAGTCCGACGGCGGCCGGCCCAGCATGCTGCTGCGGATCGCGCCCCGCTTCGCCTTCGTGGTCGGCGTGGACGTCGGCGAGACCCGCGTCCGGGTGGAGCTGTTCGACTTCGCGATGACCCTGCTGGCCAGCGTCGAGTACCCGCTCGACCCGGCCCGGACCGAGCCCGACCTGGTGGCCGGGCACGTGCTGGCCGGCATCGACGCGGTGACCGGGCAGGCCCAGGTGGCCCCCGGCGACGTGCTCGGCGTCGGCATCGGCGTGTCGGGAGTGGTGGAGCAGGGCGTCGAGGCCGTCGTGCACGCCCAGGCCCTCGGTTGGGACCGGGTGCCGCTGGAGAGGCTGATCAGCGCGGGCACCGACCTGCCCCTGCACATCGACAACGGCGCGAAGACCCTCGGCCAGGCCGAGATGTGGTTCGGCGCCGGCCGGGGCGCCCGGCACGCCGTCTTCGCGCTTGTCGGCTCCGGTGTGGGCGCGTCCGTGGTGACCGGCGGCGCCACCTACCGGGGCGCGTCCAGCAGCGCGGGGGAGTGGGGGCACACCACCCTGGTGTACGGCGGCCGGGCCTGCCGGTGCGGCGCGCGCGGCTGCCTGGAGGCGTACGTGGGCGCGGAGGCGATCATCGAGCGCTACCGGGAGGCGCGCCGTGGTCGACCGGTGCCCGGCGAGGACGAGGAGTCCCAGCTCGCCGCCCTCGTCGCCGCCGCCGACACCTCGGTGACCGCCCGGCGGGTGCTGGACGAGACCGCCGGCTACCTCGGCGCGGGCGTGGCCAACCTGATCAACCTGTTCAACCCGGAGCGGGTGGTGCTCGGCGGCTGGGCGGCGATGGCGCTCGGCGACCTGCTGCCGGCCGTCCGCGAGGCCGCCGGCCGGCAGGCGCTGCGCCAGCCGTTCGAGCAGGCGTCGATCGAGCTGTGCCGCCTCGGCGTGGACGCGGTGGCGTTGGGCGCCGCCACGCTCCCGATCGCGCGCTTCCTCACCGAGGGCGGCGTCCGCCGCTGAGCCGGGACGACGGCAGCGGGGCACGGCGAATTACACAAAAAGAATCCTCGGGATAAATAACGAAGTTATAGATCGATGTCTTGACGCCGCCGCAATCTCGCCGCAACACTCCTACGAGAGCGCTCTCCGGCCCGCGGTGCCGTACCGGCGGCACCCAGAACTGTGGTGTCGCATCGGCGGCACCACCCACGGCACCACGGGGCGAGCCCGATCCCACCCTCGCGCAACCCGTAGCCCCCTATCGACAGGCGATGTCATGACATCTCGTGCAACATCCGTACGCCCGCGTCCCCCACGGGCCGTTCGGCACCTGCTCGTCGGACTCACCGTGGCCCTGGTCGCGGCGCTCACGCCGACCGGTGCCACCACCCCCGCGCAGGCCGCCCCCTCCCTGCTGTCCCAGGGCCGCACGGCGACCGCCTCGTCCACCGAGAACGGCGGAACGCCCGCCGCCGCCGCTGTCGACGGCAACACCGGCACCCGCTGGTCCAGCGCGTTCAGCGACCCGCAGTGGTTGCAGGTCGACCTGGGTGCCCGCGCCACCATCACCCAGGTCAACCTGCTGTGGGAGGCCGCCCACGGCCGGGCCTTCCAGCTCCAGACCTCCGACAACGGATCCACCTGGACCACGATCTACTCGACCACCACCGGCACCGGCGGCACCCAGAACCTCACCGTCTCCGGCGCCGGCCGCTACGTCCGCATGTACGGCACCGCCCGGGGCACCGGCTACGGCTACTCGCTCTGGGAGTTCCAGGTCTACGGCGAGACCGGCGGCGGCACCAACGAACCCCCGGTGACGCCCACCGACCCGTACAACCCCAACCTCGGTCCGAACACGTTCGTCTTCGGCCCGAGCACCCCGACGTCGACGATCCAGAGTCGACTGAACACCCTCTTCACCCAGCAGGAGACCAACCAGTTCGGCCCGCAGCGCTACGCGGTGCTGTTCAAGCCCGGCACCTACAGCGCCGACGTCAACCTCGGCTTCTTCACCCAGGTCGCCGGCCTCGGGATGAGCCCGGACGACGTCAACCTCAACGGTCACGTCCGCACCGAGGCGTTCTGGATGGGCGGCAACGCCACCCAGAACTTCTGGCGGGCCGCCGAGAACCTGTCGGTCACCCTGCCCGCCGGGCAGACCGTGGAACGGTGGGCGGTGTCCCAGGCCGCGCCGTACCGCCGGATGCACCTGCGCGGCGGGCAGAACCAGATCCAACTCTGGAACGGCGGCGACGGCTGGTCCAGCGGCGGCCTGCTGGCCGACACCCGCATCGACGGGCTTGTCGTCTCCGGCTCGCAGCAGCAGTGGTACTCCCGCAACAGCGAGTTCGGCAACGGCTGGACCGGCTCGGTGTGGAACATGGTCTTCCAGGGCGTCACCGGCGCACCGGCGCCGAGCTTCCCCAACCCGTCGCACACAGTCATCGCGCAGACCCCACAGGTCCGCGAGAAGCCGTTCCTCTACGTCGACGGCACCGGCGAGTACCGGGTGTTCGTGCCGGCGCTGCGCACCAACTCGACGGGCACCAGTTGGTACAACAAGACCCCGGCCGGCTCGTCGATCTCGCTGTCGCAGTTCTTCGTCGTGCAGACCGGCACCAGCGCCGCCACCATCAACGCGGCTCTCGCCCAGGGCAAGCACCTGCTCTTCACCCCGGGCGTGCACCACGTCACCGAGCCGATCCAGGTCAACCGGGCCGACACGGTCGTCCTCGGCCTCGGCCTGGCCACCATCCAGGCCGACAACGGCAGCGTTGGGATGCGGGTGGCCGATGTGGACGGCGTCAAGGTCGCCGGCCTGATGTTCGAGGCCGGCACGACCAACTCACCGGTGCTGATGGAGGTCGGGCCGTCCGGGTCGTCGGCGAGCCACGCCAGCAACCCGACCTCCCTGCACGACGTGTTCTTCCGCATCGGCGGGCCACACGTCGGCAAGGCCACCAACACGTTGACAGTCAACAGCGACAACGTGATCGGTGACCACATGTGGCTGTGGCGGGCCGACCACGCCGCCAGCGGCGTACCGACCGGGTGGACGTTGAACACCGCCGACACCGGGCTCACGGTCAACGGCGACAACGTCACCATGTACGGCCTCTTCGTCGAGCACTACCAGAAGTACCAGACCGTCTGGAACGGCAACGGCGGCCGGACGTACTTCTACCAGAACGAGCTGCCGTACGACGTGCCGAACCAGGCGGCCTGGATGAACGGGTCGACCCGTGGCTACGCCGCCTACAAGGTCGCCGACTCGGTGACCAGCCACCAGGCGTTCGGGCTGGGCAGCTACAGCTACTTCAACGTCAACCCCGCGGTGGTGGAGGAGCGGTCCTTCGAGGTGCCCACCAACTCGAACGTGCGGTTCACCAACATGGTCACCGTCTCGCTCGGTGGCGTCGGCACCATCAACCGGGTGATCAACAACGCCGGTGGCACCGCGAACGCGGCCAACCAGACGGTGTACCTGACCACCTACCCCTGACCGGGGCGTCCGCGCCGGCCCGGTCCTTGCAGACCGGGTCGGCCGGGTAGCACCCAGGGCCGTCGCCGGCCCGGTCCCGCCGAGACCGGGCCGGCCCGGTCGTGTCCGCTCAACCCGCCAGCACCTCGGCCGCCGCCCGCTCACCAGCCCGCACCGCGCCCTCCAGGTAGCCGGTCCAGCGGGTCGCCGTCTCGGTGCCCGCCCAGTGCACCCGCCCCACCGGCGCCCGCAGGCGCGGGCCGTACGTCTGCCAGGTGCCCGGGGTGAGCGCGCCGCAGAAGCAGCCCCGGGTCCACTCGTCGGCCGACCAGTCGTACTCGACGAGGTCCACCGGGTTTCCGGCTGCCGGCCCGACAACTGTGGCGAACGCGTCCAGCAGGCATCGTCGACGCCGCTCGGGCGACATCTCCCGCAGCGCGGCGGCATCCGCGGCGTAGCTGAACCCGGTCAGCACCCCGAGCGGCGAGGTCGGGGTGGAGTTGTCGACCGTCTCGGTGAGCGGACCGGCGCTGCTGGTGGACACGCCGGACAGCCCGTCGGCACGCCAGAACGGCTCCCGGTAGACGGCGTGCACCTTCAACGCCGAACCCATCGGCATCCGCTGGGTGAGCCCGTCGCGCAGCGCGGGCAGCGGCGGGTCGTACCGGATCCGGCCGGCCAGTGCCGGGGCCAGCGCGACCACCACGGCGTCGCCGGCGACGCGCCCGGTGTCGGTACACGCCGTCACACCGTCGACGGTCTGCTCGATCGCCCGCACCGGCGTGGCAAGCGTCAGCGTTCCCGGGGGCAGGGCGGCGGCCATCCGTTCGGCGAGTGCCGGCGGCCCGCCCACGATCCGGTCCTGCTGCGCGCCGCCGGCCATCCCCAACAACGGACCGGTCCCACCGGCGCTGCGCAGGTAGAACAGCAGGTGCAACAGGGACAGCTCGTCCGCGCCGGTGGCCAGCAGCCCGCCGGCGAGCAGCCGCCCCAGGTAGTCGGCGATGTCGTCGTCCCCGGCCGTCGCGCGCAGCCATTCGCCGAGGATCGTCCGGTCCCACCGTGCGGCCTCCGGCGTCTCCCAGGGCGCGGCCGGGTCCAGGCGAGCGGCGTACTCGTCGAGCAGGCCGAGCACCCGACCGACCTGCGCCGGCGGCGCGGCCCGGCGCTGGCCGGCCCAGAGCAGGGTGGGCGCGCCGTCCGCAGCCGACGCGAAGGTGGCCAGCCCGTGCTCGGCGACCAGCGCGTACATCCGGTCCTGGGTCGGGCCGATCCACTGCGCGCCCAGGTCGAGTTGCGTGACCTCGGGCAGCCACCGGGTCAGCGCTCGCCCGCCCACCCGGTCGCGGGCCTCCAACACCCGCACCCGGGCGCCGGCGCGGCTCAGCGCCAGCGCGGCGGCGAGCCCGGAGAAGCCGGCGCCGACCACGACCACCCGGATGCCAACGGTCACGCCGGGACGCTTACCCACAACCGGCGCAGCCATGACTACCGGCTCCGGTCGCGGCACCGGCGGACCGTCCCCCTGTCCTTCATCCTTTGCTCTGCACCCGCCGACGCGCCACCCGTGCCTGCGCACCCGTCGCATCCGCGGGTGCAGAGCAAAGGACGCCAGCACCGGGCCGGACCGGACGCCGAGAATTTTCCGGCGGCCTGTCGATCCGGGCGGCGGCCGATCGTGTGGAGGATGAGAGGTCGGCGACGGGCCGGCCCTCGCGAGGAGGAACCATGACGCTGTACCTGCTCAGCCTTCACCAGCCGCAGGGTGAGCTGCCGCCGGACCCGGAGTTCCTGGCCGGGGTGATGCGCCAGCTCGGTGAGTTTCGTGAGGAGTTGGCCTCCACCGGGTCGTGGGTCTTCGGGCAGGGCCTGCACGGCCCGGAGACCGCCACCGTGCTGCGCGCCCGCGACGGCGACGTCCTGGTCACCGACGGCCCGTTCGTGGAGGGCAAGGAGCATCTGGGCGGCATCACGATCATCGACGTGCCGGACCTGGACGCCGCCCTGCACTGGGGTCGCCGCTACGCGCTGGCCACCACCCTGCCGATCGAGGTGCGCCCCTTCCAGGGCGGGGCCGGCGACTGATCGTGCCCGACGTGGAGGCGGTGTTCCGCGCGGAGTACGGCCGCGCGGTCGCCGTCCTGGTGCGCCTCCTCGGCGACATCGAACTCGCCGAGGAGGCGGTCCAGGAGGCGTTCGCCGTCGCGGTGGCGCGCTGGCCGACGACCGGCCCGCCGCCCAGTCCGGCCGGCTGGATCATCACCACCGCCCGGAACCGGGCGATCGACCGGCTGCGCCGCGACGCGTCCCGGGTCGACAGGCACTCCCAGGCGGCCCTGTTGTTCGCCGCCGACCGACCCGTCGAGGAGGGACCGGTGCACGACGACCGGCTACGGCTGATCTTCACCTGCTGCCATCCGGCGCTCGCCCCGAGCACCCGGGTCGCCCTCACCCTGCGGCTGCTCGGTGGCCTGAGCACCGCCGAGATCGCCCGGGCCTTCCTGGTGCCGGAGCCGACCATGGCGCAGCGGCTGGTCCGGGCCAAGTCGAAGATCCGCAACGCGCGGATCCCGTACCGCGTGCCGCGCGACGCCGACCTGCCCGACCGGCTGCACGCGGTGCTCGCGGTGCTCTACCTGATCTTCAACGAGGGGTACACGGCCAGCGCCGGACGACATCTGGTCCGCGCCGAGCTGTGCGTCGAGGCGATCCGGCTGACCCGGCTGCTGGTCGAGCTGATGCCGGACGAGCCGGAGGCGCTCGGTCTGCTCGCGTTGCTGCTGCTCACCGAGTCGCGCCGCGACGCGCGGACCACCGCCGAGGGTGAGCTGGTGGCGTTGCCGAGCCAGGACCGGGCCCGGTGGGACGCCCGGCTGATCGCCGAGGGCCAGGCGCTGGTGCGCCGCTGCCTGCGCCGCGACCGGCCCGGCCCGTACCAGATCCAGGCCGCGATCGCCGCCGTGCACAGCGCCGCGCGGCGCGCCGCCGACACCGACTGGGCGCAGATCCTTGCGCTGTACGACCAGCTGACGGTGGTCGCCCCCAGCCCGGTGGTGGCGCTGAACCGGGCCGTCGCGCTCGCCGAGCTGTCCGGACCGGCGGTCGCGCTGACCGAGGTGGACCGCCTCGACCTGGTTGGCTACCACGTCTACCACGTGGTCCGCGCCGATCTGCTGGCCCGGCTCGGCCGGGGCGGGGAGGCCGTCGAGGCGTACCGGATGGCTGTCGCCCGGACTGACAACGCGGCCGAGCGGGCCTTTCTCACCGCACGCGCGGCGGCCCTGGCAATGCCCTGAGGGCGTGTTTGTCACCGGGGTAGCCCGGGAAACCGAGGCGCCGGCCGCAGCAGTGGGGGAGGCGCCATGGCGTACCGTTCGGCGACCGCCGGCATCGTGCCCGACCTGTCCACCCTCACCCTCGGCGTCGAGGAGGAGTTCCTGCTGCTCGACCCGGCCAGCGGGCGCAACCTGCCGGTGGCCGACCAGGTGCTGGCCGCGCTGCGCGGTCCCGCCCGGGACCAGAGCCGCCAGGAGTTCCGGCACAGCATGGTGGAGATGGTCACCCCGGTCTGCGCCGACCTCGGCGAGCTGCGCGCGCACCTGGTGGCGCTGCGTCGCTGGGCCGCCGAGGCCGCCACGGCGGCCGGGGCCCGGCTCGTGGCGATCGGCGCCACCCCGGTGGCCGAGCCGCACCGGACGGTCCCCGACGAGCCGCGCTACCACGCGATGTCGCGCCGGTACGGCCCGGTGGCGCACGACCCGGCGGTGTGCGGCTGCCACATCCACGTCGGGCTCTCCGACCGGGAACTGGCCGTGCAGGTCTGCAACCACCTACGGGTCTGGCTGCCGGTGGTGCAGGCGATCACCACCAACTCGCCGCTACAGGACGGGCGCGACACCGGTCACGCCAGCTGGCGGTCGATGCAGCTGGAACGGTGGCCCAGCATCGGCCCGACGCCGTACTTCGACTCCGCGACCGACTACGACCGGACCGTGGACGAGCTGATCGCCGCCGGCGTCATGCTGGACGCGGCGATGGTCTACTGGTACGCCCGACCGTCGTCGGCCTACCCGACCGTGGAGATCCGGGTGGGCGACGTCTGCCCGGACGTGGACGACGCGGTGCTTGTCGCCGCGCTGGTCCGGTCGCTCGTCGCCACCCTCGCCGACGACGTCCGCGCCGGGGTGACCGCGCCGCCCGTCCGCGACTGTCTGGTGGCCGCCGCGCACTGGCGGGCCGCCCACGACGGTCTCGACGGCGAGCTGATCGACCTTCGTGCCGGGGGCACCCGGCCGGCCTGGGCGCTCGTCGACGAGCTGATGGCGGTGATCGCTCCGGCCCTGCTGCGCCACGGCGACCTGGGGTACGTGTTGGCACAACTGGCCCGGGTACGCCGCGACGGCACCGGGGCCACCCGGCAGCGCCGGGTGCTGGAGCGTACCGGTGACGTTCGCGCCGTCCTCGACGACCTGGCCGCCCGCACGACGGCCGGGTGACCGGCGGCGCTCAGCGGATGTCGTGGGTCTGTAACCACAGCTCCAGCAGGCCGAGCTGCCACAGCTTGTTGCTGCCGGCCGCCGCCTCGGCCCGGTCCGGGTCGGCGAGCAGGCGTGCCACGTACTCCGGGCGGAACAGCCCTCGCTCGCGCGCTGCCGGCGCCTGCAACGCCTCGGCGACCATCTCGCGCACCGGGCCGTCCACCCTGCGCAGCGCGGGCACCGGGAAGTAGCCCTTGGGACGGTCGATCACCTCGGCGGGCAGTACCTCCCGGGCGACCTCCTTGAGCACGCCCTTGCCGCCCTGGGCGACCTTGTGCCGCGGGGGACAGTGCGCCGCCAGGGTGACCAGGTCCTGGTCGAGGAACGGCGTCCGCACCTCCAGGCCCCACGCCATGCTCATGCTGTCCACCCGCTTGACCGGGTCGTCCGGCAGCATCAGGTGGGTGTCCAGGCGCAGCACCGCGTCCAGCGCGGTCTGTGCCCCGGGCGCGGCGAGGTGCGCGGTGAGCAGGTCCCGGCTGGCGTCGTGCTCCAGCGCGTACGCCGGGCCGACGATGGCGCGCAACTCGTCGTGGTCGCGGTCGAAGAACGCGGCGGCGAACGTCTCGGCGGCGCTGTGCCGGGACGCCTCGGTGAGCGGCTGGTGATAGCCGTAGCCGGCGAACACCTCGTCCGCGCCCTGCCCGGACTGTGCCACCTTGACATGCCGCGCCACCTGCTCGGAAAGGAGATGGAACGCGACCACGTCGTGGCTGCCCATCGGCTCGGTCATCGCCAGCACGGCACGCCGGACCGCGGGCACCAGGTCGTCGTCGGCCAGCCGGATCCGGTGGTGGTCGGTGTCGTACGCGCGGGCCACCAGGTCGGAGTAGTGGAACTCGTCGCCGGACTCGCCGTCGCGGCTGTCGAAGCCGATGCTGAACGTACGCAGGTGCTGTTGACCGGCCTCGGCGAGCAGCGCCACGATGAGGCTGGAGTCCAGTCCACCGGAGAGCAGCACCCCGACCGGCACGTCGGCGACCAGCCGTCGGCGTACCGCCGTGCGCAGCGCGTCCCCGACGGCGGCCCGCCAGTCGGCGGCGTCCATTCCCGCGTCGGCGGGCTTCCGCACGTAGTCGGGCCGCCAGTACACCTCCTCACGGCTGCGCCCGTCCGCCTCGATCACCCGCAGGGTGGCCGGCGGCAGCTTGCGCACCCCGCGCAGCACGGTCCGCGGCGCGGGAACGATGGAGTGCCAGGACAGGTAGTGGTGCAGCGCCACCGGGTCGATGCCGGTGTCGACGTCGCCGGCCCGCAACAGCGCGGGCAGGGTGGAGGCGAACCGCAGCCGCCCGGGGGTCTCGGCGAGGTAGAGCGGTTTGATGCCGAGCCGGTCGCGGGCCAGGACCAGCCGCCGCCGCGCCCGGTCGACAAGCCCGATCGCGAACATGCCGACCAGGTGGTCGACGAAGCGTTCACCCCAGTGCGCGTACGCGACCAGGACCACCTCGGTGTCGCTCGTGGAGTGGAATCCGTAGCCGGCGTTCTGCAACTCCTCGCGCAGCTCCGGGTAGTTGTAGACGCAGCCGTTGAAGACCAGGGCCAGGCCCAGGTCGTCGCGGACCATCGGTTGCCCGCCCGCATCGGACAGGTCGATGATTGTCAGTCGGCGGTGCCCGAGGGTCACCCAGCCCTCGGCGCACAGGCCCTCGTCGTCCGGGCCGCGCGAGCGCATCGCCTCGGTCATCCGGGTCACCGCCGCCGCGTCGGGCGACCGACCGTCGAAGCGCGCCTCCCCGCTGATCCCGCACATCAGCCGGGGCGGTTGTTCGGGTGTGGCACCAGCGGCACGAGCGTCCTCCTGTCACCTCGCCCCGGCCGGTGACGGCCGGTCCCTCCGGCGGGGGCCGCTGGCTACCCGTGCGCGAGGTGGGCAAACCCGCTGCGTGTGCGGGGCGGGCGGACCGCCGTCGGTCAGGCGCGCAGGGTCCGCAGGATGCGGGCCAACTCGGCGCGGTCGGTGTCGTTGAGGTGGCCGAAGAAGCGGTCCGCCTCGGCCCGCCGGGCGGTCCGGATGGCGGCGCCGAGGCGCTTGCCCTCCTCGGTGAGCGCGACAAGTGTCGCCCGCCGGTCGGCCGGGTCCGGTCGGCGTTCGACGAGCCCACGGGTCTGCAGGTCGTCGACGACCTCGGTGGCCGAGCGGGCCGCGATGCGCAGGTGCTCGGCGAGCGTGCCGGGACGTACCTCACCGTGGCGGCCCAGGACACCGAGGGCCCGGGACTGGCTGGGCGTGATGTCCCAGGGGGTCAGCGACTCCTTGGTCTGTCGGCGCAAACGGGACGCCACGGCCCAGAACGTCTCGGCCAGGCTGTCGTCGTCGCCGGTCCCGGTGGTGTCCTCGGTCACCGGAATACCGTAACAGCAAATGCGGTTGCTCCCTCATGTTGAGGTAACCTCAGCATATTCGACGGAAAGGCAGTCCCCCTTGGAACCCACCCCGAAGGGCCGCGACCGCGGCCACCGCACCCTCAGCGCCGAAGAGAAGGCGCAGGCCCGCCAGGTGTCACTGCGCCGCATCGGCCGCCTGTTCACCCCCCACCGGCCCGCGCTGGCCGTGGTCACCGCGATCATCGTGCTCTCCTCGATCATCGCGATGGCGACTCCCTTCCTCCTGCGTACCGTGATCGACCGCGCCCTGCCGCAGGGCGACGTGACCCTGCTGGTCTGGCTGGTCCTCGGCATGGTCGCCGTCGCGGCCGTGACCTCCGCCCTCGGCGTTGTGCAGACCTGGATCTCCACCCAGGTCGGGCAGCGGGTCATGCACCGGCTGCGCACCGACGTCTTCAGCCACCTCCAGCGCCAGTCGCTGGGCTTCTTCACCCGCACCCGCACCGGCGAGGTGCAGTCCCGGATCACCAACGACATCGGCGGCATGCAGTCGGTGGTCACCTCGACCGCCACCGCCGTCGCCGCCAACCTCACCACTGTCGTCGCCACCGCCGTGGCCATGGTCGCGCTCTCCTGGCAGCTCTCCCTCGTCTCGCTCGTGGTGCTGCCGCCGGCGATCTGGCTGACCCGCCGGGTCGCCCGGATGCGCCGGGAGATCACCGCCCAGCGGCAACGCGAACTCGCCGACCTCAACGTCACCGTCGAGGAAGGCCTGTCGATCAGCGGCGTGCAACTCGCCAAGACCCTCGGCACCGGCCCCGCGCTGATCGACAGGTTCACCGCCTCCTCGGAACGACTCGTCGACCTGGAACTGCGCAGCGAACTGGCCGGCCGCTGGCGGATGGCTTCGATGAGCATCATCTTCGCCGCCGTACCCGCGGTCATCTACCTCGCCGCCGGGCTGCCCGGCACCGCCGGCACGCTGAGCATCGGCACCCTCGTCGCGTTCACCGCGCTGCAGGGCGGCCTGTTCCGGCCACTGATGGGCCTGCTCAACGTGGGCGTCTCGCTCACCGCGTCGCTGGCGCTCTTCGCCCGGATCTTCGAGTACCTCGACCTGCCGGTCGACGTGGCCGACCCCGCCGAGCCGGTCCACCTCGACCCCACAGGCGTACGCGGACACCTGCGCCTGGAGGAGGTCACCTTCGGCTACCCGGGCAGCGACACCGCAGCCCTCGCCGGGATCACCCTCGACGTGCCCGCCGGCACCAGCCTCGCCCTGGTCGGCGAGACCGGCTCCGGCAAGAGCACCCTGGCCGGCCTGGTCAGCCGCCTGCACGACCCGACCGCCGGCCGGCTCACCGTCGACGGCGTCGACCTGCGCGACCTGCGCCTCGCCGACCTGGCCGCGATCGTCGGCGTGGTCAGCCAGGAGACGTACCTCCTGCACACCACCGTCCGGGAGAACCTGCGCTACGCCCGGCCGGAGGCCACCGACACCGAGATCGAGGACGCCGCCCGCGCCGCCCAGATCCACGACCTGATCACCGGGCTGCCCGACGGGTACGACACCATGGTCGGCTCCCGCGGCCACCGGTTCTCCGGTGGCGAGAAGCAACGCCTCGCCATCGCCCGTACGCTGCTGCGCGACCCGCGCATCCTGGTCCTCGACGAGGCCACGAGCGCGCTGGACACCGAGACCGAACGGGCCGTGCAGCGGGCGTTCGACGTCCTCGCCGAGGGTCGTACCACGATCACCATCGCCCACCGGCTGTCCACGGTGCGTGACGCCGACCAGATCGCGGTGCTCGACCACGGCCGGATCGTCGAGGCCGGCACCCACGACAGTCTGCTGGACCGCAACGGTCGCTACGCCGCCCTGGCGGCCTGAGCCGAACCGGCTCCGGCTCCGGCTCCGGGGTTGGGGTTGCGCGAAAGCGGCATATAGCATGATTAGGGCGTGAACGCCCAGAGGGGTACGTCGCCACTGACCCGTCAGCCGGGCCGGTTGGTGAGCTTCAGCGATGGAGTCTTCGCCATCGCCGTGACGCTGCTCGTGCTGGAGATCCAACCGCCACCGGACTTCGGGCACCTGCTACGGGGCCTCGGGGCGCTCTGGCCGTCGTACCTGGCCTACACGCTGAGCTTCCTGCTCATCGGGCAGGTGTGGGTCAACCACCACGTCATGTTCGACTACGTCCGACACGTCGACCGGGGAATCCTGTTCCTCAACACTCTGCTCCTGATGGTCATCGCGTTCCTGCCGTTCTCCACGTCGCTCCTCGCCGGCGCGCTCCGCGCGGAGCAGGGACTGCGGACCGCGATCCTCGTCTACGGCAGCACACTGTGGATGGCCGCGGCCCTGTTCAACATCATCTGGTCCTATCTCCGCCGCGCGAAGCTGCTGGCCCCCTCCCTCGGGGCCTTCGGCGTCCGGGCGATCGGCCGCCGATTCGCGCTCGCGCTGCTCTGGATCGGCTCCGGCATCCTGGTCGGCGCGTTCGTGCCGATCGCGGGCGTCGCCATCATCGCCGGCTTCCTCCCCGCCTACTACCTACCCATCCGCGGCGAGTACGGCGAGACCAACCAGGCGGCGCGATGACCCGCCGTGGCAGGGGCCATCCCCCTGATCGTTGGCAGGTGAGCAACTCGACACGCCGGTGTCCGCCCTGCTGAGCTGCCAACGATCGGTGCGGCTAGCAGAAGTCGAACTGGGTGGGGCGTTGTCCACAGACGGTTGCGTTTCCACAGGGCAGCTGCGGGTGTGGTTGCCGAAGGTCGAGGTGGGGCCGCACGGTCGTCGCGTGCAGGTGGCGCTTCAGGTGATGGTTCGGCTCGGCGGAGGGCTCGTGACGCTCAGAGCCCTGCGGCAGGTGGTGCCGCAGTGGACGGTGCGGCAGGCTTGTCGTAGCGGCGAGCTGGTACGCGTACTGCCCGAGGTCTTCGCGGCAGCGGACCTGCTCGACGATCGGCCCGGCGCCCCCGCCCTCAGTCGGCTCGGCCCTGCCCTGAGTCAACGGGCGGCTCTCGCCTGGGCAGACGGCTGCGGCGCGCTCAGTCACCTCAGCGCGCTCGATCTCTGGGGGTTGCGCCCGTCGGCGCCCGGTGAGCCGGTGCACCTCAGCAAACCGGCGAGCGCCAGCCTGCGCACTCGACCCGGACTTGTCGTACATCGACGCCTCGGCCTGAGCATGGGACCACCGCACGTCGTCGTCCGGCGGGACCTGCCGGTTACGCGCATCGAGCAGGCACTCGTCGACTCCTGGCCGATTCTGCCACCTGCCGAGCGGCGGGCGCCGGTGATCCGAGCGGTGAACGACTGGCTGACCACACCCGGACGGCTGACAGCGGCCCTGGACACCGTGCCGAAGCTCGCCGACCGGGCGGTGCTCCGAACGTTGCTGGCCAAGCTCGCCGACGGCTGCCGCAGCCCGCTGGAGATCTGGGGACATGAGCACGTCTTCACCGGCCCCGGCATGCCGGCGTTCCGCCGACAGGTGCCGATGAGCGTCGGGCGAACGATCTACCTCGACATGTTTGCCGAGCGGGAGCGGGTCAACCTCGAACTCGACGGTGCGACCACCCACGGCGACCCGCGTCAGCGGGAGATCGACCTGCGCCGGGACGCGCTGCTCGCGACCATCGGAATCGTGGTGGTCCGGTTCGCCCACCGTCGTCTGGTACACGAGATCGACGAGGTACGCCGGGAAACCCTCGCCATCCTGGCGATCCGCAGGGATGTGAAGCGCTAGCGGGGATCACGGCTGGACGTCCCGCCATGCCAGACGCCGGTACACGACCGATTTCCTGACAGTGCCCGCTGTTCCAACGGCGTACCGTCCGGGTCAAACAAGGGGAGGAGTCGGATGAGTCTTCTGCGGCAGGCAGAGCAGTCGCCGGACACCGAGCGGATGTTCGAGACCGACACGAAGGCGATGGGCTACCTGCCCAACTACACCAGGTTGTTTGCGCACAGCCCGGCGGCGTACCTGGCATGGCAGCAGCTCAACGGTGCGGTGAAGGCCGAGATGGAGCTGCGCCGCTATGAGTTGGTGACCCTCGCCGCAGCCCGGGCCCTGAAATCCTCCTACTGCGGCCTGGCACACGGAAAGGTCCTCCGCGACAGGTTCTTCGACGCGCCGACCGTCGCCGCCATCGCCTCGGATCACGGCAGCGCCGGTCTCTCCGCGCAGGAGGTCGCAGTCGTCAACTTCGCCGGAAAGGTCGCGGCAGATGCGAACTCCGTCACCGAGGCCGACGTCGTGGGTCTGCGCGGTCACGGTCTCGACGACACGGACATCTTCCGCGTGATCCTCGCCGTTGGCGCCAGATGCTTCTTCAGCACTGTCCTGAGCGCTGCCGGGGCTGAGCCCGATCCGCAGTACGAGGACAGCCTGGACGTGGATCTGCGGCAGGCGCTGAGCTTCGGCGGTTGAATGCCCGTGCCGAACAGTGAGCCGCTCGGACTGCAGCGGCAACTGAGTTGAACCATGACGGCGCCGCCCCACCCAACCTCCCGATTCCACCGGTACGCCAGATGACCAATGAGGAGTTGGCGGACCTGGCCGCGAGCGGGGCCGCGTACCGGGGCAAGGCGGTGTTCGAGTTGGTCGACCGAGCACCCTCCGACGACGATGCCGCCAACCGGCTCGATCAGCTGAGTCGGCCGCCGGTTCTGCGCGAAGACCGCGCATTTCACCTGGTGTCCCTCGCCTGGGCGGCGATCATCGGCCTACTGGCCGCGGAGACGGCGCACGCACGGGCGAAGGCGTACGCCGCGTTCGAGGCCCTCGATCAAACCGATCAGACGGAGTTCCTCGCGTACGTACGGGCCGAGCGAATCGAGGAAGCGCATCTCCACATGTGACCGCCGCACTTTCGAGTCGAAGCGGTCAGGTGACGCCGGTGCGGGCGGTGCAGCTCCGCAGCCCGGGTAAAGCACCATTGCCACTCCCGCGAAGCCACTGTCGGGCCCAACCCGCCGACGCTTGCAGCCGAGCAAGGATCTGAATTGCCGGCATATCACTGCGTACACCGCTCCGGTAGACGGTTCGGACGCCGTGCCACCTGTCCTGACGGCTCCGTAGCACAGTCGATGTCGCTTCGGACGGTTGTCCACAGGTGCCTCCGCTGTCCACAGGAGCCCTCACCGGAACAGTGCTCCGAGGCAGGGTGGGCGGGTGGACCCGAGGCTGCATGCTCTGCTCGTACGCCATGACGGCGTGGTCACCCGACGGGACGTGCTGCAAGTGGCGCCGGCCTGGACGATTCAGACTGCTTGGCGTGCGGGTCGGCTAATTCCGGTGCTGCCCGGGACCTACGTTGACGCCGCACTGGTCCGCAACCTGGACGCCGACCTGCCGGTGCTGGCCCGTGTCGAGCCCGAGCTGGCACGCCGGGCGGCTCTGGCATATGGCGGTGGGCGGGCGGCGCTCAGTCGCCTCACCGCCCTCGACGTGTGGGGCCTCCGCCGCCAGCCCCCCGGAGAGTCGGTTCATCTCGACCTGCCCACAGGGTCAGGGTTGCGGAACCGACCACACCTGGCGGTACGCCACCGCGCCAACTTCGCGATCGCGCCGCCGCAGGTGGTGACACGTTCGGGAGCGCCGGTCACCCGGCTGGACCGGACTCTGCTGGACTGTTGGCCGCTGCTCCAACCGGTCGACCGACCTGGTCCGCTCATCCGTGCGGTCAATGACCGGCTGACCACCGCGCAGCGCCTCGTCGCCGCTCTCGGCGAGGTGCCGAGGATCGACGACCGCCTGGCGTTGCGGCGTCTGCTCGACCGGCTTGCCGCTGGTTGCCGCAGCCCGCTGGAGATCTGGGGCCACGACCACGTCTTCACCGGGTCGGGTATGCCGACGTTCAGCCGGCAGGCACGGGTGCTGGTCGGGGCCCGGACCATCTATCTCGACATGTTCGCCGAGGCGGAGCGGGTCGACATCGAGCTGGACGGCTCTACCAGCCATGGCGATCCGGCCGAGCGGGAGATCGACCTTCGCCGTGACGCCCTCCTGGCGACCATCGGGATCCTCGTCGTCCGGTTCACGCATCGACGGCTCATCGCAGATCCGGTCCAGGTACGCCGGGAAACCGTGGCCATCCTCGCCACACGCTCCCGTTTCCCATGATCAGGTGATGAAAAGTAGGTCTCAGGGGCGCTCCAGACCTGTTTCTCATCACCTGATCATGAAATGCGGTGGGGTGGGTGTGGGGTGGGTCTGGGTGGGCAGGGCAGCTGGATGGGCGGGAGTCAGGTGGGGGTGGGGCGTTGGTGGGGTGGGGTTGGCGTTGGGGTCAGCGGGGCGCTCGGAGGGTCCGCGTGGTGGTGGAGGAGGTCGGTGATCCATCGTGCGGCTTCCCGTTGGGTGTCGAGCAGGTGGTCGCGGGCGTCGGCGATGTCCTGGTCCTCGCCGTGGGCGCTCAGGATCGTCGTCCACTGGCGGCTCAGTTCCTCGGCGTAGCGGGCCCTGCGTAGCTGCTCGTCGAACTGGTACTCCAACTTCAGCATCCGGTCGACGTGCGGTTGCAGCGCCGGCATGATCCGCTCGTCGAGGCGGACGGCGGCGTCGGGCCGGCAGGTGATGACGACGTCGCCGCGCTGGTAGGTCCACTCCGGATCGTCGGCGAGCGCCTGCTGCAACGCCACCTCCAGGTCACCGGCCCGGTGCGGCGGCAGGTCCCGGGCGGCGTCGGCGGCGAGGCGGGTCAGGCGCTGCACGGCGGTGGGCTGGAAGTACTGCACGTACCAGCTGAGCACCTCGGAGCGGAGGCTCACCGGCGACGACCAGGCGAACGTGGCGCGGATGTGGAACGAGTACACGTAGCCGCGCGCGGGCACCGTGATCAGTCGGGGCGCGTCGCGTTGTTCGACGAGCGGGCCGGATGGCGACGGGTCGGCCGCGGAGCCGACAGGTGCCTCGTCCTGGAGGGCGGCGACCAGTCGATCCCAGGTCCGCGCCCACCACCGCCACCCACGGACACTCACGTCGCGGGCGACGGTCAGCCCGCGGATGCCCCGGTGTCGCCACTGGTCCGCGGGTCTCGGCCTCCCATCGGGGGCGTCCGGCATGGCACCCCTCCACGGTCACGGATCCGCGTCCCACGCTAACAACCGGTGCCCGAATCGCCTGCCGCCACGCCGACACCAACCGGACCTCATACCGGCACGAAACGGACCGCCGCGCTCCGTGCGAGGAGAGAGTTCACCGGGCATTGTGGAGCCGTTGGGGTGGCGAGGGGTGTCGCCGTCGGCCGGCAGCGGTGAGACTGGGTCCGATCCGACAGTTACGTCGATCGATGAAATTGACGATCTGGAGGCAGCCTGTGTCCACCCCCGTGTCCCCGCTCGGCGCGATTCGCCGGCGTACCACCACCCTCGCCCTGCTCCTCGCCATTGTCGCGGCCGCGCTTGTCGGCCCGTCCGTGGTCTCCCCCCGGTTGACCGACTCTGCCTCGGCGGCGGTCTACAGCTCCTGCACCATGAGTCGCTGCGCGGACGCCCGCACCGCCCGCTCGGGCTGGTCGGCCAAGGGGTTCCCGACCAGTCGCGGCTGGTACTCCTGGAGCGGTGGGAAGTCCAATTTCGCCGGCGGGCAGTTCTACAACTACGAGGGTCAACTGCCCACCAACGCCACCTACCACGAGTACGACGTCTACCCGCGTACCCAGGGTGCCGCGCGGGACGCGTACCGGATCGTGGTGAACCGCAGCACCGGGGTCACCTGGTTCTCACCCAACCACTACACCGACTTCTACCGGCTCTGACCAACCTGGGGACGTGATGGTCGACGAGGGCGCGGACCGCATGCCCGACTGGCTGGTCATCCGCCGCGACGGTGCCCCCGACGTGCCCGGCGCGGTGGTACTGCCCGGGGCGGCGAGTCGGACCAGGGCCGGCCTGGTCGTCGCGCTCGCCGCCGCGCTGGCCCTGCCGGCGTACCTGGGGAACACCTGGGATGCCCTCTCCGACGTGCTCCGGGACCGGCTCGACACCGGTCCGCTCACCGTGCTCGTCACCGACGCCGGGCAGTTGCTCGTCGACGAGCCGACCGATCAGTACGCTCTGCTGCTCACCGTGCTCGGCAACCTCGCCGCCAGCGCTCCGAATCCCTTCCGCCTCGTCCTGCACGACGCCGCGCCGGCCTGATCGGTGCTCGGGCCGTCCTCGACGCACGCTGCCCGGAATCTCACGGTGGGTGACGGCTACCGCTGGCTGTGCGGGTGCTCAGTTTCCGACAGTCCGGGCGGCGGCCGGCCACGGTGACGGTGGTGGTGACGGTCGGGTGACGGGCACCTGGCGATCATCGTGCCGAGCCGGGCATGGTGCACCGGCGCGGGGCAACGGGGAGGCCGTGCGGTGGACTTCGTCGACGGGGTGCTGGTGCGGTTGGCCGATCCGGGCACCCGTGCCGCGCTCTTCGACGACGCGTCGCTGACACATCTGGTCGAGGCCGCGTACGACACCGAGGCGATGCCTGTCGCGCCGCCGTACGCGGCGGTCTTCGACGAGCTGACCCTTGGTTTCGCCGCCGCACCCGTCACCGTGGCCGAGGGGGAGTTGCTGGCCTCCGGTGGCACCGCCCGCAGTGAGCTGCGGGTCCGCCTGCACGGGCTCGGCGGCTCGGCGCTGCGCATCGACGCGTTGTGGCGGGGCAGCCTGGTGGTGCGTACCAGTGCCGCCCGGGACCGGGTCGAGGACCTCGACGTGGCGGTGCCCGCCTTCGACGTCGACCCGCAGATCATCACCGACCTGGGTGCGTTGCCGGTCGACCCGGCGCAGCTGGAGACCGAACGCCGGAGCCGGCTGGTGGCCCGACTGCGCGCCGGGCTGCACCAACCGGCCGCGTTCACCGATGCGCACCTGGACCGGCTGCTCGAGGGCGTCGGCGCCGCGAACGCCGGTGACCTCGTGACGCGGATGCGCGGGCAGGCGGCCGGAGCCACCGTGCGGTTGCGCTACGCCGCGCCGCCGGTCGCGCCGCCCACCCCGCGTCCGCTGCCGTTCGCCGCCGCCGTGCTGATCCGTGACCAGGGCTTCTCCCTGGCCGACCTGCTCGTCGAGACCCGCCTCGTGCGGGCCCGCGCCGAGGAGCTGGGGCTCGACGTGCCGGCACCGGACGACGTGCGGCGACGACACCGGGTGGTCGCCGTGTGGGTGGTCCCCGTCGAGACCTTCGACGACGACGGGTGGCCCGGCGGCGACACCGGCACCGAGGCGCAGAAGCGGGCGGCCCGCTTCGCGCGGGCCGGCCAGTGGCTCGCCCGCAGTGGCATCGGACTGGCCGCCGTGACGACCTGAGACGGCCGGGTGCCGCCCAACGACCGCAGCGGCGGGAGCCGCCCAACGACCGCAGCGGCGGGAGCCGCGTAACGACAGCAACGTCCGCAGCGGCGGGAGCCGCCCAACGACCAGCAGCAGCAACTTCGTCCGGGAGGACCCGTGGCACCGACAGCAGCATTCCCGTTCATCGAGGTCCGGATCGTGCCGCCACCGGCGCCGCTGGCCCAGCGCTCACCGGGCGTCATCGCCGTGGTGGGCAAGGCGCCGTCCACGGCCGACGGCGGTTCGGCGCCGGCGAACACGCCGGTGCGGATCGAGACCCTGGACGACGCGGTCACCAACTTCGCCCGCCGGCAGGCCGGCAACGTGGTCCGCAACGCCCTCTACAACTCCCTGGAGCTGGCGTTCCTGCAGGATCCGCGTCCGGCCAAGGTGTACGGGGTGAAGGTGGCCGGCGACGACTACGCGGCCGCGCTCGGTGGTCTGGAGGCCGCCGACGACGTGACGATGGTGTCGCTGGCCAACGAGTCGAGTGTCGGCAACCCGGCCGGTGCGGGCGCGCCCACCGGGCTGCACGCGCTCAAGGCGCACGTGGAGACGATGTCGGCGGCCGGCCAGCGGCGGATCGGCTTCGCGATGGTCAACCCGGCCACCGAGAAGGGCCCCACCTACGTCGCGGACATCACCACCGCCGCGAACCCGCTCAAGAGCAGCACCAGCCGGATGGCGATGATCGCCGCCAGAGGAGCGGACGGCGACGCCGCGACGGCCGCGATGGCCGCCGTGGCCGGGCTGCCGGTGCACCACAGCATCGTGCTCAAGAAGATCCGCGGCGTGGCCATCCCGGTGGCCAAGCAGTACAGCCCGGCGGAGATCAAGGGTCTCTCCGAGGCCAACCTCACGCCGATCATCGACCCGACGCTGATCACCGGGGAAAGTCTGCACTTCGCCGACGGGCGGCTCTTCACCTCCGACGCGAGCCTGCTGCACGTCGACCTGGTGCGCACCCTCGACCAGATCGAGTTCATGCTGCGCGCCGGCCTGATCGGTCTGGTCGGCGACGCCCGGATCACCAAGCCGGGGATGACGCTGCTGAAGACCCAGGTGGACGGCATCCTCGGCCCCCTCAAGCGGCAGACGGTGATCGACGACTACCGCGTCGAGATTCCGGTGCTGGACATCCTCACCATCCCCGAGGTCGCACGGACCGCCACCGACACCTCGATCGTCACCGCCGCCCGGGCCGACCGCACCGTCGACCTGGTCGTCACCGTCACGTACGGCCCTGCCGTGAGCCGCCTGCTGGTCACGCTCGTGGCCAAGTTCTGACCCGGAGGAACCAGACCATGGAGTGGAAGACCCGCCTCGCGGTGCAGTACACAAAGGGCACCGAGACGGTGCTGATCAGCCCCATCGACTCGTTCAGCCCGTCCTTCTCGCTGAACGTCGAGGCGTTGCACTCGTGCGAGGTGACCCACCTGGGTGTCATCCACGCGCCGGTGTCGATGAACTTCACGATGACCGTCAAGGCGATCGGGGACGTCGCCGGCCGGCTCACCAAGCTGGCCCTCGACGGCGAACTGTTCGACATCGCCCTGCTGGAGCACACCGGGGACGACTGGGCGTTCTCGTCCTTCGTCCTGCGGGACTGCATGATCACCAGCGCCACGCCGACCACCGCCACCATCTCCGGCGCTCCCGCCGCGACCTTCAGTGGCTTCAGCCTGGCCGCCTCGGTCGACCCGAAGACCGGCGACCCCTCCGTACTGCCCTGACCGGGCCGGACGACAACCCGCAAACGATCAACCGGAGGTAGGAGATGGCGACCGGTGCTGGCCGCGCCGCCCGGGTCACCCGTACCGGGCTGGCCCTGGTGCACGCGGGTGAGCTGGTGCTGCCGGCGGCCGGCAGCGAGGCGGAGGCCGCGCAGGTGGCCGAGGACGACCGGGCGGTCATCGCGTACCACTTTCCGGTGGAGATCGAGGTGGTCGCGGCCGGCGGCGCGGTCGACGCCGACGCGCTCGCCGACCTCGCGCTGGCCCGCCTCGCCGAGCACCTGGACGGGCGGGTCTGACGGTGGCCATCTCGGTGCACGTGCCGGTGCGGGTCCGGCTGGACGCCCGGTCGGTGACCGAACGTCCGGAGGCGGTGACCGAGGCGCTCGCCACGGCCCTGGCCCGCGCTCTGGAACACTCCCGCCGCGAGGTGGTCGCGCCCCGCGGCGGCTACCTGGAGGTACGCCCCGAAGCGCCGACCTTCCGCTGGACCGGCGCGGACGGTGCGCGGGTGTCCCCGGACGACAGGCGAGCCTTCGAGGCCCGGCTGCGCCGACGCATCGACGAGGTGATCGCCTCGGCGCGGCTGGATCCGGGGTTGCCCGCCGGGGTGGCCGTGCCGCTGAGCCGACCGGCGGCCGAGGTGTTCGACGCGTCTCGGATGCGTCACCTGCTGGCCGTCTACCGGGTGCCGTCCTACGACGACGGTGGTGACGCCGCCGAGGTGCCGGTGGACGGCGACGAGCCGCCCCCGGTCACCTACCAGTGGTTGCTGCGGCCGGTCACCTACCTGGTCGGTCACTTCGCGGAGCTGGCCCGCGAGGCGGTACGCCAGCACGGTGGCCTGCCGTCGGGTACTCCGCAGGGGGTCATCGCCCGGGTCATCGACCCCACCGGCCGGCAGGTGTGGCTGGTCATGGTGACCACCACCCCGCTGTCGTACCTGACCTTCGACACGTTCGGCGAGACGGTGTTCCGGGCCACCCCGCAGCCGCACTTCGAGGTGGAGGCGCGGGTGCCCAGCCCGCAGCCCGGCACGGTGCGGCGTCGGCCGGTCGCCGACCGGGCCGGGCTGGTGGCCATGGTGGACGAGGAACTCAGCGCCGACATCCGGCAGCGGCTGCGGACCGCCCAGCCGCGCGGTGAGACCACGACCGCGGACGAGTACCAGGCGCAGATCGAGCGGGCCGTCGACGCCGAGGTGACCCGCCGGGTCGACGGGATCCTGACCTCGGTGGGCGGGGCGATGCCGACCAGCCTGGTGACGATCAGCATCGGCGGGGTCTCCCTGCTGCTGGTGGGCACCGAGGAGACCGACGCCACCCTGCACTGGACGGGCACGGCCAACCTGTTGCCGATCAGCGTCGAGCAGCACCCGACGACCCCACCGGACCCGAACGCCCCACGCGGCGGCAGCATCGGCGACGGGACGGGCAGCGGGTCCGGCGCGGGCAGCGGGTCGGGCGGTGGCACCGGCAGCGGACCGGGCGGCAGCGCGGGCACCCGGCCCGGCACGGGCACCGGGTCCAGCGGCGGCACGGGCACCCGGTCCGGCGGCGGCACGGGCACCGGGTCCGCCGGTGGCGCGGGCGGGGACGGCAGCGGCGACGCCCGGCGGGGTGGGTTCGTCTTCGACCCGAGCAGCCCCAGCGCCCCACCCGGCGTCGAGGGCCGACGGTTCCCGGCCGTCACCGGCGAGCACTCCGAGCTGCGTGCCTGCGCCCCGTTCAACGGTGAACCGGAGTTGGCCGCGCTCGGGCCGGACGGCGACGAGCTGCGCCGGTTGATGGACGACATCGCGTTCCGGTTGCAGATGGGCGAGCCGTGCCGCTACCCGGCGAACTTCTGCCTCCAGGCCGCCGCGATGCTGCGCGGCCGGGCCGCGGCGATCAGCCTGCTGGTCGGCGGGGCCGAGCGGGAGGCGTTCACCAGGCCCGTGCCGCAGGGCTCCGGAGGGCTCGGCCCGCTGGACTTCCGGCCGGTCGCCTCACCCGCAGTGCAGTTCCTGCGCCACCTCGCCGGGGTGGTGCCGCGCCTGGACCACCTGGCCGAACTGGTAATGGACCGCTACCGCAGGCCCGAGCACTTCGCCCGCATCCAGGGCGGCTGGATCGACTCGTCCGCGTCCTGGAACCTGCACTTCCTGCAGGCGTTCAGCCCCGCCGTCAAGAGCGCCGTCGGGCAGTTGTTCATGGTCGGCAACCAGGCCATGCTCGTACAACTGCTGCTCAGTTCGCGGACCGGCATCGACGCGCGGATCGCCACCTTCGACAGGTACGCGCCGATCTTCGAACGGTTGATCGTCTCCCAGCTCACCGACTACGCCGAGTTGCAGGGGCTGCGCGAGCGGCTGCGCCGACACGAGGCGGCCCGGTGGGTGTCCGCGCACACCGACGTCGGCGGCGGCACCCTCGCCACGGTCAGCGTGGCCAACCCGTCCACCGCGTGGTTCGGGGCCGCCCGCGCGATCTCCAGCGCGTTCCTCGCCACCGAGGCCGCGTTGGGCAGCCCCGGCGCGGCCGGCGAGATCGTCGAACGGGACGGCACCACCCGGATCCGCGACGCGCACGCGGTGCTCTGGACCCTCGCCGAGATCGAGCAGGCGCTCGTCATCCAGCGCGGCGAGGCCGAGGGCATCGACCCGCTGGTCAAGCAGATCACCGACGTGCCCGACGTGCTGGCCCGCTTCGCCGGCGACCGGTCGGCGATCCGCGACGAGCTGTGGCGGGTGTTGCAGGACATGCGGCGCAACAACACCGAGATGCTCGGTCGGGCCCGCGCCGACGCCCGGTTCGCGTTCCGGTCCAGTCGGATCAGTGAGCACATCCCGTCGGCGACCATCCCCCGTGGACGCTTCGCCCTGCAGGGCATCCACCTGGTCACCCACCAGCAGATCGGGGAGTTCTTCGGCGGCAACCTCTACTACGCCACGGGCATCGACGAGCTGTTCGGCACCGAGCTGGGCCGGGAGGCGCTCAACGCGTTCGCCACGATGGTCGGGATCATCGCGCTGTCGCTGCTCTGCCCGCCGCTGGGCTTCGTGGTGGGGGTGGCCGTCGCCGCCGTCGACGTGGCACACGCCCGCCAGCGCGAGCGCCTCTACGCCTCGATGCTCGACCCGGAACTGGTGCTCACCCGCACCGAGGTCGAGGTCGAGCTGTTCGCCGCGTACCTCGGGATGGCCCTGTCGCTGATCCCGGAGGCCGGCACCATCGGCGGCGCGGCCGTGCGCGGCGGCCGGGTCGCCCTGCGCTTCGGCGTCCGCGCCGGGCTGCGTGCCGCCCGGGGGTACGTGGTGCGTCGGGTCACCCGGCAGATCATCGAAGCCGCGTCCCGGGACCTGCTCCAGGGGTTCCTCACCGAGATCCTGCTCAACGAGGTGCTGGAACGGGTGGTGCAGAAGCTGATGGAGCCGGTGCTCGCCTACGTGGAGCGCGAGGCGATGCTCAGCGGCGCGGTCGGCGGCCCGGAGGGCGCCCGCTTCATCCTCATGGTGCTGGACTCCCCGCCCGCCGCCGCCGGGCCGCACGTGCCGGTGGTGCGGCCGTGACCGGGCCGCGCCGGTTCCGCGCCGGCCGGTTCCTCGACGCCGCCGCCGTGCACGCCGCCGCCGACGCCAACCCCCGGCTGCGCCAGTTCATGCGGACCGTCGCCGCGCACAGCGAGGCCGGCGAGGTGCGCTCCCGGCGGCTGCTGGAACACCTCATCCGGCGCATCGTCGACGACGTCGGTGACCTGCACCTGGGCAACGCGCTCAACCGGCTGGAACGCATCGCCGTGCTGCGGGACAACATCGCCGCCATCCTCGACCACGTGTTGGAGGGCGGCACCCTGCCCGACGGGGTGCGGGTGGCCACCCTGGGCGAGTACTTCGACCAGCTCAACACGGAGATGCGCGAGCTGAGCCGGCCCCGCGACGGCATCGTCGGGGACGCCCCGCTGCGGCTGGCCGACGACTCCGCGGCGTACGCCGACTCGCTGTTGCGCGAGTTCGACGCCGGCGGCGGCGCGGCCGGCCGGCACACCGAGCCCGCCGCGATCGTCGGGGACGCGTTCCGGGCCATGCCGGCGGACCGGCAGGCCGCGCTGCGCCGCGCCGCCGAGGTGGAACCGGCCGCGCTGTGGCGCGCCGTGGCCGCCGAGAGCGAGGCCGGCAAGCGGGCCGCGGTCGCCGACCTGGAGACCCGTCTCGGCGGCCGGCTCACCCCCGACGAGCTGACCCGGCTGCGCGCCGCCGTCGACGACCTCGGCCGGGCCCGCTCGCGCGGCCTGCAGGTGAGCGAGGCCCGGCTCACCGAGGCGCTGGCCCGCATCGGCGACCCGGAGCTGCGGGCGGTGGTGGCCGGCGGCGACGTCTGGCTCACCCAGCAGCTCGCCCTGCACAACCCGGAGGCCCTGGCGACCCTGTGGCGGCGCTTCCGGGACCGGGGCGGCCGTGCCGACGACGGCCCCGGCTTCCGCGCCTACCTGCGCCACGACATGGTCACCTACGGCCGGGGCGTGCTCGGCGAGTACAGCGCGGCGTTCTCGCTGAGCAGCATCGAGCTGTTCCTCAAGGGGCCGGACGCCAACGTCAAGGTCGCCGGCACCGACCTGGTCGGCATCGGCCACGACGGCTGGGTGTGGCTGATCGACGACAAGTCGCACCGCGCGCCGAGCGTCGGCGGGGTCAGCGCGCTCACCGACAACCTCGTCACCAACCTGCGCCGCGACGCCGCCGACTTCCGCGCGGCCATCGCCCGGCTGGGCCGCGACGATCCCGGGTTCGCCGCCGACCCGCGGATCCTCGACGCGATCTCCCGGATGGAGGACGCCGCCGCCGAGATCGACCGGATCAACAGGCGCGGGTCGGCGTCCACCCGGCCGGCGCGGATCAGCGCGGCGCTTCAGGAACGCCGGTTGCGGCTGCGGGTCACCAGCGCCGCCGGTGAGGTCCGCGAGATCACCCAGGCGTTGCGCGACCTGGGCCTGGCCGTCGAACCCACCGGTCCGCCGGTGCCGCTGCCACCCACCGGAGGGCGCTGAGCATGGCCACCACCAGTTTCCTGCGGTACGGCACGGTGCCGTCCGCGATCATCAGCGACGGGATCCTGCCCATTCCGATCTGGGCCGTCACCGCCATCTCACTGGCCCAGACCTACCACCTGCCGCCGATCGGCTCCACCGCGCACAAGGCCATCGTGGCCACCCACGACGACACCATCACCCTGACCGGGGTGCTGGTCGGCCCGGAGCGCTACGCCTGGAAGTTCGCCCTGGAGACGATGGCCGAGGCCAGCAAACGCGGCACCGCACTCGCCGCGTACTCCGGGGGGAAGTTCGGCGGGCTGATCCTGGTCACCTCGATGACCATCCGCACCGACATGCAGGTGCAGTCGCTGACGTTCAACGCCTCCGCCGCCCGCCGCGACGTCCTGGACACCACGATCACCCTCGTCCACGTGCCCCGTCCCAGCCTGCTCGGCAAGCTGCTCGACGTGGCCAGCATCGGAGTCGGCGCGCTCGCCGACGGGTTGGGCAACTGATGCCACAGTTTCCGATCGACCGCTACCTGCTGCCGGAGACACCCGTCGAGGTGCCCGACGGGTTCACCGAGGTACGGCAGAGCCTCACCGCCGGCCTGCCGCACCGCGTCGAGCTGGGCGCCGGTGTGCACGCGGTGCTGATCCTGCCCACCGGGCTGGCCCGGCAGTGGCTGCACACCGACCCCCTCGCCGTGGTCAGCACCTCCGCCGACGACCTGGCCCCCCGACCCGCGCCCCCGGCCGTGCCCCCGCCCCCGGCGCTCGTCGGCCGGGTGCCGCTGCGCCTGGTGGTCCGTCAGGGCACCCGCATCCTCGGCTCGGTGCCGCTCGCCGCCGGGCTGCGCCGGGTCTGCCCCGACGCCGGCCCGGCGGTCGCCACCGGAGCCGCCCCGATCGCCGTCGAGGTGGTGGTGCTCGGCTGGCTGCTGCACGCCGGGACGGTACGCGGCTCCGGCGACTACGGCTCGTCCATCGCTCTGGCCTGGCGGCGCGCCGACCGCGCGACGGACCAGTTCGGGCCGCCGCCGATAAACGAGTTCGTCTGGCGTCGCCGCTCACCCGCACAGCGCGTCGAGTCCGAGCTGGGCCCCGGCCGGCTGCGCTACCGCTACCTGCTCGACAAGAAGCTGCGGAGGGTGCTCCGATGACGCTCACGCCGTTCCAGACCGGTCAGGTCCGCCAGGGCGCGGTCGGCAACGACGCCGGTTGGACCCTGACGTTCCACCGGGAGACCCCGACCGGGCTGAGCCCCGACGTGGTCCTCAGCCTGTCCAGCGCCGACTACTACGCGGCCATCGACGCCGCGCTGCCCGACGGGCTGGGCCCCGGGGCGTACACGGTCACCGTGCAGGGGCTGATCGACGAGCACTTCGCCGCGCTGCGCACCGCCGAGGGACAACCGCCGCTGGTGGCGAAACTGCACCTGTACTGGCGGGACGCCAACACCTCCGTCGGCGCGTTCTTCACCAACCTGGTCGGTGTCAACGCCGGCCCGACCCCGGCCGAGCTGACCCAGGCGCTCGTCGCCGTGCTGCGGGTGACGAAGGTACGGCGGCTCACCGGCGACCGGACGTACGACACCGAGCTGACCCTCGTCGAGCAGGCGTACGCCCGGCTCGGTCAGCGGGTCGCCGAACGGTTCGAGGCGGCGACCTTCAGCGCGGCGATCCGGGCCGTCGCCGAGCGGACCAGAGTGGACCTCGCCACCTGGGGCGCGAACCCGGACGGCACGATGACCTCCGGCGCCACCGAGGCGGCCGGCGACGAACGTGTCGCCTTCGGCGCCGGGCTGCTCTACCGCGCCGCGGTGGAACGGATCGGCGGCGCGTTGCAGCAGTCGCTCAACGCGTACGGGCGGGGAATGCTGCTGATCCGCGACGGCACCGTGCACGTCGGCAGGCGGCCGATCCCCTACCCGGAGGGGGAGCCGAAGCCGCTGACCCTCGCCACCGGCCTGCTGGAGTGCACCGAGAACGGCACCCAGGACACCGACCCGTACGCGGCCACCGAGGCAGGCGGCCCCGCCGCGCCGCGCCGTCGGGCGTGGACCCTGACGCTCAAGGGGCGGCCCGACCTGAAGCCCGGTGACCTGGTGTGCTTCGACCCGCCGGCGGTGGACGAGGCCACCACGCTGGGCAGCGTCGGCGCGGCGCTGCTCGGCTCGTTCGCCGCACCGTTCGTCCCGTCGACGGGGGAGTTGGGGGCGGGGGCGAAACTTCTCTACCTCAGCGCCGCGCGGCACACCCTCTCGCGTACCGCCGGGTTCGTCACTGTGGTGCAGGGCGTCGAGGTCACCTCGGGCGCCCAGGCGTGGGACAGCTGGAGCGACGCCTCCGGCGTGGGCACCGCCGAGCCGGCCGGTCCGGCGTCCTCGCCCGGCGTGGCCGCGGCGGAGGCGGTGCGCCGGGCGGCCCGCGCCGCCCGGGGCGAGACGCGCGGCCTGGAGATCGGCGAGGTACGCGCGGCGGCCACGAACGCCAGCGGCGCGGTCGAGCCACCGGCACAGACCGAGACGGTGTGGGAGGGGTTGGCCCGCCCGGACGGCCGACCCAACGCCGCCCGCCGCCTGCCGGTACGCCGGGAGCAGCCCGCGCCGCTGCCCGGGGTGACCTACCTGACCCCGTTCGCCTGGGGTGGTTGCGGCCTGATCCTGCCCCGCTACCCGGGGACGCGGGTGGCGCTCGCCTACCGCAACGGCTCACCCGACGACCCGGTGGAGGTGGGCGCGCTCTGGCCCACCGGGCACGCCCCGGTGTCCCAGCCGGGGGACTGGTGGCTGTCGCTGCCGGTGGGGGTGGCCAGCAACAGTCGCTCGTCGATCGGCGACACGGTGGTGCCCGCCGACCACGACGGCAAGGTGGCGCACGACCTGACCGACGGCGACGGCAACCGGGTCATCGAGCTGGGTGAGCTGACCGTGCGGGTGGGCCGGGCCCAACTCCAGGGGCGGGGCCAGCGCCCGGCGCGCGCCGACGAGGCCGACAGCATCACCATCGAGCACGCCGCCGGCGGGTCGTCGATCGTGCTGAAGCAGGACGGCTCGATCACCATCACCGGCACCCGGATCGACCTGGACGCGGGCAACGGCGCGGTGAACATCAGCGGCGGCACCGTCACCATCGCCGCCGACGACGTCGACGTGCAGGTCGACAACGCGATGAACGTCCACTGAGGAGAACGCTATGGCCTTCGTGCTCACCACGTCGAGCGACGTGCACTGCCCCAGCCAGGGGACTGTCACCCCGGCCGGGCAGAGCAAGCTGACCGTCGACCACGTCGCGGTGACCCGCCCGGACGGGATCAGCGGGAAATCGGTCGCCGGGTGCACCATCACCACGAGCAACTCCACGAAGCAGTGCAGCACGGTGACCGCGGCGACCGGTGCCGCCAGCAAGCTCAAGGTCGGCGGGGCCGGGGTGGCCCTGGACTCGCTCAGCGGCGCCACCGACGGCAGCACTCCCGGCCTGTCCGCGACTGCCGGGCAGAGCAAGCTGAAGGCGGTCTGAGGTGGACCGGACCGAGCGGGAACGCCAGGCCGCCCAGCGTCGCTACCTCGGCTGGGGCCTCGCCTTCGAGCCCACGATGCCCGGCGTGGACCTGGCCCGCGACATCGTCTTCGACGACGGCCCGCACGGCCGGGTGCTGGCCCTCGTCGCCGGCACCGACAACGTGGCCCAGAGCCTCGCGGTGGCGCTGACCACGTTGCGCGGCTCGAACGTCTTCGACGCCACCTTCGGCTTCGACGGGCTCAACGCCCTCGCCGAGCAGATCGAGCCGAACCTGATCCGTGAGCAGGTCCGCATCGGCATCATCACGCTGCTCGACCGCGACCCCCGCGTCCGGAAGATCGTCGACGTCAACCTCGACGACGGCCGGCTCGGCGCGGGCCGTGCCGACGACGCGGCGGCAGCCGCGCTGCGGTCCTCCCGCACCCTCCAGGTGCAGGTCCAGTTCGAAACCATCACCGACGACCGGCTCTCGGTGCATCTCGGGGAGCTGCCCAGTGTCTGATCCCACACTCCCGGCCGAGCTGGCCGACGTCCTGGCCGTCGACGCCGCCGCGCTGCGGGCCACCGGCTCGACCGGCTTCGGCGTCGTCGAGAGCGGCTTCGTGCCGAAGTCCTTCGCCCGACTGCTCGCCGAGAAACTAGCCACCGCCCGGCTGCTCTTCGGCGACGACATCGACCTGACCAGCGGCGCCGTGCTGCGTAAGGTCCTCGAACTGGCCGCGCTGGAGGACGCCCGACTGTGGGCGGCGCTCGGCGCCGTCTACGACAACTCCTACGTGGTGTCGGCCACCGCCGACGCGTTGACCCGCCTCGGCGAGGAACTCGGCATCGGGCGGCCGTACCTGCCGGCGAGGGGCACGGTGAAGCTGAAGCTGAAGGCCGCCCTGCCCACCGGCCGTACCCAGCTCACACTGCCTCGGGGCGCGCGGCTGTCCACACCCGGCGGGCACCACGTGGCCCTGGACGAGACGGTGGTGCTCTCCGCGGCCGTGGGCGAACGGACGCCGGCCGTCGCCGCGTTCTACCCCGGCCCGGCGCACAACCTCGACCCCGCCCAACCCAGCCAGAAGATCGACCGCTGGAACCGGGCCGACACCCTGCTCGCCGACCTGGACGACGCCGAGCAGGCCGCCGGCGCCGAACTGGTGGAGATCACCCACACCATCGCGCTGACCGGTGGTGAGCAGCAGGCGTCCGACGCCCGCTACCGGCAACTGCTGCTGGCCGCGCCCCGCTCCATCTGGACCGCCGAGGCGATCGGCCTGGCCGTGGCGACAGTGCCCGGCGTACGCCAGGTGCAGGTCTTCGACGGCCGGGGCGGGCTGGACCTCAACCAGTCCATCTTCGGCAACTTCAACTTCATCGAGCGGGTCTTCAGCACCGAACGCGACCTGGGCAACCCGTACTACGTCACGGTGCTCGTCGCGCCGACCGCCGCGGCCATCTGGGACGGGCCGGACGGGCTGCACGCCGCCGTCGAGTCGGTCATCGAGGATCTGCGCCCGGTGGGCATCTTCGCCTCGGTGGACCGGGCCGACGAGGTGGGCATCGGCGTCGAGGCCGACCTGGTGATCCGGGGCCTGCCCCTGCCCACCGGTTCGAAGGAGACGGTGAACGCGTCCACCGCCGCCACCGAGCTGCGCGCCCGCCTGCACGCCCGACTGCGCCGCTACGTCGACGAACTGCCCTTCGGTGAGCCGGTCCGCGCCGCCGAGGTGATCTGGACGCTGATGAACGAGCCGGGCGTCGCCGACGTACGCGGGCTGCGGCTCGTGCGCTTCCCGGCCGACTCGGCGGTGGTGGTGACCGGCAGCGCGCCCACCGGCGACGGGGTGCAGCGCCTGCCGGTCGGCGACAACGCGGTGCTCGCCGCGAACCAGGTGCCCGTCTACGTCGACCGGGACGACCCCCGGCCGTTCCGGATCGTCTGAGCGGGGGACCGATGACCGACATCCGGGTGCCGGTGGACGGCGCCGACCCGTCCGTCGAACGCAACCTCGTCGACCAACTGGAGGGCCCGTACCCGGGCACCGTCCGGCGGGTGGTGGTGCCCCTGGCCGGCACCGGTACGGCGGTGGTGGACTGGACCAGCCGGCATCCGCTGCTCACCGTCGTGCTGCGCCGGGACCTGGTCGAGGAGACCGTGCGGGTGACCGTCACGGTGGACCCGGGCGGCGCCGACGAGCGGGTGCTGCCGCCGCTGGTCTTCGCGCCCTGGTCGGCCGCCGGCGCGTCGGTGCCCGCGTACGCCCCGGACACCGCCGACGAACCGCTTGTCGCGTCGTTCCCGATCGCCGTGACCGTCGAGCGGGCCGTCGACGGAGGCGCCGCCACGGCGGTCACCGGTGCGGCACTTCCCGGGCTGGTCGAGCTGGCGGTGGTCGAGGGCAACCTGGGCCGGCTGCTCTACCTGGTGTCGTACGAGAAGCACCGGCTGCGGCGCGCGGCCCGGGAGGTGCACGCGTACCGGACCCTGGCGCACGCCCGGCGCGACGCGCTGGACCGGATCGGCGCGGACGTCGGGGTGGCCCGCTTCGTCGACGAGCTGGTGCACGAGCCGGCCAGCGGCGAGGTGTACGCCCGCCGGCTGGCCCCGCCGGCCCGCGAGCCGGACACCGCGTACGCCCACCGGCTCGGGCTCTACCGACGGTTCCTGCTGCCCACCCCGGGTGCGGTGCGCCGGCTGCTCAACGGGCCCGGCGCGGACACCGACCCGAACGCCGGGCTCTTCGCCGACCTGCCCGGCGGCGCACGGTTCACCGTGCGCGAGGAGGACGACAGGTTCGCGGTGGCGATCCGGCTGGTGGCCGCCGGGGATCCGCAGCACCGCACGAACTTCCTCGCCCAACTGCGCCGGGACCGCCTGGTGCTGCCGGCGAACACCCCGCCGAACAACACGGCGCACGCCGGCCGGGCCCTGCCGGGCAGCCGGCTGGCCGAGGTCACCGCGCTGCGGGCCAGCCTGCGCCAGTCGTACGCCTTCGACAGCGCGCACGGCGTCGCGCCGCCGCTGGCCGCCGCCCTGGACCGCGCGGGGCGGGTCTGCCGGGCGCTCGGCTCGACGATCGTGTGGCAGGTGACCCGGGCGCAGGACGACGCGGGTGGCAGCCGCTACGAGCTGGGCCTCGGGGTGGACGTGAGCTGGCCGACCCCCGCGCAGGCCAATGACCTGCGCGACCGGGTGCTGGACACCGGGCGGGCGGTCACCGCCGACCGGACCGCCGAGGCGCTGATCGCCGCCGCCCGCGCACGCGGTGTGCCCACCGTGGCGGCCGACGGCGAGCTGGCGTGGCTGTGGCAGGCCTGCGGGTTGCCCACCGCGCACCGGATCAGCACCACCAGGATGTACCTGTCCCACCTGCCCACCCGGGGGTTGGCGGTGCTCGCGCCGCTGAGCGCCACGGTCGGTGCCGACGCGACGGTCGAGGCGCGGTTCCACGCGCCCGGCGACCCGGGCGGCAACGCGCTGTTGCTGGCCGGGTTGGTCGCCGCCGCGTCCGCGTGGACGGGTGCCGGGGAGCCGGCGTGGACACCGCTTACCGACGCGGCGGCCCGGACCCGGTGGGCGGCGGTGCCGACCCGGCCGGCGGGGCAGCCGGTGGACCAGGTACTGGCCGCGGCCGGCCTGCCGGCGGTGCGGGACCCGGCTTCGGTGGTGGCCGCGCTGAACCAGTTGCCGGACGAGTTGGTGGAGACCATCGAACTGCCGGCGGCGTTGGCCACCGCGCTGATCGCCGGCCAGCCGGCGGCCGGTGACCGGCTGGCCCGGCTGGTCGGGTTGCTGCGCGACCAGCACCTCGCCGCCGCGCTGCCGCTCGTCGAGACGGGCAACCGGGTGCTGCTGGTGTGCAGCGTGATCGGCCTGCCGCAGGCCGGGCTGAACCTGGCCGAGCGCCGGGCCACCGGGTTCCGCTGGTACACGGTGGGGCTCGGCGGCGGCACCGCGGAGATCAAGGCGGTCGGCGCGCGGACCGCGCTGCGGCCCACCCACGCCGGACTGGTCGCCGTGGTGGCGCTCTCCTACGTGCGCACCGGCCGGACCGACCCGTACGAGTTCCGGGTGGAGCTGCCCGACGGGGTGACGGTGACCCTGGAGCAGTACGAGCGGCTGATGAACGCGCTGACGAGGGTCTGCCCGCTCGGCGTGGAGATCAACACGTTCGGTATCCGCCGCGACCACGTCGACCTCGACGCCGACGGCACCGCCGAGCCGCTGCGACCGGCGGTGGCCCGGACCTTCCGCACCTTCCAGCAGCGCCGGCACCGCGGCGTGTACGACCAGCTCTGAGAGGGACACCACAATGGCGAGCGAGATCAATTACGACGGGGTGACAGTCACCGAGCTGTACGAGGCATTCACCCAGCACGGCATTCCGGCCTCGGACGCCAGTGTGCTTGTCTCGTCCTGGATCTACGAGAACGTGGGCACCGCGAAGCGGGTGTTCAGCTACGCCGAGTCGTTTCCCGCCGTGGAGCCGGGCTGCGCGCCGCCACCGTTCGCCCGGACCTTCGCGCACACCGACTGGGTCGACGGCGAGGACGTGGTGCAGGCCGGGCAGACCCCGGGGGAGCAGGGCTTCAACGAGCGGTTCCACCGCATCGAACACGACCTGGACCACCTCGGCACCGACGTGGCCAAGGCGTTCTCCTGCATGGCCGCGATGCGGGTGAGTCTGCGGCGGCTGCTCGACGAGATCCGCGCGGAGCTCAACCGGCTGCACTCGACGGTGCACGAGAACAAGGTCAGCCCCGGCCCGTACCAGCTCGAACAGATCCCCAACTACATCGGCACGCTGGACTTCGGCAGGTACATGGGCACCACGATGTTCATGGACAAGAAGGTCAGCATCTGGCAGACCAAGGCCGGCACCATCGTGCTGCCCGCCGTGGAGACCCTCGGCGTGGACGTGGTCGTCGGCCCGAAGGTCCGGGGGGCCGCCTACCTGGAACGCCACGCCGCCGAGAACGGCGACATCCGGCAGCGCTTCCCGCGCGAGGTGAAGCTGACCGAGTTCATCCGTTTCTTCGGCGAGGACGAGCTGGCCGACGGCCGGACGGTCCGCGACGTGCTCAAGGTGCTGCCGGCGGAGAGCGACTATCCGAGCCTGGACGCGATGTTCGGCGAGGTGAGCGAGCGGGAGGCGGCGATCGTCCGGACCACCGTCGGCGCCCAGTCGGCGGTCGCCGCGGCGCTGGGCATCGAGGCCGAGCTGGAGAACGTCGCCGACGCCGACATCGCCATGCTCGCCGGCGTGCCGACCAAGGCCCGGGCGGCGCTGACCCGCGCCGGGATCAGCACCCTCGGCAAGTTGGCCGACACGAAGCCCGAGCAGGTGCTCGCCATCATGAAGGAGGCCGGGGTCCGCGCCGAGGTCGGCGACGCCGCCGAGTGGGCCGGGTACGCCCGGACGCTGAACAAGCTGCGCTGAACGGTCGGGACCGAGTCCGGCGAACGGTTGATCCCCGCCGCTCGCCGGGTCGGTGTGACGACACAGCGCTGGCGCGCCGACAGTCCACACCCGAGCGTGGAACCCGCCACGGGGATCGGGTGCGAAAGGCGCGGGCATGGTTGTTCACGAGGTGACGTACGACCTGCACTCCGCGGTGTCCGAGGCCGCGGCGGGGCAGCCGTCCCGGTACGCGTTGCGGCTGCTCGGCGGGTTCGGGCTGGAACGCGACGGGCGGGTGGTGGTGGTGCCGCAGGGCGCCCGCCGGCTGCTGGCCTTTCTCGGCGTACGCCAGCGCTGTGCCCGCTCGGAGGCCGCCGGGACGCTCTGGCCCGGCTCCCACGAGGACCGGGCGAGGGCCAACCTGCGCACCATGCTGTGGCGGCTGCACCGGGTGACGCCGGAGCCCCTCGTCGAGGAGGACGACCGGCTGGCCCTGGCCGCCGTGGTGACAAGTGACGTGGCCGCCCTGAGCGCGGCGGCCGCCGTCCTGCTGGCCGACGGTTCGCCGGTGGGCGCCGTGCCGATGCTGGCGACGGGTGAGCTGCTGCCCGGCTGGTACGACGACTGGGTCCTGGCCGAGCGGGAACGGCTGCGCCAGACCCGGCTGTACGCGCTGGAAGCCCTCGCCGAGCGGCTCACCACCCAGGGCCGGTACGGCGAGGCGGTGCAGGTGGCGTTGACCGCCGTGCACCTGGAGCCGCTGCGGGAGAGCGCCACCCGCGCGTTGATCGCGGTGCACCTGGCCGAGCGCAACATCAACGAGGCGGTGCGGCGTTTCGAGCTGTTCCGCGCCGACCTGGGTCGGGAGTTGGGCGTGGCCCCGACGCCCTGGCTGGAGCGCCTGGTGCAGGCCGGCAGGTCCGGGGCCGTAGTCCCGTATCCCTGAGCGGCCGCGCCACTCACCCCGACGTCGCGTCCTGCCCCCGACTGCCCTGCCCCCGCCCGTCCGGCCCGCCTCGCCCCGTCCGCCTCGCCTGGCCAGCTTGCCTCGCCCCGTTTGGCTCGCCCCGTTCGGCCCGCTTCGCCTTGTCCGGCCCGCTTCGCCCCGTCGACTTGCCCCGTGCAGCCGGCCCCACGGGCCAGGCGACCGTCGGCGGCCTCCGCGTCCTTTGCTCTGCACCCGCGGAGGCACCAGCTACAGACCGTTAGCGTCGCCTCCGCGGGTGCAGAGCAAAGGACGCGCCCAAGGTGGGGTGGGGAGGGGCTGCCCAGAAGGTGGGTTGCGGCAAGGCAAGGCAAGGCGGGGATGGGGTGGGGCCGCACGCAAGGTGGGCTGGGATGGGGTGGGGCCGTGCGCAAGTTGGGTTGGGTTGGGGTGGGGTGGGGCCGTGCGCAAGCTGGGGTTGGGGTGGGGTGGGGCCGTGCGCAAGCTGGGTTGGGTTGGGGTGCTGGGTGGGCGAGGTTGGTGGTGGCCGGCGGCGCGGTTCGTGTCACCCGCGCCGCCGGCCGCCCGGGTCAGTGGGTCGCCGGCGGGATGCTCTGCTCGTACTGGAAGACGTTGTGCGGGTCGTACTTCGCCTTGATCTTGCGCAGCCGCGGAAAGTTGCGCCCCCAGTAGGCCTCCTCCCACTCCGCCATGCCGATGTTCGGCACGTTGACGTAGGCGCCGTCCACGTAGGGCCGCAGCGCCAGGCTGAACTCGGCGATCCAGGCCTGGGCGATCGGGGTGACGGCGTCGTCGCTGTCCGGCTCGCCGCGAGTGCCCCAGCCCGCGCCGGGCTCGGAGTAGAAGAGCGAGTCACGGTGCGGGAACGCCGCGCCGCCGAAGGGCTCCTGTCGTTGGGCTCCCCGGCCGAAGGCCTGGGCGAAGAAGTTGCTGTTCGGCGACGGGGCCTTCTCCATGAACCGGCGGACGATGCTGATCGCCTCTGCCGGGAAGGGCTCCCTGGTGAACTGGGAGTAGAACTTCCACTTCCCCGGATCTTCGTCGCTCGGGACCTGGAATCCGGCGTACGTCTCGCCCCAGCCGCCGACCTGCACGACGACCTCGGGGTTGCCGATCGAGAGGAGCGGCTCCAACAGCCTCCTCGCCTCGGCCTCCGAGCCCTCGGCGAGCACCGCGAAGAACAGGATCTTGTCCGGGTGGACCTCGACCTGGGTGCCGAGACGAGGGTCGGCGAACGGTCCGGTGTGCTGCCAGGTGTCGAAGACGTCGTGCAGGTTGTCGAGGCCCGGCCAGGTCGCCTGCAGGTAGGCGACGCTCTCCAGCGGCGCCACCTGGTAGGTCAGGGACGTGACGATCCCGAAGTTGCCGTTTCCGGCGCCGCGCAGCGCCCAGAGCAGGTCCGCGTGGTTCCACGGGTCCACCTGGAGCACCTTGGCGCCGTCGGCCCCCGCCGCGACGACGATCTCCACGCCGATCAGGTTGTCGCAGGCCATGCCGATGTAGCGGGTGAGGAAACCGAGACCGCCCCCGAGGGTCGCACCGGACAGGCCGACGGTCCCCTCGCCGCCGGTCGTCGCCGCGAGGTCGTACTCCCCGAGTGCGGCGACCGCCTCGGACTGGGTGAGCCCCGCGCCGAGCTTCGCCTTGCGGGCGGCGGGGTCGATGTGGACGTCCTTCAGCTCACTGACGTCGATCACGATGCCGTTGTCGACGTTCGACCAGCCTTCCAGGCTGTGCCGGCCGCTGCGTACCCGCAGCGCCACGTCGTGTTGCCGAGCCCAGGTGAGGGCGTTGACGACGTCCTGGGTCTCCTGGGCGAAGACGATCACCAGCGGGTAGCGCACGAACAGTTCGTCCCAGCCGAGGCTCGCCTCCGCGTAGTTCGGGCTCTGGGGGCGGACGATCCGGCCGGTCAACGTGGCGGACGGGAACTTCTCACCATCCAGGGGCGGGCCGTCCGCCGCCAGCGCCGAACCGCCGGCGATCACGCCGGGGAGGGCGACAGCTCCGGCGCCGACGGCCGTCGCCTTGAGCAGGTCGCGGCGAGTGAGGTCGCGCATGGTCGGAGTCCTCTCGATCGGGGTCGCGTCAGAACGTCGATCGAGAGGACTTCTGCCCCTCAACTGACGCAAAACCACCGTAATGCCGCAGGTGGCGGCAAAGATCCGAGAACTTGTCACGGAACCCTGTCGGGTGATGTGGCCGCAGGTCAGTTGGGGTGCGCGGGCTGGTCCAGGATGGCGCTGAATCGCTCCTCGGCGAGGTCGAGCTGGCCGAAGATGTGCCGCTTCACCACCGCCGACAACGGCGTGTCCGGCCGGCTGATCAGGTCGCGGAAGAGCGGCACCAGCGGCCGGTACTTCCGGGCCGACGAGACGACCTTCGGCCCGACCGTGTGGATCACCCCGACGCCGTTGTCGGTGAAGTCCGACACCTTGATCACTCGGGCCCAGGGCTCGCGGTCCAGGCTGACCGCCAGGTGCTCCCGGTACTGCGCGTTGCGGTCCCGCTCGGGGTCGTACACCGGGTTGGTGACGGCGGCGACGAGCGTCGCGACGCGCGTCCCGAACCGCGCGGCGAGCGCGGCCAGCGCGGCCCCGGTCGGGTCGGCGCCCCCGTCGCCGTCGGCCAGCTCGACCGGGTGGTCCTCGACCGCGTCGTGCAGCAGGCCGGCGACGATCACGTCCACGTCGCGCACCTGGTAGTGGTGCATCAACCGGATCGCCACCCGCAGCAGGTGGTTGAGGTACGGCTCGCGGACGCGCCGGTCGTCGCGGTGCAGCTCGGCGGCGAGGTCCAGCGCGGCGGTCAACCGCTCGCGGGCCGCGTCGTCGAACTGCCGGACCTCCAACCGGAATCGCTCCAGCAGGCCCGGTTCGCCGTGGATCTCGGTGATCGCGTGCATCGGCGTGCTGCCCAGGTGCGGCGGGAAGTCCATGCGTCACTTATAGCCGATCTTCCCCACATCGATGAGCCCTTACGTCGCCGACCCGACCGGCGAGCCGGCGTCGGTCGGCTATCCCGCCAGGTCGGCGCGGTACGCGGCGGTCGCCCACGGCACCGCCAGCTCGCTCGGAAGCGCCCCCCGCTCGGCCGCGCGGCGCAACACGTCCACCACGCCCCGCAGGTGGCGCACCCGTTGCCCACCGTCCCCGACGACGCTCACCAGGTCGCCGTCGAGCAGGTGGGGCTCGGGGGCGGCCCGCAACGCGTCCAGCAGGGCGGTGAACGGCGCGGTACGGGCCAGCGGGGCGATCAGCGGCACCCCCGACGGGTCGACCCGGTGCGCGAGCAGGTTCTCCAACAGCCCCCGCCGCCCCGGGACCTGGCGGGTGACCGCGTCCCCGGGCAGCCGCAGCCGGTCCGTCGGATACTCCAGCACCGCCTGTCCCGCCGTGCCGGTCACCGCCACCTCGCCCGCCACGAACTCGTCGGCGGCCAGGGTCACCGCCACCAGCACGGGTGGGCCGGCGCGCAACCGGATCCGCAGAACGGCGGTGTCCTCCACCTCGATCGGCCGGACCCGGTAGCGCTCCACCTCGATCGTCACCGGCCACGGCGTCACCCCGCCCAGCGCCTCGGCGACCGCCAGGCACTGCATCACCGCGTGCGCGAGCGGGTTGACAAGCGCGCCGTCCAGCACCGGCCGGCCGTCCAGGCTCCGGCGACCGGCCCAGGGGGAACGGACGTAGTAGGCGTCCGGCCGTTGCCAGGCGGCGACCGTGGAGATGCCGGTGACCGTGCCCAGTCGGCCCCCGGCCAGCGCGTCGGTAAGCGCGGTGAGCGCCGCCGAGCCGAGCGCCTGGAAGCCGACCTGCGCCACCCGGCCGGCGGCGGCGAGCGCCCGGGTCAGCTCCTCGTGCTCGGCGAGCGACAGCACCGGCGGCTTCTCCAGCAGCAGGTCCGCGCCGCTGGCCACGGCGTCCCGCGCGATCGCCAGGTGGGTGTGCGGCGGGGTGCAGATCACCACCACCTCCGGCCGGGTGGCGGCGAGCATCGCCCGGTGCTCGGTGAACACCTCGACCCCGGGCGGCACCGGCGCGGCCGGATCGTCCTGCACCGGCCGGACGTCGACGAGGGCGACAAGCCGCAACCGGCCGGTGGCGTGCAGGCCGGCGATCACCCGCCGGTGCGAGCGGCCGTGCCCGTTCGCCCCGACCACCGCCACCCGCGGCGGCCACGTCGTCGCCCGACCGCTCACCGCGTACCCACCGGCCAACTCACCGGGCACCGGCCAGGGTGGCCTCGACGCCGTGTCGTCCCAGCGCGGTCAGCCAGGCGATCACGTCGGCGCGGACCTCGTCGTCGCCGGCCACCTCCGCCGGGAAGATCTCGCGGAGCGCGAAGACGGCGTCCACCGCGCCGGCCGGGGTCTGCGCGCCGGCGTCCAGGGCGGCCCGGATCGGCCCGGCGAGGGGGTCCTGCAACGGCAACGCCCGGCCGTCGTCGGCGTACCCCAGCGCGAAGCGCAACCAGGACGCCACGACCAGCGCGCCCCAACGCGCGGACCGGCCGCTCGCGCGCAGGTCGACGATCGTGTGCAGGACGCGTTGCGGCAGCTTCTGCGAGCCGTCCAGAGCGACCTGGAGGGTGCGGTGGTGGATCGCCGGGTTGCCGAACCGGGCGAGGACCTGCTCGCCGTAGTCGACCACCCGGACCCCGTCCGGCGGGGTGAAGCTGGCCGCGACATCCTCGGCGATCAGCCGGCGCAGCACGTCGGTCAGGTGCGGGATCTCCAGCGCGTCGGCGATCGTCTCCCGCCCGGCCAGCGCGCCCAGGTACGCCACGGCCGAGTGCACGCCGTTGAGGGCGCGCAGCTTCAACCGCTCCCACGGGCCCGCGTCACCGGTCAGCACCGCGCCGGCGTGCTCCCAGCCCGGCCGGCCCCCGGGGAAGTCGTCCTCGATCACCCACTGCGCGTACGGCTCGGCGGCGACCGCGGCCAGGTCGGTCACGCCGAGCGCCCGACGGGCCGCCTCGATCGTCGCCGGGGTGCTGGCCGGCACGATCCGGTCCACCATGGTCCCCGGGCAGGTGACGTTGCCGGCCACCCACTCGACCAGCCCGGCGGGCACCCCGTCGGCGCGGCCGACCGTCTGGTCGAGCATGCCGCGCAGCCGTCGGCCGTTGGCCGGCAGGTTGTCGCAGCTGACCAGGGCCACCGGTCCGGCGTCCGCGGCGGCCCGCGCGGCCAGCCCGCGCAGCAGCAACCCCGGCACGGTGGTCGGCGGCCGGCCGCCGGCCAGGTCGGCGGCGAGCGCCGCGTCCGGGGACAGTTTGCCGGTCACCGGGTCGAGCTGGTAGGCCTTCTCGGTGACGGTGAGCGTCACCACCCGCACCGCCGGGTCGGCGAGCAGCGCCACCACGGCGTCCGGGTCGTGGGGAGCGTGCCGTACGCCGCTGAGCGCGCCCACCACCCGGGTGCCGCTGCTGGCCGCGGAGAGGGTGCTGACACTGAACAGGTTGTCCTGGGCGGCGAGCGCCTCGACCACCGCGGCGCTGCGCGGCGCGACGGCCACGATGCCCCAGTCGCCACCGGCCGCGCCGACCGCCGCCTCGGTGTAGACGGCCTGGTGCGCCCGGTGGAACGCGCCCAGCCCCAGATGGACGATGCCGGCCGGCACGGTGCCCGGCCGGACCAGGGGGCGGGCCTCGACGGGCAACCGGCGCAGCACGCCCAGGCCGAGTCGGGCGCCGACGGTCACCGCCATGCCGGACCGTCCGGGAAGCGGAACTCGGCGATCGACGCCGGCTTCATGGTGGCGCTGTAACCGGGCCGCTCGGGCAGCAGATAGCGGCCACCCCGGGTGCGGACCGGGTCGACGAAGTGCTCGTGCAGGTGGTCGACGTACTCGATCATCCGCCCGTCCAGGCCGGTGCCCACCCGCAGGTAGTCGAAGATCGCCAGGTGTTGGACGTACTCGCAGAGGCCGACGCCACCGGCGTGCGGACAGACCGGCACCCCGAACTTCGCCGCCAGCAGCAGCTCGGCGAGGACCTCGTTGACGCCGCCGACCCGACAGGCGTCGATCTGCATCACGCCGATCGCCTCGGCCTGCAACAACTGCTTGAAAACCACCCGGTTGGCGGCCACCTCACCGGTGGCGACCCGGCACCGCCCACCGGTCAGCTCGTCGACCGCCCGGGCGATCCGGGCGTGGCCGAGGATGTCGTCGGCGTGGGTCGGCTCCTCGATCCAGTACGGGTCCACCTCGGCCAGCGTCGCCATCGCGGTGATCGCCTCGTCCACGTCCCAGACCTGGTTGGCGTCCATCATCAGCAGCGCGTCCGGGCCGATCTCCTCCCGGATGATCCCGGCCCGACGCCTGTCGTCGGCGAGCGGGCCGCCGACCTTCATCTTCATCGCCCGCCAACCGTCGGCGTACGCCTGCCGGGTCAGCGCCCGCACCTTGTCGTCGGGGTAGCCGAGCCAGCCGACCGAGGTGGTGTACGACGGGAAGCCGTCCCGTTCCAGGGTGGCCAACCGGTCGGCCAGGCCATCGCGCCCCTTGTCCAGGATGGCCGCCGCCTCGTCCGGGGTGAGCGCGTCGGTGATGTGCCGGAAGTCGACGCTGGCCACGAGGTCGTCGGTGGGCAACTCGGCGAGGAACCGCCACATCGGCTTGCCGGCCAGGGTGGCCCGCAGGTCCCAGACCGCGTTGACCAGCGCGCCGGTCGCCATGTGGATGACGCCCTTCTCGGGGCCCAGCCACCGCAGTTGCACGTCGGCGCTGAGCGATCGCCAGAACGCGACCGGCTCGGCGACGATCTCCTCGATCGTGCGTCCGCTGACGTGGTGGGCGAGCGCCCGGACCGCCGCGCAGGTGATCTCGTTGCCCCGGCCGTTGGTGAAGGTGAACCCCGCGCCGGTCGGGCCGGCGTCGGTGCCCAACTCCACGTACGTCGCCGAGTAGTCGCCGCGGTTGACCGCGTCGGAGCCGTCGCCCCGGGCGGCGGTCGGGAACCGCACGTCGTGCACCTCGACGGAGGTGATGGTGACGGTCACCGGTCCACCCTTCCGAAGTTGAAGGCCCGCTTGGGCAGGCGGTACGCCAGGTCGACGATGGTCTCGGCGGCCTCGTCCATCGGCAGCCGGTGCTCGGCGACCAGCCGGGCCAGGAAGCCGGCGTCCACCCGGCGGGCCACGTCGTGGCGTACCGGGATGGAGCAGAACGCCCGGGTGTCGTCGACGAAACCTGTGGTGTTGTAGAAACCGGCGGTCTCGGTGACCGTCTCCCGGAACCGGCGCAGCACCTCGGGGGAGTCCAGGAACCACCAGGGCGCGCCGAGCAGCACCGCGGCGTACCCGCCCGCGAGGGGCGCCAGCTCGCGGGTGAAGGTGTCCTCGTCGAGGGTGTAGAGCACCAGCCGCAGCCGGGTGTCGTTGCCGTAGCGCTCCAGCAGTGGGGCGAGGGCGTGCACGTACTCGGTGGCCTGCGGGATGTCGCCGCCGACGTCGCGGCCGTGCCGGGCGTGCAGCCACCGGTTGTGGTTGCGGACCGCGCCGGGGTGCAACTGCATGACCAGGCCGTCGTCGAGCGACATCCGGGCGAACTCCACGAGCATGTGCGCCCGGAACGCCTCCGCGTCGGCGGCGTCGGCCGCGCCGCGCCGCCCCCGGTCGTAGAGCCGCTCGGCCTCGGCCGGCGTCAGGTCCAGGGTGCGCGCGGTGGGGTGGCCGTGGTCGGTGGAGGTCGCGCCGGCGGCGACGAACGCGGCCCGCCGGGCCCGCAGCGCGGCCAGGTAGCCGGCGTACGTGCCGGTGTCCTCGCCGGCCCGCTCGCCGAGCCGGTCCACGTTCGTCGACCAGCCGTCGAACTCCATGTCCACCACGTCGTCCGGGCGGAACGTGGTGACCACCCGGCCGCCCGGCCCGCCCCAGCCGTCGGCGGCGAGCTTGGCGTGCTGGCCCAGGTCGTCGAGTGGCGACTCGGTGGTGGCGAGCACCTCGATGCCGAACCGTTCGAACAGGGCCCGGGGCCGGAAGTCCGGCTCGGCGAGCCGGGCCGCGATCTCGTCGTAGAGGGCGTCGGCGGTGCTCGGGCCGAGCGCTGTGTGCACGCCGAACACGGTGCGGAAGGTCTGCTCCAGCCAGAGCCGCGACGGGGTGCCCCGGAACAGGTGCCAGTGCGCGGCGAAGCGTCGCCAGATCACCCGGCCGTCGGTCTCCACCGGGCTGCCGTCGCGGGTGGGCACCCCCAGGTCCGCCGGGGGTACGCCCTGGCTGAGCAGCATCCGGGTCAGGTAGTGGTCGGGCACGATGAGCAGCCGCGCCGGGTCTGGGAAGGGCTGGTCCTCGGCGAGCAGGGCCGGGTCGACGTGCCCGTGCGGCGAGATGATCGGTTGCTCCGCCGCGAGGGCATACAGCTCCCGGGCCAGCGCGCGCTGGCCCGGTTCGGGCGGCAGGAGCAGGTCGGTGTGGTCGAACGTCGGCACGGAGATGGGCTCCTCGTCTCCTGGTCAGCGGGGGGTGAGCAGGTCGGCGACCCGGACCGGTCGACAGGTCTCGAAGGACCGGTTGGCGGCCAGGCCGGTGAGCAGGGCCGACGCGCCGTCGTCGGCGGTCGCGGCACGGCCCATCGGGTCGGGTTGACCACCGAGGAGCACAGCGGTCATCCGGGCGTCCGCGCCACCGTGGCCGTGCCGGGTGCGACAGTCGACGGGGATCTGCCGGGGCGGGGCCCAGAACGGGCGCAGGGTGAGTGTCGCACCGCCGCCCTCGGCCGGCGCGTCGGTGCCGTGCAGGGCGGCGCCCTTGACCGCGCCGGCGGTGCCCCGGTCGACGAAGTCGTTCTCGGTGACCTCCAGCTCCAGCCGGCCCCGGCTGCCGTTGACCATCACCCGGTAACCCTCCCAGGGCGCGTAGGCGGTGAGGTGGTACGTCATCGTGGCGCCGGTGGAGTAGCGGGCGAGCACCGCCATGTCGTCCTCGATGGTGACGCCGGGGGCGAAGACGTTGCGGTCCCGCTGGTAGCCGTCCTCGGCCTCGGCGTCGAGGTACAGCTCGCGTAGCCGGGGGTGGGCGTCCAAGCGCAGCGCGAACGGGTCGTCGGCGGCGGCGGGGGAGCCGTGGGCCCGGTCGTAGTCGCGGGCGTAGCCGTGGCGCCGGCCGGCGTCGCCGTAGAAGAAGAGGCGGCCGGCCGCGTACACCTCCACCGGGGTGGCTGCCAACCACCAGTTGACCAGGTCGAAGTGGTGGCTGGCCTTGTGCACCATCAGCCCGCCGGAGGTGGCCTTGTCGCGGTGCCAGCGGCGGAAGTAGTCCGCGCCGTGGCGGACGTCGAGCAGCCACTCGAAGTGCACCGAGCCGATCTCGCCGATCGCGCCGTCGGCGAGCAGCCGGCGGACCTGCTCGTGCAGGGGGTTGTAGCGGTAGTTGAACGCGACCGTCACCCGACCGCCGGTCTCCGCGACCGCGTCCAGGATGCGCCGGCAGCGCGGCGCGTCCACAGTCATCGGCTTCTCCGTGATCACCTCGCGGCCGGCGTGCAGCGCGGCCACCACGTACTCGTCGTGGGTGACGTCCACACTGGTGACCAGCACGACGTCCACGTGCTCGGCGTCCATCATCGTCGCGAAGTCACCGGCCGGGTAGGTCGGCACCCGACGGTGGCCCAGCTCGACCAGCCACCTGTTGTGCGTGTCCATCCGGGCCTGGTTGACGTCGGCGAAGGCGACCAGCTCGGCGGTGTCGGCGTGGTCGAGCACCAGGGCGCGGACGAACATCTCCGCGCGTGCGCCGGTGCCCACCACGGCGTACCGGACCCGGCCGCCGGTTCTCGGTGACATGGGGTCGCCTCCCGATGATCCTGCAAAGGTTTGCAGTGAAGTAACCACGATCAATGTAACTGCGTCAATGACGGAGACGCGAACGGCGGTGATTTTCCATCTTTTATGCGGCCCTGGGTCACCGCGAGGAGTGTGCCCGCAACAAAGACGCAACCATTGACCGTTGACACTGGCACAACCGTTTGCATTAATGGGCCACACCCCGCGTGACCGCCGCCACACGCAGACGAAGGGCCAGCCGTGCCAGTCACCATCCGGGACGTCGCCCGAGCCTCCGGTGTGCACATCTCCACCGTGTCCCGCACCTTCTCCGCCCCGCACCTGGTCAACCCGGACACCCGGGTCCGGGTGCTGGCCTGCGCGGAGGACCTGGGCTATCGGCCGAACCGGGCCGCCCGGGCCCTGATCACCGGCCGTACGCACAACATCGGCCTGATCATCGCGGACATCGCGAACCCGTTCTTCCCGCCGCTGATCAAGGCGGCGGAGAGTCAGGCCCGACACCGCGACTACCACGTCTTCGTGGCCGACACCAACGAGGACCCCGCCGCCGAGGAGGAGCTGGTCCACGCCCTGGCCAAGCAGGTGGACGGCGTGCTGCTGTGCAGCCCGCGGATGAGCAACAGCCTGATCGAGCAGCTCAGCCGCGAGGTCGCGCTGGTGGTGGTGAACCGCCAGGTGACCGGCCTGCCCTGCGTGTTGATGGACGTCGGGCGGGGCGCCCGGTCGGCGATCGAGCACCTGGTCGGCCTGGGCCACCGCCACATCGCGCTGCTCGGCGGCCCGCGCAGCTCGTGGACCAACCGGGAGATGCGCCGCGCCGCCGGCACGGCCGCCCGCGCCGGTGGCGCGGAGCTGACCGTGCTCGGCCCGAACGCGCCCACCGAGACCGGCGGCGCCGCCGTCGCCGAGCAGGTACGACGCAGCGGTGTGTCGGCCGTGCTCGCCTACAACGACCTGATGGCGATCGGCCTCATCGAAGGGTTGGACGCCCTCGGGGTCCGGGTGCCGGGTGAGGTGAGCGTCGTCGGCGTCGACGACATCACCCTGAGCCGGCTCACCAGGCCAAAACTGACGACGGTGGCCACACCCGCCGGGGCCGCCGGCCGGACGGCCGTCGACATGCTGCTGCAACAGGACATCGAGTCACCGCGCGGCGCGCGGGGACCCGGTGCCGGCACGGCGCTCGGCGTCCGTCGTACCACCGCACAGGTAATGCTGCAGACCGACCTGGTCATCCGCGACTCGACCGGTCCGGGCCCGCACGCCCGACCGGTGCGTCCCCCGGCCGCGCCGAAGGGCCCGGACCCGCATTGCCCTGCGGGCCCGGGCGCCCCGACCACGGCCAGCGGTGACGCCGTCGCCTCCTCATGCCAAGGAGTGAGCGCACATGCACCCCGCAACGCCCCCCACCACTGACGCGCCCGTCGGGCGCGATGACCGTACCCCGCTGCCCCGCCGGCGCCTGCTGCGCGGCCTGCTCGCCCTGACGGTGGCCGCGCCGCTGATGCTCGGTGCCGCCGCCTGCGGCGACGACGGCGGCGGCTCCGCCGACCCGAACGCCCCGGTCAAGCTCTCCGTCTTCTGGTGGGGCGGCGACGCCCGGGCCAAGCTGACCGAGGACGCGCTGGCCCTCTACACCACGAAGCACCCGAACGTGACGTTCGAGACGACCTGGCAGGCCAACCAGGGCTACTTCGACAAGCTGGCCACGCTCACGGCCGGCGGCAACCCGCCGGACCTGTTCCAGATCGACGACAACTACCTGGCCGAGTACGCGGCCCGCAACACCACGCTCGACCTGACCTCCTACCAGAAGTCCGGGAAGCTGGACACCTCGAAGTTCCCGGAGAGCCTCTGGCAGTACGGCGTGGTCGACGGCAAGCTGGCCGGCCTGGCCGCCGGGGAGAACACCCAGGGCCTGGTCTACAACAAGACGCTGCTGACCAAGCACAACCTGCCCGAGCCCACCACCGGGATGTCGTGGGAGCAGCACATCGCGTGGGCCGAGCAGGTCACGGCCACGACGAAGGTGCCCGGCACGCAGGACCCGAGCGCCGACTACAAGGCGTTCTGGGTCTGGCTGCGCCAGCAGGGCAAGGACCTCTACCAGGGCAAGGAGTTGGGCTTCACCGCCGAGGACGTGACGAAGTGGTTCGACCTGTGGAAGGGCGCCCGCGACCGCAGGGCCACCCCGACCGCCGACGTCATCCACGAGGGCAACTCCAGCGACGTCACCAAGCAGTTGGTGGTCACCGGCAAGTCGGCGACCTCCTGGGTGTGGGCCAACCAGATGCCCGACCTGAAGAAGAACACGAAGGACGAGCTGGGCGTGATCGCCTATCCCGGTGACCCCAGCGCGCAGTGGGCCCGGGCCTCGATGTACTGGTCGGTCTTCAAGGGCAGCAAGAACAGGGACGTCGCGGTCGACGTGATCAACTTCTTGTACAACGACAAGGAGGCGGTCACGCTGCTCGGCACCGACCGGGGCCTGCCGTCCAACCTGGACCTGCGCCGGGTGGTCAGCGACGACGTCACCGACCCGGCCATGAAGCAGTCGATCGCCGTCGAGGCCGAGCTGACCCAGAAGTTCGGCCCGTCGCCACAGGTGCCGATCAAGGGACACAGCAAGGTCAAGTCCGAGCTGATCAAGGCTGCCGAGAACGCCCAGTACGGCCGGGCCACCACCGTCGAGGCCGCCACCCAGTTCGTGGAGGCCTGCAAATCCGCCATCGCCTGACGCCGTCCCGGTCGGTGTCGACGTCCTCGGCTCGACCGGGGACGTCGACACGGACCTCCTGCGAGGAGAGGAGCCGTTCGTGGCGTTGACCACGGCGCCCGACCCGACCCGACGCGGCCCCGTCCGGACCCGCGCCGGGGGGCGTGGGCCCGGACGCGTGCGGCACAGCGAAGGTCTGGCGGGGTACGTCTTCCTGTCGCCGTGGCTCGTCGGCCTGATGGTCGTCACGGCGATCCCCATGCTGCTGTCGCTCTACCTGAGCTTCACCAACTACGACATCCTCACCCCGTTCTCCGAGGTGGAGTGGGTGGGGTTGGCCAACTACGAGCGGATGTTCACCGCCGACCCGTCGTACTGGCACGCGGTGCGGGTCACCCTGACCTTCGCGCTGGTCGCCGTACCGCTGAAGCTGGCCGCGGCGCTCGGCGTGGCGCTGCTGCTCAACCGGGCCTGGCGCGGCGTCGGGTTGTTCCGTGGGCTGTTCTACCTGCCGTCGCTGCTCGGCGGCAGCGTCGCGCTGGCCATCGTCTGGGTCAACATGTTCAACCGCGACGGGGCGTTCAACTCGCTGCTGAGCCTCGTCGGCATGACGGGCAAGCCGTGGGTCAACGACCCGGACTGGGCCCTGGAGACCCTGATGGTGCTGGCCATCTGGCAGTTCGGCGCGCCGATGGTGATCTTCCTGGCCGGGCTCAAGCAGGTGCCCACCGAGCTGTACGAGGCCGCCGCGGTCGACGGCGCCGGCCGGTTCCGCCAGTTCCGCAACGTCACCCTGCCGATGCTCTCCCCGGTGATCTTCTTCAACCTGGTGCTGGAGACCATCAACGGCTTCCAGGGCTTCACCGCCGCGTTCGTGCTCAGCAACGGCACCGGCGGCCCGGTCGACTCCACCCTGATGTACACGCTGAACCTCTACATCACCGGGTTCACCGAACTCCAGATGGGCTACGCCTCGGCGATGGCCTGGGTGTTCCTGCTCGCCATCGGGGTCATCACCGCGATCTTCTTCAGCACCGGACGGTTCTGGGTGCACTACTCCGACGGGGAGGACCGGTGACGGTGACCATGACCCCGACGGCCGACGTGCCGACCGGACCGGCGCCCGCCGCGCGCCGACGCACCGGCGGTCGATCGGTGCTGCGACTGCTCATCCTGGTGGCGATCGTCGTCGTGGTGCTCTACCCGCTGATCTGGATGGTCGGCACCTCGGTGAAGTCCCCGGAGGAGATCGTCAACAACGTCGGCCTGCTGCCGGAACGCTTCTCCCCGGGCAACTACACCGCCGGGTGGTCCAACTTCGACGTCAGCTTCGGCCGGTTCTTCCTCAACAGCGCGATGGTCAGCCTGCTCACCGTCGTCGGCAACGGGCTCTCCTGCCTGCTGGCCGCGTACGCCTTCGCCCGGCTGCGCTTCCGACTGCGCGGGGTGTGGTTCGCCGTCATGATCGGGACGCTGCTGCTGCCCCAGCACGTGCTGATCGTGCCGCAGTACATCCTGTTCCGGACGCTCGGGCTGGTCGGCGGCGAATGGCCGTACCTGCCGCTGCTCGTCCCGCAGTTCCTGGCCACCGAGGCGTTCTTCGTCTTCCTGATGGTGCAGTTCATGCGGGGCATCCCGCGCGAGCTGGACGAGGCGGCCCGGATCGACGGCGCCGGCCCGTACGGCATCTTCCGGCACATCATCCTGCCGCTGAGCCGCCCCGCGCTCGTCACCACGGCGATCTTCTCGTTCATCTGGACCTGGAACGACTTCTTCCGCCAGCTCGTCTTCCTGTCCCAACTGGAGGACTACACGGTGCCGGTCGCGCTGACCCTGTTCATCGACTCGACCAGCCAGAGCGCGGTCGGGCCGATGTTCGCCATGTCGGTGCTGTCGCTGCTGCCGGTCTTCCTGTTCTTCGTCGCGTTCCAGCGGATGCTCGTCGAGGGGATCAACACAAGTGGCATCAAGGGCTGAACCGGCGACCGAGGCCGCTGGCCGGCGGGACTGGCGTGACGTCGCCCGCGACGCCGCCGACCTGGCGCTGCTGGGCATCCTGCTGACCCTCGCCGCGGCGCCCCTGCTCACCGCGGCGGCGGCGTCCGGCGCCGCCAGCGCGGCGGTGCACGACTGGACGCGTACCGGCACTTGGCCGTCGGCGCGGGCCACCGTGCGCCGGTTCGGCCGCCTGGTCCTGCCGGGCGTGCCGGTCAGCCTGCTCACGCTCGCCGTGGCCGGGCTGCTCGCCGTCGACCTGGCGGCACTGGCCACCGGCCGGGTGCCGGGCGGGGCTCCGGCGCTGCTGGTGACCGCGCTTGTCGCGGCCGGCCTGGCCGGGTACGCCGGGCTGGTCGTCGTCGAGGTGGGCGGCAACGGGGGTGGGCGGTGGCGGGCCGCGGCCCGGTCCGCCGCCCGCGCCTGCCTCGACGCGCCCGCCCGCTGGGCCGCCCTCGCCGGGGTGACCGCGCTGGCCGCGCTGCTCGCCGTGCTTGTCACCCCGGTCGCGGTGCCGATCCTCGCCGGGTACACGGTGGCCGCCCTGCACGCCGTCGCGGGTCGGTGGCCGGCTCCCACCGGCGTGGAGCTGCCGTGAGCACCGGGCGGGAGCCGGCGCGGCTGTGGGTGGGGGACACGGAGGTGGCCCGGTACGTGGTCGACCCGGCCCTGGACGCGCGGCACGGGCCGCGACCGTACCTGCATCCGGTCCGCACCCTGGGCGGCACGGTGGTCACCGACGCGCTGCCCGCCGACCACGTGTGGCACCTCGGCGCCTCCCTCGCCGTGCAGGACGTCAACGGCAGCAACCTCTGGGGCGGGCGCACCTACGTCCGCGACGTCGGCTACACCTGGCGCGAGGACCACGGGCGGATCGCGCACACCCGTTGGTCGCGGCGCTCCGCCGACCGGTTGGCCCACCGACTGGAGTGGCGCGACCCGCGCGGGGCGGTGCTGCTCACCGAAGACCGCCGGCTCAGCGCCGTCCCGTTGACCGGCGCGGGACCGGCCGAGGAGCTGTCGGCCTGGCGGCTGGACGTGGACTACACGCTTCGGGCCCCGGACGGGCAGGACGTGCGGCTGGGCAGCCCGGCCACCAACGGCCGCCCCGACGGCGCCGGCTACGGCGGGTTCTTCTGGCGGGCGGTCTCGACCGGACCCGCGTCGGTGTTCGACGCCTCGGCGACCGGGGAGGAGGCGGTGAACGGTTCCGCCGAGCCGTGGGTCGCCCTGGTCGGGACCGGGCCGGACGGGCGGGCGTACACACTGGTCTTCGGTGGTCTCGGCGACGGTGACAGGTGGTTCACGCGGACCGCGATGTATCCGGGCGTCGGGGTGGCGTTCGCGTTCGAGCGGCCGGTCACCATCGCGGCCGGCACGACGCGGCGGGGCCGGCACGCGGTGGTCGTCGCCGACGGTGCCCTGGACCGCGCCGCCGCTGCCCTGGCCGCGACGACGCCACCGGGCGGGCGTCCCGCGACGTGACCGGGCCGCGCGGGTCTTGCTTTCTCGGCATCCTCGCCCCGACGGCTCCGCGGCCACCTATTCTCGGGAATTGCCAACCGGGGCGGGTGCCGCCCGCACGACGGCGTGCAGGAGGCCGAGATGAGTGGGAAAGATCGACCCGAGGGGATCAGCCCGACAGCGGTGGAGGGAGCGCCGGGGCTGTGGCGCGTCGATCTCCAGAAACACGATCTCAGCATTCCCGGACGCGAGGTCATCCAGAGCCGGGTGGAGTTCACCCCCGACTCGCCGCCGTTCAAGCACTTCCATCCCGGTGAAGAGATCATCTGCGTTCTTCAGGGCACCCTGGAATACACGCTCGAGGGCCAGCCACCGATCGTGTGCAATGTCGGCGACGCGCTGACCGTCCCCTACGGCGTCCACCACCAGGCCCGCAACGTAGGCGACGGCATAGCGGTAGAGCTGGCCACCTACGTAGTAGAAAAAGGCAAACCCCTCCTAACCAAGGTGGACTAACCCCCCCACCCCCCACCCCCCCACCCCCCCACCCCGACGCGTGCGTCGATCATGAGGTTATAGCTGCGACACGCCGGGCCAGAGGACGATAACCTCATGATCACCGGGGTGGGGGCGTTCCGGACCGGGCCGGCAGGGCGGCCGTCACCCGGACGGCCTTCACGATCGCCGGGATCGACCCGATCAGCAGCACCAGCCCCCAGATGATCGCGATCACCGCGAAGACGAGTGCCGCCACGTCGTCGACGATGCTCACCAGGATCACCGGCACCAGGTTGTGCAGGAACTCCAGGACGACCGTGCACAGCAGGGTGGTGAGGATCAGCAGGACGAGACCCTTGTTCTGCAGGAAGCGTGGCTGGGCCAGCACCAGCAGCCCGGCCCACACCAGTTTGAGCAGCAGCACCAGCCCCAGCAGCAGCGCCGCCTCGCCGACCGGGAAGAACCCCCACAGCGCCAGGTACGCGATCGTGCCGAACGGGACCGCCAGGAACAGCGACACCATGATGGTCAGCTCCACGAACGCGACGAGGAGCGCGACCAGCCCGACGATGATCAGGATGATCGAGAAGATCAGGCTGGCGACGCCCTGCACCCGGCCCTGGACCCGTTCGGGCAGCAGCATGCCCAGGCAGAACAGCCCGGTGCTCCAGACCGCCACCGCGTCGATCAACGCCAGGTACCCGGTGCCCCGGCCGGACGGCTCGCTGACCCCGGACACGTTGTCGAGGTCGACCTCCAGCGCGCCGGCGCTGTCCGTGAGTGCCGCCCCGGCGTCGGCGCCGCCCAGCAGCAGCCCGGCGCCCAACTCCACGCCGATCGCCAGGACGATGGCGAGCATCGCCAGCAACAGGAACGGTTTACGCAGGTCACCCACGGCGACACCTTCCTCTCAGCTCAGGACGTGGTCGCGACGGTCCGGTCCGGACGGGACGGCGACGATCATGGTCAGGACGTGGCCACGAGGACTGTGCAGCTCCCGAGGCCGGGGCAGGTCAGGCCCACCTCGGTGGCCTGGTCGACGGCGACCTTCGCCACCGCGCCGGTGCCGTCGGACGCCGGCTCGACCTCGTCGCGGATGGCGAGGTCGGCGTCGCCGGGCGCCGGCGCGACGACGGTGAACCGTGCCGCGCTGCGCAGCACGAGGGTGCGCAGCCCGCCCGGGTCGGCGACGCGCACCACGCACCTGCCGGAGAACGTCAACCGGCCGGCATCGTCGGCGCAGTCGGCGTCGACGGTCGCCGGATCCACCGCCGCACGCTCGCCGCCCAGCGCGGCCAACCCGTCGACGAACCCGTGCCGGGCGCCCGGATCACCCCGGTCGCCGCCGCCCACGCCGACCGCGACCACGAACAGCGCCACCAGCAGCCCGGCCAGCAGCCCCAGCAGCGCCTTCTGCCGGCCACTCATCGCGCGGCGACAGGTGACACGACCTCGCTGAACCGGATCGTGTCCACCCCGGCGAAATAGGATTTCGTACCCTGTGTCTTGCCCACCACCAGCAGCGTGACCTGGTGCGGCCCCTTGGCCAGCCGGATCGTCGCGACGTCCAGGAACTCCGTCGTCTGCACCTTCGCGCTGAAGCCGAGGAACGTGCCGCCGACCTGGTTGCCGTCGATGGTGAAGACGGTGTTCGCGTAATCGGGGGCCATGGTCCGTACCGTGGCGAACCGCCAGGTGCCGTCGGCCGGGATCTGCACCGTCACCGTCACCTGGTCACCGATGGCCAGCCCCGTGAAGAACAGTTGCTTGTCGTCGGACCAGGTCACCGCGCAGCAGTTGGGCTGCGCGCCCACGGCGGCCTTGCTCTTCTGCGGCGACGTGACCACCGCGGTGTCCACCAGGCTCTCCGCCTCGATGGTGACCACCCTCGGCGTGCCCGGGGCCGGCTCGCCGTCGCGGGTCAGCAGGACCACCCCCACGGCCACCACCACCAGCACCAACGCCGCCGCGGCGGCGATCCACAACCACGGGGTACGCCGAGGCGGCGCGACCGCCCGCACCTCGTACGTGACCCGACCGCTGGACCGGGAACTCTCCTCGGGCGCGGTGTTCGCCGAGTACGCGAACCCGGTCATGTCGTAGCGCCGAGGCGGGGTGCCGGCGGGCACGGCGAGCGTGACCAGGAACGACACCGAGCCCTGCCCGGCTACCACCCGTTGCGGTTCGGCGACGGTGAACCACGCCCGCTGGGAGCCGTCGCCGGGCGCCACGTCGAACACCACCGTGTCCGGTGCGGCGCCCGGGTTGGAGACGGTGAAGGTCAGCTCGCCGCTGTTGCGCGGGTCGAGGGTGAACTGCTCGGCGGCGGCGACGACCGCCCATTCGGTGGTCATGACGACTCCTCTTCCAGGACGATCTCGACGGTGGTCGAGGCGGGTTTCTCCGCCTCGACGATGCGGGTGATCACGGCGAGTTGGCCGGCGGCGGTGGCGGGGACCCGCACCACGACGTGGAAGGGCCGTTCGGCCGGCTCGTCGATGGCGAAGCCCGGCATCCCGGTGGCCAGCTCCAGGGCCCGCCGCATGCCGTACGGGGTGCCGCGCCACCGGGCCAGCAGGGCGGCGTTGGCGACCAGGTCGCGCAGCCGTCCCACCGGCAGCGGCAGGGGGGCGTCCGGCCGGGGTGAGGCCACCACGTGGTCCATCGCCACCCAGCGGGTCAACCGCACGACCAGCCCGTCCGGGGCCCGGTACGGGTCCAACAGGGCGTCCACCTCGGCGAGGATCGCCTCGTCCGGGGCGTGCAGCCCCTCCATCACGTCCAGCAGCGCCCAGAGCACGCTGCCGGGTACGCAGGCCCGCTGGTAGGCGGCGGGCAGCAGCCGTTCAATCGCCGAACGTCGCATCCTGGCGCACCACCTCGATGTCGTGCTCGCCGGAGCAGAGCAGCCAGGTATCCGGGACGGTCACCACGTCGGCGGTGGCCTGGTTGGCGCTGGGCGTCCAGTCGACGGCGTCGGCGCTGCGGTGCACGCCGCGTTCGCCGCCGGCCAGGATCAGCCGTTCCGCCGGGCCGGCCGGTACGCCGCCTGCGGGGCCGCCGCTCGCTGGGCCGCCGCCCGTTCCGGCGCCGCCGGCTGGGCTGCCGCCGGCCGGGCCGCCCACGGCGATGGCGTCCACCGGGACGAACCGGGTCCGGTCGCGCAGCGGCAACCCGCAGTTGACCGACACCGTCTGCCACTGCGGCTGGGCGGCGAGGGTGTCCAGCCGCAGCACCCCGCCGCTCTGCGTCGCCGCCACCGCGAGCTGCCCGGCGAACGCCAGGTCGCGGCACGTGCCGCCGACCCAGCCGAGTTGCACCGGCTGCCACTTCACGTCGGACTCGAACAACCGGGTGCGGTGGCAACCCTGCCCCGGCTTCTTCGGGTCCGGCTCGCCGGCGCCGCTCCACAGCAGCGTCGCCGGGCCGTCGTACTGCACGGCGAGCACCCGGTTGTCCACGTTCGCCAGGCCCACGTGCACGAAGCTGCCCGGTCGGCCGGCGGCGGTGGACAGGTACACCCCGAAGCCGGCCTGCGCGGCCACCGCCACCCCCGGCGCGCCCCGCTCCGAGACGAACGCGCGCACCGCGTAGAACCCCCGGTCGGCGTCGGACGGGTCGACAAGGATCTGCAACGGCACCGCCCCGGGCAGCAACGACACCTCGTACAGGCCGGTGTCGGTGGCCACCAGCAGCGCGCCCGCGCCGTCGCGGTCCAGCCAGGCCACGTCGGAGATCCGCGCGTCCAGGTCGGTCAGCAGCGACCAGGTCTCACCCAGGTCGGTGCTCAGGTGCACCCGGGAGCCACCGGAGGACCGCAGCGTCACCACGGCCACCGAGCCGGGGCGCGCGACGATTCCCGGCCGCACCGGCGCGGGCGCGGGCGCGATGCGCAGCACCGTCTCGTCGTCGAACCGGCCGGCCGGCTCCCACCCCGCGCCGCCGTTGCTGGAGCGGAACAGCACCGGGCCGCGCCCGGCGTACCAGGTGCGCGGCTGGTACTTGTCGACGGCGAGGGCGCGTACCTCCGCGTCGGGGGCCTCGTCGACCACGAACCGGACCGACTCGACGTAGCGCACACCCGGCTCGGCGTGCTCCAACAGCCGGTACACGTTCGACGCCCGCAGTGGTTCGCCGAACGGCCAACCGGTCGGGTTGAGCGCGGTCGGCAGCGGACTCAACGTCTGGTGCAGCCGGTCGTGGATCCGGCGGCGTACCGCGTCCACGTCCTCCTCCCGGCGGACCACCACCCGGGCCCGGACCGACACCGCCTTGAACCGGGCCCAGGTGGCCCGGGACCGGATGCCGACCATCCGGCGTTCCTCCAGGTCGGCCTCCACCCGGCGGCGCGCCTCGGGCACCTCGTGCTCGCGCAACACCGCCACCGGCAGGCGGCCACCGGGGCGGGCCGTCGGCGGCACGTACGGCACCAGCACCACCTCGACCTCACCGGGCCGGGCGAAGCTGTACACCGCCGCGCGGGTGAACGCCCGCGCCCGTGCCACCGCCCCGGAACTGGTGGCGAGGACCTCGAAGTCGCGGGCGGTGACCGCCCGTTGCTGGGCGAAGAACTCGTACGGGCCGCGCAGCAGCACCGATTCCAACGCCTCCACCTCCCGGCCGCCGGCCGCCGGGGCGGGGTTGTCCACGCGTACCCCGGGTAGCGGGTCGCGCAGGCTGGTGAGCGTGCCCGCCGCGACGTTGCCGGTGGGCCCGCCACCGGCGCGGTACCAGAGCCGGACCTGCCGCCCGGCCGGCGGCACCGCCGCCACGGTCACCGGAGCCGGGCCGGCTGGCGCGGGATCGCCGGGCCGGGTCGGCGGTCGCAGGTCCAGGGCCGGGGCGAAGGTGACGGTGCCCGAGCAGCGGTCCACCAGGTACGCCTTGGCCTGCGAGCCGAGCCCGGCGAAGCTGTCCACCGGCCGCCAGATCTCGTACGTGCGGCCGTCGTGCTCCCGGGCCGCCGCGCCCAGCTCCACGGTGCCGGCCGGCACCTCCACGCCGAGCAGCAGGTCCAGCGCCTCGGCGGTGTGCGCCAGCGGGGCGTGGGCGGCCCGCAGCACCTGCCCCGGCTGGCCGGTGCCCACGCCGAGCAGCTCGGCCTCGACGAGTTCGCAGTGGTGCATCCGTACCGTCACCGACGTCTCGCCGGCGGCCAGCAGCGTCGGCTCGGTGGTCACGAAGACAACCGGCCGGGGATCCGCGCCGCGCGCCGCCGCGACGCGCAGCCCGGCCGGGATCCGGATCGCGGCCCGGTCGCCGCCGCTGCGGGTGAACCGGACGTCCGCCCAGGCCGCGGTGGGCGCGTGCCGGGTGACCCCGAGCAGGTTCAGAAACGAGACGTACGCCTTCTCCGGCAACTGGTTCAGGCGGTAGATCATCACCTCGGTCAGGTGCGCGAACGCCTCCACGAGCGCCATCCCGGGGTCGTGCGCCGACAGGTCGGTCCACGCCGGGCAGGACTGCCGGATCCGTTCCCGGGCCTCGGTGACGAGGTCGAGGAACCCGCGATCGTCCAGGTGCGGCACGGGCAGCGTCATGACTGTCCTCCCTGCGCGGGCTCGTCGGCGGGGAGCAGGTCCACGGAGAAGACAAGTTGCCCGGGTGTCAGGCTGGCGCGCACCCGGTAGTCCAACCGGATCACCAACCGCCACGCGTCGTCCAGATCCGGACCGGCGTCCACGTCGATCACCTCGACCCGTGGCTCCCACCGGGCGATGGCCTGCCGGACGTAGTGGATGGCCAGGCCCGCCGTGGTGTCGTCGTTGGGCGCGAAGACGAGCCGGTGCAGCCGGGAGCCGTACCCGGGTCGCATCAGCCGCTCGCCCGGCGTCGTCGACAGGAGCAGGAACAGCGCCTGCCGTACGCTCTCGTCGCCCTCGGTCATCGCCAGGCCGCCGGCCGCGGTCAGTGCCGGCCCGCCGCCGCGCCCGGCGTCGAAGCCGGCCCCGACGAAACGGAAGGCCCTCACCGGTCCGCCCCCAGCAACGGCTGGCGGGGGTCGCGCACCGTGTGGTGGACCAGCCCCGGCGGCGTGCCGTCGGTGAACCCCTCCAGGTGCGACAGCACCACCCGCTGCCCGTCGACCCGCAGCCAGTCGCTGTAGCCGACCCGGACGTTCAGGGTCTTGCCGCACGGCTTGATGGTCGGGCCGTAGTTCGGGCAGGCCTTGATGTCGCGTCCCTCCGGGTCGTCGTCGACGAGCACGGGTACGCCGGTGACGGTCACCCACCGCTGTGAGGGTCGGTTCTCGACCCGGCCGTCGTGATCGCAGGTGATCACGGAGTCACTGTGGATCCAGCGCATCAGCCGCCTCCTTCGTGGTGGGCGCGGGCCAGCGAACCCGCCTGCCGCGCCGCGGTGGTCGGGTCCTCGGTCGACTCGGCGTGCAGGAAGTCCACGCTGCGGGCGCGGACCACGATGGCCCGGCCCGGTGCGGAGATCACCAGGTCGGACGCCGCGTGCAGGGTGGCCAGATCCGGGGTCAGTTCCAGGAAGCTGCCACCCTCGGTGGCCAGCCGCAGGCTGCGCCGCACGTCGTCAACGACTATCGACTGCCCACCAGCGGTGCGCATCGTCCAGCGCCGCGCCCGGCCGTCGTCGATGCCCGCGTCGTACGGCTCGACGGCGCCGAACAGCGAACCGAGCACGACGCCCGAGGCCGGCTCGCCGGCGGGCAGCACCACGAGCACGCTGTCGTCCGGATCGGGCAGCGCCACCAGACCCTTGCCCCGCCCCGCGCCGGGGCAGAGCACCGCCAGCCAGCCGGCGTCCAGGTCCCCGTAGGCCGGCAGGGTCAGCCGGACCCGGCCCAGCCCGTCGGGGTCGGCGACGTCGGTGACGGTGCCGAGGGTGACCACCGCACCGCCAATCGGGGTCGGTGGAGCGACCGGCGGGACCGTGGAGAAGCGCGTCAGGTGCCCGTTGCCGTCCACGGTGTGCACCACCTCGGTCAGCACGTACGCCCCGGCGACCGGCTCGGGCACACCGCTCAGGGCGACCCGCCGGCCCGGCCGCAGCGCCGGATCGCCCTCGGCCACCCCCTCGGCGGTGACGAGCGCCGCCGCCCGGGTGTCCAGCCGCGCCTGGGCCAGCGCCGCCAACTCGTCGTCGCTGCGGCCCGGCTGGTCGACGGCGGTGCGGACCCCGTCGGCGCCCACGTCGGCCGGGTCCGGTCGGTCGAACGCCGGTCGGCCACACCGCGCCTCGTCGGCCTGCTGGCTGATCACCTCGGCCCGCTGCGGGTGCCAACCCAACGCGGCGCTGGCACCGCTGGCCTGGTCGGCGTTCGTGGACAGGCGCAGGCTGTGCACGCCCGCGCCGAGGGTCAGCGCGACCGGCTCCCCGTAGCCGGCGAGGGTGACCAGCCGGACCGTACCGTCGTCGGCGGCCAGGTGCAGCCCGGCCCGGCCGGCCACCTCGCACAGCAGCTCCAGATCACTGTGCCGGTGCTGCGACAGCCGGTCCAGCCGCGGCCCGTCGACCTCCGCGCTCACCTCCAGCCCCACCGCACCGCACAACTCCCGGGCCAAATCCACGGCGGTCACCGACGTGAACACCCGCAACCCCTGACGCTTGCGCAGCCGGTGCAGTGGGTCGTACGCCCGCAGCCGCAGCACCGCCGCCCCGTCGCCGGCGTACTCGACCTCCACGGCGGTGACCTCCCCGTTGAACAGGGCGTCGGCGTGGTCGGCGAGCCGGACGTCGAGCGTCGTGCCGGGGCGTACCGCCGGGTCGAACGCGCCGACGCCGACGGAGGTGGCGAGCACGAGCTCCGCCTGGGTGGGCTGGTCCAGCCGTGCCGCCACCCGCAGCGACCGGATCCGCTGACGAACCGCACCGGTCAGCTCGACGCCGTCGAGCACGACGATCAGGGCCCGGGGCGCGACGCTTGTCACGGCGTACCCCCGGGGGTGGGGTTGGTGCCGGTCGGGCCCCAGGCGGCGGGCGCGGTGGCGATCGAGGCTCCGACGAACGACGCGCCGGCACCCACCCCGCCGGCCAACGCCCGCGCGACTCCGGTCACCGCGCCCACCACTGATCCGCTGCCTGGCGCACCGGGTGGTGGCACGGCCAGGGTGGTGCCGGCCGGCACCGCGAGGGGGTCGGTGATCCGGTTGTGTTCGGCGAGCAGACGCCAGCGCAGCGGCGAGCCGAGCGCGTCGTTGGCCAGCAGGTCGAACCGCACACCGGAACGGCCCGGCTCCGCCGCGCCGTCGCCCGCGGCGATCACCGCGCTGCCCGGGGCGGCCGTCGGGGTGCTCGCCGCGGCCAACTCCTCGGCGAACCCCGCCTCGGCCTGGTCGGCCGTCTCCGCGGCGCGGACCAACTTCAGCCGCAACCAGGAACGCCGGGGCGAGCCGGTGCCGGTGAACGCGTCGAACCGCTCCGCCACCGCGATGATCACCCCGGGTACGTTCCAGGTCTTTCCCCACACCAAGCGGACCAGCGGCGGACGCAGCCAGCCATGCTCGGCGGCCGAGTTCTCCGCGAGCATCCACAGCGGACGGGTGAGCACCCGCACATCGGCCGGACGGACCTGCGCCTGGACGAACTCGACGTCGAAGAGCAGGTCGAGCACCAGCTCGGTCCGGCCGCCACCGGTGAAGACAAGCGGGTCGTCGGCCAGCCCGGACCCGGTGAGCTGCCCGTCGCCGGCACCCCGATGGCGTACGCCAGCGAGCCGGGTCACCTGCACAGTCTCCGGGTTGAGCAGGCAGTCCACCCGAACGCCTGTGGAGTCGATGAGGAAGGCGACGCGTTCCATCAGCCACCCGCCTGTTCCCGGTCCAGCCGGGTCAGGTGGGCGGTGTCCAGCGCCGCACCGGCGACCGATGACAGCGCGCTGTCATCGGGCAGCGCCGGCCACCTGTCGAACGCCGTCGCGTCGGGCTGGTCCGGGCCTCGCCCGCCGCCCGGATCGTGGTAGGCCGAACCGATCCAGCCGACACCTGCGGCCCCAGCGGCCGGACCGTCCCGCGGTCCGGTGTGCGGTCCGACCGACTCGCCACCCTGCTGCCCCGACCGTGCCCGCTCGCCCGGCAGAGCCGGCCACAACCCGCCCCCAGCCGCCGCCCCGCCGCCCCCCGCCGCCCCGCCCCCGCCGCCCCCGCCCGCCCCGACGCCCCCTACCGTCCGGCCGCCACCCGCGATCCCGTCACCCGCGATCCCGCCCCCAGCGGATCGCCCGCCCCGAGCTGCCGCTCGACCCGACCTCAACCCGCCGACGTCGGCGGAGTCAGTTCTAGATCTTGGAAAGGAAGTGCCCCTGGAGGGGCCGAAATCTTCCAAGATCTCGGCGGGAGGGGTGTGGAGGGGAGATCTGGCCGGGGCGGTTGGCGCTCGGCGGCCTCCTGGACCGCGTCTGGCTTCGGTGTACCGCTCTTCCGTGTCGATGGCCGGCGTGTCGTCCCGCGCCGGGCCTGTCGCCGCGCCACGTCGGGATGCGCGCAGACGCCAGCCGCCCAGCAGCCGGCCCCGTGAACGTCGGCCCGCATCCGGTGCGAGGGGCACCTCGCCGGTCACCGCGCCGTGGGCGGCGCGGCTGCCGCCCGGTGGGCTGGCACCGCCCACCCCTGGACCGCCGGACCGGTCGGCTGCCCTCGACGCGTGCTGCGACCGTCCGATTGCGCCCGTCGAACGCGACCCGTCCGGCCCTCCGACCCCGCGCGTCGCCACCAGCCCGTCGACGCCGTACGCCCCGTCCACCGTCCCGTCGTGACCGACCGTGCCGTTGTCATCGACCGTGCCGTTGTCATCGACCGTGCGGTTGTCACCGACTCTGCCGTCGTGACCGACCGTGCCGTGGTGACCGTCCGTACCGTCGTCACCCACCGTGCCGGGTGTGGCGGACGCCGGGCGGCCATGCCCGTAGGAGTGCGCGTCCGCGTCCGGGCCGCTCCTGCTGGTTGCGCCGCCGGGCCCACCACCCGTGCCGGGGCCACGAGGACCCACCGTGCCGGGGGCACGAGGACCCACCGTGCCGGGGGCACGACGGCCCACCGAGTCGGCAGGAAGCCCGACACCCTCCCCGGCGGGCCGAGCTGGCCCGGTCACCGCAGCCCACCGATCCGGTCCGTCCTGATCGATCCGATCACCGGAGCCGGAGCCAGGTCCAAGGCCCGAGCCGGGGCCAAGGTCGGAGCCGGAGCCAAGACCGGAGCCGGAGCCGGAGCCCGAGCCCGAGCCGCTGGCACGGTCATCGCGCCCCTGCGGCGGTGCCGCAGCGGGCCGGTCGAGGTCCAGGTCGTGCAGCAGACCTGGTGCGTGGGCGGTGACCAGGTCCAGCCAGTGCTGCGGGGGTTCCCCGAAGCGGCGCGGTGTCGCCCCGGGCGTCTCCGGCGGCGGCGGCCCATGGTGTGCGGCGGGCGCACGGGGTGTGCGGTGTTCGCCTGACTCGACCCGCCCGGCGAGGCGCTGCACCGCCCCGGCCGCCGAGCGCAGTCGGCCGGCCAGCCAGCTACGCGGGTGTCGGCGCGGTGGCACCGCCGGTCTCCAACTCCAGACCCTCGTAGCGCAGGGTCAACGCGGCGATGGCGATCTCGTGGCTGAGTGTGTTGAGGTGCGCGCCACGCCACCGGGTGGGCCAGGCGTCGATCAGGTTCCAGCGCAGCACCTCGGCGGTCCCGACCGAGTCGAGCAGCACCACGGAGACGTTGCGGCGGTTGAGGGTGCCCTGCGCGGTGGCGTTCACCCAGTCCCACAGCTCGCGGGAGGCGGTGAGGCCGAAGTGCAGCGTCACCGGCTCGTACTCGGCCTGGCCGGGCACCATCCGCATCCGGCCCAGGCCGTGCTCCCGGTACGGCTGCCCGGGGATGTTCACCTCCAGCCCGGTCATCTCGGTGAAGTGGCCGTTGGTGACGCCGTTGATGAGCAGCCGGAAGTTGTACGCCCGGTACGGGTCGACCGGGGCGCCGGGCTGCGGGGTGGCTGTGGTGGGCATGTCAGCCTCCGATCGTCTCGGTCTCGGTGCCGCCGGCCCACTGGCTCAGCTTGAACACCACGAATTCGGCGGGCTTGACGACGGCGATGCCGATGTGGGCGATCACCATGCCCGCGTCGCGGACGTCCGCCGGGTTGGTCTCCTCGTCGCACTTGACGAAGAACGCCTCCTCGGGGCTGCGCCCGAGCAGCGCCCCGTCGCGCCACACCCGGGTGAGGAACGCCCCGATGTCGCGCCGGATCGAGCGCCAGAGGGTGAAGTCGTTGGGCTCGAACACCATCCACCGGGTGCCGTTGGCGATGGCCTGTTCGATGGCGATGCTGAGTCGCCGGACGTTGAGGTAGCGCCACTCGCTGGCCTCGGCGGCGAGCGTACGGGCGCCCCAGACCCGGATGCCCTCACCGGCGAAGTAGCGGATCACGTTGACGCCCTTGGGGTTGAGCACGTCGTGTTCCGGCCGGGTGACCAGGTAGCCCAGGTCCACGGCCCCACGGACGGGTTCGTTGGCCGGCGCCTTGTGCACGCCGCGCAGGGCGTCGGTACGCGCCCAGATGCCGGCCAGGTGCCCGCTCGGCGGGGTCAGTTCCAACTCGCCGCTGATCGGGTCGCGGACCCGTAGCCACGGGTAGTAGAAGGCGCCGAACTCGGACTGCCGGGGCCGGTACGCCGCCCCCTCGTGCCCACCCGAGCCGCCAGGACCGGCCGAGCCGCCGCCGGTACCAGCCGAGCCGCCGGCCGTACCCTCGGCGGGCTTGGGGGGTTTGCCGGAGGACGGGGTGGCGACCCGGGTCAGCGCGGCGATGTCGTCGATGTCCGGCGCCGGGTCGCAGATCGCGACCATGGTGCGGGTCCGCTCGGCCATGCTGAGCAGCGCCTCGTGCGACACCACGTCGTGGAAGCCGGGTGCGGCGATGATGGAGATCTCGTCGATGGCCTCCAGCAGTTGCAGGCCACCGCGCCGCTGCCCGGTGCCGATGATCGCGCCGCCCTCGCCGACGTTCACCACCCAGCAGCGGGCGCCCCCGTTGTCCAGGAAGCCGAAGACCGCTCGGGCCAGCGGGGTGCTCTCCATCCGTTCTCCGTCGGCGAAGAGCCGCAGGAACTCCGTCCAGTTGTTGACCGGCACCGCCCGGCCCAGTTGGGCGTCGCGGTTCGGGGCGATTCCGACGAAGGCGGCGATGCTGGTGCTCGCCGGGCCGATCGGTCGGGCGCCGCTGGGGACCTCCTCGACATAGATGCCGGGGGAGAAGTAGCTGGGCATCGGTCCTCCTGTGCGGGTGGGCGTCAGTGGGTCGGTGGCGCGCAGACGATGACGAGGTCGGGTTCGCCGGGGTCGACGTCGGCGGTGAGGACGAGCCCACGCCCGGTCAGTCGCAGCCGGGCCGGGAACGGGTGCTCGGGGTCATGCGGGACGCCGACGAGCCGAAAACGACCGTCGGAGTCGGTGCGGGTGGCGGATCCGGTGGCCGACAGCTCGACCCGCATCGCGGTGAGCGGCTGGTCCTCGGGGCCGACCACCCGGCCGGTGAGCGTGCGTACCTCCAGTTGCCGCAGCCGCAGCGGTCGCAGCACCGGCGGTGCGGCCGGGGTCGGGTGGTCGACCTGCGCGGGTACGTCGATCAGCAGCGCCGGACGCGGCGCGACGCCGAACGCCGCCCACAATGGCGGGTCACCCGCCTCCAGGACGACCGCGTAGCTGCCCTCGCTGGTGGCGGTGGTGAGCACCCGGTCCAGCCGGGGCAACCCGGCCGGCCCGGTCACGCAGAGCAGGTAGCGGACCGTGAACCGGTACGGTTCGCGGACCGCGCCGCTGGAGCGGGTCTGCCGGGCCGGGCGCAGCTCCAGCGGCCAGAGGGTGAGGCCGGCGGCGTCGCCGCCGGTGCGGGGCGGGCCGATCGGGACGGGTTCCCCCGCCGCGCTGGTCAGCCAGGCGGCCAACTCGGCGGTGGTCGTCTCGATCGGTCCGCGCCCGTGGTCGGTCATCGCGGCGGCGTCCCCTGGATCCGGTACGCGATGGCCTCGTTCCAGACGTGCGGGTAGACGCCGATCTCGAAGTACCTGGTGAACCGGTTGATCGGGGCGTTCGCGTGGTCGTGGTAGAGCAGCCACACCGGGGCGATGGTGAACAGCACGTAGTTCGCCAGCACCAGCGGGATGTAGAGCGGGCCGAGCAGGCGGCCCTGGAAGATGTGCACGTCCTCGTGCCGTTGGATGCCCGAGCTGGAGCCGGCGCAGACGGTGCCGATGGTGGTGGCGTAGCGGGGCGAGACCCCCTGCACCACGCTGACCCGGCCGCTGCCCGACGACGTGGGCCGGTCCAGTGAGTGCCCGAAGACCAGGTGCACGGTCAGGTAGATGGCGCCGACGACCGTGTTGAGCAGACTCCAGGTGTGGTCGACGACGAAGAGGAAGATGCCGCGGGCGTCCGCCGCGTACACCCCGGCGGAGGCCACCGCCCAGCCGAAGACCGCGCCGACGAGCAGGCCCACGACGGCGCCGACCAGAAGCCCGATCGGGCCGCCGGCGAGGAAGCCGAACAGGGCGCCGAGGATGACCTGGATCGCCGCGCTGAGAACTCCGAAGACCATGACGTCATCCCCCTCAGACCCAGGAGCGGAAGATTTTGGGCTCGCGACCGCTCGCGAGTTGGGTCGGCGTCGCCTGCCGGTTGCCGGGCGGGAACTGGCTGACGCCGAGCGCGGCGGAGAAGATGACAAGCGCGTTGAAGAACGCGATGATCCACTTCTCGCCACCGACCTCGTCCGCGAACGCCGCGGTGAGGTAGGACAGCAGGAGCGCGATGACGATGGCGATCCACTTGCGGAGCTTGTCGCCGCTGGGGCCGATCAGCCCCCCGATGACGTTTGTGGCCAGCAGGGTGGCGGCGCTCGCGCCGGCGATGGTCCCCAGGGCTGCCCAGGTGAAGAGATCGTTCATGACGATCCCCCTTTTCTGCGATGGTGCGACCGGGATGTGGTGGTGGTGAGGTCCGGTGCTGCCGGGTGGCAGCGCCGGGGCCGGTCGCCGTCGTCTCGGGGGCGGCCGGGGCCGGGCGTGGCCGGCTCAGCCGGCCACCGGGTGGATCAACCGGGCCCCGGGGCGCCGGCGGGCGGGCCCGGCGGTGTCGGTCCGGGCGAGGTCGGACCGGGGGCGGCCGGCGCCGTGGGCCGCCGGCGTCGCAGCAGGAGTACGCCGACCGCGGCGAGCAGCAGCAGCAGGAGGAGCGCGCCGCCGACGATAAGCGGCCATCCGATGCCGCCGTCGTCAGCACCGGCGGCGGCCGGCGAGGTGGACGGTCGGGGTGGCGCCTCGGCGACGGCGCGTAGCTCGCTCGGCTTGTCCTGGTTGGAGTCGACCTTCCAGCTGACCGACCGGCCGTTGACGGTGCCGTTGCTGTCGATCACCCGGCCGGGAAATGTCACCGAGATCTCGAACGACATCAGCTTGAGGAACGCCTGCTGTTGCTGCGGATTCTGCTGCGCCACCTTTCCGCCGTATTTCGACGGATCGAGGGGCAACGTGAAACGGTACAAGTCGCCGTTCCGGACCAGTTTTACGCTCTCCGTGTCGAAACCCGCCAGCGGCGCTTTGCGATAACTGATCTGGGCGCCGAAGAGTTTGTCGTCCTCGTACCGGGTCTCTTCCCCCGCCGGCAGGGCGGGAATGTTTTGCCGCAGCTCCGCGAAGGCCGCTGGGATGTTCTTGTTTCGTGAGGTCAGCAGGGACTTCTCGGCGGTCAGCAGCAACTGCCCGTCGACGGTGTCGTCGGCGTTGACGGTGAGCCCCATGTTGAGTTGCATGCAGCCGCCCAACACGGCGACCAGAAGGAGACACACCGCGACGCGGAGTGCCTTACCGCGGTTGACTCTCCTGTTCATGGGATCAGTGTGTGTGATCCATTTCACCATCGGCAGTCAGCGATCAGTCACAAGGCAGTCGCCGATTGTACCGACGCACTGTCATATGTGACCGAGGCGGATCGGGGCGCCTATTGACTACTCTGGAGCTTTGGGGTCGAGAACAGTTTTCCGGTGGTGATCCCCCGCGTGGGGGAGGTCGGCCCGGACCGGGGTGCGGCAGGCTGGACCCACCCGTTCGACCATCCCCCGAGGACAGCGATGACGCCGGCTCAGCGCCACACCCCGAAGATCGAACTACACGTCCACCTGGAGGGAACGGTCCGCCCGGCGCTGCTCGCCGAGCTGGCCCGCGGCCATCGCCTCCCGGTGCCGGCCGAGACGTCCGGAAGGTTCGACGACCTGTACGACTTCATCGCCACCTGGAACGCGATGACGACAGTGCTGCGGACGCCGCAGGACTACCGGCGGGCACTGCTGGCCTACGCCGCGGAGGCCGCCCGCGACGGCGCGGTCCACCTGGAGCCGATCGTGGACGCCGAGGAGCGGCTCGGGTTGGACGGCTGGGCGAACCTGCTCGCCGCGCTTGTCGACGCGGCGACCGAGGCCCGCGAGTCGTACGGGGTGTCGATCGGGTTGACCCCGCAGGTCTGCCGGGGGCACGACGTCGACTTCACCGAGAGCGCGGCCCGCGTCGCCACCCGGTTCGCCGGGCAGGGGGTGGTCGGCTTCGGGTTGTCCGGCGCCGAGGGGCGGCACCCGACCACGCCGTACCGCCGGATGGTGGAGCTGGCCCGCGACGGCGGTCTGCCGTTCGTGCCGCACGCGGGCGAGGCGGCCGGGCCGGAGGCGGTCCGCGAGGTGCTGGCGATGGGCGCGGTCCGGGTCCGGCACGGGGTGCGGGCCGTGGAGGACCCGGAGCTGGTCGCCGAGCTGGCCGCGCGGGGCGTCGTGTTGGACGTGACGCCCACCTCCAACCTGCGCCTCGGCGTGGCCCGCGCGGACCTCCCCCATCCGCTGACAGTGCTGACCGACGCCGGGGTCACCTGCTCGGTGTCCACCGACGACCCGGCCATCTTCGACATCACCCTGGCCGACGAGTACGCGTTCGCCGCCCACCTCGGGGTGACCCCCGCGACCGCCTACGCCGCCGGCCTGCGCGGCATGCTCGGGGACGCCGCCGACCACGCGCGGCTGGTGGCGGTGGGGGAGCAGGCGTACGGGGGCGGCACACCCGCCTAAGCTGAGCCGGTGATCGTCGTCGCGTGTGTGCTGCTGGTGGATCCCGACGGGCGGCTGCTGCTGCAACTGCGGGACACCGAAGCGATGTACCACCCGGACGTGTGGGGGCTGCCCGGCGGCCACGCGGAGGCGGGGGAGACGCCGGAGCAGACCGCCGAGCGGGAGCTGTGGGAGGAGACCGGCCTGCGTGCCGACGGGCCGCTGCGCCTGATCGCCGTGCAGCCGCGTCCCGAGCTGGATCGGGAGATGCACTACTTCCTGGGCCGCACCCGGGCCCGACAGGAGGACGTGGTGCTCGGTGAGGGCGCGGCGATGGTCTTCGTGCCCGGCGACGAGGTGCTCAACGGTCGTCCCTGGACGCCGGGCACCGTCGAGGTGCTGACCCGGTTCCTCGCCGCACCCGACGACACCGCCGCGTTCACCGGCCCGACGCCCGCCGAGTCTGCTCAGTCGGCCGGAGGTCGCCAGTCGGCGTAGCGGGCCATGCTGCGCAGGGCGGCCCGGGGCGGGGTGAGGCGCAACACGGCGTTGCGCAGCGCGAAGGCGACCGGGCTGTGCACCTGTCACCGGAAAGTAGTGAGCCGTCCCGGTCCGCGACCGCACCCGGGAGCAGCCCGGTGAGCAGGGCCGGCACGGAGTGGGAGACGATCGCCTCGGGCTGCCGTGGGCTGACGGCGGGTTGAGCAGAGGGTGGCGATGGTGCGGTTCAGTGGCCTGCGGACGGCCGGCGGGCGGCTGCGGCACGGCTGGCGGCCGGTGCTGGAGGCGACCGTCGCGGCGACCGTGGCGTGGCTGCTGGCCACCCGGTTGCTCGGGCACCCGCAGCCCTTCTTCGCGCCGGCCGCGGCGCTCATCGTGCTCGGTCAGACCCGCGGTCAACGTATCCGCCGGGCCGTCGAGGTCGTGCTCGGGGTCGCCGCCGGGGTGCTCGTCGCGGACCTGGTGGTGCAGGCACTCGGCCCCGGCAGCACCTGGACCGTCGGCACCGTCATCCTGCTCACCGTCCTCCTCGCGGTGGCCTTCGGCGCCACCGGCGTGACGCTCGTGCAGGCCGCGGTCTCCGCGCTCTACCTGGTGGTGGTCGCACCGCCGGACGGGTCGTTGGTGCCGAACCGGTTCGTCGACGCCCTCGTCGGCGGCGCGGTCGCGCTCGCGGCCAGCCTGCTCGTCGACGCCCGGCACCCCCTCGCGCCGCTGGTCGCCGAGGTGCGGCGGACCTTCGACGAGCTGGCCGGGCTGCTGGGCGGGATCGCCGACGCGCTGGACCGCGGCGACGAGACCGCCGCGTTCGCGGCGCTGACGCAGGCCCGGGGGATGGACGCCCGGGTGGACGGGCTGCGGGACGGGGTGTTGGCCGCCGGTGAGGCGCTGCGGCTCAACGTCCGGCGACGCCGGCACATCGGTCGGCTGCGGTCGGTGGACGAGTCGATCCGGCAGATCGACTACGCGGTCCGCAACGTCCGGGTGCTGGCCCGCGCCGGCGTGACGCTGAGCCGGCTGCACACCCCGGTGCCACCGGAGCTGGGCGCCGCCCTGCGATCGCTTGCCGAGGCCGTCCGCCAGGCCGGTGCCGCGCTCGCCGCCGACCTCGACGGCCAGGACGAGACCGCCGAACGGCACGGCAGCCGGGCCGACGAGTCCGCGTTGGCCGCCGTGCGCACCGCCGGGCAGCTCTTCGGCGCCACGCCTACCCTCCCCCTAGCCATGATCATCGGTCAGGTCCGGGCCACGGCCATCGACCTGTTGCGCGGTGTCAACCCGGAGGGCGACGCCGCCGTCCTCGCCCGCGTCGACGAAGCCCTCGGCCTGCCCGCCGTCTGACGTCTGCACGGGAGCGCGCGGGGCGCCGGATGCGCTGGTGAGCCACCTGGTGGCGGAGTCGCGGATCGGGGCGGGGATCTCGTGGCCGCCGGGAAACTCCTCGTAGGTGACGTCGTAGCCGAGCCCGCGCAGGTGGGGAACGAGGCGGCGGCTGCACACGTCGATGGGCAGCACCCGGTCGTCGACACCGTGCGAGACGAAGATCCGTGGCCGGCCGTGGGTGGTCGGTGGCGCGGCGAAACCGGGGGAGAAGGCCAGCACCGCGTCGACCAGCTCGCCGTTGGCCAGGCCCAGCGAGAGCGCGTACGAGGCGCCGTCGGAGAAACCGCCGAACGTCACGTCCCGCACCGGGTAGCCGTCGAAGACGGTCCGCAACAGCCCGTCGACACGCCTGACGTCCGCCCCGAACCCGCCGGCGATCAGGTCCCAACTGGCCGCCGACGACTCCGGGGCGACAAGCAGCAGGTGCCGCGCGTCCGCCACCGGCGACAGCAGGTCCAGCCCCTGTCGCGCGGAGCCACCCGCGCCGTGCAGGAGCAGCACCAGCCGGTACGCCGAACCGTCGGTTGCCGGCTCCGGAACGTACGCCAGCGCCCGCCGCTCCCCGTCGGGGCCGGTCAGACGCAGCAGGCCGGTGGGCCCTGGCGCCACCGGCGGGTGCAGGCGCGCGGTCAACCGCCCGTGCCGGTAGTCCGGGGGCGGCTGCGCGGAGTCGGACACGGCCTGCGCTCCTCGCGGTCGACGCAACGTCCGACGCGGTTACCCGGGCGGCCAGGGCTTAACCGTCGGCGTCGGGCAGGAACGCGCGGACGCTCAGGCGCTGGAGCGGGCCACCAGGGTGGACGGGAAGAGAGTCACCCGGGCGGCCGGACGCCCGTCCAGCAGGGCGGTGGCCGCGGCGACGGCGATCCGCCCGACCGGGTGACTCGCCGTGGTCAGCGCCGGGGCGGTCATCCCGGCCAGCGGGATGTCGTCGAAGCCGGCCACCGCGACGTCGCCGGGCACCCGTACACCGGCGTCACGCAACCCCGCGATCACGCCGAGCGCGGTGTCGTCGCTGATCGCGTAGATGGCGTCGACGTCCGCCCAGCGGCGCAGCGCCTCGCCGGCCGCCGACCGGCCGCGCGCCGCCGTGAAGTCCCCGGTGATCTCCCACTCCGGCAGGCCGGCCTGGCGCATCAGTCGGCGGTACGTCTGCACGGGGCGTTGCGCGCAGGGCAGCCAGCGGGGGCCGGTCACCATGGCGATCCGGCGGCGACCCGCGGCGTAGAGGTGGCGCAGCACCGCGTCCGAGCCGGCGGCGTTGTCGACGTCGAACGACGGCACGGTCGCCGAGCCGACTCCGATCGAGACCACCCGGCCGCGCATTGACCCGGGCACCGCCGCCAGCAGATCCTCGGTGGTGTTGACCAGGATCACCCCGCACACGGTGCGGTCCCCGGCGAGCTGGTGCAGGCCGCGGGGGTCGCCGAGCGGCAGCCAGTGCAACGCCACCCCGACACCTGCGGGTGTGCACACCCGGGCGGCCGAGCCGACCACCTGGTGGACGTACGGGTCGTCCAGCACCGCCGGGCTGGCCGCCTGGGCGGCCACGACCAGTCGTACGCCGCCGCCGCCGCGGACCAGCGCCCGGGCGGCCGGGTTCGGCACGTAACCGAGCTGGTCGACGGCCGCCGTGACCTGTTGCCGAGCTGCCGGCGACGCGAACCCCGTGCCGGCGATCACCCGCGACGCCGTGGACCGCGACACCCCGGCTATCCGGGCGACGTCCTCGAGGGTGGCCGCTCGCTGTGCCGCTGTCGTCATCGTCGCCTCCCCGAGCCGGCCCGTCCGGTCGGACAAACGCCTGTTTCACATCATGCCCTGGCCTGTGCGTCGCCGGTAAGGGGCGGTTGCCGGTTGTGGTGGTAGCGCTCTCAGGTGTGCGATCGTGCCAGGAGACCACCCCGAGGAAGAGGACCTGCCCCGTGAGCGCCCCCACCAGTCGACCCGTTGCCCCGGACACCGCACCACCGCCGTCGCGCGCCGTGCTGCTGGCCCGCAACGGCGTCGCTGTCACCTTCACCCTCAACGGGCTGGCCGTCGGTAGCTGGTTCTCCCGGGTTCCGGCGGTCCGCGACGCGTTGGACCTCTCCGCCGGTCGGCTCGGGCTGCTGCTGCTGGCGATGAGTGTCGGCGCGCTGCTCGCCATGCCCACCTCCGGCCTGCTCGCCCAGCGGTTCGGCGCGGCCCGCACCGTCACGATGGCCACCGTGATTGTCGCGATCGGCCTGAGCGTGGCGGGGCTGGGCGCGACGATGACCGGGTCGTTCGCCATCGTGGCCCTGGGGTTGGTCGCCCTCGGCTACGGCTCCGGCGCCTGCGACGTGGCGATGAACGTCGAGGGCGCCTCGGTGGAGCGACGACTGGGTCGAACGATCATGCCCCGCTTCCACGCGGGGTGGAGCCTCGGTTCGGTGGCCGGAGCGGGGCTCGGCGCCGCGGCTGCCCGGTTCGACGTGCCGGTCGGCGCGCACCTCGTCGCGGTCGCGGTGGTCGTGTTGACCGGCACCGCGCTCGCCGCCCGGACGTTCCTGCCCGTCGTCGTCGATCACACCGGCGACCCGGCGAACGCGACCCCGGCGGCCCGCCGTCGGGCGCAGCTCGCCGCCTGGCGGGAGCCGCGCACCCTGCTGATCGGGCTGTTCGTGCTGGTGGCGGCGTTCACCGAGGGTGCCGCCAACGACTGGCTGGCCGTCGCGTTCGTCGACGGTCGGGACCTGAGCGAGGCCGCCGGCGCGGCGGTCTTCGGTGTCTTCGTCGTGGGCATGACCATCGGGCGTACCGCGGGAACTGTCGCCCTGGACCGCTGGGGTCGGGTGCCGGTGCTCAGCGGCACCATCGGGCTCGCCGTGGTCGGCGCGGGCCTGGCCGTGTTGGCGGGCTCCGGGCCGCTGGCCATCGTCGGCGTCGCACTGTGGGGCCTCGGCGCGTCGTTGGGCTTCCCGGTCGGGATGAGCGCGGCCGCCGACGAGGAGGCGCACGCGGCGGTGCGGGTGAGCGTGGTCGCGGTGATCGGCTACACCGCGTTCCTGGGTGGGCCACCGCTGCTGGGGCTGCTCGGCGACGGGGTCGGCACCCTGCGCGCGCTGCTTGTGGTGCCGCTGTTGCTGCTGCCGACCCTGCTGTTGGTGCGGGTGCTGCGCCCGCCGCACCCCGCGGAAACCGCTCCGTCAGCCCACAAAAACTAACCCAGTTCGCCGTCGGGCGGTATCGGGTGCGCGGCCGACTGCGCCGCGTACCCGCCCTGGCTAGGGTCGCCGAATGCCAACTGACGAGATCACCGCCGCCGCGGCGGGCACCTGGACCCTTGGCGACCGCACCGTGCGCCGGATGGGCTTCGGCTCCATGCGGATCACCGCGAACCCCGACCGCGACCGGGCCCTCGCCCTGCTGCGCCGCGCCGTGGAGCTGGGCGTCAACCACATCGACACGGCCGCGTTCTACGTCTCGCCCGGCGGCGTCCTGCGGGTCGGCACCGGGCCGGCCCGCTACGCCACCGAGTTGATCCGCGCGGCGCTCGCCCCGTACCCGGACGATCTGGTGATCGTCACGAAGGTCGGCTTCGGGTACGACCCGGAGGCGGGCTTCACCGAGGCGCTCACCCCGGCGCAGTTGCGCGCGCAGGTCGAGGAGAACCTCCGCCGGCTCGGCCGCGACCAGCTCGACGTGGTGAACCTGCGCCTCGGCCGGGGGCCGGGCGCGGTGCCGCTCGCCGACCGGTTCGGCGCGCTGGCCGAGTTGCGGGCCGCCGGGCTGATCCGACACCTCGGGCTCTCCAACGCCCGGCCCGAGCACCTGGACGAGGTGGCCGCCATCGCGCCGGTGGTCTGCGTGCAGAACAACTACGGGGTGGACGCCTACCGGGAGCAGGACGCGTTCGTGCGGCTCTGCGGGGAGCGGGGCATCGCCTTCGTGCCGTTCTTCGCGCTGGCCGGCACCGGTCGGGAGGCGGGCGCGGGCGCCGCGCAGAGCGAGGCCGTCGAGGCCGTCGCCCGCGCCCACGGCGTCACCCCGCAGCAGGTACGCCTGGCCTGGACGCTGCACCAGGGCCCGCACGTGCTCGCCATCCCCGGCACCGCGAACCCGGACCACCTGGCGCAGAACGTGGCCGCGGCGGCCCTACGCCTGACCCCGCAGGACCTGACCCGGCTGCGGTGATCGTCCACCCCGGCGCCGTTCAGGCCCGCACGACGTGCACCACGATCTCCTGACCGTCGCCCACGGTGCCGGAGAAACCCTCCGACAACGCGTCCAGCACCGTCAGCGTGAGCGCGAGGGTCTCGTGCGCGATGAGCAACTGGTGCGCGGAGATCGCCGCCGCCACCTCGGCGGGCGCGGCGATCGACACGGTGATCCGGTCGGCGACCTCGAAGTCGGCGTCGCGGCGGGCCTGCTGGACGATGCGGACGACGTCGCGTGCGACGCCCTCGGCCGCCAGTTCGGGGGTGATCGCGGTGTCCAGCGCGATCGTCACTCCGCGCTGGGACTCCACGACCCAGCCGGTTTGCGGCACCTCCGTGACCAGGATGTCGTCCGGGCCCACCTCGACCTGGGCGCCGTCGACCGTCAGCGGGAAGGTCCCGTTCGCCCGGACACCGTCGACCAGCTCCCGTGGGGCCACGGCGGCGACGGCCTTCGCGACGTGCTGGGTGCGGTTGCCGAACCGGCGGCCCAGGGTCCGGAAGTTCGCCTTGACCCGCACGTCGATGACCCCGCTCTGGGAGTCGAGCGGCTGGAGGATCTTGACGTTCAACTCGTCGCCGATGTCGTCGAGCAACGCCTGCGGGAGCACCGTGCCGGCCGGTAGTCCCACGAGCGCGCGGCTCAACGGCTGCCGGATCCGCAGGTTGCTCGCCTTACGCGCGGACCGGCCCGCCTCGGCCAACGCCCGCGCCGTGGCCACCTGGGCCGACAACTCGGCGCTGATCAGCGTGGTGTCGGGCGTGGGCCAGGTCGCCAGGTGCACCGACTCCGGGGCCGACCCGGCGCCACGCCTGATCACCTGCTGCCACACCTCCTCGGTGAGGAAGGGAATGAACGGCGCGAGGAGCCGGGTGAGGATGTCGAGGCACTCGTACAGGGTGCTGAGGGCGTCCGGGTCGCCCTCCCAGAAACGCTGCCGCGAGCGCCGCACGTACCAGTTCGACAGGTCGTCGACGAAGTCGGCGAGCAGTCGGCCGGCGCGGGCCGTGTCGTAGTTCTGGAGTCGTTCGTCGACGGCGGCGGCGAGGGCGTGGACCTCACCGACGATCCACCGGTCCAGCACCTGCCGTTCGGCGACCGGCTGCGCCACCTGCGGCGCCCACGTCGAGTTCGCCGCGTAGAGGGAGAAGAACGCCGCGGTGTTCCAGTACGTCATCAACACCTTGCGGACGATCTCGTCGAGGGGACCGGGCCCGATCCGGCGCGGCGACCACGGTGAGCCGGAGCAGGCCATGAACCAGCGCACCGCGTCGGCGCCGTGCGTGTCCATCAACGGGATCGGCAACAGGATGTTGCCCAGGTGTTTGCTCATCTTGCGGCCGTCCTCGGCCAGGATGTGCCCGAGGCAGACGACGTTCTCGTACGGTGACCTGTCGAAGACCAGGGTGCCCACCGCCATCAGCGTGTAGAACCACCCCCGCGTCTGGTCGATCGCCTCGCAGATGTACTGGGCCGGGTAGGTGCGCTCGAAGATCTCCCTGCTGCCCGGCACGTGGGGGTAGCCCAGCGACGCGAACGGCATCGCCCCGGAGTCGTACCAGGCGTCGATCACCTCGGGCACCCGGACGGCGCTGCGACCGCAGTCCGGGCAGGCGAAGGTGACCTCGTCGACGTACGGGCGGTGCGGATCCAACTCGGACAGATCGGCGCCGGCCAGCTCTCCGAGCTCCGCACGGGAGCCGACGGCTGTCACGTGGTTGTCCGGGCAGCGCCACAGCGGCAGCGGGGTGCCCCAGTACCGGGAGCGGGACACCGCCCAGTCGATGTTGTTCTTCAGCCAGTCGCCGTACCGGCCGTGTTTGATGTGCTCGGGGAACCAGTTGGTCTTCTCGTTCTCCCGGGTCAGCTCGTCGCGTACCTCGGTGGTCCGGATGTACCAGGACGGCTGGGCGTAGTACATCAGCGGGGTGTGGCACCGCCAGCAGTGCGGGTACGGGTGCGCGAACGGCTCGTGCCGGAACAACCGGCCGGAGGTCCGGAGGCGGTCGATGAGCAACGCGTCGGCGTCCTTGAAGAACACCCCTCCGACCAGGTCGATGCCCTCGTGGAACCGCCCGTTCGGGGCGACCGGGTTGACCAGCGGCAACCCGTACGCGCGGCAGACGGCGAGGTCGTCCGCGCCGAAGGCCGGCGCCTGGTGCACCAGGCCGGTGCCGTCCTCGGTCGTGACGTAGTCGGCGAGGACCACCCGGTGCGCGTCCGGGATGTCCACCAGGTCGAACGGCCGCTCGTAGCGCACCCCCTCCAGGGTCGACCCCGGTACGGTCGCCAGGATCTCCGCCTCGTCTCCGAGCACCCGCCGGGCCAGCGGTTCGGCGACGACGAACGTGCCCCGCTCGGTGCGGGCGAGGGCGTACGTCACCGTGGGGTGGACGGCGACGGCGGTGTTGGACACCAGGGTCCACGGTGTGGTGGTCCAGATCAGCAGCTCGACACCGCTGTGCCCGGCCACGTCCCCGTGGACCGGGAACCGCACGTACACGGACGGGTCGGTGACGGTCTCGTAGCCCTGCGCCACCTCGTGGTCGGACAGGGTCGTGCCGTCGCGGGTGCAGTACGGCGCGACCCGGAAGTCCTCCACCAGGCGCCCGCCGTCGTGGATCTGCTTCAGTGACCACCAGACGCTGTCCACGTACTCCGGTGACATCGTCTGGTACGGGTGCTCCAGGTCGATCCAGTATCCCATCCGCTGGCTGAGCTGGACGAACTCGTCGACGTGCCGCAGCACCGAGGTACGGCACCTGGCGTTGAACTCGGCGATGCCCATCTTCTCGATGTCGGGCTTGCCGCCCAGCCCCAGCTCCTTCTCCACCGCCAGCTCGACCGGGAGGCCGTGGCAGTCCCATCCGGCGCGGCGGGGCACCGAGAAGCCCCGCATCGTCCGGTACCGGGGGAAGAGGTCCTTGAAGACCCTGGCCTCGATGTGGTGGGTGCCCGGCGTGCCGTTGGCGGTCGGCGGCCCCTCGTAGAACACCCACGGCGGACCGTCGGCGGTCTGTTCCAGACTCCTGTCGAACACGTTGTTGGTCTGCCACCACTCGATGACGGCACGGTCCATCCCACCAAGGTCGATCTTGGTGGGCAGTGGCACGAATGGCGACTTCGACGGACCGTCCGGCACCGACGCTCTCCCTACACTCCACATCCGCTCGCGCGGGCATCAGCTCACTGCCCACGCGGGGACGAAGTGTCTGGCGTCTGGCCAGGACTCCGCGGTACCACCCCGCTTGCGCCCCGACCGTGCGGGCGCCGCTTGATTTCGCGACGTGACGTGCCGCTCCGTCCGGGTCTAGTGAGGCAGCGGGCTGCCCGTTCTTCCGGAGGCTCCCCGGTGATGGCCGGATCGGTGCCGATGCCGTCCAGCATAGCCGTCCGCACGCGCCGCCAAGGGCGGTGCCGGCGCGGAGCCCTAGGCGCGGAGCCAGACGCGCAGCGGACCGGTGGGGGTGAAGCCGGTTTCCAGGGCGGGGGCCAGGTCCGCCGTGGTTTCGTAGCCGACAAGCGCCGCGTCGGGCACGGTGGCGCACACCGCGCGCCAGATGTCGCGGGGGCGCTCGGTGCGGGAGAACAGGTTGGAGACGCCGTACGGGCCGCCGCCGCTGAGCACCGCTCCGCCGGTGACCGCACCCGTGTCGTCGTGGCGGGCGAGCACCCGTACCCGTGGGTCGGCCAGGAGCGCGGGGCGGAACAGCTTCCCACCGCCGTGGGCCGCCGCCCAGGCCGCCAGGTCGTCGGTGGTGACGACCGGGGTGAGGGGTACGGCGTCGGCCGGTGGCGCCGCCGGTTGCCGAAGGATCCACTGCGCGTCGAAGAGCACCCGGAACCCGTATCCGGACAGGTCGAGGTCGGCGAAGCTGTCCTTCACCGACGCGCCGGGCCCCGCGTCGATCCGGTCCAGCAGGGCCACGGCGTCGACGCCCGGCCGCCTGGTGACCGCGTCCGGGTACCACTGTGGCGAGCGGTGGGGGACCGACCAGGCGTCGGCGTCGGTACGGCCGGCCAGCCCGTGGCTGGCGCAGACGATGTCGCACCATTCGGCGTTGTCGCGGGCCGCCGTCCGCGCGTCGTCGAGCACGTCGGGAAGCCTAGCCAGGGTCAGCGGAGTCGGGTGAGCAGGATCCGGCCGCCCTCGTAGACGCCGCCGTCGATGGCGATGACTCTGTCGTCGGCGTACCGCAGCGCGGCCGCGACGTCCTGCGGCGCCACACCGAAGTGCTTGGTGAGGGTGCTGTGGCCGTGGACGAGCACGGTGCCCCCGAGCGTGCGTAGCATCGTCGACACCCGGTCGTCGGGGTTCGCCAGCACCGCGTCGCGAAAGGCACCCCGGTCGCTCATCCGGCCACAGAACTCCAGCCAGGCCGTGGGGTCGCCGGAGGCGAGAGCCATGCCGACCGCCGCGTTCACGGTGTCCACGCTTCGCCCCATCTCCAGGTAGCGGGCGGTGTCGGAGTGCACGAGCAGGAACCCGTCGACGACCGCGACCGCGGGCAGCCGCGTCATCCACTCGACATGCCGGGGCGTCAGCCGGCGCAGGTCCTCCTCCCGTCCGCCGAACCGGGCCCAGCCGCCCCGAAACCCGCCGGGCTCGTCCCACCCGGCAACGGGCGTGGTGCCGAACCGGTACGCGGCGAGCAACTGCGCCTCGTGGTTGCCCAACAGCACCCCGACGTGGCCGCCCGCCGCCCGTGCGGAGTCGGCGAGCCGCCGGATGTCGTCGATGACACCGACACCGTCCGGGCCGCGGTCGACGTAGTCGCCGAGCAGCCACAACCGCGCGCCACCCCCGGCCCAGTGGCCGGTGTGGTCGACGAGCCCGGCCTCGCGGAGCGACTCCCGGAACTCCGACCGGTGGCCGTGGATGTCCGCCGCCACGTACAGCGGCGTGAGATCGTCGAGCAGAGTCACCATGGCCGCCACGGTACGTAGCTCAGGGGGCGTAGACCAGGTCCATCGTGTCGGTGTGCCCGGACCAGCGCAGGTCGAGATGCCAGCACCCGGCCTGCGGCATGTCGATGATCGACGGGCCCGGACCGCCGGCGACCTCTCGGGTCACCCGGGTGGCGGTGCCGTCCAGCGTCGCGGTGATCACCAGGGTCGACGGCGCGGTCGGGTCGGGTGAGGTCGTGGAGGCGCGGGCCACCCACAGGATCTTGTTGTTCGACCCGTCCTCGCGGACCTGGCGCAGCGGTTGGGCGAACAACACCGCCAGGATGTCGCCAGTCTTGCCGAAGACGTGCGGGACCTGGCTGCCCCCGTGGAACCCGGCGTCCGCCCAGTCGGGCAGCGACGTCGTCTCGATCCGCGAATGGCAGCCCGTCGCGGCGCTCGCCGCGCCCGTGGCGCCTGCCGCGCTCGCCGCGGTGGTGGCGGTGGTGGCGGACGGTGCCGCCGACCCGCCGCTGGCCGTGGTCGTGCAACCCGCCAGCAGCACCATGGATGCCGCCAGCAGCGACCTGCCCCATGAACTCATCTCGATCCCTCCGTACCGCGTCGGCGACTCGTATCTTGAGGACACCTGTCGCGCCCGTCCGGTTCCTAGCGCAGCGAACGGGCGATCTCGATCGCCTCGGCCTGGGTGCGGGCGCCCTCGAGCCGGTAGCTCACGTCGGCGTCCTGCCAGATCAGGGTCGAGGCGGCCAGCCGGGCGCTCTCCTTGTGGACCGTGCCCGCCCGGTCCACGTACGACAGCACGTGCGGGCCGTCGACCCACACCGCGAAGTCGCCGTTGACCTCGACCCACTCCGCTCCCGGCGGGATGACCTCCTTGTGGAAGGACAGGTTGAGACGACCGTCGAACGCGTCGATGCGCAGCGCGCCACCGTCGTAGAGCAACGTCGCCACCCGGCAGGTGCCCGTGGGGTCGGGGTCGGCGACGACCACCCGCTCGGGCGGCCCCAGCTTCGCCGGCAGGCGGATCGGGAACCGTACCGCTCGTCGTGCCTCGTCCAGACCGGCGATCCGCTGCCCGGGCAGCGGCGACGCGACGCCGCTGGGCGTCGTCTGGTCGGGCGAGACGGCGATGCTGACGCCGGCGAAGCGCAGCAGCCCGGACACCACGTCGGCGACGGCGGCACGGGTCGGCGGCAACACCGCCACCAGTACGGCGGCCAGCGCCGCCGCGGCGAGCGGACGCCACCGCAACGCCGGCCGGTGGAGCCGTTCGCGGACCTGGGCGCGCACGTCGGGCGGCTCGGGCGTCTCCAGCCAGGTGGACAGGTCACGCAGTTCCCGTTCGAGGTCACCCATGCCGGACCTCCTCCCGGTCGAGGAGGCCGCGAAGCTTCGCCAGGGCCCGGGACGTGCGCGACTTCACCGTGCCCCGGGGCCAGCCCAGCGTCGCCACCGTCTCCTCCTCGCTGAGGTCGAGGAAGAACCGGCAGACGATCACCTCACGGTCGCGTACCGGAAGTTGCCGTAGGGCCCGCACCAGCGCGGCGCGGCGCTCCCCGGCGAGGACCGCACCCACCGCGTCGTCCTCGGCGATCTCCGACGCCGGGTCCGCCGCCGCGGCGCGCAGGACGAGCCCGTCGCGCCGGCCGCGCGACCGGTGCAGGTTGCGGGTCTCGTTGGCGACGATCGCGAGCAACCAGGACCGGAAGGACGACTCGCCCCGATAACGGGACAACTTGCGGTACGCCTTCACAAACGCCTCCTGGGTGACGTCCTCGGAGTCCGAGCCCGCGCCGAGCAGCACCGCCGTCCGGTACGCGGACGCGGTGTGCCGAGCGACCAGCAGGTCGTACGCCTCCAGGTCACCTGCGCGAGCGCGGGTGACGAGCGCCTCGTCGTCCAGGGGAACCTCCGTTCGGGATCACACTCATGACACCGCCCACGCTCGGCGGGTTCCAACCCTCGTCGGGTCAGCTGTCTCCCACCCGGCGTGCAGCGTATTGCCAGGATTTGGTGCTGCACTGGAGGGGCGTCGAGGGAAGGGGTGGGGCATGAGCTGGTTCAGTCGGCGGTCACGGGGTGCCGAAGCGACCCCGACGAAGCTGGACCGGGAGGCGACCCGGGACGACCTCGCCGCGCTGGAGGCGTTCGTCACGAGCCGGCGCGGGGTGGAGTTCTACCTGGAGCCGGAGACCACCGCGACGGACACCACGGTGGTGGCGATCGCCCACGACGGGGAGTGGATCCGGCGCCGCACCGGCACACCACGGGCGGCGGGGTCCATCGCCCGCAAGCACGCGGTGCCGCTGTACGAGGCGGGCCGCACCGGCTATCCGGAACGGATGCGGGTGTGGAGCCGCGCCCACCCGGAACGCCACGCCCGCTGAGGCGGGTCCCCGGCTCAGGCTCGTCCGCTCAGGCGGTCGCGACGGCTGAGTGGCAAAGAGGAGCCGCACAGGCACTCGACCCCCTCTGCGGGCGCCCTCCGCCACCGGCCCATCAGCTTGCCGTCTGGTGCGTCAGGCGACCCCTGCGCGCCGATATTTCCGCAGGTCAATGTGGTGAGCGTGGCCGGACGACGCCGGGGTCGGCGTTGACCGGCGGCGCGGCGGTGTGGCAGCATTCGCGGCCTGACGGCAGTGAAGGAAGTCGGTGCGATTCCGACGCGGTCCCGCCACTGTCACCGGGGAGCGATCCCCCCTCGTGAGTCACGGCCGTGTGTCTGCGGCTGGAAGGCCGGGGGAGAGCGTCGATCCGGAAGCCAGGATACTTCGGCCGTCGGGATGTGCCCCAGGGCGTGGACACCCGAGGAGGACCCGATGACGCACAGCGTCTCATTCATCGACGATCATCGTCATGACCCGCATCGCGGGCGCTGCGCCGCGCCCACGGCCGGCCGCGCCGGCACGTCTCGGGCCGGCCGCCGCGGCGTACGCCAGGCCGTTGGCTTTCGGTACCGCTGAGTCGAACGCCTGGCGCTGACCGGCCCCGACGTCCGCGTCGGCATGCCGTCCACCCGGGCCGTCGTACCGGCTGACGCCGTACCCACCCGCTTCGTCCGGGCCGCCTCCGTGGCGGCCGGGGCGTCACTCTCCGGAGCCTGCCGTGCGCATCCTGCTGCTCTCCACCGCCGACACCGACCTGCTGGCCGCCCGCGCCAGCGGCGCCGACTACCGGCTCGCCAACCCCGCGCGGGTCGCCGCCGACGAGGTGCCCGCCCTGCTCGACGGGGTCGCCCTCGTCGTCGTACGCCTGCTCGGCGGTCGGCAGGCGTGGCCGGACGGTCTCGCCGCGGTGCTCGCCACGGGTGTGCCGACGGTGGTGCTCGGCGGCGAGGCGCTGCCCGACGCGGAGCTGATGGCCATCTCCACAGTGCCGTCCGGGGTCGTCACCCAGGCGCTGGCGTACCTGGTCGAGGGCGGGCCGGACAACCTGGCGCAGTTGGCCCGGTTCCTCTCCGACACGGTGCTGCTCACCGGCGAGGGGTTCGCCCCGCCCGCGCCGACCCCGGCGTACGGCGTGCACGGCGAGCACCCGACCGACCCGCGACGGCCCACCGTGGGGATCGTCTTCTACCGGGCGCACGCCCTCGCCGGCAACACCGACTTCGTCGACGTCCTCGCCGACGCGGTCCACCGAGCCGGCGGCAACCCGCTGCCGATCTTCTGCGGCTCGCTGCGGGGGCTGACCACGGGCGCGGGCCCGCTCGGGCTCTTCGCCCGCTGCGACGCGCTGCTGGTCACCGTGCTCGCGGCCGGTGGCGCGGTCGCCGCGGACGCCTCCGGTGGCGGCGACGAGGACGCCTGGGACGTCGGCGCCCTGGCCGCCCTGGACGTGCCGATCATCCAGGCGCTGTGCCTGACCAGCACCCGCGAGCAGTGGGCCGGCAGCGACGCCGGTCTGTCCCCGTTGGACGCGGCCATGCAGGTGGCCATCCCCGAGTTCGACGGCCGGATCGTCAGCGTGCCGTTCTCGTTCAAGCAGATCGACGCCGACGGGCTGTCGGTCTACGCGGCCGACGCCGACCGGGCCGCCCGGGTGGCCGGGATCGCCGTACGCCACGCCCGACTGCGGTACGTGCCCGCCGCCGACAAGCGGGTCGCCGTGGTGCTCAGCTCGTACCCCACCAAGCACTCCCGGGTCGGTAACGCCGTCGGGCTGGACACCCCGGTCTCGGCGGTCCGGCTGTTCGCCGCGCTGGCCGAGGCCGGCTACGACCTGGGTGACGCGCCGCCGCCCGACGACGGCGACGCGCTGATCCACGCGCTGATCGCCGCCGGTGGACACGACGTGGAGTGGCTCACCCCGGAGCAGTTGGCCGCCGCCGAGGCCCGGATACCGGGGCCGACGTACCGGCGGTGGTTCGACCAGGTCCCGGCCGAGCTGCGCGAGCGGATGCGGGAGCACTGGGGTGAGCCGCCCGGCCAGCTCTACACCGAGAACGGGGACATCGTCCTCGCCGGGCTGCGCTTCGGCAACGTGGTGCTGCTGATCCAGCCGCCGCGCGGCTTCGGGGAGAACCCGATCGCCATCTACCACGACCCGGACCTGCCGCCGAGTCACCACTACCTGGCCGCGTACCGCTGGTTGACAGCGCCCGTCGCGGACGGCGGCTTCGGCGCGGACGCCGTGGTGCACCTGGGCAAGCACGGCACCCTGGAGTGGCTGCCCGGCAAGGGCCTCGGCCTGGCCGCCGACTGCGCCCCCGACGCGGTCCTCGGTGACCTGCCGCTGGTCTACCCGTTCATCGTCAACGACCCGGGCGAGGGCACCCAGGCCAAGCGCCGCGCGCACGCCGTGGTGATCGACCACCTGGTGCCGCCGATGGCCCGCGCCGAGACCTACGGCGACCTGGCCAAACTGGAGCAACTGCTCGACGAGTACGCCACCGTGCAGGCCCTCGACCCGGCGAAGGTGCCCACCGTGCGGGCGCAGATCTGGGACCTCGTCCGCGCCGCCGAGCTGCACCACGACCTGCACGCCGAGGCGATGCCCGACGCGGACGACTTCGACGAGTTCGTGCTGCACCTCGACGGGTACCTCTGCGAGGTCAAGGACGTGCAGATCCGCGACGGGCTGCACATCCTCGCCGACGCGCCCACCGGTGAGCCCCGGGTCAACCTGGTCCTCGCGGTGCTGCGCGCCCCGCAGATCTGGGGCGGCGCCCACGCCCTGCCCGGCCTGCGGCAGGCGCTCGCCGTCGCGTACTCCCTCGACGAGCAGGAGCTGCTGGCGGCACCGGGAGAACGACTGACGGTGCCCACGGCCTTGACCGACGTGGTGGACGGGCCGGCCGGCACCGCCGCCGACGCGATCGACCTGATCGAGGCGCTCGCCCGGCGGTTGGTCGTCGGGATGGAGACGCTGGCCTGGGACGCCGGGGCCGTGGACGCCGTCGTCGCGGAGGTGACCGGCCAGTCGATCCCGGACGTCGCCGCCGTGCTGCACTTCGCCGCCACCGAGCTGGTGCCCCGACTGGACCGCACCACCGACGAGCTGACCAACACCCTCGGCGCGCTCGACGGACGGTTCGTGCCGCCCGGCCCGTCCGGCTCACCCACCCGGGGTCTGGTCAACGTGCTGCCCACCGGGCGCAACTTCTACTCCGTCGACCCCAAGGCCATCCCCAGCCGCAACGCCTGGGACGTCGGGGTGGCCCTCGCCGACTCGCTGCTGGCCCGGCACCTCGCCGACACCGGGGCGTACCCCCGCTCGGTGGGGTTGACCGTGTGGGGCACCAGCGCCATGCGCACCCAGGGCGACGACATCGCCGAGGTGCTCGCGCTGCTGGGCTGCCGACCGGTCTGGGACGAGCGGTCCCGGCGGGTCACCGGCATCGAGGTGGTGCCGACCGCCGAGCTGGGCCGGCCCCGCGTCGACGTGACCGTGCGGATCTCCGGTTTCTTCCGCGACGCGTTTCCGCACGTGGTGGCGCTGCTCGACGACGCCGTCCGGCGGGTCGCCGCCCTGGACGAGCCGGACGAGGAGAACTACCTGCGGGCGCACGTCGCCGCGGACCTCGCCGAGCACGGCGACGAGCGGCGGGCCACCGCCCGGATCTTCGGTTCCAAGCCCGGGGCGTACGGCGCCGGCCTGCTGCCCCTGATCGACGCCCGGACCTGGCGCAGCGACGCCGACCTGGCCGAGGTGTACGCGGTGTGGGGCGGCTACGCCTACGGCCGGGGCCTGGACGGGCGGGAGGCGCGCGCCGACATGGAACGCTCGTTCGCCCGGATCGCGGTGGCGGTGAAGAACCAGGACACCCGCGAGCACGACATCGTCGACTCCGACGACTACTTCCAGTACCACGGCGGGATGGTGGCGATGGTCCGCCACCTCACCGGCACCTCGCCGCAGGCGTACGTGGGTGACTCGGCGATGCCGCACGACGTGCGGACCCGCACGCTGGGCGAGGAGACCCGGCGGGTGTTCCGGGCCCGGGTGGTCAACCCGAAGTGGATCGCCGCGATGCGCCGGCACGGCTACAAGGGCGCGTTCGAGCTGGCCGCCACAGTGGACTACCTGTTCGGCTACGACGCCACCGCCGGGGTGGTGGACGACTGGATGTACGAGCACCTGGCCGCCGCGTACCTGTTCGACGACACCACCCGCGAGTTCCTGGAGCAGTCCAACCCGTGGGCGCTGCGGGGCATCACCGAGCGGCTGTTGGAGGCCGCCGACCGGGGGCTGTGGGCCAAACCCGAGCCGGCCACCCTGGACCGGCTGCGCGACACGTACCTGGCCAGCGAGGGCGACCTGGAGGACCGGGCATGACCGACACCACCTATCCGTTCAGTGCGGTGCTCGGCATGGCCGACATGCGGTTGGCGCTGCTGCTCAACGCGGTGTCCCCGGCGATCGGCGGCGTGCTGGTCCGGGGTGAGAAGGGCACCGCCAAGTCCACAGCCGTACGGGCACTCGCCGCGCTGCTGCCCCCGGTGAGCCGCGTCGCCGGCTGCCGCTTCGGCTGTGACCCGGCCGAGCCGGACCCGCGCTGCCCGGACGGCCCCCACCGGGCCGACGTCGCCGCCGAGACCCGTCCGGCCCGTCTCGTGGAGCTGCCGGTCGGCGCCGCCGAGGACCGGGTGGTCGGTTCGCTGGACCTGGAGAAGGCCCTCGGCGAGGGGGTACGCGCCTTCGAGCCGGGCCTGCTCGCCGCCGCGCACCGGGGCGTGCTCTACGTCGACGAGGTCAACCTGCTGCACGACCACCTCGTCGACCTGCTGTTGGACGCGGCGGCGATGGGTCGCAGTCACGTCGAGCGGGAGGGCGTGTCGGTCAGCCACGCGGCCCGGTTCCTGCTGGTGGGCACCATGAACCCGGAGGAGGGGGAGCTGCGTCCGCAGCTACTCGACCGGTTCGGGCTCACCGTCGAGGTGGGCGCCAGCCGGGACCCGGAGGTCAGGGTCGAGGTGGTCCGCCGTCGGCTCGCCGCCGACGCCGACCCGGCCGGGTTCGCCGCCCGGTGGGCCGACGCCGACGCGGAGATCGCCGGCCAGGTGGCCGCCGCCCGCCGCCGGCTTCCCGGGGTACGCCTGCCGGACGCCGCGCTGCGGCAGATCGCCGAGGTGTGCGCCGCGTTCGACGTGGACGGTATGCGCGCCGACATCGTCACCGCCCGTACCGCTCTCGCCCACGCCGCCTGGCACGGCCGGGACCGGGTCGGCATCGACGACGTCCGGGTGGCCGCCCGACTGGCTCTGCCGCACCGCCGCCGCCGCGACCCGTTCGACACCCCCGGCCTGGACGAGAAGCGCCTCGACGAGGCGTTGCAGCGTGCCCAGGACGCCCACCCCGACGACCCGGACGACGACGGCCCCGACGACCGCGGCCCGGACGGTGGCGGCCCGCAGGGCGGCGGTGGCCCGGCCGGCGATGGCGGTCCGAACGGGGGCGGCACGAACGGGGGCGGCCCGAACGGGGGCGGCCCGAGTGGCGGCGGCGCGCGGGGCGGTGACGGCGGCGACCAGGGTGGACCCGGGTCGCCTGGGCACTCGGCGGCGCGGGACGGCAGTGGCCGGGACGGGCGCACCGACGGCCCGGACGGTGCCGTCGGGTGGCCCCAGCACCAGACGGGCGACGACGGCTGGCCGCAGCGCCAGCGAGCCGACGACGACGGGCCGCAGCGCCAGCGAGGCGACGACGGGTGGCAGCGCCAGGCGGGCGACCGGGGCGGTGACGGCCAGAACTCGCGCCCGCGTGGGGGCCGGGAGTCGGCGACCGGTGACGACGATCCGACCCGGAGCGGCGGGAAGTCTCAGCCGGTGGCCGTACCCCGGGGTGGGTTGAAGGCGCGGGTGCTCACCGCGCCCGGCGTGGGTGACGGGGTGCCGGGCCGGCGGTCGCGGGCCCGCACCGGACGGGGGCGTACCACAGGCGCCCGGGTGCCGACGGGCCGTGTCGGCGCGCTGCACCTGCCGGCCACGATCCGCGCCGCCGCGCCGCACCAGGCGGTCCGGGGTCGGCGCGGCGGTCCGCTGCGACTGCGCCCGGACGACGTGCGTGAGGCCGTTCGCGAGGGACGCGAGGGCAACCTGGTGCTGTTCGTGGTGGACGCGAGCGGCTCGATGGGTGCCCGGCAGCGGATGGGCGCCGTCAAGGACGCGGTCCTCGCCCTGCTCACCGACGCGTACCAGCGGCGGGACAAGGTCGCGGTGATCGCGTTCCGGGGGAGCGGCGCACGGACGCTGCTGCCGGCCACCTCGTCGGTGCTGGCAGCCTCGACCCGGTTGGCCGAGTTGCCGACCGGTGGGCGTACGCCGTTGGCCGAGGGCCTGCTCGCCGCCGCCGATCTGCTGCGGGTGGAGCGCCTGCGCGACCCGAAGCGCCGCCCCCTGGTCCTCATCGTCACCGACGGCAGAGCCACCGCGGGTCAACGTCCGCTCGACCGCGCGGCAGCAGCGGCAAAAGTCCTGGCCGCGACGGCCGCGCCCTGCGTGGTCGTCGACTGCGAGTCCGGCCCGGTCCGCCTCAACCTGGCCACCCGTCTGGCAACCCAGCTGAACGCCCCGAAAACCACCCTGGAAGCCGTCACCCACCCCCGCGATCTTGCACTTTCTGTCGCGGCATAACGGGATCAAGTGCGCAGATGACCGACAGAAACTGCAAGATCGCGGGAGAGTCCGCGGGCGAGGGAGATCGCTGATGCCGCAGGGACAGCCGAGTCACGTGCCCGCCGACGGGCTGACCACCCGGCAGCGGCGGCATCGACCGCTCCTGATCGTCCACACCGGGCAGATGAAGGGGAAGTCGACGGCCGCCTTCGGGCTGGCGCTGCGGGCCTGGACGGCCGGTCTGCCGATCGGCGTGTTCCAGTTCGTCAAGAGCGCCAAGTGGCGGGTCGGCGAGGAGAACGCCTTCCGGGCGCTCGGCGAGGCGCACGAGCGCACCGGCCAGGGCGCGCCGGTGGCCTGGCACAAGATGGGCGAGGGCTGGTCGTGGATCCAGCGCGGCGGCGAGGCCGACCACGCCGCCGACGCCCTGGAGGGCTGGCGGCAGATCCAGCGTGACCTGGCCGCCGAGCGCTACGGGCTGTACGTGCTCGACGAGTTCACCTACCCGATGAAGTGGGGTTGGGTGGACGTCGACGAGGTGGTCGCCACCCTGGCCGACCGCCCCGGCTTCCAACACGTCGTCATCACCGGCCGGGACGCCGACCCGCGCCTGGTCGCCGCCGCCGACCTGGTGGCCGAGCTGACAAAGGTCAAGCACCCGATGGACGCCGGCCAGAAGGGCCAGAAGGGCATCGAGTGGTGAGCACACCCTGGGCGCTGCCCCGGCTGGTGGTCGCCGCGCCGGCCAGCGGCCACGGCAAGACGACAGTCGCCACCGGGCTGCTCGCCGCGCTGCGCCGTCGCGGCCTGACGGTCAGCCCGCACAAGGTCGGCCCCGACTACATCGACCCCGGCTACCACGCCCTCGCCGCCGGACGAGAAGGGCGCAACCTCGACCCCTTCCTGGTCGGGGCCGAACGGATCGCCCCGCTGCTGCGCCACGGCGCGAGCGTCCCGACGCCCGCCGACATCGCCGTCGTGGAGGGCGTCATGGGGCTGCACGACGGTGCGGTCGGTCGCCGCGACTACGCCTCCACCGCACACGTCGCCCGGCTGATCGACGCACCCGTGCTGCTGGTGCTGGACACCACCGCACAGGGCCGTTCGGCCGCCGCGCTGACGCTGGGCATGGCCGCGTTCGACCCGGCGGTACGCATCGGCGGCGTGATCCTCAACCGGGTCGGCTCCCCCCGACACGAGTCGCTGCTCCGCGACGCCCTCGCCGAGGTGGGCGTACCGGTGCTCGGGGCCGTCACCCGCGCCGTCGAGGTGGCCGCGCCGGCCCGGCACCTCGGGTTGGTCCCGGTCGCCGAGCGGGCCCCCGAGTCCCTGGCGATCGTCACCGCGCTGGCCGAACTCGTCGAGGCCACCGTGGACCTGGACGCGGTGCTCGACCTGGCCCGCACCGCCCCGCCGCTGACCGGCCCGGCGTGGGACCCGGTCGCCGCCGTCGGCGGGCCGGCCGACGCCGAACGGCCACTCGTCGCGCTCGCCGGTGGCCCCGCCTTCACCTTCTCCTACGCGGAGACCGCCGAACTACTCACCGCCGCCGGCGCGGACGTGGTCACCGTCGATCCGCTGCGTGATGCGGCGCTGCCCAGCGGCACCCGCGCGGTGGTCATCGGCGGCGGGTTCCCCGAGGCGTACGCGGAGGCGCTGGCCGGCAACGCCACGCTCCGCGCCGAGCTGGCCGACTTCGACGGGCCGATCGTGGCCGAGTGCGCCGGGCTGCTCTACCTCGGGCGGTCCCTGGACGGCGTACCGATGTGCGGTCGGCTGGACCTGACCGCCCGGATGACCGGCCGGCTCACCCTCGGCTACCGCGAGGCCCTGGCCACCACCGACTCCCCGGTGGCCCGCGCCGGCGAGCAGGTACGCGGCCACGAGTTCCACCGCACCACCACCGACCCGCGGCACGGCGAGGCGTCGGCGTGGCGCTGGGACGACGCCGAGCACGGCTTCGTGAGCGGTCGGGTGCACGCCTCCTACCTGCACACCCACTGGGCCGGTCACCCGGACGCGGCCCGCCGGCTGGTCGAGGCGTGCCGATGAGCGCCGACGACAGTCGGGCCGGCGGATCGGCCGACGCCACGCTGACCGGGGTGGGGGTCGGCCCGGGTGACCCGGAACTGCTGACCGTCAAGGCGGTGCGCGTGCTGCGCGAGGCCGACCTGGTCTTCGTACCCGTGATGGCGGACCGGGTCGAGCCCACCGCGACCGCCGCCGCGACGCCTGCGGGTGCGGACGCCGGGCGGGCCGAGGCGACCGTCCGGGCCCACGTCCCGGTGGACCGGCTGCGCCGGCTGCCGTTCGCCCTGGACGACAGGGGTGGGGTGACCGCCCGCCGGGCGGCGGCCTGGGACGACGCGGCCCGGGTGGTGGTCGAGGCGTTCGACGCGGGCGCGCGGTCGCTGGCGTTCGCGACGATCGGCGACCCCAACGTCTACTCCACATTCGGCTACCTGGCGCAGAGTGTGCGCGCCCTGCGCCCGGCGGTGCGGGTGGCGACGGTGCCCGGCGTCACCGCCATGCAGGAACTGGCGGCGCGCAGCGGCATCCCACTCTGCGAGGGGCGCGAACCGCTGACCCTGCTGCCGGCCACCGCCGGCCTGGCGCTGTTCGCCGACGCCCTCGCCGGGCCGGGCACCGTGGTCGCCTACAAGGGCTGGCGGCGGCACCCGGAGCTGCTCGCCGAGCTGCGCCGGCAGGGCCGCCTCGCCGACGCCGTGCTCGGGCGCAGCCTGGGGCTGCCCGGCGAACGCGTCGGCCCGGTCGACGACACCGCGCACGACCTGCCGTACCTGTCGACGCTGCTGGTCCCGGCCCGCCGCGAGCACCGAGGAGGAAAACTGTGACAAGCGACGGCAAGGTGTGGTTCGTCGGAGCCGGCCCCGGCGCGGCGGACCTGCTGACCCTGCGGGCCGCCCGGGTGATCGCCGAGGCGGACATCGTGATCTGGGCGGCCAGCCTGGTGCACGCCGACGTGCTGGAGCACGCCCGGTCCGGTGCGGAGATCGTCGACTCGTCGCAGCTGCCCATCGAGGGGGTGCTGCCGCTGTATGAGCGGGCCGCCGAGCAGGGGCTGACCGTGGCGCGGATCCACTCCGGCGACCCGGCGCTGTGGGGAGCGGTGCAGGAGCAACTGGACGTGTGCCGGGCGCTCGGCCTGGCCGTCGAGATCGTGCCCGGGGTCTCCTCGTTCACGGCCGTCGCGGCGATCGTCGGGCGGGAGCTGACCGTGCCCGAGGTGGCCCAGTCGGTGATCCTCACCCGCCTCGAAGGCGGCAAGACCCCGATGCCGCCCGGTGAGCGGGTCCGCGACTTCGCCCGGCACGGCACCACGATGGCGCTGTTCCTCTCCGCTGCCCGCTCCGGGCAGGTGCAGGCCGAGCTGCTGGCCGGCGGGTATCCGGCGGACACCCCGGCCGTCGTGGCGTACCAGGCGACCTGGCCCGACGAGCTGGTGGTGCGCTGCACGGTGGGCACCCTGGAGGCGACCGTCAAGCAGCACAAGCTGTGGAAGCACACCCTCTTCCTGGTGGGGGCGGCACTGGCCGCCGAGGGCACCCGTTCGCACCTGTACCACCCGGGGCACTTCCACACCTTCCGCCGCGCCGAGCCGGCCGCCCGCGCCGAGCTGCGCCGCCAGGCCGGCGCCCGCACCGGGGGGACAGCCACACCGGGGCACACACCATGACGTACGCCGAGCCGCCGCTGCGCGAGCCGGACCTGCCCCGGACCGCGAAGGTACGCCCCACCGCGCTGCGGACCGGCTGGACCACAGGCGCGTGCGCCACGGCGGCGGCCAAGGCGGCGGTGACCGCGCTCGTCACCGGCGAGATCCAGCCGGACGTGGAGATCGGCCTTCCCGCCGGCCGGCGGGTGCGCTTCGGAGTGGAACGCTGCGAGCTGACCGGCACCCCGCCGGTGCGCGCCGAGGCGGTCGTCGTCAAGGACGCCGGCGACGACCCGGACGTCACCCACGGGGCCGAGCTGACCGCCACCGTGGACTGGACCGACGTCCCCGGTCTGCGGCTCGCCGGCGGGCCCGGCGTCGGCACGGTCACCAAACCCGGCCTCGGGCTCGCCGTCGGCGGCCCGGCGATCAACGACACCCCCCGCCGGATGATCGGCGAGGCGGTGGCCGAGGTGGTCGACCTCAGCGAGGTGGGCGTCCGGGTGGTGATCAGCGTGCCCCGCGGCGAGATCATGGCCCGTAAGACCACGAACCGCCGACTGGGCATCCTCGGCGGCATCTCGATCCTCGGCACCACCGGGATCGTCCGCCCGTTCTCCACGGCGTCGTGGCGGGCCAGCGTGGTACAGGCCGTGCACGTGATGGCCGCCCAGGGCGAACGGACCGTGGTGCTCTGCACCGGTGGGCGTACCGAGCGGGCCGCCCGCGCGCTGCTGCCCGACCTGCCCGAGGTGTGCTTCGTCGAGGTCGGTGACTTCACCGGGGCCGCCGTCACCGCCGCCGTGGGTGACGAGATGACAGGTGTGGTCTTCGTCGGCATGGCCGGCAAGCTGGCCAAACTCGCGGCGGGCATCCTGATGACCCATTACACCCGCTCGAAGGTGGACCTGTCCCTGCTCGGCGCGGTGACCGCCGAGGCCGGCGGCGACCCGTCGCTCGTCACCGCCGTGACCGAGGCGAACACCGGGCGGCACGCGTACGAGCTGTGGGAGGCCGCCGGGCTGCTCGCTCCGGCCGGTGACCTGCTCTGCCAGCGGGTCCGCCAGGTGCTGCGGCGCTTCGCCGGGCCGACGGTCACCGTGGACGTGGCGATGGTCGACTTCGCCGGAGCGCACGTGGTCGCCTCGTCGGGGCGGTGGCCCCGATGAGTCGGACGGCCCCGGATCCGCCGGCGAACCTGGCGGCCCCGGACGCGCTGGTGACCGTGGCCGGCCCGGAGGCGCTGGTGACCGCGGCCGGCCCGGAGGCGCTGGTGACAGTGGTCGGGTTGGACGCGGCCGGCGCGCCGCCGCACCCGGCCCTCGCGCCCGCGCTGGCCGGGGCCGGGCTCGTCGTCGGGGCGGCCCGACACCTGGCCGCGGTGCCCGTACCGGCCGGCGCGGACACCGTCGCCCTCGGGCCGCTCGCCCCCGCCCTGCACCGGTTGGCCGAGGCCGTCGCCGCCGGGGTGCCGGCCGTGGTGCTGGCCAGCGGTGACCCCGGCCTGTTCGGCATCGTCCGGCGGTTGCGCGCGGCCGGGCTGCCGCTGCGGGTGGTGCCGGCGGTGTCGAGTGTGGCCGCCGCGTTCGCCCGCGCCGGCCTGCCCTGGGACGGCGCCGCTGTCGTCACCGCGCACGGGCGCGACCCGCGCCCGGCCCTGAACGCGTGCCGGGCGCTGCCGCTGGTCGCGGTGCTCACCGCGCCCGGCGCCGGTGCCGCCGAGCTGGGCGCGGGCCTGATCGGCTGGTCCCGCCGCCTGCTGGTCGCCGAGAACCTGGGCACCGACGCCGAACGGATCCGCGCGGTGACCCCCGAACAGGCCGCCGCCGCGACCTGGGCCGACCCGCACGTCCTGCTCAGCCTCGCCGACGCCGGGCCTGTCGAACCCGCGCCCGCCGACGCCGCACCCGCCCCCGCCGACGCCGCGCCCGCCGACGCCGCGCCCGACCGCGCTGACCCCGCGCCCGACCCCGCCGACCGCGCCGACCCCGCGCCCGACCCGGCCGAAGCCGCGCCCGACCCGGCCGAAGCCGCACCCGACTCGGCCGACTCCGCCCGTGGTCGGGTCGCGCCCGGTGGAATGCGCGCCGACAACCAGCCCGCCGCCGCCCCGGCCGGAGGCTGGGCCCTGCCGGAGGACCGGTACGTACACCGCGACTCCATGATCACGAAGTCGGAGGTGCGCGCCCTCGTCGTCGCCCGGCTGCGCCCTCGACTGGGTCGGCTGATCTGGGACGTCGGCGCGGGCAGCGGCTCGGTGGGCATCGAGTGCGCGCTGCTCGGCGCGGCGGTGCTCGCCGTCGAACAGGACCCCGCGGCCGGCACGAGCATCCGGGCCAACGCCGACGCCCACGCCGTGGACGTCCGGCTCGTTTCCGGTCGAGCCCCGCAGGCGCTGGTCGGCCTGCCCGAGCCGGACGCGGTCTTCGTCGGCGGCGGCGGGGTCGACGTCCTCGCCGCCGTGGTGGCCCGCCGGCCCGAGCGGGTGGTGCTCACCCTGGCCGCCCTGGACCGGGTCGCGCCGGCCGTGGGTCTGCTGCGCGCCGCCGGCTACACGGTCGAGGGCGCCCAGCTCTCCGCCGCCCGCCTCGCCGACCTGCCCGGTGGGTCGATCCGCCTCGCGGCCACCAACCCGGTGGTCGTCCTCACCGGGGAGCGCCCGTGAACCACGAGAATCCGCCCGCCCGCATCGGTCTGGTGGCGGCCACCGCCGCCGGCCGTCGACACGCGCACACCGTCGCCGCCGCCTGGCCGCACGCCCGGCTGGTGCAGGGGGAGAGCGTCGCCGACGCGCTGCGGACCGCCTGGGTGGAGTGCGACGCGGTGGTCGCGTTCCTGGCCACCGGGGCGGTGGTGCGGATCCTCGCGCCGCTGCTCGCCGACAAGCGCAGCGACCCGGCCGTGGTGGTCGTCGACGAGGCGGCCCGGCATGCCGTGGCGCTGCTCGGCGGACACGTCGGCGGCGGCAACGACCTCGCCGAGCGGGTCGGCGCCCTGCTGGACGCCCGACCGGTGATCACCACGGCCACCGACACGGTGGGCCTGCCCGGGTTGGACACCCTCGGCTGGCCCGTGCAGGGCGCGGTCGCCGCGGTGTCCCGGGCCATCCTGGACGGTGAGCCGGTCCAGTTGGTCGCCGACGCCGACTGGCCGCTGCCCGCCCTGCCCCCGAACGTCCACCCACAGCCGATCGCCACGAACATCGGCGCCGACCGCGCCGACCGCGCCGACCGCGCCGACCGCGCCGACCGCGCCGACCGCTGCGACGCGGTGGGCGTCGGGTATCGGCTGCTGGTCACCGACCGGGTGGTGCCGCTGGACGGGCGGACCGCTGTGCTGCGACCGCCGTCGCTTGTCGCCGGGGTCGGGGCGAGTCGGGGCGTACCGGCCGGCGAGGTGGGGGAGCTGCTGCACCGGGTGCTGGCCGAGGCAGGCCTCGACCCGGCGAGCCTGCGCTGCCTGGCCAGCGCCGACATCAAGGCCGACGAGGCGGGCATCCTGCGTACCGCGGACACGCTCGGCGTACCCCTGGTGACCTGGCCGGCGACGCGGCTGGCCGCCGTCGACGTGCCGCATCCCAGCGAGGTGGTCCGCGCCGCGGTCGGCACGCCGAGCGTGGCGGAGGCCGCGGCCCTGCTCGGACCGGACGGCCGGGCCGACGACGCGACGCTGCTGGTCGGGAAGACCGCGACGGCGATGGCCACCGTGGCGGTGGCCCGGCACGCGCCGCGCGGCCGGCTCGCCGTTGTCGGGCTCGGGCCCGGCGCCGCCGACCTGCGCACTCCCCGCGCGGTGGCGGAGCTGCGTCGCGCGGCCGTGGTGGTCGGCCTGGACCAGTACCTCGACCAGGTCCGCGACGTGCTCCGGCCGGGCACCCGGGTGCTGTCCAGCGGCCTCGGCGCGGAGGAGGCACGGGCCCGCGCCGCCGTCGCCGAGGCCGTCGCCGGCCGCGCGGTCGCGCTGATCGGGTCCGGCGACGCCGGGGTGTACGCGATGGCAAGCCCCGCCCTGGAGTACGCCGACGAGCGCATCGACGTGGTGGGTGTGCCCGGGGTGACCGCGGCGCTCGCCGCCGGCGCGCTGCTCGGCGCCCCGCTCGGCCACGACCACGCCTATGTGAGCCTGTCCGACCTGCACACCCCGTGGGAGGTCATCGAGCGGCGGGTGACCGCGGCGGCCGAGGGTGACTTCGTGACGCTGTTCTACAACCCGCGCAGTCGGGCCCGGGACTGGCAGCTCGGCAAGGCGCTCGGCATCCTCGCCGCGCACCGGCCACCGGACACCCCGGTGGGTGTGGTGCGCAACGCCAGCCGCCCCGGCGAGCGGGTGCACCTGGCGACCCTGACCACCCTCGACCCGGCCGTCGTCGACATGTACAGCGTGGTGGTGGTCGGCAGCAGCGACACGAGGCTGGTCGCCGGCCGGATGGTGACACCGCGGGGGTACCGGTGGCGCTCGTGACCATCGACGCCTGCCAGGGCTGCGGCGCGTGCCTGCTCACCTGCCCCACGCACGCGATCTGGCCGGTCGCCGGCGGCCTGACGGTCCGCGCCGACCGTTGCACCGGCTGCCTGGAGTGCCTGGAGATCTGCCCGGTCGACGCGATCCGCGTGCTCGACCCTCAGGAAGGAGCCCGATGAGCAGGGTGGTGCACCCGATCGAGGTGGAGTCGTACCGCATCCTGCGCGAGCGGGTCGACCTGTCGCACCTGCCGCCGCTGAGCCGCGCGGTGACCGAACGGGTCGTGCACGCCAGCGCCGACCTCGCGTACGTCGACGAGTTGGTCTGCCACGAGGCCGCCCTGGAGTCGGGGCTGGGGGCGTTGCGCGCCGGGGCTCCCGTCGTCACCGACGTGGCGATGGTCGCCGCCGGCATCACCCGCGCCGGCCTGGAGCTGGTCTGCCCGGTCGCCGAGCCGGCCGCCGCCGAGCTGGGTCGCTCGGCCGGCATCACCCGCTCGGCGGCGGCCGTGCGGATCGCGCTGGAGCGGGTCGGTCCGGGCGCGGTCTGGGTGGTCGGCTGCGCGCCGACCGCGCTCGTCGAACTGCTCACCCTGGACGCCGCACCGGCGCTCGTCGTCGGCCTGCCGGTCGGCTTCGTGGGGGCCGCCGAGTCGAAGGCGGCGCTGCGGGCCAGTGGCCTGCCCGCCGTGTCGAACGTGGGGGAGAAGGGCGGTTCGGCGGTCGCCGCCGCCGCCCTCAACGCCCTGCTCTACATCGAGGAGAAGTCATGACCGGGTTGGTCATCGTCGGGCACGGTACGCGCAGCGCGGCCGGGGTCGACCAGTTCGCCGCCCTCGTCGAGCGGGTCCGTCGTCGCGGTGACGTCGGCGACGTCGAGGGTGGTTTCATCGAGCTGTCCCGCCCGCCGCTGACCGACGCGGTCGGCGCGCTCGTCGCGCGCGGGCACCTGGCACTCGTGGCGCTGCCGCTGGTACTGACCGCCGCCGGGCACGGCAAGGGCGACATCCCCGCCGCGATGGCGCGGGAACAGGAGCGGCACCCCGGGTTGACCTACCGCTACGGTCGCCCGCTCGGCCCGCACCCGCTGCTGCACGACGCCCTCGAACAACGCATCGACGCGGCGCTGGCCGGTGCGGCTCAGGCGGACACCGCCGACCGGGCCGGCACGTGGGTCGCGTTGATCGGACGGGGCTCCACCGACCCGGACGCCAACGCCGAGGTCGCGAAGGTCGCCCGGCTGCTCTGGGAGGGGCGCGGCTACGCCGGCGTCGAGCCGGGCTTCGTCTCCCTGGCGCAACCGGCGGTGCCGGCGGTGCTGGAGCGCCTGCGTCGGCTCGGCGCGCGGCGGATCGTCGTGGCCCCGTACTTCCTGTTCGCCGGCGTGCTGCCGGACCGGATCGTCGCCCAGTCGACGGAGTTCGCCGCCGCCCACCCCGACCTGGACGTGCGGGTGGCCGAGGTGATCGGCGACTGCGACGCCCTCGCCGACCTGGTCCGGGAACGCCACGCCGAGGCGCTGGGCGGGGACATCCGGATGAACTGTGACACCTGCGCGTACCGGGTGCTGATGCCCGGCTTCGCCGACAAGGTGGGCCGCCCGCAACGCCCGCACGACCACCCCGACGACCCGGTCGGCCACCACCATCACCACGGCCACGACCATCACCACGACCACGGGTCGGTCGCCGTGGTCGGCGGCGGGCCGGGACCCGACGACCTGATCACGGTACGCGGAAAGGCCCTGCTCGACGCCGCCGACGTGGTGGTGGTCGACAGGTTGGCCCCGCAGGGGCTGCTCGCCGGGCTGCGCCCCGACGTGCTGGTGGTGGACGCCGCGAAGGTGCCCCGTGGCCCGTCGATGGCCCAGGAGGCGATCAACGAGGCCCTGGTCTCGCACGCTCGCGCCGGCCGGCGGGTGGTCCGGCTCAAGGGCGGCGACCCGTACGTCTTCGGACGCGGCCACGAGGAGGTGCAGGCCTGCGCGGCGGCCGGTGTGCCGGTGACAGTGGTCCCCGGGGTGAGCAGCGCGATCGCCGCGCCGGCCCTCGCCGGTGTGCCGGTGACGCACCGGGGCGTGGCGCACGACGTCACTGTCGTGTCCGGACACCTACCGCCCGGGCACCCCGACTCGCTCGTCGACTGGGCGGCGCTGGCGCGGGCCCGGGGCACTGTGGTGTTGCTGATGGCCGTCGACACGATCGCCAAGATCGCGTCAGTGCTGATCGAGCACGGCCGTGCCCCGGAGACCCCGGTGCTCGCCGTGCAGGACGCCGGGCAGCCCAGCCAGCGGTCGCTGCCCGCCCGGCTGGACGAGATCGGCGCGCTCGCCGCCCGGGAGGGCGTCGGCCCGCCCGCCGTCTTCGTGCTCGGCCCGGTGGTCGCTCTCACGACCACCGGACCGCACACCTGACGACTACTCGCTGCGGGCGGTCTCCGGACCGGTGATCCGTTCCAGCAGCGGCATCGTGGAGGCGATGACGCCGAGGCAGGCGACCAGTCCGACCACGACGATCACGTAGAAGCGCGGCTCCGGCGCGACCAGCGTGTAGTGCATCTGTGCCCGCAGGAACAGCTGCGCGGCGAGCAGGCCCATGCCGATGGCGACGGCGGCGACGGCGAGCATCGGCACCGCGCTCTCCAACGCGACCACCCGGCGCAGCACCCGCACCGGCGCGCCGCTGAGACGCAGCAGGCTGAACGGGCGTCGGCGCTCGGTGAGACCGCCGATGACGCTGACCGCGAGGCTGCACCCGCCCAGCGCGAGGCTGGCCACGATGATGACGTTTGCCAGTTGCTCCCAGCCGCGCAGCGTGTTCGCGAAGTCCGCCTCGAAGTCGCCGGGCACGTTCGGCCCGACCCAGAAGGTCGGGAAGGCGGCCTCGAGGACGGTACGTGAGCGTTCGATGGCGGCTGCCGAGCCGTCCGTGTCGACGACGATCGACATCACCGGGAGCTGTTGAAGATCACCGAGCGGGACCGACGCGGCAGGCCAGACTCTGGCGGACGACGCCGACTCCCGGAAGGGGACGAGACCCGTCGCGACCTCGGCGACGGTGGCGCCCTCGGCGCACCGGCCGTACGCACTCGGAATGTCGGTGCACGCGATCAGGCCGGGCTCGCTGGCGGTCATCCAGTCCGGGTTCTCGCGTACTGCCGTCGCGGACCGCACGCCGGTGATGGAGCGAAGCCCGGTGAGAAGTGTGTCCGGCGCTGCCGGCGCATCGTCGGGAAGGGCGAGAGACACCCGCCCCGCCTCGGCCGAGCCGACCGGCGCCGGACCGCGGTTGGCAATGATCGTGGTGATCACGCCGACGGCCACACTCGTGACGAAGAGCGCGAGCATGATGCCGCTGATCGCCCGGAAGCCGGCCTTCGGGTTGTCGGCGAGGCGACGCGCGGCGATGAGCGTGGCCGGACGGTTGGCGTACCGGGCCAGGATGCGGGCGCCGACCATCGTCAACCACGGGCCGGCGAGGACCAGGCCGGCCATGATGAGCAGCAGGGCGGGCAGGAAGATCGCGGTCTGGCCGTCGGACGTTTCCGGTTTGAAGCCGATGGCGAAGAACAGCACCGCGACGCCGAGCAGGGCCGGGATCAGCCGGTACGCCCGCGGTGCCCGTGGGGTGACCCGCCGGGTGACGCCCAGCGGCGAGATCCGTACCCGGCGCAGCGAGACCTGGGCGGCCACCGCCGCGCCGGCCGGGACGCCGAGCGCCACCAGCAGGATGTCCAGCAGGCCCAGCGACATGTCACTGGGGAAGAACGGCATGCCGGTGAACGGGATGCCCGCGAGCGGGTCGCGCAGGGCGTAGAACAGGGCGAAGCCGACGGCGGTGCCGGCGACGGCGGCGGCGGCCGCCTCCACCGCGGCGACCATCGCGATCTGCCGGGGCGTCGCGCCGACCAGGCGCATCGCGGCGAAACGCTGCTCCCGGCGGGCGGCGCTGAGCCGGGTGGCCGTGCCGATGAAGATCAACACCGGGAAGAGCAACCCGCCGGCGATCACGCCCAGGATGAGGTTCACCGTGGTCTCGGGGAGGGCGGGGGTGTCGCCGACGCTTGTGACCTTCTTCGCGTTCGGAAGTGCGGCGACCCGGTCGGGGGTGCCGCCGGCGATGACGAGCAGGGTGTCCGGTGAGGTCAGCGCGGCCGGACCAACGGTGCCGAGGTCACGCCCCGGGTAGCGGTCGCCCAGTTGGTCGGCCGGGTGGGCGGCCAGCAGGTCGCGCAACGCGGGCGAGGCGTAGAACTGGCCGGGACCAGGGGTGGTGGGGACACCGACCGGGGTGGGCGCGGTCGCGCCGGTAGCGGCGACGTCGATCCGGATGATCTGCTTGCCGTGGAAGTAGTCGAACCGGGTCGACCACCACAGCGGGTCGGCGTCGCCGGCCGACGCCTGCGGATACATCGAGGCGTACCGGGTGAGCTGTGCGTTGACCGCGTTGACCCCGGCCAGGGTGGTCAGCAGCAGCCCGCTGCCGATCGCGACGGCGGCGGCGATGACGAGCAGGCGGGTGAGCGCCTCCCGGCCGCCGGCCACGGCGAGGCGGAGCCCGAAGCGGATCATGAGGCGACCCGGTCCGGCGCGTTCACGCGCCCGTCGCGGACCATGACCTCGCGGTCGGCGTACGCGGCGATCCGGGGCTCGTGGGTCACCAGGATGACGGTGGTGCCCTGTTCGCGGGCGGCACCGACCAGCAGGTCCATCACCTGCTCGCCGGTGAGCGAGTCGAGCGCGCCTGTCGGTTCGTCGGCGAAGAGCACCTGCGGCTCGGCGACCAGGCCCCGGGCCAGGGCGACGCGTTGCGCCTGCCCGCCGGACAGCTCGCCCGAGCGCCGCTGCTCCAGGCCGTCCAGGCCGAGGCGCGCGAACCAGGCACTCGCCTTCGGCAGCGCCTGCTTGCGGTGTACGCCGCTGAGCAGGAGCGGCAGGGCGACGTTCTCCACGGCGGTGAGCTCGGGGACGAGCTGGCCGAACTGGAACACGAAGCCGAAGCGGTCCCGGCGCAGGCCGCTGCGCCCGGTCTCGGCCATGGTGTCGATCCGGGCCCCGTCGAGGAGGATCTCGCCGGAGTCGGGCACGAGGATGCCGGCCAGGCAGTGCAACAGGGTGGACTTGCCCGAGCCGCTGGGGCCCATGACGGCGAGGATCTCGCCGGCCTCCACGGCGACGCTGGCGCCGCGCAGGGCGGGGGTCTGGCCGAAGGAGAACCGCACGTCACGTGCTTCGATCATGACGCTCACGGCCGCACCTCTTTCCGCAGGGCGTCCAGCCGGGCGCCTGTCATCTCGATCCACCGGAGATCCGCCTCCAGGTGGTAGAGGCCGTGGTCGGCCAGCAACGCGTCGACGAGGCTGCCGGCGCGCTTGATCTCGGTGAGCTCGCGCATCCGGTGCAGGTGCGCGCTGCGCTGGGTGTCGAGGTATTCGTCGGCCGGCCGGTCCAGCATCAGCGCGAGCACGACCTTGGCGAAGAGCACCGTCTGCAGGTGCGGCTCCGGGTCGACCGGCTGGGTCAGCCACTGCTCCACCTCGGTCGCGCCGACGTCGGTGATGACGTAGCGCTTGCGGTCCGGGCCGGCGCCCGGCGCGACGTCGCTGATCACCACCTTGCCGTCCCGGGCCAGGCGGCTGAGGGTGGAGTAGACCTGGCCGAACGGCAGTGGCTTGCCCCGGCCGAAGAAGGCGTCGTAGTCGCGCTTCAGGTCGTAGCCGTGGCGGGGCTCTCGTTCGAGGAGGCCGAGAAGGGTCAGTGGCACGCTCATGGGAGGAGACTACACCGGGGGTATACCTCGCGTATATACCCCCGGTGTCTTCCCCGATCCGGGCAGGATTTCCGCAGGTCAGCCCAGTAGGGCGCGGGTCAGGGCGTAGCCGGCGGCCGCCGCGGCGAGCCCGGCGGCGACACTGCCCACGACGTTTGCCAACGCGAGGAGGCGGTGGCCGCCCCGCGTCAGCCGCAGCGTCTCGTAGCTGAAGGTGGAGTAGGTGGTCAGCGCCCCGCAGAACCCGGTGCCGAGCAGCGCGGTGACCGCCGGGCCGGTCGGCCACCCGACGAGCGCGCCGAGCAGCAGCGAGCCGACCACGTTGACGGTGAGCGTGCCCCAGGGGAACGCCGAGTCGTGCCGGGACTGGATCGCCCGGTCGGTGAGGTAGCGCAACGGCGCGCCGACGGCCGCCCCCAGGGCGATGAGCAGCACGGTCATCGGGCCGCCCGCCGACCCAGCAACGCGGCCGTGACGGCGTCGCCCAGCCCGACGGCGACAAGTGCCCCGAGCAGCGTCGCCGCCAGGTACGCCAGCGCGGTGCCCGGCGCGCCCGAGACGAGCGCCTGCTGGATGTCGACCGCGTACGCGGAGAACGTGGTGAACCCGCCGAGCACACCGACCCCGAGGAACGGGCGGGCCAGCGGGTGCCCACCGCCGCGGTGGGCGAGCACCGCCATCAGCACCCCGATCAGCAGGCAGCCGGACAGGTTGATGCCGAACGTCGCCCAGGGGAAGCTGGTCGGCGAGTGCGGAGCGGCGTGTTGCAGGCCGGCCCGGGTCAGCGCGCCGAGCGCCCCGCCGGCCGCGATCGTGGCGAGAATCGTCGCGGGGCGCGCGGTCAGCTCGCGGCGGTCGGCGGGGACGCGCAGGTCGACGTCGGGGTCGCCACGCTGCTCGGATGGCTCTGGCACGGGTCCTCAGCGTAGTGCCGGCGACGGCAGCGTCAGCGTAGTGCCGGCGACAGTCGCCTCAGCACTGGCGGCGACGGCCGCGTCAGCGCACCGCCGCGACGGCGGCGTCCGGACCGCCGCGCCACACCGTGCCGACCTCGCTGAACCCGGCCGCGGTGAGTGCGGTCAGGTGCCAGGACACCGGCGGGTTCCACTCCGGGCTGTGCCCGGTCGGGTAGATGTCCTGCCGCTGGGCGACCAACGGGGCCAGCGCCGGGTCGGCCCCGGCCCGCTCCCACCAGTCCGACCAGGAGAGCACCGCGCCGGCGGCGTACCGGGCGTTGCGCCGGTCCCGGGCCCGGTCCAGCAGCCGCTTGGTCAGCTCCGGCAAGGTGTCGTCGGGCATGTGGTCGGCGTTGACGAAGACCCCGCCCGGCCGCAGCACGTCGCGCAGTTCGGCGTAGAGCTGCCCGAGCCGGTCGGCCGGCAGCCAGTGCAGGGCGGTGGCGGTGAGGACGGCGTCGTAGTCGCGGTGGGGGAGCGCGGCGCGCCACTCGGGGGTGCCGAGGTCGGCTGGGACGATCGTGGCCCGGTCGGCGAGGGTGGCCCCGGCGATGGCCAGCAGTGCCGGGTCGAGATCCAGCAGGGTCACCTCGGCGCCGGGGAAGCGCGTCAGTGTCCGCAGCGAGATGGTGCCGGTGCCGCCGGCCAGGTCGAGCACGCGTGGCGGCCGGCCGTCGCGCACCGCGTCGACGGTGTCCAGCATGGCGGTGAACCGCTGTTCCCGGTCCGGCAGGTACGCCTCCTGCTGGTGATCCCAGCTCTCCTGCCAGGCCCAGGGCTCCAAGATGTAAGGACTCATAGCGAGCAGGCTAGTTACGTACCGGACGTGTTGTCCAGACCTTGTTGCACATAACTTGCAATTGCGGGAAGATGGCAGAGCGATGATCAGAGTGACGCCGGGTCGGGCCTCCGCCCGGCCCGGCGTCCGTCTCCGGCGGGTCAGGCCGCCGTGTCCACCAGGGCCGCGTCGGCCGTCGCCGGCTCCCGGCGGCGGGCCAGCCGCAGCGCTGCCAGCAGGACACCCAGGCCGGCCAGGGTGAGGGCCGCGCCGGCCCAGATCGGCGAGGTGTAGCCGAGCCCGGCGGCGATGGTCACCCCGCCGATCCAGGCGCCCAGCGCGTTGCCCAGGTTGAACGCCGCGATGTTGGCCCCGGACGCCAGGGTCGGCGCCTGGCTGGCGTAGTGCATGATCCGCATCTGCAACGGCGGCACGGTGGCGAACCCGAACCCGCCCATCAGCACCAGCGAGACGACTGTCAGCACCGGGCTCGACGCCGTCAGCGCGAAACTGACGAGCACCACGGTGAGCACCGCCAGGACGGTGACCAGGGTGCGCGACAGCGACCTGTCCGCCGCCCGGCCGCCGAGCAGGTTGCCGGCGAAGAGCCCCACGCCGAAGAGGACGAGCAGCCACGGCACGGTGCTGCTGGCGAAGCCGCTGACCTCGGTGAGCGTGTAGGCGATGTAGGTGAACGCGCCGAACATGCCGCCGAAGCCCAGGACCGTGATCACCAGCGACAGCCAGACCTGCGAGTGGGTGAAGGCCCGCAACTCGCCACGCAGCCCACCGGCCGGCCGGTCGGCGTTCGCGGTGTCGCCGGCCGGAACGAGCAGGGCCAGCCCGATCAGCGCGACCACCCCGATCGCGGTGATCGCCCAGAACGTCGACCGCCAGCCGAAGTGCTGCCCGAGGAAGGTGCCGAAGGGAACGCCGAGCACGTTCGCGATGGTCAGGCCGGCGAACATCATGGCGATGGCGCCCGCCCGGCGGGCCGGTGCCACCAGGCCGGCGGCGACCACGGCGCCGATGCCGAAGAACGCGCCGTGGCAGAGCGCGGCGACGATCCGGCCGGCCATCATCACGGCGTAGTTGCCGGCGACCGCCGAGAGCAGGTTGCCGACGATGAAGAGCACCATCAGGCCCAGCAGCACCGGTTTGCGCGGCAGTCGGGTGACCGCCGCGGTCAGGGCCACTCCGCCGACGGCCACGCTGAGCGCGTAGCCGGAGATCAGCCAGCCGGCGACCGGTTCGGTGACGGCGAAGTCGGCGGCCACCTCGGGCAGCAGCCCCATGATCACGAACTCGGTGAGGCCGATGCCGAAGGCGCCGATCGCCAGCGCGATCAGGCCGGGTGGCACGGACTTCTGGCGTACGGACATGGTGTTCCCATCGCGGAGGGGGCAGATATGCGGCGCGTGCAACTACACGCGCCAGCAACGAGATAGTTGCACGCGCCGGATACCGGCGCAAGCGTGCTAGCGTGGGGCCGTCGAGATCACACCCGAGGAGGGCCGGCATGGGCATCGCCGACGACGCGGTCGAGATCCGCGCGCAGGGCTGGCGCACCCTCGCCGCCCTGCACGGGCTGATCGAGGCGTCCCTGGAACGGGCGTTGCAGGCCGACCACGACCTGTCCGTCGTCGAATACACGGTGCTCGACGCGCTCTCCCGCCAGCACGGCTGGCACATGCGGATGAACCAGCTCGCCCGCGCCGCAGCCCTCTCCGGCAGCGCTACGACCCGCCTGGTCACCCGACTGGAACAGCGCGGGCTGCTCACCCGCATCCTCTGCGCCGACGACCGGCGCGGCATCTACACCGAGCTGACCCCGGCCGGCTCCGAGCTGCTCACCCAGACTCGACCCACCCACGACCGGGTGCTCAGCGAAGCGCTCACCGAGGCCGAGGCCACCCCCGAGTTGGCGCCGCTCGTCGACGCCCTGCACCGCCTGCCGACCGCCCGCTGACCGCCCCACCAGCCCGGCCCACGGCGGGCGTACGGTACCCGCAGCCCCACCGGGACCGCCGCGCCAAGGAGGCACGCGATGCAGGACCGCACCCCTCGTGCGGAGGAGTTGGAGCCGATCGAGCGCGCCGGCATCGACGAGCTGCGCGACCTGCAACGCGAACGGCTGCGCTGGTCGGTGCGGCACGCGTACGACAACGTGCCGCACTACCGTCGGGCGTTCGACGCGGCCGGGGTGCACCCCGACGACTGCCGGGACCTCGACGACCTGGCCCGCTTCCCGTTCACCGGCAAGGCGGAGCTGCGGGAGAACTACCCGTTCGGCATGTTCGCCGTCCCCCGGGAGCGGGTGGCCCGCCTGCACGCCTCCTCCGGCACCACCGGCCGGCCGACGGTGGTCGGCTACACCCGCGACGACCTGCGCACCTGGGCGCGACTGATGGCCCGGTCGATCCGCGCCTCCGGTGGCCGTCCCGGCGACCGGGTGCACGTCGCGTACGGCTACGGGCTCTTCACCGGCGGCCTGGGCGCGCACTACGGCGCCGAGGAGCTCGGCTGCACCGTCATCCCCGTCTCCGGCGGCATGACCGAGCGTCAGGTGATGCTGATCCGCGACTTCGAACCCGAGGTCATCATGGTCACCCCCAGCTACATGCTCGCCATCGTGGACGAGATGGGGCGACAGGGCGTCGACCCGCGCGCGACCTCCCTGCGGGTGGGCATCTTCGGGGCGGAGCCGTGGACCGAGGACATGCGGCGGGAGATGGAGCAGCGGCTGGACATCCACGCCGTCGACATCTACGGGCTGTCCGAGGTGATGGGCCCCGGCGTGGCCACCGAGTGCGTCGAGACCAAGGACGGGCTGCATCTCTGGGAGGACCACTTCTACCCGGAGATCATCGACCCGTTGACCGGTGCGGTGCTGCCCGACGGTGAGCGGGGTGAGCTGGTGTTGACCTCGCAGACCAAGGAGGCGATGCCGGTGGTGCGCTACCGCACCCGCGACCTGACCCGACTGCTGCCCGGCACCGCCCGTCCGATGCGCCGGATCGAGAAGATCACCGGCCGCACCGACGACATGATGATCGTGCGCGGGGTGAACATCTTCCCGACCCAGATCGAGGAGCTGATCCTGCGGACCCCGCAGCTGTCGCCGCACTTCCAGTGCGTCCTCGATCGGCAGGGCCGGTTGGACACCCTCACGGTACGGGTGGAGCGGCGCACCGGCGTCACCGCGGATGCCGCCGAGCGGGCCGGCGCGACGCTCGTGGAGTTGGTGAAGAACACCATCGGCGTGAGCGTGGCGGTCGACGTCCTCGCGCCGGACGCGGTGGAGCGGTCGGTGGGCAAGATGCGCCGCATCGTCGACAGGCGACAACCTCCGCGGGCGGCGGGATGAGCGGGCGTTCGACGATGATGGCTCAGCGGGTCGTCCGCCGGTACGACGGGCGAAGGCGTTGAGCGGCGGTCTGCGAGTGGCGGTGGCCGGTGCCGGCCTGGGCGGGCTGTGCCTCGCTCAGGGCCTGCTGCGGGCCGGTGTCGACGTCGACGTCTACGAGCGGGACGCCGCGCCGGACAGCCGCCGGCAGGGTTACCGTCTGCACGTCGACGCTCGCGCGGCCCTCGCGCTGGAGAAATGTCTGCCACCGCGGCTGTTCCGGCTGTTCCTGGCGACGGCGGGCCGCCCCGGGAGCAGGGTGACGGTGCTGTCCGGGCGGCTGCGTGTCCTGCACCAAACGCCCGCCAGCCCGCCCCGTGACCCGGACGATCCGGCAACTCTGTCCACGTCGGTCGATCGAGGTACGCTGCGCGAGATTCTCGCCGCCGGGCTTGCGGAGCGGATTCACTACGGCCACGAGGTCGCCGACTACGAACAGGACCCGGACGGGGTGACGCTGCGCTTCGTGGACGGCTCGACGACGCGCGCCGACGTCCTCGTCGGCGCGGACGGGGTGAGTTCGGCGGTCCGCCGCGTACTCCTGCCACACGCACAGCCTGTCGACACCGGCACGCGGATCATCTACGGCCGGACGCTGTTGGACGACGCGGCGAGGCGGCTCGTCCCACCGGCCATGTCCGACGGGTTCACCGCGATCCTGGGCGGCCACGTCGGTCTGGCCGCCGGACTCGTCGAGTTCCGGCGTCGACCCGTGGACGCGGCCGCCGCGATCGCGCCGGACGTACGCCTGAGCCCGGCCGGTGACTACCTGATGTGGGCGGTTTCCGCACCGCGCGACCGGCTGCCGGCGTTCGACGGGACGCTCGAAGAGGCCGACGCGACGACCCTGCACTCCGTCGCCTGCCGGGCGATCCGATCGTGGCACCCCGACCTTCGCGCCCTGCTCGGCGCGGCGGCCGTGGAGGAGACGTTCGTCATCCGGGTCCGCAGCAGCCGCCGTGTGCCGGCCTGGGTCCCGAGCAGGGTGACCCTGTTGGGTGACGCCATCCACGCGATGAGCCCGGCCCGCGGCTCCGGCGCGAACACCGCGCTCATGGACGCGGCACATCTGTGCGAGGCGCTCACCGGTGGCGGCGACCTGGTCGCGGCGATCGGCGACTACGAGGAACGGATGCGGGACTACGGCTTCGCCGCGGTCGAGGCGTCGCGGCAGGCCGAGGCGGAGGCCGCGCGTCGGAGAAACCTGCTGTGGCTGTGGGTTGTCGACCACCTGCCGAAGCCTCGTGGCACGGCGAAGCGGACGCGCTGAACGCACGCCGCAGGCGGCCGCGGCGGGGCTTCACCACCGGCCCGATCGACATAGGATCCGGCCCATGCGCGTCCTGGTGGTCTCCGCCCCGCTGGTCGGGCACGTCTTTCCGCTGGTGCCGCTCGCGGTCGCGGTGCGCGACGCCGGCCACGAGGTGCTGTTGGCCACCGGCGGCGGTGGCCTGGCCGCCGCCGACGCGGGTTTGTCGGTGCGCGACGTCGCGCCGGGCTTCGACTTCGGCCGGATCGCGCTGCGGGTCTTCCCCCGGCACCCGCTGATCGCCCGCGCCGAGATGGCCGGCACCGCCGACACCCGGGGCGCCGGCCTGCTCTTCGGTGCCCTCAACGATCGGCTCATCGACCCGGTCGTCACGCTGGCCACCGAGTGGCGGCCGGATCTGGTGCTGCACGAGCCGTTCGCAGTCGCCGGCGCGGTGGCCGCCGCCCGGCTGGGCGTGCCGGCCGTACGCCAGGAGAACTCCCTCTTCGACGGCCGGGACCTGGTCCGCGCCACCACCGCCCGGCTCGGTTCCGCCCTGCGGCGGCACGGCCTGACCGAGCTGCCGCCGCCGGCCGCCGCCATCGCCGTGGCCCCGCCCAGCGTGGCGCGGCAGGATGGCTGGCCGATGCGCTACGAATCCTACGTCGGCGGCGGCGAGCTACCGGACTGGCTGCGGCAACCGGGCGAACGACCGCGCATCCTGGTCACCCGCAGCACGGTGACCGGCCCCGGTGATCGGGGGCCGATGCCCGCCGTGGTCGCTGCCGCCGCCGAGGTGGACGCCGAGATCGTGCTGGTCCGGCCGGACGAGCGGTCGGCCCGTTCGCTGCCCGGCAACGTGCGGGTGGTCGACTGGATCCCGCTCGACGTGGCGTTGCCGGTGAGTGCGGCACTTGTGCACCACGGCGGGGCGGGCAGCGCCTTCGGCGCCCTCGCCGCCGGCCTGCCGCAGCTCGCCACGACGGGTCCGGGGGACCGGCGGCACAACGCCGAGCTGGTGGCCCGCCGGGGCGCCGGCCTGGCGCTGCGCCCTCGGGACATCACCGCGCGGGCACTTACCCACCTGCTCACCGACGAGCGCCTGCGTACCGCCGCCGTCCAGGTCAGCCGTGAGATCGCCGCGATGCCGCCACCGGCCGACCTGGTCGCGCGGCTGGCGGCGCTGGTCTGAGGTCGGCCCCGCGTGGCCACACCGGACGGACCCGCGGCTGCGGCAGGATGACCGGATGCCACACGTCGTGCTGTTCCACTCCGTGTACGGGCTGCGACCCGCCGTCCGCGCGACCGCCGACCGGTTGCGCGCCGCCGGGCACCAGGTCACAGTCCCCGACCTGTACGGCGTCCCGGCCGCCGACACCGTCGAGGAGGGCTTCGCGCTGCTCGACAAGATCGGCCACGACGTGGTGCTGGACCGGGCCCGAGCCGCGCTGCGTGACCTGCCCCCGGAGACGGCGCTCGCCGGCCTCTCGATGGGCGCCGGCGTGGCCGGGGCGCTGCTGGCCGAGCGACCCGACGCCGCAGGTCTGCTCCTGCTGCACGGCACCGGCGGCGCACCGGACGCGGTCCGACCCGGGTTGCCGGTGCAGCTACACCTCGCCGACCCCGACCCGTACGACGCGCCGGACGAGGTCGACGAGTGGCAGCGGGCGCTCACCGACGCCGGCGCCGATCTGACGGTCTTCCGCTATCCCGGAGCGGGTCACCTGTTCACCGATCCGGACCTGGCCGAGCACTCCCCGGAAGCCAGCGCGGCGATCTGGCCGAGGGTGCTGGCCTTCCTCAGCGTCCGCTGAGCGCTCCGAACGGCGACGTCGGGGACGACCCAGACTCGGTCCCTCCGCGACGATGAGCCCATGTCGCTTGTCGCCATGTGGCCGGTCCTCGGGATACGGGTCCACACACCGGCCGAGGAACTGTTCGTGCCCGACGAGGAGGCGCTCGTCCGATACCGTGGCACCACCGTCAAGATCCACGAGGAGGATGTGCCGAGTGCCGACGACAGCTTTCGACGAGCACGAGCGGTCGCGGTGGGCCGGGCGCGCGGCGGCGTTCGACAGCAGTTTCGCCGCCCTCTGCGCCCATCCCGCCCCAGCGTTGCTGGACGCCGCGGGCGTCGCCGCGGGCCTGCGGGTGCTCGACGCCGGCACCGGCTCCGGGACCGTGGCCAGACTGGCCAGCGCGCGCGGCGCAACGGTCGTGGCCGTCGACGCCGAACCCAGCATGGTCGAGATGGTGCGCGGCCGCGTCCCGTCCGCCACCGAGGTTCGCCTCGCGGCCCTGCCCCACCTGCCGTTCCCCGGCGGGAACTTCGACGCGGCCGTGGCGAACTTCGTGATCAATCACGTCGGCGATCCGCTGGCCGCGATCAGCGAACTGCGACGGGTCGTCCGGCCGGCCGGACGGATCGCCGTGACGATCTGGCCCGACCCGCCGCCCGAGGCGCAGCGGCTGTGGGGCGCGGTGTTCGACGCCGCCGGGGTCGACCGTCGGACCTCGGCGCCGACGGTGGACGCGGAGCGGGACTTTCCGCGTACCCCCGACGGGTTCGCGGGTTTGTTGGACGCCGCAGGGCTCGCCGACGTGCGCTGCGACACGATCACCTGGGCGCATCGCACCCACCCCGAGGCGTGGTGGAGCGGCCCGGCCAACGGCATCAGCAAGGCGGGTCTGGTGCTGGCGGCACAGCCGCCGGACGTGATCACCCGGGTGCGTGCCGCGTACGACGAGCTGACCGCCGCCTACCGGGACGCGGACGGCCTGCTCGTCCTGCCGACCGCGGCGCTGCTGGCCTCGGCGTCCGTACCGTAGGCGGCGGGGCGACACCCGGCCGTCCGGAGGTCCGGCACCACGTCGAGAATGCCGGCCATGGAGTTCCTCTGCTACCACCGCGACCGGCCCGGCTCGGCGACGTTGCGCGACGAGTTGCTGGCCGAGCACTGGTCCTACATGGATCGGTACGCGCAGAAGTTGATCGCCCGCGGCCCGACCTTGTCCGGCGACACGGCCACCGGCAGCGTGCACATCGTCGACGTGCCCGATCCGGCCGCCGCACGGGCGTTCGCCTTCGACGAGCCCAACTACCAGGCCGGCGTGTACCGGGACGTGCTGCTGCGCCGATGGCGCAACACGCTGGGCCGCACCATGTGGGACTTCCCCGGTGGTCGGACCGGCGGCAACCGCTACCTGGTGCTGGGCCTCGGCGAGGGGCAGGCCGTCGACCTGCCCCTGCCACCCGACCCGGACGAGCTGATCGCGTACGGGCCGCTGCTGTCCGACGACGGCGCCACGTGGCTGGGCACCGCCGCGCTGGTCCGAGCGCCGACCCCGGACGCGGCGCACGCCATCCTGACCGCGGACCGGTACGCCGCCGTCGAGGTGCACAACTGGCAGTTCGGCGGCCGGCCGTCCGGGAACAGTGGTTCGTCGTGACGTACCCGCCTCGGCCGGGGTCCTCGTGCCTCGAGCTGGACCACTCCGAGTCGGATAGTGGTCTCACCCCGACTCGGTCCGCCGTGCGGCGGACCCTCAGGCTGAGTCGGCCAGGCCGTCCGGCTGGTGGATCAACGGCGGGCGGGGTACGGCGCGCCTCGCGCCGGGCGTAGCGCCGACGCCGGGTCCGGCCGACCCCGCGACGATGGGCGCCACGCGGATCGCCACCGGGACGCGGCCGACGTCCGAGGGCCAGTGACCGCCCCCGTTGGCCCGCGCCGCCGACACCGTCGCGGCCGAGGTCGGTGGCACGTCACCGGCCGGCGCGACGGCTCGGAGCCGGTTGACGCCCGCCGCACGGTTGGCTGCCCGGGGCAGCGCGGCCGGCGGAGTCGCCATCGTCGGGGCGGGGAGGCGCGGCGGGTTGGATCCTGGCGCGGGGGCCAGCGTCACGAGGGCGGTGTCGCGGCCGACCCGGGAGCGCACCGCGTCCAGCCGTACGACCTCGGCGGGCCGGTTGGCCGAGCCGTCGCCGAGCGTACGAGCGACGGGGTTCACGGCAGCGCCGTGTGGCCGGCGGGCGGTGTCGTGGCGCGGGACGGTGGCGGCCCGGCGGGTGAAGACGGCCCGCAGCGCGCGGGGCAGCCGCTCGGCCGCGACCTGGCACAGCGCGGGCGACGCGAACCCGTACCCGCCGGCGTGCTGGGGGATGAGCAGCCCGGCGGCGACCAGCCGGCGCAGCGCCGACACGGACCGTCCGGGCGTCCAGCCGAGGGCCCGGTCGACAGCCGCGCCGGAGATCACGCCGCCGAGGACACCGGCGGCCATCAGGACCGCCCGCCGCTCACCGTCGAGGTGGTCCAGCTCGGCGCCGACGGCCCGGCGTACGGCCTCGGGCAACGGGAGCGCCGCCGGGTCGGCCCCGGCCACGATCGACGCGACGTATGCCGCCGCGTGCCCGGGTCGGCCGCCCACCAGCGGTAGCAGCCGGTCCACCAGGGGGACCGGCTGACCGGCCCGGGTCAGGAGGTGGCGCAGCAGCCGCCCGGACTGCACGGTGGCCAGCGGGCGGATCGTCACCCGGCGGGCCGAGCCGGGCCGGGTGTCGGCCCACTGCGGTTGGTGCAGCGTGATCACGGCCAGTGGTAGGCCCCGTGCCGTCGCCGCGCTGAACAGCGCACGCAGGAATCCGCTCACCGCCGGCGCCGCCCGGTCCACGTCGTCCACGGCGACGACGAGCGGCACCTGGGTGGCCAGGCGCAGCAGGACGTCACGGCAGATCGCCGCGCCGGCCATCGCCGCGGCCGAGCCGTCCGGGTTGGCCAGCATCCGCTGGAGCGCCGGGACGGCGGCGGCGACCCGCTCCGGTGGGAACAGGGCGGTCAGCGCGGCGACGAGCCGGTCGTGGACCGCCGCCGGGCCGTCACCGCGACGGACCCCGGCGACGCCACGCAGCAGCTCGGCGACCGGTTCCAGGACCTGATCCGGGTACGGCTGGCAGGCCGTCACCGACCAGTGCACGAGTGCACCATCCACAGTGGTCATCCCACGGACCAGCTCGTGCAGCAGCCGGCTGCGTCCACTGCCGGTGGGCCCGACCAGGGAGATCCAGCACGGCTTCCGCTCCCGGATGGCCAGGGTCAGCTGGTCGCGGATGGTGGCCAACTCGCGGCGGCGGCCGATCAGCGGGCCGTCGTGCCTGTCGACGCCGGGACGCACCGGACCGACGGCGTGCCAGACCGGCACCGGCGGCACGTGGCCGGCGACCGGCACCGGCGGCAGTTGACGCTGGTTGATCAGGCCGGCGGTGGCCCGCGCGGTGGCCGCGCAGAGCGCGACGGCGCCCGGTGGCGCGTACTCCTGGAGGCGGGCCGCGGTGGTGATCACCGCGCCGCTGGCCACGCCGTGCCCGCCGCTGACCGCGTCGCCCAGGTCGACCACGACCTCGCCGGTGGCGACACCGACGCGCACCCGAAGTCGGATGTCCCCGACCATCGGTCGGCGGTCCAGCGCGGCCTGGATCTCGAGTCCGGCGCGCACCGCGCGGTACGCGTCGAAGCCGTCGGAGTGCCGAGCGCCGAAGAGCGCCATCACCGCGTCGCCGACGTACTTCTCCACCACTCCCTGCCAGCGGTGCAGCACGCGGGCGACGGTGTCGAAGTAGACCCGCTGCAACGCGCGGACGTCCTCCGGGTCGAGTCGGTTCACCAACGCCGTGGAGCCGACGATGTCGGCGAAGAGCACCGTGACGGTGCGTCTCTCCTCGGGGACGGGCCAGCGCGGGGTCACGGGTCGCCGCGCGTCGCCGACGATGATGCTGGTAGTGGTGGTGGTGATCATGGTTTCGCACCAACCCTTCTCCCCGCTGATGCCTGGTGACCTCCGGAGATTGGCATTCCTGGGCTGACGGGGGATCTGCCGAACGACGTATGTCGGCCACTCGCAACCTTTAGTCGCAAAGTCGACGCGAGGAGTACCACAAGCGGCACTTGGCCGTAGAACGCTTCGGGGATCGGTGATTAGGCTGCGTGCCATGGCCAGCGATGTGGACACCGCACCGCTCGTGGGCCGGACCGCGCTGGTGCAGACGGTTCGGTCCGCGCTGCTCGGTGACGCCGCGCACGGGCAGACCGCCGCCGTCTTCCTGACCGGTGAGAGCGGTGTGGGCAAGACCCGCCTGTTGGGTGAGGTCGGCGACCGCCTGCGCGCGCAGGGCGCCGTGGTGCTCACCGGCAGCTGCCTGGACATCGGCGACGCCTCCCCGCTGCACCCGCTGTTGCAGGCGCTGCGCCGCTTCGACGCCGACCTGTCCAGCGCGCACGCGCGCACCTCCTCCGCCGTGCGGGGGCTGCTGCAGATGTTCGCCGACGAGACCGCCGGCCCGGACGGCGCGGGCGCGTTGCTGGAGCGGGTCAGCCGCGGCCTGCACCTGATCGCCGAGGGCCGGCCACTGGTGCTGATCCTCGACGACCTGCAGTGGGTCGACCGGAGCACCCGACAGTTGCTGCTCTACCTGTTGGCCGGGCTCGGCGACCTCCAGCTCTCCGTGCTGGCGGCGGTGCGCGCCGAGTCGTTGCAGGGCGCGCACCCGCTGCGCCGGGTGCTCACCGAGCTGCGTCGGCTGCGGACGGTACGGGTGCTCGACCTGGCCCCACTGGACCGGGCCGACACCGAGAAGCTCGCCGCCGCCGTGGTCGGCCGACCGCTGGCCGCCGAGGCGGCCGATCAGGTCTGGCAGCGCAGCGGCGGCAACCCGTTCGTCATCGAGGAGCTGGCCCGCGATCTCCGCGACGGCCGCGACGGCCTGTCCGAGACGCTGCGGGAGATCTTCCTCGACCGGGTCGACGCGCTGCCCCAGCACGCGCACGCGGTGGTGCACGCGGTCGCCGCGGGTGTCGAGCCGGTCCAGCACTGGCTGCTGGCCCGGGTGCTGCGGTTGCCCGAGGACGAGCTGATCGAGGCGGCCCGCGCCGCGGTGGCCCATCGGCTGCTGGTCGGCGCCGACGACGGTTACCGGCTGCGGCACCGCCTCGTCGCCGAGGTGCTCGCGCACGAGCTGCTGCCGGCCGAGCGTTCCGGGCTGCACCGCCGCTACGCCGAGGCGCTCACCGCCGCTCCGGGCGAGCTGCACCAGGCGCGTCTGGCGCACCACTGGCGGTTGGCCGGTGAGCCGGCACGCGCCTTGCCCGCCGAGGTGGCGGCGGCGCAGGAGGCCGAGCGGCTGCACGGTTACGCCGAGGCGCACCGGCACTGGTCGGCGGCGTTGCAACTGGCCACCGACCCGGTTCCGCTGGGGGTGGACCGGGTGGAGTTGCTCAAGAACGCCGCCGAGTCGGCCCACCACTGTGGGGAGCACGCCCGCGCGCTGGCCCTGCTGGAAGAGGTGGCCGCGCTGCCCGGTGGCGAGCCGAGCGCGCTGCACATCCGCCGGGCCCGCTACCTGGCCGCCGCCGGTCGCTCGGCGCTGGCCGAGGAGGAATACCAGCGGGCGCTGACGGCGGCCGACTGTTCCCCGCGCGACCGGGCCACCGCCGCCGCCCGTCTCGCCGAGCTGCTCCTGCACCTGGGTCGCTACGCCGACGCCGGCCAGCGGGCCCGGGAGGCGCTGGCGTTGGCCGTCGACGTGGAGGGCTCCGCCACCGAGGTGGTGTTGGCCAGCGCGGCGCTGGGCTTCAGCGACGCCTACCTGGAGGACCCGGACGCGGGGCTCGCGGTGATGCGCGACGCCCTCGAGACCGCCGAGCGCGCCGGGCAGCCCGAGGATGTGGCCTGCGCGTACCTGCACCTGGCGGAGCTGTTGACCGGGCCACTGAACATCCTCGAGGAGGGTGTGGTGGTGGCCCGGCGCGGTGCCGAGCGGGTCGCCGAGCTGGGACTGGGCCGCACCTGGGAGACCCGGCTGCTGGCCGTCGCCATCAACGGGCTGTTCCGGGTGGGCCAGTGGGCCGAGGCGGAGAAGGTGGTCGCCGCCGCCCTGCGGCACCGACCGTCCGGCGCGGACGCCGTGGAGCTGCTGCTGGCCCGCTGCCGGCTCTCGGTGGGCTACGGCGACATCGACGCCGCCAGCCGCGACCTCGACGCGGTGGCGACCCTGCTCGCCGGTGGCGGGGCGCGACACGTCATTCCGCTGCTCACCCTGCGCGCCGGGCTGGCCATGTGGGAGGGCCGGCACGACGTGGCGCGGTTGGCGGTGCAACGTGGCCTCACCGAGAGCCGTTCCGACGACGTGACGATCCTGTCGGCGCTGGTCTGGCACGGCCTGCGGGCCGAGGCTGAGGCGCACGCCAGCCGTACCGTGGCGGTGGACCCGACGGTGGTCCGCCGGCTGCGCGACGTGGCGGACCGGGTGGCCCGCAAGAGCGTCGGAGCGGCCCGTCCGGTGCGCTCGGTGGTGGAGGGGTTCCTGGCCCTCTGCGCCGCCGAGGTGAGCCGTCTCGACAGCAGCGACCCGGACCTGTGGGCCGCGTCGGTCGCCGAGTGGGATCGACGCCACCACCCCTACCCGGCGGCGTACTCGCGGCTGCGGCAGGCCGAGGCGCTGCTGGCCCGGCGCAGCCGGCTGGCCACCGCCGGCAAGCTGTTGCGGGAGGCGTACCGGGTGGCGCAGGGTCTGGGCGCGGTGCCGCTGACCTCGGAGATCCGCGAGCTGGCCGGGCGGGCCCGGGTGTCGCTCGAGGAACGCGAGGCTCTCAACGGGACGCGGGGGGCGCCGGCCGAGGCGTCCGACGACGAGTTGGCGGCGCTCACCGCACGGGAGCGGGAGGTGCTCGCGCTCGTCGCGGAGGGCCTGACCAACAGGGAGATCGGGCAGCGGCTGTTCATCAGCGAACGGACCATCGGGGTGCACGTGTCGCATATCTTCGACAAGCTCCAGGTCCGGACCCGCGTCCAGGCCAGCGCGATCCAGTTGCGCAACGTCGTCCGAAGCTGACGCTCGGCCACCGCCCACCGGCGTGTGCGCGCCGGGATACGTCGTTCTACTGATTCGGTGAGTGGGTGTCGGCTGAGAGGCTGGGCCGCGTCGACGACGGCACGGGGGATGCCGCCGACCACTATGGAGGCAGAGATGATCGAAGCGGTCTGGGGGCCCGTGCACCGGGACATCGTCGATCTGCTCGCCGACCATCCCGCCGACGTGCCGGCCGTGGTCGATCACCTCACCAAGCTGCAGGACCTGCTCGTACGGTTGCCCCCGTTGGAGGCCAGTTGCCCCCTCGCGGACTTCAACAGGCTCTACCTGACCATCACCAGCAGTGTGTTGGACGGCTTGTACGACGACCGTTTCGTCGACCCGGCCTTTCTCTCTCGGCTGGACGTGGAGTTCGCGGCGCGGTATTTCGACGCGATGCGGCTCTGGACCGACTCCAGCCCGGGCACTCCGAAGGCGTGGTCGTGCCTCTTCGAGCGGATGCGTGGGCCGGACGCCCGCCCGCTGCCGTCGGCGGCGGCGGGGGTCAACGCGCACATCAACTTCGACCTGCCCTTCGCCCTGGTGACCACGTTCGACCACCTGGAGTCGGAGCCGGTCGACGGCAGTGACCAGCACCACGACTACCTGGAGATCAACAAGATCTTCGCGGACAAGATCCCCGGTCTGCGCCGGGGCTATCTGGAGCGGTGGCAACTGCTCATCGACATGCTCAACGGCGACATCGACGACTGGTACCAGGGGGAACTGGTCGAGTACACCCGCGATGTCGCCTGGCGTAACGCGCAGAAGATCTGGCGGTGCCGGCACGATCCGGACGCCCGCGAGTGTGAGCGCACGCGGTTGGACGACAACGCCGCGGCGCTCGGCCGGCTACTGCTCTCGCCCCTCGGGGCGTTCCTGCAGTAGCCGGGACGGGGGGTCCCCGCGCTCCGCCCCGTGGGGGGTGGCGGAGCGCGGGGGCGCGTCCCAGCAGATCCACCCGCCCCTGGTGTCCGGCCGGAGTCCGGTCGGGCCCGGGAGGTGCAGCCGGTCGGCCCCGGGGGGTGTCGACCGTCTGCCACCGTCGGCCGGCCCCGGGGGGCGCCGGCCGACGGTGGGGGAGGGGCGTGGGGCTCGTCGGTGACGGTGGCGGCCGTCGGGGGGTGTCGGCGGGCTCATAGCGGGTACGCCCGCGCCATGACCGTCCTGGCCCGGCGTCGGCCCGCCGCCCGCCCTCGGCCCGCGCGGCCCGGCCCGCTGCGGCCGGGTGGCCCGGTGCCGCGACCCACAGTTCGTCCCGGTGCGCGATGACAGGTGCCGCGACGCGGTTCGCGTTCCGCTTCGATCCGGTGTTCCGCCCGGTCTTGGCGCTGCTGGGGGTCCGCCCGGCGACGACCTGGGTCGCCGTCACCGACCGGGACCTGGTGATCCGGTACGGGCCGTGGCGGTTGCGGACCGACCGGGAGAACGTGACAGCCGTCGAGCTGAGCGGCCCGTACCGCTGGTGGCGGGTGATCGGGCCGCACCTGTCGCTGGCCGACGGAGGTGCCAGTTTCGGCAGCAGCACGGCCGGCGGGATCTGCCTGCGCTTCGGCACGGCGGTGCCGGCGGTGGTGCCGGGCGGGTGGCCACGACACCCGGCGGCCACGGTGACCGTCGCCGACCCGCCCGCGCTGGCCCGTGTGCTCGCCGTTCCGGACCTGTCCTGAGCTGGCCATCCACCTGCCCGGTTCCGCCGGTCGGGTCCCGCGCCACCACCTACCGTCGGATCAGGACCTGTGAGGGTGGGACTGGCGATGGGTGACGAGCACCGGGCGAAACCACGACGTTGGAACGGGCGCCGCCACGCGCCGACGGGACCGGACCCGGCGCTGCGGGCGGCCCGCGACCCGGCGCGCCCGCACCGGGGCGGCCGGCCGGGTGTCGTGGTGCCCGAACGCGTGGCGACGGCGGCGCGGTCGTCGCCGCCGGCCAGTCCACTGCGCCGGTGGCTCTTCCAGCACCAGGTGCAGCCGCCGGGCCCGGAGGCGGGCGAGGGACAGAACCGCCGGCACGCCTGGTGGCAGGTGATGTGCCTGACCGGCGTCGACTACTTCTCCACGCTGTCGTACCTGCCGGGCATCGCGGCGGTGGCGGCCGGGGCGCTGTCCCCGCTGGCCACCCTGCTGATCGTCGTGCTCACCCTCCTCGGCATGCTGCCGATGTACCGGCGGGTGGCCCAGGAGAGCCCGCACGGGCAGGGGTCGGTGGCGATGTTGGAGCGCCTGCTGCCGTTCTGGCGGGGCAAGATCTTCGTACTCGTGTTGCTCGGCTTCGTGGCCACCTCCTGGATCATCACGATCACCCTGTCCTCGGCGGACGCCACCGTGCACCTGCTGGAGAACCCGTACCTGCCGGACGCGCTGCACGGCCCCGCCGTCCCGGTCGTGGTCACCGTGGTGCTGCTGCTCATCCTCGGCGGGGTGTTCCTGCTCGGCTTCCGCGAGGCGGTGGTGGTGGCCATCCCACTTGTCGCCGTCTTCCTGGTGCTCAACGCGGTGATCGTCGTGGTCGCGGTGGCCCAGCTCGTCGCCGACCCGGGCATCGTGTCGGACTGGACCGCCGCGCTGACCACGAGCGGCGGCGGGCCGGGCCACGTGCTCCTCACGGCCGTGCTGGCGTTCCCGCTGTTGGTGCTGGGCCTGTCCGGATTCGAGACCGGGGTGAGCATGATGCCGCTGGTCCGCGCCGACGGGGCGGACAAGCAGGCCCGGCTCGCCGCCCGGATCCGCAACACCCGCCGGCTGCTCACCACCGCCGCGCTGATCATGTCGGTGTACCTCATCTCGACGACATTCGTGACCACGGCGCTCATCCCGCGGGAGGAGTTCCGACCCGGAGGGGCGGCCAACGGGCGGGCCCTGGCGTTTCTGGCGCACGCTCACCTGGGCGAGGCCTTCGGCACCGTCTACGACGTGAGCAGCGTGCTCATCCTCTGGTTCGCCGGCGCCTCGGCGATGGCCGGGCTGATCAACATCGTGCCGCGCTACCTGCCCTCGTACGGCATGGCACCGGAGTGGGCGCGGGCGGTGCGTCCGGTGGTGATCGTCTACACCGTCGTCAGCGTCGCCATCACGATCGCCTTCCGGGCCGACGTCAACGCCCAGGCCGGGGCGTACGCGACGGGCATCCTGGCGATGATGGTCTCCGGCGCGGTGGCGGTGACGATCTCCGCGGTCCGCCACCACCAGCGCGCCACCGCCGTCGGTTTCACACTGCTGACCCTGGTGCTGCTGTACGCGTTGCTGGAGAACGTCATCGAGCAGCCGGACGGGATCACCATCTCCGCCCTGTTCATCCTCGGCATCATCGTGGTCTCGTTGGTCTCCCGGGTCACCCGGACCACCGAGTTGCGCGCCGAGCGGATCGAGTTCGACGAACCGGCCCGTCGGTTCATCACCGAGTCGCTGGCCCACGACGGGCAGCTGCACCTGATCGCGAACAAGCGGCAGAGCGGGTCGGTGAAGGAGTACACGATCAAGGAACGGGCGCAGCGGGGGATGAATCCGGTGCCCGGTGCGGCGGACGTGCTGTTCCTGGAGATCGACGTGGTGGACCCGTCGGAGTTCAGTCAGGTGCTGCGGGTGCACGGGATCGAGGTGGGTGGCTTCCGGGTGTTGCGGGCCAGCAGCTCGGCCGCGCCCAACGCGATAGCCGCGATCCTGTTGGCCCTGCGGGACGCCACCGGGGTTCGGCCGCACGCGCACTTCGAGTGGTCGGAGGGCAGCCCCATCGCGCACCTGGCGCGCTATCTCATCCTCGGTCGGGGCGACACCCCGCCGGTGGTGCGGGAGATCATCCGGCGGACCGAGCGGGACCCGCTGCGTCGCCCCGGCATCCACGTCGGCGGGTGACCCGACTGCCCGTTTGACGGGGTTGAAAGATGAATAGGGGCACTATTCACGTTCACACCTTCCTGTCCGTATTGCGGACCTATCGTGACGTTTGGCGGTCGACGCTACGTCGAGCGCCCCGCGCCCGGATCGGCGCGCGGTCACGTCTTGTCGGCAGGAAGGCAGGCACCTTTGATGTCCACTTACCAAGGAGGAGACCGCGAGATCCGACCCAGACGGCGGTCCCGCTGGTTCTTGGCCAGCGGGTTGCTGGCGGGAAGCCTGGTCGTGGGAGGAGCCGGCGTGGCCGGTGTGGCCGCCGCGGCCGACCGTGACCTCTCCCTCCCCGGTCTGAGCCGGCTGAGCACGCCGGCCGGAAACGACGACGACCGCCGTGCCGGCGACCAGGGTGGGGCGCGGCGCGACCCGGACGGGGCCGAACGGGGACACGCCCCCAGCCCGGGCACCGGCAAGCGGGGAGTGGTGTCGGTGCCCTGCGACGCCGCGAAGCTGGTGGCGGCGCTTGTCACGGCCAACGCCGAGGGCGGCGCGGAACTGCGGCTCGCGCCCAAGTGCCGCTACCTGCTCACCGAGGCGTTCCACGAGACCGACCAGTACGACGGGGGGATCCGCGACGCGCGGGAGGCTGCCGACGCCGCGGAGACCCCCGGTGACGCCGACGCGCCGCCGCACAACCCGGCCGACGACACCGCCGGCCTGCCGGTGATCTACCAGGCCATCACGATCGACGGCGCCGGCGCCACCATCGCCCGCGACGCCCAGGCCGCGCCGTTCCGCTTCTTCACCGTCCGCGACGGTGGCGAGTTGACCCTGCGCGACGTGGAACTGCACAACGGCCGCTCGGCCATCGAGGGCGGCAGCGTGCACGTGGTGCACGGGGCGACCGCCGTGGTGGAACGGGTCACCGTCTCGCAGAGCACCTCGCTGTCCCCGGAGGGCGGCGGCGGTGGGATCTTCAACGACGGCAACATGGTGGTCACCGACTCCACATTCGTCGGCAACAGCGCCTCCGGTGCCGCGGGCAAGGGCGGGGGCCTGCTCAACGGCGGTGTGTTGACGCTGAAGCGCTCCGAGTTCCACCACAACAGCGCCAACGGCTACGGCGGCGGGCTCGGCAACTATCGCGGCGCGGCCGACGTGGAGAGCGTCTCCCTCACCCAGAACAGTGCGGGCCAGGGCGGCGGGCTGGCCAGCTTCTCGGCCCGGACGAAGGTCTCCGACACCGAGTTGCTGGACAACACCGCCCAGGTCGGCGGCGGTGCCGCCAACTCCGACGCCGTGCTGGTCATGCGCACCATGACCATCCGCGGCAACACCGCCACCGTCAGCGGTGGCGGCATCTCGACAGTCAAGGGTCTGACGCCGATCGACGACAGCGTGATCGACGGCAACACCACCCACGGCATCGGCGCCGGCATCTACGCCGAGAAGTCCAACCTGCTGGTCCGCGGCAGCGACGTGACCCGCAACAGGGCGGTCGGCGCGACGTCCAAGGGCGGCGGAATCTACGCCACCGCGGGCTCGGTGGCGATCTACACCAGCAAGATCACCCACAACGCGTCGACGGTGAAGCCCGGTGGCATCTTCGGCGAGCACGCCCAGGTCAGGATCGACGACGAGAGCGTGGTCATCGAGAACGAACCGACCAACTGCGAGGGCAGCGCGGTACCTGTCGCGCACTGCTTCCGCTGAGCGGACCCCCGGGGCCGCCCATCCGGCCGCCCGGACGATCACCACGATCGTCCGGGCGGCCGTTCCGACTTACCGGTGCGACCGTCTCGGGCTGGCGTCGCCCCCGCCCCGCCGTTGGGACACCTCCCGGCAGTTCAGGACATGGCGCGCAGCCGGGCGGCGAGGGTGCCGGCGAAGAAGTCGAGGAAGCCGTCCGGGTCGGGGCCGGCGTTCTGCAGGACGACGTGGTCGAAGCCGGCCTCGACGTACGACCTGACCTTTGCCACGTGCGGCTCCGGGTCGGGGCCGACGGCGAAGAGCTGGCGGACGTGCTTCTCCTCCACGTGGGCGCTGGCGGCGTCGAAGTTGACCGGGTTCGGCAGTTCGCTCATCACCTTCCAGCCGGTAACCATCCATCGGCTGGTCTGCAACACCGCCTGCACCGCCTGCTGCTCATCCGTGGCCCAGGCCAGCGGCACCTCGGCGTAGCGCGGACCGGAGCCGTGGGCCCGCTGGTAGTGCTCGACGATCGAGGCCTCCGGCTCGGTGGCGAACAACCCGTCGCCCAGCTCGGCGGCGAGCCGGGCCGACGCCTCGCCGCTGGCGGCCACCGCGATCACCGGCGGGGTGTCCGGCAGGTCGAAGACCCGGGCGTCCTCCAGGTGCAGGTGCCGGCCCTCGTAGGACTGGTAGCCGCCCTGCCAGAGCAGTCGGATGATCTCCAGCGCCTCGCGGAGCCGCTCGTGCCGTCCCCGGACGCTGGGAAAGCCCTGCCCGACCACGTGCTCGTTGAGTCGTTCACCGGCTCCCACCCCGAGGGTGAACCGTCCGTCGGAGACCAGCGCCATCGTCGCCGCGGCCTGCGCGATGATCGCCGGGTGGTAGCGGACGGTCGGGCAGGTGACGCCCGTCGCGAGACGAAGGGTGCTGGTCCTGGCGGCGATGGCGCCGAGCACGCTCCAGGTGAACGACGAGTGGCCCTGCGCCTCCAGCCAGGGGTGGAAGTGATCGCTCATCTCGACGAAGTCGAATCCAGCCTGCTCGGCCAGGACAGCCTGCCGGATGATCTCCTGAGGGCCGTACCCCTCCGCGGCCAGCTTGTAGCCGATCTGCATGCCACGCCCCCGCTCGTCGTCCGCCGGCTGACGCGGGTCGGTTCCCGGCCTCCGCCTCGACAAACACCGACGACGCCCGCAGACCAGCCTCCTAGGACGCCGTACGGGGTGTGCGGCGCGTCAGCAGGTCGACCACGCCGGCCAGATCCTCCTCACCGGCGCCCTCGCCGGCGCCCTCGGCCAGGCGGCGGCCCATCAGCGCGAAGAAGGGGTCGAGCAGTTCCGCGCTGACACCCTGCTGCTCGGCGGTGCGCAGGAAGGTAGGCGTGCCGGCCACCTGCATGGCGAGAGTGGAGACGACATTCGTGGTGTAGTCGCCGCTGCGCAGCCGGTCGGCGGTCTGGTGCACGGCCGGGGCCATGGCGACGAGCCAATCGGCGAGCAGTGCCGCGAACGCCGCGGGATCGATGTCCTCCCCGCGGATCAGGGCGAAGGCGTGGGTGACCCCGGCGAACATCCCGTACATGCCGCTGAGCAGGGCCACGTCGTACAGGGCCGCGAAACCCGGGTCCTCGCCCACGAAGGTGGTGCCGACCGGGACACCGAGCGTCTCCCGGTGCCGCTCGAACAGCTCCCGCGAGCCACTGTAGAAGACGTAGCCGCCAGCCTCCGGTACGCCGATCATCGGGGGGACAGCCATGATCCCGCCGTCGAGGTAGCGGGCACCCCGCTCGTGGGCCCAGACGGCGCGGGCGCGGGCCTGGGCGGGGGTGCTGGTGGTCAGGTTGACCAGGTCCCGGCCGGCCAGGTCGACGCCGGCCATCGCCTCGTCGACCGAGGTGTCGTCCAACAGGCAGACGACGACGAGGGTGTTCGCCGCGACCGCCTCGGCGGCGCTGGTCGCGACCCGTGCGCCCTCGGCGCCGAGGACAGCGGCACGGGTCGGGGTGCGGTTCCAGACGGTGAGCCGGTGACCGGCGGCGAGCCAGGCGCGGGCCAGCGCGGAGCCCATCGCGCCGAGCCCCAGCATCGTGACGGAGGTCTTCTGCACAGCGTTCGGTGTCATGCCGATTAGGCTTGTCGGAAGCACTCCGGTGATCAAGTACGCACCTCGGAGTGGGTGCTTACCCCCGGGTGAGCGAGGAGGTCGGAAGGGGTGGCCATGACGACGCTGAACCGGCCGGGCGCAGCAGAGGGACACATCTGTGGGATCGACGCCGCGATGGAGGTGATCGGCGGCAAGTGGAAGGTGCTGATCCTCTGGGCGCTGCACGAGCACCCGTACCGCCGCTTCGGCGAGCTGCGTCGACTGCTGCCGGGGATCACCGAGAAGGTGCTGGCCTCGCACCTACGGGAGATGGAACGCGACGGCGTCGTGCACCGTGTCTCCTACGACGAGGTGCCGCCCCGCGTCGAGTACTCGTTGACCGTCGACGGCACGCGACTCAACGAGGCGCTCGAGCCGCTGGCCGCCTGGGGGCGCGAGCGGCGGGCCGGCGCGTAACGTCTCGGGACGGCCGAGCCGTCCCCGTGCGGACACCGGCCCGCGCCCCGGGGGTCGAGGGGCGCGGGCCGGTGCACGTCTGTCCTACTTGGAGGGTTCGGGCAGCTTGCAGTCGACCTTGGGGTTGGCGCCGATGTAGTTCAAGGGCCCGGCCACGATGGTGACCAGGATGGTGCCGGCCTCGGCGCAGTTGGTGTCGTCGCCGCTGTAGTAGCCACGCTGGCCGGCGGCGACAGCGCCGATCACCAGCCAGATCACGACGATGACTCCGAGTATCGAGGTGCCGCGCATCGCTGCCTCCTGAGGAAATGTGGTGGATCTGAGGTGCAGTCGTTGTACCCAATTGGGTCGTGCGGCTAACTGACACCGAGGCGGGGCCACGCTGGATCCCCCATCCGGCCGAGGCCGTCCGCCGTTGCGTACCGCCCGGGATCGGCCGCTCGCACGGGGTAACGCGTGTCGGCTATCGGATCGGCGACCGATCCCGCCGTCGCACCGTTCGGCGGACGTAGAACTGCCTCACGGCCCCGCCGAGGAGGACTCATGGACGCCCCGACACCGCACCTGTACATCGACCGCCCCGAGGACGTGGCGGTCGCGGCCCGCGCGCTGGCTCGCGGCGCGGTCGTCGCCGCGGCGTTCGCCAACTTCTACGTCATCGTCACCCGTCCCGACGAGGCCACCGTCCGCCGGGTCAACCTGGCCAAGGGCCGCCCAGCCCAGCAGGTCGGCAGCATCACCACCGCGATCGGCCGGATCCCCGGGATGTTCGACTGGACGCGGATCTCGCCCCGACTGCCGGTCGGTCGGGTGCGGGCACTGATGGACGCCCTCTACGGCGCCGGGCCGTTCGGGTTCCGGGGGCCGGCGGCGGAGCGGCTCCCCGAGCACCTCACCCAGATCGACCAGGGGCTGCGCACCACCCAGGTGATCGCACCGGGCCTGACCTGCCCGTCCAACCTCTTCTTCGAGCGGGCGCTCGCCGAGACCGGATCGGACCACCTCTACATCACCTCGGCGAACAGGTCCCGGCATCTCACCGGCGCGGCCGAGGAACCGGCGCACTGGAAGGCTGGCGCCCTCGCCGCCGACTTCGCCCACCTCGACGACCTGGTGGTGCTGGCCCACCGGGACGAGTCGGCGGCCCGCGCCGCGTACCCGGGCTACCTCACCACCTCCGTCACCCTGCTCTCCTTCCACGCGCCGGACGGCGACCTGGAGGAGCCGCCGGTGCTCACCGTGGACCGGCACGGCTCGCTGCACCTGGACGACGTCCGGCGCGCCGCCGCGCCGCTGGGCCTGCAGGTGCGCCTGGGCGGCACCGCCGCGCAGCGGCTGCAGGTCCGCGCGTACACCGGGGTACTGGTGTGAGCGGTTACCGCGTCGGCCTGGTCGTGCCCAGTTCGAACACCACGATGGAGACCGAGATCCCGGCCATGCTGCGCCGCCGCGAGGCTGTCGACGCGACGGTCCGTTTCACCACACACAGCAGCCGGGTACGACTGCGTCAGGTGACCCCGGACGAGTTGGCCCGGATGAACCGGTCCGCCCTCCGCTGCGTCGCCGAGTTGGCCGACGCCCGCTGCGACGTGCTCGCGTACGCCTGCCTGGTGGCGGTGATGTGCGAGGGCCCCGGCGCGCACGATCGGGCCGAGCGGCGGCTGGGCCGGGCGGCCGGTCGCGCCGGGCACGACATGCCCGTGGTGAGCAGTGCGGGGGCGCTGGTCGCCGGGCTGCGTGTGCTGGGAGCCCGTCGGGTGGCCCTGATCGCGCCGTACCTGCCTCCGTTGACCGCGACCGTCGCGGCCTACCTCGCCTCGTACGGCGTGCGGGTGACCGAGGCGGTGAGCCTGAGCGAGCCGGACAACGTGGCGGTGGGGCGCATCCCCACCGCTCACCTGGTCGAGCTGGCCGAGCGGCTGGACGTGACCGACGTGGACGCGGTGGTCCTGTCCGCCTGCGTACAGCTGCCGTCGTTGGCGGCGGTGCCGAGGGTGGAGGCCCGGCTCGGCCGTCCGGTGCTCACCGCGGCCACCGCCACCGTGCACCAGTTGCTGACCACGCTGGGTGTCGAGCCGTACGTGCCGGACGCCGGGCGGCTGCTCGCCGGGGTGTGAGCCGGGCGGCCGGTCGGCTCAGTGCGGTGGGGACGGGGCCTCGGGTGGTTTGCCGTAGCTGCGCCGGAAGTCCGCGTAGGCCACACCGATCAGCACCAGGAGGGCGCCGAGCGAGGCGAACACCGGCGGCAGGTAGAGCACGGCGGGCGCGATCGTCAGCAGCGCCAGCACACCGCCGGGGCGGGACAGTGACACCCGGCTGAACACCTCGTACTCGAAGGACGCCCGGCCGGCCAGGAAGAGGGCCGGGCCGCCGAGGATCACCGCCGCCCAGGCCGGCGGCGTCCGCCCGGTCGAATCGTGCAGCACCAGGTCGAACCCGGCCGCCGTGGTCACCACCCCGGCCACCATCAGCAGATGGGTGTACGGCGCGGTGAACAGGAACTTGCTCGGTGACCCGGACCCCTTGATGGCCATCGGCAGCAGCTGACCGGACTTGTGCACGTAGATCCGCCAGAGCAGCAGGGTGGTCAGGAACGCCACCGCGAAGGCCCCGATGTTCTGCGCCTCGCTGTGCGCCTCGCTGAACATGGTGCCGATGGTCAGGATGGCGTCGCCGAGGGCGATGATGAAGAACTGCTGGTAGCGCTCGGAGAGATGCTCCGCCGTGACGTTGCGCTGGGGCTCGGGCACCACGCCGAGCCCCGGCACCGGGTACGCGAGCCGGAAGCCGACGTAGTCGATGGCGAGCGCGAGGGCCCAGCACGCCAGGCGGGCCTCCCCGCTGACGAACGCGCCGATGATCCACGGGATCGCGGACACCGCGAACCAGATGAAGATGCGTGCCGCGCGGCGCTGGGTCTGCGGCTCGCGGCGGACGGCCGGCATCAGGAACAGTCCGCGCCCGAGGTGGATCGCCACGTAGGTGCCGGCGAAGGCGAGCCCGCGGTCGCCGAACGCGTCCGGGATCGCCGTGGTCATCAGCAGCGCGCCGAACATCACGGCGCTGATCAGCAGCTTGATCTCGGTGCGTTCCGGGTTGTACAGGTCGGTGACCAGTGTGGTGATCACCCACGTCCACCACACCGCGGCCAGCAGGATCAGCGCCTGTGCGGCCCGGTGCCAGTCGAGCTGGTCGACCATGCCCTGGGAGATGAGCGTCAGGGCGACCACGTACACCAGGTCGAAGAAGAGCTCGAGGAGGGTCACCCGGCGCGGGGCCTCCGGATCACGCACCGGAGGACGACGGGACCGCGGGGACCCGGGCTCCGGCGCGGCGAGGTGCACGGGCTTCTCCTGCGGAACCTGTCGACTCGACGGACCTGTCCGGCCCACCTGAACGGACGGTAACGATCGGTCGACCACCCGGCCGCGAATTCGCCGCGCCTTCCCCCAACCGAGGTGATCGACTCGGGTTCCTGGATATGGCGGTGTCCGGGCCGGTGGGATGGCCCGGTTTCCTAGAGTCCGAGTCGATCGTGTGGGCGCGGTGGGTGGGCTGGGGTGATCGACTCGGCTTTCTGGATGTCGGGGTGTCGGGGCGGGTTGGATGGCCCGGTTTTCTGAAAGGCGAGTCGATCACCCCTTCGGTGGGGGCCGTGGATGGTGCGGCCTCGACGGCAGAACCCCCGGCCTACCGTCGCGTCGGACGGTGGACCGGGGGCTCGATGTCGCGCGTCAGGACGGGTTGCCGCCCGGGAGCACGGCGGCCATCTCGTCGCCGGCACCGGCGAGCACGCGGGCCTGCTGTGGCCAGGTGGCCAGCCCGGGTGCGGCCCGCAGGCCGGCGGCCCGGATCAGGTCACGCAGCGCCGCCTCGTCCAGCGCACCGAGCTGGACGTACGTGCGTACACCGGCGTCCTGCAACGCGGCCGCCATCTTCGGCCCGATCCCCTGGATCCGGCGGAAGTCGTCGGCCGAGCCCGCCGGGTCCGCGCCCGCGCCGTTGGCAGCGGTCGTGGCGACCGGAGGAACCTCGGCTCCGGCCGGTACGACCGCGGGCGCGGCCACCGCCGACGGCACCGACTCCGGCTCGGCGTCCGCGTCCGTCGGCGCTGCTTCCACGCCGTTGGCGTCCGTCGGGTCCGTGTGCAGCGCGTCGGCGTTCACCGGCGCCTCGGCCGGCACCGCGGCCTCGGTCGCCACATCGTCGGCCGAGCTGCTCGCGATCGGCTCGTCGGCCGGGTCGGTCGCAATCGGCTCGTCAACCGGCTCGGTCGCGATCGGCTCGTCGGCCGGGCTGGCCTTGGTCGCCGCATCGTCGGCCGGCTCGGTCGTGGTCGGCTCGTCGGCCGGGGTGACAGCGGTCGGCTCATCGGCCACCGCGGCCTTGGTCGCCGCATCGTCGGCCGGCTCGGTCGCGATCGGCTCGTCGGCCGGGGTGGCGTCGAGCGGAAGGTCGTCCGCGGGTTGGCGGGGGGCGATCACGGCCGCCGGGGCGGGCTGCTCGTCGGCCGCGACCGGCTCGGGGGTCGACTCCACCACGGGCTCCGACGGAAGGTCATCCGCGTCGGACGGTGCCGACGGCGGGGCCTCGGTCAGCGCCATGTCGGCCGGGTCGACGGTGCTCGGGGCCTCCGCCGGGACCTCCACCGGCGTGGGCGCGCTGTCCGGTCCGGTGACGGCGGCGGGCGCGCTGATCGTGTCCACCGGCACCGGTTCGTCGGCGACCGCGACGGGGGCCGGGTCAACGGCGGCCGCGGGCCGGGCCTCGTCGGTGGTGGCCGCCGGCGTCGGCGTTTCGAGAACGGCCAGCCCGGCGACGGGGTCTCCGTCCACTATCGAATTGCCCTGTACGCCCCGCCGGCCGCGCAGCAGCCACCCGGCGGCCAGGCCCAGCAACAGTGCCAGTACCACTATCAGCGAGTGTCCGATAGACCACGCCACGGCGAACCTCCCTCTCAACTCGTTGGAAAACTCACGAGAAAAACTCGCCGCAGCTTCGCACACGCGTGTTGCCGGCAAGTGAGAGGATCGGCCGCAGGTGTCCCGGTCACGGTGACCACCTCAGGCGGTGCCCGCCGGGTAACGCAGCGTCGCACCAGGACCCCACGAAGACCCGCCACGACGGGACCCGGACCCGGCGGGGGACGCCGGGCCCGGGTCGACGGGCTGATGCAGGACTCAGTCCTGGTCGCCCTCGTAGGTGTGGAAGTCGTCGACGAACCGGCGCCGCAGCCGCGGCACCCGACTTGTCACTCCGAAGTAGCCGCGCGCGCCGAGCAGCGCGAGTCGACCCACCACCGGCCGGTACATCCGGTCGTCGCCGCTGGTGCCGCTGCGGTTCAGTGACTCGGCGACCCGCGCGAAGCCGTACGGCACCATCGCGGCCTCGTAGTCGGCGACCGCCTGCACGAGCGTCTTGTCACCGGTGACAGCATGGCCGAGCTGGTCGCAGAGCAGGCGGGCGTCGCGCAGCGCGGTGTTGGCGCCCACCCCGCGGCCGGGGGTCATGGTGTGGATGGCGTCGCCGAGCATGGTGACGGTGCTGCTCTTCCAGGGTGGTGTCGGCTCGGAGGTGGACACCCTGATCGACAGGGCGCTGCCCGGGTCCGCGCGGGTCAGCAGCTCCCGCAGGTTCGGATGCCAGTTGGGGGTGAGGTCCAGGGCGACGTTCACCAGGTCCTCGCCGCGACGGTCCAGGACGTCGGCCGGGAATCGGCGGCCCGTACTCCAGATGATCAGGTTGATGTTGTCGGTGGTGGTGTCGTGGGACAGGCCGGGCCAGTTTCGCAGCAGCGCGGCGTCGGCGTCGCTGACGCCGGGTTTGACCACCCGCTGGGCGTCCCACTTGAACTCCATGACGTGCAGGACACCCATCATCCCGCCGACACCGAAGATCAGCGAGATGCCCTGACGGACCCGCTCCGGGACGAGGCCGCGGGTGTGCGCGGTGAGCGGGATCCGGGTGGCGATGTTGATGGTGCCGGCGTCACGGGTGACGGCGTGCGGCAGGTACTGCCGGCGTACCGCCGAGTGGGTGCCGTCCGCGCCGACCAACAGGTTGCCGGTGGCGTCGGTGCCGTCGGCGAAGTACGCGGTGACCGTGCCGTCGTCGCGCTGCTCGTAGCGGGTGAACGTCTTGTCGAAGTGCACCACGTCGTCCAGGCCGGTCAGCAGCACCTGGCGCAGCACCATCCGGGCCACCGAGTGTTCGGTGTGCACCGGGTCGGCGCTGGGTCGTAGTGGGAACGACGCGGTCTGGCGCAGCCCCTGGGTGACCACGTTGAAGTAGTGCGGTGGGCGTGCGCAGGTGGCCAGGAAGGTGGCGAACAACTCCGGGGACAGGCACTGCCGAAGCGCCCGGCTACCGGTGGGGCCGATGCCGACCCGGTAGCCGAGCAACCCCTCGGCGCGGTCGCGGTGCCGTTCGTAGACGGCGACGCTGATCCCGGCACGGCGCAGGCCGTGCGCCAGGCACAACCCGCCCGTGCCGGCGCCGATGATCAGGACGTGCGGCGGGGCGGCGGGCACGTCAGCCCGCCGGGTGTGCCGCGGGCGCGTCGGTGCTGGACGGGCGGGCAGCGGGCGCGTTGGTGCCGGCGGGGCGTGCCGCGGGTGCGTCGAGGCCGGCGGGGCGTGCCGCGGGTGCGTCGAGGCCGGCGGGGCGTGCCGCGGGCGCGTCGAGGCTGGCGGGGCGCGTCGGGGGCGCGTCGGGGGCGTCCCACCGGTAGAAGCAACCGGCGATCGCGTCGCGGGGGGAGCGCCAGGTCGGCAGGTACGGCGACGTGTGCGCGGAGAGCCGCTCGTTGACCTGTTGGAAGAGTGGGTGGTTGCGGGCCGCCGCGAGCGCGTCCGGATCGACGTCCGAGGTCTCCAGCAGGTGTACGCACAGGTCGTGCAGGCAGTACAGGGATCGGTGCGTGACGCCCGTCAGACCGGGCAGGTCGGTGGCGTCGGACTCGGCGAAGATCTGTGCGACCCGCCCCTCCGCGCCCGGGATGATCCGGCTGACGATCAGTAGACGACTCATGGGACCCCTTCCGCCGGTGGCTCTTCCGATCCTCGGATCGGCGCCACGTGCTCTGTGCGCCTACCGTGCCGCAGCGTCTGTCACATCACCGTCACGTCCGTCGCCCCGCCGGTGACGGGCGGTCGGTGACGGCGTCGCGGGTGGCCTGGCGGATCGGGGCGAGCGTGTCGTCGAGCAGGGCGCTCATCGCGGGGCTCGGCTCCAGACGCAACTCCCGGCGCAGCAGGTCCCGGTAGACGTAGAAGGCGTGCACGGCCTCGAAGGCGTTGCCCTCGGCGAGGTGGATGCGGACCACCAGGCGGTGGGGCGTCTCCCGGAGCGGCTCGGCGGCCATCGCCTCCAGCGCGGCTTCGAGGGCCTCGCCGTGCCGCCCCGCGGTCAGGTGCTGCCCGGCCACCTGTTCCAGCATGTGCAGGCGAAGTTGGCGCAGCCGCTCCCGGTCCAGCAGCACCCAGTCGTCGTACCAGCCGGGCAGGAGGTCGTGCCGGCCGGCGGCGAGCGCTCCCGCCGCGGTGCCCGGGTCGTCGCCGTCGCGGACCCGGGCCGCGGTGCCGACCAGGTCGTCCACGTCGAGCCGGACCGTCGGGCCGAGCCGTACGGTGTCGCTGGCCACGGTCATCGGGCAGCACGGGTCCTGTCGGAGCCGCCACAGCGCGGTGCGCAGTGAGGACAGCGCCCGTTCCTCCGACGCGTCGGGCCAGAGCAGGCCCGCGAGTTGGCTGCGGGTGGCGCCGGGGCGCAGCCCGATCAGGGCGATCACCCGTTGCAGCCCACGTGGCACCACGACCGGCGCCGCCTCGCGTAACAGTCGGAAGCCGCCGAGCAGGTGGAGTGCGACGCCTTCGCCGGGCGGTTCGCCGGCGGTCGGCACGGACGGGTCAGCGGTCACGGCGGCACCCCCTGCCGGAACGCTCGTCCCGACTGTCTGCTGTGTCCCGGATCGGTTGCCCGTGACGCCACTGTCGGCCCCACCGGTGCGGGCGCGCCCCACGGCTGACGGGCGGCCCCGCCCGCCGGGACGGCCGGGCTGACCACCGTGAAGATTATCAATAGCGGTCACGGTGAGTCAACGGCGCGGTGAATGTTCTATTGGCCGACAGGCAACCTGAGATCGGTTCTGAACTGCGGAAACGTTCGTCGGCTCGACCGCTGCGGGTGCAGCGTACGCATAGCTGGTACACAGGATGCGTCAACGCAGCGTCACCGTCCTACGTCGCTGGCCGGTGCGTCACGGTGACGCCGCCGTGACGAGGACTGCCGCATCGTGTCCGCAGTCGTCCAGCGCGTCCGGGGCCACCCGTCGCCGGCCGGACGCTGTGGGGGGAGGCCCAGTATGGACCGATCACTGATCGTCGCGAAGGTGGATCCGACCGCCGAGGAGCGGGTCGCCGAGATCTTCGCCGAGTCGGACGCGACCGAGCTGCCGCGCCTGGTCGGCGTCCGGCACCGTTCGCTGTACCGGCTCCACGATCTCTACGTGCACCTGCTCGAGACCGAGCATCCGGCAGCGGACGCGGTGGAGGGCGCCCGGGATCACCCGGAGTTCATCCGGGTCAGCGACCGTCTGCGCCCGTACGTGTCGCCGTACCTGCCCACCTGGCGCTCGCCGCGCGACGCGATGGCGCAGTGCTTCTACCGGTTCGACGCCCCGGACACCCGGCGGCGGTCGTGACCGCCACCGCGCCGCGGGAGGAGCAGCTCTGGTCGCGCTGCGCCGGCTGCGCCAGCCTGCTCTACCGCAAACGGTTGCGCCGCAACCTGGACGTCTGCCCGGAGTGCGGGGAGCACGCCCGACTGAGCGCCCCGGAACGCCTCCGTCAGCTTGTCGACCCGGGGTCGCTGGGGCTGATGCCCGACCAGCTCCCCGAGACGGACCCGATCGACTTCGTCGACGTGCTGCCGTACCCGCACCGGCTCAGCGCCGCCCGCGCCAGCACCGGCCTGTCCGAGGCGGTCGTGTGCGCCACGGCCACCGTCGGCGGGCACCCGGCCGTGTTGGCGGTGATGGATTTCCGTTTCCTGGGCGGCAGCCTGGGCTGCGCGGTGGGTGAGCTGATCACCCGGGCCGCCGAACGGGCGCTTGACGACCGGGTCCCGCTCATCCTGATCACCGCCTCCGGTGGGGCGCGGATGCAGGAGGGCGCGCTGTCGTTGATGCAGATGGCCACCGTCAGCCAGGCCATCGCCGCGCTGCGCGAGGCAGGCCTGCTCACCGTGAGCGTCCTCACCGACCCGACCTACGGCGGGGTGGCCGCGTCGTTCGCCACGAACACGGACCTGGTGCTCGCGGAGAGCGGCGCGCGGATGGGCTTCGCCGGCCCCCGGGTGATCCGCCAGGTCACCGGCCGGGCGCTGCCGGAGGGCTTCCAGAGCGCCGACGTCCTGCTGCGCCACGGTCAGGTCGACATGGTGGTGCAGCGCCGGTCCCTGCGGGGACGGCTGGCGGCACTGCTCGCCGCCACCCGTGCCGCCCGCCCGACCCGTCCGCCCGTACCCCGGCAGGAGCCGGTGCCGCGCCGCGAGCGCCTCGCCGACGCGGCCCCGGCGGCCACGCCGGGCGGAGGTGACACCCCGGCGGTACGCGACGCGTGGGACACGGTCCGGCTGGCGCGACACCCCGGTCGACCGACCACACTCGACTATCTCGACTCGGTCTTCGACGGGTTCCTGGAGCTGCACGGCGACCGGCTCGGCGGGGACTGCCCGGCCGTCGTGGGCGGTGTGGCGCGGCTGGCCGACCGGCATGTCATGGTCATCGGCCACCAGAAGGGGCACACGACCGCCGAGTTGGTGGCCCGCAACTTCGGCATGGCCAGCCCGGCCGGGCACCGCAAGGCGCTGCGGTTGATGCGCCTCGCCGCCCGACTCGGCCTGCCCGTGATCACCCTCGTGGACACCCCCGGCGCCGACCCCGGGGTGAGCGCCGAGGAGCAGGGCCAGGCGGCGGCCATCGCGGAGAACATCCTCACCCTCACCGTGCTGCCCACCCCCGTGCTGGCGGTGATCACCGGAGAGGGCGGCAGCGGCGGCGCGCTGGCGCTCGCGGTCGCCGACCGGGTGCTCATGTTGGAGAACGCCGTCTACTCGGTGATCAGCCCCGAGGGTTGTGCGGCCATCCTCTGGCCGGACCGGTCGGCGGCGCCGCAGGCCGCCCGCGCGCTCCGACTCACCGCGCCCGACCTGTGCCGGCTCGGGGTGGTCGACGAGGTCGTGCCGGAGCCGTCCACGGCCGCGCACGACGACCCGGCGGAGACCGCCCACCGGTTGCGCGCCGCCCTGCTGAACAATCTGCTGCCGCTGCTGGACGTGCCGCCCGCCATGCTGGTCCGCCTGCGTCGCCAGCGCTTCCGACGGTTCGGGATGGCACGCGCCGGTGCGCGGGCGGGTGCCCGGTGAGCGCCGGGGACGCGACGGTGTCGACGGTCGAGGCCTCCCACGACACCGGGGTGGAGGGCGAGGAGGCACTCGCCGGCCTGCGCCGGCAGGCACACCACCTGATCGCCGAACTGGCCGGGCCGGTGCGCCGGATCCGACTGCGCAGCGGGCCGGCGGTGCTGGAGGTCGAGTGGCACCCGGAGGAGCAGACCCGGACCGACGCGCCTACCGCTTCGGCCGGGGCCGCGCGGCCCACCGGCACGCCCTCGACGCCGGTGCCCGCACGGGCCGCGGTGCGGGCGCCCATCGTCGGCACCTTCTACCGGGCCGCGGAGCCCGGCGCGAAGCCCTTCGTCGCGGTGGGCGACCTGGTCCGTCCGGGCCAACCGGTCGCCATCGTCGAGGCGATGAAGCTGATGAACGAGGTGACCGCCGATCGCGCCGGTCGGGTGGTCGCGATCCTCGTCGAGGACGGCCACCCGGTGGAGTACGACCAGCCGCTCGTCGAGCTGGACCCGGCATGACGGCGCAGGGTGGTTGACCATGTTCGAGACCGTGCTGATCGCCAACCGGGGCGAGATCGCCCTGCGGGTGCTGCGCGCCTGCAAGGAGCTGGGCGTGCGTACCGCTGTTGTCTACTCCGCGGCGGACGCCGACTCGCCGGTGGTCCGCCTCGCCGACCGCGCCGTGCGGATCGGACCCGCGTCCAGTCGGCGCAGCTACCTCAACGCGGCGGCGATCGTGGAGGCGGCCCGGCAGGTGGGCGCGCAGGCCGTACACCCCGGTTACGGCTTCCTCTCCGAGGACGCCGACTTCGCCGAGATCTGCGTGGACAACGGGCTGACCTTCATCGGCCCACCGCCGTCGGTGATGGCCGCGCTCGCCGACAAGTCCTCGGCGCGGGCGCTGCTGAGCCGTGCCGGCCTGCCCCTGTCGCCGGGCAGTGTCGCACCGGTGTCGACCGCCGCCGCGGCGGCGGAGATCGCCGCGGACGTCGGTTACCCGGTGATCGTGAAGGCGGCCGCCGGGGGAGGCGGCCGGGGCATGACCGTCGTACGGACGCCGGGTGAGCTGCGCCGGGCGTACACCCGCACCCGCGCCGCCGCCCAGGCCGCCTTCGGCGACGACCGGGTGTACGTCGAGCGTTACCTCACCGAGGCGCGGCACGTCGAGGTGCAGGTGCTCTGCGACTCCCACGGCAACGGGGTGCACCTGGGCACCCGGGACTGCTCGGTGCAGCGCCGGCACCAGAAGTTGGTCGAGGAGGCGCCCGCCCCGGCGTTGTCCGCCGCCGTCCTCGACACCATCGCCGAGGCCGCCCTGCGGGGCGCGCTGGCCGTCGGTTTCGTCGGCGCCGGCACGCTGGAGTTCCTCGTCGACGCCGAGGAGAAGTTCCACTTCCTGGAGATCAACTGCCGGATCCAGGTCGAGCACCCGGTCACCGAGATGGTCACCGGCATCGACCTGGTGCACGAGCAACTGCACATCGCCGCGGGGGTGCCGCTGCGCTGGCGGCAGGAGGAGATCCGCCTGCACGGCGTCGCGGTGGAGTGCCGGGTCAACACCGAGGACCCCGCCCGGGACTTCGCGCCGACCCCCGGCCGGTTGGAACGGTTCACCCCACCCGGCGGCCCGTTCACGAGGGTGGACACCCACGCCAGCGCCGGCTACCTGGTCGGCCCCTGGTACGACTCGCTCCTGGCCAAGGTGATCGTCTGGGCGCCGGACCGGGAGCTGGCCCTCAACCGGCTGGAGCGGGCCCTGGACGAGTTCGACATCGCCGGGCCGGGCGTCCACACCACCATCCCGTTCGTCCGGCGCGTGCTCGACGACGCCGCGTTCCGCAAGGGCCGGTACACGACCGGCCTGGTCGACCGCCTGCTCGCCGCGCCCGACGCGGCGTCCACGCAGCGGACGACGGCCACCCCCGCACCACGCTCCGCGTCCGCCGCGGAGCCCGACATAACCCTCAGGAGGACCCGATGACCGTCACTCATGGTCGCCCGATGACCGCCGAGATCACCGACATCCTGGTGGCGCACTGTGGGCTGGACCCCGACGCGGCGGCCCGGGCGCCCGCCGCGTCGCTGGAAGAGCTGGGGATGGACTCACTGGCACTGCTGGAACTCTCCGCGGTCGTCGCCGACAGGTGGCAGGTGAGCATCCCCGAGCAGGCCGGGGAGCTGAGCATCCCGGCGGTGGCCGACCTGGTCGCCCGCCGCGTCGACCCACCCGGGCACACCGAGAACACGGTGGTCATCGACGCGCCGCTGGCACTGGTCTGGGAGGTCACCAACGACGTGGCGAACTGGACCGAACTGTTCACCGAGTACGCCGTGGTGGACATCCTGCACCGCGAGGGCCACACCGTGCGGTTCCGGCTCACCATGTACCCCGACGAGAACGGGGTGTCCTGGAGCTGGGTCAGCGAACGCACCTCCGACCCGGTGAGCAGGCAGGTCCGGGCGTACCGGGTGGAGACCGGGCCGTTCGAGTACATGCGGATCCACTGGCGCTACTCCGAGGAGGCCGACGGCACCCGGATGACCTGGACGCAGGACTTCGCGATGAAGCCGACCGCGCCGGTGGACAACGCCGGGATGACCGAGCGGATCAACACCAACAGCGTCATCCAACTCTCGGTCATCAAGGATCGGGTGGAGCGCATCGCCCGGCAGCGCGCCGAGCAGGACACCCCGACGGAGGCCGGCGATGAGTGACCTGAGCACCCGGCCGATCGCCGCCGCGGACGTACCCGCCGACCGGCGACGCGGCGGTGAGCTGCGGGTGTTGCTCGGCCCCCGCACCGTCGGCAGCACCTCGGGCTTCCTCGGGGTCGCCGCCCTCGCGCCGGGGGAGCGGATCGCCGAGCACTACCACCCGTACAGCGAGGAGTTCCTGTACGTGGTGCGCGGCGCGATCACCGTCGACCTGGACGACCAGCCGACGCTGCTGGCCGCGGGTGAGGCGCTGTTCGTGCCGGTGAACGTGCGGCACCGACTCCGCAATACAGGCGTCGAACCGGCCGAGGTGGTCTTCCACCTGGGCCCACTCGCCCCGCGCCCGGAGCTGGGGCACGTCGACACCGAGTTGGCCGAACAGCGCGGTGGGTCGTGAGCGCGAGGAGTGAGCCGGGGTTGCGAGCCCCGCAGTCGCGAACCGAGGTGGCGTCGTGAGCGCGAGGAGTGAGCCGGGGTTGCGAGCCCCGCAGTCGCGAACCGAGGTGGCGTCGTGAGCGGACGCCGCACGGTGGTCACCGGGATCGGGGTGGTCGCCCCCGGCGGCGCCAGCCGGGACCGGTTCTGGAAGACCATCACCGAGGGGCGGACCGCCACCCGGCGGATCAGCTTCTTCGACCCGTCGGCGTTCCGGTCGCAGATCGCCGCGGAGTGCGACTTCGACCCGACCGCCGCGGGGCTCACCGAGGCCGAACAGCGCCGGGCCGACAGGTACGTGCAGTTCGCGCTGGCCTGCTCCGTGGAGGCCGTCGCCGACGCCGGACTGGTGCTCACCGACGCCGAGCGGGACACCGCCGGGGTGGTGCTCGGCACCGCCGTGGGCGGGACGATGGCACTGGAACAGGAGTACGTCACCGTCAGCGAGCACGGCCAGCGCTGGCTTGTCGACGCCACGCGGGGTGGCCCGTACCTCTATCAGGCGCTGGTGCCCAGCAGCCTCGCCGCGGACGTGGCCTGCCGACACGGGCTGCACGGCCCGGCGCAGGTGGTGTCCACCGGCTGCACCTCCGGCATCGACGCCATCGGTTACGCCCACCAGTTGATCGTCGACGGTGAGGCGGACGTGATGCTGGCCGGCGCGGCGGACTCGCCGATCTCGCCGGTCACCGTCGCCTCGTTCGACGCGATCAAGGCGACCAGCCCGGACAACGACGACCCGGCGCACGCCTCCCGCCCGTTCGACGCCGACCGGCACGGGTTCGTGCTGGCCGAGGGCGGGGCGGTGCTGGTGTTGGAGGAGCTCGGGCACGCCCGCCGGCGGGGCGCGCACATCTACTGCGAGGTGGCCGGCTACGCGAGCCGCAGCAACGGCTACCACATGACCGGGCTGCGCCCGGACGGCCTGGAGATGAGCCTCGCCGTGACCGACGCGCTGAAACAGGGGCGGATCCTCCCCGAGCAGGTCTCCTACATCAGCGCCCACGGCTCGGGCACCCGGCAGAACGACAGGCACGAGACGGCCGCGTTCAAACGGGCGTTGGGCCAGGCCGCGTACCGGGTGCCGATCAGCTCGATCAAGTCGATGGTCGGGCACTCGCTCGGCGCGATCGGGTCGATCGAGATGGCGGCGTGCGCCCTCGCGATCGAGTTCGGTGTGGTGCCGCCGACGGCCAACTGGAGCACCAGGGACCCGGAGTGCGACCTGGACTACGTACCGAACGAGGCCCGGGAGGTCCCGGTGGACGTGGCGCTGTCGGTGGGCAGTGGGTTCGGCGGCTTCCAGTCGGCGATGGTGTTCCGCCGGTCGGCCGGCCCGGTGGCGGCGTGAGCGCCGTCCGGCCCGGTGGCGGCGTGCCTGCCGCGCGGGCGGTGGTGACCGGCATCGGCGTGGTCGCGCCGAGTGGGATCGGCGCGGACGCGCACTGGCGGACGGTGCTGGCCGGCACCCGCCGGACCGGACCGATCACCCTCTTCGACCCGGCCGGCTATCCGACCCGACTCGGCGGGGAGGTGCCCGGCTTCACCGCCGACTCCTACGCCGACAGCCGACAGGTGGTGCAGACCGACAGGTGGACGCACCTCGGCTTCGCCGCGACCCGGCTGGCGCTCGCCGACGCCGGCCTGCCCGAGCGGGCCCCCGACCCGTACGGCTACGCGGTGACCCTGGCCAGCTCGTCCGGGGGCAACCTGTTCGGCCAGCGGGAGCTGCAACGGCTGTGGGGCGGCACGTCGCGCACGGTCGGGGCGTACCAGTCGATCGCCTGGTTCTACGCGGCGAGCGTCGGGCAACTGTCCATCCACCACCAGTTCAAGGGCCCGAGCGGGGTAATTGTCGCGGAGGCGGCCGGCGGGTTGGACAGCCTCGCGCACGCCGCCCGCGCGGTACGCCGGGGCACCCCGGTGGTGATCGCCGGTGCCACCGAGTGCCCGCTCAGCCCGTACGCGCTGGCGTGCCAGCTTCGCTCCGGGCTGCTCAGCGACGTCTCCGATCCGCAGTTGGCGTACCGGCCGTTCGATGCCACGGCCAGCGGCTACCTGCCGGCCGAGGGCGGCGCGGTGTTCGTGGTGGAGGAGTTGGGACATGCCCTCGCCCGGGGCGCCCGCGTCTACGGCGAGGTGAGCGGGTGGGGTTCCACCCACGACGCCGCGCACACCACCGCGGACAGTGCCGGCGACCCGACCCAGTACGCGCGGGCGATGCGGCTGGCCCTGGACCGGGCCGGCGTCGCCGCGGCCGGGATCGACGTGGTGCTGCCCGACGCCCTCGGTGTGCCCCGCTACGACCGCAGCGAGGCCGAGGCGCTGCGCGCCGTGTTCGCCGACCGGCCGGTCCCGGTGACCACGCAGAAGCCGCTGACCGGGCGGGCGTACCAGGGCGGCTCGGCGTTGGACGTGGCCACCGCGCTGCTGGCCTTCGCGCACGACACGCTGCCCGCGTCGTCCGGCCCGGAGCAGGTCGCCGAGGGGTGCGAACTGGACTTCCTCCGCGAGCACCGCCAGCCGCGCAGCCGGCTCGCGCTGGTCTGCGCGCGGGGCTTCGACGGGTTCAACAGTGCGCTGGTCCTGCGCGGGGCGGTGCCGATGAGGGGAGAGACGCCATGAGTGGACAGCGGGCGCGGGTGGTGTTCCTGGTGCGGGTGCCGGTGGCACGCACCGAAGATTTCCTCGCCGCGTACGAGGAGGTGCGCCACCTGGTCGCCGACGGGGTGCCGGGACACCTGGTCGACCAGGTGTGCCGCTCGTCGACAGACCCGGAACAGTGGTTGATCACCAGCGAGTGGGCGAGCCTTGCCGACTTCGAGGCCTGGGAACGGACCCCCGAGCACCGGGATCTGGTGCGCCCGATGCGGGAGTGCTTCACCGACGCCCGCTCGCTGCGTTTCCACATCCACGCCCAGACCCCCGCGCTGGTCTGACGCTTCCGCGTACGACTTCGATGATCGCGCTCGATCCATGTTGTAGTGGCCTCGCCCTCGGGCGGAGGCCACTATTTCCTGGTCAACGCCGTTGTGTTATGGCGAGCGGTTGTTCGTCAATGGGCACTGTCCCGCCGATCATGCTTTTGTGCCGGGTGGTCTTGTCCCTCGACCCAGGTTGATCGGCCAGGGGTGCGCGGGGTGCCGGTCGACGGGGCAGGCTCTGCGTGTCCGGGGGGGTGGTCGGGGGTCCTTTGCTCTGCACCCGCGGGTGCGACGGCTACGGTCTGTGACCGGCGCCTATTGGGGTGCAGAGCAAAGGACGGGCGGCTCGTGCACCTTGCCCGAGGGGCGGTTGGTGATCGAGGTCGTGCCTGGCCGGCGCAGCGCCACCGTAACCACGTTGAGATCCAGGACAACACCGTTGCTGTAGGCGGAACCGCTGCTCGTCGACCGCGCTGCCTCGCCGATCACAAAGTTGTGGCCTGCACAGCGCCTATAAGCCCCCAAGCCCGGCACCAGGACTAGGTGATTGCCGGGCCCGGACTGCCCCCGCTCCGCGATCTTGCACTTTCTGTCCCGACACAAGGGGCATATCACCTATATCGACAACCGAAACTGCAAGATCGGTGCGAACTTCTCGCGAGACGCACTCTGATCTAGCTGCACTCTTCAGGAGTCCCGTTATCCAGCACGTGTTGACCTGCCGGCCACAGCCCTAACCGCAGAGCTGCCCGCAGGTGGTCGCGAGCGCGTGGCCAGTCTTCGAGCTTGACGAAGCAGTAGCCAGCCTGAGCGTGACCCTGCGCCTCATTGATCCAGTAGCACCAGTCGTCTGGGGAGGCGTTCACGAGGTGGACTTCAGCCGCGGCGATCGCCGCCGTGGTGCGACCGGCCTGGACGGCATCGACGCCGCACGCGCCTACCTCCAGGCTGGCGACCTCACCGCTGCCGGGCGTGCCCTGGCCGACGCCGACACCACCGCACCCGCCGAGGTTCGCTACCGGCCTGCCGCTCGTACCCTCATCGCCGAGATCGCCCACAGCGGACGCGCGGCCGCCAGCGTGGCCCGACTCGCCACCCTCATCGGGGTCACCCGGTGACCACGACGCCTTCGGTCCTCCGACCGAGGTCGCGGCGGTCGTCGGAGGTGACCGCCGGACCGGGCCGAGCGCGGGGTGACCCATTCATGGGCTGACACACCGCGTTCACCGCGTGGCAATGCGCGACAGCCCGCGCACCGTCGTCCTGGGTGGACGGTCATAATGGGCCGCATGGTTGCCTGGGAGTACGCCCTACTCGTCCGCCGCTATCAGGGACAGGGCCGCAATTTCCACGTCTCGTTCGTCTGGTACGCCCCGGACGGGTCCCGCAAGGACATCACCGCCTTCGGTGACACCGCCATCGCGCACCTCAACCGCGCAGGTCGGGAGGGGTGGGAGCTGGTCTCCGCGGCCGAGGACGTGAACAACGTCCAGGGCAGCACCGAGGTCCACCGCTACCACCTGAAGCGCCCCCTGGACTGATGTCGGCCACCCCGGTGAGCGACATGCCTCCAAGTCATGACTGTGACCCGGAGGCATGTCGCTCAATCTGGACAGGTGCCACGTGCACCCGTCGCGGCCGGTGCCGTCAGGCCAGGTCGATGCCCGGGTAGAGGGGGTGGGGGGCCAGCAGGTCGGTCGCCTGGGTGGCGATCTTGTTGGCCAGGTCGGCGTCGAGGACGTACTTCGCCTTGGACGGGGTGCCGTCGGCGTTGGCGCCGGCCGTGGTCTGGGTCAGCACGGTGTGGATCAGGTCCGCGGTCTGGTCCATCTCGGCGGTGCCCAGCCCACGGGTGGTCAGCGCCGGGGTGCCGATCCGGATGCCGGACGTGTACCAGGCCCCGTTCGGGTCCTGCGGGACCGAGTTGCGGTTGGTGACGATGCCCGAGTCGAGCAGCGCCTGCTCGGCCTGCCGGCCGGTGAGCCCGTAGCCGGACACGTCGATGAGCACCAGGTGGTTGTCGGTGCCACCGGTGACCAGCTTCGCGCCCCGGCGCAGCAGCCCCTCGGCGAGCGCCTGCGCGTTGTCCACGATCCGCTGGGCGTAGTCGGCGAAGTCGGGGCGGCGGGCCTCCGCGAGCGCGACGGCCTTGGCGGCCATCACGTGCGGCAGCGGACCACCGAGCACCATCGGGCAGCCCCGGTCCACCTGGTCGGCCAGCTCCGGCTGGCAGAGCACCATGCCGCCGCGCGGGCCGCGCAGCGACTTGTGGGTGGTGGTGGTGACGATGTGCGCGTGCGGGACCGGGTCGAAGTCGCCGGTGAACACCTTGCCGGCCACCAGGCCGGCGAAGTGCGCCATGTCGACCATGAAGGTCGCGCCCACCGAGTCGGCGATCTCCCGCAGGATCCGGAAGTTCACCTTCCGCGGGTACGCCGAGTAGCCGCCGACCAGGATCAGCGGCTTGAACTCGCGGGCCGCCTCGGCCACCCGGTCGTAGTCGATCAGGCCGGTCGTCGGGTCGGTGCCGTAGCTGCGCTGGTCGAACATCTTGCCGGAGATGTTCGGCCGGAAGCCGTGGGTGAGGTGGCCGCCGGCGTCCAGCGACATGCCGAGCATCCGCTGGTTGCCCAGCTCGCGGCGCAGCGCGAACCAGTCGGCCTCGGTGAGGTCGTTGACCTGGCGGACCTGCGCCTTCTTCAGCGCGGGGGACTCGACCCGGTCGGCCAGCACCGCCCAGAACGCGACCAGGTTGGCGTCGATGCCCGAGTGCGGCTGCACGTACGCGTGCGCCGCGCCGAACAGCTCCCGGGCGTGCTCGGCGGCGAGCGCCTCCACGGTGTCCACGTTCTGGCAGCCGGCGTAGAAGCGGCGACCGACGGTGCCCTCGGCGTACTTGTCGCTGAACCAGTTGCCCATGGCCAGCAGGGTCGCCGGGGATGCGTAGTTCTCGCTGGCGATGAGCTTGAGCGACTCCCGCTGGTCGGTCAGCTCGGCGCCGATGGCGTCGGCCACCCGCGGCTCGACAGCCCGGATCACCTCGAGGGCACTACGGAATGCGGTGGACTCGGCGTTGTGCGACATGCGACCTCCAACAGACGTGCGGGAAGGCCCAGGCGCTCGGCAAACGTCCTCGTGACGGGGCCGCTCCCCGATGGTTGTCCATCCCCACGCGCCAGTAACGGCCCGCGCCGATCCTACCGGGCCGGCCGGGGACGTCCCGGGCGACCTCCGTACGCCACGCGTCGGCAGGGTTGGACGGGCGATGTGGGGGCACACGATAGGGAGCGGCTACCGCTGCCGGTACGACCGCCACCCCAGGAGAGGAGTCACCCATCATGACCACACCGTCCACCGACCGGCCGCTCGCCGTGGTGACCGGGGCATCCAGCGGAATCGGGTACGAGCTGGCCGTGCAGTTCGCCGAGCACGGCTTCGACCTCATCGTGGCCGCCGAGGACGACGGCATCTCGTCGGCGGCCGACAAGCTGCGCCGCGACGGAGGCCCGAACGTTCAGCCCGTCCGTGTCGACCTGGCCCGTGAGCAGGGCGTGGAGGAATTGGCGTCGACGATCGCCGCCACCGGGCGCCCGGTGGACGCCCTGGCGCTCAACGCCGGCCGGGGCGCCGGCGGCGCCTTCGTCGGCGGCACCGACCTGCGTGACGAGCTGGAGATCGTCGACCTCAACGTGCGCTCGACGGTGCACCTGGCCAAGCGGTTGCTGCCGGGCATGGTCGAACGGAACGCGGGCCGGGTGCTGTTCACCTCGTCGATCGCCTCGACCATGCCGGGGCCGTTCCAGGCCGTGTACAACGCCTCGAAGTCGTTCGTGCAGTCCTTCGCCGAGGCGCTGCGCAACGAGTTGAAGGACACCGGTGTCACCGTGACCGCACTGATGCCGGGGCCGACCGACACCCAGTTCTTCGACCGGGCCGACATGGAGGACACCCGGGTCGGGGCGGGGTCCAAGGACGACCCGGCGAAGGTCGCCGCGCAGGGCTTCGAGGCACTGATGAAGGGCGATCAGACGATCACCGCGGGGTCGCTGATGAACAAGGTGCAGACCGCGGCCGGAAAGATCATCCCGGACAAGCTCAAGGCCGAGCAGCACCGACACATGGCCGAGCCCGGTTCGGGCGACTGACCCCGGTGCACGACGAAGGGCCCGGCATCGTGCCGGGCCCTTCGGTGTACGCGTCGACTCAGGCGGTCATCGCGTCCATCGCCTTCTTGATCGCCTTCGGCGCGGTGGGGGTACGCGGGGCGTCCGCCCGCAGCGCGATCATCCGTTCGCCAATCTCCTGGAGTTGCTTACGACCCAGCGCGTCGCGGACCTTGGGGAACCACTCCTCCTCTTCCTCCTCGACGTGGTGGGTGACGTTCTCGATCAGCACCGTCGTCTTGGCGTTGAAGCGTTCGTCGGTGGCGTCCATGCTGGCCAACTCGGCGCAGAGCACGTCGGCCACGTGGTGCTCCTCGTACGACTCGAGGATGTCGTCCTCCAGGTCGGGCAGCAGGCGGCGGACCTCCGGGTACATCACCTCGTTCTCGAGGTACGTGTGCACGGTGAGGGCCTCCAGGATCTGGTTCACCAGCTTCTGCCGCTGGCTTGCCGGCCCCTCCTCGGCATCCTGGAAGGCCTTGAAGAGGCGGCGCATCTCCTTGTGGTCCTCTTTGAGCAGGACGATGGCATCGGTCGACACGGGTATGACCTCCCTGGATCTCGTCTGGTGTGAATCCGGTACCCAGCGGGTCAAATGCGGAAACAGCGGATATCAGCCGGTCAGACCATCGACAGCGTCCCAGGGATCTCGTCGAGCAGCTCCCGGGCGAGGAAACCGATCCGGCCGTAGCGGGGGATCAGTCGCTGGCCGCTCACCGCGTGCGCGAACGAACCCCAGCAGGCGGCCTGCGCCGGGTCGGCGCCCCGGGACAACAGCCCCGCCAGCAGCCCGGCGAGCACGTCCCCACTGCCGGAGGTGCCCAGCCCGGCGTCGCCGCTCTCCTCCCGCCACCTCCGCCCGTCCGGCGCGGCCACGTGCCCGTAGAGCGAGACGACCGCCTCGTACCTGTCGGCCAGCTCGGCCGCCTCGGCGTCCAGGTCGTCGCCCGGATCGCGCCCGAGCAGGTGCCCGGCCTCGGTGACGTTGGGCGTGAGCACCACGGGCCGGCCCGAGCCGACCAGCAGGTCCGGTGTGTGGCTGAGGGCACCGAGGGCGTACGCGTCGAGCACCAGTGACGTCTGCGGTCGGGCCGCCTCCAGGACCAGGCTCAGCAGCCGGTTGGTCTCGTCGATGGCCTTCAGCCCGGGGCCGAGCGCCACCACGTCGGCCTGGGCGACCAGCTCGTCGAGTTGGCCGTCCCGGTCGGCGGCCACCGCGCCGTCGGAGGTCTCCGGCAAGCCCACCACAAGTGCCTCGGGCACCTGGATGCTCAGTGTGGCGGCTGCGGACTCGGCGACGGCGAGCTGGAGCACCCCGGCGCCGGCGCGCAGCGCGGCCACCCCGGCGAGCAGCACCGCGCCGGGAGTGAAGCGGGAACCGCCGACGATCAGCACGGTGCCCCGGCTCTCCTTGCCACCGGCCGGCACCGGTAGCGCCCAGTCGCGCAGCAACCCCGGCGTGATCACCTGCACCTCAGACCGGTTCGGCATGGATCTCGTCCTCCCTGGTCGGCTGGGCGCCCTGCCGGTGCAGGTGGCCGACCTCGTTGAATCCGCCCAGGACCAGCCGGTCCCGCGCGTCGGCGGACCAGTCGGTGACCGAGCAGTTGGCGATCACGTGCTCGCGGGTCAGCGCCATCAGGTCCGCCTCGGTCAGCCCCTCCACCAGATAGCGCAGCAGAAAGACGAGCGCGTCGTGGCCGAAGAGCAGGACCCGCTGGCCCTCGTGGTCCCGGCGCAGGTCGCCGAGCAGCGTCCGCAGCCGTAGCGCCACGTCGGTCCAGGACTCCCCGCCGGGCGGACGGTAGTAGAACTTGCCGAGCCGGGCCCGCCGCTCGGCCTCGTCGGGGTAGCGCCGGCGGACCCCGTGCCCGGTCAGGCCGTCGAGGATCCCCAGCTCCCGGTCGCGCAGCCGTTCGTCGCGGCTCACCGGCACCCCGGTGCCGTCCAGCGCCAACTCGGCGGTGGAGACCGCCCGCAGGTACGGCGAGACCACCGCGACGTCCGGCCGGCGGTCCGCGGGCAGCCCGGCCAGCCAGCGCCCGGTGGCCCGGGCCTGCTCCGCGCCGGTGGGGGACAGTGGCACGTCGGCGTCGCGGTGACTGAGCCCGATCAGCTCCTCGCCGGACGCCTCGGCGCGCGTCGCCGCCACGTTCGCGGTGCTCTCACCGTGCCGGATGATCCAGAGCGTTGCCAGTTCCGCCATGCCGACCCCCTACCCGGGTGCCGGCGGCGGTAATCGCAGCGGGTCAGCCGCGCCGTTGCAGCAGGGCGACGGTCAGCCCGGTCACGTGGGTCAGCCGGGCCACCTGGTAACGCTCGTCGAGCAGGGCGGCCCGCTGCTTCGGCAGCCCGGTCAGCGGTGCGTCGGTGACGGTCGGCAACACCAGCCAGAGCCGCGGCTCGTCGCGCAGACAGCTCGCCGGGTCGCCGCAGTCCGCGCCGAACAGCTCGTTGCGCTGGGCCGCCGTCCGCTTCTGGAACACGTTGCGCGGGGAGATGTCCGCCGGAAGGTAGTAGCGCACCCCCGGCTCGGTCATCCACCACCAGACGCCGCCCACCACGAGGCCGTCGCCGGGCTGGTAGCCGGTCTCGATGACCCGGGCCGCCTGGGAGTAGGACAGGGGCGCGAAGGCGCGTGCCTGCGGATAGGTGTACCAGCCGTGCGAGTACTCCGCGCGCAGCGTGAGCTGACCGGGCACGGACAGCGCGGCGACGACCACGAGTCCCGCCGCCATCAGCGGGGCCCGGCGCAGCGCGGCGATCCCGGCGCCGGCCAGCACCGCCCAGGCCGGCAGCAGGAACAGCAGGTACTTGGCGAAGAAGTAGTTGATCTCGCCGGCCGAGGCCAGCAGGATCACCGGCACCGGCAGCACGGCGACGAGCGTGGCGCCCACCGTCCGGTCCACGGCGTCGCGGCGCAGGTGGGTCAGCAGACCCACGGTGGCCAGCGCGGTCACCGCGACGGCGAGCAGCGTCGAGCCGTACGCCTGCTCCCAGACCGTCCAGGGCGAGCTGTCCGGGATCCAGCTGATCTGCCGGCCCGCCTGTTTCATGCCCCGCAGGATCACCGGCGCGGCGATCGCCACCCCACCGAGGGCGCCGAGCGGGAACCAGACAAGCGACCACCAGCGGCGCTGCCGCCAGCAATGGATCAGAACGACTGTGCCGTGGCCGACCAGCAGGGTCAGCGCCACCACGTTGACCAGGCCGATGCCGCCCACCGCGAGCGCGTACGCCACCCAGCGCAGCCACCCGGGCCGCTCCAGCACGCGGAGCAGGAACAGGGTGGCCGCCGCCGCGGCGAGGACGACGAAGGCGTACGAACGGGTCTCCTGCCCGAACCGGGTGACCGTGGGCACCAGGGCGAAGACGAACCCGGCGGCGACACCCGTCGGGTGGTCGAAGAGCCGTCGCCCCGCCAGCGCCACGCAGGCGGTGGCCAGGGTCATGGCCAGCGCCGACGGCAGACGTACCGCGACGGGGCTGGTGCCGAACAGCGTCGTCCAGGCGTGCATGAACAGGTAGTAGGCCCCGTGCACGGCGTCGACGTTCGCCAGCATGGCCCGGATCTGTCCGGTGGAGCGCGTCGCGACGTCGATCGTGACCAACTCGTCGTGCCACATCTCCGGGCTGCCGATCCGCCACCCGACGGCGAGCGCGGCGAATGCCGTCGGCCAGAGCCAGACGCTGCGCGCCAGCCGGCGGGCGAGGGAGACCGGCGGGCGGTCCGGCCCGGCGGGCAGGGGCGGATTTCCCCCGTCGGTAGGCGCGGGCTGCGCGTCCGTGGCGGCGACGGCGCGGTTTGACATCGGCGTCCGATCGGGGGGCGGGGTTACGGGGCGCGACGATGATAGCGCCCGCGAGGGCTGGCGCCGGACGGGTGATCGATGCGGTCGGGGTGGGCGCGCCGCCCGGTTCGGCGCTGGCCGATCGCGGGGGTGAGCCTGATAATGTGGCCGCGCCCGCCGCGCATTTTCACCACGGACAGTTAGGCCTACCCACCCAATGATTGTCGACATTATGCTGCCGTACTACGGAAGCGTGCCCCTCATGCAGGCGGCGGTACGCAGCGTGATGGCGCAGAGTGACCCCGGTTGGCGCCTCACCGTGGTGGACGACGGCACCGAGCCGGGCGTGCCCGAGTGGTTCGCGGGCATCGACGACGAGCGGGTCCGCTACCAGCGCAACGAGCGCAATCTCGGGATCACCGCCAACTACCGCAAGTGCGTCGGTCTCGCCGAGCACGAGTACCTGGTGATGATGGGCACGGACGACATCATGCACCCCAACTACATCGCGACGGTGCGATCGGTGATCGAGCAGTACCCGGGCGTCGGCATGGTCCAGCCGGGGGTCGAGACCATCGACGCCCACGGCAAAGTGGTCATCACGATGGTGGACGAGGCGAAGCGGCGGATCTACGCCCCCCGGATCCGCTCCCGTGAGCTGATGGGAGGCGAGGACCTGGCGGCCAGCCTGCTGCGCGGCTGCTGGTTCTACTTCCCGTCGATCTGCTGGCGGACGGACGCGCTCAAGGCCGTCGACTTCCGCGAGGAGTTCCAGGTCATCCAGGACCTGGCCCTGGTGATCGACCTGATCCAGCGCGGTGAGCAGATGGCCGTCGACAACACCCTCTGCTTCCAGTACCGGCGGCACGCGGTCAGCAAGTCCGCCGCCGACGCGGCCAACGGCTCCCGGTTCACCGAGGCGCGGGCGTTCTTCCTCGACGTCGCCCGGCGGATGGACGAGCAGGGCTGGCCTCGGGCGGCCCGGGCGGCCCGCACCTACACCTCGTCCCGCCTGCACGCCATCACCCTGCTGCCGACGGCGATCCTCACGGGCAGGATGTCCGGCGTGCGCAGCCTGTCCCGGCACGCGTTCGGGCCGGGCCGATGACCGACACCAGCCAGGGAGACGACGCCATGACCGTCAGACCACGACGTCCGGCGGAGGACACCGCACGGCCCGTCCGGATGGTGGTGCTCGGCGGCACCGGCTTCCTCGGCCGCCCGATCAGCCGCGCGCTGGCCGACCAGGGTCACACGGTGGTCGCCGTGGCGCGTACCCCGAAGGTGATCGGCCCGGGTGTCGAGTTCCGTGCCCTGGACCTGGCCGCCGCCGACATCGACGAGATCACCGAGGTGCTGACTGACCTCGACCCGGACGTGGTGATCAACGCGGCGGGCGGGATGTGGGGCCTCAGCGAGGCGCAGATGCTCGCGGTGAACGTGACACTCGTCGAGCGGCTCCTGGCCGCCGCGGGCCGCCTGCCGCGGCGGGTCCGGGTGCTCCAGATGGGCAGCGTGCACGAGTACGGGCTGGTCCCGGTGGACACGTCGATGCCCGAGCGGCTGACCCCCGCGCCGGTGATGCCGTACGGCGAGTTCAAGCTGCGCTGCACCGAGGCGATCACCGCCGCGGACCGGCAGGGCCTGGTCGAGGGCGTCACGCTGCGGGTGGGCAACGTCATCGGCGCCGGCCAGCCCGGTCACAGCCTGCTCGGGGTGGTCGCGGCCCGGCTGCGCGACGCCCAGCGGGCCGGTGAGCGGGCCCGCCTGGAGCTGGCTCCGCTCGGCTCCCGGCGTGACTTCATCGGTCTCGGCGACGTGGTCGCCGCCGTGCAACTGGCCGCGACCCGCCCCGAGGCGGCCGGTCAAGTGATCAACATCGGTCGGGGAGTGGGGGCCAGCGCGCGTGATATGGTCCGCCTCCTCATCGAGGTCAGTGAGGTCCCGACCGACCTGATCGAGGCCGAGCAGACCGGTCCCGCCGAGACGAAATGGCAGCGGCTGGACGTCGGGTTGGCCGCCGAGGTGCTCGGTTGGTCACCGAGCGACGACCTGCACACCGAGATGAAGCAGTTGTGGGAGCACGCCGGCGCCGAGGTGCCCGCCTGATGCCGAGAGGTGCCTGACCGCATGACTACCCCCGCTCTCATCCGGTCCCGGGGCACGTTGGCCGACCTGCTCTCCGGCCGGAGCAACGGCATCGGGCTGATCCGGCTCTGCCTCGCCGTCGGCGTCGTGCTGTCGCACTCCAAGCCGCTCGGCTTCGGCGCCAACGACCTGGGCTACCACCTGACCGGTCGGCAGACGAACGTCGGCACCATGGCCGTGTACGGCTTCTTCGTGCTGTCCGGCCTGCTGATCACCCGCAGTGCCCGGCGTACCGGCATCATCCGCTACGCCTGGCACCGGGCTCTGCGGATCTTCCCCGGTCTCTGGGTCTGCCTGCTGGTCAGCGCGCTGGTGATCGCCCCGCTCGTCACGTTGCGCGAGCACGGCAGCACCGCCGGCTTCTTCGACAACGCCTGGGACCGGGGCGGCCCGTTGGCCTACCTGCAGGCCAACTGGTGGACCGGTGTCCGCCAGTACGGCATCCGCGACCTGTTCACGGAGACCACCCCGTGGAGTGACAAGGTCAACTACAGCGTCTTCAACGGCGCCCTGTGGTCGCTCAAGTACGAGATGTTCTGCTACGTCGTGGTGGGCGTGCTGGCGGTGACCGCCGTGCTGCGCAACGCCCGCCGGTTCGTGCTGTTCCTGACCGTCGCGCTCTACCTGAGCATCCTGCAGGACTGGGTCAGCTCCGGACGGATCAGCGGCCCGGCGCCGACGGCGAGCTGGACCTTCGTGTCGCCGCTGGTCGGCACGATGACCTTCCACTACATCGTCTACCTGGGCTTCCTCTTCGCCGCCGGCGCGACCCTGGACCTCTACCGGGAGCGGGTGCCGATCAACGACGCGCTGGGCATCGGCTCGGCGGTGGCGCTCGGGTTGTCCCTGCTCTTCGGCGGCTTCTTCGTCATCGGGCTGCCCGCGTTCGCGTACCTGCTGGTCTGGTTGTCGGTGCGGATGCCCCGCCAGTTGCACTGGGTGGGCCGCAAGAACGACTACTCGTACGGCATCTACATCTACGGGTTCGTCTTCCAGCAGGTGATGGCGAGCCTCGGCTGGAGCCGCTGGGGTTACGTGCCGTTCGCGGCGATGTCGGTCGCGGTCGCCTTCGCCGCCGCGTTCCTGTCCTGGAAGTTGGTCGAGCGGCCGGCGCTGCGGTTGAAGGACTGGACGCCGGGCTTCGTGGCCCGCCGGTCGCCCCCCGGGGTGCCGGTCGAGCAGCAGACCGCGGTGGCCGAGGAGCCGCCCGCGACGCCGCCGGTGCAGGTCGGCGGCCCGACCCAGGAGTTGCCGCAGCAACCCGCCACGCTGGTTCCTGGCCGCTAGGGCCTCTGTAAAGCCCCTGGCTCGACCGAGGACTTTGGCACGTGCCTACCCCGCCGGCCCGCCCCCGAGCCGTACGCTCGGGGGCGTGGCCACGGTGGCGGAGGAGATTCAGGTGGGGGAGCGGCTGGTCCGCGTCTCCAGCCCCGACAAGCCGTACTTCCCGGAACGTGGCCTGACCAAGCTGGACGTGGTCAGTTACTTCCTGGCGGTGGGTGACGGCATCCTGCGTGCCCTGCGGGACCGGCCCACGATGCTGGAACGCTGGCCGCGCGGCGTCTTCGAGGGCGCGACGATCGCCACCCGGCAGACCAACCGGGGCGACGCGTTCTACCAGAAGCGGCTGCCGGCGGGCGCTCCCGAGTGGGTGCGCACCGCGCACATCACCTTCCCCAGTGGCCGGACCGCCGACGAGGTCGCGCCGAGCGAGTTGGCGGTGGTGATCTGGGCGGCCAACCTGGGCACCCTGCGGTTTCACCCCTGGCCGGTCACCGCCGCCGACGTGGAGCGACCCGACCAGCTACGCATCGACCTCGACCCGCTGCCCGGCGTCGGGTTCGATCAGGTGGTGCCGGTGGCCCGCGAGGTCAACGCGTTCCTCACCGAGCTGGGGATGACCGGCTATCCGAAGACCACCGGCGGGCGGGGCCTGCACATCTACCTGTCGATCGAGCCGCGGTGGAGCTTCGGCGACTGCCGTCGGGCGGTGCTCGCGCTGGGCCGGGAGATGCAGCGCCGGCTCCCGGAGCTGGTCACCACCACCTGGTGGCGCGACAAGCGGGACCGGCCGGTCTTCGTCGACTACAACCAGATGTCGCGGGACCACACGATGGCCTCGGCGTACTCGATCCGACCGACGCCCCAGGCGCTGGTGTCGGCGCCGTTGACCTGGGCGGAGCTGGACGACGCTCGGCCGGAGGACTTCGACGTGCTGTCGGTCCCGGCCCGCTTCGCCGAGCGCGGCGACCCGCACGCCGGCCTGGACGGCGACCGGCACTCGTTGGAGCCGCTGTTGGAACTGGCCGACCGGGACGGGCTGGAGGCCCCACCAGAACGGTGAGGTCCGGGCCAGCCCGGCGGGTCACAGCTCGGCGAGCACGGGCTTGAGCGCGGCGCCCACCTGGGGCGCGAGGGTCGTCGAGTACGTGGCGCTGAGGTGGTGCGCGTCGCGCCAGACGAGGACTCCTCCGATGACGGGGGCGCACCGGTCGGCGGGACAGATCCAGTCGTTCAGGTCGATCAGGTGGGCGCCGGACAGCCCGTCGGCGGCCTCCTCCTGGGCCGGACCACCCCCGCGGCCCAGGACCTCGTCCCGGCTGTCGGCGCACTTCGTCAGGCGGTTCGGGTTCTTCGACACGCACTCGGCGATGTCCTTGAGGTGCAGCGGCGTGTCCCGCAGCACCACCACCGGCACCTTCTCCGCGATCATGCCGCTCCACGTCTTGCGCAGCTCGCGGACCATCGCGGACCGCCATTTCGCGGCCGGCTCGCCGTTGACCGGGTACTCGGCGTTGGTGACGATCAGCAGGTCGGGACGGCCCTTGCCGACGAGCGTCTCGCGGACCTTCCTGTTCCATTCCGTGCAGGCCGAGTAGGGCCTGTCGTTCAGGGAGATCTCCGCCGTCAGGAACGGGCAACCGCTCTTGGTGTACGTGGCGAGACGCCACCCGTTGGTCTCCGCCGCCAGCCGCATGGCGGGGACCCACTGGTCGGCGTGGGAGTCACCGGCGAGCGCGATGGCGGTCGCGGAGTTCATCTTCCCGTAGACGCAGACCTCCGGCGTCGCGGACTCCAGCGACACGTGGCAGCTCTTCGTCGCCTGCAACAGCGGCGCGTCTCGGGCCGCCCGCGCCGGGTCGGGGGTGATCGACGCGACCTTGTCGACGGGCATCCCGGCCCGGCTGGTGCGGGGGGATCCGCCGAGCGCCGCGGCGCCCGGCGCGGCCGGTGGCGTCGCCTGCGGGGACCCTCCGGGCACCTGACCCATGATGGCCGACGGGGACGTCGTACCCGTCGTCGACGGGATGGTCAGTTGGAAGGTCAGGCCGGCCAGCGCGGCCGCGCCGGTGCAGATGGCGCCGATGCGCAGGGCGGAGGCTGGCCGGTCGGCGAGGACCGGTGACCGGCGGACCGGGTTCTCGATGAAGTGGTACGTGAGCGCGGCGGGGATCGCCGAGGCGGCCACGACGGCGAGCGCGGGGCCGACGCCGAGGTCACCGAACTGTGCCTGCGCGGCGACAAGCACCGGCCAGTGCCACAGGTACAGCGAGTAGGAGATCCCGCCGACGTAGCGCAGCGGCTGCCGGCCCAGCAGGAGGGCGGGCCCGGCACGGCCGGCGGCCGGTCCGAACGCGATCACCGTGGCGGTGCCGAGGGTGGGGCCGAGCGCGGCGTAGCCGGGGAAGCCGGCGTCCGTGGTGATCAGCGCGGCCGAGGCGCCGACGGCGATCAGCCCGGCCCAGGCCAGCGGGACGGCCACCAGCCGTGGTGACCGGCCCCACCAGGTCGCCGTGACGGCGACGGCGCCACCGAGGGCCAACTCCCACATCCGGGTGGTGGTCACGTAGTACGCCGAGGGGTCGGTCGGTGAGACGTACAGCGCCCAGGCGAACGAGGGGACCGCGATCAGCGCCAACCCCGCCAGGTAGAGGCCGCGGCTCGCACGTCCGCGGCGGCGGGCGAACCACCCGAGGGCGATCAGCAGCAGCGGCCACACCAGGTAGAACTGCTCCTCGACGGCGAGGGACCAGAAGTGCTGGGCGATGCTCGCGGCGTCGTTGGCGGCCACGTAGTCGGCGGACTGCCCGGCCAGCCGCCAGTTCATGGCGTAGCAGGCGCTGGCGATGACGTCCCAGGCGGTGGCCGACCAGCGGCCACGAGGCAGGAAGACGTAGGTGAGCACCAGGGTCGCGAGCAGGACGGTCGCGGCGGCCGGCAGCAGACGCTTCGCGCGCCGGGCGTAGAAGTCGGTGAGCGAGAGCCGCCCACGTTTGTCGAGTTCGTCGAGCAGCAGGCCGGTGATGAGGAAGCCGGAGATCACGAAGAACACGTCGACACCGACGAAACCGCCGGGCAGGTACGGCACTCCGGCGTGACCGAGGAGCACCAGCAGCACGGCCACCGCGCGCAGGCCTTCGATGTCCCCGCGGAAGGACCGCGGAGCTGTCGACACCGGCCTGGTCGACGTCGGTTTGGTCGGTGCCGGTGCGGCGACCCGGGCCTGCTCCCACAACTCGTTCGATATAGCCACGTCGCGGATAGTAGCGACGTTCTCCGGTAAATCGCCTATCTCGGCACTCTGTCAAAGAATTCGTGTTATGCCCTACTGCCAGGGACTCTGCGTCCCGCCGAACTCCTCGAAGACGAGCCAGGACCGCGTCGACAACACCCCGGCGATGCGCTGCACCCGGTCCAGCACCACATCCCGCAGGGCGGCGTTGTCCGGAGCCCGGACCAGAGCCAACACGTCGTGCTCACCACTGAGCAACGCGACGTGCTCGACATAGCGGACCTGGGCCAGCTCGGCCGACACCTCCCGCCAGGTGTTCTGCTCGATCGTCAGCGCCATGTACGCCGAGGTGCCCAGCCCGGCGGCCTCGGGCGCCACCTGGGCGCGGAACCCGGTGATCACCCCGTCGCGCACCAACCGCTCCACCCGCGCGTACGCGTTGGTGCGGGAGATGTGGATCCGTTCGGCGAGGGTGCGCACCGACGTGCGCCCGTCGCGGACCAGCTCGTCGAGGATCCGCCGGTCCACCTCGTCCAGAGCGCGAACCGATCGTCCCGATCCCACCATCCGGTCTGCTGCGTCGCCGGTTTCTTGGCTCACCGATACCCCTCCCGCATGCCAACCGTCCCGCCTTCTGCGTGGATCTTGAGTCAATCATCCGACACGCGACAGCATAGGCTCACCACACGTCCCAGGAGGTTCCGCCGTGACGACCACTCCCCAGGCGGTCCGCAGGGCATCCCCGCGTACGCGTCGAGCGGCCACCCCGCCCGACCCGGCGCGCCCGCTACTGCCGGACGCCGAGCCGGTTCGCCTGCTCGACCCGAACGGCACACAGTTGCCCGCCCGCCCCCACTACCCGGAGCCACCCGTCGAGGCGCTGCGCGAGCTGTACCGCCGGATGGTGCTCGGCCGCCGCTTCGACACCCAGGCCACCGCCCTGACCAAGCAGGGCCGGCTGGCCGTCTACCCGTCCTCCCGGGGGCAGGAGGCGTGCCAGGTCGCCGCGACGCTCGCGGTCCGCGACACCGACTGGGTCTTCCCCACCTACCGTGAGTCGATGGCGCTGGTTGCCCGGGGCATCGACCCGGTCGAGGTGCTCACCCTGCTGCGCGGCGACTGGCACTGCGGCTACGACCCGACCGAGGTGCACACCGCGCCGCAGTGCACCCCGCTCGCCACCCAGTGCGTGCACGCCGCCGGGCTGGCGTACGGCGAGGCGTACCAGGGTCGCGACACCGTGGCGCTGGCCTTCATCGGCGACGGCGCCACGAGCGAGGGCGACTTCCACGAGGGGATCAACTTCGCCGCCGTGTTCAAGGCGCCGGTGGTCTTCTTCGTGCAGAACAACCGCTACGCCATCAGCGTCCCGCTGTCCCGGCAGACCGCCGCGCCGTCGCTCGCCTACAAGGGCGTCGGCTACGGCGTGCCCAGCGAGCAGGTCGACGGCAACGACCCGGTGGCCGTGCTCGCCGTGCTCACCCGCGCGGTCGCCCACGCCCGCGCCGGCAACGGGCCGTTCCTCGTCGAGGCGCACACCTACCGGATGGAGCCGCACACGAACGCGGACGACGCCAGCCGCTACCGCGACGGCGCGGAGGTCGACGCCTGGCGCGACCGCGACCCGATCGCCCGGCTGGAGACCTACCTGCGGGCCCGCGGGGTGCTCGACGACGCGGCGGTCGCCGAGGTCGCCGAGCAGGCCGAGGCGTACGCGGCGGACCTGCGCACCCGGATGAACGAGCAGCCCACGGTGGACCCGCTGAGCCTCTTCGACCACGTCTACGCCCAGCCCACCCCGCAGCTCATCGAGCAGCGCGAGATGGTCCGCGCCGAGTTGGCCGCCGCCCGCGACGAAGAGGGTGACGCCTGATGGCCACCACCATGGCGAAGGCGCTCAACACCGCGCTCGCCGACGCCCTCGCCGCCGACGACCGGGTCGTCGTCTTCGGTGAGGACGTCGGCGCGCTCGGCGGCGTCTTCCGGATCACCGACGGCCTCCAGGCCCGCTTCGGCGAGGACCGGTGCTTCGACACCCCGCTCGCCGAGGCCGGCATCGTCGGCTTCGCCGTCGGCCTGGCCATGTCCGGCCTGCGGCCGGTGGTCGAGATGCAGTTCGACGCGTTCGCGTACCCGGCGTTCGAGCAGATCGCCTCACACGTGGCGAAGCTGCGCAACCGGACCCGGGGCAAGCTCAGCGTGCCCATCGTGATACGCGTGCCGTACGCCGGTGGGATCGGCGGGGTCGAGCACCACTGCGACTCGTCCGAGGCGTACTACGCACACACCCCCGGCCTGAAGGTGGTCACCCCGGCCACTGTCGAGGACGCGTACTCGCTGCTGCGCGAGGCGATCGACGACCCCGACCCGGTGGTCTTCATGGAGCCCAAGAAGCTCTACTTCGCCAGCGCCGACGCGATCCTGCCGACCCGGGCCGAGCCGTTCGGGCGGGCCGTCGTGCGCCGGCCCGGCCGCGACGCCACACTCGTGGCGTACGGGCCGGCGGTGCCGGTCGCGCTGGAGGCCGCCGAGGCCGCCCGCGAGGAGGGCTGGGACCTGGAGGTGGTGGACGTGCGCACCATCGTCCCGTTCGACGACGACACCATCGCCGCCTCGGTCCGCCGCACCGGCCGCTGCGTGGTGATCCAGGAGGCGCAGGGCTTCGCGGGGGTGGGCGCGGAGATCGCCGCCCGAGTGCAGGAGCGCTGCTTCCACGCGCTGCACGCCCCGGTGCTGCGGGTCGCCGGGCTGGACATCCCGTACCCGGCGCCGATGCTGGAGCACACCCACCTGCCCGGTGTGGACCGGGTGCTCGACGCGGTGGCCCGCCTTCAGTGGGACGACCAGCCGGACGCGCGTTGGGCGGCGGCATGACCACGGTCGAACGGACGCAGGTCTTCCTCCTGCCCGACCTGGGCGAAGGGCTGAGCGAGGCCGAGATCGTCGAGTGGCGGGTCGCCGTGGGCGATGTGGTCACCGTCGACCAGAGCGTGGTCGAGGTGGAGACCGCCAAGGCGGTCGTCGACGTGCCCTGCCCGTACGCCGGCCGGGTCGTCACCCTGCACGGCGCGGCCGGTGAGGTACGTCCGGTCGGCCAGCCGTTGATCACCATCGCGCCGCTGGACGGCGGCGAGGAGCCCGCCGGGCACGCCACCTACCGCGAGGAGGAGCGGGCCGGCTCCGGCAACGTGCTGATCGGGTACGGCACCGGCCACGGCGGCGCCACCCGCCGTCGGCGCCGGCCTCGGCTGACGCTCGCCCCCGAGCCGGCCGACACCGACCCGGCCGACACCGCGCGAGCCGATGGTGCTGCCGCGACGGGCGGTGTTGCCCCGACCGGCGGTGTTGCCCCGACCGGGGGTGTGGCTCCGACCGGTGGTGCTGCTCCGAGCGATGGTGGTGCTTCGATCGGTGGGGCCCGCCCGGCTGGCGGCGGTGCCGCGGGCGACGCGCCCGGTCAATCGGCGCGGGCCACTGCCCTGGTCATCTCGCCGATCGTGCGGCGACTGGCCCGGGAGCGTGGCGTCGACCTGAACGCGGTACGGGGCACCGGGCCCGGCGGCGTGATCCGCCGGGCCGACGTGGAGGCGGCGCTGACCATGCCCGCCGCCCGGCTCGCCGCCGTGCCGGACGCCCCCGTCACGCCGGTGCCGTCCGCCGACGGCGACGTGATCGTCCCGCTCACCGGCGTCCGCAAGGTCATCGCCGACAAGCTCTCCCGCAGCCGGCGGGAGATCCCGGAGGTGACGATCTGGGTCGACGTGGACGCCACCGGGCTGCTGGAGACCCGGGCCGCGATCAACGCGGCGACTCCCGACGCGCCGGTGAGCATCCTGGCCCTGCTGGCCCGGATCTGCCTCAGCGGACTGCGCCGGTTCCCGCAGCTCAACTCCCGGGTCGACACCGAGGCGCAGCGGATCGTGCAGTCCGCAGGGGTGCACCTCGGTATCGCCGCGCAGACCGACAGGGGTCTGCTGGTGCCGGTGCTGCGCGACGCCCAGCGCCTCACCACCGCCGAGCTGGCCGCCGAACTCGCGGCGACCACCGCCGCCGCGCGGGCGGGCAGCCTGCCGCCGGCCCGGCTGACCGGCGGCACGTTCACGCTCAACAACTACGGCGTGTTCGGCGTCGACGGCTCCACGCCGATCATCAACCACCCGGAGGCGGCGCTGCTCGGCATCGGGCGGATCGTGGACAAGCCGTGGGTGGTCGACGGGCAACTCGCCGTCCGCAAGGTGACCCAGCTCAGCCTCACCTTCGACCACCGGGTCTGTGACGGTGGGGTGGCCGGCGGGTTCCTGCGGCACGTCGCCGACTGCGTGGAGCGCCCGGCGCTGCTGATCGCCGCCGTCTGAGACGCGTACCCCGGCCCCGGCGCTGCCCGTGCGGCGCCGGGGCCGGCGCACGTCCGGGTTTCCCGGCGGCGTTCTCGGGCCGGGGTTTCCCGGCGGTGTCACGGGGCCGGGGTTTCCCGGCGGCGTGCCCGAGCCGGGGTTTCCCGGCGGCGTCACCGGGAAGTCGGCCCCGCCGGAGCGCACCGAACGCGTCGAAGGGAGCCGGCCTGTGGCCGTGGCGAACGAGGTGCTACTGAACTCGGTCCGGGTACGACGACCCGCCTCGGCCGGCGCGCCGCTCTACTGCGACGCGCTGGAGTACGGCCTCACCGGCGACGGCGCGACGAACGACCAGCCGGCGTTGGCCGCCCTCGTGGACCGCCTGGGCGCCGGGTACGCGTCGGACGGACGGGCCCGGGTCATCTACTGCCCACCGGGCATCTACTCGATCCGGGACGCGGGCACGGTGTGGCGCAGCGGCGTGTCGTTGATCGGGGCCGGCCCGGCGGCGACCCGGTTCATGCTCAGCAACGAGGGCAACCGAGCCGACCCGACCCCGTTGGCCTTCTGGACCACCGTGCAGCACGGCGCCGACCGGGACCGGCACATCGCCGACTGCACCTTCTCCGACTTCCAGATCGACGGCTCCGGCGTGGCCATGGCCGAGTACAACTACCTGGCCAAGGGCCTCGGTCTGCAGTACGTCGTGCGCGGCGTGTTCCGCAACCTCTACATCCACCACACCGCGGCCACCGGGCTGGGCTGCGACTTCCTCCAGGACTCCCTGATCGACGGCGTGGTGGTGGTCGGCTGCGGCCGACTCGACAACGGCGAGCAGATGGGCGGCGCCGGCATCGGGATCGGCGTCGGCGGTTGGGGCACGGTCGAGCGGCTGACAATCGCCAACTCCACCACGCTTGCCAACGGCACCAACGGCATCTTCCTGGAGCTGCAGAAGGACTACTGGCCGCCACCGCGCGGCTACCGCATCATCGGTTGTCACAGCCAGGGCAACCGCTTCGGCATCTCCGACTGGGGCGCCGACGGGCTGATCGTCTCCGCGTGCACCATGACCGGCAACCTGGAGACCGGCTTCGACGTGTCGGCGCAGGGCACCTCGTCCGTGGCTGGCCGGGGTGGGCTGCTCACCGACTGCGTCATCGACGGCAACATGTACGACGGCGTCAGCATCGGCAACAGCCCCGGCCCGTACACCGTGCGGGGCAACCGGATCAGCGGCAACGGGCGGCACGGCTATCACGCGCTCGATCTGGGACGCGGTTACCAGGGCTCGGTCCGGGACGTGGTCGTCGAGAGCAACGAGTTCTGGGGCAACGGGCTCGACGCGATCCGGATCGACCACCAGATGACCGACGCGGTGCTGCTCAACAACCGGATCCGCAACAACGGGCGGCAGTGCGCGGAGGGGGCCGGCGGCGCGGGGGACGGGGTCCGCTACAGCGAGCGGTGCCTGGTGGACCGGTCGGCCAACTGGCCGCACGACGGGCACCGGGGCAAGACGCTACGGGTCGGCCGGGCCGTCGCCATGGTCGCCTCCAACACCGGCGACGAACTCACCCTCGCCCCGGTACGCCCCGACGGGTTCACCGCGTGGAGCGGGGACGTGCCGCCGCCCGGCTGCGGATACGAACTGTCTCCCGCGCCGCAGCGGCGTGCCGGGATCACGATCAACGCGCCGTTCGACTCGGCCACTGTTCGCGGCAACCGGATCTGGGACAACCACGACGACCAGACCCAGACGCACGGGCTGTGGATCACCGAGCGCGGCAGTTGCGTGGGCTGCCGGGTCGAGGACAACGACCTGGCCGGCAACGCCGGCGACGGGATGCTGCTGGACACCCCGCCGGTGGGCGGACGCTGGCGGGACAACCACGTCGAGAACGACTGGACCTGAGCGACGACCGGAGGGCCGTGCGCGGTGTGCGAGCCGTGCGCGGTGTGCGAGCCGCCCGAGCCGTGCGCGGTGTGCGTCTCGCGCCGTGCGCGGTGGGCGTCTCCGCGCCGGCCGGAGCAGAGACGACGAGCGGCGGCGACCGGAGTGATCCGGTCGCCGCCGCTGTCATCGTGGGTTGGTCAGCCGGCCAGGCCGGCCACCGGGGTCGGGTCCAGCACGACCGTGGCCGAGCCCGACTGCGCGGGGTTGCCCGCGTCGGTGTACTCCGCGACGAACACGGCGGTCAGGTTGTCCGCACCGCTGTGTCCACCGTCGAGGAACGTGGGAATGGTCCCGGAGCAACCCGTCGAGGTGGAGAGCGGGTGCCCGTGCTCGTCGTGCCCGAGCACGTAGGTGACCTTCACCTTGGAGCAGTCCACCGGCAGGTCGTCGGTGACCTTCACCTCGTACGCGACCGTCTGCCCGAACTGGAAGGGCTGCCCGGCCTCCGGGGTGACGAACTCGACGACCGGCGCGGTCGGCCCGACCACGAGCGGCAGGGATGCCGAGGCGGACCGTCCGGTGCGGTCGGTCACCTTCAGCGTCGGCGTGTAGGAGCCGTTCTCCGGGAACGTCCAGCTCGCGTTCGGAGCGGTGCTGTCCACCGAACCGTCCGCGTTGAAGTCCCACGCGTAGCTGAGCGTGTCACCGTCCGGGTCGGTGGTGCCGGCGCTGGAGAACGCGACGGTCAACGGGGCCTGCCCGACGGTCGGCGTACCACTGATCTTCGGGATCGGCGTCCGGTTGCCGCGGACGAAGTCGATCCGGGACAGCTGGGCGTCCGGGTTCTCGGCGAAGTAGCCGTCACCGTACTCCAGCACGTAGAGCGCGCCGTCCGGGCCGAACTCCATGTCCATCGGGTTGTCCACCACGAGCGACGGCGCCACCGGACGGATGTCCGTCACGTCACCGTCGGAGTCGAGGCGGAACTCCTTGATGTAGTCGCGGGACCACTCGTAGAACAGCGGCACGCCGTCGTAGTAGGCCGGCCAGCGGGTACGCGACGTGCTGGTGCCGTCGTAGTCGTACGCCGGGCCGCCCATCGGCGAGATGCCGCCGGTGCCCAGTTGCGGGAACTCGGCCGACGGGGCGGCCGCGTACCAGACCTGCGGCTGCTCGACCGCCGGCAGCACCCGCTTGCCGGTGTTGTGCGGTGAGTCGTTGACCGGGCGCTTGCAGTTGAACTTGGCGCCGGACTTGCCGGTGGCGAAGTCGTAGTCGCGGTAGGCGATCGTCGGCGTCACGCAGTACGGCCAGCCGTAGTTCGCCGGCTTGTCGATGACCATCCACCGGCCGTGCCCGGCCGGCCCGCGCTCCGGGTTCGGGGTGGAGGCGTCCGGGGAGTAGTCGCCCACGTACACGTTGTCGGTACGCCTGTCGACGGAGAACCGGAACGCGTTACGCAGCCCCATCGCGTAGATCTCCGGGCGGGTCTGCGCCGTGCCCGGCTTGAACAGGTTGCCGGCCGGCACCGTGTAACCGCCGCCGTTCTTCACCTTGATGCGCAGCAGCTTGCCGCGCAGGTCGTTGGTGTTGGCCGCGCTGCGCTGGGCGTCGAACGCCGGGTGACGGTCGGCCCGCTCGTCGATCGGGATGTAGCCGTCGGAGGCGAACGGGTTGGTGTCGTCACCTGTCGACAGGTACAGGTTGCCCAAGCTGTCGAAGTCGATCTGGCCGCCGACGTGGCAGCAGATGCCCCGGTCGGTCGGCACGTCGATGATCTGCTGCTCGCTGGCGAGGTTGAGCTTCATCCCGTCCAGCTTGAACCGGGACAGCCGCAGCGCGCCCTTGTACGGCTGCCAGTCCGCCTCGGTGCCGGTCTCCGGCGCGTCCCCCTCGTTGACGCCGGGGGTCGCCGGGTCGTCCACCGGCGTGTTCATCGGCGGCGAGTAGTAGAGGTAGACCCACTTGTTCTGGGCGAAGTTCGGGTCGATGGCGACCCCCTGCAACCCCTCCTCGTCGTGCTCGTACACCGGGATGTCGGCGGCGAGGGTGTTCAGCCCGGTACGCGGGTCGTGGATGCGGACCTCGCCGGTGCGGGAGGTGTGCAGCACCCGCAGGTCGGGCAGGACGGCGAGGCTCATCGGCTCGCCCGGGAAGTCGTTGAGAGTCACTTTCTGGAAGCTGGTGTCCGGCGGCGCGGCCGGCGCCGCGGCCGCTGCCGACGCTGGTACGACCAGACCGGCCGTCACCAGCAGCAGAGCGGACACGAATGCGGTTCTGTTCATCAAGATTGTCCCCCGAGGTGTTTCAGTACCGGAGCGAAGCGAGATAGTCGAAGCCGACCCGAGCGGTGTCCAGGGCGTCGGCGGGGGAGCGTGGCGTGGTGCCCGCGTCGTCGCGCTCCACGATGTACTCCTCGATGCCGGCCTCCCGCTCGTTGGCGAAGATGCGGCCGAAGTCGATGACGCCGTCGCCGAGGTCGGCGAAACCGCCCTCGACGTCGAGGTCCTTGACGTGCACCTGGCGGATCCGGCCGCGGTTGGCCCGGATCACGTCGACCGGGTCGTGCGCGCCCCGCCAGGTCCAGTAGAGATCGAGTTCGAAGTGGACCAGGCGCGGGTCGGTCTGCCCGGTGAGGATCTCGAAGCCGGTCGAGCCGTCGGTCAACGGCACGAACTCCAACTGGTGGTTGTGGTAGCCGAAGTCGAGCCCGGCGCGTTCGGCCAGTCGGCCGGCCTTGTTCAGGTCGCGCGCCAGGGCCCGGTAGACGTTGGGGTCCCGGATCGCCTGACCGCTGGCGTCCCGACCGAAGTAGGGGTGGACGATCTTCTTGCAGCCCACGACGTTGGCGTCCGCGAGGGACTGCTCCCAGGTGGCGGCGTCGAAGGGCTGCGGGATGCCGGTGTGCCCGGAGGTGGACCGCAACCCGGCCTCGTCGAGCGCGGCCCGGAACTGTGCGGCGGTGCGTCCGACGAATCCGGCGTGCTCCACCCGCCGGTAGCCGATCCGGCGCAGCGCGTCGAGGGTGCCGGGCAGGTCGGCGGCGAGCTGGTCCCGCAGGGTGTAGAGCTGAATGCTGATCCGATCCACCGGCACCCGGCGCCGGCCCTGGGACTGCCCGGCGGGTGCGGCGGCGGCCGGGCTGGCGAGCAGGCCGGCGGTGCCGACGGCGGCGGCGGAGACGGTCGCGGCGCGCAGCACTCCGCGCCGGCTGATCGCTCCGGACGCCGGTGTCGATTGGTTGAGCTGTTGATCCATGGTGGTGGTCCCTTCCTGACGGCAGGTACGCCGTCGGCGGAGGTCGACCTGGCCACCGTCACCCGGGCACGCCGAACCGGCCGGAGGCGGGCTCCGGCTGGACGGTGAGGACGGCGCGCCGGTGCGGCTCAGCCCCCTGTGGGGGCGGAACACGGCGACCCGGCAGGGTGGCGGCAAGCTGATCGACTAATGGGCAACCCTCTATCTGGAAGGTGACCTTACCCTTGCCCCCGGACGAAGGCAAAGCTTCGTCGCGTTCGGCAGAAGTTTCGCTTCAGGCGACAAAAGTCCGTCCCCGAGGTGCGCGGACCCGATCTCACCGGACCCGACCCGCCCGCGAACCGAGCGTGATCCACTCGCGGAATGGGCGTGATCCACTCGCGCTCCTGGCGTTGATCCACTCGCGCTCCTGGAGGTCGCGGCATCCGGGACGTCCCGACGCCCCGGCTTCGATGAAGCCGAGTCGATCACGAACGGGACGCCCGCACCCGCCCGGCTCAAGCGGAGCGAAGGGCCCGACATCGGTCGGTTGAGCGCCTGTTCTGCCAACTGGAACATCGTCGGAAAATGCGTCGGTAAATGCGCCGCCAATTATTTCGGAATGCGGCGGATGCCCCTGCTGGGCAGGTCAGAATGTGGCGGAGGGAAGTCGAATACGGGGGGACTGAACATGACGTCTAGGCGGCGATTGACGCTGTTGGCGGTAACCATCGCAGCCGCACCGCTCATCCTGGGTGGGTGCACCGCCGACCGGGACCACTCGGCGAATGGTTCGGCCAAGGACCACGTCGCCGGCCCGGAACTCGCCGTGACACCGGCGGACCGGGCCCGGGACGTCCCGGTCAGCGCCGAGGTGGGCACCGTGGTCAGGGGTGGACGGGTCACCGGCGTACGCCTCACCGACGACAAGGGCAAGCAGGTCGGCGCCGAGCCGCGCGAAGACGGCTCGGGTTGGGTGCCGACGGTGCCGCTGCAACCGCGGCGGACGTACACCGCCGAGGTGACCGCGACCGGGGACTCCGGTGCCACCACCACCCGCACCACCTCGTTCACCACCATGGCCAAATCGACCAAACCGCAGATCACCAGCACCCTCTATTTCGTGGGCAATCGGACGTACGGCACGGCGATGCCGGTAACCGTCGCGTTCGACCCGGCAATTCCGAAAGAGGCCAGAGCAGATGTTCAGCGGCGGTTGTTCGTGAAGACGAATCCTCCGCAGCCGGGCACCTGGTCGTGGATCGAGGACGGCAGTCAGGTCTATTACCGGGCGCCCGATTTCTGGAAACCGGGGACCACGATCAGCGTCCGGGCCGGCCTGGAGGGCCTGCCGATCGGCAAGGACCGGGTCGGCGACGCCGAGCGGACCGCCACCTCCAAGATCGGACGCCAGCTCGCGCTGGAGATCGACAACGCCACCAAGCAGATGACGGTGCTGCGCGACGGCAAGCAGGTCCGCCGGATCCCGGTCAGCCTGGGCAAGCCGAGCACGCCGAGCTCCAGCGGCAAGATGGTGATCATGGAGAAGCACGAGCGGACCACCTTCGACACGCGGGGTGAGCCCAACGGTGGGTACGTGGTCGACGTCGACGACGCCCAGCGCTACACGTGGGGTGGCGAGTTCATCCACTCGGCCCCCTGGTCGGAGGGCGAGCAGGGCTACACCAACACCTCGCACGGCTGCGCGAACGTCTCCGCCACCGCAGCGGACTGGCTGATGGGGGTGACGCAGGTCGGTGACCTGATCACCGTCAAGGGCACCGAGGTCGACCTGCAACCGGGCAACGGCTGGACGGCGTGGAACGTGAGCTGGGACGAGTTCGTCAAGGGCAGCGCCCTGCCGGTGTCGCCCGGTCTCAAGCCCGCGCCTGTCGCCCCGGCGCACCCGGGCGCGGTGGCCGGCGGTTCGCCCGCCCCGGCGCCCTCGGTCAGCGGCCGCTGAGACACCGGCGCGCACACCCTGGGCCGGCCCGCCACCACGGTGGGCCGGCCCACCGACCGAATCAGTCCAGCGGTACGCGGGCCACCCCCGGCCCGACCAGGCTGCCCAGCCAGAGGTGGTCGCCGTGCTGGCGTACCCCGGTGATCATGCGGTACCGCCCGGCCGGGCCGTGCAGCGTCCGGCGGACCGTGCCCGCGTCGTCGACGAGCGCGACCAACCCGTAGCGGCGCGGCTGCGGCTGCAACGCGTCGGGCAGCAACGCGGCGACCTGTCGCAGTCGCGGGTGCGGCAGCAGCCGCTCGGCGATCGGCACCCGTGGGCTGGGCAACGCGATCCAGTACGTCCCGTCGCCGACGGCGGAGAGATTGTCCGGGTACGCGGGCAGGTCGGCGAGCACCCGGACGCCGCCGCCCAGGTCGACGCGGAGCAGGCGGTGGGTGCTGGTCTCCACGAGCATCAGCGCCGACTCGTCCGGGGTCAGCGCGATCCCGTTGGGGAAGTACAGCCCATCGGCCACCACCTCGGTGCGGCCGGTGCCCGGGTGGTGGGCCAGCACCCGCCCGTTGGGGCGGTGCTCCAACAGGTCCCGCTTCCAGTGCGAGACCGGAAACCGGTCGGAGGAGTCGGTGAAGTAGACGGTGCCGTCGCGCGCCACCGTCGCGTTGTTGGCCAGGTGCACCAGGGGCGCCGTTCCGGTCAGTTCGCGTACCGCGCCGTCGGGCGTCACCCGCAACAACCCGCGGTACGCGTCGCACAAGATGAGAGCCGTACCGGACGCATCCACCTCGATGCCGAGCGGCCGGCCACCGGTCTCGGCCAGCAACCGGGGGCGGGTGCCGACCGGCGCGTCGACCGGCCAGCACCAGAGCCGGCCGTCCTCGTCGCCACTGATCACCCGGCCGGCGTCGTCGACGACCACGTCCTCCGGGCCGACGGCGCCGTCGGGGAGGGGCAGCACCTCGGCGCGGTCGAGCCTTCGATCCGTCGGAGCCCACGCCCCGGCCAACGGCGGGGGAACGGTGGCCGGCTCGCGGACGGGACGGATCAACCGGGGCGGCCGGGGCCGAGGGATCACCATCGGCCTATTCTCCACCGCCGACGCCGACCGTCGCCCATGATCAACACGGTATCCGTGATGTCGGGGCATCCCGCTCCTCCGGATGCCCCGGTTTCACTGAGCGGGAGTCGATCACGGCCCGGCCCGCCGGGTGGCGCGCGCCGGGCGAGGCGAGGCGCGGCGGGGCGAGGCGCGGCGGGGCGAGGCGCGGCGAGGCGAGGCGAGGCGCGGCGGGGCGAGGCGCGGAGTAGGGCCCCGAGCCTGCACCCCGAGGGGGATGAGGGGTACCTCGGGGTAAGACCCTGGACGTACCCGGAATCACTCCGCCGGAGGCCGAAACTGTCGGTGGGGGCGACTAGATTTCTCGGCATGGGTGAGCGGAGCGACCGGCTGGACGTGCAGGTCAACGTGAGTGACCAGATGGTCCTCGTGCGGGTGGCCGGCGAGGTCGACATCGCCACGGTGGCCGCGTTCCGGTCCGCGCTGTGGTCCGTGCCGGCCCGTCCGGTGCTTCAGGTGGACCTGTCCGGGCTGCGGCTGCTCTCCGCCGCCGGCGTCCGCACCCTGCTCGCCGCACACCTGCGTGTTCGGGCGTGCGGTGGCGCACTGGTCCTGATCGACCCGAGCCCGGTCGTGGCCCGTGTGCTGCGCGCCACCGGCCTGCACCGGGTGATGCCGATCCTGGAGCCAGCCCGGATCGTCGAGGCCGCCCGTCGCCCGGCGGTCGATCCGGCACACCTGCAACTGGCCGCCTGACCCCGGCCCGCGCGATCCGCGTCCGCCGCGGACCCGTCGGCGCGTGCCGCGCAATCCCGCGATCCCGGCCCGCCGCAGCGCCGCCAGCGTGCGCCGCGCAACCCCGCGATCCCGGCCCGCCGTGGCGCCGCCAGCGTGCGCCGCGCAATCCCGCGATCCTGAGCCGCCGGCGCGCGTCGCGCAGTCCCGCGATCCTGGTCCGCCGCGGGGCCGCCAGCGTGCGTCGCGCAACCCCGCGATCCCGGCCCGCCGCGGGGTCGTCGGCGTGTGCCGACGACCCCTGGTGCATCGGTCAGTGCACGCCGAGCAGGTCGACGACGAAGACGAGCGTCTCGCCCGGCTTGATGACGCCGCCCGCACCGCGGTCGCCGTACCCCAGGTGGGGCGGGATGGTGAGACGGCGGCGGCCGCCGACGCGCATGCCGACGACGCCCTGGTCCCAGCCGGCGATGACCTGACCGCCGCCGAGCGGGAACTCGAACGCCTCGCCGCGGTTCCAGGACGAGTCGAACTCGTCGCCGGTGGAGTGCGACACGCCGACGTAGTGCACGCTGGCGAGCTGGCCCGGTGCGGCCTGCGGTCCCTCACCAACGGTGATGTCCTCGATCACGAGGTCGGCCGGCGGCGCACCCTCGATCGGACCCACCTCGGGCTTGCCGGATCGGGCGCCTGCTGCCTGGTTCATGCGGGGATCTCCTGCCGTGTCGGTTGATGTGTCCGGTCACCGTCGATCCTGCCGGATCACCCCCCACCGATGTGCGGCAGACCCGCCCACCCCCGACCCCACAACCCACCCCAAGCCGCGTCGATCTTGCATTTTCTGCCCTGGCATAAGCCCCTTTCCTCGACAAAAGGTCGACAGAAAGTGCAAGATCGGCGGACGGATCCGACTTCCCCGGTCTGGACCGAGGCCGCTCGCCTAGGCTCGACACAGCCGACGGGTGGGGTGTCGGGCGGTGGCCGTGGTCGATGCGGAGGGCGTCGGTGGCTGAGGCGACGGTCCCGGTGCCGCTGTGGGCCTGGGCGGCAACCAGCGCGCTGATCGCCGTACTGCTCGCCGTGGACGTGCTCCTGCACCGGGACAACCACGTCATCGAGCTACCCGAGGCGTTGCTGTGGAGCGCCATCTGGATCGGCGCGGGTCTGCTGTTCGGGGTGGTCCTCTGGTGGGGCCTCGGGGGTGACCCGGCCATCGCGTACTTCTCCGGCTACCTGTTGGAGAAGGCGCTCTCGGTGGACAACGTGTTCGTCTTCGCCCTGCTCTTCGGCTACTTCCGAGTGCCGTCGGGCTATCAGCACAAGGTGCTGTTTTGGGGTGTCGTCGGGGCGCTCGTCTTCCGCCTGCTGTTCATCCTCGCCGGCGCCGAGCTACTGGACCGGCTCGCCTGGGCCGGGTTCGTGTTGGGTGCCTTCCTGATCTGGACGGGTTGGCGGCTGGCCGTACGCGGGAAGCCGGACGTCGACCCGGAACGCAACGTCGTGGTGCGGCTGTTTCGGAGGCTGGTGCCCACCGACGCCCGGTACCACGGCGATCGGTTCACGGCCCGAGTCGCCGGTCGGCGGGTGGCGACGTTGCTGTTGGTGGCGCTCGTCGCCATCGAGGCCACGGACGTGGTCTTCGCCATCGACTCGGTGGCGGCGATTCTCGCCATCACCACGACCACCTTCCTGGTCTGGACGGCGACCGCCTTCGCCGTACTGGGGTTGCGCAGCCTCTACTTCTGCCTCGCCGGCCTGCTGCGCCAGTTCGGCTACCTGCGGTACGGTCTCGCGCTGCTGCTCGGCTTCGCGGGGCTCAAGCTCATCCTCGCCGAGACGCCGGTGGGCAAGCTGCCGGTCTGGTCGACCCTCGCGGTGGTGGTGCTGACCCTGGCGGTCTCCATCGGGGCCAGCGTCGTGGCGGCGCGCCGCCACGGCGTCGACGGCTGAGCCGCTGTGCTGCTGAGCCGCCGGGCCGCCGGGCCGCCCGCGTCAGTCGATCACCACCGGCCGGGACAGCTGCTCGGCCAGGAGCGTGGGCGCCTCGGCCAGGGAGGGTCCGTACCAGGTGAGGTGCCGACCGGACAGCAGAGCGCACGGTACGCCGGGGAACGCCTCCGGCCCGTCCTCGGCGGTGAACCGGTACGGCTCGTCGGGTAGCACCACCAGGTCGGGCTCCTGTTCGCGCAGCTCCGCGAGGGGCGGGCGGGGATAGCGCTCGGGGTGCTCGTCGTAGGCGTTGACCACGCCGAGCCGGCGTAGCACGTCACCGGCGAACGTGTCGCTGCCCAGCACCACCCACGGTCGACGCCAGACCGGCACCACCGCGCGGCGGGGCGGCGCCAGTCGGGGCGGCGCGGCCCACGAGCGCCGAGCGGCCCGCAGCCAGTCCGGCTCGGCCGGCGCACCCAACTCGGCCAGCAGCTCGCCCAGCTCGGTCAGGGCGCCCGCGACGGTACGCGGGTAGGTGATCCGCACCGGCACACCGGCCGCCCGCAGCGCCTCGGCGTCGGCCCGGCTGTTCTCCTCGACGTTCAGCAGCACCAGATCCGGCCGCAGCGCGCGGACCCGGTCCAGATCGGGGTACTTGCTGCCGCCGACGCGGGCGACGTCGAGCCCGGCCGGGTGGCTGCACCAGTCGGTGGCTCCGACCAGCAGCCCTGGCAGGGTCAACGCCACCGCCTCGGTCAGCGACGGCACCAGTGACACCACCCGCACCCGCGCACCTCCGTCCGCCACCGGTCCCCGCCCCGATCATGCCCGCCGGCCCGGCGCGGGTCAGGATCGGCCCGGGTTCGGCGTCGGCCGGGTTCGGCGTGGGTCAGGGTCGGACCGGCTCGATGTGGGCGGTCACGTCGAGGTGCGCCGGCTGGCAGTCGGTCGTCGCCGCGAACCGGCGGACGGCGGCGCGGACGTGCTCGCGGACGCCCGCGGTCGCCGCGTCGGCGGTCAGGTCCACGCGGATCCACACGTCGGGGCGCGGCGGCTCGCCGGTGAGCACGACGCGGGCCCGGCGTACCCCGGGGTTGCCGGTCAGGTCGCGGACCAGCGCGTCGGTGAGGACGTCGGTGGCCAGCCGGGTCCGGCCCGGTCGCCGCCCGGGGTGGCTCAGGGTGCCGCGCAGCGTACCGGCGGGTCGCCGCACCTCTCGGGCCAGCAGGCGTTGCCCGGCCAGGGCGAGCAGTGCCCCGCCGACCGCCGCGGCCAGGGTGCTCCACGGCGCGGCCAGCCGCCACCGCTCCAGCAGCCCGGCGCTGAGCACCGCCGCCCGGGCGTCGGCGCCGGGCAGGGTGCCGTGGCCGGCCGCCAGCGCCGCGCCGCCGACCGCCACGAGCAGCAGCGCGATGATGGTCCACAACAGGCGGTGCGCGGCGTTCGTCATGCCGGCCGCCGGCGAGGTTGGAGCCGGACGTCGACGGGGCCGGAGCGTGGCGCGGTGAGCCGGTGCAACTCCTGGTGCACCGCGTACTCGATCTCCGGCCGGGCCGCCGGGTCGCCGGTCGCGCGCACCCGGGGGCGCCACTGGCCGCCGCGCCGTCGGACCCGGACCCGGGCCCGGCGTACGCCGGGCACCGCGCCGGCGGCGTCGGCCAGCCGCCGCTCCACGCTGCGCCGGTGCAGGTGCCAGCCGTCGTGTTGGTCGGTGCGCAACCGCACCGGCGTCCAGGGGCGCAGTTGGGCGACCAGGATGACCAGGCCGAGCAGGACGGCGCCGCCGGCCACCGCCTGGACGCCCGGGTCGCGCCACCGGGCGCCGCTCAGGGCGTCGAGCCAGCCGGTGGGCTCCAGCGGCACCGGCCGGTCCAGGGCGAGGAGCAGTGCCTGGGCGGCCACCAGCGCCCCGCCGACGAGCAGGACGGTGGCCAGCAGCAGCGAGGCGACCCGGTTGACGCTGCGCACCTCAGCCGCCCTCGGCGGGCACGGTCGCGGGGGCGGAGACGTCGACGCCCGGGACGAGCAGGTCGTCCACGGTGACTGTCACCATCGCCACGTGGAGCCCGGTGCTGGCGGCCACCCGGTCGGCGACCACCGCCCGGACCGTCTCGGCGATGGCGGGCACGCTGTGCCCGTACCAGGTGATCAGGTGCAGGTCGAGTCCGACGGATCGGTCGTCGAGGCGGACCTCCGCCGGACGGACGACGGACACGCCCGGCACCAGGCCGGCCGCCCGGACCGCGATCCGCGTGACCTCCGCGGCGTCGGCGGGGCGGGTGGTCATCGGCGCCGCCGCGGGTCGGTGTGGCGGTCGCCAAGGCCGGTCACCGTGAGGTCGCCGTCGAGCACCCGGACCACGAGCCAGCCGAGCAGGCCCGCGAGTACGGCGAGGGCGGCCACGCCGATGCTGGCGAGCGCCCAGACCGCCACGGCGAGAAACCCGGCGAGGAAGCCGAACTGCTGTCGCGACATGGTCACCTCCGGCCGGTCCGGTACCGGCGCTCGCTGGATACACCCGCCGGCTGCCCCTGGAACGTCGGTCGCCTGTGATCCCGGTCACATCCGAACTCGGGGTCCCATGATCGACCACCTAGACTCGGCGCGGCTCGACCGACCGGCGGATGGATCAGGCAGATGACGAGCATCGGCAGCGACGACCGGGGTTGGCTGCGGGCGTTGCCCGCCGACGGCGGGAGCGAGATGCCGCTCGGTCGCGCCGGCCACCGGGTCCATCCGGCGCGCCGGCTCAGCGATCTGGTCCAGGGTCGGCCGCCCGGGGTCACCGGCAGTCAGTGGAGTTCGGCCAGCCGTGCCAGCTTCGACGTCGTGGTCTGCGCCGCCGCCACCGGCCGGGTGATCGTCGCCGTCCAGATCGGCCCGGTGGCCCCCGCCGGCTCGGCGCAGCAGCGTGCCGAGCGACTCACCGACGCCGTCAGCGCCGCCGCCGGCCTGCCCGTGTTGCGGATCGGGTCGTCGACATTGCGGGCCGCCGAGCACGGCCGACGCCTCGTGGACTACGTGATCGACGCGCGCGCCTACGCGGCGGGCGCCGCCGGAGTGACCGCCGAAGGGGACGACCACGCCCCGGTGGGTTTCCGGGACATCCTCGGTCGACTGCCCGACGGCCGCACCGGGCGGGTCAACGACCTGGGCGCGCTGACCCGCGCGGCGGCGGTCGAGGCGTACGTGGCGGGACGGGTGGCCGACCCGATCGTGCGCGGCCTGCACGTGCGCTGGGCCGACGGGACGGCGCAGGGGTGGAGTTGGGTGCAGGTCCGCCCCGACGCGTGCCTCGTCGAGCGGGTCGCGGTGACCGAGCAGCGCTTCTCCTGCGGCATCGACGCGGCCCAACTGGCCGAGGACCTCGCCACCGTCGCGGTCGGGGAGCGGCTGCGGGCGAACGCCGGAACGGACCTGTTGCCGCGCGCCGAGTTGACCGCGCAGATCGTCGCGCTGAGTCGACGCCGTGCCGAACTGGTCGGCGGATTCGCCTTCGACCACCTCTGCGTCGACTGACCGACGCCCGTTCTCCCTGCTGACACCGGCTCCGGATCCGGTCTGGGCAATTTCCTGCGCGACGGTTGAACCTTCCCGGTCGCCGTCCCGTACTCCTGCGCGAATGAACAGGATCTCCCCATCCGCGCCCCCGGGCGTGGGAGACGGTGCGGAAAGGGCATCGTCGGCCATCGACGCATTACCCGGGTAGGTCACGGTGCTCACCGCCGTGGCGTGCCCTCTCACATCCGTCGGTCCGCCGAGGGCAGGAATCCACTACCGGATCGAGAAGGAGAGCAATTCGATGCGCAGGTCCACACGGGCGCGCCGGTCATCCGGCAACGCGCGGAGCAAGCGTCTGCTGGCCGTTGTCGGCACGCTCGTGGTCTTCGGCGGAGTCGTCGCCGTGACCCAGATTTCGTCGGCCCAGGACCGGCGGACAAATAAGCCGCGTCCGGTCGCCGGGCAGTGCGTGGAGCCGAGCCCGGGTTCGACCGCGCCGGCTGGCGGCGCCTCGACCAGCCGGACCTGGCAGAACGGTCGTTGGGTGCGTAATCACTGGGGTGACGGGCAGCAGTCGGTCCCCGAGTGCGAGGACGGCAAGGACGGCACGGTGGGCACCGGCACGGCCATCGCCTGTCCGGACGTGACGGCGAAGTTGCCGCAGGTGCCGGCCCAGGCGCGGGCCGAGGTGGACCGCGGTCTCGCCCAGTTGCAGGCCCAGATCGCCGAGGCGGACCGCCGGTTGGCCGCCGAGGGCAACAAGGGTGAGGCGTTCATCCGCAACGCGATCCTCCAACCGCTGGCCGCCAAGCGGCGCGCGGTGCTGGACCGGATCACGACCGCGATCGACCGGGTCGGACCCCGGCCGCAGGGCCTCGCGCAGCTCGCCGACTGTCAGGTGCAGCCCACCGGCAACAACGGCGGCAGCTCACCCACCACCACCCCCGGTGGCGGCAACAACGGTGGCGGGAACAACGGTGGCGGGAACGCCCCGGGCGCCGGGCTCGGCGTGCTGGCCAACGACTGCGACGAGAGCCGGCTCCAGCCGCACGACGGTTTCCAGATCGGCAACCGCTGCGTGAGCACCGAGTTCGGTGAGGTCGGCGCCGCCGCCAACAACCCGTCCCTGCTGATCACCCAGTTCCCCGACCAGGTCGGCCGCAACCAGGCGTTCACCCTGCGAGTCAGCACCCGCAACCTGGTCCGGGACCGCTTCCTGGCCGCCGGTCAGGGCGGCTACTACGTGGAGAGCTCGCTGCTCAACGCCCAGGGCCTGGTCCGGGGTCACTTCCACACCGCGTGCCGGATGCTGGACAGCCTGACCGCCCCGCCGGAGCCGCAGGAGGTGCCCGCCTTCTTCGTCGCGACCGAGGACGGTCGCGGTGGCGCCCAGCCCGACGAGGTGACGATCCAGATTCCGGGCCTGCCGGAGGCGGGGACCGCGCAGTGCTCCGTCTGGGCCGGTGACGGCTCGCACCGCCTGCCGATGATGGAGCGGGCCAACCAGACGCCCGCGTTCGACTCGGTACGCATCGACGTCAACTGACCGACCTCGACCGGCGGTGGCCGGTCACCCGGGCGAGGGCCCTGGTGACCGGCCACCGTCGTTTCTGGTGCCGGACAACCCGACGGGGCCCCGCCGTCACAGCGGGACCCCGTCGGCAACTCGCGCGTCAGCGCGCCTTGTACGCCTCGACGACCTCAACCGGGATCCGGCCCCGCTCGGAAATCTTGTAGCCGTTCTTGACGGCCCATTCCCGGATGGCCCGGTTCTGCTCCCGATCCATTCCGGCGCCGGTGGGTCGCCCCGGCCTCCGGATCGATCGGGCGCTCTCCACCGGACCGCGGCCGATCCGCCGACCCGCATTGATGTAGGGGTCCAGTGCCTTACGCAAGACGCCGGCATTTTCGTCCGAGACGTCGATCGTGTAGGCCACTCCGTCGAGACTGAACTCGACCGTCCGGTCGGCCTTGCCGCCGTCCAGGTCGTCGGTCAGGACCGTGATTACTTTTCTCGCCATTGCCGATTACTCCCTGTGTGCGGCGGGATGTGTCCAAAGTCTGACCTATCACCCCGGTAATCCGCAACAATAAGCGTCCCATTCGGCGCGTCGCGATTCCGTTACCGAAAAAACCGTGAAACGGTGCCGATGGTGGAGCCTCAATGATGGAGCAGGCCGGTGTGCCCGGCCACGGCGGCCGCCTCGGCCCGGTTGGACACCCGCAGCCTGCGCAGCAACGCGGCGGTCATCCGTTTCACCGTCCGTTCCGAGACGTGCAGTTCTTCGGCGATGTCGACGGTCTTGCGGCCGGCGGCGATCGCGCGCAGCAGCCGCCGTTCCTCGCCGTCCAGGTCGACCGAGGTGGCGTGCGTGGGCCGCGTCATGGCACGTAACAATTCGGCCGGGAGCACCGCCCAGCCGCCGAGAATGGCCAGCAGTGGGGGCAGCAGTTCCTCCGGTTCGCTGGTCTTGGGCAGGAACCCCTCGGCCCCGGCCCGCAGCGCTTCCAGCGCCGCGGCGGGGTCGACGCCGCCGGACATCGCGACCACCCGTACCCGTGGGGTGGCCCGCCGGATCGCGGCCACCGCCCGGATCCCACCCGGCGCTGGCAGGTGCAGGTCGACAAGGACCAGGTCGGGCCGGCAGCGGCCGACAAGCGTCGCGGCGGAGGCGGCGTCGCCGGTCGAGGCGACCACCTCGGCGCGGCCCGCGCCGGTGATCGGGAGCAGCGATTCGAGGCCGCGGACAAAAAGGGGGTGATCGTCCACGACGACGAGTCGGATGGTGGTGTCTCCCGGCATGTCTGCGCCGTTCCCCGGTGGGTGCCGATCATGCGGGTACGCACCGAACGAGGGGAGCCTGCCGGAACCCTCCCCGAAGTGGTCTGGGTCACAGTCCGGAACAAGGGGAACGCTTTGTTACTTGAGCCAGACACGCTCAACTCAACGCGATAGCAGGTGTTCGATGGCAACTCTTCCGGTACTTCCCCTGACCGACGCCGTGCTGCTGCCCGGCATGGTCATCCCGGTGACCCTCGACCCGACCACCCAGGCCGCGATCGACGCGGCACGGGCGACCGGCGATCGCAAACTGCTGGCCGTGCCGCGCATCGACGGCGAGTACGGCCCGGTCGGCGTCGTCGCCACCATCGAGAAGGTCGGCCGGCTCCCCGAGGGTGAGCCCGCCGCCGTCATCCGCGGCCTGTCCCGGGCCCGGATCGGCTCCGGCGTGCCTGGCCCCGGCGCCGCCCTCTGGGTCGAGGCGACCGAACTCGACGAACCCGCTCCCGCCGGCCGCGCCCGGGAACTCGCCCGCGAGTACCGCGCCCTGGTGACCTCCGTGCTCCAGCAACGGGGCGCCTGGCAGGTCATCGACGCGGTGGAGCGGATGACCGACCTGTCCGAGCTGGCCGACTCGGCCGGCTACGCGCCCTGGCTGACCCTGGACCAGAAGACCGAACTGCTCGCCGCGCCGGACGTCACCGCCCGGTTGGAGCTGCTTGTCGGCTGGGTGAAGGACTACCTGGCCGAGCAGGAGGTCACCGAGCAGATCAACAGTGACGTCCGGGAGGGGCTGGAGAAGTCCCAGCGGGAGTTCCTGCTGCGTCAGCAGCTCGCCGCGATCCGCAAGGAGCTGGGCGAGGACGAGCCGGACGGCTCGGCCGACTACCGGTCCCGGGTCGAGTCCGCCGAGTTGCCGGAGAAGGTCCGCGAGGCGGCCATGCGCGAGGTCGGCAAGTTGGAGCGGGCCAGTGACGCCTCACCGGAGGCGGGCTGGATCCGCACCTGGCTCGACACGGTGCTGGAGATGCCGTGGGGCACGCGTACCGAGGACAACACCGACCTGGCCGCGGCCCGGGCGGTGCTCGACGCCGACCACGCCGGCCTGGCCGACGTGAAGGACCGCATCCTGGAGTACCTGGCCGTGCGCAACCGGCGGGCCGAGCGCAACCTCGGCGTGGTCGGCGGTCGCGGCTCCGGCGCGGTCCTCGCCCTCGCCGGCCCTCCCGGAGTGGGCAAGACCAGCCTCGGCGAGTCCGTGGCGCGGGCACTCGGGCGTAACTTCGTCCGGGTCTCGCTCGGCGGCGTCCGCGACGAGGCGGAGATCCGCGGTCACCGGCGCACCTACGTGGGCGCGCTGCCCGGCCGGATCGTCCGCGCGCTGCGCGAGGCCGGCTCGATGAACCCGGTCGTGCTCCTCGACGAGGTGGACAAGGTCTCCGCCGGCTACGCCGGCGACCCGGCCGCCGCCCTGCTGGAGGTGCTCGACCCGGCGCAGAACCACACCTTCCGGGACCACTACCTGGAGGTCGACCTGGACCTGTCCGACGTGCTGTTCCTGGCCACCGCCAACGTGGTGGAGTCCATCCCCGGCCCGCTGCTGGACCGGATGGAGCTGGTCACCCTGGACGGCTACACCGAGGACGAGAAGGTCGCCATCGCCCGCGACCACCTGCTGCCCCGGCAGCGGGAGCGGGCCGGGCTGACCGCCGACGAGGTGAGCGTCGCCGACGACGCTCTCGCGCTGATCGCGGGGGAGTACACCCGGGAGGCCGGAGTCCGGCAGCTCGAACGTGGCCTCGCCAAGATCCTGCGCAAGGTGGCGGTGACGCTGGCGACCGACCCGACCCCGGTACGCGTCGACAAGGACAACCTCACGGGCTACCTGGGACGACCGAAGTTCACCCCGGAGTCGGCCGAGCGCACCGCCGTGCCCGGCGTGGCAACCGGCCTCGCCGTCACCGGCGCCGGCGGGGACGTGCTCTTCATCGAGGCGACAAGCATGGAGGGCGAGCCGGGGCTGACCCTGACCGGCCAGCTCGGCGACGTGATGAAGGAGTCGGCGCAGATCGCCCTCTCCTACCTGCGCTCCAACGGGCGGCGGTTCGGCATCGACCCGAACGCTCTCGCGGGACGCCGGATCCACGTCCACTTCCCGGCGGGCGCGGTGCCCAAGGACGGTCCGAGCGCCGGCATCACCATGGTCACGGCCCTGGCCTCGCTGGTCACCGGCCGGCCGGTGCGCCCCGAGTTCGGGATGACCGGCGAGGTGACGCTCTCCGGTCGGGTGCTGCCGATCGGTGGGGTGAAGCAGAAGCTGCTCGCCGCACACCGGGCCGGCCTCACCGAGGTGATCATCCCGGCGCGTAACGAGCCCGACCTGGACGACCTGCCGACCGAGGTGCGCGAGGCGCTGACCGTGCACACCCTGGCCGACGTGGCCGACGTGCTCGCCCTGGCGCTGCGCCCGGCCGAGGTCGAGGCGCTGGACGGTCCGGCCCTCTTCACGGTCTGACGCTGCGCGAAAAAGGACCCCCGCCGTCATCGGAGACGGCGGGGGTCCTTTGGTACGCGGGGGGAGGTCTACTGTCTCGCTTGAATCCTCAACTACCTCTCCGCCGCGAGGCGGTCCCCTGGAGGAACCCCCGTGAACCTGGTGCTCTGGATCATCCAGATCCTGCTCGCCGCCGTCTTCGCCGGCGCCGGCTTCGCCAAGCTGACCCAACCCAAGGACAAGCTGCGCGAGCTGATGCGGTGGGTCGACCCGGTCCCGCCGACCCAGGTCAAGGCGCTCGGCGCGGTCGAGTTGCTGGCCGCCGTCGGGCTGGTGCTGCCCCCGCTCGCCGACGTCGCCACCGTGCTCACCCCACTCGCCGCCGCCGGGCTGGTCATCGTCATGATCGGCGGCATCTCCGTGCACCTGCGCGACAGGAAGCAGCGCGACACGGCGGCCGAGCGTCGCACGGAGATCCAGGGCGCGATCACCTGCGCGGTGCTGCTCGTGCTCGCCGCCGTGGTGGCCTGGGGCCGCTTCGGGCCGTACTCCTTCTGATCCGCCGCGCCGGCGACCGTCGAACCCGGCGGTCGCCGGCGGCGTACTCAGGCCGGCGGTCGCCGGCGGCGTGCTCAGCGCTCGTCGCCCCCGCGGTCGCGGCGCACGGTCGCCTTGCGGCCCTTGATCGTGCTCTGCCGCAACCCGGAGATCACCTCGTCGGCCACGCCCTGCGGCACCTCCACCAACGAGAACCGGTCGGCGATCTCGATCGAGCCGATGTCCCGGCCACGGATCCCGGTCTCCCCGGTGATCGCGCCCACCAGATCCTGCGGGCGCACCCCGGCCCGCCGGCCCAGGCCGACGAAGACCTGGACGGTGTTGCCGCCGCCCGAGCGCGGCCGGCCTCCGCCCCGCCGGTCGCCGCCCCGGCCGCCGCTCTCCGGTCGACCCTCGCGCGGACCGCGCACCGGGACCTGAGGGATCTCCTCCTCGTCGTCGGAGCCCGGCGACGTCACCTCGTGGGCCAGCTTCACGGCGGCGAGGGCGACCTCCATCAGGTCGAACTCGTCGGTGAGCGTCTCCACGATCACCCGGTACGGGTCGAGGTCGTCCTCCAACAGGCTCTCCCGCAGCGCCGCCTGGGTCAGCTCCAACCGCCGCGTCCGCATGTCGGCCACGGTGGGGATCTTGTCGATGGTGATCCGTTGGCCGGTCACCCGCTCGATGGTCTTGAGCATCCGGTGCTCACGCGGCTCGGCGAGGGTGATCGCCACGCCCTCGCGGCCGGCCCGGCCCACCCGACCGATCCGGTGCACGTACGACTCCGGCGCGGACGGCACGTCGTAGTTGACCACGTGGGTGAGCTGCTCGACGTCCAGCCCACGGGCCGCCACGTCGGTGGCCACCAGCAGGTCGGCGGTGCCCGCCCGCAGCCGGCCCATCACCCGGTCGCGCTGCTCCTGGCTCATCCCGCCGTGCAGCGCCTCGGAGCGGTAACCCCGCCCGTTCATCGTCTCGGTCAGCCGGTCGACCTCTTCCCGGCTGCGGCAGAACACGATCGCCGCGGTGGGCGACTCCACGTCCAGCACCCGGCCCAACGCGGCCGGCTTGTGGGCCCGGGTCACGATGTACGCGCTCTGCCGCACCCGGGGCGCCTCGCCCGCGACCGTCTGCTCCCGGCCGATCTCGATCCGGACCGGCTCGCGCAGGTGCTGCCGGGCCATCCCGTCGATGCGCGACGGCATGGTGGCCGAGAAGAGCACCGTCTGACGCTCCGCCGGAGCGTGCTCCAGGATCGCCTCGATGTCCTCGGCGAAGCCCATGTCGAGCATCTCGTCGGCCTCGTCGAGCACCACCGTGGCCAGCCCGCCCAGGCGCAGGGTGCCCCGGGCGATGTGGTCCAGGGCCCGCCCCGGGGTGGCCACCACCACGTCGACACCGTTGTCGAGTGCCCGCAGCTGCCGCCCGATCGGCTGCCCACCGTAGATCGGCAGCACCCGGGCGCCCAGGTCCTTGCCGTAGCGGTGGAACGCCTCGGAGACCTGCACCGCCAGCTCCCGGGTCGGCACCAACACCAGCGCCACCGGGTCACCACCCTGGCGGTGGGCCGTCATGAGGTTGAGCAGCGGGAGCGCGAACGCCGCCGTCTTGCCGGTGCCGGTGGCGGCCTGGCCCAGCAGGTCCCGACCCTCCAGCAGGGGTGGGATCGCCTCCCGCTGGATCGGGGTCGGCTCCTCGTAACCGAGGGCGGACAGCGCGCCCAGCAGCTCGGGACGCAGCCCGAGCTCGGTGAAGGCGTACACCTCTTCGGCGTCGGCGGGGACGGCGTCAATCGGTGCGTCAGTCGGTGCGTCGTGCTGTGCAGGTGCGGAACTCATGTGCCAAGCCTTTCATTACGCCGTCCACGCCGCTGCGCCGACCGCCACAAGTGCGCGATCGGCGCCCAGCGACACCAGATCGCCCCCGTCAGACGGCGCCGGTCAGGATTGCCACGATCATGATGCCCCCCAGCGTCACGTCGAGCACGCCGCACCACTCGGCGTACCCGCCTGGCACCACCCGGCCGGTGCGGTGGTGGACCAGGTCCCACCCGCCGTGCACAAGCCAACCGAGCGCCACCAGCCACGCCGCCGTCCGACCCCCGACCGCGACCGCGGTCAGCGTCAGCGCGACCCAGACGACCAGGCCGACCAGTTGGGTGGCGAGCACGCCCGGCCCGCGCAGGGTCCGTCGGGCCACACCGATCAGCAGGTACCCGCCGGGCAGCACCAGCATCGTCCACGGGCTGAGGATCCTCGGCTCGACCCACAGTTCCACAGTCATGAGCAGCGCCAGCCCGGCCGGCCAGCGGCGGGCCAGCGCCACCACGGCCGGATGCCGGCGTACCGCGACCGGCGACTCGTGCCGGTGACGCACCGCCACCAGCACCATCGCCGGCACCATCAGCAGGTGACCGCCGAGCATCAGGGCCTCGCCGTCCAGCCGGCCGGCCCAGAACGGCACCAGCACCAACAGGAACGGCACGTACATCGCCGCGGCCATCTCGACGACCCCACGCCAGTGGTGCGCCCGGTAGCGCATCCACACCGTCATCCCGATCGTCATGTTCGTGGCCATCACCAGCGCGGCGACGTCCGGCCGGCCCAGCGTCCCGCTCAGCCCGAGCGGGACGCCGGCCGCGTCCCACAGGGGCCCGAGCAGCAGCATCCCGACGACCATCGCCAACGCCATCTCGGCGAGATGCCACCACAGCCGCCGCGTGCGGCCGCCGGGCGCGGCCGGCGACGGCGACGGCGCGACAGTGCTGCTGTCCGCGTACACAAGTGTGTTGTCCATGCCGTTGACCCTGCCGGGGTCCCGGCGCGGTCGGCAGGCGCGTCCGTCACCGGAATCCCGCGCGGATCGCACGGTCCGACCGTGACATCTCGCATGGGTGGACCGAGCGCCGGGCGGTCCTAGGATCGGTGCGTGACGAGCGAGGTGGTGACCCCCCGGGCGGACCGCCGACTGCGCCGGGCTCGGCGGGCGACGCTGCTGTCGCTGGCCACCGGCGTGTGGGCGGGCGTCCTGCTGCCCGCGGTCGGCCTGACCCGGGAGCCGTCCGCTGGCCGCGTCGTGCTCGGCGCGGTCGGGATCCTCGTCTTCGCGGCCACCCAGACCGCTCTGCTGTACGCGGCGGTCACCCCCTGGCTCGCGCAACGGTGGCGACGTCGCGCCCAGCTCGGCCTTGTCGTCGGGGCGGCGCTGACCGTTCCGTTGGTGGCCCCGGTCGCGGCCGGGGCCTGGCCGACCTGGGCGTGGATCGGGGCCTCCCTGGTCGGGATGGCCCCCTTGCTGGTAGGCCTCCCGGGCGCGCTGGCGGTCACCGCCGGCACCCTGCTCGTGTCGGCGGCGGTCGCCTGGTGGACCGGCGGGTCCGTGGGGCGGTCCCTGGCCGTGACCGGCGGCGTCGGGGTGGGCGTGGCCGCGGTCAACTGGTTCCAGGTCTGGTTCTGGGACCTGCTGGTGGAGGCCCGGCAGGGTCAGGCCGCCCAGGCCCGGCTGGCCGCCGCCGAGGAGCGGCTGCGCTTCGCCCGTGACGTGCACGACCTGCTGGGGCACAGCCTCACCGTGATCGCGCTGAAGGCCGAACTCGCCGCGCGGCTCGCACCTGTCGACCCGGAGCGGGCCGGGCGGGAGGCCGCCGAGGTGCAACGGTTGGCCGCCTCCGCGCTCACCGAGGTCCGCGAGAGCGTGCACGGCTACCGGGCCGTCGACCTCGGTGAGCAACTGGCCGCCGTGGCCGACGTGCTGCGCTCCTGCGGCGTGCGCTGCACGGTGCCGCCACACGTCGACCTGCCCCAGCCGGCCGCCGCCGAACTGGCGGCGGTGCTGCGCGAGGCGGGCACAAACGTGCTGCGGCACAGCCGGGCCGAGTGGTGCCGGATCCACATCGACCGGGACGAGAACGGGGCCAGGATGACAATCGCCAACGACGGTGCCGACGACAGCGGCCCGGACGCGCACAGCCACGGCCTACGCGGCCTGGCCGACCGGCTCGCCGCGGCCGGGGGAGAGCTGCGGGTCCGCCGGGAGGACAGCGTGTTCACCCTTGAGGCGACCGTGCCGGTGACGTCGTGATCCGCGTCCTGCTCGCCGACGACGAGGACCTGATCCGGGTCGCGGTCGCCGCGCTGCTCGGCCTGGAGCCGGACATCGACGTGGTGGCCCAGGCCGCCGACGGACCCACGGCGGTGACCGCGACGCTCGCGCACCGCCCGGACGTGGCAGTGGTGGACCTGGAGATGCCCGGTCTCGACGGCATCGCGGTGGCCGCCGAGCTGACCCGGGTCCGTCCTGAGTGCGCGGTGGTCGTGCTGACCGGGCAGGGGCGTCCCGGGCACCTGCGGCAGGCGCTGACCGCCGGGGCGCGCGGTTTCGTGCCCAAGGGCTCGCCGGGCGGCGCGCTCGCCGACGTGATCCGCCGGGTGCACGCCGGCGGCCGGTACGTCGACCCGTCGCTGGCCGCCGACGCGCTGACCCTGCCCGTGTGCCCGCTGACGCCTCGGGAACTGGAGACGCTGCGGCTGGCCGAGTTCGGCGCCCCGGTCGCGGTGATCGCCCGCCGGGTGCACCTGTCCACCGGCACCGTCCGCAACCACCTGTCCGCCGCCGTGCAGAAGCTCGGCGCGGCCGACCGGGCCGAGGCCGTCCGCGCCGCCCGGGACAACGGCTGGCTCTGACCGCGGTCGCGATCCGTGCCAACCACACCGGCCGTCCGGGCTAGCGTGGGCGCGTGCGTACGGTGGAACTGGTCTGCTCGCCTGGCCTGGAGGTCGCGGTCCGGGCGGTCTGGCAGCAGTTGGCGGCCGCCGGGTTGCCCAGCCTGGCGCGCACCATCCACCCGACCAACCGGCCGCACCTGACCCTCGCCGCCGTCGACGAGTTTCCGCCCGGGGTCGAGGACCGCCTGGCCGAGGTGTTCGACGCCGCGCTGCCGGTGCCGGTCGCGCTCGACCGCGTCGTCGTCCTCGACGGCAGCGCCCCGCTGGTCTGGCTCGTCCGGCCGACGCCGGCGCTGACCAGGCTGCACGCCGCCGTCTGGGACGTCCTCGCCGAGGCCGACGGACACCGCCCGTGGCACGCCCCGGGGGCGTGGGTGCCGCACCTGAGCCTGGCCCTGCGGTTCCGCGACGCCGACCTGCGAGCGGCCCGTGGCGTCGCGGGCGGGCAGCGCCCGACGGGTGACTTCGACGCCGCCCGCAGCTACGACGGATCGGACCGGACGGTGACGCCGCTGACCCGGCTCCGCTAGGGTTCGGCGCGTCGTCGACGGAGCGGGGGTTCCGGGTGCGGGATATCGGTTCCCACGACGTTCAGGTGCGTGACGCGGGTGTCCCCGAGCAGTGCTGCTTCGGCGGCCGGCTGTCGCTCGGCCTGTCGGGTCAGGACTTCTACCTGGCGCCGTACTTCCTCGGACCGGACCGGTCCGGCACCGACGACCGGTACGGCCAGTGCCACCTCAGGTGCCTGCGGGAGTCGGGCCTGGCGCGCCGGTGGGCGAGTGGTGCCAGTGACTACTTCCGCCGGCGGTGGCCGGACTGGACGGGTGTGCGCGGCGACGCGTGGCGGGTGCACGTCAGCCCGCCCGGGAGGACGCTCATCCTCTGGTCGGCGCACGGGTGGTTCGCCATCCTTCCGTTCCACGCCCTGCGGGCCGGCGACGTGCCAACTGCGGTCGGCCCGCCGGGCGAGGGGCGGGTGTTACTGGGCGTCTCGTCCACGGTGGGGTTCGAGGGCGGCCCGTACGAGAGGATCTTCGCGGGGCTCGGCGGCGGTCCACCGGACCGGATCGACCTGCCGACGCTCCTAGCCGACCTGGACAGCGCGGATCGGGTGCTCACGCCGCACGTGCTCCGAGGCGGCTGGGTCGAGCGGGTCGCGTCCGAGAGCCGCAAGGTGTCGATGCCGGCCGAATACCAGGCTCGGCACGCCGTCGAACTCGACGCGGACCTGGTCGACGCCTGCCGGATGGCCGTGCGGGCCACGGTGGGCTGGCGGCAGCGGCGACGACGGTGACCGGAGCCCGCGGATCGCACTTCCGAAGCCGGACGACAGCAGGAATCATGGTCGCCATGAACGCTCCGGACACTGAGTGGGTCACCATCGCGGCCTATCCGAACACCAGGGGTTGCCCGCAGCCGATGGCCGCCGTCCGCGCTTGACTACGTGATCGGGGCATCGACTGGATGCCTCTGGCGGCCGACGCGATTCGCGTCGACCTGACCTGTGGCGTTGGCGATGACGGTCGCTGGCACGGCTGGGTCGGCGTCCGTGTCCAGGCCGCCGCGCTGCGCGGGCTCGGCCTGCACCCGGACCAACCGAGCGCGGCGGCCACCAACCCGAGCCCACCCGCCTGGTGGCACGCCGCTGCGGAGCGCCGCGCCCGTTAGGCCCGCGGCGCGGACCGTCGCGGGTGGGTTGGCGCGGGCCGTCGGGGCGAGCGCGCTCGTCAGGTGGCCGGGCCTCAGTTGCCGCCTCCGCCCCCGCCGTCGCCCCCGCCGCCGTCGCTTCCGCCACTGAAGTCGCCGCCACCCACGCCACCGGAACCGCCGCCGTAGCCGTGGCGGCCGTCGAGGAAGGGCAGGTCGCCGCGGATGCCGCGTGGCTTGGGCCGCTTGCCGAGCCCTGCGAGGTGTTGCAGGCAGACCCGTTCGGCAACCGGGAAGCATTCGCCACGGCCTCCGCAGTCGGCCAGGTAGCGCCTGCCGCCCGGGATGCGAAGCTCGTCGTCGACCCGGAACAGCAGGGGTAGGCTGGTCGGGCTGCCTCCCTCGTCCCGGCGTGCGTGGTTCAGCGTGGCGAGCAGCAGGGTGCGGCGGCCGGCGTCGGTCGGGTCGTCGCTCGTCGCGGACCTCGGAAGGTGGTCCAGAGGGTGCCCGAACGCCGCGTCGCAGAAGGTGGCGTAGTCCTGCGTGTGCAGCGTCAGCGCCTGCCACAGGTCGCCCACGACCACCGACGGCATCGCCAGCTTCGCACCGCTCTGGCGGACGGCGAGCCGGAACCACTGCCGGGTCGCGGATTCGACGACGGCGATGTCGTCGTCGCTGAGATGGGGGTACCGGTTCCGGAGATGCTCGCGTGCGCTGGCCGGAAATCGCATGTCGGCCACGGCGCGGATTCGACGAGGGGTGCGGGCGCTTCTGAACGTCGTCCAGTTCATGCGGCTGCTTCTATCCGCCCAGGGTGTGGGCGCTAGGGGCCCCGACTTGCCGAAGTGGCGTCGTGGCCTCTTCAGAGTAGGGCGGCAGGCAAGCGCGTCAGTTCCTCCGACCCTGCCGGGCGGAGCGCGCCGGACCCGGGTGGTCGGCGCGTCGCTCGTCGGGGCGATGATGGCGGCATGAGTGGTGGCACCGAGGGCCGGGCAATGGCCGAGTTGGCGGCCCTGCTGGCCGACGGCACCCGGGCCGGCATCTGCGTGGCGTTGCTCGACGGTCGGGCCTGGACCGCCGGCGAGCTGGCCCGGCGCGCCGGTGTCGCGCCGTCGACAGCCAGCGACCACCTCACCCGACTGGTCCACGGCGGCCTGCTGGTCGAGGAGCGGCAGGGCCGCCACCGCTACCTGCGGCTGGCCGGGCCGTCGGTGGCCCAGCTGATCGAGGACCTGGCCGGGCACGCTCCGGCCCCACCGGCGCCGGCCGGGTCGCTGCGCGCGGCCACCGTCAGCGCCGCCCTGGCGTACGCCCGGACCTGCTACGACCACCTGGCCGGGCGGTTGGGCGTGGTGATGTACGACGCGCTGCTGGCCGACGGACGACTGGACCGCTCCAGCGGGTTGACGGTGACCGCCGAGGGCTGGGCGTGGGCGACCGAGCTGGGCGTACCCGTGGATGCCCTGCGCGCCGCTCGACGCCCGGTGGTCCGCGACTGTCTGGACTGGACCGAGCGTCGCCCGCACCTGGCCGGAGCGCTCGGCGCGGCGCTGTGCGCCCGCTTCACCGACCTGGGCTGGATCAACCCGGGCACCGGCCGCGCGGTCCGACTCTCCCCGGCCGGCCGCGCCGCCCTCGCCGAAACCCTCGACGTCCCCGCGTCCACCCTCGCGCCCACCCCGCCCCCGGCACCGGCGAGCGGCCGCGCCTGACCCGCTGGCCGGCGAGCGGCAGCGCCTGACCCGCCGGGCGGCGAGCGGCCGCACCTGACCCGCTGGCCGGGGCGGGATCGTTCGGCGGGGACCGAAGGGTTCGGGTTCTACCGTCGGGCGGTGACTGACACCTGGCCCGACATCGCACCCGCCGCCGGGACACCTGCGTGCGGCCCGCCGTCGTTCGCGCCGGAGCGCGGGTGGTGGGTGACGCGGCACGCGGACGTGCGGGCGGCCCTGACCGACCCGACGTTTCAGGTTCCGGTGGTCGCCGGCGGTCCGCCCGGCACCCTCGCCTGGCTGCGGGCCTCGGTGAGCAGGTTCAGCTCGCCGAGCCGGCACGCCGAGCGCCGCTCGATCGTGGTCACCGCGCTCCACGCGCTGGACCCGGACGACCTGCGGCAGGAGGCGGCCCGGCTGACCGGCGCCGTCCTGGACCGTGCCGGTGGCCGCCTCGACGTGATGCGTGAACTGGCCCGGTCGGTGCCGTTGCGGGTGCTGGCCGGGCGCCTCGGTCTCGCCGACCCGGTCGCCGCCGGGACGGCGGTCGCGGTCGTCGCGGCGGCGTACCACCCGGGGGTTGACGTGGCTCACCTCCGGCGGGCCGACCGGGCGGTGGCGACGCTGCTGGCGGTGGTGCCGCCGGCCGCGCCGGAGGTACGCGCGAACGTGATCGGTCTGCTGGTCCAGGCGTGCGACGCGACCGCCGGTCTGATCGGCGCCGCCGCCCACCACCTGCTGCCCCGGCCCGGCGGCGACCCGTCGGGCGCGGCGCGGACGCCGGAGCTGCTGGCCGAGGTGCTGCGGCTGGACCCGCCGGTACGGGCGACGCGGCGGGTCACCGCGAGCGCGGTGCGACTGGGTGGGCGGGAGCTGCCGGCGGACAGCCAGGTGCTGCTGCGCTTCGACGCGGCGAACCGTGACCCGGGGGTGTTCGCCGAGCCGGCGGCGTTCCGGCCGGGTCGTGCCGGCGCTGGCCTGCTGACCTTCGGGGCGGGGGAGCGCGGCTGCCCCGGCGACCGGCACGCCCTGGCCCTCGCCACCGGGGTGCTCGACGTGCTGCGCGACCGCTGCCGGCGCACCCCGGCCCCACTGTGCCACGAGCCGCATCCGACCCTTGCGGTGGCGAAGACCCTGGAGGTGAGCGTCCGATGACCGACCGGTGTGCGGAGTTCCGCGCCCTGCATCACGGCGGCCGACCGCTGCTGCTGCCGAACGCCTGGGACCACGCGTCGGCGGCGGCCCTCGCGGCGCGCGGCCACCGGGCGATCGGCACCACCAGCCTCGGGGTCGCCGCGACCGCCGGGCGACCCGACGGCGTCGCGGCCACCGCCGTGGAAACCCTGGCCCTGGCCCGCCGGCTGGCCCCCCTGCCGGTGCTGCTCACCGTCGACGTCGAGGCCGGGTTCGGTGACGACCCGGCGGCGGTCGCCGGGTACGTGGCGGAGCTGGCCGGGCTGGGCGTGGTCGGGATCAACCTGGAGGACGGGCGCGCCGACGGCACGCTCGCCGATCCGGGGTGCGTCGCCGACCGGGTGGCGGCGGTGAAGGCGGCGGTGCCGGACCTGTTCGTCAACGCCCGCGTCGACACGTGGTGGCTCGGGACGCCGGACCCGTTGCCGCAGACCCTGGCCCGGGCCCGTGCCTACCGGGCCGCGGGGGCGGACGGGATCTTCGTGCCCGGCACCGTCGACCTGGCGACGCTGCGCGTGCTCGGCGAGCGGATCGACGCTCCGCTGAACGCGCTGTACCAGCCGGGCGGGCCAACGCTCGACGAACTGGGCGGGGCCGGGGTCGCCCGGGTCAGCACCGGCTCCCTGCTGTTTCGGGCCGCGCTCGCCGCGGCCGTCGCCGCCGCCGACGCGGTCCGCGCGGGCGCTGTCGTCGCCCCGTCGGGGCTGCCGTCGTACGCCGAGGTGCAGGGCCTGGCGCTGGGCCTTAGGCCGGAGCGGGTCGCCACAGGCCGACCTCGAAGGCCTCGCAGAGCCCTCGGTCGCGGCCTGCCACCTGCGCCCACCACCGACTCTTGACCCGTAGGTACTCCTCTGCCATGTAGTCCCGGTCGAGGATCTGTCGGTACGCGGCGAGCGCCTCGATCTTGGCGCACCAGACGTTCGTGACGTCCACGAAGAACGTCGGGCGGAAGTCGGTGGTGGCGAAGGTCGGGTGGCCGAGCAGGAGCATCGTCGGATGACGGCTGCGGCTGACGGAGATCCGCACGGCGTGGCAGATCGCGTTGTGGTCCTGGTTCTGCCCGGCGCCGGGGCCGTGGGTGATCACGACATCCGGGCGGCGAGCGTCGATCAACGCGTCCGTGATGGTGACCAGGTCCCCGTCGGTACGCAGGTCGTTGGAGGCCAGGTCGCCCACCTCACCGGATGCCCCGAGGATCTCGCAGCAGGCGTCGAAGGCCTTGTCGCGACCCTGCCCTCCGCGCGACAGGGAGGCGACGTGGACGTCCATCCCGGCCTGGGTCATGCGCGCGATGGTGCCGCCGCAGAGCAGCGCCTCGTCGTCCGGGTGCGCGACGATCACCAGGGCGGTCCGCAGTGTGGTCGTCGCGAAGGGATTCACCGCGCCAACCGTTTCGTTCGCCGTCATCGAGGTGGAAGCCATTGACGAAGTATGGCGGCAATCCGTCAGCGTCTGATCACGCGCTGGTACGCCAGGTGCCGCCGTTCGGCGTAGTCGTGAGCGCGACGTCCGGCTCTCTTAGGGGTGAATCGGAGGATTGTTCGGTCCATCCCGGTCCGGCTGATTACGGTGTGTTCAGGGCGATCCACCCAGTGCCGTGAGCGGAGAAGGGACCCCCGTCATGCGAGTGCCCAGCCGTAGTCCGGGACAGCAGCCTGGTTCGCCCGTCTCGCCCACCGCGCCGCCCCGCCGCCGACCCTCCGGCCTCACCCCGCGCCACCGGGTCCCCGCCGAGCCCGACCTGGCCGCCTACCGGGTCGCCGTCGCCGAACTGCTGGTCGAGGTGGGCGCCCTGGCCGACGCGGCGAGCACCCGGGCCCGCCAGGTGCTCATCGACGAGCGGTTGCGGGAGCCGGCGCTCGCCGCCGTCCTCGACGCCACCCCGCAGGGCCTGCTCGGGGCGCGCGAGACGCTGCTGCTGGAGATGGCCCGCTACCAGCCCAACGAGCGCACCTCGGCGCGTGACCTCGGCGCGCTGGTGCGGATCTACCTGCTCTCCCGCATCGACGTGCTGTGGTGGCAGGACACCCCGACGTTCGTCACCGACGACCAGGTCAACGGCAGCGCCGAGTTGGTCGACCTGGAGTGGCTGCGCCGCCGCGACCTGCTGCGCTTCCGCTACCAGGAGCAACCCGCGACCCTGCTGGGCCGCGCCGCCCGGGGGCTGCGACGTCGACTGCACCCGGACGCCACCCCGCAGACCGCCGGGCTGCTGTTCCGGCGCGCCCGCCGGGAGGTGGTGGCGCTGCTCAACGACCTCGCACGGGAGTTCGCCGCCGCCGCCCCGCCGCACACCCCGCCGCTGTGGGTGACAAGCCTGGTGCGCAGTGCCGAACACCAGTACCGGCTGCGCCGGTTGGGCTACGCCGCGATGCTGCCCAGCGGGCACTGCCTCGGCTACTCCGTCGACGTCGAGCTGAACTGGTTCGAACGGTTCGGCGCGCGCCAGGCGCTCGCGGGCGTGCTGCTGGCCCGGCAGGACGCCGGCGAGATCAACGTGATCGACGAGGGGCAGGCGTGGCACCTGTGCCTGGCGCCCGCCGCCCGGCGGCGCCTCCGCCGCGCGTACGAGGCCGAGATGGGGGTCTGAGCCGGTGTGCGGCATCGCCCTGAGCATCGGCCCCGAGGCCGACCCGGCGACCTTCCGGCGGATGCTCGCCGTCCTCGCCCCGCGCGGCGAGGTCACCGAGACCCGGTCCGAGCGCGGGCTGCTCGCCGGCACCCGCCGCCTACGCGTCGTCGACCGGGACCGGGCGGTGCAACCGTGGACCTCGACCGACGAGCGCTGGCTGCTCTGCTTCAACGGCGAGATCTTCAACTACCGGGAGCTGCGCACGCAGTTGACCCGTCTGGGGCAGGCGTTTCGCACCGAGGGCGACACCGAGGTGCTGCTCGCCGCGTTCCAGCAGTGGGGCGAGGCGGCGGTGACCCGACTGCGCGGCGAGTACGCGTTCGCGGCCGTCGAGCGGAGCACCGGCCGGGCCTACCTGGCCCGCGACCCGCTCGGGGTCAAACCGCTGTACTGGTCCCGCCGACCCGGCTGCCTGCACCTCGCCTCCGAGGTCAAGGCGCTCGTCGGGCACGGCGCTCCGATCGTCGAGGTGCCACCCGGGCACCACGGGTGGGCCGAGGCGGACGGGCACGTCCGCCTCCACCCGTACGTCGACCTGCTCACCATCGGCGCGGGCCTGCCGGTCATCGACGACCCGGACGAGGCCGCCCTGCTCGTCCGTGCCGCGCTGAGCGACGCCATCCGGATGCGGGTGGAGACCGACCTGACCGTCGGAGTGGTGCTCTCCGGTGGGCTGGACAGCTCACTGATGCTGCGCCAGGTGCGCGACATCCACCCGGACTGCGTCGCGGTGACGGTCGGCGTCGCGGACAGCCCCGACGTCGCGTACGCCCGGCGGCTCGCCGCCGACCTGGACGTGCCGCACGTCGTGGTCGAGCTGCGTCCGCGCGACATCCGGCTCGCCGACGTGCGTGAGGCGATCCGGATCTCCGAGTTGACCGAGTACGGCGACATCATCAACGCCGTCGTCTCGGTGCCGATCTTCCGCCGCCTGCGCGACCTGGGCGTCAAGGTGGTGCTGACCGGCGACGGCTCCGACGAGCTGTTCGGTGGGTACCCGATGTACCACCAGGTCGGCCCGGCCGCGGCGCGTCGGTTGTTCCTGCACCGGATCCGCAACCTGTGTCGCACCGAGTTGCAGCGGGTCGACCGGGCCGCCATGGCCCACGGGGTGGAGGCGCGGGTGCCGTTTCTCGACCTCAGCGTGGTGGAGTTGGCGATGCGACTGCCGTTGAGCCTGAAGCTGCGCGACGGGCAGGAGAAGTGGATCGTCCGGCGGGCGTTCGCCGACGTGCTGCCCGACTACGTCCTGCGGCGGCCGAAGAACCCGATGTCGTACTCGTCGGGGCTGCACGAGCGGGTCCGGCTGTACAAGCCGCTCTTCGCCCGGCTGCACCGCTCCTTCGGCTACGACCTGCAGGAACCGGTGCGCCGCGACTTCGACACCGTGCTGAGCCGGTGTGGCAACGACCTCGACCGGGCCATCGCCGACGGGCTCGACCGTCCCGACTACACGGTCCTGGAGCACGCCCGCGACCTGGTCGGCGCCGCCAGGTGGAACGCCGCGCCGATGGTCCGCCGGTTGGTCGGGCCGCGCCCGGCCCGCCGCTCGTCGGTCGGTTGACCCACGCTTGACCCTGACACCGTGTCAGGGACGAGCGTGAGGGGACCATGTTCACCATCGGAGACTTCGCCCGACTGGGCCGGGTGTCGGTGCGGATGCTGCGTCACTACGACAGCATCGGGCTGCTGCGTCCGGCCGCTGTCGACAGGCACACCGGATACCGGTTCTACCGCGCGGACCAGCTGCGCCGGCTCAACCGGGTGATCGCCCTGAAGGAGTTGGGCCTCACCCTCGAGCAGGTGCGGGTCATCGTCGACGACGCCGTCGACGTGGTCGAGCTGCGCGGGATGCTGCGGCTGCGGCGTACCCAGTTGGAAGAGCAACTGGCCGCGGACGCCGCCCGGCTGGCCGCGGTCGAGGCGAGGCTCCGGATGATCGAATCGGAGGGCACCATGAGTACGCAGGACGTCGTTCTGAAGGAGATCGCGCCGGTGCGCGTCGCGGAGCTGACCGCGGTCGCGGCGAGTTACCAGAGCCAGGACATCACGCCGGTGATCGGACCGCTCTACCCGGAGTTGTTCCGCCGGCTGGCCGACGCCGGGATCACCCCGACGGGGCCGAGCATCGCCTGGTACGAGCCGGCCGCCGACGGCGACGGCGACGCGGTGGTGGTGCACGCCGGGGTGACCGTCGCGGTCGGGCCGTCGAGCGTCGCCGACCTCACGGTACGCGACCTGCCCGCGCTGGGCGCCGCCGCGACGATCCTCCATCATGGCGCGATGGACGACGTCGACCAGAGCATGCAGGTGCTCGCCCGCTGGATCGACGACAACGGCTACCGCGCCGACGGCTTCGCCCGCGAGCTGTACCTGGACTACTGCCCGGACCAGCCGGAGCAGGGCGTCACCGAGCTTCAGCTCGCGGTGCGCCGGGACTGACGCGACCCTGCCGTCGCGTCCGCCGCAAAAGGACGCGACGGCAGTCGCAATTCGGACAGCCTCCGCCTACGGCTGGACACTTTCCCCGCCCGAATGTGGCCTGACCTGGGAAAACTGGTAGGAGTTGATAGAGATCCGTCACTCAATACGCGAAAGCCATTCCGTGAGTGACGGTCGGATTTCCGCCAGTCGCCCTGCGGCCGGGGGCAGCAGGCGCGTGGCCGCCGAGGACCATCAGTCGGTCGCCTGCCTCCTTCCCCCGTTCGCGGTGGCCCTCATCCCCGGGAGAGGGAGAAAACATCAATGTCCCCAGTGCTCCGTGCCCGTCCACGGGCCGTCACGGCATGCGCCGCAATCCTGGCGCTGTTCGTCAGTCTGCTCGTCGCCCCCACCGCGGCGTCGGCCCGCGCCCCGAGCCGCACCCCCACACCCGCGTCCGCGCCGGTGGCGGCGCCGGCCGTCACCACGCAGCGAATCGCCGAGCTTGCCGCCCCGGCGCAGCCACCGGCCGCCCCGGCCAAGCCGACCGCCTCCTGGCGTGCCGGCACGGCAACGGTGAACTGGAAGGCGCCGGCTGACGGCGGCTCGGCCCTCAGCGGGTACGTGGTCACCGCGTACCGCAACGGCAAGAGGGCGAAGACCGTCACCTTCGACGAGTCGAAGACCACCCAGAAGATCGGGGGCCTGACCGCCAAGGCCACCTACACCTTCACGGTTGCCGCGAAGAACGCGGAGGGCGTCGGCCCGGCCAGTAAGCGTTCCGCGGGCGCGAAGATCATGGCGCTGCCGGGTGCGCCGACCGTCATCGCGGTCACCGCCGACACCGCCACGGCCCTGGTGAGCTGGACCCCCGGTTCCACCGGCGGCTCACCGATCACCAACTACATCGTCACCCCCTGGGTGAACGGCGTACGCCAGGCCGCTCAGACCTTCGGACCGTCCACCACCAACACCGTCACCGGTCTGATCCCCACCACCCCCTACCGGTTCACGGTGGCCGCCCGCACCGCCGAGGGCACCGGCCCCGACTCGCCGCTGTCCGACCAGGTGATCGCGAACGTGTCACCGACACTGCTGTTCGACCACCCGACCGAGGCGACCGTCGGCATCGCCTACACGGCCACCCTGAACATCACGCACGGCGTACCGCCCTTCACCTGGTCGGTCGCCTCGGGCACGCTGCCACCGGGGATGCTGCTCAACCCGCAGACCAACGGCATCTCGGGCGTACCGACCACCCCCGGGGAATATCCGGTGGTGATCCGCGTCAACGACTCAGCCGCCCAGACCGGCACCCGACTGATCGTGCTCGTCGTCAACCAGGCGCCGACACTGACCTTCCCACCGCCGCCGCTGGGCGAGGTGGACGCGCCCTACGCCGACCAGCTCAACGTCATCGGCGGCAGCGCGCCGTTCGTCTGGAGCCTGGCCTCCGGCGCACTGCCGCCCGGGCTCACCCTCGACGCGGCGACCGGCCTGCTGTCCGGCCGGCCGACCCAGGTCGGCGCGTTCCCGTCGACGGTCCGGGTGACCGACGCCAACGGCCAGAGCGCCACCCGGGCCATCCGAATCCTCGTGCAGGCCAAGAGCGTGGCCACGCTCACCGCGTCCACGAACGCCACCACCTTCGGCACGGCGGTGCACTTCGAGGTCATCGTCGGCCCCGGCGTCGCCGAGGGCAGCGTCACGCTCATCGACGAGTTGCCCAACGGGGTGGAGACCCCGCTGGGAACCTTCCCGCTGGCCCTCAACGTGGCCAGCTTCGACGTCCAGGTGCCGGCGTTCGGGCACAACCAGTTCCGGGCCCAGTACGACGGCACCGGACCGTTGGGCGAGGCGGTGTCCAACGAGGTGGCGATCGAGGTGTCGGCGCTGCCCCGCCAGGTGGTCATCGACCAGTTCGCGCAGTCCGGCATCAGCGGGCTCGCCGACCAGTTCGTCTCGGTCGTCAACTCCACAGCGATCAACCTGCCGATCGCCGGCTTCAAGGTCGAGGCACCCGGCGGGCTGACCGTCACCATCCCGGGCAGCGCCCGGCCGTTGGCGCCCCGACGCGGCTTCCTGATCGCGGCAGCCGACTATTCCCTGTTCAACATCCAGCCCGACCTCATCGTCCCCAGCCTCGGCCAGGGCGGGCTGCGGCTGGTCGCCCCGGACGCGGCAAACACGGTCACCGACCGGGCGGGCTCGACACCTGGCTTCTCCGAGGGTGCGCCACTGCCCGCCTTCAACGCGCCACCGTTCGTCCCGCACGCCTGGAACCGGCTCCGGGTCGCCGGCAACCTCCAGGACACCGCCAACAACCAGGCCGACTTCCGGCTGGTCGCCACGGTGCTCGGCCCGATCAACGGGGTTCCGTCCACGCTGGGCAGCCCGTCGCCACAGAACACCCTGGGCACCTACCAGCAGAACGCCTCCATCCAGTCCACGTTGTTCGACCCCAACGTGGCCGTGTCGGTTGCCCCCAACCGGATTCGCACCGGAAACAGCCTGGTGATCCGGCGGACGCTGACCAACCGGTCCAGCGCCGCGATCACCCAGGCCCGGGTCCGGATCACGTCACTGAGCGCGGCGAACGGGGCGCCGTACCCCGGCGGACCGTCACCCGCGGTGCACTCCAACCTCCGGCTGGTCAACCCAGCCAATCCGACGACGTCCGTCACCATCAGCGACGGCCGGACGCTGCTGGTCCGGAACCTGCACATGGACTCGCCGGCGACCAACCCACCGGGTGGTGGGTTGGGCACCACCCTGACGATCCCGTTCGACCTGGGTGGTCTGGCACCGGGCGCCTCGGTGCACATCGCGTTGAGCTTCACGGTGGACACACCCGGGTCGTGGTGGGTGGCGTACGACGTGGACGCCATCGGCGGGGGCGTGGTCCCGACGGTGGCGCCATCGGCGAAGGGCGCCAAGGCGACCAAGCAGCGCGCGGCCGACGCCAAGCGGCTGAGGGAGTCGCAGAAGTTGACGGTCGACAGCGGCACCATCCGCTGACGCTCGTCTCCTGAGGGTGCGGGTGGCGCGTCTCCACGAGCGCCACCCGCATCGCGTCGCCATCCATGATCGTTGAGCAGACGATGAGCGGGGAGATCATGCCGACCTCCGGACGAGGCGTGTACGGGTTGCGGGTGCACGGACTGGACGGGGTGACCGAGCTGCCCCCGGCCGACGGTGCGGCCCTCGGGTGGCCCGCCGTCCGGGTCGGCCAACTGCACGTACCGCCACCAGCACCCTCGCCCCTGAACGACGCGCGGGGGACGAGGATCCTCGCCGACGGCCGAACCCTCGCCGTGGACCGACTGTGGGGCACCGCCACCTTCTACGGGCCGCCGCTCGCCCCGGACGTGCTGGCCCACCCGTACCTCGCCCCGGTGGCGACGACGGTCAACAGATGGGCCGGTCGGGAGACGTTCCACAGTGGCGCGTTCGTGCTCGCCGGCCGGGCCTGGGCGGTGCTCGGCCCGCGTACCGCGGGCAAGAGCAGCCTGCTCACCGCCCTGGCCGCCCGGGATGTGCCGATCCTGACCGACGACATCCTTGTCGTCGACGGCGCCGACGCCTTCGCCGGCCCGCGCTGTGTCGACCTGCGGCAGCCGGTGCCCGGGGTGGGCCTGCCCACCCGGCCGGTCCGGGCCGGCGACCTGCTGCGGGTGGGGCTGCCGCCGATCGCCTCCCGCGTCCCGCTGGGCGGTTGGTTGTTCCTGCGCTGGGGCGCCGCGGTCACCCTGACCCGGCTGCCCGGCGGCGCCCTGCTGGCCCGGCTCGCCCGCCAGCGGTCGTTCGGGCAGTTGCGCTCCGACCCGGCCGCGCTGCTGGCGCTCGCCGCCCTGCCGGCGTGGGAGCTGATCCGGCCGCGCGACTGGGCCGCCCTCGCCGACACCCACCGGCTGGTCGCCGACGCCGTCGTCGCCACCTCCGCCGTGGCAGCGATCCGGTGAGCACTCTCCCGGAGGCGGTCCGCTGCCTGAGCCTCGACACGGCCGCGGTCGGCGTCACCGCCGCACTGGCCGACCGGGGGGTGGACGCCGTCCTGCTCAAGGGGGCCGGGCTGGCCCGCCGGCTGGGCCAGGAGGGGCACCGGCTCTACGTCGACATCGACCTGCTCGTCGCCCCCGCCTCCTTCGACCTCGCGCAGCGGGCGCTCGCCGACCTCGGCTGTGTCAGCGCCCTGCCGGAGGGTCGCCCCGACCACAGGTCGCACTGGTACGAGCGTCCCTGGCGGCTGCCCGGCCCGCTGTCGCTCACCGTCGACCTGCATCGGGGCTTCCACGGGGTGGCCGATCCGGAGGCGCTGTGGACCGGACTGTGGTCCTCGGCGCAGCGGATCAGGCTGGCCGGCGGCCTGGTCACGGTGCCGGACGAGGCGGGCGCCGCCCTGCTGGTGGCCCTGCACGCCGCCGCACCGGGTCGCTCCGACCGGCCGCGTGCCGACCTGCTGCGGGCGGTCGAGGTCTTTCCCGTCGACACCTGGCGAGCGGCGGCCGCCCTCGCCGCGCGGACCGGCGCGCTCGCGTCGTTCGCGCTCGGCCTGCGCCTGACGCCGTCCGGCGCGGCCCTGGCCGCCACGCTGGCACTGCCCCAGCAGGGCACGCCAGCACTGTGGCTGCGGGCCCACCGTGCCTCGCCCGCCGCCCTGACCATCGCGCAGCTCGCTGAGCTGTCCGGTGTGGTCGACCGGCTGCGGCACCTCGGCCCGCGGCTGTTCCCGACACCGGCGTCGATGCGCCACGCCAGCCCACTGGCCCGACGCGGCCCGGTCGGTCTGCTGCTGGCGCACCTGGGTCGGCTGGCCCGCAACGCCGGGCAACTCCCGGCCGCGCTGAGCGAGGTACGCGCGGCCCGGCGCGACGATCGCGGCTGACCGCTGGCGGGTGCGCCGCCCGTGGTGCGGTGGGGTGCACCGGCGGCGCCTGTCGGTCCGGCCGCCCGGCGGCACCCGGCTCCCCGACCAACCGGCGGTATTTGTCGGCCCGACCAATCGGCGGCGTCGGTCAGGGCCGCTGCACCAGCAGCCCGTGCCCGCGCAGGTCCGCCAGGAAAGCGGCCACGTCGGCGCGGGCCCGCTCCCGGTCCACCGGGGCGGTCTCCACAAGTGCCGTGACCAGCTCGGCGCTCGTGGCCCCGGTCGCCAGGCGTCGCCACAGCAGCGCGCCGGTGGCGTCCAATCCGAAGTAGACCGAGTTGCGGGTGTCCAGCACGACCACCTCGTCACCGGCGACCCGCCAGGCCACCCGGTCCGGGTCGACCCGGTGCACGATCTCCTGCTCTGTCACGATGTGACCTCCACGTCGATGTCGGAACGCTCCGGCCGGCGGGCGGAGTCGGGCGGGTTGGCGGCCAACCAGAGCTGTTGGACCAGGCTGGCGGTGCCACCGGGGATCGGCCAGCGTGACCAGAGCGCCCGCAGAGCCTCCGGATCCACCACCTCCTCGTCGGCGCCGGAGCCGTCCCAGGAGCTGACGAACTCCCGGGTCGGCGTCCGGAAGAACACCTCGAGGAAGCGGGCCTTGCGGCGGGGCGCGGTGACCTCCGCCGGCAGGGCTCCCTGGACGATCTCCGCGAGCAGCCGGTCCCGGCCGACGTTCCGGTGGCCGCCGTAGCGCAGCGCCAGCGCGGCCAGGAATCCCTCGTCGAGCAGCGGCTGGATCGCGGTCGCCTCGTGCTCGGCGGCCAGCGCGGCCAGGGCCGAGCAGGTCATCCGGAGGTCCCGCCGCCGGGTGTGCCAGGCGATCCGCTGCCGCAGGCGGCGCGGCTCGGCACGCTGCTCCGCGCGCTGCGCGCGGTACGCCTCCCGGGCGACTGTCGGCCGCAGCCACGCAAACATCTCCGCCGGCCCCTGCCGGGTACGCGCGGTGTGCCGCAGCCACCAGAGCCGGCCGCGCAGCGAGGACGCCTGTGGACGACGCCACCCCGCCAGGATCTGGTCGCCGCCGGCACCGGTGAGCAGCGAGCCGCCGGCCGCCAGCTCGGCGATGGGCAGGTGCAGGTGCAGGTTGACCGGGTGGACCACCCCGTGGCGGTGCAGCAACCGGCGAGCCACCGGACCGACCAGGTCCAGGTCGTCGTCGGCCCGCAGGATCTGCCACGACCCGCCGACCCCCAGCGCCCCGATCACCCGGTGCTGCCAGTCCGACTCGTCGGCCCGGGGTGCCCCGGTGAACCGCCAGGTGACCGGGACCGGGTCGGGCAACCCCTCCCGGCGGGCCGCCCGGACGGCCATCGCCAGGATCAGCGACGAGTCCAGCCCACCGGAGAAGCTCACCACACACGGTGGGCGGGTCAGGCCGGCCAGGACCGCGGCGTCGAGCGCGCCCAACGGATCCGGCACGCCGGCCGGCACCTGCCGACGCGGCGGTGGCGGGCCGACACCGAGCAGCGTTCCGGTGGCGAGGTCGAACGGTGTGGGACGGAGCATGTCGTACCTCAATCGCGTTTCAGGGCGCCGCGGCCGGCGGCGACCCGCAGCGCCCCCGCGAAGGCCCAGCTCGACAGCGGCACCAGGAGCGCGGTGACACCGAGCAGCGCCACGGCCGACCAGGCCCAGTCGCCGCCGGCCAGCGCGGCGCGCAGGCCGTCCAGGGCGATCCGGCTGGGCAGCACCGCGGTCAGCTCCGGCAGGGGACCGGGGAGTTCGGAGACCGGGAAGTACGTGCCGGACACGAAGGTGAGCCCGACGACGAACAGTCGGGCGGCGGCGTCGCCGTGCCCGACGGCGACGGTGAACGCCGCGAGGGCGATGCCGATGCCCAGCACCGACGCGGTGCCGGCGATCAGCAGCACCGCGACCCCCCACCAGTCGGCCCGGTCGGTGCGCAGACCGAGCACGGAGCCGAGGATGGCCAGGTAGACGCACGAGCGCAGCAGGGCGAACAGGAACGGGTAGCCGGCGGTCCCGATGGCCAGCGCGGTGACCGGCACGGGTTGGGCGGCGAGCACCTCCAGGGTCCCGCCGCGCTGTTCGCGGATCACCCGACCGGTCAGCTGCGTGGTGGCGGCCTGGAGGACGAGCAGGAAGGTGATGCCGACCGCCACGAAGTCGAAGTAGCTGGGCGAGTGGGCGAGGTCGGTGCCCGAGGAGGGGGTGAGCACCCGGGAGATGAACAGGAAGACGACAAGGTTCACCACCCCGAAGGCGAGGTCCAGCAGCAGCGGCAGCCGGAACTGCCGGGGGTCGCCGAGATCACGGCGGACCAGGGCGAGGACCATCGCGACAGCACTGGCGCCGGCGGCCCGGCGATCGACAGGGCGGCTGGTGGTCGCGGCGGGCGTTGTCGGCGTCGTCATCGGGTGGCCGTGAGGGTCAGGGCGGACTGGCACCGGTCACGGTCGTCGGCGAGGTGCGAGGCGATCACGCAGGCCAGCTCGGGACGCCGGTCGAGCGCCTGCCACAACAGCAGCCGCGACCGCTCGTCGAGGGAACGGCCCGGCTCGTCGAGCAGCAGCAGCGCGGGCTCGGCGACGAGAGCCCGCGCGATGCTGACCCGGGCTCGCATTCCGGCCGAGCACCGCTGCACGGGGACGGTGGCGTAGCCGGCCAGGTCCAGTTCGGCCTCGACGCGGGCGACGGCCGCGCGGACAGCTCGCCGGGGCAGCCGGAGCCGGGCGACGAGGGCCACGTTCTCCCGCGCCGACAGTTGCTCGTAGAGGCCCTGCTCCGGGGCGAGGCAAACAGCGGTCAGGCGTCGGGCGGGCAGTGAGCCGACCGGGTGGCCGCCGACGGTGGCCTGTCCGGCGCTGAGGGTCAGCGTGCCGGACAGGCACCGCAGCAGCGTGGTCTTGCCGGATCCGTTGTTGCCGCCCAGGAACACCCGGGCACCGACCGGGACGTCGAGGTCCAGGTCGGTGAAGATCACTCGACGACCGAACCGGCGCTGTGCCCGGCGGATCGTGAGCAACGGCGGTCCTCCCACGATGGCGGGCGGTGACGGGTCAGAGTGAACCGTCGCCGCCGCCACCCAGGCCGTCGTCCGGGCCGACGGTGCCGCCCTTGGTCAACTCGGCGAGCGTGCCCAGGCGCTGGATCGTCGGCGGGCGGTAGTCCGAAGGGGCTGTCTGGGCTGTGTCCAGCTCGTGGTGCGCTGTCATCGGTTCTCCTACTCGTATCGGTGTCGAACCAGCATAAACGGTCATCTCGCGCTTTAGGTCGATAACACGTCTTGGTGGTTCATCCATCGCAATAGAGTGAGAACCATTCAATAGTGGATCAGCTCACCAGGAGCAGCGCGCCCACCGCCGCGACCGTGGCGGTCACCGCGAGCAGCGTGCTGGTCAGCACGAACCGCCGCATCGGCACCGCCACCCCGGCCGCCCGGCACCGCTCGAACCACAGCAGCGTGGCCAGCGACGCCCAGGGGACGGCCAGCGGGCCGACGTTGGTGCCGATCAGCAGCGCCAGCAGGCGGGTGTGATCGCCCGGCGGCAACACCGACTCGCCGGCCAGGTAGGCGGGCAGGTTGTTGACCAGGTTGGCCAGCACCGCGCCCGTACCGCCCGCGCGCAGCTCGCCGAGCGTGCCGCCGTGGGTGCCGAGCAGGCCGCCGACCAGGTCGTCCAAGCCGTGCTGACCGATGGTCTGCACCACCAGGAACAGGCCGACGACGAAGAGCAGCAGCCGCACCGGCACCAGATTCAGGCGCAGCGTGGCGGGGGAGCGGACGACGAACCCGACGAGCACCAGCGCGAGCGCGACGGCGGAGGCGAGACCGATCTCCACCCCGGCGAGGATGCCGGCGACGAAGAGCAGACAGCCGGCGAGCGCGACGCGGTGCAGCACCGGATCCGGCGGCACGTGCCGGGCCGGCGGTACGAAACGCCCGCCGGCCGGCTGGTCCCGCCGCCACCACGCGTACCAGAGCAGCGCCATGGTGACCGCCACGGCGGCGAGTTGCGGCAGCGCCATCCGCTCGGCGTAGGCCAGCGGGGTCAACCCGACCCGGTCGGCGGCCAGCAGGTTCGTCAGGTTCGACACCGGCAGCAGCAGGCTCGCGGTGTTCGCCAGCCAGACCGTGGTGACCGCGAGCGGAGCGGCCGGGACGCGCAGGTTGCGGGCCAACGCGAGCAGCACGGGGGTGAGCAGCACGGCTGTGGTGTCGAGGTTGAGCACGAGGGTGGTCAGCGTGGCGAGGCCGCCGCAGAGCACGAACAGCGCCGCCCACCTGCCCCGGGAGGCGATGGCCAGGCGGCTGGCCAGCACGTCGAAGACGCCGGCCACGGCGGTCAGTTCGGCGAGCACGATCACCGTGCCGAGGAAGAGCAGCAGCGGCAGGATCCGGTGCAGGGTGGCGGTGGTCTCCGCCCGGGGCAGCAGCCCGCTCAGCGCGCAGCCCGCGCCTACCACCGCCAGGCCGACAGCCACGACGTCGAGCGGATGGGGGCGCCAGCGCACGGTGGGCTCGGGCGGGGCTGCGGGTTTCACGTCTGCCCACGTTGGCACAGCCGGCGGCCGACCGGCGGGCAACCCCCGCCCGGGTGACGGGTCACACCCGGCCGGGCCCGGCCCCCAGGGTCGGGGACCGGGCCCGGCTTCGTGCGGGGTGCCTACCAGCCCAGGTAGCTGGGCTGGGTCTGCACGTTGAGCTCGTTGTAGCGGGTCAGCTTGGCCGACCAGGTACGCCAGTCGTTCAGCTCCAGGACGTCCAGGCCCTTCACGATGTCGTTGGAGTAGATGTGGCCGTTGTAGTAGTACGCGGACCAGGTGCCACCGCCGACGAACGTGTCCGCCGAGAGCGGGCCGCGCTCCCAGAAGGCGATCTCCTTCGGGTGGGCCGAGTCGGTGAAGTCCCAGACCGAGACGCCGCCCTGATACCACGACTGGACCATGATGTCGCGACCGAGCACCGGCACCAGCGAGCCGTTGTGCGCCACGCAGTTCTCGGTGTCCGCGTTGACCCGGGGGATCTTGTAGTAGCTGCGGAACGTCATCGTCCGGGCGTCACCGCGGCCGGCGATGTCGTAGATGGCGTCCGCACCCCGGTTGGGGCCGATGGCCTCGTTGCAGGTCGCCGCCCCGCCACCACCCAGCTCGTCGGTGAAGACCACCTTGGTGCCGGAGTTGTTGAAGGTGGCGGAGTGCCAGAACGCGAAGTTGACGGTGTCCCGGATCCGGTTGATGACCCGGGGCGCCTCCCGGTTCTTGATGTCGAGCAGGATGCCGTCACCCATGCAGGCGCCGGCGGCCAGGTCCTTCGACGGGTAGGCGGTGATGTCGTGGCAACCGGTCGTCGCCGAGCCGGTCTCACTGCCGGGGAAGCCGCCGTCCGGGAAGAGGTTCGGCGTCGCGACCACCGCCGCGTCGGTCGGCTTCTTCAACGGAACCTTGACGATGGAGATCGAGTCGTGCGGCGGCTGGCAGTCCGGGAACTCGACTCGCGGGCTGTACGACGAGACGTACAGGTAGACGGCCTTGCGGTCCTTGCCCGGGACCAGGGTGTGGGTGTGCGAGCCGCAGGCCGTCTCGACGGACTTGATGTAGCGCGGGTTGGCCTTGTCCCTGATGTCGAAGACCTTGATGCCCTCCCACGAGCCCTTCTCGAGCGGCGCCCCCGGGGTGCTGGTGCAGGAGTCGTCGCTGCGGGGCGAGTCGGTGGAGAGGAAGAGCAGGTCGCCGTGGACGGAGATGTCGTTCTGCGACCCCGGGCAGAGCACCCGGGCCTTGACCGTCGGGGCGCTGGGCCGCGAGATGTCGTAGATGACGAAGCCGTTGTAGTTGCCGGCGAACGCGTACCTGCCCTGGAAGGCGAGGTCGCTGTTCGTCGCGTCCAGGGGGGCGACCTTCGGCAGGTTGGCGATCTGCCGCAGGTTGGGGCTGCTGACGATCTCGTCGACGCCGGGGATCGCGGTGGCGGTGGGCGTCGACGGCGGTGCCACCTGGGCGTTGCCGGCCGGGGCGACGAGCGCGCTGGCGACGAGGAGCCCGGTTGTGGCGAGCGCCACGATGCGTAGGTGTCGTGGCCGTGGCATGTGGAGTCTGATCATCGGCGAGGCCCTTCGCAAGGGGGAGATGATTGTCGACACCTTACCGTTCGACGATGAACGTCGATGTGATGCCGGTCACATCGAAGTGCCTCCGTCAATGGATAGCATCGCGATGACCTCGACTCCAGGGAGTGGCCCATGACTGATCGGCGCGCACGAACCCTGGCGATCGTCACACTGGCGCTCCTGCTCGCGCTCGTGACAGTCGTCGTGAGCCGCGCCGGGGACGACGCCGCGACAGGCACCGCCCAGTCGGCCTCCGCACCCGTCACCCCCGCCTCGCCGACGGCCGCCCCGGTCCCCACCGATCTGACCGTCATCGCCCCCGGCCGCCCGGGAGAGGCCGCCGCCACCCGCCCGGCCCACGAGGTCCGCGACGCGGGCCCCGCGCCGCACAACTCGCTGGACGTCGTGTTCGTCCGGATGATGATTCCGCACCACGCGCAGGCCCTCGCGATGGCGGAACTCGCCACCGACCGCGCCGCCGACCCCGACATCCGCGCCCTCGCCGAGCGCATCCGGGCCAGCCAGGGACCGGAGATGGGCATGATGCGGGGCTGGCTGCAGACCCGCGGCCTACCGGCGGAGGTCGAGGGCCACGACCACGGCGCCATGCGCGGCATGCAGTCACCCGAGGCGATGCGGCAGCTCGCCGCCAGCCGTGGCCCCGACTTCGACAGGCTCTTCGTGCGGATGATGACCGCGCACCACCAGGGCGCCATCGAGATGGCCACCAACCTGCTAACGGTCGGTTCCGACCTCACGCTCAACGAGTTCGCCACCTCGGTCGCCACCGAACAGACCGTCGAGATCGACCGGATGCGCGAGGTCCTCGGCCGCTGACGCGCGAGGGCCCGTCGACCGGCACGTACGCTGGGTGACCGTGGAACGCAGGATGTTCGGCCGCCCGCTGCGCGGCGTCGCCTTCGACGTGGCCGTGTCCGTCGTGGTGGCCCTCATCGGCGTGGCCGGCGCGGCGAACCTGGCGGGCGGGTGGGCGGCCGCGCTCGTCTGTCTGGGGATGGCCGCGGCGCTGCTGTTCCGCCGCGCGCACCCGGGCGCGGTGACCGTGGTGATCACCGCGCTCGGCCTGGTGCAGGTGATCGCCAGGTGGGGGCCGCTGCCGTTCGACGTCGCCGTCCTGATCGCGCTCTACAGCGTGGTGAAGTACGGCGAGCGGCTGCGCGCCGCGGTGCTCGCCGGCGCGGCCGCCGCGGTGGGGGTGGTGCTCGCCGCCGTGCAGACCCCGGGCGTCATCACCTGGTGGGTGACCGCGCTGTGGTACGCGCTTGTCACCGGCGCGGTGTGGCTTGTCGCGCTGAACGTGCGGACCCGCCGGCTCTACGTGCTCAGCCTGGAGGAACGGGCCACCACCCTGGAACGTGAACGGGAGGCCGAGTCCCGGGCGGCGGTCGCCGAGGAGCGCACCCGGATCGCCCGTGAGCTGCACGACGTCGTCGCCCACAGCCTGGCGGTGATGATCGTCCAGGCCGACGGCGCCCGGTTCATGCTCGACCGGGACCCCGCGCAGGCCCGCACCGCCGTGAAGGTGGTCGCCGACACCGGCCGGTCGGCGCTGGAGGAGATGCGCCGGTTGGTGGGCGTCCTGCGCGACGCCGGCCCGTCCGGCGGCGACGGGCTCGTGGCGGCCGCCGACCCGGAGCACCGGCGTCTGGCGCTGGCCGAGCTGCCCGACCTGCTGGCCCGCTTCGGTGACGCCGGTCTGCGCATTCGCAGCACCGTCACCGGTGAGCAGCCGGCCTTGCCGCCGGGGTTGGAGCTGACCGTCTACCGGGTGGTGCAGGAGGCGCTGACGAACGCGCTCAAGCACGGCGGCGTCGGCGCCGGCGTCGAGGTCGACCTGACCCACACCGCCGAGGCCGTCGTGGTCCGGGTGCGCGACGACGGTCGGGGTCGCCCGCTGGTCAGCCCGGCGCCGTCCGGCGGTCACGGTCTGCTCGGCATGCGGGAGCGGGTGACGGTGTACGACGGCAGCCTCACCGCCGGCCCGCGGCCGGCCGGGGGCTGGCAGGTCGAGGTTCGGCTACCGCTAACGTCGGGGCCGGCAACGGAGGTGATCGCGGCATGACGGTCCGGGTGGTGATCGTGGACGACCAGGCGCTGGTCCGCGCCGGGTTCCGGATGGTGCTGGACTCCCAGCCCGATCTGGAGGTGGTCGGGGAGGCGATCGACGGCGCGGACGCCCTGCGGGTGCTGGCCCGTACCGAGGCCGACGTGGTGGTGATGGACATCCGGATGCCGACCATGGACGGGGTGGAGGCGACCCGCCGGCTCTGTGCCGAACGGCCCGAGGGCCCGCCCCGGGTGCTGGTGCTGACCACCTTCGACACCGAGGCGGACGCGTTCGCGGCGCTCCAGGCCGGGGCGAGCGGGTTCCTGCTCAAGAACGTCCCGCCGGAGGAGTTGCTGGCCGCGATCCGGGTGGTGGCCCAGGGTGACTCGGTGGTGGCCCCGTCGATCACCCGGCGGCTGCTGGACCGGTTCGCCGGGCAGCTCGGCGCCGCCCCGAGCGCGGACCCGCGCCTCACGCAGCTCACCGACCGGGAACGGGAGGTGCTGCTGCTTGTCGCGCAGGGCCTGTCCAATGCGGAGATCGCCGCCCGGGTGCACGTGGCCGAGGCGACGGTGAAGACCCACGTCGGTCGGATCCTGGCGAAGCTCCAGTTGCGCGACCGGGTCCAGGCGGTGGTCCTGGCGTACGAGAGCGGGCTTGTGACACCCGGCGGATGACACCGCGTACGACCTGGGTCGTAGCCGGCGACGGGCGCACCACGACCCGGGGCGCACACCTGTCGAGCGCGCAGGTGGAGATCAAACGACCGGCTCCGGCCATAGCGTCGGAGGGGTCCGATCCGCCACCTGCACCGGGAGCCCCGCATGATCCGCCTGACCCTGCGCTCGTTGCGTGCCGAGGCGCTGCGCATGCTGCTCTCCGCGCTGGCCGTCGTGCTCGGTGTCGCGTTCGTCGCCGGCACGATGATCTTCGTCGACGGGATGCGCGCCGGCGCGTACGAGCGGGCCGGCACCTTCGACCGGCACACCGACCTGGGTGTCTACGCGACCGGCGCGCAGTTGCTGTCGCCGACCCTCGTCGATGAGGTGCGTGCGGTCGACGGGGTGGCCGCCGCGGCCGGTGAGCTGACGAACACCGCCGGGGTCCTCGGCTCCGACGGCCGTCCGGTGCTCGGCTTCACCATGCTGGTGGCCATCCCCACCGAACAGGCGCTGCGCTCGTACGACGTGGTCGCCGGCCGACTGCCCGACCGGCCCGGGGAGGTGGTGCTCGACGCGCCGACGGTGGCCGAGGAGGGCTTCGCCCTCGGCGCCGAGGTCCGGGTCGGTGGCCGTGGCGGCGCGGCCCGCCCGTACACCCTGGTGGGCACCGTCGACGTGGCCGGCACCGTCCGCGATGTGGGGGGCCCGTTCGTCGGCCTGGTCGGGCCGGACGCGTTGGCCCTCACCGGCGAGCGGGGCTACGGCCGCGTCATGGTGGCGGTCCAGCCGGGCGCCTCCGTCGCGGCGGTGACCGAGCGGGTCCGAGCCGTCGCCGGCGGAGAAGCCACCGTGAAGAGTCGTCAGCGGATCCTCGACGAGGCCGTCGAGGAGGCGGTCCGCAACGCGGACCAGTTCCGGATGCTGCTGTTGATCTTCGTGGGGGTCGCCGTGGTGGTGGCCGGCTTCGTGATCGCCAACACCTTCGCGATCGTGCTGGCACAGCGCACCCGGCGCACCGCGCTGCTGCGCCTGATCGGCGCCACCCGGGGGCAGGTCTTCCGGGCCGCGCTGCTGGAGTCGGCGGTGCTCGGGCTTGTCGCCTCCGCGCTGGGTGTGCTGCTCGGGGTGGCCCTCGCCGGCGGGATGAGGCTGCTGATGTCCCGACTGGACGTGCCGGTCACCGGTGGCCTGACCGTGACCGGTGCGACGGTGCTGACCGGCCTGCTGCTGGGTACCGCGCTCACCGTGTGCGCCGCCCTGCTCCCGGCCTGGCGGGGCACGCGGATCGCTCCGGTGGCCGCGCTCACCGACGCGGCGGTGCAGCCGAGCCGGGGGGCTGGTTGGGTTCGGTTGACCTTCGGCGCGGTGGTGCTGGCCGTCGGTGTGGCCGCCCTGGCCGGCGCCGCCAGCGCCGGTCAACTGCTGCTGGTGGCCGTCGGCGGGGTGCTGGCCTTCTTCGGGATCGTGCTGTTCGGGCCGGTGCTCGTCCCGGCGCTGGCCCGGGTGTTCGGCTGGCCGGCACGTCGTGTGCTCGGGGCGATTGGTGAGTTGGCGGTGGCCAACACGGTCCGCAATCCGCGGCGGGTGGCCGCGACCGCCACCGCCCTGGTGATCGGGATCGGACTGGTGTCGGCCTTCCTGGTCGGCGGACGCAGCACCAAGGACGGCATTGAACGCAGCGTGGATGCCCAGATCGGGACGGACTTCATTGTCGTTGGAATCGGTCAGGACCTGCCTGCCGCGCTCGCCGGTGAGCTTGCCGCCCGCCCCGAGTTGGGGGTGGTGCACGAGCAGCGCCACACGGTCGTCGCCGACGTCGAGATCCGGGCGGCCCACCCGGCGTTGGTCGGCCGCACGCTGAGCGGGGTGCTGACCGGTGACGCCGATCGGCTCGGGCCGGGGCAGGTGCTTGTGCACCGGGAGTTGGCGCAGGCACGAGGCTGGCAGGTCGGCTCCTCGGTGACAGTCGGGGGCCGGTCGTTCCGGGTGGCCGCCGTCGTCACCGACGACTCGGCCGGCAACGGTGCGCCGGCGGGCTACGTCATCGACATGGCCGACACGGACTTCACCGTACTCTTCCCTGGTCAGCGGGGCGTCCTGGCTGAGATCGACCCCGCCGCCGGGGTGAGCGCCGAGCGGGCCGGGGACGCGATCGAGGAGGTGCTGGACAGCTACCCGACGGTGAACCTGATGGACCAGGGCGCGTACAAGAAGATGCTCACCGGCACCGTGGACATGGTGCTCGCCCTCGTCACCGCGCTGCTCGGCCTGGCCGTGGTGATCGCCCTGGTCGGCGTGGCGAACACGCTGAGCCTGTCGGTGGTCGAGCGGACCAGGGAGAACGCCGTGCTGCGGGCGGTCGGGCTCACCCGAGGCCGGATGCGGGCGGTGCTCGCCGTCGAGGCGGTGCTGATGGCGCTTGTCGGTGCGGTGCTCGGGGTCGGGTTGGGCACCGGCGTCAGCGCCTCCGCGATGGCGCTGCTTGCCCGCCTCAATGAGAACTTCCACGTGGTGCTGCCGTTCGGCCAGCTCGGGCTGATCCTCGGCGTCGCGGTGCTGGCCGCCCTCCTGGCCTCGGTGCTGCCGGCCCGCCGGGCGCTGTCCCGGCCGGTCGTCGAGGCGCTCGCCGACCAGTGACCGGCCCTACCGCCGGCGGTGGGGACCGGCCGGTGCGGGAACGGACATCCGCCGGCCGGTCCCGCCGTCTTTCCCGGCGGCGGGACCGGCCAGCGGTGCCGGGTCTACAGGCGCTCCACCAGCGGGCCGACGCACCGGTTGCGGGTGTCGAAGACGTAGCGCGCGTGCTGGACCACCAGGTCGTAGTCGAAGCTGTCGTGGTCGGTGACCACCACCACCGCGTCGGCGGCGCGGACCTCCTGCTCGGTGAGATCGACCACGGTGACCCCGTCCGGGATGTGGTGCGCCTCGGCGTACGGCTCGACCGCGTGCACCTCGGCGCCCAGCCCGCGCAGCCGCAGGGCCACGTCGACCGCGGGGGAGTCGCGCATGTCGCCGGTGTTCTTCTTGTACGCCAGACCGAGCAGCAGCAGTCGGGCGCCGCTGACGGCCCGGCCGTCGCGGTTCAGTCCCGCCATGATCCGCTGCGTGACGTGCTCGGGCATCTCGTGGTTGATGTCGTTGGCCAGCTCGATGAACCGGAACTGCCGGCCGAGGCGGCGCTTGACCTGCCAGGACAGGTAACACGGGTCGATCGGCAGGCAGTGCCCGCCGACCCCGGGGCCGGGGCGGAAGGGCAGGAAGCCGAACGGTTTGGTCTCGGCGGCGTCGATCGCCTGCCAGACGTCGATGTCGAGGTGGTGCGAGAGCATGGTCAGCTCGTTGATCAGTGCGATGTTGACCTGGCGGAAGGTGTTCTCGATCAGCTTGGTCAGCTCGGCCACCTGGGTCGAGCCCACCGGCACGGTGCGTTCCACGAGCCGCTTGTAGAAATCGTCCACCCTGGCCAGCGACACCGCGTCCACGCCGGAGACCACCTTCGGCGTGTTCTCCAACCGCCACGTCGGGTTGCCCGGGTCGATCCGTTCCGGGCTGTAACCGAGATGGAAGTCACCGGGGCTGCGCAGCCCGCTGGCCGACTCCAACAGGGGGCGCAGCAACTCCTCGGTCGTGCCCGGGTACGTGGTCGACTCCAGGATCACCGTGCACCCCGGGCGGACGTACGGGCCGATGCCGACACCCGCCTGCTCGACGAAGCTCAGATCGGGGGTGCCGTCGCGCAGTGGGGTCGGCACGGTGATGACACAGATGTCGAAGCCCTCGGCATCGGTGTATTCCGTGCTGGGGTGGTACCGGCCGCTGCCCAGCGCGCGGCCCAGCCGGTCCGTCGGGATGTCCTCGACGAACGACTCGCCCGAGGCGAGACGCTTCACCCGGTCGGCGTCGACGTCGAGGCCGACGACGTCGAAGCCCGCCTCCACCGCGCGCATGGCCAGCGGCAGCCCGACGTACCCCTGACCGATCACGACCAGCTTTTCAGCGTTCACCCGGGCTCCCGCGGCAGATGGTGGATATGACCTGCTGAGGAGCCTAGAGGGGCGTTCGGCGACCCAAGTCCGTTTTGGGGATATCGGGGCTGGTGGGACTATCCGCGCTGGGCGAAACCGGCGCGCTCAGTTGCCCGCCGGAACCTCCGGATCGGTCGGCGAGCTCGCCGTCGCGGTCGACGTGGGCACCGACGACGGGGTCGCCGGGGTGCTGGGCGGGGTGCTGGCCGGCGCGGTCGTCGTCGGCGTGACCGATGGCGTCGGCGGCTTGATCGTCTGGCTGGGTCGCGTGCTCGGCGTGGCGGAGATCGACGCCGACGGGGAGTTGCCGGGGGCCACCGACCGGTCGGGACGCGTTGGGCCGCCGGTGGCGACCTGCTCGTTGCCCGCTGGCAGATCCAACGGGCCGCTCGGCTCCACCGCCGGCGGGGTGGTCGGCAACTTGACCGCCGGATCTTCGCCGGCACCGTGCATCGTGCCCAGTGCCGCGCCGAGCCCGACGAGAGCGACCAGGACGGCCACCGCCGCGCCGACCAGCGGACCCCGCCGTCGCGCACGCCCGGCCTGGGTCCCATCCGCCACCGCCGCGCCGACCGGACCGTCGCCGCGGGTGCCCGGCCCGGCGCCGCGCAGCGGAACGGCCGCCGCCATCGCGGTGGGCGGTTCGCCGCCCGTGACCGCGGTCCGGGCGGCCTCGGCCATCGCCGCGCCGCTGCTGAAGCGATCCTGCGGATCCTTGGCCAGGGCCCGGGACACCAGGGCGCGGACCGCCTCCGGGATCTCGTGCGGCAACTCCGGCGGCTCGTCGTCGAGGTGCCGGACGGCGACCTGCAGCGGGTTGTCGCCGGTGAACGGCGGATTGCCGGTGAGGCAGCAGTAGGTGACCGCGCCCAGCGCGTAGATGTCGGTCGCGCCGCTGACCGGTCGTCCCGCGGCCTGCTCGGGGGCCATGTAGAGGGCGGTGCCGGGCACCGCGTTGGTGCTGGTGATGCTGGTGATGTCGAGCGAACGCGCCACGCCGAAGTCCACCAGGACGACCGAGCCGTCCTCGAGCACGAGCAGATTGCTCGGCTTGACGTCGCGGTGCACGATGCCGCCCCGGTGCGCCGCGTTCAGCGCGGCGGCGGCCTGCGCCACGATCGACATCGTCTCGGCCACGTCGAGGCGCCCGGCCGTCTCGATCCGCTTGGACAACGGCTCGCCGGCGACGAACTCCATGACCAGGTAGTCCGCCCGACCCGCGCCGTCGGGCAGGTCGTCCGCGCCGCAGTCGAAGACCTGCACGATGCCGGGGTGCCGCAGCGCCGCCATGATCCGGGCCTCGGCCCGGAACCGGGCGATGAAGTCGGGGTCGGAGACCAGGGTCGGCAGCAGCACCTTGACCGCGACCTGCCGGCCGAGGATGAGGTCCGCGGCTAGCCAGACGTCGCCCATGCCGCCCGTGGCGACACGTTCGTCCAGGCGGTACCGACCGCTGAGCACGACCCCCGATGACAACACCGCAATACCGTACCCAGAGTGGCGCGCGGGAGCGCGACACGGGCTGTCCGCCGAACGAGTGACAACGGCGGCGTATTGGGCTGACCTGTGTGGACGCCGCGTCGTTGTGACGGTGCGACAACGTGCCGTGACGAAAAGTGACAGATTTCGGCACGGCGTGGTGCGACGGTGGCCGAAAGGCGTACCGCGGTCTGGTTTGGGCGCTCTGCTCACGGGCAGTGCAGACGACACGCCGGCTCGCAGAGTTGATAATTGTCACTCTTCCGTGACAACGTGCCGGCTTGTCGCGTCGGTGGCCCCGTCCTAGCGTTAGCCCGGCTCGGGCCGCCCCGGTCGTCTCGACCGTCTGGCGCGCCGAGCCGACGACCCTGGCGTCGGCCCACCAGACACCCCGGCCCGGCGACCCGGTCCGGGTGGGCTCAGATTGGCGGAGGGGCGGTGCGGGGGCGGGTGTTCAGCGGACGGGCGGTGCGTGCCGCGGGGTCTGCCGCACGGCCGCGGAGCAGGGCGGCGCGCGCCGGGCACGCCACGGGCCGCGGATGACCGGCGAGCTGTCCGACGCGGTCAGCGCGGCGCAGGCGGGAGACGAGGACGCGTTCCGCCTGCTCTACCGCAGCCTCCAGCCGGGCCTGCTGCGCTACCTGACCGCCCTGGTCGGCCCGGACGCGGAGGACGTCGCCTCCGAGACCTGGCTGCAGGTCTCCCGCGACCTGCCCACCTTCACCGGTGGCGAGTTCCGCGCCTGGACCGTCACCATCGCCCGCAACCGGGCGATGGACCACCTGCGCCGACTGCGCCGCCGGCCGTCCCTGCCGGTCCCGGTGCACGCGCTCGTCGACCTGGCCAGCGCGGCGGACACCGCCGAGGGCGCCAGCGAGACGATCGGCACCGAGACCGCCCTGGCCCTGATCGCCACCCTGCCTCCCCGCGAAGCCGAAGCAGTCCTGCTGAGGGCCGTGATCGGGCTGGACGCCGGATCCGCGGGCCGGGTGCTGGGCCGCCGGGCCGGTGCCGTCCGGACCGCCGCCCACCGCGGTCTGCGCCGGCTCGCGGCCCTGCTGGAAGGGCAGCGCGCGGCCGAGCCGTCCGCCGAGGTCGACGGGGTGCCGCCACCCCGCGCGGGCGGCAACCCATCCCTGCGGGCACCGCACGCCGAGCCGGCGGACGGCTGACGTGAGGGGATTCTGGATGAACCCGTTCCGGCGCGTCGACCACGCCGAGACCGAACGGCTGCTCGACGCGGCCCGCGTCGACGTGCGCGCCCCGTCGGACCAGGCCACCCGGGCCGCGTCGCCCGCAGGGGAGGCGGCGTCGTCGCAGGCCCGCGTACCCCCGGCGGACCCGGTGGCCGGTGTGCTCGCCGCGGCCGCCGGTCCGGCCCGGCCCGGCGAGTTGGCCGGTGAGGAGGCCGCGCTGGCCGCCTTCCGGGCCGCGCGGGCCACGCCGGCGCCGTCCGCGCCCCACCGACCCCACCGTCGTCGCCTGACCACCGGCGCGGTGGCCTGGATCGGCGCGGTGGCGGCCACTGCCACGGCCGGCGCCGCCTTCGCCGCGGTCACCCGGGACCGGACGCCGGAACCGGTCGCGCCGGTGCCGTCGCGGACGTCGTCGAGCCCCGAGACGAGCGCCTCCACGTCCGGCGAGCCCAGCCGATCGGCGCCGCCCGGCCCGTCGTCGCCGGGCCAACCGTCCCCCGGCGCGCCGTCACCGGGCCATCCGGCGCCCGGCCCGCCGTCCCCGGGCGCGCCGTCGACCCCCGGCGCGCCCGGCGGCCAGATGCACGGGCTGTGCCGTGCCTGGCAGGCCAAGAAGCCCGAACAGCGGGAGCAGGCGCTCCGGACGCCGGCCTTCGCGAGGTTGGTCGCCGAAGCCGGCGGTGTGGCCGAGGTCGAGGCGTACTGCCAGCGGCTGGCGCCCGAGCCCAAGCCGTCCGAGCCGGCGAAGCCCCAGGCCCCACCTCCCCCGACGGGCCGTCGCGCCTCCGGTGAGCAGCCGACGGGCCGCCGCGTCCTCCGGTGAGCAGCCGCCGGCAGCACCGTCCGGTCAACGGCCGGCGGCCGCCGCGTTTCCGTTGCGCCCTGCGCGGGAAATTCGTCTGTTAGACAGGGATGGGTGGCGCCGTGCGGCCCCGACGATGTCGGTGGGCGGGTTTACGGTGACACCGCGTCCGAAGTCGGCACACGGAGAGGGGTCACGACAGTTGGTGACGTCACCCGAGTTGGACCGCAGCGCCATCCTGCGTGAGTCCGGGGCCGCGGGCCGGCACCTGGCCCGCATCTGCTTCAAGACCGGCCCACCGACACTCACAGGCGTCGAACTGGAATGGACCGTGCACGACGCCGCCGATCCCGCCCGCCCCGTCGACCCGACGCGGCTACGGGCGGCGCTGGGGCGGCACACCCCCGCCACGTTGGATGTCACGAGCCCGGCCGAGCCGCTGCGACACGGCGGCCTGGTGACCCTCGAGCCGGGTGGCCAGTTGGAGATCTCCACCCCGCCCCGCCCCTCGGTCACCGCACTGATCCAGGCCACCGAGGCCGACATCGCCCAGGTCACCGACCTGCTGGCCACCGCCGGGCTGATCCTCGGCCGCAGCGGCATCGACCCCCACCGACGGCCCCGCCCGGTGGTGGAAACTCCCCGCTACCGCGCGATGCGCGGCGCCTTCGACAGGCACGGCACGGCCGGCCGCACCATGATGTACAGCACCGCCGGCCTGCAGGTCTGCCTCGACGCCGGTGAGCCGGACCAGGTCGCGGCACGCTGGGCGGCCGCCCACGCGGTCGGGCCGCCGCTGCTCGCGGTGTTCGCGTCGGCCAACCGGCACGCCGGGCGGCGCACCGGCTGGGCCTCCGCGCGGATGGCCGCCTGGCTGGCCATCGACCCGGCCCGCACCCGCCCGGTCTGGACGCCCGGCCGCGTCGACGAGGACCCGACCGCCGACTGGATCCGGTACGTGCTGGCCGCGCCCCTGCTGTGTCTGCGCCGGCACGGCACGGACTGGACCGCGCCGCCGGGCGTGACCTTCGCCGACTGGCTCGACGGCGCGTTGCCCCGACCGCCCACCACCGACGACCTCGACTACCACATCAGCACCCTGTTTCCGCCCGTCCGCCCGCGTGGCTACCTGGAGCTGCGCTACCTGGACGCCCAGCCCGACCGCGACTGGCGGCTCCCGCTGGCGGTGCTGGCCGCCCTGTTCAGCGATCCGGGCACGGTGCGCGCCGCGCACGCGGCCGCCGCGCCGGTGGCGCACCGCTGGTCGGCCGCCGCCCGGCACGGCCTGGCCGACGCCGCGCTGGCCGCCGCCGCGGCGACGCTGCTCGACCTGGCCCTGCGCACGCTGCCCCGGCTGGAGCTGCCGGCGGGCATCCACGACGAGATCCGGCACGGAGTACGACGGCGGTTGGCCGCCGCGACGAGAGGACGGGACAGGTGAGCACGAGCACGACGGGACACACCGACGGGGAGCGGCTACGCGACCGGATCGCGGGGGAGTTGGCGCGGGCCCGCGCCCGCACGACGCTGCTGACCGAGGTCGACGACGCGGACCTGCTGCACCAACACTCACCGCTGATGTCGCCGCTGGTCTGGGATCTCGCCCACGTGGGCAACCAGGAGGAGCTCTGGCTGGTCCGTGACGTCGGAGGCCGCGAGCCGGTCCGGTGCGACATCGACGAGCTGTACGACGCGTTCAAGCAGCCGCGACGGGACCGCCCCGCGCTGCCGCTGCTGCCGCCCGCCGAGGCGCGCGCCTACCTGGGCACCGTCCGGGACAAGGTGCACGACCTGCTCGACCGGGTGGCGTTCACCGAACGGCCGCTGGTCGCCGACGGGTTCGCCTTCGGGATGATCGTGCAGCACGAGCAGCAGCACGACGAGACCATGCTCGCCACCCACCAGCTCCGGTCGGGGCCGGCGGTGCTGCACGCCCCGCCGCCGCCCGAGCCCTCCGCCCGGGTCGGTCCGGAGGTGCTGGTGCCCGCCGGCGAGTTCACCATGGGCACCGACACCGACCCGTGGGCGTTGGACAACGAGCGCCCGGCGCACCGCGTCGACCTGCCCGCGTACGTCATCGACACCGCTCCGGTCACCAACGGGCAGTACGCGGCCTTCATCGCCGACGGTGGCTACACCGATCCGCGGTGGTGGAGCGCGGCGGGCTGGTCCCACCGGCTCCAGGAGCAGCTCAGCGCGCCGATGCACTGGCGCCGTGACGGCGCCGAGTGGTCCTACCGGCGCTTCGGCAGGTGGAGCCGGGTCCGCGCCGACGAGCCGGTGGTGCACGTGTGCTTCTACGAGGCGCAGGCGTACGCGGCGTGGGCCGGCAAGCGCCTGCCGACCGAGGCGGAGTGGGAGAAGGCGGCCCGCTGGGACCCGGCGACCGGGCGGTCCCGCCGTTATCCCTGGGGGGATGACGACCCGACCGAGGTCCACGCCAACCTCGACCAACGTCACCTGTGGCCGGCGCCGGTGGGCGCGTACCCGGGTGGCGCCTCGCCGTTGGGTGTGCACCAGCTCATCGGCGACGTCTGGGAGTGGACCTCGAGCACGTTCGACGGGCATCCCGGCTTCACCGCGTTCCCCTACCGCGAATACTCGGAGGTCTTCTTCGGCGGCGACTACCGGGTGCTGCGCGGCGGCTCGTTCGGCACCGACCGTTCGGCCTGCCGGGGCACCTTCCGCAACTGGGACTATCCGATCCGCCGGCAGATCTTCAGTGGGTTCCGCTGCGCCCGCGACGTCCGACCGGACGAGTCGTACCGGTGATCTGCCGCGCGACCGGCGGCCCGGCGGGGGCGGGGCGCTGATGTGTCGCCACCTGGCCTACCTGGGGCCGCCGGTCACCCTTGCCGAGGTGCTGTTCGATCCGCCGCACTCGCTGGCGCGGCAGTCCTGGGCACCGCGCGACATGCGGGGCGGCGGCACGATCAACGCCGACGGGTTCGGGGTCGGCTGGTATCCGGGCGACGGTGCGCCGGTGCGCTACCGACGGGCGCAGCCGATCTGGAGCGATCCGACGATCGCCCAGCTCGCCGCGGTGACCCGCACCGGCGCGTTGCTCGCGGCGGTGCGCTCGGCCACGGTCGGGATGGCGGTGCTCGACGGCGCCGCCGCGCCGTTCGCCGAGGGGCGGTGGCTGTTCAGTCACAACGGTGTGGTCCGCGGCTGGCCGGACGCGGTGGTGCCGCTCGCCGCCGGGCTGCCGGTGCGTGACCTGCTCACGCTGGACGCCGCCACCGACTCGGCGTTGCTCTGGGCGCTGGTGCGGCATCGGCTGCGTGCCGGCGAGGATCCGGCCGAGGCGGTCGGGCAGACGGTGGCGGACGTGGCCGCGGCGGCCCCCGGTTCGCGGCTCAACCTGCTGCTCACCGACGGCCGCCGGACGGTCGCCAGCGTGGCCGGGCACGCGTTGTCGGTCCGCGAGACGCCGGGTTCGGTGCTGCTCGCCTCCGAGCCGCACGACGACGACCCCGGGTGGTGGGCGGTGCCGGAGGGGCACCTGGTCCTGGCCACCGTGGGTGACGTGCGGGTACGTCAGTTGCCGATCCGGTGAGCCGCACCGGTCCCGGCGCCACCTGTTGTTCGAGCAGAAAGGCTTATCGATGACCGCGGATCCGCTGGAGATCTACCTCGAAGAGGGCGACCTGGAGCGCGGCCTGCGCGACGACGTCCGGGCCGGGCTGAGCGCCGGGCAGAAGTGGCTGCCCCCGAAGTGGTTCTACGACGCCCGGGGCAGTGAGTTGTTCGAGGAGATCACCCGGTTACCCGAGTACTACCCGACCCGGGCCGAGCGGGCGGTGCTGGCCGAGCGTGCTCCCGCCATCGCGGCGTTGACCGGGGCCAAGACCCTCATCGAGTTGGGTTCCGGCTCGTCGGAGAAGACCCGGCTGCTGTTGGACGCCTTCAGCCGGCGTGGCGGGTTGGGCACGTTCGTTCCGCTCGACGTGTCGGTGAGCGCGCTGTCGAGTTCCACGGCCCAGATCGCCGCCGACTATCCGCGCCTGCGGGTCCGGGGCATCGTGGGTGACTTCACCCGGCAACTGGACCGGCTGCCCACCGGCGGCCGTCGGTTGGTGGCGTTCCTGGGCGGCACCATCGGCAACCTGCTGCCCGTCGAGCGGGCCGAGTTCCTGACGGCGATGCGCGGCGCGCTGGAGGTCGGCGACTGGCTGCTGCTCGGCACCGACCTGGTGAAGGACCCGTCGGTGGTCGTGCCCGCGTACGACGACGCCGCCGGGGTCACCGCCGAGTTCAACCGCAACGTGTTGCGGGTGATCAATCGGGAGTTGGGCGCCGACTTCGACCCGGAGGCGTTCGCGCACGTGGCCCGCTGGGATCCGGCCCACGAGTGGATCGAGATGCGGTTGCGGGCGACCCGGCCGATGCGGGTACGGGTGCTGGACCTGACCGTGGACTTCGCCGTGGGGGAGGAGTTGCGCACCGAGGTCTCGGCGAAGTTCCGCCCGGAGGGGATCGCCGGGGAGTTGGCCACGGCGGGCTTCGCGACGACGGAGTTCTGGACCGACCCGGACGGGCTCTTCGGGGTCACGCTGGCGCGGGCGCGGTGAGCCGGTTCACCCACCACGGCCCGGCCCGGTGGTGATCCGCTAGGCTGGTCCCGCGAAGGGGAGTAGCCCCCAATGTCGTGGTCGACATACTGGTGCGTTCCGCATCCGGCCACGCGGCCCCGGTCTTCTCCGGGGCGGGCGAGACCTTCGACTCAGGCTGTTGCAGCCGGGTCGAGGGCACCCCTGTACCTCCTCCCGGCGTGAACGGGAAGGATGTCATGGAGGGATTTTTCGCCGCGCTGGTGATCAGCTTCGGCGTCATCTTCGTCGCCGAACTGGGGGACAAGTCCCAGTTGATGGCGCTGACCTTCGCCACGCGGTTCAAGCCGATTCCGGTGCTGATCGGCATCACTGTCGCCACGGCTGTGGTGCACCTGGCGTCGGTGGCCATCGGTGTGGGTCTCGGGGCGGTGCTGCCGACCGAGTGGATCTCCCTGGTGGCCGGCGTGGCGTTCCTCGGCTTCGGCGCGTGGACGCTGCGCGGTGACAAGCTCACCGAGGAGGAGAAGCGCAAGGCGGAGAAGACGAGCAAGACCGCGATCGTGGCGGTGTCGGTGGCGTTCTTCCTGGCCGAGTTGGGCGACAAGACGATGCTCGCCACGATCACGCTCGCCACCAAGTACGGCTGGTTCGGCACCTGGCTCGGCTCCACCATCGGCATGGTGGCCGCGGACGCGCTTGCCATCCTGGTGGGCCGGATGCTCGGTCGGCGGTTGCCGGAGAAGGCCATCAAGTACGGCGCCGCGATCCTGTTCGCCATCTCCGGTCTCTGGCTGATCCTGGAGGCGGTCAACGAGCTGACCTGAGTGCCGACTAGCTGGCCCGAGGGCGGGTAACGGCCTCCGGTGGAGCCGGCCGAGTTGTTGCGCCAGGGCGATCAGGTGCTGGTTGCCGTGGTGGAGGTGTGCGGCGCGCTCGTCATCTTCGTCGGGGCGGTCTGGGCGGCGGTGCGGTTCGTGGTCGAAGGGCTGCGACACCGTACCGCCGCCCGTTTCACGCCGATCCGGCTCTCGCTGGGTCGCTTCCTCACCCTCGGTCTCGAATTCCAGTTGGCGGCCGACGTCCTGCGGACGGCGGTGTCCCCGTCGTTCGACCAGATCGGCCAACTGGCCGCGATCGCGACGATCCGGACGGCGCTCAACTACTTCCTCGGCCGGGAGATCCGTCAGGAGCAGCGGCAGGTGACCGAGGGTGAGCGGCGCACATGATGGCCGTGCTGATCACGGCGGTCACCGCGTTGGCGCTTGTCGCCGGGGTGCTCACCACGCTCACCACCGGGGCGCTGCGCAGCGGTGTGCGGATCCTGCTGGACCTGCTGACCGCGGCCGGCCTGCTACGGCTCGTGGGCGAGCTGGGATGGAACGACCTGGCCGGCGCGGTGGCGATCATCGCCCTGCGTCAGCTGCTCGGGGCGGCGCTCAGCCGCCCACCCCCGCGGTCCGGCCGACAATCCCCGGCGCGCTGCGCCGATGACGATCGCCACCTACCGTTGGCGGTAAGAGGTGAAACCGGGGAAAGCGGGAGGATAACCACATGAGCCGGCACGACGAACCGAACGAATACGGCTTCGCCGGCGAAGGCACCGCTCCGGAGCCGCCGCCGTCGGGCAAGCCCGACGAGCAGGATCGCGCCGAGGAGATCGCGGTGCCGGGCGACGACCTCACCGCACCGACCGCGGAGGCGCTGGCCGAGGAGACCGAGGACCTGCCGCCCGCCGAGCGCCGCCGCTGACCGGGTAACCCGGGCGAGCGCCGCGCCGCTACCTGTCGGCGGGTCGCTGGTAGACGTCGGGCACGCCGTCGCCGTCGGCGTCGAGCCGCTCCCGCTCCGCCACCCGGCGGTACGCCGCGTTGCGGCGGCGCAGCACCGTGGTGGCCAGCCCGGCGGAGACCACCGATCCGAGCAGCACGGCCGCCTTGACTCGGTCGTCGGCGGTGCCGCCCGTGCCGAAGGCAAGGTCGCCGATGAGCAGCGACACGGTGAACCCGACGCCGGCCAGCAGGGCGATTCCGGCCAGGTCCGACCAGGTGATGTCCTCGTCCAGTTCGGCGCGGGTGAACCGGGCCAGCAGGTACGTCGAGCCGAAGATGCCGATGCTCTTGCCGAGCACCAGGCCGGCGACGATGGCGATCACCACCGCCGAGAGCGGCCACCACGGGCAGCGCGGCCCGGCGCCTGTCGCGTAGTTCACCGGCGACGAACTCCCGCTTGAGTTCCAGACCCACCACGAAGAAGAAGACGGCCAGCAGGCCGTCCGCCGCCCAGGTGGCCACGTCCAGGTCGAGGTGCCAGGGCGCGCCGCCGGGCCAGGGCACCCAACCACCGAGCCGGGTGTACGAGTCGGACCAGGGCGAGTTGGCCCAGAGCAGCGCTGTCACAGCGCCGAGCAGCAGCAACGCGCCACCGACCGTCTCGGTGCGCAGCACGTCGGACAGATGCCGGGCCTCGGGCCAGGACGATCGGGAGAACAGCCGAGCCTTCGGCCGCCGCTCGGGCGGTGGGGTGGGGGAGGTCATTCGCGGCGCTCACCTCGGGACATCGGGACGGCAGGAATCCACTCGCCGACCAGACTTCCCGGCACACCGCTGCCGACCCTATCCGGGCTCGGGCGCGGTGGCGACCGCGGGGGCCGTTCGGTCGGCATCCGATCGCGGCCGACTTTTCCCGGGTCTCGCCGCTGCCGAATGCGCCTCTGCCCGGTTGGTTATGCGGGCGCACGTGTCGAAGTCAGAACCACCTAACTCCGGACATAAGTCGTATTAGCCGCTTTAATGGTTTCACGAGTTGACAGACGACCTTGGGGGTTTTCGTGAAGTTTTTTGGCGTAACCGGACCGACGCGGAGGCGCTCCTGATGGACCTGCTCCGCCAATTGCGCCACGTGCGTCGGCACTGGTGGGTCGTGCTGGTCACGGTCATGGTGGCCCTGGGCGCCTCGGCGTTCCTGACCGTACGGGCCCAACCCCGGTACGTCGCCTCGGTGACCTTCTTCGTCACCACCCCCAACTCCGGCGTCAGCGATGCCTACCAGGGTGGGCTCTTCCTCCAACAGCGCGTGAAGTCGTACGCCGACCTGCTCACCAGCGACCGGCTGGCGCAGAGCGTGGTGGCCGACACCCCGGTGGGTCTCACCGCGGACGAGGTGCGTAGCCGGGTGAGCACCTCCACCGAGACCGGCACCGTCCTGCTGCGCGCCGCGGTCACCGACACCGACCAGACCCGGGCGTTGCGGGTGACGGAGTCGCTCGCCGCGAAGTTCGTCGACCTGGTGCAGAAGGTCGAGACGACCTCCGAGGGCAAGGCTCCCATCAAGATCGAGGTGGTGAGCGGCCCACGGGTCACCGCCAACCCGGTCTCACCACAGCCCACGCGCAATCTCACCCTCGGCGGGCTGATCGGCCTGGTGCTCGGCGTCGGCCTGGCGATCCTGCGCGGCGTCGCCGACGTCCGGCTGCGGGACTCCGCCGGCCTGCAACGCGCCACCGGCAGTCCGCTGCTCGGCGAGATCCCCTACGAGAGCAGCGCCCGCACCGAGCCACTGATCATCGGCGACGCTGCGACCTCGGCCCGCGCCGAGGCGGTGCGCAAACTGCGGACGAACCTGCGCTTCGTGGACGTCCACGAGCCCGCCCGGGTCATCGCCGTGACCAGCGCGCTGCAGGGCGAGGGCAAGACCACGCTCTCCTGCAACCTGGCCATCGCGCTCGCCGAGGCGGGGTGGCGGGTGTTGCTCGTCGACGCGGACCTGCGCCGGCCGAAGGTCGACGAGTACCTGGGCCTGGACGCCGGGGTCGGCCTCACCGACGTGCTCGTCGGCGACGTGAAGGTCGGCGACGTGGTGCAGCGCTGGGGCGACAAGTCGATGCTCGTGCTGCCCAGTGGCTCCGCCCCACCGAACCCGAGCGAGCTGCTCGGTTCCAAGGCGATGTCGGACCTGCTGCTGGCGCTGCGAGAGTCGGCGGACATCGTGATCATCGACACCGCCCCGCTGCTCGCGGTGACCGACGGCGTGGTCGTGGCCGTGCAGGCCGACGGGGCGCTGCTGGTGAGCCAGCAGGGCCGTACCTCCCGGACCCAGGTGGCCGCGGCGGCCCGCGCACTGCACTCGGTCTCGGTCCGCCTGCTCGGCTGCGTGCTGAACATGGCAAAGGTGGCCAAGGCCGAGGCCTACCAGTACGAGGCCTACCGGGTGGTCGCCTCGACGCCTCCGGCAACGGTGCCGGCGGACCGGGCGATGTCCGGCCGGCACAGCGACACCACCACCGGGGTCAACGGCGTCGCCGACCACACCCAGGAACTCACCCGGTTGCCCCGATGAGCGCGGCGAGGGGTCGCAGCGACCGTTCGATCTCCTCGGCGCAGCGTCGGAAGTCGGCGGACGTACCGCCGATCGGGTCCCGCAGGTCGTCCGCGTCCGGGGCGGCGGGTTGCAGCCGTCCCCGGGCCTGGGCGACCGCGGCGATCGCCGCCCGCAATGGGTCGTCCGTCGGCTCGGCGGGCGGCTCGGCCGCCGCGGCCAGCCGACCGAACTGGCGCAGGGTGAACGTCCGGTGCAGCGCGCTCGGCGCCAGCGCGGTGCAGATCGAGCGCTGGCGGCGGGTGGCGGTCAGCACCAACGTCGCGTCGACGAGGTATTCGGGCCGCAGAGCCCGGGTCCGGAACGCCGACACGTCCGCGCCGCCCTCGGCCGCGACCTCCAGGGCGTACGGGTGCATGGACAGCCCGTCGATCGCGTCGGTGCCGGCGCTGGCCACCGTGACGGACCTGTCGGCCAGCAGCCTGCGGGCCAGATGTTCGGCCATCGGTGACCGGCACAGGTTGGCGTGGCAGACGAACAACACGCGATCAGCCATCGGTGCCCCTCTCGTCGGTGCGGGCGCGGGCGGGCACACCGTGCGAACGGTGCGTCGGTGCCGGCGGCCGCGTGGAGAGGGGTTGTCGGCATCGTACGCGCGCCGTCCACCCGTCGGTCGGGGTGCCGCGCCGATCGCCGCCGATTCGCGGCGGACGGGGGCGCGGCCATGAAGATCGGCATCCTGTCCTACCACTTCCCGCCCGAGCCCGCGTTCATCCCCGGCAGCCTCGCCGAGGAGTTGGCCGCGCGGGGGCACGAGGTCCGGGTGCTCACCGGGTTTCCGGACTACCCCGGCGGGCACGTCTATCCCGGCTGGCGGCAGCGGTGGCACCACGAGACGCACAGTGAACGGCTGACCGTGCGCAGGGTGCCCCGTTACCCGGGAGGCGCCACGTCCACCGGCGCGCGGATGGCCAGCTACCTCTCCTTCGCCGGCAGCGCGACGCTCACCGCCCGCCGATACTTCAGCGGCCTCGACGCGCTGTACGTCTTCCAACTCCCGGCCACGACGTTCGCCGCCGCCGGGGTGCTCCGGCTGCTCGGACAGGTGCCGACGGTGCTGCACGTCCAGGACGTCTGGACCCGCGACGGCACCGACGAGGCGGGCGAGGGGGGTTGGGTGTCGCGGCTGGGCAGCGCGATGACCCGGATCTACCGGTCGGCCGCGCGGATCGCGGTCGCCGCGCCGTCGATGCGGGACCTGGTCATCGCCGCCGGCGCCGAACCGGACCGCGTCCGGCTGGTGCTCAACTGGACCGACGAGCGGATCTTCTATCCGGCGACACCGGGCGCAGCGGCCCGTCAGCTGGTCCGTCGGGACGGTCGGTGCGTGGTCATGCACGCCGGCACGATCGGCCCACGGCAGGGGCTGGAGACCGCGGTCCGGGCGGCCGCGGCGCTGGACCGGACGATGGACCTGGTCCTGGTCGGTTCGGGCTCGGCCGAGCGGCGGGTCCGGGGGCTCGCCGCCGAGTTGGGCGCGGACAACGTCCGCTTCGTGGCGCGCCGGTCGCCTGTCGACATGCCCGAGCTGTACGCGGCCGCCGACTATCAGCTGGTCATGCTGCGCGACCTTCCGGAACTGCGCGGCACGGTGCCCGGCAAGTTGCAGGCGGCGCTCTCCTGTGCCGCACCGGTGATCGCGTCGGCCGGCGGCGACACCACCGAGCTGGTCGAACGCGTCCGGGCGGGGCTGTCCTGCCCGCCGGAGGACTGGGCGGCGCTGGCCGACCGGTTCTGGTTGGCCGCCACCATCCCGCCGCCGTCGCGTACCGAGATGGGTCGCCGGGGGCGGGCCGCGTACCTGCGGGAGATGTCGCTGCCCGCCGGGGTGGACCGGATCGAGCGGTTGCTGCACGAGGCGGCGGGACGTGTCACCGAGCCCGTCGGCGAACTGCGAAGGAAACTCGCTTAAAGGGCGAAGAAGCCAATAAGAGTACGAAGTTCCCCGACACGTGCTAAGAACGTCAGGGAACCGACCTTCTGTCCGGTTCCGCGAACGGGAGTGTGGTGTGACGGAAAGCGAACGGCCGACCCGGCGGCGGAGCCGGTCCCGGCGCCGTCGGCGGGCCCGACTGCGACGTGCCCTCCTCGGCGCCCTGGTCGTCGGCTCGCTGCTGCTGGCGACCGGCGGCTGGATCGGCTTCCGTGGCTGGCAGGCGCGTACCCACCTGCTCAACGCCGCCGGCCTGGCCCGGGAGTTGAGCGCGCAGGTGGTGGGTGGGGACACCGAACGCGCCCTGCGGACGCTCGACGCCCTGCAGGAGCAGTCCGGCGCCGCTCGGGCGGCGACGGCCGATCCGAGTTGGCGACTCGGCCGGCGGACGCCGATCGCGGGTGACGATCTCGACGCCGTCCGCCGGATCGCCGTCGCCATCGACCAACTGGCCCGGGAGGCGTTTCCGAGTCTGCTGCGGACGGATCTGACCCGGCTGGTGCCGAGCGGCGGCCGGCTGGATCTCGCTCAGCTCACCGCGGTGTCCACCGAGCTGACCGGGGTCAACGAGTCGGTGCAGCGGACCCGCCGAGACCTGGGCGCGGTCCCGGCCGACCGCCTGGTCAGCCAGGTCCGGCAGGCACTGACGGACCTGCGCGACGAGATCGACCGACTGGCCGGCCTCACCACGGCCGCCGATCAGGGAGCCCGCCTGCTGCCGCCGCTGCTCGGCGCGAACGGACCGCGACGGTACCTGCTGGTCTCGCAGAACCTCGCCGAGTTGCGCGCCACCGGAGGCATGTTCGGCGCGTACGCGATGATCGAGGCGGAGAACGGCGCGGTGAAGATGGGCAAGCAGGGCAGCAGTGCCTCGCTCGGCCGGTTCACCCCGGCGCTGAAGGTGCCCGCCGAGATCCGGGCGCTCTGGACCGACCTGCCCGGCATCTATCCCGCCGACGTCAATCTGTCTCCGCACTTCCCGAGCGCCGCCGCGCTGTACCGCGAGATGTTCCGGCGCTCGACGAACATCACCGTCGACGGTGTGCTCGCCGTCGACCCGGTGGTGCTGTCGTACCTGCTCAAGGCGACGGGTCCGGTGTTGGTGCCCGGTGGTGTCCCGCTGGCCAGCGAGAAGGTCGTGCAGACCCTGCTCAACGACAGCTACCAGAGGCTGAACGTACGGCAGCAGGACGACTTCTTCGCGGCGTCGGCCGCGTCGGTGTTCGACGCCTTCTTCAAGAAGAATGTCAACCCGCGTGTGTTGTTGTCCGCATTTGACCGTGCTATCACCGAACGACGGATATTGTTCTGGAGTGCCCGACCTGAGGAACAACGGACATTCGGTGCGAGCCGGATGGCCGGGACGCTTCCGGAACAGGACACCGTGCCGACCGTCGGCGTGTTCCTCAACGACGGCAGCGGCGCGAAGCTCGGCTACTACCTGCGGCCGACGGCGAACCTGACGGTGGGCGAATGCCGGCCCGACGGTCGCCGCGAGCTCCGGCTGCGGGTGACCCTGCGCTCGACCGCTCCGAAGTCCGGACTTAGCGAATCCGTCCTCGGGCTAGGTCTGGCGGGCGACCCCTACACCGCCCGCACGTTGGTGTCGATTTTCAGCCCGGCTGGCGGGGCAGTGCTCGAGGCCCGGCTCGACGGGGCCGAGACGGCGCTTGGCAGCGGCACGGAACGCCGCCGCCAGGTGGCGACCGCAAGTGTCGACGTCGGCCCCGGCGTCGAGAAGGTGCTGGAGGTCACCGTGCTGACGGCCAAGACCGGCGTCGGGCAGGCCGAGCTGTGGCTGACCCCCACCGCCAGCCCCTGGACCACCCAAGTTCATTCCGCACCAAGCTGTGACCAGTAGGAGGGAACCAATCATGCGGCTATCCCGCATCATCATGGCGCTCACGGTCGGCCTGGCCGTGGTGGCCGTGCCGACGGCAGCGGGGGCGGCACAGCCGCAGCCGACGCCAAGCGCGACCACCGACCCGCCGCAACCGCCGCCGTACCCGCCAGCCGCAGCCTCGCTGACCGTCAACCGGCCGACGATCTTCCTCGGTGAGACGGTCGTGTTGACGGGCACCGGCTTCGGTCCGAACGAGACGGTCGACATCGTGGTGACGGTAGCTCCGCTTGCTGCCCCGGCCGGCGGTCAGGCTCCGGCTCGCCGCAGCGACGGCAGCACCGTGGCCATGGTCCCGGTGGCCTACCAGGCGAGCGCGCCGCTGACCTTCACGGCGTACACCGACGCCCAGGGACGATTCACCAAGAGCTACAAGCCGTCGGTGACGGGTCACCTGACCTTCACCGCCACGGGTCGGGAGTCCGGCCGTTCCGCCAGCACCGAGCTGCGGGTGCTGCACAAGAAGCAGCCGCTGCCGGTCACCGGTGACAGCATCGGCACGCCCATGAAGCTCGGCGGTGGCCTGGTGGGCGCCGGAGCGGTCATGCTGCTGCTGACCCTGGCCTGGCGTCGCCGCCAGCGCCTCGGTGGGACCGCGCACTAATCCGCACACCACCGGGCCCTGCCCGGATCGCACCTGAAGCTGGCGCCCGTCGGATCACTCCGACGGGCGCCAGCGCCCGTCGCCCCGAGCGCGTCCGACTCTCGGGGCGTCGGTACGGATAGGTCCGGTCCGGGTGGGTCCGGTAGCCGCCGGGTACCTCCTCGCCGGCACCCGGGCGCTCCGAGGCGTCGAGATCAGGAACGTCAGGGCCTTCGACCGATCCAGGTCGGAGACGACCACGTCCCGGACCAGGTGGGCAGACTCAGCGAAGGCGCGGCGAACCCGAACTGAACAATGATGCCCCCTGCCGCATTTGTCGCTTTCGGGAGCGCTGGCCGTGGCCGACAGGCCTCGATCGACTCGCGTTTCATGATGTCGGGCTGTCGGAGCGTCCCGGATGCCGCGTTATCAAAGACTCCGAGTGGATCATGCCCGGTTCGGGCGCGGTCTGGCGCGGTGTCGGCTCGCCTGGTGCCGCAGGCGGGAAGCCGCTGGGCTTTCCCACCAATCTGGGCGGTTTGGCCGACGTGACGGGTCGCACCCGGGGGCCGGAATGCTGGCCGGGGCGGAGTCGTTACATACCCTGACGATCGCAGTACCGCCGGCTCGCCGCCCCTAGCGGGGTCGGAATGCGGGCCGCGGCCCGGTCGTTACAGTCCCCACGAACGACCACCCGGTGACCGCCTCCACGTGGTGCCGATGGACGGGCCGCCCCCGGAATGACCCCGGCCCGCCGGTCGTTACAGATGGACCCGGCGCCACGAGCCCCGCTTGTAGGTCGCCGCCCCGGGCGCCGCAAGCCCTCGCTTGTAGGTAGCCCCGCCGGGCGCCGTGAGTCTCCGGGCTTGCTGGTCGCCCACCTCCAAGACTTTTCGCCGTTGTGAACGTGCAGCGCCGGACGAGGTGCTCACACCCTGCCGCTTTCCCCCTGGCGCTGGGTGTTTCCTACCCCCGAAGGAGCTACCCCCATGAACACGATCATGCGTAAGAGCGTGCTGTCCGTTGCTGGTCTCGCGTTCGCCGGTGGTGTGTTCGCCGGTCCGATCGCCGCCCACGCCGCCGCCCCGGTGGATGCCAAGCCCGTCGCGGTGGCCGTGCAGACCGCTGCGCCGAAGCCGCAGGGCGACCAGTCGCACATCTCCCTGAACGATAAGCAGACCGCCAACGTCAAGGCGATCATCGCCGCCACGAAGAAGGCCGGCCTGCCCGAGCGCGCCGCGGTCATCTCGATCGCGACGAGCCTGCAGGAGTCGAAGCTGGAGAACCTGGGCCACCTCGGCGACGCCAACGACCACGATTCGCTGGGCCTGTTCCAGCAGCGCCCCAGCTCGGGTTGGGGTACGCCGGAGCAGATCACCAACCCGGAGTACTCCACCACCGCGTTCCTCAAGGGCCTGCGTCAGGTCGACGGCTGGCAGGACATGGCGCTGACCGACGCCGCGCAGACCGTCCAGGTCTCCGCCTACCCCGACGCCTACGCCCAGTGGGAGCAGCAGGCCACCGACCTGGTCGGCCAGCACTGGAACAGCTGACAACGGCACCACCGCACCACCGCACCACCGCACGGCACCACCGCACCACCGCACCCGAACACCTGTCGCTGACCGGCATCCGCACCACGGGGTGCCGGTCAGCGCTGTTTCCACTTCCGTGCCGCGCGTACGGCCTGCTCGCCAACTCGCTGAGCGCCCACGTGTCATCTCGCTACACCTGGACAACCACGCCGACCCCGCTGGCCGCTGGCCACGGACGCGGCGACGGCGACCGCCACCGGATTACGCCACCGATCGCTGGCCGGGCATCCCGCAACCTGGGGCGCCCGCTGGCGGCGTTATCGGACGGGCTGGCCCGGCACCCGGGGGTGCCCGCCAGCGGCGTTGCCGGGCGGGCTGGCCCGGCACCCGGGGCGCCGGCCAGCGGCGTTACCGGACGGGCCGCCCCCGCACCCGGGGCGCCGGCCAGCGGCGTTACCGGAGTGGCCGGCCCGGCGCCGGGGGTGCCGGCCAGCGGCGTACCCCTGGTGTTGTCAGGTTTTCTGGTGGCGTGTGCGCAGGATGTCGATCAGCGCGCAGATCAGCGCGAGCGCGATGATGCCGGTGGCCAGCATGAGCGACCGTTCGAAGGACGTGGTCCAGTTGCCGCGGCTGTCGGCGAGCGATGAGAAGAACACCGAGCCGACGGCGGCGATGCCGGCGGCGGCGCCGATCCGCTGCCCGGTCTGGAGCATGCCCGCGCCACTACCGGCCTGCGCTACCGGGACGTCGGCGAGGGTGATCGTCTGGTTGGGTGCGATCACCAGCCCGCTGCCGATGCCGGCGACGAGCAGCGGTCCGGCGGTGACCCACGGGGCCGGGGCGTCCGGGGCGAGGTGCAACGCGACAACCGTCGCGACCAGCCCGATCACGATGGTGAGTAGACCGATGGCGACAAGTGGTCGGCCGAGGCGGTTGACGATGCGGCCACCGAGCACGGCTGCGGCGGCCGAACCCAGGGCGAACGGGGTGATCGCCAGGCCCGCGACGAGCGCGCTGTAGCCGAGACCCATCTGCAGGAACAGCGTGAAGATGAAGAAGATCGCGGTGAAGCCGCCGAAGTAGACGAGCGCGATGAGCGACCCCAGGGTGTACGACCGGACGCTGAACAGTCGAAGGTCGAACAGTGGTTGGTGGTGGCGTGCGTACCGCCGTTCCCAGAGCCCGAAGACGGCGAGCACCGCGAGACCGACCGGGATGAGCGCCCACTTCCAGGGGGTCCGCCACTGCTGTTCCTGCACGAGCGGGAGCAGGACGAGGACCACGCCGATGCCGAGCAGCAGGACACCGACGGGGTCGAGTTGACGCCAGCCGGGTTGACCGGCGGGGCGGCCGGGCAGCAGACGCCAGCCGAGGATCACCGCGAGGATGCCGACCGGCACGTTGACGAAGAAGACCCACCGCCAGCCGTGTTCCTCGCCGCCGACGGCGATGAGCAGGCCGCCGAGCAGCGGCCCGACCGCGGTGGAGATACCGATGGTGGCGCCGAGCAGCCCGAACGGGCGGGCGCGTTCCGGGCCTCGGAAGAGCTGCTGGATCAGCCCGATGACCTGCGGGTTGACGATGCCGGCTGCGGCACCCTGGAGCAGGCGGGCGAGGACCAGCCAGGTCGGTGAGGTGGCGAGGCCGGCAAGCGCACTGGTCAGGGTGAACAGTGCGATGCCGAAGACGAACGCGTTGCGCCGGCCGCGGGCGTCGCCGAAGCGACCGGCGGGCACCAGCGCCAGGCCGAAGGTGAGCGCGTACCCGGAGAGGATCCACTGGAGGTCGCTCGACGAGGCGTGCAGCGCCCGGTCGATGGACGGCACCGCGACGTTGACGATGCTGACGTCGAGCAACGTCATGAACGCGGCGACCAGTCCGACGCCGACGGCCTGCCAGCGTCGTCGGTTCGCTGCCGCGTCCACCGGTTGCGGCGGTTGCGCCGCGTTCATCGTGCCCCCCGTTGACCGTCGATCGCGCATCGTTGACCCCTACCCGGGTCAGCGGGGGGCGAATCGTCCCGGCTTGTTCCGCGGGTCACGCCATCTGGCGGGCGCAGAACCGGGGACCGAAGTCGAGGCCCGCCATCGGCGAGTCCTCGCGGTGCAGCAGGCCCTTCTCGGTGAGCAGGTGCAGGGGGGTGCCCACCTGTTCTCCGGTCAGTCCGGACTCCTCGGCGATCAGGTCCGGGTAGGGCACCTGTCCGCGTGCCTCAAGAGTGGTGACCGCCTGGTACACCCGTTGCTCGGCCTCCGACAGTTGCACCTGCTGCATGGTTCCTCCTTCGTCTGTCCGCCGTCGTGCGGCGGTTGCCGTGCGCCGGTTACCCCCTGTCCGACCGAAGATGCACACCCGATCGGGCGGTGCTGATCAGGCGCGGCAGCGGCGTGGCCGCTACAGGTCGTGCGGCCCGGCGGCCGCGCTGGCCCCCCGACCAGCGCGGCGTACCGGCTGCCGGGCCAGCCGGCGGGGCGTGGGGCGCCTCAGAGCCGCCACACCACCGTCACCGCTCTGGTCACGGCCGCCCGGGCGGAGCGACGGAGACGTCCACGGGCCCGGCGCGTCCCGGACGCGGTGAGGAACGCGGTCAGCACGACGACGGACAGGACCGCCTGGATGGCCACGGCGATACCCCCGACGCTGTCGGCGGTGATCGCGGCCAGGGCCGGCAGGGTGCCGATCAGCGCCACGTCGAACGTCTGGGTGACCCAGAGCAGCGGTCCGCTGGGCACCACTCCCTGGGGCGTGACGATCAGCGGGTAGTCGTGGCGGACGAACGACCGACGGCAGGAGCGCAGCGCACCCGCGGCGAGCGCGGGGCCCGCCGCCGCGCCGAGAGCGGCGCTCCACGCAGGGTCGGCACCCGTCTGCCCGGCCAGCGTCGCCGCGGAGCCGGCGCTCCAGAGCACCGCGACGCCCACCGGTACGACGGCGCGCAGCCGCAGCAGCGCACCGTCGGTGCGGCCGAGCAGCCGGCCCAGTCCGGGGCGGTCGGCGTCGTAGCGGACATTGCCGGTGAGCTGGGCCGTGGCGTACAGGCCGCAGGCGAGCCAGAGCGCGGCCCGGCTCGCGGGGGCGACGGTGATCAGGGCGGGGATGGCGGCGAAGGCCGCGATCAGGAGGATCCGCGACGGCATGCGGAGGAGGGTGATCACGTCGTGGGCCGGGATCGCCGAGGAGCCGGCGGGCAGCCGGAACCGTCCGCGCGGCGGGTGCCGTTTCCAGCGGCGGTCCTCGGCGACCCGGGACAGCAGGCCGGGATCTCCCGCCGTGACGCCGCCGGTCGCCGCGAGCACGGACGCCCCGGAGGCGTGCAGGGTGGTCAGCCGTACCGCGTCGAGCCGCCGCGCGGCCAGGAACGTCGCCACTGCGGCGGTCAGCACGGCGATCACCGTGACCGGAACGGCAGGGGGACGCACGGCCGGGGCGATGCCGAGCAGGCCCACCGTGAGCGCGGCGACGCCGCAGACCGTCGCCGAGATCCGCAGCACCCGGGCCGGATCACGGGCCGAGGTCTGCACCAGCACCGCCGTGGCGGCCGTCGCCACGCCGAGGGCGAACGCCGGGACGACGACCGCCGGCCGGGCCGCGGCGACGGTCAGCGGCACCCCGCCGACGAGGCCGGCACCGAGCACGGCGACGAGGCGGGGACGCAGCATCTCGGCGCGCCGCAGCGGGCTGGTGGCGAGCCAGCTCAGCGCCGCGGCGGAGGTTGCGAGGGGCCCCGCCAGCGCCGCGCACGCGAGGAGCGCCACGACGCTGCCCAGCGCCACGGCCAGGACGGTGGCCGTGCTCGCCGGCCCGTTCCCGTCGGTGTCCCGCAGATGGCCGTGTACCGCCGTACCGATCATGAGGAGCAGGAAGATCAGCGCCAGCGCGACCGTGTAGAGCCCGTCGGCGCTCCACTGCTCCCGGGCCTGGCGTACCTGTCGGGCCCGCAGCCACCGCCGGACCGTACGCGCGGAGACCGGGGCCGGTCCGACACTCATCGCGGGTGTCGAGGGTGTTCGGGCCCGGTGACCTCGACGACACGGCAGGTCTCGGCGAGGTCGGGGTCGTGGGTGGCGATCAGCGCGGCGCCGTCCCGGTCGAGATACGCGCGCACAAGGTCGATCACGGTCTGCCGGCCCGCCGCGTCCAGGTGTCGTTCCGGCTCGTCGAGCAGGAGCACCCGGCTGGGCCGCGCGAAGGCCATGGCCAGCGTCAGGCGCTGCCGTTGACCCGAGGAGAGCCGCACCGGGGAGTCGTCGGCGACGGTGGTCAGGGCGAGCAGATCCAGCAGCTCGACCGGATCCCACCAGGCGCCGGTATCCGCAGGGTTGAGCAGCCGTACCAGATCAACGTGCTCGCGAACCGTGAGCGACGGATACCAGGCGACGTCGTCGAGCATCGCCACCACCGCGCGGCGGAACCCCGCGTCCCGCTCGTCCACCGGGAGACCGGCCACCGTCACGGTGCCCGCGCGCGGCGCGTGCAGACCTGCCACGCACCGCAGCAGGGTGGACTTTCCCGCGCCGTTGGGCCCGCGCAGGGCCACCGCCTCCCGGGGCCGGACGTCGAGGCCGAAGTCGGCCACCACGAGGTGGTCGCCGTAGCCCAGGGTGAGCCTGTCGATGCTGATGGCCACGTACGGCTCCCCGTCCGGTGGGCTGTCGGTCAGGCGTCGGGACGCACGTGCGGACCGACCGAGGATAGCCGTGCGGGATCACCCCCTCGGTGAACGAATGCGCGGTTCGCCATCCCCTAGGCTGCTTTCGTGATCGTTTGGGACCTCGTTGTCGTCGGCGCCGGCCCCGCCGGCCTGTCCGCGGCCTACGCCGCTGCCCGCGCGGGCGTGTCCACACTTGTTGTCGAGCGGGCCGCGCACCCGCGGTACAAGACCTGCGGCGGTGGCCTGATTGGCACCTCCCTGGCGGCGGTCCACGGTCGGATCGAGGTGCCCGCGCACGATCGGGTGGACCGGGTGACGTTCACCCGCGACGGCCGCCGGGAGTTCACCCGCCGTCACGGCAGTCCGGTGGTGACGATGGTGCGCCGCGAGGAGTTCGACGACCGGCTGCGCGCGGCGGCGGTCGCCGCCGGCGCGCAGGTGCGGGAGCGGGTCGCCGTCCGCGCGATCGAGCAGGACCCCGAGGGGGTACGCCTGCGGCTGGCCGACGGTACGACGATCGCGGCCCGTGCGGTGATCGGGGCGGATGGTTCCTCGGGGGTGAGCGCCCGGCACGTCGGGGTGCGGTACCGGCAGGTGGACCTGGGTCTGGAGCTGGAGATTCCGGTGCCCCCGGCGGAGCAGGAGCGGTGGCGGGGGCGGCTGCTGCTGGACTGGGGCGCGATGCCGGGCTCGTACGCCTGGGTCTTTCCCAAGAACGACACACTGACCGTCGGTGTGATCGCCGGTCGGGGCGCGGGGGAGGGGACCCGGGACTACCTGCGGCGGTTCGTCGACCGGTTGGGGCTGACCGGGTTGCCGGCGGAGCACGACTCCGGTCACCTGACCCGGTGCCGCGAGGAGGATTCGCCGTTGCGTAACGGTCGGGTGCTTGTCGTGGGCGATGCGGCGGGGCTGTTGGAGCCGTGGAGCCGGGAGGGCATCAGCTTCGCGTTGCGCTCGGGTGAGTTGGCCGGCGCGGCGGTCGCCGGCGGAGATCTGGCCGGGTACGAGCGGGCGGTCGCCGAGCGTCTGGTGCCGGAGATGCGGGCCGGGTTCCGGCTGCTTGACGTGTTCACCAGGCGTCCGGGGGTGTTCCACGCCCTGTTGGCGACCCCGCCGGGGTGGCGGATGTTCGTCCAGTTCTGCCAGGGTCGGGCGAGCTTCGCCGAGATGCTGCGGCGGCGGCCGATCCGGGCGGCGCTCGCGGTGCTCGACCGGCTGCCCGACCGGCGTCGACGGTCCTCCACTGCTCACCCAGGATCCTAGGATGCTCTACGCGGTGTGACGGTGACCTGGTGTCGAGCACCCCGTACACCGGACAATGACGGGGAGCAACAGGAGGTGTCGATGGCCGAACAGCCGTTCACCGATGACGAGTACGCGTTCCTGCGGCACGCGCGCTTCGGGGAGTTGCCGCCCGCGGTCCGCCCCGACGAGCGGGTAGCGCTGACCGAGACCGACCCCGGGCGAGATCAGCCGGAGCCCGAGGACCCGGTCCGCTGGAACGTGCAGGGCTGACACACGCGCGGCGGGCCGCGGGTGTCGCCACCCACGGCCCGCCGACGATCGGAGATCAGAAGAGCGGCACGCCCTCGCGTACGAGCCGCCAGTTGGGCTGGAAGAAGTCGGCCGGGTCGATCGTCCCCTTGGCCTGCGCCCAGTCGATGAGCAGCTGACGGATCTCCTGCTGCGCGTTGTAGACCTGGGTCTTCACGATGCCGGGGAAGTTGCCGCCGCCGCTGCGCCGATAGTTGTTCACCGCCACCACGAACTGCGCGTTGTCGGCCACCGGAGTGTCGGTGCCGGTCAGCACCAGTCGGGTGATCCGCTGCCCGACCGGCTTGGCGATGTCGATGTCGTAGTCGAGGCCGGAGAAGACGTCGTAGTTGTAGTCCGGCACCGCCGGGTCGCTGATCTGCTCCGGGTCGACAGGCGCGCCCGGCGCGAGGGTCCGGAAGTACTTCGCCGAGTACTCCAGGTACGCGCGCACCTCGGCGCCGCTGAGCACGACCGCTTCGAGGGTGTTGTCGTAGACGTACAGGCCGGCCACGTCGCGGATCTTGACGTCACCGGCGGGGAAGACCGCGGTACGACTGAACGGCGCCGCGATCGACAGCACCGGCAGGTCCGCGTACGTGGTGCCGGCCAGGGCCGCGCCGACCACCTCGGTCTGCACGTGGTTGATGAAGTCCAGGATCGGCGTGTCCTTGTACCGCGACTCCGCCGCCGACAACTCCACTGTCGACTGGGCGACCACCTGGTTGACGTACGCGATGGTCTTCTGGTGTTGGGCCCGCACCGCCGCGAGCACCTTCGGGTCCTCGACCACCGTGTTGGTGTTCAGCATGGTGGCGGCCTTCGTGGTGATCGTCCAACGGCCACGCTCCCGGGCGAGGGTGAAGTCCATCCGGGTGAGCCGCTGGCCCCACTTCGACGGCTCGGAGAGCAGCACCTGCGCGCCGGTCCGCTCGTTGGTGACGAACCGCTCGACCACCTCGTTGTGCGCGTGACCGAAGAGGATCGCGTCGATCCCGGGCACCTGCTGGGCGATCAGCGCCACCGGGTTCTCGTTGGGCAGCTCCGGGCCGTAGCTGGAGGTGCCGCTGTCACCGCCGTGCGCGGAGATCAGCACGAGGTCCGCGCCGCGCGCCCGCATGATCGGCACCCACTTCGCGGCGGTCGCGACCATGTCGTCGAAGCGCAGCCTGCCCTCGACGTTGCCCTTGTCCCAGATGGCCACGCCAGGGTTGGTCAGCCCGAGGATGCCGACCCGCAGGGTCGGCGCGGCGAAACCGAGGGAGACCTTCTTGATGACGTACGGCTGGAAGGCCGGCTTGCCGGTCTTCGCATTCACCGCGTTGGCGGCGAGCGCCGGGAAGCCGAGCTGACGGATCCACAGGTCCAGCAACGGCAGACCGTAGTTGAACTCGTGGTTGCCGAGGGTCACCGCGTCGTAGTCGATGACGTTCATGGCCCGGGCCATCGGGTGCTTCTCCCCGGTGGCGGTGATCGGCTCCTGCTTGGCGTAGTACGTGGCCAGCGGCGTGCCCTGGATCGTGTCACCGGCGTCCAGCACCAGGGTCGCCTTGCCGCGCCGCTCCCGGCGGATCTGGTTGATCAGGGTCGCCAGTTTCGCGACGCCGATGTCGTTGTGCTTGCTGTCGTCGTACTCGGCGTCGCGGTAGTAGTCCCAGTTGTAGACGTTGCCGTGGGTGTCCGACGTGCCGAGGAGGGTGAGGTCCCAGGTGCGCGGCCGGGGCCTGCCGGCCGCCTGCGCGGGCGCGGCGGCGATCAGCGGGGCGGCCGTCGCCGCCGCGGCGGCGACGAGCACCTGGCGGCGCGACGGGCCGGAGGAGAAGGTCATGACGTGCCTTTCCATGGGGGTGGACGCGCCTCGTGAGCGCCTTGCGCACCATAACCAGCGGCCGTCACCCCCGCCACGCCAGCCCCGCGCGTTACTGCGGTTTCCGCAGGCAGGTGCGGGGTAGGGCGATCCGGGACGACATTCGCGGGAAAGCCCCGCTTCCCGCGCGCAGTGAGGAGTTATCACGTGAGCGAGGACCAGCACACCCAGCAGGACCCGACCAGCCAGTACGGCCAGCAGTCCGGTCAGCCCGCACAGCAGCAGTCACCGCCCGGCTCGACCGCTGGCATGTTCCCGAAGCCCGACCACGGGGAGGAGTCGTACCGGGGCAGCGGCAAGCTCGACGGCAAGCGGGCGCTGATCACCGGCGGTGACTCGGGGATCGGCCGGGCCATCGCGATCGCGTACGCGCGGGAGGGCGCCGACGTGCTCATCTCGTACCTGAGCGAGGAGGAGGACGCGGACGCCCGGGAGACCATCCGGCTGGTCGAGGAGGCCGGCCGGCGAGGCATCGCGGTACGCGGCGACATCACCGACGAGGCGCACTGCCAGGAGTTGGTCGACCGGGCGATCCGCGACCTGGGCGGCATCGACATCCTGGTCAACAACGCGGCCTACCAGATGTCGCAGGACAAGGGGATCCTCGGCATCAGCACCGAGCAGTTCGACCGGGTGCTCAAGACCAACCTGTACGCGATGTTCTGGCTCTGCAAGGCGGCCATCCCGCACCTGGCCGAGGGGTCGGCGATCATCAACACGGCGTCGATCCAGGCGTTCGACCCGTCGCCGCAGCTGCTCGACTACGCCACCACGAAGGCGGGGATCGCCAACTTCACCAAGGCCCTCGCCGCCGACCTGGCCGAGCAGGGCATCCGGGTCAACGCGGTCGCACCCGGCCCGGTCTGGACTCCACTGATCCCAGCCACGATGCCGGAGGAGAAGGTGAAGCAGTTCGGCACCGACACCCCGGAGGGGCGTCCCGGCCAGCCGGCCGAGCTGGCCCCCGCGTACGTCTTCTTCGCCTCGCAGGAGTCCAGCTACGTCACCGGCGAGATCCTGGGGGTCACGGGCGGTCGACCGACCAAGTGATCCGCCACCGGGGTGGGCGCCGCTCGGCTGCCCGCCCCGACGAGGTCCGGTCCGGCGAGTCGTGATCCGGGCGCTGCGCCGGGCCGCGGTCGTTGCGCTGGTTCCTCGCGCCGTCGTTGCCCGGTTCGTCGCGGGGCGTTGCCCGTCTCGTCGATCGGTTCGCCGGCGGCGGCCGGGTCAGCGCGGCCAGGCGGCGAAGCGCTGCCGGACCTGGGCGATGTCGGCCGCGTTGAGGCCGTACCGGCCGAAGCGCTGCTCGGCCAACCGGTCCAGGTAGCGGCCGGCGGCCCGCACGTCCGCCGGATCCAGCGCGGGGTCGACCTGCCGTGCCAGCACCAACAGCTCGGTCACGTCGTAGTGCTCCAGCGCCGCCGCCACGTCGATGAAGTCCCGGACCTCCCGCCTGTTGACAAGTGCCGCGATCTTGTTGGCCACCAGGTCACGGACGTCCATGACCGGGCCGAGGTCCATCACCACCGGGCTCTGCTGACGGTCCAACCGGGCGAGGCTGAGCCGGATCTGCCGGCCGTCCCGGCTCACCACGAAGTCCTTCATGTCCTGGCCGTACCCGTCGAACAGCTCGGCCAGCTCACTGTCCGGGTCCGCGTCGGTGACGGTGAAGCCGGCACGTTCCAACGCCACCCGCACCCCGGCGGACGCCGCCGCCGCCGCGCCCTCCACGTCCGCGAAGAGATCGACGTCCTCCGTCGGGCGGGCGACCAACCCGTGCGCCGCCCAGGCCACCCCACCCCCCAACACGAACCGGTACGGCCCGGCGGCGGTCAGCGCCACCCGGGCCACCTCCCGGTAGAACTCGTGCAGGTGCGGCGCGATCACGCCGCGCGCAGGCCGCGGTGCCGGCTCTCCCACGCCTGCCGTACGCCCCGCGGCAGGTTGAGCAGTCGCCACACCCGGCGCAGGGTCCGCCCGTTGATCAGCGCCCGCAGGTCGTCGGCACGGGTGGTCTCGCGGAGCACGTTCTCGTACATCCAGAGCAGTTGGTCGGGGTCGCCGAGGTCGAAAGTGCGCTCGGAGTTCCACATGAGCCGTACGGGCAGTTCGACGACACCCCGGGTCGGGCCGCCCAGCTCGGCGAGTGTTCTCGCCACCACGGCGGGGCGACCGGGACGCGCCAGGAAGGCCACGCCGGTCGGGGTGGGGGAGACGGCCTGCATGGTGTCAGGGTAACGCCCGGCAGACCCGGTGTCGCTCAGGTCGATCCCCGCGCCCTGCTCCAGGCGCGCCGGCCTGGCCGCCATCACTCCGAAATGTGTCCGTTTTGCGCCGAGCTGGCGCGCGTAGTCCGTCGTGATCGACTCGGGTTTGGTGAAGTCGGGGTGTCCGGGAGTCCGGGATGCCCCGACTTCCGTGAACCCGAGTGGATCACGCGGGTGACGGCGGGTTGGGGGCGCCCAAGCCGCGCCGTGGGTGGTTTGTCCGGTGCTGGGGTGTGGCCGGGCGCACTCGTGGGCCGGAATCATGGCGGGGCCGGGGTCGTTACATACCCTGACGATCGCAGGACCACCGACCCGCCGCCCGACCGCTGAGGGCTGGTCGCGCAGGTTGGAATGCCAGCCTCCACCCGGTCGTTACAGTCCCCACGAACGACCGCGGGCACCGCCATGACGAGGGTGCCGATGGATGGGCCGCCCCGGAATGACCCTGGCCCCCCGGGTCGTTACACATGGACCCGGCGCCACGAGCCCCCGCTCGGCAGGTCGCCGACCCCGACGCCCGACAGGGTGTCACCCCCCAGACTTCCCCCCTTGTTTTGTGCAGCGCCGGACGAGGTGCTCACACCCGTGCCGCCGACCCCCGTTTGGTGGCTGGGTGTTCCTACCCCCGAAGGAGCTACCCCCATGAACACGATCATGCGTAAGAGCGTGCTGTCTGTTGCTGGTCTCGCGTTCGCCGGTGGTGTCTTCGCCGGTCCGATCGCCGCCCACGCCGCCGCCCCGGTGGATGCCAAGCCGGTCGCGGTGGCCGTGCAGACCACTGCGCCGAAGCCGCAGGGCGACCAGTCGCACATCTCCCTGAACGATGAGCAGACCGCCAACGTCAAGGCGATCATCGCCGCGACGAAGAAGGCCGGCCTGCCCGAGCGCGCCGCGGTCATCTCGATCGCGACGAGCCTGCAGGAGTCGAAGCTGGAGAACCTGGGCCACCTCGGCGACGCCAACGACCACGACTCGCTGGGCCTGTTCCAGCAACGCCCCAGCTCGGGTTGGGGTACGCCGGAGCAGATCACCAACCCGGAGTACTCCACCACCGCGTTCCTCAAGGGCCTGCGTCAGGTCGACGGCTGGCAGGACATGGCGCTGACCGACGCCGCGCAGACCGTCCAGGTCTCCGCCTACCCCGACGCCTACGCCCAGTGGGAGCAGCAGGCCACCGACCTGGTCGGCCAGCACTGGAACAGCTGACAACGGCACCACCGCACCACCGCATGACCGCATGACCGCATGACCGCATGACCGCATGACCGCATGACCGCACCGACCGCACCACCGCATGACCGCATGACCGCACCACCGCGCCCGAACGCTGACCGGCACCCGCGCCCCGGGGTGCCGGTCGGCGGTGTTTCCATTTCCGTGCGGGGCGTATGGACTGCTCGCCAACTCGCTGAGCGCCGGCGTTTCATCTCGCTGCACCTGGAAACCACGCCGACCCGCTGGCCGCTGCCGCTGGCCGCGGACGCCGCGCCGTCCGGTGTCTGGCCGAGCACGGTTCGGTGGTGGCTGCCCGCGAGATCTTGGACAGTTTCCGTTACGCGGGCCCGCCGCGCTAACGGAAACTGTCCAAGATCTCGCGGGACATGGCCGAAGCGCGGCGCTTGGGGGCGTGCGTGCCGTGGCCGGGAGGCGACCGGCCTTACCGCGATGGGACCCGGCGCGCGGGGCGGGCGGCGGGGCGGGCGCGCGGGACGGGCGGCGGGACGGGCGGGCGCTGCGACCGGATGGGCTCGCGCGGCGGAGCGCGGGAACGCGGAGTGCGGGAACAACGTGGGGGACCGGCTGGTTGTGGAGGGTGTCGGTGTGACTCAGTGTCCCCGGGCCTCACCTAATATCGCCGTCGCGGAATACCGTTTGGCTGGAGCCGCGTCGCGCCACTCGCCGAGAGGCGACCTGCACACCGACACCAGCGCCGCCCCCGGTCCACAAGGCCGGGGGCGGCGCTGTCTGTCTGCCCACTCGCGAACATGTCTCGGTTGACCTATGTTCATGGGGTCGCTCGCGTGGGAGGGGGTGTCGGGGCATGGGTTTGCGTACCTTCATCGAGGGTTGGCCGGTTTACCGGCAGCTCACCGGCACCGATCCGCTCGGTCGGGGTGCCGCGGCCAAGTCCACCCGGTCGGCAGAACTCACCGCGCGCACCGATGACGCGGATTCGATGGCCCGGTCGGTCTGCCCGTACTGCGCCGTCGGTTGTGGTCAGCGGGTGTACGTCAGGGACGGCCAGGTCAGTCAGATCGAGGGCGATCCGGACAGCCCGATCTCGCGGGGTCGGCTGTGTCCGAAGGGTTCGGCCAGTAAGAGTCTGGTGACCAGCCCGCTGCGGCAGACGACTGTGCGTTACCGCCGTCCGTACTCGACGCAGTGGGAGGATCTGGACCTCGACACCGCGCTGGACATGATCGCCGACCGGATGCTCGCGGCCCGTGCGCAGACCTGGGAGGATGTCGACACGCAGGGCCGGCCGCTCAACCGGACGCTGGGTTTCTCCAGTCTGGGTGGGGCGACGCTGGACAACGAGGAGAACTACCTCATCAAGAAGTTGTTCACCGCGATGGGGGCGCTCCAGATCGAGAACCAGGCCCGTATTTGACACTCCGCCACCGTCCCCGGTCTGGGGGCCAGCTTCGGTCGTGGCGGTGCGACGGATTTCCAGCAGGACATCGCCAACGCTGACGTGATCGTCATCCAGGGTTCGAACATGGCTGAGGCGCACCCGGTGGGTTTCCAGTGGGTGATGGAGGCCAAGCGCAAGGGTGCGAAGGTCTTCCACGTCGACCCGCGGTTCACCCGGACCAGTGCGGTGGCTGACGCGTACCTGCCGATCCGGGCGGGCACGGACATCGCGTTGCTCGGTGGGGTGGTGCGCTACATCCTGGACAACGAGTTGGACTTCCGGGAGTACGTGCTGTCGTACACCAACGCGGCGACGATCGTCAGCGAGGAGTTCGTCGACACCGAGGACGGCGACGGGTTCTTCTCCGGGTTCGATCCGGAGACCGGCGCGTACGTGCAGGACAGCTGGCAGTACGCGGGGCACGAGGGTTCGTCCGGCAGTGGGCACACCGAGCAGGAGCGGGACAGCGCCGCGGGTCTGACGCACGAGTCGCACGGCGCGCCTGTCGGCGGGCAGACCGAACGCGACGAGACGTTGCGGCACCCGCGCTGCGTCTACCAGATCCTCAAACGCCACTTCGCCCGCTACACCCCGGAGATGGTGGAACGGGTCTGCGGCATCCCGCGGGAGCAGTTCCTGGAGTTGGCCGAGGCGTGGACGCGGAACTCCGGTCGGGAGCGCACCGGCATGCTGATCTACTCGGTGGGGTGGACGCAGCACAGCGTCGGTGTGCAGTACATCCGTACCGGCGCGATCATCCAACTGCTGCTCGGCAACATGGGTCGCCCGGGCGGGGGCGTGATGGCCCTGCGCGGGCATGCCAGCATCCAGGGCTCCACCGACATCCCGACGTTGTTCAACCTGCTGCCCGGCTACCTGCCGATGCCGCACCACGCCGACCACCCGAGCTTCGACGAGTGGGTGGACAGCATCCGGCACCCGGGTCAGAAGGGCTTCTGGGGCAACGCGCGGTCGTTCGCCGCCAGCCTGCTCAAGGCGTACTGGGGTGACGCGGCGACGCCGGAGAACGACTTCTGTTACGGCTACCTGCCCCGGTTGACCGGTGACCACGGCACCTACCAGCAGGTGCTCAACATGATCGACGGGAAGATCAAGGGCTACTTCCTGCTCGGTCAGAACCCGGCGGTCGGCTCCGCGCACGGCCGGGCGCAGCGCCTGGGCATGGCCAACCTGGACTGGCTTGTGGTCCGGGACCTGTTCATGATCGAGAGCGCCACGTTCTGGCAGAACGGCCCCGAGGTCGCCACCGGGGAGATCGTGCCGGAGGAGTGCCGCACCGAGGTGTTCTTCCTGCCCGCCGCCTCGCACGTGGAGAAGGAGGGCACGTTCACCCAGACGCAGCGGCTGTTGCAGTGGCGGGAGAAGGCCGTCGAGCCGCCGGGCGACGCCCGCTCCGAGCTGTGGTTCTTCTACCACCTGGGGCGCAGGCTGCGGGAGAAGCTGGCCGGCTCGCCGTTGCCGCGTGACCGGGCGCTGCTCGACCTCACCTGGGACTACCCCACGCACGGTCCGCACGCGGAGCCGAGCGCCGAGTCGGTGCTGCGCGAGATCAACGGGTACGACGTGACGACCGGCCGCCCGCTGTCCAGTTTCGCCGAGGCCCGCGCGGACGGCTCCACCGCGATCGGCTGCTGGATCTACACCGGCGTGTACGCCGACGGTGTCAACCAGGCGGCGCGGCGCAAGTCCCGACACGAGCAGGACTGGGTGGCCGCCGAGTGGGGGTGGGCGTGGCCGGCGAACCGGCGCATCCTCTACAACCGTGCCTCCGCCGACCCGGACGGCAACCCGTGGAGTGAGCGCAAACGCTACGTCTGGTGGGACGCGGAGAAGTCCGAGTGGACCGGCTACGACGTGCCGGACTTCGAGAAGACCAAACCGCCGTCGTACCGGCCGCCACCCGGCGCGTCCGGGACGGAGGGCATCGCCGGTGACGACCCGTTCGTCATGCAGGGTGACGGCAAGGGCTGGCTGTACGCGCCCAGCGGCGTGCTGGACGGACCGATGCCGACGCACTACGAGCCGGTGGAGTCGCCGGTGCGTAACCCGCTCTATCGGCAGCAGGCCAACCCGACCCGCAAGATGTACGCGCACCCGGTCAACTCGGTGAACCCGAGCCCACCGCAGGAGCACAGTCAGGTGTTCCCGTACGTGTTCACGGTCAGCCGGCTCACCGAGCACCACACCGCCGGTGGGATGAGCCGGACCGTCCGGACGCTTGCCGAGCTGCAACCGGAGATGTTCGTCGAGGTGTCACCGGAAATGGCAGGCGAGGCGGGGCTTACCCATCTGGGGTGGGCGCACCTGGTCAGCGGTCGTGCGGTGATCGAGGCGAAGGTGTTGGTGACCGACCGGCTCACGCCGTTGCGGGTGGACGGTCGGATCATCCACCAGGTGTGGTTGCCGTACCACTTCGGTTTCGAGGGTCTGGTGACCGGCGACTCGGCAAACGACCTGTTCGGCATCAGCCTGGACCCGAACGTCCTGATCCAGGAGAGCAAGGTCGGCACCTGCGATGTCCGGCCGGGCCGGCGGCCCACCGGGCCGACGCTGCTCGACCTGGTGGCCGACTACCAGCGGCGCGCCGGGATCACGCCCGGCCAGCAGGCCCCGGCGGTCACCACCGACAGCGCGGGGGAGCAGCCCGGTGATTCCTGACCCGAACAGCCTCTACGGCCCGTTGGATCCGGCACCCGAGGCCGGTTACGAGGACGCGCCGCCGCGGATGGGGTTCTTCACCGACACCAGCGTCTGCATCGGTTGTAAGGCCTGCGAGGTGGCCTGCAAGGAGTGGAACGGTGTGCCGGAGAGCGGCCTGGACCTGCTCGGCATGTCGTACGACAACACCGGCGCGCTGACCGCGAACTCGTGGCGACACGTCGCGTTCATCGAGCAACCCCGACCGGCCGGACACCGCGCCCCGCCGTTCGCGGGTACGCCGACCCACGGTTCGGCAAGCGCGGCGTCGGCGGCCGTGGCGGCCGGCACCGGTCAGCGCACGGGCACGGACCCGGGTGTGCCGACCGGAGCGCCGCCCGCCGCCGCCCGGATGGCCGCGGGTGGAGCGGCGGACGTGCTCGGCGCCCCCCTCGCCGCCGATCCGGTCGTCGTGGGTGGCGCGGGTCCGGAGTTCCTGGGGATGCCGGGGGCGCAGCCGCCGGGGCGGGGCACGGGTGTGGAGGAGCGCACCGATTTCCGGTGGTTGATGATGTCGGACGTCTGTAAGCACTGCACCCATGCGGCGTGTCTGGATGTGTGTCCGACGGGTTCGTTGTTCCGGACGGAGTTCGGGACGGTGGTGGTGCAGGAGGACATCTGCAACGGCTGCGGTTACTGCATCTCGGCGTGTCCGTACGGGGTGATCGACCAGCGTAAGGACGACGGTCGGGCGTGGAAGTGCACGTTGTGTTACGACCGGTT